>NZ_VMNH01000018.1 GCF_007625115.1 Sedimenticola selenatireducens | reverse complement strand
CTGGTCGGCGTGGTCAGTGAGACCGACATCCTCGACTTCTTCCTCGATATCATGGGCTGTGGGTTGGAGAAGACCACCCGCATCGCGGTCAGCCTGCCCAACAAGGCCCGCGCCCTCGCCGGCTTGCTGCACAAGATCAACGATGCCGGCGGCTATATCGCCACCGTCGTCTCTCCCGTCTCCCATATGGATAGCCCACAACGCGTTGCCATTGTGCGCTATACCGCGGATAACCCCGTGGCTGTAGATGAGCAGTTGCGTCAGGACGGTTACCAGCTACTGTCGGAACGACTGGCAGAACAATAATGTACCCACACATACGGTTTCTCTGGAAACTGTATCCCATGCAACAGAAAGGACTTGGTCATCCCTGGTCCCGCGTTTAGAATAGGGTTTTTATGACGACAGAAACAGAACTACAAGCCGAAGCGATTGGCCGCTGGATGGAGCAAGAGGACAAATTTGCTCGCCTGCTGGACATCAAACTGGAATCGATCAAACCGGGCTACGCTCGTGCATCGCTGATCGTTCGTCCAGACATGTTGAATGCCGTGAAGGTTACCCAGGGCGGTGTCACCTTTACCCTGGCTGATTTTGCCTTTGCCGCTGCATCCAACTCTCATGGCACCACCTCTCTGGCCCTGTCAACAACACTCAGCTTCCCGGGCTCAAGCCGTGAAGGGGACCAGCTCATTGCGGAAGCCCGAGAAGAAAACTCAACAAGACGCACCGGCCTCTATACTATAGAGGTCAAAACAAGCGAAGGGCGTCTTGTGGGTCTGTTTACCGGCACCGTTTTCCGTCGCTCAGACAAGGTGACGGAGTGGATGAAAAACAAAGCTGATCCCGGGAGTTAAGTGATGATCCTACATTCCGATTTTGAGACCATGCCCAGAGAAGAGCTGGAGGCACTCCAGCTCAAACGCCTGAAAACCACGGTGGAGCGCTGTTACCACACGGTTAAATTCTATCGGAATGCCATGGATGAACTGGGGGTCAAACCCGAACACATCCAGCAACTCAGTGACGTCCGCCATCTCCCCTATACCAAAAAAGAGCACCTGCGGGAAAACTATCCCTTTGGCCTGTTCGCGGTCCCTACCGAGCAGGTGGTACGGGTGCACGCCTCCTCTGGCACAACAGGAAAGCCCACTGTGGTCGGTTATACCAAGCGAGATATTCGTACTTGGGCCCAATTGGTTGCCCGTTGTCTTGCTGCCTCTGGCCTGCATCCCGGTGATCGACTACACAACGCCTATGGCTATGGCCTGTTTACCGGCGGTCTGGGGCTGCACTACGGTGGTGAAGAACTCGGCGTGATGGTCACACCGATGTCTGGCGGACAGACTCAGAAGCAGCTCATGCTGTTAAAAGACTTTGCCCCTACCGCCATAAGCTGCACACCCTCCTACGCATTGAATTTGGCCGAAGCGGCCGATGAGATGGGTATCAATATTCGAAAGCTTTCCCTCAAGGTCGGCATCCATGGCGCGGAACCCTGGACCGAAGAGATGCGCTATGAGTTGGAGTCCCGTCTGGGAATCGATTGTGTCGATATCTATGGTCTTTCGGAGGTAATGGGGCCCGGTGTTGGCAATGAATGTATCGAGGCGAAAAACGGCCTGCACATCTGGGAAGATCATTTCTTGGTAGAGTGTGTCGACACCAATACAGGCAAACCGGTGCCCTACGGAGAAGAGGGAGAGATAGTATTCACCTCCCTGACTAAAGAGGCCTTCCCCATCATCCGCTACCGCACGCGTGATATCTCGGTACTGGATAAAGCGCCCTGCAAATGCGGCCGCACCCATGTGCGCATGCAGAGAATAACCGGCCGCAGTGATGACATGTTGATTATTCGCGGTGTCAACGTCTACCCAACCCAGGTCGAAGCCGTTCTGATGCAGAGCGAAACCCTTTCGCCCTTCTATCAGATCGAACTGTTCCGTGAAGGCAGCATGGACACCATGGTAGTCAATGTAGAGGGCAGCCCTCCCCTGATGGAACAGCCACAGGAGGCCAGGGATCGTACAGCGGCCAAGGTGGTGCGTGACATCAAGGACTTTATCGGGGTCTCCTGTAAGGTGGTCATTAAAGATGTAGGCGAAGTCCCACGCTCAGAGGGCAAGGCGGTGCGGGTTATCGACCACCGCAAGAAATAACCGAAAGGGGTCGGAGTCAATCCGCATGAGTTCATTAGCAACCATGGCTTTTCGTTGATGAATTGACTCTGACCCCTTAGAGAGTTTTTTGATTTATATAGGGTAGTTATATTTCCAGGGGCTGGTGACAGCCCCTGTTGTTTCAAGTAATCAGAGGTGATCATTGTGAGTGCAGTCCCCCCCTTGGCCGAAAACCATCGGCGTTTTATGTCGGGTAATGAAGCGGTAGCCCGTGGCGCCTGGGAGGCCGGCTGTAATGTAGCTGCCGCCTATCCGGGTACCCCATCCACTGAAATTCTGGAGTACGCCTCACAGCTCCCAGACATGTACTCCGAGTGGTCCATCAACGAGAAGGTCTCGCTGGAAGTAGCGATTGGCGCCTCACTGGCCGGCAGTCGGTCGCTTTGCGCCATGAAACACGTGGGCTTGAATGTCGCCTCAGACGCCCTGATGAGTCAGACCCTGGCAGGCGTTGGGGCCGGCCTGGTGATTGCCGTTGCCGATGACGTGGGCCTTTCATCTTCACAGAATGAGCAAGACTCACGCTTCTGGGGCCGCTTTGCCCATGTACCCGTACTTGAACCGGCAGATGCCCAAGAGGCCTTTGACTACACCAAACGGGCCTTTGAAATCTCAGAGCAGTTCAACACGCCGGTCATACTGCGCCTTACTACCCGGATCTGCCATGTAAAGGGCGTCGTAACCTTTGGTAACCGCACGTCCTTTTCCAAAGCAGAGGGTTTTGTAAAGGATCCCGGCCGCTACATTATGACACCCGGCATTGCCAAGAAACGTCTGCCAATGATGTTTGAACGTGAAGCCGAAATGCAGCGTTATAGTGAGGTGTGCGACCTGAATGTGATCGAGGAGGGCAGTGACAGCCGCATCGGCTTTATCACCTCTGGTCCAACCTACATGCATGTAAAAGAGGCCTATCCAAACGCCGCTGTTATCAAGCTTGGTTTGAGCTACCCAGTACCCTTTGCCAAGATTCGTGAACTGGCGACACAGGTCGATCAATTGGTAATCGCGGAAGAGGTTGAGCCCATCCTGGAGACCGAACTCAAGGCAGCTGGAATTGAGCTTTTGGGTAAAGAGATACTACCCCGTATTGGCGAGCTCTCGCCCAACGTGCTGCGGCCTGCCATCAGTAAGCTCCTCGGTGAAGAAGCGCCTGAGGTGGCCCCGACCAAGACACCTATCGAAATCAAACCACCTGTAGCGCGCATCGATCCGGCTACGGGTATTGACGTTTTCCCCAGGCCCCCCACCATGTGTGTTGCCTGTCCCCATCTGGGTATCTACTACTGTCTGTCGAAGATCCGTAACACCACCATCTCTGGTGATATCGGCTGCTACACCCTAGGAGCCGGTCACCCCTGGAATGCCCTGGACACCACCATCTGCATGGGTGCCTCCATGGGCATCGCCCACGGGTTGGATAAAGGACGCGTTGAAGCAGACAAGGACAAGAAGATCATCGCCGTGATCGGCGACTCGACCTTCATGCATATGGGCATGCAGGGACTGCTCGACATTACTTACAACAAGGGCAATGTCACGATCCTCCTGCTGGACAACCGCGCCGTGGGTATGACGGGAGGCCAGGACAATCCTGCCAGTGGTCGCGATATTCATGGCCAGGATGCAATGAAAATCGACTTCCGCAAACTGTGTGAAGCGCTGGGTGTTAAACCGGAGCGTATTCATGAGGTCAATCCTTATGAACTACCCTCTCTGTTCACTGCATTGCGGGACGAGGTGAAAATTCCCGAACCCTCTGTGATCATCACTAATCAACCCTGTGTATTGATTGATTTCTATGGGGCGCAACCGGCCTTTACCGTGGATGATGATAAGTGTACCGGCTGTGGAAACTGTCTGGACATTGGCTGCCCGGCCATCCTTGTCACACGCAGAGAGACGGTCATTAAACCCAATGGCTCAGAAAAAGAGCTGGCCTTCGTCAAGATCGAGAGCGGCGCCTGTACCGGCTGCGATCTATGTCCCAAGACCTGCGGGCCAGACGCCATCCTGCCCCTGGCCGATTACATACGGCAGTAAATCAGGTTTAACTGAACCCAACGATCCATAGCTGAGAACTTATTGTGAACGAAAATAAGATTACCAACATCCTGGTCGCCGGTATCGGTGGCCAAGGCGTCATGACCGCTGCGGAGGTCCTTTCACAGACCGCACTCTCCCAGGGTTTCGATGTAAAAAAGACCGAGGTAGCCGGTATGGCGCAACGCGGTGGCGTCGTCACCTCCCATGTCCGCTTTGGCGCCCAAGTGCTGTCTCCTGCCATCCCCCCGGGTGAGGCCGACATACTGGTGGGTTTCGAACCTGCAGAGGCCCTTCGCTGGATCAGTCACCTGAGACCAACGGGTGTAGCTATGATCAACACCACCCGCCAGGAGCCACCCGTGGTCAGCCTCGGGCTCTATGATTACCCCGAAGACCCGATCGGCGAAATTGCCGCGACCGGAATTGAGTATCATGCCTTCGATGCCGGCGCTATAGCCCGCGAGCTGGGTAACTTCAAACTGGTTAATACCGTCATGTTGGGGGCCATTTCCGAGTTGTTGCCCTTTCCGGCTGAAGTGTTGAAAAACGAGATACTGGATCGTTTTCGGGGACGCAAACCCGAACTTGTAGAGATCAACGACAAGGCGTTTGAGTTAGGGCGCAAGGCATCTGCCGAGCATTAATTACTCAGCTAATGGATTAATTGTATAACCGTCCGGCGGGTATACCCATGCCGGACGGCTCCTCGACCTCCCCAAGAGCCAACATATCCGTTATCCTGATGCCTCTATCTAAGGAATATACCTACAAACCTCAACCCTATTTACCTGAATACCGAGTCACTTCATGAACCCATGGCACCCCAAATCCTGGCAGCAAAAGCCTGCACTTCAACAGGCAAACTACCCTTCACAGGCCGCTCTCGACGCCACCCTGGAACAACTCTCACTGCTGCCCCCGCTGGTCACCTCATGGGAGATTGAGTCACTGAAAAGCCAACTCGCCGCCGCCTCCAGAGGTGAAGCCTTTTTGCTGCAAGGCGGAGATTGTGCGGAAAACTTCAGTGACTGTAATGCGCAGATTGTTACCAATAAACTGAAAATCCTGCTGCAGATGAGCCTGTTGCTGATTCACGGCCTGAACAAACCGGTGATCCGGGTCGGGCGAATTGCGGGGCAGTATGCCAAACCGCGCTCGGCTGATATGGAGACCGTGGATGGGGTCACTCTACCCAGCTATCGGGGTGATCTGATCAATGGTCCTGAGTTTACCGAGGAGGCACGGGTGCCCGACCCTGTGCGTCTTCTGCGCGGCTATGGCCGGGCAGCCATGACGCTCAATTTTATTCGTGCCCTCTCTGATTGTGGCTTTGCCGATCTACACCACCCGGAAAACTGGGATCTTGATTTCGTCAGTCACTCACCCCTGGCCGATCTCTATCATCGGGTGGTGAATGATCTCTCGAACTCCCTAAAATTCATGGAAACCCTGGGTAGCGCGAAAAATAATGACTTGAGCCGAGTGCAGTTTTTCACCAGCCATGAGGGGTTGCACCTTCATTATGAACAATCGCTCACCCGCCAGGTCCCCAATCGATCAGGCTATTACAACCTGACCACCCATCTACCCTGGATTGGTTTCCGGACTGCGGCAACCACCGACGCCCACATCGAGTACTTCAGCGGCATCCAGAACCCGGTTGGTGTAAAGGTAGGCCCCGGTATGTCGGAACAGTGGATTCAGGAGTTGGTTGAGCGACTGAACCCAGAGAATCAAGCCGGAAAACTACTCTTCATACATCGCTTTGGTGCAGGCAAGATCGCCAAGGAGTTGCCCGGTCTGATTCAGGCGGTTAAACGCACGGGCGGCAACGTCTGCTGGGTGAGTGATCCCATGCATGGCAATACCGAATCTACTAGCAGTGGCTACAAAACTCGGCGCTTTGACAATATCCTCTCGGAACTGGAGCAATCGATAGAAATCCACCAGAGTGAAGGCAGTATTCTGGGCGGCGTCCACTTTGAGCTGACCGGCGACGACGTGACGGAGTGTATCGGTGGTGCCCGCGGACTGGATGAAGAGGGTCTGAAACGCGCCTACAAGACTCAGGTCGATCCGCGCCTGAACTATGAGCAGGCACTGGAGATGGCCCTGGCGATCACCCAGAAGATGGGCAAATAGTATTACGAGCGTCCTGGACTGAAAAAGTTTTTTTGGGGTTGCGAATTCGCAATGCGTAATGACTCAGAGCAGTGGTTTAATGCATCCCATGGTCGGGGGTGGTGACCAAATGCAGTATCGAAGTAGCGCCATCCACCACTGACCAACTCCTCCTTTTGGATTATGGCCGCAACCTCCTTGCGGCCTTTTTTTTCGCCCGGTATTTTTTCAGATTGTGCCGAGTGGTCTTTCGAATATCTCGGCACAATAGGTTTCGGAGTCCACTGGTGGTGACTCCGACATCTTAAAAGCCTGGTAGGGTGGGTACACTTTTTGTGCCCACGCGGAGGGACAGCGTGGGCACAAAAGACGTGCCCACCCTACGCGTCTTGCAGGTGTCGGAGTCGCCCGCTGGCGACTCCGACACCTGCACACAGAAACACGGACTATTTCTGAATACGCGCAGGCAGTGCTTCTTTGAGTTTCGCCGTCATACTCAACAGCAACTTCTCCGTGGCCTCCCAATCGATACAGGCATCCGTGACTGACACACCGTATTTCAACTGACTGAGATCTTCCGGGATAGATTGATTACCAAACTCAATATTGCTCTCCAACATCAGACCCGTGATTGATTTATTCCCTTCCAACACTTGATTAATCACGTTCTCAGCCACCAGCGGTTGCAACTCGGGCTTCTTGCTGGAGTTGCCGTGACTGCAGTCAATCATGATATTTTCTGGCAGCTTGGCCTTGCGTAACGCCTCTTCGCAGAGCGCCACATTCACCGAATCATAATTCGGACCACCATTACCACCGCGTAGGATGACATGACCGCAGACATTGCCTTTAGTCTGAATCACCGTTACTTGGCCTTTCTGGTTGATACCCAAAAAGCTGTGTGGATTGGCTACTGACTCTAGGGCGTTGATCGCCACAGCCAGTCCGCCATCCGTACCGTTTTTGAAGCCAACAGGCATGGAAAGGCCCGAGGCCATTTCACGATGGGTCTGAGATTCAGTAGTCCGCGCACCAATGGCCGCCCAGGCAAACAGGTCACCCAGATACTGAGGGCTGACCGGATCAAGCGCCTCCGTTGCTACAGGCAAACCGAGCTCTGCCAGCCAGACCAGCAGTTCACGTGCCTTATGCAGGCCCTCTTCAATATGGAAACTGTCATCCATGCGTGGATCATTGATCAAACCCTTCCACCCTACGGTGGTTCTGGGTTTCTCAAAATAGATCCGCATGACGATATAGAGGGTGTCGCCCAGCTCGTCATGGAGTTTCTTCAGACGGTGGGCATAATCTTTGGCGGCCTCAACATCATGAATGGAACAGGGGCCGGTAACGACCAGCAGACGATGATCTTCCCGGTTAAATATCCGTTTGATGGTCTGTCTTGCCTCGATCACATGCCGCTCGCCTTCCGGAGAGAGGGGTAAATGACGCTTTAGATCAACGGGAGATATCAGTACCCGCTCTGCGGCAAGATTGGTATTTGTCAGGCTGTCTTGGAACATTATGTGGCTCTAATGGTACAAAAAGGGTCCTGAAGAATAGGAGATTCGCGGAATTTTTACCACCTCCTGAACCAACATTTTGCTGCAGAGGCAGCAAATGGACAGAATTCCTGAAATATAATCGCCTCTTTCGATCCAAAAACACTAAAGAGTGCACTATAGATCCGCTAAATCAACTCTATTGAGAAGGACACGCACTGGACGCCTGAACCAAGCCCCAGCCAAACACGGAATCTTTACCGGCCACACCAAGATCAATCACCTGTTGTGTCAGATAAGCCAATCCGTGATCAGGCTCTTTTGAAGTTTGTTGAGTATTTGCAATCAACGCGGTAACAAAGGGGGTCGCAAAAGAGGTACCGGACCGGTAAACAACGCTACCATCCAGGCGAGCGAGGCGCACATCCACCCCCGGCGCAGAATAATCAATATAGTCCCCCTGATTGGCCTGCGAATAAATGCGTCGCGCCTGATCGATCGCCGTGACGGCAATGACACCCTGCTGCGCAGCAGGGTATACAGGAGGCGCAGAAGCCCCCCGATTACCCGCCGCTGCAACCACGGATATCCCTGTCGACATCACCCGCTCTAACACCTTTTCCAGCAGCAAATTGCGTGGTCCGCCTAGGCTCATATTGATTACATTGACCTGCTGCTGAACCAACCAGTCCAAGGCCCGAATGACCCACTCGGTAGTGGTCTGGATACGACCGTCTCCCTCTTGTCGAAATACCTCCGCCACATAAAGGGTCGCCTCGGGTAACAATCCGGGGAAATGACTACCTGGTGCACCCGTAAGCTGTATGGCGATGGACGTTCCATGCTCTGCGGAAGCACTGAGGATACCCGACGTAATAAAACTGCGCTTGATAATTGATTGTCCTTGCAAAGCATCATGGTTTGGTTCGACTGCAGCATCGATCATCCCAATGCGAATACCTTTGCCACAACCTGACGCCGCACGCCAAGCAATCTGCTGCTGTGCTGCCAGATTAGTCGTTCCCCGATCTGCCATGAGTTCATAACGATGATTCGCCTCACTCCAGATATCGGGGAGTGCCTCCCGTATCTGCTGTAATCGCCTGCTTATACGATCGTCACGCGATAGCCGAAAGGTGCTGATCACCAAACCCACTCCTGCCAATTGCTGCCGGCGTATCGGGCGTATCCCGTAATTTGCCACCTGTTGGGCAAGTATTCGCGCTTCATCCATATTCGCGCTAAGCATCAGAATTTCTCCCGGCTCGACGCCGCTCTCCTCAATCTCCGCAACCAACTCTGGTGCTTCAGGGGGCGGCGGTAAACCGCCACTCATAAGTGATCCACCGGATGACGTGAAACGCTGCGCACTACCTGGGGAGGGTAAAACTGTCGGCGGCACCACATCATCGGATGCTGCAGGAGGGATGTCATTGCCTTGTGATGTAGCGGCGAATCCAGAGCGGCTACCACTACTCTGCATTGGCTGTCTGGAGAGAGCAGTGGAACTGCTTGAGTGGGTTGGTATAGGCAGTTTACACATTATCAGTGACTGACTGATATTGCTGAGCCAGCGACTATGATCCGGCCTCTCCACGCCAAAATAATAGGTCTTGCCGGATTGCAGTCCTGACAGTGGCAAGACAATCTCTATCCGCGTCGTACTCCAGCTTTTTATAGTCGCATCCAAGTGCTGACCATTGCCACCAAGCGCCAAACCGGCGCTACCTTGGGGAGGAAAATTACGCCCCATAATCTGCACTGGATCACCAGGATTAACACAGCCCGAAGGTATCGCACCGGTTATAACCGGGACAGCAATCTCCATCACTTGCGGCTGAACTTGATACTGTGGCTGTAACTGAGCCGATGATTGGTTTTGGAGTGTACTACTTACTACAGACCCAATCTCTGCCGCGTAGCCAGTCTGATACCCCCACAGCAGTGCAAGCAAAATGAACGGAGAGTTGTGATTATTGCTCTTCTGCCACATGCTCAATGATACCTTTGGCAAATTGCAGTTTTTGCATGACGCGTTTTCTATTGGCGATTGAATCATCCAGCAAACCTATTCGATAAAGTCCGGCCGCACTAGGACCATTCACAACCACGGCATCTATCTCCTGTAGCAGTTTGCTGATCTGTAGCGCGGTTGTGTCAGGCTGAAACCTTATCTGCATGAAACCTCTTGCAGCAACCGTCCCCGACAGTGGCTGCAGGCTTTCCATCTGAGATGGTGACCAGTGTGAATTCAGCAACACAGCCTGAATCACGATCACCGCTATAGCCGCTGCCATGGCCGGTCGTAACCAGTCGGATCGGCACATTAGGACTTTTTTCTTTTCTGCATCTCGGTGCAAATCCCGCTGTAACCGTTTCCAGCCAAACTCTCCCGGCGTTAAACTACCATCCTGCTCAGATGCCTGACTTTGTATCAGGCGCTGCAGTTCCAATTCAGCCTTTGCGGCTTCCCCCCCTTGTGCCAAATAGTGTTCCACTCGCACACGCTCTTCCGGCGACAAGGTACCATTCAGGTACCAAGGGATTAGCTCAGCGGGGTTTTGCTTGTCAGCCGTGTTGGGCATTGATTCAACCTGTAGTTAAAGTTCGACTGTTTTCTGTATGAGTCGAACACTTTCACATGAAGGTTTAAAAAATATTAACCGGGGTCTAGCAAAAAATGTTTTCTAAGACAAGACTGGATCTGTTTACGTGCATGGAACATACGGGTCTTTACCGTACCCTCGGGACAATCGAGTATCTGTGCGATATCAGGATACGAGAGTGATTCAAAGAAGGCGAGATGAATCACCTGACGATGCCCATCCTTCAGACGCTCCATACAAAATGCCAGCTGTTCCAACTCCTGTGCCGCAGATAACGCCCGAACCACACCGACGTCATTCTTATCAGCCATTTGCGGATCAAGCTCCTGAACTTCGACCTTTCCACGCTGGCGTAGACGATCAATCACTTTGTGATGGGCGATACCTAGTATCCAGGTTGAAATTTTTGAGCGACCCTGGAATGTGTTGGCAGAACGCCACACCTGCAACATGACGTCATTCAGTATATCTGCCGCATCAAAACTATTGCCAAGTCGCTTCATGGCAAACCGATATACAGAGGGCTCATAGCGCTGATAGAGGCTATGCATGGCCTGCTCATCGCCATCCGACACCCTCTTCAGCAGGTCATGATCCTCTGTCAGCAAGGGTGTTGTCTCATGACATCAGAAAAGGAGGTATTGCGATAAAAGACCCATCATGGCAAGCGAATTTCTCGCACGGGGCTCTGGGAAACGACCCTGCCATCACGACCTATCGCCAACACACGCCACCAATAGTTTTGCGCTGAAATCAAGTGCTCCTGACTGATTGCAGATAACGCCAGCTGGGTCTGAGAAGCGGGCACCAAGGCCCCGGAAACCGGCCCGCCCGTCAAGGTATTGGGGTGTCTATCTGATTCAAATTCACCTGCTTTTGCAACGCCTTCGGGGAAACTATCCGTTGCTGGTTGACTGTATATCTCAAACTGATAGGCCTGGGCATCGGCCACAGGCTGCCAGGAGAAACGCGTGTCAGCATGCAGGTAGGCACCATGCAGCGGCATCGTCAGTACCAGCGTGATGGGTGGTAGCGGCTCAATCGCTGCAGCCTCCTGGGCCACATAATATTCGATAGCGTAATCACTGAATCCGGTGACTGGCTCCTCGATCCGAAAGCGAACCATATAGCGTCCCGGCTGCCCGGTCTCCAGTGGCGGACTTTGGAGTGATGCCTGACCACTGGCGCCGAAAAATTGCCGGACATTACTCAGCCTGCGATAAACCAGCTCACCATAGGTGGTAGCGGGTGTTGCCAGCTCCCAAACGCCTTTGAGCATGCCTGAGCCACTGTAATTGAGCCGCGTAACAGCATACATCGGTTCATTTCTCAATAGCCGCCTGACAGCAGAGCCGTCATCAAACTCCGTCTCCTGTCGGTTCACAGCAAAACCAGCGGCCCCGCCACCCGTGATGGTCAAGGTAATAAAGGTATCCTCAACATCTGACGGTATCTCAATATCATTGTGCCCACGCACATAAACAAAGCTGCTCAAGCCGAGTTTTTGTGCCTTGTAGATAACAGAAGCAGGCACTGAAACCACTTCAGTGAGATTGGTAAAATTATTGCCTGACCCGGTGTTTCCAACATTCTTAGACAGGCTTTTTGCCACTGTCCCCAGCAGAACGTCTCCGCCAAAACTGCTCCAGAATGCACCTTGCGGAGAGACAACTCTGTTACCAGCGGAGACACTGTTGGTCTCGATCCGCCAAGTAACGACTACCGGACTAGTTCGTCCCAGTGTCACCCGACTGGGCGAAACCGTCGCTGTCGCTCCGACTGCTGCAGCCTGAGCAGTACCGGTAAAGAATAGCCATACGATTGCCCCAAGCAGCAACTGGACGTATGTGTGTTGTAGAGTGGATCGCATACCTGACTCCATCAATAAGATCCCGACCAACCGATCAGGGTTCTCAGAAACAGCTGATAGCCCTCGTTATCATTCCCGCTCACGATCGAGTCGTTGTAGTCCCTATAATCACCGCTCAGGGTGAATGAGATACCCGGCCGAGACGGGTTTTGCCTGACGGCAATCCAGGTCAGATTGGCCGAGAACTGATCGGTAGTGTTATCTGATGTGTCGTTGGTAACCCAGGAACGGTTCATGCTGTAGTCAAAACGGCCGGTAAGGCGATCAGGGATAAAGCGCGCATCCAGGCTGACACCCCATAGCAGCGCCTTATCGGTGTAACCCAGATCGAGATAGCGGGTCTCATCCCAGGAAAAATGGGGAGACAAGGTATAATTGGGTGTGAGGTTGAACATAAAATCGAGTCCAGTTGCGCGACTCCTGGACTCATTCGTGGTGGCAGTACCTGCCTGAACAGAGTCATCATAAAGACGTGTCCAGGTATAGTTAATGCTCCAACTCCACTCTTCGTGACTGAAATTGGCGGTTGCACCTAGAATTCGGGTCTGGGTATCTACAAAAGTATTGGGATCGAGCGAGGCACGGGACACTGTTTCAGCAGTTTGCAGATTGCCATACAGTGAATAGCTGGGATGGCCCAGCCAACCGGTTACCCACTCACCTGCCGCGTTATACTCCGGGGTTGGGGTGTAGGATGTGCTAACTCCCGCAAGCCGGGAACGCAGACGCGGCAGTGTTACCAGATCTGCCACATTATCCGTCTCTTGAGCCAACTGAGCCTGTACACCCAGGCCGCCCCAGCTGATATCACTGAATAGCCGCCCCATCTTTCGATCAGCGGTCGCCCCCGGATTGGCGACACTCTTGAAGTAGGTGCCGATCTGTTTATATTCCGCACCCATATTCCAATCCAGATAATTATCTCCAATCTGTTTTTGCAGCCAGGGTTTATAAGTCATCAGCAGGCTATAGCCACTGTCCTTTTCGGAGCCATAGCCACCGGAGCCATCAAAATCATAGGCTGTGCTGGCATACTCGCCACGCAGTCTGATCCGTCTATCCAGCCATGAGCCATCGGCCCCGATACTCCAGGCATCACCACCACTGGAAAAAGGATCACCTGCAACACCCAACCCCGTGTCGGGTGCTTCGCCAGCAAGATAGATGGCCGAGAGCGCCATACCGGCATCCGCCCGATTTATTGGGTAAGCCGTCACCACCCCACCCTGTACCTGATCAGTGCTGTCGCCTACCCCCATACCTTGCTCAAACCCGGAAATCTGACTGCCCCGCATACTAAAGCCAGTCACACTGGTAGCGTACAGAGAGGAGGCGTATGTCGCCGAAACACCTCGGCGATTAAACCCGGACATCACCAGACTGTCGGGTGCAATCGGGTGATGGCCAACTTTGGCACTCAGTGATTTACGTTGCCAATCTAACAGGAACTCACCCACCTCGACTTCACGCCCATCGGTATTGGAGTTATAGAACAGGGGTAAATTGAGTCCCGATTGCCAATCTCCATCAGCAAGTCGACCCTGAATTGCGGCACTGCCGGTTCCCTGGGTCCGACGCGAAGGCAGTGCGGTCATATTCTTTTCACCGATTCGCTTGGAGAGTTCGATTGAGGTGGCGATATTCAGGTCCGCTTCTCTGAAGCTTTCAGATTTCCGAACTTCCAGCGTCCAGAATCCCCGTTCCAGAATCGAACCATCCGTTGCATTCTCCACCAGGCGCAGACGGTGCTGCCCATAACTCAGCGGCTGCACTGGAACAAAGAGGGCAAAATCCCCATCACGTCCGACCAAAGCGGTTACGTCAATATCATCCAACTCAAGACTCAGGCTTTGCAGCACTTCCAGCGGCACTTCCGGTGGGATATAGAGGCGTATCTCCTCAGAAGGAAGGCGATAACTGCGTTCCTTGGTGGTTATCAGCTCAGGAGACCATGAGGCATTAGCGGATGTATAAAAGAGAATAGATAAAATAGCCAAAGGGAGACGAAATGGCTTTCGCGCTACCAGGCGTCCTGATTTCATAGGCTTTGTTCTCCCCGGCTCAAGCACCCTGACCATCCATTTGAGTAAACTCCTGGCGATATCTACAGATATTATTATTCAGCCAACACCCGATTGCCGCAGATGAAAGGCATCCTATTCCTGCTTGATCAATTTATTAGCCTAATGCTATCACGGTTATATCGATACGCCGCAACTCCTGGTTCACAAAAAGATAGCAGCGCGTCAGCGCTCCATGACATCAACCGGTCGAGCACCGGTAATCTGCTTCAGCAACTCAAATGTCACAGGCACACCGGATGCATCTGTACCGGCCGCCGGATAGATAGTGGCATAATCGGCCAAACCGATATCGATTAATATCTCCGCCTCCGACACGCCAAACGGACAGACACCGCCGGGCCTATAGCCGGTCATCATCTCTGTCTCCTCTTCTCGCGCCATCCGCACCTTGGTGCCTGTTACCTTTTTCATTTTCTTGCTACAAACACGCAAGTCACCGGGACAAACCGCCAGGTAGAAGAGACCATTTTTTCCCTTGAACAGCATCGATTTGGCAATCTGCCCAACAGCCACACCGATACGTGCCGCGGCTAATTCAGAAGTAGGTGTACTACCCGGCTCGAACTCCAACGCATCCAGTCCGTAGCTATCAAGTATCTCAGCCACTCTTAGCGGAATCATGTTTGGCTCAGTACCCTCTGCTGCTGTTGCGAAAAAGTGACCAGTTCTGGAAAGAACCGTTTGAAATCATCAGACAACTGCGGATAGAGCCGACGTACCTCAACAATGGCATCACCCAGGGGATTGGTTCTTTGTAGTCTTGCTGACATGCGTTGGTATACCTGCCCAAGTAGATCAAGGTCATGATACGAACCCAGCCAATCCTCATCCACAATGCGTGGAATAAGTGTTTTTAACCTGGGTGGCAAACAAACCTGTTCCTGAATCAACAACCGGTAAAATTCTTGGATTAACCCGGCCCGGTCGAGTTCACTGTACACTGTCCAGTAACAGCTCAAAAAATGATCATAAAGTATATCAAGGATTATCCCAGAATAGCGGCGGTACTCCTTTGAAAAGCGTACCTTACTCTGGATAACCCAACGATGTTCGTCGGTAAACCGATCAATCTGCCGATGCAGAGCAATGCCCTGAATAACACCCTCGGAGTAGTGTTCGGCCAAGGTCTCCAAGCGCCCACGGGTAAAGTCCGCAATCAGACCTCCGAGCTGCTGTTGTGGGTCATTGGGTGCAAGGAACAGATGGGCGAGGTAATTCACCGTGACAGATGGCTATCCGGTTCTGAGGTTAAAACGGAGAGTAGCTGTCGGACTACACTCTCGAATTCGAGGCGTGTAGGACGGGTCTGACTGTAAACACGTAAACCCCGCACACCGACCAACAGAAAGCGGGCGAGCTCAGCCGCATCCTTCTCTTTTGTGAGTTCGCCACAGGACTGGGCATTTAATAATGCCTGATAAAACTGCTGCTCATGGCTTTTAAACATCTGATCCAGCCGTTGCCTGATTTCCTCATCCTCGCCCTCATCCGCCAGCTCGGTTGCGGTATTAATCATCAGACATCCCTTGATACGGGTTTCATCCAGCATCTGATCGACTAATCGGTAAAAAAATCGTTTGATACCGTCAAGAGGTCCTTTGTCTGAATTTAACTGCTGACCCAGCTGTTGGCTGCTCTGTTCAAAATAGAGCTGCAATGCCTCAAGAAAGAGTTGGCGTTTGCTTTTGAAGGCACCATAAAGACTACCCGGATGGAGCGACATGTCCGTTCCAAGCCGCTGGATTGAGGTACTGGCATAGCCGTAGCGCCAGAAAACTCGAATCGACTTTTCCAACACCGCTTCACGATTAAATTCAACAGGTCTCGCCATAGCTTTACTTTAACAAGTTATTGAGTAATCATTCAACAAGCAGTTATTGAATGATTACTCAATAATATGGCACATGCGCCGCCACCCTATAGCGAGGAATGAAACATGGGACTTCAGCAGCAACTCGATGAGCAAAAAAAGACCACCAGCAACAAGGCCAGTCCAGAGACCATCCAGACCATGGGCCAGGCGACAGCAGACCTTAAGGCGTCCGGTATTGAGAACCGGGCATTAGGCCGGGGAGATCAGGTACCTGACTTCTGCTTACCGAACGCACAAGGGAATGAGGTCAGTCTAGCAAACGCGCTCAGCCATGGCCCCGTTGTTCTGAGTATTTACCGTGGAGGTTGGTGCCCCTATTGCAACCTGGAAATTCGCGCCTTAAAAGCCGTGCTCCCAGAGATTGAGGCGCTTGGTGCCAGCCTGATTGCCATTGCTCCAGAAATGCCTGAAAAGACCTATGAAATGGGAGAACGGCATACACCCGGATTTGAAATTCTGAGTGATGTGGGAAATCGCGTCTCGCGTCAGTTTGGGCTTGTATTCTCCCTGCCTGAAACAATCCGCACTATCTATGCAGGATTTGGTATTGATCTACCGGCCTGTAATGGTGACGCTAGTTTTGAGCTTCCCCTACCCGCTACCTACGTTGTTAGAACTGACGGACAGATTGCCTACGGCTTTGTCAACGCGGATTACACCAAAAGAATGGAGCCTGCTGAAATTATCCAGGCGCTAAAGTCACTCTGACTTTATGGCTGGGGTGCCGCCGTAATGGTACGGTTGCGCCCCTGCTCTTTGGCTTTATAGAGGGCGATATCGGCCGCATCCAACAGACCCGATGCTGAGCCAGACCGTGGAAAACCGGCAATACCAGCACTCAGTGTGACCGAAAAGAGCGCTCCATTAGCCGTAAAGCTTGTCTTTGCAAAGGCCGTCCTTACCGCTTCAATAACCAGCTCTGCATGCTCGAGTGTAGTATCGGGCAAGACCACGAGGAACTCCTCGCCCCCATAGCGTCCGACCACATCACTCTCGCGCAGACGTTCGCGCAGCAAGCGTGAAAAACCGATCAACACCCTGTCACCGGTACTGTGGCCATAGTTATCATTGATTCGCTTGAAGTGGTCGAGATCGATCATGGCAACACTTAAGTGACTGTTCTGACGCTGAGCCAATGCGAAACTGTTATTCAGTCGCTCCATGATGACGGCATGATTGAACAGTCCAGTAAGGCTATCTCTTACCATCAGCCAGCGTAGGGTTCGCGCACGCCAGGCCCTGATCATAACTGAAGAGACCAGCTCCTTGGGTCGTATCGGTTTGGTGAGAAAATCATCGGCACCGGTTTGCAGTGCTTCCAGTTGGCGTATGCGCTCACGTTCAACTGACAGAAATATTATCGGCACACCGACATAGTTGTCCATTTGCCGAACGATCTTTGCCAACTCAATGCCACTGCACTGCGGCATGTAGACATCAAACAGCAGCAGCTCCGGATTAAATTCTGCCAGCTGCTCCAGCACTTCTGTAGGATCATGAATAACCCGGGTGGTAATGCCCGCCTGTTCCAGTACGATCGAGGCATACTCAGCCTGACTCTGATCATCATCAACAATCAATACCCGAAACGGCGATGCCTCCTCACGGGGCCTGAGAGAATCGACCAGATTAAGTACTGCAGACGCATCAATCGGCTTAACGAAAAACCCCTCCATGCCGGCACGGACAGCCGACAACCTGGAATCAAAATCATCTGACTCAGACAACATGATCATGGGCGGCCTGATCACGGTTTCGGGCAGGTCAAAAGTTAACAACTCTTCATCAGCTGGCGAATTCACTAATACTGCGGCAGGTGGTGTTTCCAGAATGGCATTGCCAAGTGACTTTACTGACTCAAACAGGCCTACCCGCGCGCCAAGATTCTGTAGATTCTCCACCAATCCTGAAACATCCTCAGTACATTCACTTAACAGGTAGACCAGCTTGGTCAGGGAGTGCAGAGTAGCGGGCAACTCCGGAAACAGCGGCTTGGCTGGAGGGATATTCGCTTCCGTATCGAGTGTTGGATGGATACAGAGCTCTGTTAGAAGTTTTACGCGCGCATCCAGCGAGGCTTGCTCCGCATCTGACAAACCAACCTTGCGCTCCTTCAGCGTGATCCTGAGCGGCTCAGTTACCTCGCGAGCGACATCGGTAATCTGGCTAAAGCCAAAAGTGCCTCCGGCACCAGCCAGGTTATGAGTGAGACGATACAGTCCCTCCAGAAGATCCAGATCATCAGGCTGTTTTCTGACGGCTGACCACTGACGTTCAATCTCCCTGCCACGCTCGGGCAGTTGCGTCTTAAAGGCACGGGATACTGCCTCAAGCTGCTCCAGGATGGAGGCTTGATCAGCCATCATCGGATCCGTTACAGTTTCCCATCAAGCTTCTCCTGCACTTCCTGCTCAAAGTTTTCTGACACCGGTTTGTTAATATAACTGTCGCAGCCAGATTTGATCGCCGCCTCACTCTCCTGGCTCATCACCGAGGCAGTAACCGCCACAATCAATCCGCTGTAACCCGCATCACGTAAAGCACTGGTCGCTTGATGTCCATCCATCACTGGCATGTGCATATCCATCAAAACTATATCGTATTCAGAGGCCAACGCCTTCTCCATCCCGATCTTGCCATTTTCTGCCAGATCAACATCGTGACCTTTCATCCCCAGACGCAAACTCAGCATGCGACTGATCATCGGGTCATCCTCTACCAACAATATTTTTGCCACTATCCGGCTCCTCCGCTAACAGGAATAGTAAAAATAAACTGACTGCCTTTGCCGAGTTGGCTTGTCACGCTGATCTCGC
This sequence comes from Sedimenticola selenatireducens, assembly GCF_007625115.1. GTDB lineage: Bacteria > Pseudomonadota > Gammaproteobacteria > Chromatiales > Chromatiaceae > Sedimenticola > Sedimenticola selenatireducens_A. The sequence continues at coordinate 79,847 of NZ_VMNH01000018.1, read as the reverse complement.
CACCATGCAGCTGAACCAGTTGCCTGGTAATGGCCAGTCCAAGCCCAGATCCACCCAGGCTTCGCGTACTGGAACTGTCAATCTGGCTGAATTTGTCAAAGATAACCGGCAGATCCTCTGCTGCAATCCCGCTACCTGTATCAGCGACGGTCATCTGGACAAACCCTGCTATCAATTCCGCCTCTACCTGGATAGTACCGTGCTGGGTAAACTTGATTGCATTGCCAATAAGATTGATCAGAATCTGCTGCAGCCGCAGAGGATCGGCATACATCAACTCATCAACCGTCCGATTGACCAGCTCCAGCCCTTTCTTTTCAGCCGCTGGCGCTAATTTGCTCATCACTGAGTCTGTCACCTCTCTGGCTGAGATCATCTCTCGATGCAACCGCATGCTACCCGCCTCGATCTTGGAGAGATCTAACAGGTCGTTGATCAGGGCCAACAGATGCTGGCCTGATGCATCCATATCCGCCGCAATGGCCGCTACCGTCTCGGAGGGAGGCAAGGCCTCGGCCTTTTTCAATAACGGCAGGTAGCCCAGAATCACCGTGAGTGGCGTACGCAGTTCATGGCTCATCATATTCAGGAACTCGGATTTCTGCCGGTTAGATCGTTCTGCAAGGTTCTTGGCATGTATCAAGGCGTGTTCTGCCTCTTTTTGTAGCGTGATATCCAATACCGTGCCCACATAGATCGGATCACTCTCGACCCGGGCCTCACCGACTGATAACAGCATAGGAAACACTGCACCATCTTTGCGCAGGCCACTCACCTCGCGGGGTATTCCTATAATCTTGGCATCTCCCGTCTGTTGGTAGTTCTGTAGATAGCGGTCATGTTCGGACTGGTAGGGCTCTGGCATAAGCATCTTCACATTGTTTCCAACCACCTCATCACTAGCGTAGCCAAATATCTTCTCCGCAGCCGGGTTAAAACGCCGAACCGAGCCGTGCTTATCAATGGTAATGACCGCTGTGACTGCTGAATCCACAATCGTATTGGTGGTTCGCTCACTCAATGCCAGTTCCTGAGTGCGCTGCTCCACCAGATACCTCACCTTGGCCTCGCGATAACGCAGGACGCGCACATATTGTGTGAGCAGAAGACTCAGCAACAGTCCCGCCACAAGAATGACCCAGGGTCCAGCCATCCCGCCTTCAGCGATGAATTGGTCTGTTGGGGTGAGTTCAATGCGCCAGGTTCGCCCCGCAACTGCAAGCGATGCAGTATACGTTCGCGTCGCTGACTCCTGGCTTTCATCAGCATTGGAATAGAGTAATGCAGGGCTACCCGAGACGGTGCTGCTATCCCAGATCTTCATGTGGAATTCAGCGGGATCGATATAGGACAACTCAAATACCTTGCTGACTATGCGTGCGATGCGATAAACGCCCAGATTAAAACCAAGCAGTTGCCTTGCCTCATCCTGACTAAACAGGGGTACGGCAATCATGATTCCCAAGTCGCCCTGAAGCAGTTGAATGCCTGTCGTGGCCCGCACCTCACCACGCGCTGCCGCCTCTTGCATAACAGCCTTACGGGATGAATTTGATGCGAGGTCAAATCCAATGACAATCTCATTTCCGCTAAGTGGCTCCACATAGTAGACCGGGTAATATTCAGCCCGTTTATCCGCAGCCACCATGGTCCCGGCACGGGAACCCTGAGTAATGACGTAGTTTTCTAAACCTTCATTTCGCGCTTGTTGCTCATGCCCCATCCTCTCATCATCACTGACCCTGGGTACCCACTCCAAGGCCTGGATCGTGTCGAATCGGGCAAGCTTTGACTTGGTGTAGATTTCGAACTCCCCCCGATCAACATGCTGGGAGGACTGAAACAGGGAATTCAGGCTGAGCAGTACTTCAATATTAATTGCCAGCTCTTTATTCAGGGTGGCAACAATACCATCCACACGATGCTGAAAAATAAGCTGCTGTGAGCGATTCTCCCACGAGATCGAAAACCTGAATGCAATTACTGTGAGGGTTACCCCGCTTAACAGAATGAGCCAAAGCACCCAGTTCTGTTGGCGTCGTATTGACATGTAGTGACTGGTGCTCACTTATCCCCATCAAGTGGTTTAAAACCCGCCGTAACGAGCACCCCTAACTGATCACCAGGGATAGGCCGGCTGTAGTAGAATCCTTGAACCAGGGTACAGCCCAGAGCGCGCAAAAAGAGCAACTGACTCTCGTCTTCAACGCCTTCTGCTATGGCCTCAAGATTCAGGCCATCGCTCATTCTGATAATAGCCTCAAGCATTACAGCACCCTGATCACCGGACTGACTCTGGACAATAAAAGATCGATCTATCTTCAGGGTATCAAACGGATAACGCTGCAGGCTGGAGAGGGCCGAATAGCCCGTCCCAAAATCATCCAGAGAGAGTTTTATTCCTAATTGCTTCAATTCACCCAGCTTCCCAATAGCCCCCTCACCCTGCTCCATCGCCACACTCTCGGTCACCTCCAGCATCAGGGTATCGGGCAGCATGCCGGTCTCTTCAATAATTCCCCTGACGACCTCGACAAACTCCGGGTCTTTGAACTGTCTGGCTGACACATTGACCGCTACATAACTCGGCGCACATCCTTCTGATACCCAGCGCCTGTACTGCTCACAGGCCTCGCGTAAAATCCACTTGCCAATCGCCACGATCTGACCCGTCTCTTCTGCGATCGGGATGAACTGTCCTGGAAGTATCTGTTCCACCCCTTTGGGGTACCAGCGGACCAAGGCCTCACAGCCTCTTACCTTGCCACTGCCAATATCAATCTGTGGCTGATAGTGCAGCTGTAACTCCTGACGTTCGATACTGCAGCGCAACCCCTGCTCAATTCGCCGTGCGATCAAGGCATTGTCATACATCTGCTTATCGAAGAAACGGTAGCTGTTCTTGCCGGCCCGCTTGGCATGATGCAACGCGTTATCAACACATTTCAGCAGTTCGTAAACATCATCACCATCGCCGGGATAGGCACTGATGCCGATGCTGGCGGTCAACTGAACGGATTTACCTTCAGCATAAAAGGGCACTGAAAGGACATCCAGCAGGGTCTGGGCCAATTCCGTAACGGGTATCCCGTCGCCACTATCCTCGATCACCAGAGCGAAGATATCTCCGCCAAACCGTGACAGTAGCGCCTCATCCTTGACCAGATCCGCTATCCGTTTGGAAAATTCCATTAACAGCTGATCACCGAAGGCGTGGCCTGACACCTCGTTGATGGTATTGAAATTATCGATATCCACCATCAGCAGAGCCAGTGAACCACCAGAACCCTTGGCGCGGTCAATGGCTATTGAGGTGCGTTCCTGAAACAGGTTTCGGTTAGCCAGCCCAGTCAGCGAATCGAACAGGGTGAGATAGTTCAGCTGTTCCTGCATATGTTTGCTGCTACTTATATCGGTGAATATGCCGACATAATGCGTCGTTATTCCGTTTTCATTGCGGACCGCGGTAATATTCAGCAGCTCAGGAAAAATCTCACCGCCCTTTCTTCGATTCCAAATCTCACCCGACCAGCTACCAGTCTCAAAAAGTTCTTGCCAGAGTGTTCGATAAAACTCATCATCGTGATAACCCGATGAGAGGATACTGGGATCCTTTCCAATCACCTCGTCCCGGGCGTAGCCAGAGATCTTCAGATAGGCATCATTAACACGCAGGATACGTGGCTGCGGATCAGTAATCAGGATACCTTCAGAGCTCGATTTAAACACCTGGGCAACCAGATTCAACTCCTCCTGCATGGCCGCCCGTCCAGAGATATCCTGCAGCAACAGAACCGCCCCACCTACTGCCTCCGGGGTATCGAGTATCTCACTGATCCGTAAACTAACCGGGATGCGTGGCGGTGCCTGGCGCCGCAAGACCAGATCCTGCTCAATCAGCAAGGGTTCCTTTATACTGAATACCGACTCGATAAGACCTTGTATTACATTACCGCCACGACCGTTCCACTGCAGCTTGCACAGCGTATCAACAGGTTGACCCAACATCTCCTGATCCGACAATTGCAGCAGCTGTTCCGCTGCCTTGTTACACATCTGTACACACCCTGATCGATCAACTGTAATTACCGGATCGCTCATGCTTGCCAGAGTGGCGGAGCGTTGTGCCGCCCGATGCAGCATCTTCTCTGTCTGAGCTTTGTAGAGGGATATGGATACAACCGCGTGCAGTTCACGGGCCGTGTAGGGCTTTAGTACATAGCCATAGGGTTCTGTGATACAGGCCCGCCTGATGAACTCTTCGTCATCGTAGGCGGTCAGGTAGATGATGGGAATATTATTGGTCTGGCGAATTCGGGCCGCCGTCTCAATGCCATCGACCTCACCCTCCAGGACGATATCCATCAGGATGAGATCAGGCTGCTTGTCACGCGCGACTGTCAGAGCCGCCTCGGATGTGGCGACAACGGCCACAACTTCATAGCCTAACTGCTGCAGTTTGAGGCTGATATCCTGCCCCATGAGCAGGTCATCCTCTACAACCAGAATACGTCCCAAGTGACCTCCCTTGTTTCCCTGAAGGAGCTATCCAACAATCCAGCTTGCTTTGAGTCTATCACAGGGACCGAAAGAGTCATCAGGTCTTTGCGGAATAAAAGACCTTAAATGGGATCGGTTGGGCTTTCTATGGAATAGCTAGGGCAGTTGAAGAAACCGGTAAGCCGTACTAACAGAGGAAGGCTCCAGATGCGGAACAATCCCAAGGCAGGGGGCGGTTATGCTCTTTTTCAATGTCTCCACATTGCCCTCAACAAAGCGCATTTCCGAATCCACCTGACTGCCAATCCAGCCGATCAAATTGGCCCCGGAAGTAACAATCGATTCGACACTCAGCAGGGCGTGATTGATACAGCCCAGTTTGAGTCCGACGACCAATATCACAGGCAATTCCAGTGACACCGCCAGCTCTGCGACGGCCCCCTCTTCTCCCAATGGTACACGCCATCCTCCGGCACCTTCCACTACGACCCAATCAACCTGATCTGCCAATTCATCGAAACATTGCCTGATCCTGGAAAAATCGATAGCAATACCGGCCTGCCTGGCGGCAAGGTGGGGGGCAATCGGCGGCTCAAACAGGTAAGGGTTCAGCGTGGCATAATCTAACAGCCCTGTGGACTGGGCCTGTAGTTGCAAGGCATCACTGTTGCGCCAGCCTTGGACCGTTTGTTCCGCACCCGCCGCTACTGGTTTCATACCTGCAACACGATAACCACGATCCTGCAGTAACTGCATCAGCCCCAGTGTAACCACTGTTTTGCCGCTGTCGGTATCCGTTCCGGTGATGAAATAGCCTCTGCTCATTTAGACTCAACTGACCTTGCCAGTGTGGCCCAGTGAATGGGTAATCTGATCAAGAGAGACCGAGGGGGCATTAGATCTATGACCGGCCTCTGGTGCCCAGGCATGGCCGTAGACCACTTCATAACTGGCAGGCAGTACACCCTGATCCGTGCGAAACATTTCATAGGCTGACTGCATCGCCTGGATACGTCCCTTACCTGTCAAGCCCCGTTGCCGATCACTGTTGACGTTGTGCGCACCCAGAACCTTCAGATCCCGCATCAGGCCTGTGACCCGCTCATAGGTGAGCGTCATCCGATCCACATCCATCACCGGATCGGCCAGCCCGGCACGCAGCAGGGCATCACCCACATCGTGCATGTCGATAAAGTTGCTGACATGGGAACCCTCATCCACCGCCGCCCAGGCCGCCCGCAGCTCCTTCAGCGTATCCGGGCCGAAGGTGGTAAACATCAACAAACCACCCGGACGCAGCACCCGGCGAAACTCGCCAAAGGTGCTGTCCAGATCATTGCTCCACTGTATTGCCGCATTGGAGTAGATCAGGTCAACACTCTGATCGGCCAGTGGCAGCAGTTCCAGGTCACCACAGATACAGCGCGGTTTGCGTAGCCAACTTCCCCGCTTGCGGGTCTGCAACAACATCGGAAAGGCAAAATCCAATGCCAGAATCCTGGATTTGCGATAACGACTGGCCAGGGCGGCTGTCGCGACTCCGGTACCGGCACCCACATCCAGAATCACCTCCGGCTGCAGACGCACCAGCGCCAAACGATCCAGCATCCGTTGACCGATCTCCCGTTGCAGCACCGCTACCTGGTCATACTGTTCAGCGGCCCTGGAAAAGGCAAGTCGGGCCTGTCGTTTATCGATGGTGAATCTCTGGTCAGGCATTATTCGATCCGAGGAAATGATTCAGCGCCCGGAGGCACTGCTGCGGGTGGGACAAAAACGGCGCATGGGCACAGCCCTGTAATATGAGGATTTCAGACGCTGGCAGTATCCTTTCGATCTCATCACACAGATCAGCCGGCACCAGCGTGTCACGCTCACCAAACAACCACAGCATCGGACACTGGATAGCGGTCAATCCCTCACGAAGATCGACAGTCAATAGCAGGTCTAGTCCGTGCTCCAACGCTAGGGGATCGGCCTCCGGTCGCAGGGCGATATCCTGCCGTAGCAGACGCAAGGTCTCCCGAGCCGCGTCATCACCCTGCACCTGTAGCGAGAGAAAACGCTCCAATGTCTGGTGATGATCCCGACTTAGCGCCTTGGCAAACAGTTTGAGTGTGGCGAGCGCCATCGCATGCGGCCAATCATCACCCACCACAAACTTGGGACTGGACGTAACCAGCACCAATTTCTCGATACGATCGGGGTCTAGTACAGCGGCGCGTTGGGCCAATTGCCCTCCCAGCGACCAGCCAATCCATACGGCCCGCTCTGGTGCCACTGACAGGCAGGCATTCACCCAACCATCCAAATCTGGTTGATTGGGGTCGTACTCACTCTCACCATGACCTGGCATTTCGATAAGCGTGATGCGATAGTGACGGGCAAGTGATTCAACCACTGGACTCCACACGGCGGCGTTCATCCCCCAGCCATGCAACAGCACCAGGTTGGGGCCACTCCCGGTTGTCACGCTATATAATTTCAAGAGGGCGCACCTTGATCAAGGCGTCCCAGCCCATCCAGCAGTCGATCGACCTGTTCAAAGGTATGGCTGGCAGAGAGGGTCACTCTGAGTCGCGCACTCCCCTCAGGAACCGTCGGAGGTCTAATCGCCGTGACCAACAGACCTTCTTCTTCCAGTGCACGACTCCAGCTCATGGCCCGCTCAGCGGTACCCGCCAACAGGGGTTGAATAGCGGTTTCAGAGGCCATCAAAGAGAGGCCCAACTGTTCCGCACCTTCACGAAACCGCTGAATCAGTTGTTGTAGATGCTCACGTCGCCAGGACTCCTGTTGCACTAATATCAAACTGGCACGCGTCGCTTCGGCGACAGCTGGTGGGAGCGCGGTGGTATAGATATAGCTACGTGATTGCTGGATCAGGGTCTCGATCAACTCATCAGATCCAGCAACAAAGGCACCAAAGGTGCCGAACGCCTTGCCCAGAGTACCCATCAAAATCGGTACTTCATCAAGCCCCAAACCAAAATGATCCACACTGCCACATCCATCCTGACCCAACACGCCCAAGCCATGCGCATCATCTACGAGTAGCCAGGCCGCCTGTTTTTTACAGAGCGCTGCCAACGCCGGCAGTGGCGCCAAATCGCCATCCATACTGAAGACACCATCGACCGCAACCAGAGACTCACCACCCGTCTGAGCGTCCATCTGATTCGCGAGTGTAGCCATATCATTATGCGGATAACGCTTCAGACTGGCGCGGGAGAGCAGCCCGCCATCAATCAGCGAGGCGTGATTCAGACGATCCTGATAGATCGTGTCACCCCGCCCAAGCAGGGCAGTGATGACCCCCTGATTCGCCATGTAGCCGGTTGAATAAAGCAGCGCTCGGGGTCGGCGGGTGAACTCGGCCAACTCCTCTTCCAGCGCATGATGCGCCGCACTGTGCCCCGATACGAGATGGGCAGATCCACTTCCTGCCCCATACTGCTGGGCACCCCGCTGCATGGCGCTGATCACTTCAGGGTGATTCGCCAGCCCAAGATAGTCATTACTGCAAAAACTGAGCAACTCAACACCATCCACCTGCAACAACGGACCCTGCGGCGAACCGAGCACCCGCCTGCGTCGATAGAGGTGTTCGGCCCGACGCCGATCCAGTTCTTGTTGCAGTGATTTCATTGTTCGTCTATTGGTCTGGCGCTCTTCATGGAGACGGGATAGGGCCCTTGTGTAGCCCAAAAAAGCCTTGTCAATCAGCCAAACTCAATCTCCATGCGTACCTTCCTTTTGCTGTCACACTCTTTTTCGGTCGCCTGTAATTCATGTGACGTCTCAAAATTCAGTCCGAGACGATCAAACAGCTGGCGATCGGCGTCAGCGTTGGGATTCTCTGTAGTCAACAGACGCTCGCCATAGAACATGGAGTTGGCACCGGCCATAAAACAGAGCGCCTGCATCTCATCGCTCATCTCGGTACGGCCGGCAGAGAGGCGCACATAGGATTGCGGCATCAGGATTCGGGTAACGGCGATGGTCCGGATAAATTCAAACGGATCCAGCTCCTCAACACCATAGAGCGGCGTACCTTCCACCTGTACCAGCATGTTAATCGGTACCGACTCGGGGTGTTTTGGCAGATTGGAGAGTTCACGCAGCATGGAAGCTCGGTCACGGCGTGACTCGCCCATACCCAGGATGCCCCCACTGCAGACATTAATGCCCCGATCACGTACCCGGGCAAGTGTGTCCAGGCGATCCTGGTAGGTTCGGGTGGTCACCACATTGCCATAGAACTCTGGTGACGTATCAAGATTATGATTGTAGTAATCCAGCCCAGCCTCTTTGAGGCTCTGCGCCTGCGATTCAGTCAACATGCCGAGGGTCACACAGGTTTCCATGCCCATATCGTGAACGGCCCTGATCATCTCCACAACCCGCTCCAGGTTCTTGTCCGTGGGATTACGCCAGGCCGCACCCATGCAGAATCGTGTCGCGCCTTTCTGCTTGGCATCGGTTGCCGCCCTTTTCACCTCTTCCAGTGGCAGCAGCTTCTCTTTTTCCAAATCCGTGGCATTTTTGGCACTTTGTGAACAGTAGCCACAATCCTCAGAGCAGGCACCGGTCTTGACACTCAACAGCGTACTTACCTGTACCTTGTTGGGATCAAAGCGCTGACGGTGTACTGTTTGCGCCTGAAACAACAGATCGTTGAAGGGCAAATTGAACAGAGATTCAATCTCATCCAGGCTCCAGTCGTGTCTCGACTTCGATTCGCTCATAATCTGTATGCCTCATGCACTGTCCGAAATGACAGAATTTGTAGATAATGGAAAGGAGCCGGGCTCCTCATAAACGCCCGCTATGATACCTGAGCAAGGTCGCTCGTCAACCATAATGGAATCGCATGGTTAACAACTGTATAAATAATATACTGGATAGGCTTTTTCAAGCACACTGCCCGTTATGTGATGCCCCTTCAGACGGCCAGCTCTGCCAAGGATGTCATCAAGATATCCCCTTGAATCACTACTGCTGTACCTGTTGCGCCCTTCCACTCCCCGACCAGCAAAACGGTCTCTGCGGACACTGCCTGTCGACAAACCCCTCCATTGATCACAGCCTGATTCCTTTTCGCTATGCAGAACCCTTGGATCACCTGATTGGGCAGTTTAAATTTGCGTCAAATCTCCCCCTGGGACGCCTTCTTAGCCAACTTTGGCTGGCTCACGTGGACTCGACTCCAGACAGACCTGAATTCTTAATCCCTGTACCGCTGCATGCCACACGACTGCGTGAACGTGGGTATAACCAAGCCCTTGAACTGGCCAAACTGCTTGGAAGGCAATTCGACATTCCTATCGATCAGTACAGCTGTGAGCGGATTATCGACAATCCACCCCAAGCCGGGTTAAAAAAACAGCAGCGCAAAAAGAATATCCGTGGGGCCTTCAGCCTGAGGCATCCAATTGAAGCACGACATATAGCGCTCGTGGATGATGTGGTAACGACGGGCAGTACGGTCACCGAATTAGCACGGCTGTTGAAACGGTCCGGCATTGAACGGGTTGACGTCTGGGCATTAGCCCGAACACCTTAGGCACGAATCTGGCCGGTCAACCCATTCAATTGCCTTGAGTCATGGCTAGGCCACATTCGTTCCCTATAATTGGAGATGAAAGATTAAAAAGTGCTGATACAGCACCCCTTTTTACATCAACCAAAAGGAATAGCATCATGCTTGGAGAAATGCACGATATCCTCCACGAATTTCCCAATCTGGAGGAGACCATAAAGAACCTGCACGAGAGTGACCCTCAATTTGCCAGCTTGATGGATCAACACGATGCGCTGGATACCGAGATTCGTAATCTTGAAGAGTTGAATCAGCCCATTGATGACCTGGAGATGGAAGAGCTGAAAAAGAGACGTGCCTTGATGAAGGATCAAATTTATCAGTACCTGCGCGACAATAAATAGCCCTCACCACAACGACTTCAAGATTAGGGATACTTAATCGGTATCCCTGGTCGGTTATGTGTCATCGCCTCAAGTTCACCCCTGGCAATGCCAAGTAGAGCCATGCATTTTGGCAACTAATCCGGGCAATAATCCAGATCAAATGGAAATTCGCCCCGGTATGCAGCTAAAATCCCCCCACATTTTATTTCTGAACAAGAAAGAGTCCTATGTCACAACTGAAACTCGGTATACCCAAGGGCAGCCTTGAGAGCGCTACACTCTCCCTGTTCAAACAGGCCGGATGGAATATCAGCCCACGATCCCGCAACTATTTTCCCTCAATCGATGACGCCGATATCAGTTGTGCCCTGGTGCGCTCACAGGAGATGGCCCCCTACGTCGCCAACGGCACCATCGACCTGGGCCTTACCGGTCACGACTGGATTCTTGAGACGGAATCGGAAACAGAGGTCGAAGAGATCAGCGAACTGGTCTACTCAAAAAGTTCAGACCAACCCTGCCGTTGGGTGCTAGTAGTACCAAAGGATTCACCTATTCAACGCATTGAAGATCTGGAAGGTAAAAAGATCTCCACTGAATTGGTCTCTTTCACCAAACGCTATCTGGCTGAGCGCGGTATTAATGCCCAAGTGGAGTTCTCCTGGGGCGCCACCGAGGCCAAGGTTGTTGAGGGCTTGGTGGATGCGGTGGTCGAAATTACCGAAACTGGCAGCACCATTCGCGCCCATGGCCTGCGTATCGTTTGCGATATCCTACACACCGAGACTCGGCTGATCGCCAACAAGGCCGCCATGCAGGACCCCTGGAAACGCGAAAAAATAGAGCAGATCGCCACGCTCCTGAAAGCCGCACTCACGGCCCGGCAGAAAGTCGCCCTGAAAATGAATGTCCCTTCAGAACAGCTGGAACAGATTGTCGGGATGCTTCCAAGTCTGCACGCACCCACCGTCAGCCACCTGTTCGATCAAGAGTGGCTGGCCATAGAGACGGTCGTTAACGTCGGCGAGGTGCGTAACCTCATTCCCCGTCTAGTGGCGGCCGGCGCCGAGGGAATCCTGGAGTATGAACTGAGAAAGATGGTCTAGATAATCAGCGCTGATTCAGCCAATCACCTATGGTTGGCGGGATCAGTGCCTGAGCCTTGCCACTGACATAGACCCCGATATGACCGCCGGGGAAGGCCACTTCAGTGTAATCGCTCCCGCCTATACGCCCTTTTAATGCCATTGACGCCCGCGGAGGCACCAGATGATCCTGTTCTCCGTAAATATTCAACACAGGACAAGTGATTTTCTTCAGATTAACCCGTCTTCCACCTAGATCTACCTTCCCCTTGATGAGCGCATTCTGCTGATAGAACTGCTTAATAAACTGGCGGAACGCCTCGCCGGCCTGGTCCGGGCTGTCAAATATCCACTTCTCCATACGCAGAAAATTTTTGGCGCGTTCGTCATCATCTAGTGAATCCAGAAGATGGACGTATTTTTGCCCGCCCAAGGTGAAGGGCTTCAACGCCAGAAAGGTCCAATTGAGAAACTCCCCTGGAATATTGCCCTGTGTCTCGACCAAGAGATCCACGTCGAGATGCTGTACCCAGGCACTGAGCATATTATCCTGCGTCTGAAAATCGACCGGCGTCACCATGGTGATCAGATTCCTTACCTTGGCCTGATGTAACGCGGTATAGCAAAGACTCAAGGCGCCACCCTGGCAGATACCCAGCAGATTCAGCTGATCAACCTGATTTCTTTGGCAGACCTGATCAACACAGCGATCAATGTAGCCGTTAACATAATCATCCAGTGTCAGAAGGCGATCAACACTATCTGGATAGCCCCAATCTATTAGATAAACTTCCTGCCCCGCCGCCAGTAGACTTTTGATGGTAGAGCGGTCTTCTTGAATGTCTGTCATATAGGGCCGATTGACCAGCGCATAGACAATCAAGAGGGGTGTTTCATTATTCTGCACAGCAGACTCTGGATCAGGAAGATAACGATAAAGGGTAAGCTTGTCTTCCTGATACACCACCTCTCTGGGAGAGACACCCGCCTCGATCTCTCCCACACCCAGTAAACGCTCAACGCCTGCGTGTAGCTTGCGGCTGTAACCTTCCACCTCTTCAGCCAGTTGTTCGGGCTTAATATCAATTGGGGCCATATTAGCGGTCTCGTGAAGCGGCGCGTTTTCGAGGCGCCACTCTCTTTTTTGCTGCCTTCTTCTTAACGCTCACCTTGCCGCGCCGCATTTCCTTCTGCAGCGCTTTAATCGCTTTTCGATCATCGTAGGCGCGTTGTTCCAGCGCACGAAAATCCCTTGTAGTAGGCATCCCTAAAGCAGTGAAACTATCATCCAGCATCGTGCGCATCTGCAGCTTCACGGCCATCTGACTATTGATCAGTTCACCATAAAGCCTGACATAATCAGGGGTCATCACTTGCTCGGCATAGACCGCTTCACTCGCCTCCACCCAGAGGTCATACAGCATCCTCGCGGATTCAATACGTCCGCCTCCAGATTCAACCTCTGCCACTTTTTCCTGGAGACGGGTGACCGCAAGATTACCCAGATCAACAAAGAAGCGCTCATAGTCCATGCGGGCCTTCTGATAGTCAATCAAACGGGCGATCATCTCCCTTTGCTGGGCCTGACTTCGATGACCAAGACCTAATCCAGGAAAGGTAAATAGACGCTGCAGATAGGCGACTGAATCTTCGATTGAGGCTTCACTGAGCATATCCTCTGGCACTGGATTCATGGTGCCGGTGATACCCGCGATAATCCTCCGCAGATCACCAAATGTCTGTTGAATGGCGGTTTGCCAGTCAAACGATTCGTCGTCATCCGAACGTCGTGCAAACAGCTCAGCCATCTGGAACAGCTGTTTCGCCTGAGCCACAGTCTTTCCCAGGAGCTCCTGCATCAGTTCAGGCGCGGCGGGCGCTACGCTTTTCCACCACTGATCTAACGCAGCCTCCCAGGGATTGTCCGTTTGCCGCTCATTCGACGCCTTAGTCTGAGCAGACCAGTGTTCCCAAAAGTCGCGCTGTGCCGCCAGCCATTCGGCCCCCAAGAAATCCTGCTCCCCCATCGATTCCTAGCCCTGTGCTAATAAAAATGAGTTGCATACTAGCATGCAAACTACTGTGGTGCAGTGCAGCATTTTGCATTACACTGACCACCGAATGAAATATATTATGTAATATTGAGGACGCCTTGCGGCGTATTTTCTATGGGACAAGCCGTAGCCATATAGTACCGCTACTGAGCACCCATCCATGACAGCAGAAGGTGATACGCATGAGTGATAACATCGTAATCGTAGCGGCAGGTCGAACTGCCATCGGCAGCTTTTCCGGCACCCTAGCCGGCATACCCGCCAGCGAATTGGGCGCCAAGGTCATTGCAGGCCTTCTGGAAAAGACCAAGCTTTCTCCTGATCAGATCGATGAGGTGATCCTGGGTCAAGTCCTGACAGCAGGTTGCGGTCAAAATCCTGCACGGCAAGCCACGCTGGGTGCCGGACTGCCTCAAGATGTCCCTGCCATGACAATCAACAAGGTATGCGGCAGTGGCCTGAAGGCCGTTCATCTGGCGATGCAAGCCGTAGCCTGCGGCGATGCCGATATTGTTATCGCGGGTGGCCAGGAAAACATGAGCCTGTCTCCCCACGTCGTTCCCGGTTCCCGCAAAGGGCAGATGATGGGTGACTGGAAACTGAAAGACAGCATGATTGTTGATGGTCTCTGGGATGCCTTCAATCAGTACCACATGGGTGTGACTGCAGAAAATATCGCCACCCAGTTTGACTTCAGCCGCGAAGCCCAAGATCAATTCGCCGCCGCCTCACAACAAAAAGCGGAAGCCGCGCAGAAGGCTAACCGCTTCCAGGATGAGATCATTCCTGTCGAGATTCCTCAGAGAAAAGGTGACCCCGTCCTGTTTAGTAGCGACGAATTCCCACGCCATGGCACCACGGCAGAAAAGCTGGGTAATTTGCGCCCCGCCTTTAATCGTGAAGGTACCGTTACCGCAGGCAACGCATCCGGCCTGAATGACGGCGCTGCCGCTGTTATCGTCATGAAAGAGAGCAAGGCACTGGAACTGGGTCTGACACCGATGGTCCGCCTCAAGGCCTTTGCTGCCAGCGGCGTCGATCCCGCCATCATGGGTACAGGCCCGATCCCTGCATCAACCAAATGCCTCAAGAAGGCAGGCTGGAGTGTCGGTGATCTGGATCTGGTCGAGGCCAATGAGGCCTTTGCAGCACAAGCGATGTCCGTCAATAAAGAGATGGGATGGGATCTTGAGAAGATCAATGTTAATGGTGGCGCTATTGCACTGGGCCATCCGATTGGCGCCTCCGGTGCGCGTGTTTTGGTCTCACTGATCCATGAAATGACCAAGCGGGACGCCAAAAAAGGTCTCGCCACGCTCTGTATTGGGGGTGGCATGGGTGTGGCGCTGGCCGTAGAGCGCGATTAGTACCCGATACACCGAGTCATGGCGGTCAATATTCTAAGTGGGTATTGACCGCCAGATTGGTTTTTCCAATCCAAAACTGTTCACAGTTTTATCGATCCATACAGTATTTACCCCACGCGACAACAACCACACGACCAAAGAGTTTTCCCTTTCGTAAATTTCACGGGTAAACTATAGGGGCAGATGGAATTTAATACTGAGGATCTGGCTACATGTCCAACACCAGAATTATAAAAAAGTACCCCAATCGCCGCCTCTATGATACAGAGCTGAGTCGTTATATTACCCTCAGTGATATACGCGAATTGGTGATGAAAGGGAGTGATTTCCAGGTTGTAGACACCAATACCAACGAAGACCTCACCCGCTCCATCCTGTTACAGATCATGCTGGACGAAGAGTCCGGTGGCGAACCGCTGTTCAGTGCCAAGATGCTTTCACAAATCATCCGATTCTACGGCGGTACTGTCCAAGGCATTTTGGCCCGTTACCTGGAAGAGAGTCTTACAATGTTCGTGCAACAGCAGGAACAGCTGAATAATACCGTCAGCGGGGACCCCATGAAGGCCATGACCAGCATGGCTGAACAGAACATGAAAATCTGGTCAGATATGCAGACCAGCTTCTTTAAGGCGGCTGGCATGGCAAGCGCCAGCAATAGAAAGAAAGAAGAGTAGATACCCCGCAGCCTCCTCCTAATCCCTCCTCCCGAGGGGCGTGTCTGTTTATCTGTATAATGACGCGCCGCACAATTTTTTTCGTTGACCTATTGACACCCCCCAACAAAAGCAATATGCTGCACCGCAATATTGTTGCAACGCACAATTCGCAGAGAAGACGCAATGAACGACCCAAAAGCAAATCTGGAACTGATCAAAGACTTTGGCATTAACGGTTACGAAAACATCCGTTCGCTGGCTGAAATCAACCTCCGCACCTGGGAGAAATTGGTTGAAAAACAGATGGATGCATTTGGATTGTTTGTTGATGCAGGTATAGACCAGATCGCAGCCAACGGCAACCCACAGGATATCAAGACTGTACTGGAAAACCAGGCCGCACTGGGTAAAGCATTGAGCGAGAACATGGCTGTTAAAGGCCGTGAAGCCGTCGATCTGGCCAGTCAGGCCAGTAACGAGTACCGCAGCTGGCTGGAGAATGGCATCAACACCTTCAACAGCAAAGTGTCTGCAGTAGCCGGCGAAGCCTTCAAAAAGTAACGCTAGCGGCAACACCTTATCAACGTCCTGTGACGGTCATTAACCGGCCCAGGCAGAGATCCTCCTCTCTCTGAACAGTGCATAGAGAGATTTTCGCCCGGCTCCCCGCCGGGCATTTTTTTACCTACCCCAATTACCAAGTGGTTTACTTGGTATTCTTTTGATCTATCATCATCGTCAAGCTGTTGGATTAACAGCAGAACCCACATTTAACGGTGGGGCTCATAATATACAGACAGCCCGGACGGGCAAGCGCTGCCCTTTACAAATAAAGTAGCGTAGGTGATTTTGGGAGGTGAAGTATGACAAAACCGATGCATGATACCCCGATGCTGGATCAGCTGGAGGGCGGCCCTTGGCCAAGTTTTGTAACCGGGCTCAAGCGCCTGGCAAAAGACAACAACATGATGGTCGACCTGCTGGGTCAGCTTGAGACCTCATATGAGACACGCAAAGGCTATTGGAAGGGTGGCACAGTCGGTGTCATTGGTTATGGTGGCGGTGTCATCCCCCGCTTCACAGAACTGAAAGATGCCAACAACAAACCCCTGTTTCCTGATGCCGCCGAGTTTCACACGCTGCGCATCATGCCACCACCCGGCATGCACTATGATAGCAAGACCATTCGGACCCTATGCGATATCTGGGAAAAATATGGCTCCGGTCTGATCGCCTTTCATGGGCAGTCCGGTGACATCATGTTCCAGGGCTGTACCACTGAGAATGTACAGAAGGCGTTTGATGAGATTAACAAGGCCGGTTTTGACATGGGTGGCGCGGGCCCTGCGGTTCGTACCGGTATGTCCTGTGTCGGTGCTGCACGCTGCGAACAATCCTGCTATGACGAAGCACGCGCCATGCGCACCTGCGTCAATGCCAACCTGGATGACATGCATCGCCCCGCACTCCCCTACAAGCTGAAATTTAAGGCCTCAGGGTGTGCCAACGACTGCATGAACTCCATTCAGCGCGCCGACGTGGCAATGATCGGCACCTGGCGAGATGCGATGAAGGTTGATCAGGTCGAAGTACAGAACTATGTCGCCAAAAAGGGGCGGAAGTATGTCATCGACAACGTCATCACCCGCTGCCCTACTCAGGCTCTGTCACTCAATGACGACGACACCCTAGAGGTGGACAATCACAACTGTGTGCGTTGCATGCACTGCATTAACGTCATGACCAAGGCACTCTCTCCTGGTGAAGATAAAGGCGTCAGTATCCTGGTGGGTGGCAAGCGTACATTGAAGATCGGCGATCTGATGGGCACAGTGATCGTACCATTCCATAAGCTTGAAACCGATGAGGATTTTGAGTGGCTTGAAGAACTGAGTACCGGAATCCTCGACTTCTTCGCTGAGAACGCGCTGGAACATGAGCGTACAGGCGAGATGATTGAACGCATCGGTCTGATCAACTTCCTTGAAGGCCTTGATCTTGAGATCGAACCAGAGATGATCTCACAACCGCGCACTAACCCCTACGTCCGTACCGACGACTGGGATGACGAAGCGGCCAAATGGAACGAGCGAAAATCTCAGGCCCATTAAGCTGACAATACCACGGCCCGGTGGTCAATCCACCGGGTCACTTCATCTGCCTCAGCCGATAAAATAATCCAACAGCAATCCAAAAAATATCATCATACCGACACAATTGTTGTTCAGAAAAGCGGTGAAGCAAGCAGCGGGTTCTCTGTTGCTAATCAGCTGCTGCTGCCTGACAAACAACAGCGATGCGATTGTTAAACCGAGATAGTAGTAAAGACCCAGCCCCACCTGTATACCCACTGTAATCATCAGTCCTATCATGACCAACTGCAACAGTCCAATGATCAACCGATCATATCGGCCAAACAGGATTGCGGTCGATTTCACCCCAATCCGCAGGTCATCATCCCTATCTACCATGGCATATTCTGTATCGTAGATCAGCGCCCAGACGATTGTCGCGACATACAATACCCAGGCGATCAGCGGTATCGCCTCTGTCAGTGCCATATAGGCCATGGGTACAGCCCAACCAAAGGCCATCCCCAGCACCAGCTGTGGGAGGTGGGTAAAGCGCTTCATAAAGGGATAGAGCGCGGCCAGTAACACTGCCACAAATGACATCACAACTGTCTGTTGATTGAGCAATAGTACCAAGCCAAAGGCGATCAAACAGAGTATGGCAAAAATCCATAGGGCCTCTTTTGGACTAACCAGACCTGTCGCCAGCGGCCGCCCACAGGTTCTCGCCACCTCTCCATCAAAATGCCGATCGGCATAATCATTGATCGCACATCCCGCCGAACGCATCAGCGCAACACCCAGAATAAAGATCAGCACCACACCCCACCGCGGTTGTCCTGCACCCGCCATCCAGAGCGCCCAGAGGGCCGGCCAGAGCAACAGTAAAATGCCGATCGGTTTATCCAGCCGTATCAAGCGAATATAGCCATCGAACTGTTGCTGCCAAGTACGGGGAGCCATGACCTCCTTGATCTCAAATTCGGGGTGATTCATGCAGGACTCTCAGGAATATCGGGTAAAAAAATCTCATTCACCAGTAACGGTTTTTTAGACAGATGAAACAGGGTGCGCCGCCCCCAAATCACCTTAGCCTCTGGCAGATGTTGCGTAGCCGAGGTAAACAGGCAATGTCCAGGAACCAATCGTGCCATCTGGGTCACCCCACGCTGCATAGAGGGGTCTGCAAACAGTACCTCACCCAAGGGCCGTGAACCCAGCTTAGCTAGACGCCTGGCGGGGCCGATCAAGCTTCGCACCGGGATCAAGGTACGGGCAAACACCCAGGGGACGCCAGCGCAGACCAACTCCACCTCACGAACAATGGCAATGCTACCCTGCCGCATCCCCAGTAACCGCCGCTCACTATCGAGTGGCCTTGCCCACCCCTGACTGAGTACATTAACCCGGAATTGGTTGCCAGAAACAGACTTAAGGCGCGCGGTAAGCGATCCTCGGTCACGCAACCAATGCTCAATCCCGCTAGGCACATCACGTTGCCGCATCCGACCCCATGTCGCCCAGTGTGGCTCTCGCTTGCCCTGTAAACCCATCAAAAATAACCCGACCCCGTTACTGCAAAGCGAGCATTATCTCCGATTTCACAGCGCTTTTCTCCTACAATTGGAGGGCACCGAGGGCCACCCGTTTCAGGCGTTGATATAATGCTGCCTATCACCAATCCAACGTCGCACTAAAGGCTCTACCCGCTCAGGGTAATGCTCAAGCAGCAATTGAGCTGCCTCCTGGACTTCATCCAACAGTGATTGATCACGCAGAAGATCTGCAATCCGAAACTGCATCTCTCCCGTCTGCCGGGTGCCCAGCACCTCACCTGGTCCACGCAACTCCAGATCTTTCTGTGCAATGACAAAACCGTCATTAGTCTCACGCAGGACACCCAAGCGCTGTTGGGCATTCTGGGACAAGGGCGGGTGATACATCAGGACACAGTGACTCTCTACCGCACCACGCCCGACACGACCACGCAGTTGATGCAACTGCGCCAAACCCAGTCGCTCAGGATTCTCAATAATCATCAGGCTCGCCTTTGGCACATCCACACCCACTTCAATGACCGTGGTAGCCACAAGAAGATCCAACTCACCCTGTTTAAAGGCCGCCATGACCGCCTCTTTCTCCGCCGCCTTCAACCGCCCATGCACCAGTCCAATTCGCAGTTCTGGTAAGACTTCCTGCAGGGTGATTCGGGACTCTTCAGCCGCCTGACATTGCAATGCCTCGGACTCTTCAATCAAGGTGCAAACCCAATAGGCTTGTCGCCCATCAAGACAGGCACTGCGCACCCGCTCAACCACATCGGCCCGACGACTATCCGGGATCACCACAGTGGCCACCGGTGCACGTCCCGGTGGCAACTCATCAATAATCGACAGATCCAGATCAGCGTACGCTGTCATAGCCAGTGTCCGCGGGATCGGCGTAGCCGTCATGATCAATTGGTGAGGTACTTTTTCGTTGGCACCCTTATTACGTAGCGCCATCCTCTGGTGCACACCAAACCGGTGCTGCTCATCAATAATGATCAGTCCCAGTTTTTCAAAAACCACATCAGACTGAAACAGCGCATGAGTACCAACCACAATCGGTGACCGCCCTTCTGCAAGATCACCCAGCAGCTGTTCGCGCACCCGACCTTTATGCCGACCCGTGAGCCATGAAACCTCTAGCCCAAGCGGCTCAAACCACTGTTTGAATACGCGCAGATGCTGCTCGGCAAGCAGTTCAGTCGGCGCCATGAGGGCGACTTGATATCCCGCCTCGATAGATTGAAGCGCAGCCAGTGCCGCCACTACTGTTTTCCCCGAACCCACATCACCCTGAACCAGACGCAACATCGGATGATCCAGCGCGAGATCATCCGAAATCTCACCCAGCACCCGCTGTTGGGCTGCCGTCAGACGAAAGGCCAATTGGGATAGTAGCGACTCCGTCAATACACCCGTAGGCTGCAATACTGTTGCCATGAGTCTTTTTTGTCGGCCACGGGTTTCACGCAGGCTGAGTTGATGAGCCATTAACTCCTCAAACGCGAGACGCTGCTGTGCCGGATGCGTGCCTGCCAGTAGGTTTTCCCGGGGGGCATCAGGTGGTGGCCGATGCAGATAAGTAAGGGCAGCCACCAGATCAGGCAATCGAAAACGCTGTAACAGCTCATCGGGTAGCCACTCGGGTAACGACTCCGGGTGGGCATCAAGCAGCACCATTGCGCGCGCTGCCATACCCCGCCAACTTAACTGATGCATCCCATCCGTCGATGGATAAACCGGTGTCAATGCATCCTCAACACCGGTATCAGCGCCTTCGGTTATGAGCTGATACTCGGGATGCACCATTTCATAACAGCTCGGCCCATTACGCACCTCACCATAACAGCACAGTCGATTTCCCCTTACCAGCGCTGCCTTTTGAACAGTGGAGAAATGAAAGAACCGCAGAATAAGGCTACCGGTCCCATCAGCTAATCTCACCAGCAGCGAACGGCGTCGGCCAAAACGGATATCGGCCAACTCAATCTCACCCTCGATCACCACGCTGTCACCGGGACGGAGCGAACCGATTGGCACAACCCGGGTGCGGTCCTGATACCGAAACGGCAGATGAAACAGGATATCCTGAACACTGTTAATACCGATCTTGGCCAGCTTTTCCGCATTGCGTGGCCCAACGCCTTTGAGGGCATTAACCGGCATCTTATCCAGACTCAGGCTCTCGGCTCGCTTGCCCGTTGGCGTTAGACTATTACCTTTCGCATCCATATTCAGATCAGTGAGTGGCTGTGGCGTGATAATATTACCAGAATTCCCTGGATAGAAAACGTATAGAGAACAAATTAAGGAGTCACCTCTATGTCTGTACTACTTGAGTTCGCCATGTTCCCAACAGATAAAGGGGAGAGTGTCAGTGAGTACGTCAGTCAAATCATCAAAATGATTCATGAGAGCGGTGCTGACTACCAACTCACCCCAATGGGAACCATCATTGAGACTGAAAGCCTGTCACAGGCCATGACCCTGGTCGAATCAGCCTATAACATACTGGATCAGGCAGATTGCGATCGCGTCTATTCATCACTGAAGCTGGATATTCGTAAGGGTAAAAGCAACCGACTTAAAGGCAAGGTGGAATCGGTACGCAACAAGATTGGCGATATCCGTAGTTAACCAGAGAAGTATAAAAATGATTCATCAGGCTCAGTTACAGATCCAGTGCAACGGCCGCGGCACCTATAACATTACGCGTGAAGTCGAACAGATCGTAAAGGACTCCGGCATTGAGGTTGGTATCTGCCATGTGTTTACACACCACACCAGTGCATCACTGACATTATGTGAAAATGCAGACCCCGCCGTACGCCGAGACCTGGAAACATTCATGAGTCGATTGATCCCTGATGGCGATCCTATCTATGAGCACAGCATGGAAGGGCCGGATGATATGCCCGCACATATCCGCGCCATCCTAACCAATATGGATCTGACGTTGCCTGTCACTCAGGGACTTTGCGCCAGAGGAACCTGGCAAGGGATCTATCTATGGGAGCACAGGACCGGGAAACAGCGTCGATCCGTGACGGTCACTGTCCAGGGAGAAGCACGTTAGAGCGCCATCACCGCATCCATTTCCACCTGCGCACCCTTGGGCAGAGCCGCCACACCTATCGCTGCGCGGGCAGGATAGGGCTGACTGAAATAGTCTGCCATAACGCTGTTAACAACCGGGAAATGCGCCAGATCCGTGAGGAACACATTCAGTTTCACCACATTACTCAGATCACCACCCGCCGCACGGGCAACCGCTAACAAGTTATCAAACACCCGTCGTATCTGCGCTTCAATATCCCCCTCAACCATCTCCATGGTCTCAGGTACCAGCGGAATCTGACCTGAGAGATAGACAGTCGCCCCTACTTTGACGGCCTGGGAATAAGTACCTATGGCCTGGGGTGCTTGGTCAGTGCGAATAATCTCTCGGTCCATCTGCTGTACTCTGAATAAGTTGCCTTTAACCGACCCGATAAATACGCAATACCGTATTCAACAAGCGCAGCCGACGCATGATATTGGCCAGATGTTTGCGGCTATCCACCGCTACAATAAAGTGAAGCGTAGAGGTAAGTCCATCACGCTCCTCCATGACCACATTCTTGATATTGGAGCCCATCTCTGAGATTGCTGAGGCAACCGAGGCCAATGCCCCTCGCTTGTTACCAACATCCACCTTGATCTCGGTGGTGAAGTCACCTGCCGGCTCTGCCTCCCATTTCACATCCAACCAACTGTCACTCTTACGGAAATCACCCAGATTTCTGCACTCATGGCGATGCACAACAATCCCCTTGCCGGGATTGAATATTGCCACAATCTCATCTCCCGGCAGCGGACGGCAACACTTGGCAAAACGTACCACCATACCTTCAGTGCCGGTAATCGCCAGTGGCGCTGAATCAGCACTCGGAACAACCGCCTCCCCCTTTGGTAGATCGATAGCAGAATCAACCAATCGGCGTGACACCAGAAATGGCATCCGGTTGCCCAGACCAATCTCTTCCAGCAGCGCATCCTTAGTCGTAAGGTGAAAATCTTTGAGGAGTTGAGCAAGACTCTCAAGAGGGATTTGATCAATATTCAGTTCGTGCTGGGCCAGCTCTTTATTCAATAATCGGCGCCCTAAAGTGATCGCTTCTTGATGCCGCAGATTCTTCAGATAGCCGCGAATATTGGCCCGCGCCTTTCCGGTAACAACAAAATTGAGCCAGGCGGCACTGGGATTGGCCGTTTCGGATGTGATCACCTCAACCGTCTGCCCACTATAGAGGCGGGTACGCAGCGGCACCATGTGTCGATCGACCCGCGCAGCCACCGTATGATTGCCAACATCGGAATGCACCGCATAGGCAAAATCGATGACCGTCGCCCCTTTGGCCAACACCATAATCTTCCCACGCGGCGTGAAGACATAGACCTCATCCGGGAACAGGTCCACCTTGACATGTTCCAGGAATTCCATGGAGTCACCCGCATCTTTCTGCAACTCCAGTAGATTCTTCAACCAGCTGGAGGCATCGGCCTGAGCCATTCCGCTCTGATTTTCGCTGGATTTGTATAGCCAATGGGCGGCAATGCCCGAATCAGCCATCCGGTCCATCTCTACCGTGCGAATCTGTATCTCAATAGGCAAACCGTGAGGACCAAACAGCAAGGTATGCAGCGACTGATAGCCATTAGCCTTGGGAATGGCGATGTAATCCTTGAATCGACCCGGGACAGGCTTATAGAGGTTATGAACAACACCCAGCACCCGATAGCAGGTATCCAGCCGATCAACAATGATGCGAAAGGCATATACATCAACGACTTCTGAGAACGAACGCTTCTTGTCCCGCATCTTGGTATAGATACTGTATAGATGCTTCTCACGCCCACGCACTACACCGACAATGCCTTCCTGCTCTAACCGACCGACCAGTGCCGCATCAATATTGCTCATCACCTCTTTTCGATTGCCACGTGCCGTACTCACCGCCTCCTTCAGGGCGCGATACCGCATCGGCCAATAGGCGGCAAAACAGAGCTCTTCCAGTTCGGTACGCAGACGATAGATACCCAGGCGATGGGCAATTGGCGCATAGATCTCCAGCGTCTCGCGGGCGATACGGCGACATTTCTCAGGCCGCATTACCTCCAAGGTACGCATATTGTGCAGACGATCCGCCAACTTGATCAGGATGATGCGGATATCCTGGGTCATCGCCAGAAGCATTTTACGGAAGCTAGCCGCTTGAGCCTCGGCCTTTGAGGGAAAGTTAATCTGATTCAACTTGCTCACACCATCAACCAGCGCGGCCACCTCTTCACCAAACTCCTCGGCCAATTGAGCCTTGGTGACCGTGGTATCCTCCAACACATCATGCATGATGGCGGCCATGATGCAACGATGATCTAGCCGAATATCGGCCAGAATGCGGGCAACCGCCAGGGGATGGTAGATATAGGGCTCACCGCTGAGGCGTTTTTGCCCTTCATGTGCCTCTGCACTGAATACGTAAGACCGATAGACTTCACGAACATGCTCAACACTCAAATAAGATTCGAGATAGGCGCAGAGATCGCTAATAAGAAAGCGGGGTTTGTTACTTTGCTCGGAGGTTTGTGCGCCGCTGGTGTGGGTCATCTGATCATCGGGCGACAGGCTGCACCCATTTGACCGGGCACAGCCGCTGTGAAGTACGGGTTATGGATAGCCGTTGAAGGTTCGCTGCAACAGGTCCTTTTATCGGGCAAATGCCTGATCATCGGCCGATTCACCACTACCAAAACTGTCATCCAATGCATACATATCCACTTCGGAATCAGCCTTTGGGGCAACCACATCATCATCAACCAACCCGGCTGCAATTTCACGCAACGCTACTACGGTTGGTTTATCATTTTCCCAAGCCAATAATGGCGCAACACCATGACTCAACTGACGCGCACGCTTGGTTGCCAGCAATACCAGGTCAAAACGGTTATCCACATGTTCGAGGCAATCTTCTACTGTAACGCGGGCCATGATCAATTCACTCCGATGTTCGAACCACCCGCCACAGGACGAGCATGATTAAAATTGTAACCAGCCATATTGAGCCGGAACTTTTAATAATATATCAACGGCGCATTCTGCACCAGCGGTGACGACAGCAATATTACCCAGACACGAGTCGTTTTAGGCCAAAAGGGAACGCAAACGCCCCTGCAGTCGTTTTGCCTGGATGGCCTGTGACAGCCGCCTGGAGGTAATGATTGAGCGTACCTCGCCCAACGCCTGTTCAAACAGATCATTGACGACAATAAAATCATACTCAGCAAAGTGGGACATCTCCTCCCGCGCCTCCGCCAAACGTCGACTGATCACAGCCTCACTATCCTGACCACGACTACCAAGCCTCTGGCGAAGCGCTTCCGGGGTGGGTGGCAGGATAAAGACCGATACGGTATCAGGTATACGCTTACGCACTTGCTGAGCTCCCTGCCAGTCAATCTCCAGAATGACATCATTCCCAGCAGCCAGCTGATCGCGGATACCCGCTTCCGATGTACCATAAAAATTTCCAAAGACCTCAGCGTGCTCTAAAAAGGCGCCGGCTTCCACCATCTGCTCGAAGGCTGCAGTATCGAGAAAATGATAATCCACGCCATCCACCTCACCCGGGCGTTTTGGTCGGGTTGTGTGCGAGATCGAGACCTTTACCCGATCTTCAGTCTCCACGAGCGCCTTTAACAAACTGGTCTTTCCTGCACCCGAGGGAGCAGACACAATAAACAGGGTTCCTATAGTCATACTTGTTCCATTAACTTGGACTGCGCCATCTGGCCAATGCCAGAAGGCGTTATCAATACACAAACTGTTATTCGATATTCTGCACTTGCTCTCGAATCTGCTCGATCAGTACTTTCAGTTCGACCGAGACCCGAGTCATCTCAACGTCATTGGATTTCGATGCCAGGGTATTCGCCTCTCGATTCAACTCCTGCATCAGGAAATCCAACCGCCGCCCTACCGGCTCATCACGGGTCAGGACCGACTCGACCTCGTCCAGATGAGTCTGGAGACGATCCATCTCCTCATCCACATCCAGCCGCTGGGTCAACAACACCATCTCCTGCTCAATCCGCCCCTCATCTAACTCAGCGGTCAATTCAGCCAGACGATTACGCAAGCGCTCACGCAGCGAGGTTAGAAGCTGAGGCATCAGCACTTTAACCTTTGCGATCTCTTCCCGCATGCTGCCACAACGCTGAACGATCAACTCCGCCAATCGCCCGCCTTCGCGCTGCCTGGACTCCACCATCCCATCCAGGGTCTGCTCAAGGAGCACCGCCGCACTTTTATGCACAGGCCCCAGATCCAATTCTTCGGTCTCCAGGACACCAGGCCAGCGGAGAATATCCATGGCACGGGGAGGTACTGACTCATGCAGCAATCGTCCCACCTCGCCTGCCGCATCAATGATCTGTTGTGCAAAGCGCTCATTAACGGCAACACCGGCAGACGCTGTTTTTGATGGCACAAAGCGAAAGAGACAGTCCACTTTACCGCGCCCCAGCCGTGCTGCCACCCGCTCTCTCACCAGCGGTTCCAGCGCACGCAGCTCTTCAGGCAAACGGACAAACAGCTCCAGATAACGATGATTTACTGAGCGCAGCTCACAGACCAGCTCACCCTGCTCGTCCCGGCTTTCCCTTCTTGAAAATGAGGTCATACTACATATCATGAGCGCACCTATTATTTATACTTGGAAGAGTACTGCGTATTATTCATAAAAACATCGCAGTAATGCATATGCATCTATCAGTTTCACAAAAAACCAAGCGGCACTACTGATAGGGATACGTGTATCATAATGCGCATTGAAACAGAGTGCATCTGGAGCAGAACATTTCTTCATCCGCTGAACAAAACAGGGACAGCTTAGCATCCGGTGTCGTTATTGATTGCTACTCGATCATTAAACTGATCGGTAGCGGCGGTTTCAGCCTGATTTACCTCGCCGAGGATGAAGATAGCCTGGACCACGTAGTGATCAAAGAGTATCTGCCGAAGAAACTCGCCGTACGTGACAGCTCAGGCGAAGTGCAGATCAGTGGAGACGCTCAACGCGACGCATTCCATAATGGCCGCAAGCTCTTCTACCAGGAGGCCAAGGCGCTGGCCATGCTGCGCCATCCCAACATCGTCAATGTGCGCACATTCTTTCTGGCCAATAACACCGCCTACCTGGTCATGGACTACGAACATGGAAAAAATCTCGGCAGCTATGTCAAAAAGCGCAATGGCGGACTCAGTACCACCTTCCTGTTAACGGTCTTTCCGGCAGTACTCGATGCACTGAATCTCATCCATTCAGAGGGCCACCTGCACCTGGACATCAAGCCAAGTAACATTCATTTGAGACCCGGCGGTAATCCACTGCTGCTCGATTTTGGCGCCGTCCATCAGTTTGCCACGACCCGCAGCCGCCAATCTTCCCAGGTAGTGACACCTGGATTTGCCCCGGTTGAGCAGTACTATTCCTCTGGCTATGTCGGCCCCTGGAGTGATGTTTATGCCATAGGCGCGACAATGCGTTCCTGTATTGAGGGTAAACCACCCCCCTCTGCGATCGAGCGTCACGCTAAAGATTCCATGAAACCGATCGCCAGTCTCTACAAGAAACAGTATCCGGCATTTCTGCTCGAGGTCATCGATTGGGCGATGGAGGTTGACCCCCTTCTGCGGCCGCAGAATGCCGGCATCATGCTGGATGCCCTTACCCAACAGCAGGGTCGCCCTGAGAACAATCAGCAACCGAAACTTGAAACTGCGGACAACCTTTTCACGGAGAATAACCAGAAATGAGCATTAGACCCGGAGAATCGGCTCATAGCAGTCTGATAGGTGACCGAAAAATCAATCAGGATCGATGCATCCTGGTCAGTGATGGAGACACCGTGCTTCTCGGTCTCGCTGACGGTATGGGCGGACACCCACGCGGTGAAGCAGCGGCTCAGGTACTGGTCGACACCTGCCGTAACTATTTTGATCGCACACCCCACCCGATACTCAATCCGAACGGTTTTCTGACACGCCTGCTGCACAAGGCACATGAAAATATTATTGCCTTCGGCTACGACCAGCAACCCGCGATTGATCCACGCACTACAGCAGTGGCCTGCCTGGTTCAGAAGAATGTAGCGCATTGGGCACATGCAGGAGATAGCCGGCTCTATCTGTTGAGAGAACGCAGGGTACTCTCAAAAACCATCGACCACTCTTATGTCGAGCGCCTAAAGCAGCAGGGTGTGATCACCGCCAAAGAGCAAAAGGCCCACCCGCAACGCAACTATGTTACGCGATGTTTAGGTGGATCACTGAACTCTCCCGATGTCACCCTGGGAAAGCAGATACTTGAGAAGGGAGATATCCTGCTCCTGTGCAGTGATGGGCTTTGGGGCAGCATCAATGAGACCGATATTTTGAACGCGCTATTTAGCCATCTACCACTGGCAGAAGCGATCCAGTCGCTGGCAGAGCAGGCGGCGCATAAGGCATTCCCAGACAGTGATAACATCACGCTGATCGCGCTCAAGATGCAGGAAGACGATCAGGATCGTACCACTCCCCAACAATCTGATACCAAGACCACCCAGGAAGAGAGCAATCTGGCCCAGGCGATTGCCGAACTTCAGAATGCTATCAGTAATTTTGAAACCGAAACCAAGCAGGAGAAATAATGAGACCCAGCGGCAGAACGCCAGATCAAATGCGCACCATCCAGATCACCCGTAACTTCACCAAACACGCAGAGGGTTCCGTGCTGATCTGTTTTGGAGACACGAAGGTGATCTGCACCGCTTCTGTCGAGGAGCGTGTTCCCCCATTTCTGAAAGGTAGCGGAAAAGGCTGGGTGACAGCCGAGTACGGCATGCTGCCCCGTTCAACAGACAGCCGAATGGGGCGGGAGGCAAGCCGGGGAAAACAGGGCGGTCGCACCCTGGAGATACAACGATTAATCGGCCGCAGTCTACGCGCTGTAACAGACCTTACTGCCTTGGGTGAACGCACCATCACACTTGATTGCGATGTCATTCAGGCCGATGGCGGCACACGTACCGCCTCAATCTCCGGGGCCTATGTGGCACTCTGTGACGCCATTACCAACCTCACCCAGTCAGGACGCCTGAAAAAGGACCCGATACACGGTCAACTGGCATCGGTCTCTGTCGGCATCTACCAGGGTACTCCGGTACTCGATCTTGATTACGCCGAGGATTCTCAGGCAGAGACCGATATGAATGTGGTGATGAATGATGCGGGCGCCTTTATTGAAGTCCAGGGAACCGCCGAGGGACATGCCTTCCATATGCAAGAGCTGAACGACATGCTGGCACTGGCTGACAAAGGTATCCGGGAGATCATGAGCGTACAACAGTCGGCACTCAATCCCTAGCACAGGTTAATCCGCCGCTAAACGAGTGTCCTGGCTTTTGGCCGGGACACTCCTCATGAGAAAAGGGGCCTAGGCTGGTCGCTCAAAACAGATCCTGTTTCGCCCTCCATGCTTTGCCTGATAAAGCGCCTTGTCTGCCCTCAACATAGCGGGATCGATAAGGCTCTCTGTCACTTGATACTCAGTCACTCCAATACTGATGGTGATCTGAATCTCTTGCTCCCCTATCTGTATACGCAACCCTTCAATGGCACTGCGAATCCGCTCTGCTGTGACCTGTGCCGCCGTTTCATCGGTCGACGGTAACAAAACCGCAAACTCCTCGCCCCCGATACGGCCGAGCACATCTGCTTCTCGTAAAGCGGCCGCTATCGACTGCGCCACAATCTTGAGCACCCGGTCCCCTTCTGAATGACCATAGGTGTCGTTAATCCGCTTGAAATAGTCCACATCCAATATCAGCACGGACAACTGATCTTCGTGCCGCTGCAATCGGGACACTTCTTTCTTGGCAAGCGCCATGAACTCTCTTCGATTAGAAACGCCCGTTAGGGCATCAATACTGGCAAGCCGCTTATACTCTTCACCCTTTTCTGTTGTACGTCTCAATGCCAACGCATATCTACTCGTCGCGAGCGGCTTTAGCTCTTGCCCCATGGACAGCACATCAGAACGGATCAACTTACGACGAAACGTCTCATAAGCAGACACCATATCCCCCAACTCATCCTGTCTGCTGGAAAAGGGGATCCGCACCGTCTTATCTCCTTCAGTGAGTCCACGCATACCTTCCGTAAGGCTGACAATTGGCAGTCTGATCGAGCGCGCAAGCTGAAGTGCCATATAACCGATAAACAACACCATAGCCCCCCCACCAAAAACTGTGGCCATAAACAAAGCTGTGGACCGGCTCCGTTGACGGCTCATCTCTTTCAGCAGCTGCTTAATCAATTCTCGTTGAAAATCCCTAATTAAATTTATCCTTTGGGTCGCCGCCTTGAACCAGGTATAACTGTCGATCGACAGTGCCGCTCTGTCGCTACCCTGCTCCAAGGCATAGTCACTGAATCGCTGATAATCTGTGATTACGTCGGAATTAAACCATTGCTGCCATGTCAGCCAGGTCTCTTCATTCACAAAGGTTCTAAACTGCCGCTTTAGTGATTGCTGCTCTGACGTAAGCGTTACCAAAAGACGATACTCGGCGGGAGTCAGCTTGCCGCGACCGAAGGCTGCTGCATTGACGGCGCGTTCCTGGCCAGCCATTTCACCGAGATGAATTAATATTGCATTGGCCTGAAACAGTTCAGAAGCGCCCTCATGCCTTGAAACATTGGCGATTTGATTGGACAGCCCCGTCAATTCAGAGATCAACTCAGTAAACAGATTAAAACTCACTTGCGGGGCCAAACCGTTGCGATCCACCCTCTCACGGACCCCCTCCAATCGCTTCATTCGCACCATTGCCACAGCAGCCATATCACCTATCGTGGATAACCTATTTTCCAGTCTCTGCGTAGTGACACTCCTGCTAAGCTGGGCCAATGAATCGTCACTGTATTTTCGCTGCAGCGTTAGCGCCGCCCTATAAGCCTTATCATCGCTCGTGAGATAGCCGGCACTCAGGCCTCGCTCTTTTTGCAGTTCGTGGGCCAGATTACCAACGCGTTCACTGAATGAAGCCAAGTGCGCCACATCATTGGCTCGTACCGCGACCTGCCAGGCTTCATACATAATCATCCCGGCAAAAACCAGCATGGGCAGCAGGGAGATAAACACCAGCATCTCAAGTCCACGCACCAAGGATATCTTTTGGAATCGGCGCACCAGGAATTCGGCGAGAGAGTGTTCTTTCACCTCACGCTCAGCCAGGAGAGGAGCAAGGTCAAGGTCCTGGTCAATGATATGATTGATCAACAGACTGACCAGTGACTCGGTCAGATCAATGAGTGAATTCTCAAGATCTTTGGGATTGAGCTGACTGCGCGCCCCAATGATTGCGCTGCGGAACTCGTGGTGCTCTCGACGCTGCTCCTCCTTAAACGCAGCACCTGCATGGACGCTGAATGTCTCTTCATGTCGACTGTGACGTGCGGCTTGTGACTCCAGCTCATCCAGAATTCGGTGGACCCGCTCAAGATCAGGCGATTCATCAATCAGATCAATAAGACTATTCAGTAGTGCGATGAGTTGCCGGTGCTCCTCATCAAGAGCAGACTCACCAATACTAAGCCCTTCATCCCAGTGGATTTTTTTCATATGGAATCATTCAGGCAGCCTATTATGCTACCTGTAGATCGGGTTCATCCTGCCCGGAAATAACTTCACCTACCCAATACAATCAGGGTGCTGCACCGACGACCATGTGAGCCGGTTCACAGTTTCTAGCGGTCACATTAGTAAATTCTTAAGGGAATTTAGATATGTTTTGAATTTTAGTTGAGTCTTTGACCTGCTGAATCAGTGTGTCGGAAAACTGAACTTACTCCCCTCCCGGAGGGTAGCTGAGGGCCAGCGTTGGGTGATGGTCTTGCGCCGCGTGTAAAAGCGAATAGCATCCGGCCCGTAGGCATAAAGATCACCAAACAGTGAGCGCTTCCAACCGCCAAAACTGTGGTAAGCGACAGGGACAGGAAGTGGCACATTTACCCCGACCATGCCCACACGAATATGATCGCTAAAATAGCGCGCCGCCTCACCATCCCGAGTGAAGATGCAGGTGCCATTTCCATATTCATGGTCATTAATCAACGTCATCGCCTGCTGCAGGCTCTCTGCCCTGACGACACAAAGCACTGGCCCGAAGATCTCTTCCCGGTAGATTGACATCGTCTGTGTCACACGATCAAACAGACAGCCGCCCAGGAAAAAACCTTTTTCATGGCCGTCAACTTGCAGATTCCGCCCATCAACGACCAATTCAGCCCCTTCCCTTACCCCTTGATTAACATAACTTCGTACCTTTTGCAGATGTTGCTCGGTGACAAGGGGACCCATTTCACTGCCACTCTCACACCCCGGGCGAATCTTTAATCGCAACAATTGATCTGCCAGTTTTGCAACTAGCTCATCCGCCACTTCATCGCCGATACAAACTACCACGGAGATCGCCATACAGCGCTCACCGCAGGAACCGTAGGCCGCCCCCATCAAAGCATTCACAACATTATCCAGGTCGGCATCCGGCATCACCACGGCGTGATTTTTCGCACCACCGAGCGCCTGCACCCGCTTCCCTGCCGCTGTGCCCGTCCGGTAAATGGACTCCGCCACCAGGGTTGATCCGACAAAGCTGACGGCCTGGACCCGAGGATCCGTCAGTAAGCAATCAACGGCCTCCTTATCGCCATTCACCAGATTGAATACACCCTCTGGTAAACCCGCTTGGTGCAACAGCTCTGCGATACGCATGGGGGCGGAAGGGTCCCGCTCAGAGGGTTTAAGAATAAAGGTATTTCCGCAAACCAATGCAAGAGGAAACATCCACATCGGCACCATCACCGGGAAATTAAACGGGGTAATGCCCGCTACCACGCCGAGCGGTTGAAATTCTGACCAGGAGTCAATTCCAGGCCCTACTCCTTTGGAGAATTCTCCCTTTAGTAACTCGGGTGCTCCACAGGCATATTCAACCACTTCAATACCACGGACCAGTTCGCCCATGGCATCATCCAGCACCTTGCCATGTTCATCAGTGATCAATCCGCAAATCTCATCAGCATGCTGTTCCAGCAACTGTTTATAACGGAACATGACCTGCGCCCGCTTAAGCGGTGGCGTATCCCGCCAAGCCGGGAAAGCAGCCTCAGCGGCAGTAATAGCCTGTTTAACAGTCCGGATCGATGCCAGTGAAACAGATTTGGTAACCTCTCCCGTCGCCGGATTATAGACCGACTCTGTACGATCATCGGACGCTATGGTACGACCATTGATAAAGTGTCCAACACTGTTCATGAAGACTCCTGGTAATGCCACAAATTATTAGCTTAGAAAATTAGCCAAGCCGGGTTGCTCCCAACATGACTAGGACTCACTCATTACATCGCCCAAGACATTCACCAACTGGTCGATTTCATCCTTCTGAATAACCAATGAAGGGCCTAACTGAATCGTATCCCCACCATAGCGAACATAGACGCCGCGCTCCCAACATTTCATGGCGATTTCAAAAGGACGTCGTGCCGGCTCACCAGGATAGGGCGCAATTTGCAAGGCACCTGCCAGCCCAAAATTGCGGATATCAGTAATCAGCGGATGCCCTTTCAGACTATGCAGGCCTGACTCAAAATAAGGTGCCATCTCGCGTGCGCTATCAGCAAGATGTTCCCGCTCAAACAGGGATAACGCGGCAAGCCCCGCCGCACAGGCAACCGGATGGGCCGAGTAGGTATACCCATGGGGAAACTCCACCATATAGTCGGGGCCGCCCTGGGACATAAAGGTCTGGTAGATATCATGTCGGGCGATAGTAGCCCCCATGGGTATCACACCATTGGTCAACCCCTTAGCCACATTCATGATATCGGGAATCACACCAAATGCATCAGAACCGAAGAGGTGACCGGTGCGCCCAAAACCTGTAATCACCTCATCAAAGATCAGCAGGATGTCATGCTTGTCACAGATAGCGCGTAAACGCTGCAGATACCCCTTGGGTGGCACGATGACTCCAGCAGATCCCGCGAACGGCTCAACAATCACCGCCGCAATGTTGGAGGCATCATGCAGCGCTACCAACTCTTCGAGTTGATCCGCCAGCTCCGCACCCTGCTCGGGCATCCCCTTGCTAAAGGCATTCTCTGACAACAAAGTATGCGGCAGATGATCGGCATCGAGCAAAGTACCAAACAGTTTTCTATTGGGACCAATGCCACCCAGACTGATGCCGCCAAAGTTGACGCCATGATAGCCCTTGACCCGACCAATCAACTTGGTCTTTGTCGGCATACCTTTTAATCGCCAGTAGGCCCGAGCCATCTTCAGAGATGTCTCAACCGCCTCTGATCCCGAATTTGAGAAGAAGACATAATCAAGCCCCTCGGGTGTCATCGCCTTGAGACGATTGGCCAGCTCAAAAGAGAGGGGATGGCCAAACTGAAAACCCGGTGAATAGTCCAGAGTAGCAAGCTGCTTGGTAATGGCCTCGGCAATCTCTTTCCTGTTATGCCCAGCGCCACAACACCAGAGTCCGGAAAGACCATCCAGGATCTGCCTGCCATCAGCACTCTGATAATAGTTCCCCTCTGCAGCCACCACCATTCGAGGGTTCTGTTTGAACTCCCTGTTGCCAGTAAAAGGCATCCAATGCGCCTCTAACGCCTCTCGGCTCAGGCCTGCACTCAGGTCGGTTTTACATGTGGTCATAAGGCCTGCCTCGCTCCTGCGATTGTCAACAAATTTTAGTCTGCCTCATTCACTCAGTTAAATAAATTTGAATTAACTAATCTTTAGTTACAATATTACTTAACTAATTAGCGCGCGATCCTGAACAATGAAGACTCAACCACCCCCCCTGAGTAGTCAGATCACTGACATGGAGATCCGGCATCTGCGGATATTCAAGGCCGTGGTGGAGTGCGGAGGGTTTTCTGCCGCAGAAGTTCAACTTAATATCAGCCGCTCCGCGATTAGCATCAGCATGTCAGATCTTGAACAACGGTTAGGATTGCGGCTCTGCCAGCGGGGCCGGGCCGGATTCGCACTGACACCGGAAGGGACGCAAGTCTATGACGCGCTATTGCAACTATTGGTTTCTCTGGAGGGTTTCAGGACCCAAGTGAATGCCATTCATGCCCAATTGAAGGGCGAATTTAATATCGGGATTACCGATAATCTGGTCACCATGCATCATATGCGAATCACCAACGCCCTCACCCGATTGAAGCAAAAGGGCCCTGAAGTCCGCATCAATATCAGCATGCTGCCGCCCAATGAGATTGAACTGGGTGTTCTGGATGGCCGCCTGCATCTAGGTGTAGTGCCAGATCTCCGTACACTCTCGGGACTTGATTACCTGCCGCTCTATGGCGAGACATCCCAACTCTACTGCAGCCAGACGCACCCACTGTTTGACCAGCCACAGCCTGATATGAACGCGCTCTCTAAGCAAGATGCCGTGGTTCCTGCCTATGCCCAGACGGCCGCGATAAAGGCACAGCATCAAATACTCAACGCCAGTGCCACGGCTACTGACAGGGAGGGTATCGCTTTTCTCATCATGACTGGTTGTTACATCGGTTTTTTACCCACGCACTTCGCCGATCGCTGGGTTTCGCAGGGAAAAATGCGCGCATTACATGCCAGTGATATGTCTTACATTACCCACTACTCAGCCATCACTCGCCGTGGCGCACCCGCCAATCTGATTCTCCAGACCTACCTGGATGAGCTCAAACAGGACAATACATCTGATTAATAACCATTAAACCCAGCCTTGGCTGGGTTTAATGGTTATTACTATCGCCTACCGAAAATTAATGATCAGAGGACTGATAGCCTATGCGGAAACCACCCCAATGACGACCCGACACATAGATGGGTATGGTCAAATCATGCATCACCTCACCGGTATCACGCTTGTAGGTTTGTAGCAGGAACGGTTTCGTATTGGAGCCACAGCGGGCGCCGGTACGATCATTAAAGATCCGTTTAGTCCGATTAGTCAGCAGATCCTTAGCATAGTCTCCAGTAATCGGTTGCGAAAAACGTTTATTGTGGGTTGGAAAATATCCGTTGTTATCCACAGCACCCGCGTAGGCCATAAACGAATGCCGTGACAGAATGGGTTCCTGAATTGCCGGAAAATGGGCATCGGTGAAATCATCGAATTGGGTTTTGTATTTCGGAGGATTAGAATTTGGGATCGCCTTATAATCACGATCAAAAACCTGGTTCAGGGTCAGCTGACCCTTTTCAACCGCCTGCTCAAAAGTCTTCTGAATAGCCTCAACGGCTGCACGCCCCTCATCAAAAGCAATACCATGCTCACCTTGAAGACCAGTATCACCCAGCAGCTCATAGATCGATTCTGCCATCTCTGAAAGAGCCAGAGACTGATCTGCAACCGACTCCACCTTTTCAAAACTACTGTTGAGGCTCTGGCTAAAGACCTCTAGCGATTGATTAATCTGCCCCTGATGTTCCCGATTTTGCTCTGAACGCTCAGCTGCGGCTATAACACGCTGCTCAACTTCCCTGGCGTGCTCAAGAATCTCCAGCAGCTGTGTATCAACTTTCTCAGTGCGCGACCGACTCTCTTCTACCTCGCCCACCAAGGAGCGCATCGTATTGCCGGCATTTCCGGTCTCTTCATTGATCCGCTGTACCATTTGGCCAATTTCGGTGGTAGCACTGGAGGTTCTTGTAGCCAGGTTACGCACCTCTTCAGCGACAACAGCAAAACCGCGCCCCTGCTCACCCGCTCTCGCCGCTTCAATAGCCGCGTTCAACGCCAGAAGATTGGTCTGATCCGCTATCTCACTGATTACCTTGGTAATTTGGGAGATCTGCCCAGCCCGATCCTCGAGTTTGGCAATCAACTCGGCGGCTTGTTGCGCGTGCGTACCCGTATTACGCATCTGCTCGGCGGCCTCACCAATAGCCTCCTGCCCAATATAGCTGGCGCGGCGTGTCTGGCGTGATAGCTCTTTCAGCGTTTCGGAATTGGTAACAGCCTGCTCAATATTATTGGAGATATTACTTGTTGCATCAGTAATCTTCTGGATATGCTCAATCTGATCATCGATACGTTTCTTCAGCACATCCGCGGCATAGGAAACCTCAGCACCCGCAATTGCGATCTTGCCGCTACGACCCACTACACCAACACTGCAACTGTAGTATTGATGAACGGCATCACCCACCACCTGGAAGTCTTTACCCCCCATGCCCTGTTCGAGGCTGGAGAGCTGCTTAGCCTGCTCGGCGTCCAAATGCCCTTTTGCATCAACCAGAGTCCGCATGAATCGAATCTCTTTCGAAATCGGCTTTATCTGCAACAGATAAACCAACAACAGGGTGACGGCAACCGATACGAAAGCGACACCCATCAACGGCACGAGTGAGCTGTCTGTCGTCATGAAGCTGATGATCACGGCGAAACCCATACCCACGACCAGGGCCGCCAACAAGTTAATAAACAATGATTTCTTTAGCTTATCCATGTGAATCTATAAATCCGCTCTATGTGTGGATACAAATCATATCGGCGAAATGAGAATGAACTTTAGTCCGATCTCACTTCCGTCAAATCACATACCAGGCACGGTACACTCATTAAATTCTTATCAGGCGTCACAAAAAATATTCCATGCTATAGATCTTGATCAAGTCTGATAGAATAATATTTAGGTAACATTAGCATTTTTAATGACTTTATTCACATCACTGGTGAGTAATAAAGCTATTTTTAATAGCTGCGCTGAGAAGATCAGGCAGAGGAATACGGAGAAATGATCATGCTATCTCGCAATCTACGAAAACCGGTTTTAGGCATAGCCGTGGCTTTCCTATCCAGCTATGCCATTGAAGCGAATGCGTGGCGCAGTGATATCGAAACTTCCGGGCGGATAAAGAACACCACCTGTAAATATGAGCCCGAAGCACAGTGTTCCTGGGCCGTTCGCATCGGCGCTCAGATCCCGGGTGTTGATATGCACGAGGCCTCCATGGCCTCCATGCGACTGGATAATGCCAACTTGCAAGGCGCCAACCTCTCCCGCGCCGTGCTGCATCTGGCCAACCTCCAAGGCGCCAACCTGATGTTGAGTAATCTGGAACATGCAACTTTGCATGCGGTAAACCTTCAGAACGCCAATATGATGCTGGCAAACCTGAAAGGGGCAAATTTTCTGGATGCTGATTTAAGTGGTGCCAACCTGCGCGGCGCCAATCTGGAAGGAGCCATCCTCATTGCCGCAAAGCTGGATGGCGCAACCTGGACCGATGGTCGAGTTTGTGCGGCAGGTTCCAAGGGCGAGTGCCTCTAGAAATACAACCCTTCTGCTGAAGCTAAAAAAGGCCTTGTCTGATCAGACAAGGCCTTTTTTGTGCGCTATCAGTAACAATCAGGGTAAAACTGAGTTAATGACCAGTTCGACCACTGCATCACCATCGACTTCGACAGGCGAGACCTCACCTAACAGATCACCGCTTGCCGCAATGGCATTGCCTGACTTGGAAATCCTTGCCCCCACCACAACCTGCTTGAAACGTGAGAGATTCATACCTGGAACCATCGCCTGGGTGTCACTTAATTCCACGGTAGCAGGCAGATCCCGTACCTTCATGCGGACCGCTGCCAAGGGCATTCTGGGACCCTCCATAGCTCGCGCATAGATAAACAGGCTCTCATCCGGATCCACTTTGGCAGCCAAATCACTGGCCAGAGAGATTCGTGCTGTAATCGCCTTAACCACGGATGCCGGCACCTTGGCAGACTCTATAGCATCCGTTTGGCCCGAAGCCGATAGCTTCCGTTCAGCCCCCGCGATCAACATATCGACCCGCTGAAGTGATTCCTCATCATCGGTAATGAGCGTCTTCAAATGACGCCAATGGTTAAGGGCCACAGGATAATTGCCTGATTGATCTTCAACCATACCCGCCAGCCAGAGGGCTGTCTGATCTTCAGGGGCCAGTTTAATCGCCTTACGGATAAGATCAGCAGGGCGCCCCTGCATATCCCCTCCCGATGACATGGCCAAGGCATCGGCCAAAGCCAGCATAATGGATGGCTGATCACTCACCAGCTGATTCAGCTTATCAAATGCAAAGGCCGCCTTCTGATAATCCTGCATCGCCATATAGGTACGGCCAAGCAGATACCACCCTTCGGCATCTTCAGGGTTTTCCTTCAGCCGTTCGACCAGAGCAGTCATCATCTCTTCAACGGATGGTAATTCCTCCGAGGATTGTTGTTGCGCCAGCATCGCCTCCGGGTCAACCATTTGTGGCGATCCGAGATAGAGGTAAACTGTTACTGTGGCTATCACCACAAACAGTGCTGACAACAAAAGAGTGGCTCGGCCACCACGACTTGACTCACGAGGCGAATCTGGCTCATCCCCCCCCTCCAGGTCGATTAGAAGGGCCTGTTCCAGTTCACCCTTGGTCTGCTCATATTCAGCCTCAGATAAAATCCCCGCCGCATGGTCGGCTTGCAACTCTGCCAAACGCTCCCGGCCGATCATCACATTCTGCTGATCACGATCAGATGCTTTAAGATCTGTAGAACGCAGCAGTGCTGGCGCAAGAAAAGCAAGCCCGACCAAAACCATGGCCGCCAAAAGTATCCAGAAAAGTATCATCAGGTATTGTCTTCTTCGCCGAGTAGTGTTCGGGCGCGTTTAAGGTCACTGTCACTCAATGTAGCTTTAGATTTCTGCTGCGATCTGCGCCGTATTATAACAACCAGAATCACAATGCCGCCGCCAAGGATGACAAAAGGCCCTACCCAGAGCAGCAGTGTGGCGCTTCGCAAGGGTGGGCGGTAAAGCACAAAATCACCATAGCGCTTCACCATGTAATCGACCACATCCTCACTGGACGCCCCGCCCTGAACAAGGTCATAGGTCTTGCGACGCATATCCTGAGCCAACTCAGCATTGGAGTCTGCCAAGTTTTGGTTCTGGCAGACCAGGCAGCGCAGCTCGGCTATCAGTTGCTTATAGCGCGCCTCTTTATCCGGGTCATCAAACTGGGCCGTCTCAATAGCGGCCTGAGCGAAAAACGGCAATAACAGCAGCGCAAATAGCCATCCACGGATCATGATTCAGCCTCTAGCTGTTTAAGCAGTGGTTTGAATTCACTCTCCCATATCTGCGGATAGAGGGGCCCTGTATGCTTCTTGCGGATCATCCCCTGTTTATCGATCACAAAGGTCTCCGGTGCACCATAGACACCCCAATCCATAATGGCCTCACTCTCAGGATCGAAGCCAACAGCCACAAAGGGATTACCTTTTTTAGCCAGGAACGCCTTAGCCTCTTCCCGCTCATCGCGCCAATCGATGCCAACAAGGGTTACACCCTCTTTTTTTGATAGCTGATTAAGAAACGCATGTTCCTTCCAGCATTCCGGGCACCAGGTTCCCCACACATTCAGGAGCCAGACCTTTCCCTTCATCGATTCCGTACTGACCCGTTTTTGCGGATCAAACAGATCAGGCAGATCAAATGCCGGGGCCTTTTCATTAATCAGCACAGAGGGAACATCACGTGGATTAAGGGTTAGCCCCACGCCCAGTAACGCCGCCAAACCCAGGAAGATCACAAGCGGCATCAGAAATCGCGCCTTCATGCTGCACTCACCCCGGCTTCACCAACAGTCTCACTAGCCTTCTTTTTCAGCCGGTAATAACGACGATCACTGGCGGCCAAAAGACCGCCAAGGGCCATAAAGAGCCCACCAAGCCATACCCAACGTACAAAGGGCTTGTGATAAAGCCGGACGCTCCAGGCACCATCCGTGCCCAATGGCTCACCCAGGGCAACGAAAAGATCTCTGAACAGCCCGTCATCAATACCCGCTTCAGTCATTGGCATACCGGTCTTGTAATTTCGCTTCTCTGGGTTGAGATGGGCAATGTGTTTGCCCTGGAACTCAATATCCACTTCAGCACGGAACGCTTGATAATTCGGACCCTGCGACCTCTTGGCGCCATGGAAGATAAAGTCATATCCACCCAAGGAATAAGACTGTCCAGGCTCAAGACGAACATCCTTCTCCTCACTATAGATTGAGGTCAGGGTAACGCCCACAACAAAGACCGCAATGCCCAAATGACCACAGAC
Source organism: Sedimenticola selenatireducens (assembly GCF_007625115.1). GTDB lineage: Bacteria > Pseudomonadota > Gammaproteobacteria > Chromatiales > Chromatiaceae > Sedimenticola > Sedimenticola selenatireducens_A. Next base: position 38,398 of record NZ_VMNH01000018.1, on the reverse strand, counting down.
CATGCCCCAGCCTGAACGAGGCGTATTCTCCATGGCCTGCAACAGCGAGCGGCCCGCTGTCTTTCTATCCAACAGCCACTGCAGCGTGCTCATGAGTACCCAGATTGCCAAAATCAAGGCGATGACTGCACCCCACGCAAAGAAGGGGGCAAACAGCATCAGTGCAAAACCAGCCACCACACTGACCAGCAACGAGAGTTGCAGCCGGGCAAACAGCCGTTTCCCGCTATCCTGACGCCAACGCGTCAGCGCACCAACACCGACCAATGCCGCAAGCGGTGCCGTCAGCGGAATAAATACGCTGTTGAAGTAGGGAGGTCCAACGGAAATCTTGCCCAATCCCAAGGCATCAATAGCCAGTGGATAGAGTGTCCCGAGCAGGACGCTGCTGGCAGCCACCACCAAAATAACATTATTCAGCAACAAACCCGTTTCACGGGAGACCAGATTAAAACTGACGCTACTGCGGATCTGCGAAGCGCGCCAGGAGTAGAGCAAGAGTGAGCCACCGATGACCACGATCAGGAAGATCAGAATAAAGATACCGCGCGATGGATCAGAAGCGAAGGCATGTACCGAGGTTAGAACGCCTGAGCGTACCAGGAACGTACCCAGGAGACTGAGGGAGAAGGCAAAGATCGCCAACAATACGGTCCACGCCTTGAAGGCTCCCCGCTTTTCCGTCACGGCTAAAGAGTGAATCAGTGCAGTACCTACTAACCACGGCATAAAGGAGGCATTTTCCACTGGATCCCAGAACCACCAGCCGCCCCAGCCCAGTTCGTAATAGGCCCACCAGCTCCCTAATACAATCCCCAGCGTCAAAAACGACCAGGCGACATTGGTCCAGGGACGCGACCAACGCGCCCATGCGGCATCCAGTCGGCCACCCAACATCGCCGCAATGGCAAAGGCAAACGCCACCGAAAAGCCAACGTATCCCATGTAAAGCATCGGGGGATGAATCGCCAAACCAGGATCTTGCAACAGTGGATTAAGGTCCCGACCCTCAATAGGCGCATTGATCAACCGGTCGAAGGGATTGGACGTAAACAGCATGAATAACAAAAAACCCACACTGATGAAACCCATCACCCCGACCACGCGTGCGATCATCGTCTCAGGCATACTGCGACTGAATAGCACCACAGCCCCTGTCCAAAGGGACAACATCAAGGCCCACAGCAAGAGCGAGCCTTCATGGGCACCCCATACACCCGATATCAAATAGAGGGTAGGCAATTGAGTGTTGGAGTTCTGCGCCACATAACTGACGGAGAAATCGTGGACCAAAAACGCATAGGTCAAGCAACCATAAGAGACCAGCATAAAAAAGAGCTGCCCCATAGCCGCCGGCCGAGCCACCGCGACCCAGCTGGCTATACCTTTATGCGCACCGATAATCGGCAGGGTTGCCTGGATAAGGGCCAGCGATAAAGCCAGAATTAAAGCCACATGCCCGAGTTCAGGAATCATTTGTTAGCCACCCCTGTGGGCGCCCCCTTGTGGGCCTTATCCAAGGCATCGGCCACCTCTGGTGGCATATAGTTCTCGTCATGCTTTGCCAATACTTCATCGGCAACGAAAACACCTTCAGGCCCCATCCGACCTTGGGCAATAACGCCTTGGCCTTCAGCAAACAGATCCGGCAGAATGCCGGTATAGGCCACCTTGACGGTGTTCGCCGTATCCGTCACTAAAAATTTCACTGTTAGCTCTTGGCCTCGCTCCAGACTCCCTTGCTGAACCATACCACCCAGTCGATAGACGTGATCTGCAGGGGCCTTATTTTGTACGACATCCGTTGGCGAGAAAAAATAGGAGAGATTGCTATCCAATGCATTGAATACCAATGTAGCAGCCACACCAAGGCCAACCAGCCCTGCCGCGAGAAACCCAAGTCGTTTGTGTCTTGCCTTCATACCTTCTCCTCGGCCTTCATCCGAACAATGCGCGAGATTCGCTGCAATACTGCTCGACGATGACCTCGTAACATGATCGGTTCAATTACCATAAACAGTGCGGTGACGCCAAACGAGCCCCACACGTAGAGGGCGTAGCCTCCCATATCAAAGAACTCTGCCACGCTCATCTCCGCACCTCCGCCAACTCGCTGACCCAGGTGGTATCGGCTTCACGCTCCAGGATAATCGAACGTACACGGACCAGCGCCACAGCTATTGTATAAGCCCAGAAACCCAAGGCCATAATCAGCATGGTCCAGAGCATGGTAACACCCATCTTGGAACCATTATCCATGCTAATGGTGGCCCCTTGATGTAGCGTATTCCACCACTGCACCGAGTAGTAGATGATGGGTATATTAATCACGCCCACCAGCACCAGAAGCGCACCGGCACGATCGGCGCGGCGAGTATCATCAATCGCACCCTGCAACGCCAGATATCCCAAGTAGAGGAACAGGAGTATGAGCTCAGAAGTGAGTCGGGCATCCCAGACCCACCAGGTCCCCCACATCGGCTTACCCCAGAAAGCCCCGGTCCAGAGCGCCAGAAAGGCAAAGATTGCACCGGTTGGCGCCAACGCGCGCGTCATCATGCCGGAAAGGCGGGTATTGAACACCAGGCCCAATCCAGCCCAGAAGGCCATGATCAGGTAGATAAACATGGACATCCAGGCGGCCGGCACATGGACAAAGATAATCCGGTAGCCTTCGCCTTGTTTATAATCCGTTGGCGCCACGAAAAAGCTCATATAGAGCCCCACACCAATCAGCGCCACTGCGATAAGTGTAAAGATTGGAACCAAACGCCCCGCCAGTGGATAAAAAGTGGCCGGTGATGAGAATTTAAACCAGTTTAATAATCGAGCATTCATTAGGATTGAGTGAGGCCTGCTTTGTCCGTGGTTTGATGATAGAAACAGGGTTTGGTTCCCGATAGTGTGAAATTATTACAACGAGCTACCTTTATACCGAACTCTGGCGCTAACCGGCATTGACCAAAAACAAAACAAAGATCAAAAGCAACGCCTTTAATTCTCATTTATTCGGCAGAAATCCGCAATGCGGCTGAGGCCGCCAAAGGCGCAAACAGCAGTGATAATATCAGAATGGCACCCAACATGAGGAGATGCCCTTGCCCACCCAGTCCAGAAGCTGTCGCCTCAACCGAACCAGAACCAAAGATCAGCACGGGGATATAGAGCGGCAGCACGAGCAATGAAACCAGCACCCCTCCTCCCCTTAGTCCCAGCGTTAGCGCAGCACCAATAGCGCCGATCAAGCTCAACGCTGGCGTTCCCAAGAGCAGTGATATCACCATGGCCAACAAGGCATCATTGGCCATGTCATATTGCAAACCCAGCAGGGGGGCCATCAAAACCAGCGGAAGCCCAGTAACCAGCCAGTGCGCTGTCACCTTGGCCAGTACCAGAACGAAAAGCGGCTGGGGAGCCAGCAGCATCTGCTCCAGGGCGCCGTCTTCATAATCAATGGCAAACAGGCGTTCAAGGGCCAGCATAGAGGCTAACAGCGCCGCCACCCAGAACACGCCTGGCGCAATCAGGCGCAGTGTATTCAGTTCAGGCCCAATACCCAGGGGAAACAGACTGACTACAATCACGAAAAAAAACAGTGTTGTGAATAGATCTGATCGCCGCCGCATGGCCAATAATAGATCGCGACCTACCAGCGTTCTGAAGGCGTTAAACATGACCCGCCTCCTTCCAACCGAGTTGCAACTCTTTCACCTGCTCTTTGGTGATATTTACTTCCTGGTGAGTCGTCAGGATCACCATGCCACCCGCTTCAATATGGGTACGGATAATCGACTGCAAAAAATCGACTGCCGCCACATCAAGCGCGGTAAAGGGCTCGTCCAATATCCAGAGTTTCGATTGATTGACCAGTAGACGCGCCAAGGCAACACGCCGTTTCTGTCCTTGAGAAAGCACGCGACTGGGGAGATCCTCGTGCCCTCTGAGGCCCATCTTCTCCAAGGCATCCCACGCCTGACGCTCTTTGATAGGATAGCCATCCAAGGCACTGCAGACACGCAGATTCTCCACGCCTGTCAGGTCATCCTTGATACCATTTTTATGGCCAATATAGACCACATCCTGGGTATACTCCTCTCCCAAACGGTGGATCGACTCACCGTTCCAGCGGATCTCGCCGTCACTCTCCTTGATCAGACCACACAAAGTACGCATCAGGGTGGTCTTGCCACTGCCATTATGACCGTGCAAATGCAGCAGCTCCCCTGCCGCAAGGGAAAAGCTGAGATCAGAAAATAGTTTTCGGTCGCCCCGCACGCAGGCCAGCCCCGAGACTTCAAGCATTGATCACACCTTCTTTACACAAAAAACCGCCCGATTGTACACAGCCTGAACCCGCTTTCCCATAAAGCCGTGATTCGAGGTAGAATTCAGGCTTGAAATTAACTCGCAGGAAAGTGTGTCATGTCTCAGAGTCATCGTGGTGAAAAGATCGTACTGGCCAGCGGCAATGCCGGAAAAGTTCGAGAGATCAATCAACTGCTGGCTCAACAGCAGATTCAAGTCATACCGCAAAGCGAGTTTGATACCCCAGAGGCAGAAGAGACCGGACTGACTTTCGTCGAGAATGCCATCCTGAAGGCAAGAAATGCCGCCCGACACAGCGGCCTTCCAGCCATTGCCGATGACTCTGGCATCGAAGTCGATGCACTGAAGGGGGCTCCTGGCATCTACTCTGCCCGATTTGCCGGCCCCGCCTGCGATGACCAGGCAAACAACGAGAAGCTACTGGCTGACCTAAAGGACGTAGAAGACGACGCTAGAACAGCCCGCTTCCAATGCGTCCTGGTCTATCTACGCCATGCCGATGACCCAACACCCATTATCTGTCAGGGAACTTGGGAGGGACGCATCCTTCATGCGGAGCAGGGTGCAAATGGCTTTGGCTATGACCCTCTGTTCCTGGTCCCCGAACATGGTTGCAGTTCTGCCGAACTGACACCCGAGCAGAAAAATGCGCTGAGTCACCGCGGCCAAGCCCTGCGCAAGTTAATGGCCGCACTCTCAGAATGACCTACTACGGTCGATTCACCCAGTGATTTGCAATGAAACTTTCATCGGAATGAAACCTGGCTGACATTTAGCTCCTGTAGCCTGCCGCTCTAAATAGACTAGAGACAAAAACAAGGGCATAAACATGAGCCATACACAATCGTTCCATATCAACACAATGTATCCCGCCCAGATCAACTATCATGGGCGTAGCTTCGCAGCCACATTGGGCAGCCTGACCCCCGAGGGCGCGCTACTGGAGACCTATGGCCTGACTCTGCCAAGCGGCATGGAAGTAGAGCTTTCAGTCACCATCGCGCGCGAGCCTTGGCTGATAAAGGCCCTCATCACGCATACCACACCGCATGAAATAGGACTGATGTTCAAACATTCACAGCACAAGCTCTTCTCCGTCGCCCGCAATGACTGCACATTAGCCTTTCGGCCACCCATACAGCGCAAGCCTGAGGCAACACTTCTCCGTTAATGTTTTTTCTTTTGAATACGCTCCAGCACCCTCTCAGTATCCGCTCCCAGGAGAGGAGGGGCGAGCAGATATTCGATGGGCGTCGCTGAAAATTTCACCGGATTCGCCACTTGCGGGACAGTGCCTGCAATAGGATGAGGCAGATTCAACCGCATACCCCGAAACTGAATCTGCTCATCCTGAAACACCTCATGTAAGGTATTGATAGGACCGCAGGGCACCTTTACAGCACCCAGCATCCGTGACCACTCAGCTGTTGAGCGGGTCTTAAAGGCCTTTTCCAGCAAGGGGATTAGCACCTCACGGTACTCAACCCGCAGTCGATTGGTTGTAAAGCGGGAATCTTGCGCAAGTGATGACTCACCCAGGACCTGACAACAGGCGGCAAACTGACGATCATTCCCGACCGCCAACATGAGAAAGCCATCCTGGGTAGGTAATGCCTGATAGGGTACGATATTGGGATGGGCCGTACCCTGTCGCACGGGTACCTCTCCTCCCACGAGATAATTCATGTTCTGATTGGCCAGCCAGGCGACTTGCGTATCCAGCAAGCCGATATCGATCTGCTGACCCTGGCCACTCTTCTCCCTATGGTGCAGGGCCGCAAGCATGGCACTGACGGCATACATGCCCGCCATGAGATCGGCAACCGCGACCCCAACCTTCTGCGGGCCCGCACCGGGCAGGCCATCCTTCTCACCCGTAATACTCATCAAACCACCCCGGGCCTGGATCATGGCATCATATCCGGCCAATTCCGCATCGGGCCCTGTTTGGCCAAAACCGGTGATAGAGCAATAGATCAGGCGAGGGTTAATCTTGGCCAACGAATCATAATCAAGACCATACTTCTTCAGCCCGCCAACCTTATAGTTCTCCACCAGAATATCAGCCTCTATAACAAGCTTGCAGATCGCTTCCTGCCCAGAATCCGTAGTGATATCCAGTTCTAATGAACGCTTACCGCGATTGGCTGACAAAAAGTAGGCCGACTCAGCCGTATCCGCCCCCTCCCCATCCTTGAGAAAGGGAGGGCCCCAATGCCGGGTATCATCCCCTACGCCGGGGCGCTCAATCTTCCAGACTTCGGCGCCATAATCGGCTAACACTTGGGTGGCCCAAGGACCAGCCAGTATTCGACTGAGATCGAGAATCTTTATGCCGTGTAGTGGCCCCATGGTGTTTTTTTATCGGTTACCCTGAACGAGGAACATTCTCTCACCCCCAGACCAGGACAGCCAGTTGGGAGAAATGGGAAGTGGGAATTAAAACTAGTAGATAACGTTTTCCAGCCGCTGGAAGAACTCCCCCCGCTCAAAGGGTTTGGCCATAAAGTCCCTGGCCCCTATCTTCTCTACCCAGGTTTGCACAGTGGCCTGCTTATTTCCGCTGATGATAATCACCGGGATATCCTGGGTATCCACATGGGTTTGCAGCTTTCGGGTTGCCTGAAATCCATCCATGCCCGGCATCATGACATCCATAAATATCAGATTGGGTTTGTGAGCCCGTGCCAACTCAATGCCTTGCGCGCCGTCTTCAGCCTCAAGCGTCTTATAGCCCGACTGGCGTAGCATCGTACCCATCACCCGACGAACGGTTCGAGAGTCGTCAACAATGAGCACCGTAGTGCCCTCTGTTGGCACAACCCTCCTATTCACCCTACGATCCTGGGCACTGGTTGTACGATTGCGCTGAAACAAGCGCCGAAATTCTGCGAATACCATTTCTACATCTCTATATCAGGCTAAAAATAAATCTGGCGCGTATTCTTAACTTAAATAATAGCTTTGGCTATAGGGCGATTCTTAAAAAACACGCCAACTTACATCATATATCAGAAGTTTAGCTCACCTCGTGCCCTTCGCTCCAGTGGCGTCAAGGCACTCACGATCAGGTCGTGGGTTGGCGTGGCCACAGCATAGTGCTGGCCAATACGCACTACCGCGCCGTTCCAGGCATCAAGCTCAGATGGACGACCCGCCGCAATATCACGCTGCAGAGAGCTGGTTCCGGCTGGTTCAAGACCATTAATAAAAGCCCATGTACGCCCAATAATATCCGCCGGTAAAGAAATACCAGCAGCCCGAGCTACTGCCTCCGTTTCCAGCATACAGGCCTGAATCACTGATCGAGTGGCCGGCTCTTCACGCAACACGCCTATCGGGGCCCGACTGATTGCACCCAACCCACCCCAACCCGTGGTGAAGAGAAATTTCTTCCAAATTTCAACCATAATAGCGGCAGGGCACTCCACCACAACCCCCGCCATTTCTAATAATTCAGCAAGACGATCGAGGCGCTTACTTGAGCCGCCACCCTGCTCTCCCAACATCAGAGTAGGTTCATGTCCGATGTGACGAATCAGGCCGGGTTTGCCGATAAAACTAAAAATCTTCGCCACACCACCAAGCACCCTATCCTGTCCGAGCACTGCGCTCAGTTGACCCACTGCTTCAACACCGTTCAAAAGAGAGACGACTAAAGTATCCGGCCCCATCAGTGGACGCATTGCCAAAGCCACCTCCGGCACCTGCCAGCTCTTAACGGCCACCAGCACCACATCCACCGGGCCAATGGTTTGCGGATCATCGGTCACTGTAGGCGAGGCCATATGGAAATCACCATTGATACTTTCAACCGCCAGCCCCTTCTGACGCATCGCCTTGAGATGATCGCCTCGGGCGATAAAGGCCACATCCTGCCCTGTGCTGGCCAATCGACCGCCGAAATAACCACCGACGCCTCCACTGCCGTAGACGGCTATCTTCATCTGGACACCTCTTTGCTTCTGACTATTAAAAAATAATACAACGCAAGACGTACCAATCACACCACATTTGGCCAGAACTAAAATTGTGTACAAATAAAAACACCTGCCGCCGGTTAGGGCAAAGCAGGTGTTATGTGTATCAGGTTTTGATTAAGAGATTACTGCTTGGGCTTGCTTGCCCAATGTGCTTTCACATAGAGCAGGGTGACCTTATTCATCCGTTTCATAATGTCATCGGTCGTAACAAAGATAGTGACCGGGAAGCTCTCTTCAGCATCCCCCGCAAAATAGGGCCTTACCGTCTTCCAGACATTTTCCACGCCCTGCAGTTCTCGGTTAATCTCTTCTGAATTCAGACTGTTTACCTCAAGGGCTTTATGTGCGCTCTCGAACTCATCCACAGACTGCTTCATCTGATTAATGGTGGTATCACTCTGAAAACCGGCCTGCTGGGCTGCATAAAACATGGCAATACGTTGCGACAGCATACGCTGCCTACCCGCGGTATTTACCGCAGCCACGGTCTTCTCTGCCTGCTTGCCTTCAAGCTCAACTACAATCGCTTGATAGAGTTCGAGCATCGATTCACTCAGCTCAAGCATTGTGGCACCGCTAAACTTTACATACGCGGCCTTGGTAATTTTCTCCATCTTTTCCAGCAGTGGATCAACCTCAACCAGCAGACTGCTTACTTTGCTGTCGGTGACTGATTGCTTCAACACATCATGATTACTGCGCAGCAGTGCTACACTGCCTTTCATCTGTCTACCGGCCTTTCCCGCCCGAATCTGGCTGCCCAAAAACAAGTAATCTTTAGTGATACGCTGCGTCAGCATGCGTTGCATACCTGCAGTATTTACCAGCGAAGCCATGTCAGCCGCCAACACATTTGACATGGCCAATGGCAGGCATATCAGCGTTGCCAGCCAAAAGAGTGCAACTGCTTTTATTTTGGTGTTCATTAGTATCCTCATCCCCTCATACTGGACCTGGCCAGTGAGCCGGTTATAACAAATTTTTTCGATGAAAAAGAATAATAATACCCCTACCCAGGAGCTGCATGCCGGCACAATTGGGTACTCAAGCGATCTCACTTAGGGGTGGATTCACTACCGGTTGAGAACTTTAGCGTCTAATCTGCCACGAACTTGATTATTTCTTTGACGATCTGTTTGGCACCTTGCCCATAGAGCATCGTGATGTGGTTACCCGCCACCTCCGCATAGCGCCCCTTAGACAACTTTTCAACCGTGGCTATCGCCTGCTCCCGAGGCAACAGGGGTGGCGCCCCAGGCAAGCCATAGGCACCCGTAGCATTGAGCAGCAACGTTGGCTGAGTAATCTGCGAAAGCTTATCCTGCCACGCTTCAGCAAGGACATGTTCTACCGCCTCCACAATGGCTTCGGGTTTAGAGCGGGAGATCACCGTGCCATCCGGCCGTGTCTCCACATCTGCACGAAAATAGCTTTCAATAGTCGGATCCCACCAATGATAAAAGAATGGCATCACTTTCACTGCCGCGAGATAGGTTTCCCAGGAGGACACCGGCTTGCCCAGCCGGTCTATGGCTGGCTGGATCAGTCGCCGGGTATCCGGATGCATCTCTGCCGCAGCATCAATGACCACTAGCTTCTCCACCCGCTCTGGATAGCGGTGCGCCATATACATGCCCAGTAGGCCACCGTACGAATGACCACCCAGAATCACCTGATCAAGACCAAGCTGATCAAGAAGCCCGAGGATATCAGCGGCATGTTCCGCCAGAGTGTATCCAATCGCCGGCTTATCACTTAAGCCTCTCCCACGCAGATCAACTGCCAGCAACCTAACGGCAGCAGCGACACCCTCGGCAACCAATCCGTCGAAGGAGTGGGCATTGGCCGTCAGCCCCGGCATTAACAGGAGGGTCGGCCCCGTCCCTTGATAATCAAGATAGTGCAGGCGAATACCGTTGGTCATGACAAAACACTCAGCCATTCATCCTCCTGTTAACAGCGATTAAAGATCCACGCTCAGCGGCCGTCATCATAAACAATAACCATCTACACTAGAAATAAAATGCCAAGCATGGTTATTGGCGCATGCATATGGAGGCATGTCAGATAGGGACGCGCCACAAAAAAGCCTGAGCTATTACGGAGCAGCACAGTGGATAACGCCATACCTGAAGATGAGCAAGATGATGTGACCTATCTAGTCAACGTAGCAAGGGATGCCTTTGGGCATTTAGTACAAGGGCTCAGCGTCTGTGATGAAAATCTTGACCTCGTGTTCTTCAATGATCGATTCAGAGCGTTGCTCGATTTTCCAACCGAGCTGGTACATGTCGGCACCAATGTGGCCGAGCTGTTTCGCTACAATGCCAAGCGCGGTGAGTACGGGGAAGGTGATATAGAGCAGCAGGTGAGTGAACGGGTTGCCCTGGCAAAACAGTTTACCCCCCATAGTTTTCAGCGCGAACGTCCGGATGGCACCGTCATTCAGATTGATGGTAGCCCCATGTCCAGCGGCGGCTTTGTCACCACCTACACCGACATTACGGAAAAAGTGCGCTATGAGGCCTTCCTCAAGAGCATCATCGAAGCCAGTCCAGCCGGTTTTGGCATATCACGACACAGCGATGGAAAGATATCCTTTTTGAATACCCGTTTGGCCGAGATGTATGGTATGCCAGTACGGGAAATGATTGGTTTCAGTGCCCGCAACCTCTACGCCAACCAGGAAGATCGGGACAAGATATTGAAAGAGGTTCAGGCGCATAAAAAAGTCAGCAACAGTGAGATCATGTTCAAGCGTAAAAATGGAGACGAGTTTGCCGCGCTGATATCACTTTATCCCACTACGTACCAGAATGAGCCCTCGTTCTTCTCCTGGATATATGACATTTCCAATCTCAAAGAAGCTCAATCGATTCAGGCTGAACTCGAGCGCGAACTGAATCAGGCCCAGAAACTGGAAGCGATAGGCCAGCTGGCAGGTGGTATTGCACATGAAATCAACACACCCTCACAATACGTCTGGGACAATCTGAAATTCCTGCATGAAGCACAAAGAGATCTGCGTGACTTACTGGGAGATTGCCTGTCGCTGGTGGAACGGGTAAACCCAGACAGCGCACTGAAATCGGCATGTGACCAGATCCGAGAAAAAAGTGAGTCCATTGACCTCGACTACCTCTTGAGTGAAGTCCCTGCCGCCATCAATCAGTCTATCACCGGCATTTCGGATATTTCACGCATCGTGCTTGCCATGAAAGAGTTCTCCCATCCTGGTGAAGGCAGTAAATCGATCATCGATATTAATCACATGCTGGAGAACACCCTGACCATCTCGCGCAGTCAATGGAAAGATGTTGCCACAGTAAACACAGCGTTTGACCCGACACTGCCGCATGTCAGCTGTCAGCCAGGAGAGATGAATCAAGTGTTTCTCAATCTTTTGGTGAATGCCAGTCACGCGATCGAAGAGGCAAAGCCACATGACGGCGGTAAAATCACCATCAAAACGACTCAGCGGGAGGACAAAATACAAATACAGATCAGCGACAATGGTGCTGGAATCCCCGGCGACTTGCAGGACAAAATATTTGAACCCTTCTTCACTACGAAAGAAGTAGGGAAAGGCACCGGCCAGGGACTCTCAATAGCCCGCAATATTGTGACGAAAAAGCATGGCGGCGAAATCTACTTCACCTCTGAACCGAATAAAGGGACGCTGTTCACCATAGAGCTGCCTATCCATGAGATCAAAGAGCCAGCCTAAGCAATATCATTGTCTGTTGAATTGAGCTGAACTAATCTGCAACTGATCCATCATCGCCTGAAACGCTTCAGCAGGAATGGGTTGGGTATAGAGAAAACCCTGTGCCTCATGACAACCCTCTTCCTCAAGGAATTGTCGTTGCGCTTCACTCTCAACACCCTCAGCAATGACACGCAGCGAGAGCCCCTTGCCTAACGCAATTACCGCACGTGTAATGGCTGTATCCGCCTTACCACTGGGAACATCACTGACAAATGACCGGTCAATCTTCAGCTTGTTGATGGGCATCTGCTTCAGATAACTCAGTGACGAATACCCTGTACCAAAATCATCAATTGCCAAAGAAACGCCCAAATTTCGCAATGCCAAAAGGGTATCGAGCGCCTCATTCGCATGCTTCATGATGAAGCTCTCAGTGATTTCAAGTTCAAGTAGATGGGCGGGCAAATGGGTCTCCCAAAGCACTTGCCTGACCAGCTCAACAATATCGCCGCGTTCAATCTGATTACCTGAAATATTGACTGCAACGACACCAAATTGCCTGCCAGAATCCAGCCACTTTCTCGCTTGATTACAGGCTGTTCGCAATACCCATTCACCGATCGGCAGAATCAATCCTGTCTCCTCTGCCAAGGGTATGAAGCTATCTGGAGGAACCAGACCCATCTCAGGATGTTGCCATCGTACCAAGGCCTCTGCACCCGTCAGCTTGCCACTCTTCAGGTCAAACTGCGGATGATAGTGAAGCACTAATTGCTGCTGCTCAACTGCCTGGCGAAGACGGCTCTCAAGGGAGACCCGTGCACGAGCCGAAGCAGTCATCTCACGGGTATAGAACTGATAGTTATTTCGACCACTCTCCTTGGCGCGGTACATCGCAGCATCGGCATTACGTACCAGTGTCGTCACATCCTGCCCATCCGCCGGATAGATCGAGATACCCACACTGGATGAGACATGCAACTGGCTACCCTCCAGGTCAAAGGGCTCATTGAAGGCGGCCAGTATTTTTTCAGCAACAGGGACAATGATATTAGTATCCACCACATCTTCCAGAATCAGTACAAATTCATCCCCCCCTAACCGAGCAACGGTATCCTCTTCCCGAATCAAGGCGTTTAATCGCTTCGCTACTTGTTGCAGCAAACGATCCCCAACCGGATGCCCAAGACTGTCATTGATATGTTTAAAACGATCCAGATCAAGGAACATAACAACCAGCTCTTTCCCTTCACGTCGCGCCCTAATCAATGCATGCTCACAGCGTTCATTAAACAGCACGCGATTCGGAAGATCGGTCAGTACATCATAATGCGCCAAGTGTTCTATACGTTGTTCGGAGAGTTTTTTATCCGTAATATCTGAAAAAATGCTGATGTACTGAACGATATCACCCGTATCATCCCTGATGGCAGAAATGTTCTGCCAGACGGGATGAGCCTCGCCATCCTTACGGCGATTCCATAGCTCTCCTTGCCAGAATCCAGTGGTGGTTAGCTCAGACCAGAAACCCGTATAGAAATCATCATCGTGGTAGTCAGATCTTAAAATCCTGGGTGTCTTACCCAACACTTCGTCGGCTTGAAATCCGGTGATATCACTAAACGCACTGTTCACTTGCAGTATGACACCTCGCGCATCCGTGATCACAATGCCTTCTGTAGTTCCATTAAATACACTGGCCGCAAGCCGTGTCTCTTCATCGCGCCGTTTGCGATCTGAAATATCTTGGATACGTGCAGTTAAGGCAGAAGAGCCTTCACTGTAGACTCGGTTCAAACTCACTTCGGTATACACAGGCGTACCATCCAACTGTAAATGCAACCATTCAAACACTTGCGGAGTCCCAGCCAAAGCCGCCCTGATATGGTTATGTGCCTTTTCATTGGAGAGAGACCCATCCGGTTGAACTGGCGGGGAAAACTTCTCCGGGCCATAGCCAATTATTTCATCTTTTGGACAACCAAAGATCTCTTCAATCCGGGCATTGCAACTGATAAAACGGTTATTATCAAAAGTGAGGATGCCATCATTGGATGAATCAAACAGTACTCTGTAGTGTTCTTCGCTACTGCGCAGTGCCATATCGGCATGCTGACGTTCAAGCTCTGCTGCAGCCCTTGAGGCAAATATCGTCAGCATAGAGAGAATAAAATCCGGATTAGCCAGTGGCCGTATATCTAATACCACCAAGACACCCAACACCTGGCCCTGAGTTGAGTGAAGAGGCAATCCCACATAACTCTCGGCCTCCATCACCTGCAAAAGATGATCATCCGGGAACAGTGTCTGGATATTCCCAGGAAAAGCACAGGCCCCGGCATGTATCACATCACTGCAAGGGGTGTTGACTAAATCATAGGTAAAGTTCTCACCTGGCAGCCCTTTTGCCCAAACAGAAAGCGTCTTGATTTGATCAACATCTTCTGAGGCTATCTGACCTATCAGCACATAGCTAACATCCAATGTCTCGGCCAAATGGGCTACCAGTTGATCAAAAAAACTATTGCCCGTAGCCGCCGAAACACCCATGGCGATTTGTCGCAGCATCGATTCATTGCGAATACGTTGAGTGATGTCATTGATGGTGGCAATCGTGTGGGTCAGTGTGCCGTCGGCATCGTGCACAGGAGAAAGAAATAACTCACACCAAAACCGCTTGCCATCTTTGCGCGTGCAATGCAGTTGAACCTGGCAGGAATGACCTTGTTTAATTGCCCTGATCGATTGGGATATCGCCTCCTGATTTTCATCTTCATCCTTGCCATCGAAAAAAGGGAGTGCGCGCCCTAATAACTCATCGGCAGTATAACCTGTCATCGCTTCAAAGGCCGGATTGACGTTGATAATGGCGTTACCCTGCCACCGAGAATCCAAGATCGCTATCCCATTACTTGCGGCAGTGATAGCCCGGTCTCTGATGGCGAGTGCAACCTCGGTACGTTCACGCCCCTCTAATTCCTTTTTTAATTGATGAGTACGTTGCACAACAACTCGCTTGAGGGTGCGATTCCACAAGTACCCGCCTATCAAACTCAACGATAGCAAGAGGAGAAATAACAGCAGATAAAACCGCAGTGTTGGCTTCCACTCCTGAGACTGCAAATGAATCCACCGACTGAATATTATCTTACGATCTTCGGCGCTCAGACTGTTTAAACCCTTATCGAGAATGCTGCGTAACTCAGGCCAGTCATTTCTTACAGCAAATGCCAAACGATAGAAATAGCCTGAGTTTCCTGCCACCCGAAGATTGGTTATACCTTGCTGCTCCATGTAGTAGGTGGCCGTTGCAAGATTTCCCACCATCGCATCGACCATCCCAAAGGATAGTTTTCGCAGGGCGGTTTCCAAATCGGGGACAGGATCAAGGATCAGCTCTGGATAGCGATCCAGAATAAAATCATGGGCCGCATAGCCAGAAACAACCGCTATTTTCATGCCCTTTAAATCTTTCATTTCCAGATCTTCCTTGACCTGATTACGGACCAATATTACGGCGGGCACTTCAATCATCGGCTGGGTAAAACTCATATACTCGAGTCGCTGTGGTGTAGCGCTGGCCGCACTCCACATATCAATATCACGGCGCTTCGCCTGCCTAACAACTTCATCCCAGCTGTCTAGACGAACAATCTCAAAATGCAGACCCAAGTGATCGGCAACAGCGGAAATATAGTCGGCCGCCAGCCCCTGATAAGCTCCCTCCTGATCAAAAAACTCTACTGGCCTGAATTCAGGATCGGGACCAACACGAATAACTGGATGTGTGGCCATCCAGGCTTGCTCTGCATCGGTTAACTGAATTTTTGATTGGGCACCCGCCCACGCAGACAGATTTGTCCAGAGCAAGCCGAATAGAAAGAGCACGAAAAAAGAGCGGGTAACTTTGCTAAACATCCCTGTTCGCCTGGAGCAAACATTCATACAGCAACCTCTTAACAGCATGGAACAGGGGTATCTTCGACCACGACAATCTGAACCGATCAGGTCATTACCCAACTATCGGCTCAATGCAAAGGTTCTTTAGCCTAGTACGGGGAAATAAGGGCAGGCCACTGGACCCCTTATATAGAAGCGATCAATCCTTACGACTTAAACGGTCGCTTGCATCCAGCATGTTACTAAAACCACAGAATCTACGCAGTTTTACGATGGAATCAATGTGGACCTGATTATGATCAATATCCACACCCTGCTCCTTTAATGCGGTGAAGGTACGCGACAAGCCCTCCTGGGACATACCCAGCAGAGCGGCTAGCATTTTTTTACTATGAGGGAGGGTAATCCGATTCTCACCGCGACCTTGCTCATAAGCCAAATCCAGTAAAAAAGCAGCAACGCGCTGAGCCGTTGTCCTGAGGCGCTGATTCTTTACCTGACGGACCATCGACCGAAACTGTGTGGAGAGGGTTGCCATCATAGTAAGGCCAAAATCCCCTCCATGACGAATCAGTTCAACCAGCTCATCCCCAGGTACTTTGAGTACTCGGGCTGACTTGACCACTTCGGCAGACATCAGAAAGCGCTTATGCGTAATGACTGCGGCCAGAATAAAAGAGTCGCCCGGATAGAGGATTTCAATGACAGTCCGCTGCCCCTCGGGTCCTTGAGCAGTCATTTGCACCAGGCCACTCAGCAAGACATAGAGATGGTCGGCCTTGTCCCCCTCGCGAAACAGATAGTTTCCTTTGTCACATGCCACCTCCGTTGCATGTCGGGCTACCTGCCCCAGATCTTCGCCGGTCATACCAGAGAAAAGGGGAATCTGTTCAAGAATATGTGCATCAATCATGGTCGTAGTATTTAATGGTCTTGTTGATTGTGTTGGGTTTTGAGCCTCCTGCCGATTAAAAGATTAACATAACATTCAATGAAAATAACGCCTAAACCTGTTTCACCCATGATGTCGGTTAAATGGGCCATGAGTGACCTGTATCGTTGATCAATTTAAGAAGCCCTCTCTGGCCTCGATCAAAGCACACAACTTTGACACCACATAAGCATCCAGCTTCGTCCCAGATTCGCGCTGCATGATGTCCATAACCTCGAAGACCGGTCTCGCAGCATGATAGGGTCGCGCCTTGCTCATGGCATCATAACTATCAGCCACCGAGATAATTCGAGAAATAAAGGGAATCGCCTCTCCTTGTAGCCCATCAGGATAACCCGCACCATCAAAATGTTCGTGGTGATGCCTGACCGCCAAGGCAATACAATCACCCGATCTTAGGCCCAACTCCTTAACAATCCGTTCACCTTTTTCCGGGTGGCTTTTCATGACCTGCATGTCATCCAGGGTAAAACGTACCGGCTTCAACAGGACCTTATCAGGAATGCCGATCTTTCCTATGTCGTGAAAGTAGGCACTGATATTGAGTATGATCAGGTCATCAGAAGCAAGATTACAGGCCACCCCAATCTGGTGAGCAAATTCTGCGACCCGCTTGGAGTGAAACTGGGTATACCTATCGCGTTCGCCCAACGCTGCAACCAGTGCCTTTGAACCAGCATCCAGTACACAACCATCGGATGAAGTCTTCATCTACTCACTCTCTCAACAGCCCCTAATCGCCTACCATGATCAGGACTTGACCATACGCCCGCAGGGTGTATGCACGAAAAATAAACTCGCTCCATTGAGTTATGCCATAGTGCTAGCCTACCTCTCAGAGTATAGACAACCCACATCGTCCGTATAGGATTGTAACGAGGACAATAACGCCTATATGCGGCAATCGACCGATTAATTACATTAAATTACTAAAGTATTGTCCCATCTACCCGACAACCAGAGTAGCCTGAAGCGGTAACTGCCAGAATAAAAGGGAGTATGAAACGATCGAGCAGCATCAGTGATCAATGACGAAGGAACGATTAGCACAAGAGAACCGGGGGTTTTGATCCCTTTTTGCAATCATGTTAAGTCAGAGACAAACGATGAGCCTTTATACGCAGATCGAGAAACACTTCTTCTTCACCCTAACGCGCAAAATTGTGGGGAATATTGGTTTCCTGGTGTTGTTTCAGTTGCTCTCCCTGTGGTTAGTCTTCAGCCACATTCAAGACACACGAGCGCTACTGAAAACCCGTTCACCTGACGCCGGATTGATTGAACAGCTCAGCCTAAAGCTGGATGATCATCTAACATTGATTGTTGCCCTGACACTGATCAGCCTCATCGCAGCTATAGGGATCATGCTCTACATGCGTCACCTTTTTCTGCGGCCGATCAAGGATATCACCCGGATATTACGCAGCATTACCGAGAAGGACGGCGACATCTCAGCCACTCTTCCTATCACGACACAAGATGAAATTGCCGATATGGCACGCAGCTACAATGCCTTCGCGGACAACCTGCGCAATATCATTGATAAGACACGGCGCCGTACCGTCAGCGTAGCCCTCGGATCAACCAAGCTTGACAAAATGATTCACAGCGCCCACGACCGCGTCGATCAACAGGAGATGAATGCCAAGCAGGTATTCCAATCCAGTAGTGAAGCTACCCGTGCGATTGATGAGATCGCCCGGCATACCAACACGATTTCTGAGCAAAACAGCGCCAACCTGGAGGAGGCCAACGCCTCCTCATCACGCCTGACCAAGGTTACTGAGCAGGTATCAGCTGTCAGCAAACTACTCAGCGGGTTCAATGAAACAGTTAACCTGCTGAGCAAAAACTCCGAAAATATCCG
Organism: Sedimenticola selenatireducens; assembly: GCF_007625115.1. GTDB lineage: Bacteria > Pseudomonadota > Gammaproteobacteria > Chromatiales > Chromatiaceae > Sedimenticola > Sedimenticola selenatireducens_A. The sequence continues at coordinate 19,661 of NZ_VMNH01000018.1, read as the reverse complement.
CACCATCCTCACCATGGTTCAGGAGTTCTCTGATCAGACCAATCTGCTTGCATTAAACGCCGCCATTGAAGCCGCACGCGCCGGGGAAAATGGCCGGGGATTTGCCGTAGTGGCCGATGAAGTACGCAATCTCTCCCATAAAGTGAACAGCGCCACCGGCGAGATCAGTAAAAACATCAGTGAGATGTCCAACCTGGTAGAAAATACCAAAAAGGGTACCTTAGAGATCCAGCAGTACACTGAGCAAACCCAAGAGGCGATCAATGATACCTCTATGCAATTCCAGAAGATGGTGAATGATTTCGACACAGTGAATGCCCAGCTGATCGAAATCAGCGCGGCTATCGAAGAGTTGTCGATTACCAACAAAGAGTCCCATCGTAATGTCAGCGCCATTGCCGATTTGAGTAAAAGCATCAAAGCCGACATGGATGATTCCCAACAATATTCAGAAGAGCTTGAAGTGGCCACAGAGCAAACCCAAGAACTGCTCTCTCGATTTATCATTGGGCACGGCGGATTTGAAAATATGATCCAAACCGCACGCGGGTGGGCTGGACAAATACAACAGGTACTCAATGAGATGGCCGGTCGTGGTGTAAACCTGTTTGATACTAACTACAAGGCCGTGCCCAATACCAATCCACAGAAGTACACCATCTCATACGGCAGTGCCTATGAGCCGGTCATCCAGCCACTTATCGATACCTTCGTTAAAGAACGGCCTGACTTTATCTATGCTGTACCAGTAGACAAAAACGGTTACCTTCCCGCACACCATAGTCACCTGTCAAAGCCGATGACCGGCGACTTTGAGACCGACAACGTTAACAGCCGCCATCTGAAGATTTACAATACTAACCGTGCAGAAATACGCCGCGCGGCCAATACCGAGCCTTTCCTGCTGCAGACCTACATCAGGGATACCGGTGAGGTGCTGAATGACCTCTCCTTCCCGCTCTATATCAACGGTAAACACTGGGGTGCCCTGATTCTGGGCTTCAAGCCAGAACAACTCCTGGAGCGCGGTTAATTAAGACGAGTAAACGCCATGTAAACGGGACAGCATCAGATGCTGTCCCAATAGCAACCTAATCTCCGGTATAATCCCCACCATAGCACTTTTACTGATCGCCCAAACGCTCTTCACCAGGGGAATCCATGCAAATCCAGTGGTATCCAGGCCACATGCACAAGGCCAGTAAGCAGATTAAAGAGACCCTGCCGCAGGTCGATGTCATCATTGAGGTATTGGATGCGCGCATCCCCTATAGCAGCACTAATCCGATGCTCGCCACACTACGCGGTGATAAGCCCTGCATTAAAGTGCTGAGCAAAAGTGACCTCGCCGACCCCACTCTGACAGCGCAGTGGCAGGCCTACCTGGAACAGGAACAGAGCGTTAGAAGTCTGGCCATCTCAAGCGAACAACCCGCCTCACTCAAGCAATTGACTGAACTCTGCCGCAGCATGTTCCCGGCCAAGGCAAAAAGCCTGAAAGGCATTCATGCCCTGATCGTGGGCATACCTAATGTGGGCAAATCCACTTTGATCAATATCCTGGCAAAGCGTGTCATTGCAAAAACAGGTAATGAGCCGGCCATAACCAAACACCAACAGCGCATCAACCTCGGCGATGGCATTGTACTCTCTGACACACCTGGCGTGTTATGGCCGAACATCGAAAATCGTAACAGCGGTTACCGGTTGGCAGCCACCGGGGCGATTAAAGAGACAGCCATGCAAAATGATGACGTTGCCCTCTTCACGGCCGAGTATCTTCTCAAAGCCTATCCCGAAGCACTCTTGAAGCGCTATCAACTGAACACACTTCCCGCTACAGATTATGAGCTGTTAGAGGCTGTTGGAAAAAAACGGGGCTGTCTACGCGGTGGCGGTGGTGTCGACATGGATAAGGTAAGCAAGTTGTTGCTGACCGAACTGCGCTCTGGCAACCTTGGGCGAATCACACTTGAAACTCCCGCCATGATGAGCAAAGAGCAGGAAGAAACCTTGCGCATACAAGCGGAAAAGGCGATAAAGCGGGCACAGCGAAAGGATAAGAAACGCCCAAAGAAAAGCTAATCTCTGGGCCTCACAAAACCACTACGACAGTTGAATTCACTATGACATAATTCACTGGGCAACATAAAGGAAACGCCAGGCGGTGATGTATGTCGTATACTGTTATACCAAACACGCCATAAAGAACAAGCATGAATCAAGAACAACCCTCTTTTATTACTACATTTTTTAAACTGGAATCTTCCAGCGGCATTATCCTGATGCTAGCGGCCCTGCTAGCCATTGCCTGCGCCAATACGCCGCTGCAGCCCTACTATTCCCTGATCCTAGATACACCGGTTGAGGTCCGCATAGGCGCACTACAGATTGCAAAACCCTTGTTGCTGTGGATCAACGACGGCCTTATGGCGGTATTCTTTTTTCTTGTTGGGCTGGAACTAAAACGCGAACTGGTTGAAGGCGAGCTCGCGGACAAAAGAAATATTGTACTACCCGGATTTGGTGCGTTAGGGGGCATGGCTATACCTGCTCTGGTCTATGCCATCTTCAATTTTGACAACAGCAGGGCGATGGCAGGTTGGGCCATCCCGGCAGCGACCGATATTGCCTTCGCCCTGGGTGTGTTGATGCTGCTTGGCTCCAGAGTACCGACCACTATTAAGATTTTCCTGACATCGCTGGCGATCTTTGATGATATCGGCGCCATACTGATCATCGCCATTTTCTACACTGCAAAGATCTCATTTTCATCATTAATCGTCGTGGCGATTTGCATACCGCTGCTGGGCTTTTTAAACTATCGAAAAGTCGAATCGAAAAGCCTGTATATCTTTGTTGGTATCATCATGTGGACCGCCATGCTTAAGTCAGGCGTCCATGCGACATTGGCCGGCGTTATCCTGGCCTTATTCATTCCCATGCACTCGAAGAACAACCCAGATCACTCGCCATTAAAAGAGATTGAGCATGACCTGCATTCGGTGGTGGCATTCTGGATATTACCGGTTTTTGCATTTGCCAATGCCGGGATCAATTTTACCGGTGTGGGGCTGGAGCAGATGCTCCACAGCGTGCCACTGGGCATCGCACTCGGTCTGTTCCTGGGGAAACAGATTGGCGTATTTGGATTTTGTTGGCTCGCTATCAAACTCAACCTGACGCGTCTACCAAAAGGAATCTCTTGGCAATCCCTCTATGGTACTGCCGCCCTCTGTGGCATTGGCTTCACCATGAGTCTGTTTATCGGCTCATTGGCCTTTGAAGAAACCGACGTCAACCTGATTTTTGACGAGCGCCTTGGAATTATCATCGGCTCACTCGCTTCGGGCATTGTCGGCTATCTTGTACTCCGCAGTAGTTTACGAAACGGGGATCATCAATCAGGGTAACAACACCGTTGCACCCGTGGTCTGTCGCGCCTCTAGATCCTGATGCGCCTGGGCTGTATCAGCAAGTGAATAACGTTGACCAATCTGTACCTTGACTGCGCCTTGGGCAACCACGCCCATCAGATCCTTGGCGGACTCAATCAATAAGGCCCTATTGCGAATATAGGTTCCTAAGGTCGGCCGCTGTATATAAAGCGATCCTTTTTGCGCCAACAAGCCAATATTGAAGTCCGTAATCGGTCCGGACGCACTGCCAAAGCTGACCAATGTACCCGTGGGACGTAATGAATCGAGCGATGCCATTAAGGTTGCCTGGCCGACTGAATCATAAACGGCCGCCACACCTTCACCACCGGTGATGTCTCGCACCCTGGCGGCCACATCTTCTTCCTGGTAGAGAATCGTATGATGACAGCCTTGAGCTTGTGCCAGCTTCGCCTTCTCTTCTGATCCAACACAACCAATCACGGTAACACCCAGATGACGCGCCCATTGACTCAGGAGCGTCCCGACACCACCTGCAGCGGCCATCAACAGCACTACGTCGCCAGATCTTACCGGATAGGAATTTTTTAGAAGATAGCGGGCGGTCATACCCTGAAGCATCATGGCAGCAGCGGTTTCATCATCAATGCTGTCGGGCAGCTTGACGAGTTTATCCGCATCAATCAGCCGCTCGGTAGTGTAAGCCCCCAACACCATCGCATACGCAACCCGGTCGCCTGGAGAGAGGTCAGGAACACCCTCGCCGACCGCCACAACAATCCCGGCCGCCTCCATACCCAGGGCCTGAGGAAAATCACCTACCGGATAAAGCCCCGTGCGCTGATAGACATCGATAAAGTTGAGCCCAATGGCAGTATGCCGTAGCTTCACTTCACCAGAAGCAGGCTCACCCACGTCCACTTCATCCCAGCTGAGTACTTCGGGCCCACCATACTGATGGATGCGAATAGCATGTGTCACAGGCACTCTCCTCTCGTCGCAGTAAAAATGCAAAGTTCAGCAGCCAAGCTGAATCGCAATTACAACAAAGCTAGCAGAACCTTTCCGAGAGGACAAAGGATATTGGCGATAATTAGTGCCTTGAAGCAATCTCCGCTTCTACCTGTTCCAGCGTTTCGTGCCGGACATCCTTGCCCTTTACAAGAAACACCACATGCCGGCTGATGTTCTTGGCATGACCACCAATACGCTCCAGGGCGCGTAATCCCAGCACCACATCAACCATGTGCCCGACACTGCGTGAATCTTCCATAATATAAGTGGACAGGCGCCTCAGGGCTGAGCGGAAATCATCACTCACGGCGCCATCACGGCGGATCACATCCAGCGCCATTGTCAGATCCAGTTCATCGAATGCACTAACGGCATCTTCAACCATCAGGTTGACAAAGCCAGTCATCTTGATCAGGTCATCCAATAGATGATGATTAGGTGGGTTAGCATCTCCATCGTAGAAACGAATCGTGAGGTGGGCAAGTCGACGCGCCTGATCACCAATCCGTTCCAGATCACTCACCACCTTGGCGATGGTCATGATTTCACGCAGATCGCGAGCAACGGGCTGGCGTTTTGCAATCAGCCGAATAATCTCTTCATCGGCCTTAATGTCCAGCTCATCGATAGCCCGATCACCCAGAATTACCTTGTTGGCAGTCTCTACATCTTCTTCAATCAGTGATTGGGCGGCTTCAAGAATCTGCTTGCAAGCCAGATCCTTGATTTCAATAACCAACTGGTGAAGATGATTCAGATCTTTGTTGTAGCTACTGACGATGTGGCCGTCGGTCATTTTATTCATACCTTATCCAAAACGTCCGGTGATGTAATCCTCCGTCAATCCATGACGAGGGTTGGTAAAAATATCATCCGTCTTGCCCACTTCAACCAGCTGTCCCAAGTGGAAATAGGCGGTACGTTGTGACACGCGAGCGGCCTGCTGCATAGAGTGAGTTACAATCGCGATAGTGAACTGTTCACGCAGTTCATCAATCAACTCTTCAACGCGCGCTGTCGCAATGGGATCAAGCGCCGAACAGGGCTCATCCATCAAGATCACTTCCGGAGCAACCGCTATAGTGCGGGCAATACAGAGGCGCTGTTGCTGACCACCAGAGAGGCCTGTTCCTGTTTCGGCCAGTCGATCTTTCACCTCATCCCAGAGCCCGGCCTTCAACAGTGACTCTTCAACAATATCGTCAAGCTCAGATTTGCTGCTGGTCAGCCCATGAATGCGTGGGCCATAGGCCACGTTATCGTAGATAGACTTTGGAAACGGATTAGGTTTCTGGAAGACCATGCCAACCTGGGCACGTAAAGGCACAACATCCAGTGAGCTGTCATAGATATTCTGCTCGTCCAGTTTGATCTCACCTTCGACACGGCAGATATCGATCGTATCGTTCATGCGATTCAGGCAACGCAAAAAAGTCGACTTACCACAGCCGGATGGTCCGATCATGGCGATCACTTCATTCTTGCCAATATCCAGGCTGACATCATTGATCGCCAGTTTGTCACCGTAATAGACATTGACGTTACGGGCAGTCATACGTGGATCTACCGCAGTGATATCGCCGACGGTTCCATTGATAGCACGGGACTCATCAGCAACCGGCGCGAAGCCCGCCCCTACTAAACCTTTGGGAAGGGTCACAACACCAGCTGTATTGGGCGTTACACTTAACATTTCATTACTCCTGTTTTGCATTCAGGTATCGACTCTATTCTTTTATTTGTCATACAGTAAAAATTCTGCCAACCACTCAGATCAGGTTATGATCACCAACGCCGTTCAAAGCGTTTACGTAAAATGACGGCAAGCACATTCATCACAATAAGGAAACCCAAAAGCACCATGATGGCCGCAGAGGTCTTTTCCAAAAAGGCGCGCTCTGGGCTATCTGCCCAGAGAAAAATCTGTACGGGCAATACGGTAGCCGGGTCCATGGCACTCCCCGGAATATCCACGATAAAGGCCACCATACCGATCATCAGCAGAGGTGCTGTCTCGCCCAAGGCCTGCGCCATACCAATGATGGTTCCAGTAAGCATACCCGGCATGGAGAGCGGCAATACATGATGGAACACCGTCTGCATCTTTGAAGCGCCGACACCTAATGCGGCCTCACGTATGGAAGGCGGTACGGCTTTGAGTGCAGCACGACTGGCAATAATGATGGTGGGCAATGTCATCAGGGTCAGCACCATACCGCCCACCAAGGGTGCAGAACGAGGCAATCCAAAGAAGTTAATAAAAACAGCCAAACCCAGCAGACCGAACACAATCGACGGTACGGCAGCAAGGTTATTGATATTCACTTCAACCAGATCGGTCCAGCGATTACGCGGGGCAAACTCTTCAAGATAAACCGCCGCCGCCACACCAATGGGAAATGACAATAGCAGGGTAACGATCAAGGTATAGAGCGACCCCATCACCGCACCACCGATACCGGCCAATTCAGGCTCACGGGAATCGCCACCGGTCAGGAAGGTGGTATTAAAAAATTTACCGATTTTTTGCTCTGATTCCAGCTTCTCGATCCATGCAATCACATTGTCTTTTACGCGACGCTCCGATTGAACAACGGTACGATCTATATAGCCCTTGACCAACATGTCGATATCATCATCAGCGGGCAACCATAATTGTGCCTGACTGCCCAGCAGAGTGGGATCTGCCATTACTTTTGCACGCAGTATCAATGCCGCACCGTTGCTAACAATTCCGTATAGCTCACGCTTCTCTTTGCGATCTTTCACCTCAGGGTATAACGCCCGCAGTGAATTTTTTATCAGCGCAGAATAGTTTGCCGACGAGAGTACCGCAGGGTCACGTTCACCCGATGGATCAATCACTGATTCGGTGAACTCGATATCCAACAGGATTCGGGTCTGCTGAAAGGCGCTGTAACCTTTGCCAATAATGCTCAAGAACATGACGCCAACAAATGCCAATCCCAACACGACAGCAAAAAATCCAAATCGACGGAAACGTCTCTCCCGGCCATAGCGTTGGGCAAGTGTGGTATTCACACGGTCAATCGTGCGTGCCTGCTGTTGTTCCGACTTACTCATAGGCTTCTCGATACTTCCTGACCACACGCAGGGCAACGACGTTAAGAATCAATGTCACTAAAAACAGCAACAGTCCGAGCGCGAAGGCCGCCAGTGTCTTGGGACTGTCAAACTCTTGGTCACCCACCAGCAGCGTAACGATCTGAACGGTGACTGTGGTGACACTCTGCAATGGATTGACGGTGAGATTGGCTGAGAGCCCTGCCGCCATTACCACGATCATGGTCTCACCAATTGCGCGGGAAACCGCCAGCAATATGCCACCAACAATCCCCGGCAGGGCAGCAGGGAGAATCACTTTTTTAACGGTCTCAGAATGGGTAGCACCGATGCCGAGCGAGGCATCACGCATGGTCTGAGGTACTGCATTGATCACATCATCTGACAGTGATGAGATGAATGGGATAATCATGATCCCCATCACCAATCCCGCGGCCAGGGCGCTCTCGGATGAAACATCCAGACCCAGAAGTTCACCGTTGTCCCGAATGAAAGGCGCCACGGTCAGCGCGGCAAAAAAACCGTAAACAACCGTGGGGATACCCGCGAGGATTTCCAACAGCGGTTTGGCGTAGGCACGAAAATGACTGCCGGCATATTCCGACAGATAGATAGCCGACATGAGACCGATGGGTACTGCAACCAACATGGCAATCAGCGCGATCAGCAGCGTACCCACAAATAGCGGAATGACGCCAAAGGCACCCGAGGAGCCGACCTGATCCTCTCGGATCGCCATCTGTGGACTCCACTCAAGCCCAAACAGAAACTCTGTAATAGGAATCTGTCCAAAGAAACGGATCGATTCAAAGAGCACAGAAAGTACAATACCCAGTGTGGTGAATATGGCGATAGTAGAGCATCCAATCAGCAACCACTTGAGTACCGATTCAACCCGGTTGCGAGCGCGAAACTGGGGGGAGATCAATCGCCAGCCAAGTGAGAGTCCGGCGATGGCAAGACTCAGAATAACAACAAATGATGCAGCATAGCTGGTCCGCAGCAGGCTTTTGTAATGTTCCGCGGCCTGCGCCATCTCAGGACTTACTTCACCCGAGACAATATTTCCTTGCGCCAGATTCTGGATGTCATTGATCACCAAACCTAACCGCGCCTCTGGCAAGTTACGAACAGCCTCAGGCAGATCAGAAACGATCAAGTCCCGAATCACACTACCCTGCAATGAAACCCACAACAGCAGCATGATCAACGCGGGCAGGCCGCACCACAGCGCGGTAAAGAAGCCATAGTAGGAGGGCAAAGAGTGTAATCCACGCACCCCGCCAGGCCCACCCACCAACTTCTGGGATCGGCGAACACCCAGATGGTAGGCAAGTGCCATCAGGCCTAACAGTATGAGGATCAGGAGTGTGTTAGTCATAATACGTCAGCAACTAATCTTCCAGACTTAAGAACGGCAACGCCCTCATCGGCAGACCGGGAGAGGGCTTTGCCTCCCTGCTCACTTGAACCATAACCTGAGCAGGGACAGTTAGTGTGAAAGCTTATTTAGTCAGCTTAAGAACATTCAAACCTTTCACATCGGCCGCAAACTGATTGCGCTCCTGATTCGGCATTGGAATCATGCCTTTATCAACCAGGTAACCCTCATCGCCCCACGCTTTGTCACTGGTGAACTCAGCCAAGTACTCCTGAATGCCCGGGATCTTGCCGACATGGGCCTTCTTCACATAGAAGTAGAGGGGGCGCGATACAGGATAGGAGCCATCAGCGATCGCTTCGAAGGTTGGGGCTATACCGTCAACCGAAGAGCCCTGTACCTTATCCGAGTTCTGATCCAGGAAGCTGAAGCCGAAGATCCCTATTGCCTTGGGGTTGCTCTCCAGTTTCTGCACGATCAGGTTGTCATTTTCACCTGCTTCGATGAAGGCACCGTCTTCACGAATCGTGTGACAGATGCCTTTGTAGGCCTTTTTATCTTTCTTTTTCATCGCCTTGATGAAATCAAACGTCTTACAACCCCCTTCCATAGCCAGCTCAACAAAGGCATCACGGGTGCCAGAGGTCGGCGGTGGACCCAAGACTTCAATGTCCATATCAGGCAGTGCTGCATTCACCTGCTTCCAGGTTTTATAGGGGTTTTCGACCAGATCCTCACCGCCCTTGGGGTTCGGAACCTGCTTGGCCAGTGCCAGGAACACATCACGACGAGTCAGCTTGATCTGTTCTGCGGATTTGGCATTGGCCATAACGATACCGTCATAACCGACTTTCACTTCAACGATATCCATTACACCATTGCTGGCACACTTCTCAACTTCGGAACTTTTGATACGACGTGAAGCGTTGGTGATATCAGGATGCTCAACACCAACTCCGGCGCAAAACAGTTTGAGACCACCACCCGAACCGGTAGATTCAATCTTTGGCGTCTTAAAAGCCGTTGTTTTACCAAAGTTTTCAGCAACAACCGTTGCAAAAGGATAAACAGTGGAGGATCCCACGACTGAGATGTAGTCGCGCGAAGCGGCATTTACGGTAGAGACTGCCGCGGCAGTCAGCGCAGCAGCCAGGACGATACGATTTTTGATCACTTTGACCTCCAGGTCATTAAATAAATTGGCGTTGTTAACCTGGAGGAAATTATCGGTTTGCTTTGTTACAGGAATCTTGGATTTATGTTACATATTTATGACAGTTAATCGAGGCCAGCGGAGAAATCAAGAGGCCACACGGGAGTGGGGAAACCGGCAAGTGAATATACTGCCCTTACCCGGCTCGCTCTCGACCACCAAACGGGCATCATGGCGGGTGAGCACATGTTTGACGATCGCCAAGCCGAGCCCGGTACCGCCACTCTCCCGCGATCGACCCACATCCACACGATAGAAGCGCTCCGTCAACCGGGGGAGGTGCTCGGGTGAAATGCCGATACCACTGTCGGTCACCGAAAAACAGGGACCACTCCCCGAGAGCCACCAGCGCATCTCAATCCGGCCCTGTTCCGGTGTGTAACGAACCGCGTTATAGACGAGGTTAGTAAAAGCACTCTCCAACTCATGGCTATTTCCCACTAAACGAAGGCGCTCATCCGCATCCAAAAGGATCTCGTGCCCTCTGTCCCCGCTGAGCTGCCGAGCCCCTTCCAGCACGCCCCGCAGCATGGGGTAGACACCCACAATACCCTGTCCTTCATTACTGCTACGCGTCTCCAAACGAGAGAGTAGTAGCAGGTCTTCCACGATGCGCTGCATACGCAAAGTTTGGGTTCGCATTTGCTCAATGATTCGCTTCCAGGGTCCTTGAAAGGTGTCACTCTCCTGCATGGTCTCGACATAACCATGCACCACTGTTAGCGGGGTACGTATTTCATGGGATACATTGGCCACAAAGTCCCGTCGAACAATTTCCAACTGATGCAGGCGGGTAATGTCGCGCGCCTGAAGCAGGCGCTTACCTTTGCCGTAGGGGACAATCCGTACCTCAAGACTGATGTTGTCATTGACCGGTGCAGGCATATGCAGTGGACGACTGTAGTGGCCCGCATGCAGATAGCTGAGAAACACCGAATCAGTAATCAGATCATCAATCAAGACACCCTTGTGCTGTTTTCTATCCAGCCCAAGAAACTCCGACGCGGCACTATTCCACCAGTCCAGACAGCCTTGATCATTCAACACTACGGTAGCGTCTGGCAGCGCCCCCGTAGACTCCAAAAAGCCCGTTAGCATGCGATTAAGTTTACGCTTGCGTTTCTGGCCTCTACCGGACAATTGATCAATGCGCTGCAAAAGTGGACGCCAAACACCCACTGCATGAGGCCGGGGATGAACTTTGGGCTTAGTCAGCCAGCGGGTAAATCGAATCAACTGATAGAAGTGCCAGACAAGATAGAGGGTCAATCCACCCCAAAGAAATGGGATCAGATGGCCGGTTCCCAAGCCGAGAGGAATGAGCAGAAGGGTAACAAACCCAACACCAACCAACTCACTCCTCCAGGCCTCCGGGAGATTCATCGAGCAGAGACCTGCTCCGAAAATCTGTAGCCAGCACCACGAACAGTCTGAATCAGACCATCCATTTCAAACGGCTCCAATGCCTGGCGCAGGCGGCGTATATGCACATCTACCGTACGCTCCTCAATATAGACATTCGTGCCCCAGACTTTATCAAGCAGACGGGAGCGGCTATAGACTTTCTCCCGATGGGTCATGAAAAAATGCAGCAGTTTAAACTCGGTAGGCCCCAACTCGATCGGTTGATCGCTCATGGTGACACGGTAGGAGACGGGATCCAGCCGCATCTCCCCCGCCTGCACCGCTTCTTCAGTGGCATGTGGCGCCACACGCCGCAGTATCACCTTAATACGTGCCACCAACTCCTTCGGAGAAAAGGGCTTTGTGACGTAATCTTCCGCGCCACACTCCAACCCCCGCACCTTATCATCCTCCTCACCTCTGGCGGTGAGCATGATGACAGGAATGTCACGGGTGACCGAATCCTGTTTCAATTCGCGGGTATACTCAACACCACTGATACCGGGTAGCATCCAGTCCATCAGGATAAGATCGGGTGGTGCATCAGCAAGCGCAGATTTTGCCTCTTCAACGCTCTCGGCGCAGAGCACATCATACCCGGATTGCTCCAGTACAAAGTGGATCATCTCGCGAACCGCGGACTCATCTTCAACGACCAGAATTTTTGTCGCCATGGTAAATTACTCTGCCTTCTGTAATTAATCAGCTTTAGTGTGTGAAGTGAATATTACACCGTTGCTTCATTACAGTTTGATGACAACCTTTCTTACCACGGCAACTCACATGCCAAAGACCCTGCTGAAAAATAGGTCACCTCACCAGCTAAACAACACCCACTGGGGTATAGCTATTTTTCCCGGATGAGCTTCCTGGCGTACATCCAATGTACCGTCACCATCATTATCAAGTAGATAGTAGGGAGGGCCCGCCACAGGCGTGATCTTGACCATATAGAGGCGACCGTTGATACGATACTCCTGAACAGTACCCTTATCGCTCTCGATAATGGTCACTTCAGGTTCCAGCACTTCACCACTCTCTACCTGAGGCGGCAACTCCGGCGGCGCAGGCAGAGGGGCAGGCTCTTCTGCGACCGCACCAAATGGTAGCACCAGCAAAAGCAGGGTGGCGAGTAATGTTCTTTTCATTGTTTCTATTCCTTAACTCTGGACATATAAGACTTATTAGATACCAGATGAGGCCGGACTATTCCGAGATCAAGATTCAATCCTGAGGAGCACATCCATGGAGGATAAACCGACGCCCAACCTACAACATGCGATTCCCTTTACTTAATAGTAGCGTCCCGGGGGCAAAAGTGTTTGCGCCACGACACTATAAACTATCAGACCGGTCGGAACTGGAATCATATTACAGTTCCAATAGAATTTCCCGCTCCGAGAGTGAAGGCTCAAAACTGCGCGATTCGTAGTGTGCAAAAATCGCATCTACCACCTCTTGAGGCTCCTCACACACCTCTATGAGGTCAAGATCATGGGCAGAAATAGTCCCCGCCTTGCACATCGTCTCCCGCATCCAACCCAATAAACCACCCCAAAATTCACCATTCACCAAAATAACCGGGATACGGCGGGTTTTGCCGGTCTGGATCAGCGTTAGTATCTCTGCCAACTCATCCAGTGTGCCGAAACCACCCGGCATCACCACATAGGCTGAGGCGTATTTGACGAACATGACCTTGCGGGAAAAAAAGTGCCTGAAATTGAGTGATATATCCTGATAGCTATTCGGCGTCTGCTCTCTGGGTAGTTCAATATTAAGGCCGATACTGGGCGCCCGTCCCCGGTGCCCTCCCTTATTGGCCGCTTCCATAATACCCGGGCCTCCACCACTCACCACGGCAAAGCCACTCTCTGAGAGCAAATAGGCAATCTGCTCGGCCTTGATATAGTCAACAGTACCCGCCTTTTCCCGCGCCGACCCAAAGATACTCACCGCCGGCCAGATACCCGAAAGCTGCTCAAAACCCTCGACAAATTCAGCCATGATCTGAAACACCTTCCAAGACTCCCTGGAAAGCTGGCTCTGCCGAGGACGCTCACTGTAATCTTTATGCTTCGACATCTGGTCTATCCCTCATCTTTTCCGCATAATGGTGGTAGAGAGACCTGCTCGGCTCACCACACCCTTAACTAGATTCTATCCTGTTTTTGATTCATTGATATGTCTGACCTGAATAGTAGTCAGCAAGAGGCTGCACGACATACAAACTCCCCGCTACTGGTGTTAGCCGGCGCAGGGTCTGGAAAGACGCGCGTCATTACCCGCAAGATCGCTTACCTGATTGAGACAATCGGCCTCGACCCACGCCATATCACAGCTGTCACCTTCACCAACAAGGCGGCCAGAGAGATGAAAGAGCGCGTTGCAGAGTTGCTGAAGGGGAAAAAAAGCAAAGGCCTCAGCATCTCTACTTTCCATACCCTGGGCCTCAACATCATTCGCCGGGAGCATAAACTGCTGGGGTTAAAAGCGGGCTTCAGTATTTTCGATGCCCAAGATGCAGAGGGACTTATGAAGGAGTTGTTACGCAAGGGCAAAGGGGATGATGAAGTCGCTTCCAGCTATCAATGGCGAATTTCCGAATGGAAAAATGACATGCTTTCACCCGAGCAGGCACTCGCTTCTGCCGAGAGTGATCTGGATCAGCGCACCGCACTGCTTTACGCCCACTATCAACGTTCACTGCGGGCATTTAATGCGGTCGATTTTGATGACCTCATACTGCTGCCCGTGAGGCTGTTTCGTGATTCGCCAGAAACCCTGGAAAACTGGCAGAACCGGATACGCCATCTGCTGGTGGATGAGTACCAGGATACCAATCTCAGTCAGTACGAACTGGTCAGACAATTAGTCGGCGTCCGGGAAGCCTTGACCGTTGTGGGTGATGACGATCAGTCGATTTATGCCTGGCGCGGCGCCAGACCGGAAAACCTGATTCGATTAAAAGAGGACTTCCCGCGCCTTAAAGTCGTCAAGCTGGAACAAAACTACCGCTCATCAGGACGCATACTCAAGGCCGCCAATACCCTGATTGCCAACAATCCCCATGTGTTTGAAAAGCGACTCTGGTGTGATCTTGGACCGGGGGAGATGATTCGTATCATGAGCTGTAAAAATGAGCTTCATGAAGCGGAAAAGGTGGTTTCAGAGATCATTCACCATAAATTTACATCCGGTGCAGCCCATGGCGACTATGCCATTCTCTATCGCGGCAACCATCAGGCCAAGCTGTTTGAATCGGCCCTGCGACAGCACAACATCCCCTATTTCCTGAGTGGCGGTACCTCATTCTTCAGTCGCGCAGAAATCAAAGATGTCATGGCCTATCTCAGGCTGCTGGCCAACCCGGATGATGATGCGGCCTTCCTTAGGATCGTCAACACCCCACGTCGCGAAGTGGGTGCCACCACCATGGAAAAGCTCGGAACCTACGCCACTGAACGCGACATCAGCCTGCTCACGGCCTGTAACGAATTGGGACTGGAACAGCAACTCGCCAAGCGCCCCCTGGAACGACTCCAGGAGTTTGCCCGCTGGATAGATCATTTCCAACGCCGCGCAGAAGAGGACCACCCGGTTCAGACGGTGCGGGACATGCTAAAAGAGCTGCAATATGAAGATTGGCTTTACGAGAAGGCCTCCAGCGACAAGGTGGCCGAACGACGTTGGGAGAACGTCCTGGAGCTGGTTCAGTGGCTGGAGCAACTGCACAAAGGAGATCGCGTCGGCGAGAGCCTGAGCGAGATGGTCAGCCACCTCGCCCTGCAGGATATCTTAGAACGCCAAGACGACGAGAGTGGTAATGACCAGGTACACCTGATGACCCTGCATGCCTCCAAGGGATTGGAGTTCCCCCATGTTTTTCTGGTCGGTGTTGAAGAGGAGCTGCTGCCCCACAAGAGCAGTATTGAGGAAGACAATATTGAAGAGGAGCGCCGACTCGCCTATGTTGGCATTACCCGAGCACAACGAACACTGACCATCAGCTTCGCGCAGAAGCGCAAGCGCTTTGGAGAGATCATTGCCTGTGAGCCCAGCCGCTTTCTTGCCGAGCTACCAGAAGAGGATCTGAAATGGGAAGGACGCCAAAGCGATGTCTTATCCAAAGAGGAGAAACAGGACAGAGGCAATGCCCATCTGGCCAACATGCGTGCCATGCTGGGTAAATAAGCGGTTGGTTTCGCATAAAAAAGGGCATGCCGCAGCATGCCCTTTTTGTCTCATTACACAGTAACGCGTTAGCGGGGCAGTTTACTCAACCAGCCAGCAATCGCCTTCATATCCTCTTCAGATACCGTGGCCATCAAACCCTTCATAGCGGCGGTCTGACCGTTATTACGCGCCCCACTCTTGATATCTTTCATCTGATTAATAAGGTAAGGCTCCGACAGGGCAGCCACCTTCGGATAGGTCGTCATAATCGGCGCCTTGCCTTCTGCACCGTGACAGGCAGAGCACCCCTTGGAGGTATAAAGTGCAGCGCCTGGATCCGCGGCTGGAGCAGCGGGTGCTGCTGCCGGGGCTGGCGCAGCCGCAGGGGCCGCAGCGACTGGGGCGGCTGGCGTTGCAGCCGCTGCACGCGGCAAGGCACTCAACCAAGCAGCAATGACTTTCATATCTTCATCAGATACTGCCGCCATAATCCCTTTCATAGCAGCACTTTGACCATTGCTGCGAGCACCACTCTTGATGTCCTTCAGCTGATTGACGATGTAAGGTTCTGGCAAGGAAGCGACCTTGGGATAACTGGGCATGATCGGAGTACGTCCCTCAGCACCATGACAGGCGTTACACCCTTTGGCCGCGTAAAGCGCAGCGCCTGGATCTGCGGGTGCAGCAGGCGCAGCCGCCGGTGCTGCCGCCGCTACCGCTGTAGCCGGTGCCGCAGACTGGGCCTGGCCTTCAACGGCCACTTGCCCTACAGGTTTGATTCGCTCGATCACCTCGGCACGCTCATTTGCCAAAACGGGGCCGCTGATTACGAGAGCGGCCATTCCGGCAACCGCCATCTGCTTGATCTGAGAAACAACTTTATGGCTCACTGTCAAACTCCTCATACATCTGGGTCAAAAGGGGGGATAACGTGTCGACATTTGCCCCCAATGGTCAATATTGGCCGCAGTATAACGACAACCGCTCTAAAGATCGACTGAAACCCCTTTATACCACTATACGAATGGGCCAAATGGCCTGCTGGATAAGCCAGGCATCACACGCCATTCCATCAATTATCGATTCCACCCAGACAGATGTATTTCATCTCCAAGTACTCATCAATACCATAGCGTGAGCCTTCCCGGCCAAGGCCAGACTCCTTCACTCCGCCAAACGGGGCCACTTCCGTGGAGATAATCCCTTCATTAACACCCACGATGCCGTACTCCAGGCCCTCCGAGACACGCCATATTCGCGCCATGTCCCGACTATAGAGATAGGCAGCCAACCCGGAGCGGGTATTGTTGGCAATGGCCAGCGCCTCCGCTTCCGTATCAAAACGAATCAGTGGCGCAACCGGCCCAAAGGTCTCTTCTGCCGCAACAAACATATCTTCAGTCACACCCGTCAGGACCGTCGGCTGGTAAAAAGTCCCCCCCAGGGCATGGCGTGCCCCACCAACCACCACCGAAGCCCCCTTACCAAGGGCATCCGAGATATGCGATTCAACCTTGGCCAGAGCCCGTTCATCAATCAGAGGTCCCTGCTGAACATCCGCCTCCGTACCCTGTCCAACCTTCAGCTTGGTCGCCTCCTGCGCCAACCGCTCTGCGAATCGATCGTAAATCCCCGCTTGGACCAAAAACCGGTTGGCACAGACACAAGTCTGCCCTGAGTTCCGATACTTGCTCAGCATGGCCCCCTGAACGGCCGCATCCAGATCCGCATCATCAAATACGATAAAGGGCGCATTACCGCCAAGCTCCAGCGACAGCTTTTTTACGGTGGAGGCACACTGTGCCATCAACAATTTCCCGACCGGTGTTGAGCCGGTAAAACTGAGCTTGCGTATAATCGGGTTGGAAGTGAGCTCAGGCCCAATAACAGAGGCCTCACCCGTAACGACATTGAACACACCTTTAGGAATACCTGCGCGTGAGGCAAGTTCCGCCAACGCCAATGCTGTCAAGGGCGTTTGATCGGCCGGCTTAACGATCATTGGACAGCCGGCAGCCAGGGCAGGCGCGCACTTGCGCGTGATCATCGCTGCGGGGAAATTCCAAGGGGTAATCGCCGCCGTTACACCGATCGGCTGGCGCAGCACCATGATCCGTTTACCACGGGCAGAATGGGGAATCACATCACCGTAGACGCGCTTGGCTTCCTCAGCAAACCACTCGATAAACGAGGCGGCGTACAGCACCTCACCTCGTGCCTCAGCCAGTGGCTTGCCCTGTTCGGTGGTAATCAGCATTGCCAGGTCATCTTGATGATCAATAATCAGATCGAACCACTGACGTAACAGTACAGAGCGCTCTTTTGCCGAATACTCCCGCCAGAGAACCCAGGCCTCTTCTGCCAAAGCGATGGCGTTTCGCACATCCTCCACGTTCAATGATGGAACAGTGGCAATCTGCTCCCCCGTCGCGGGGTTGGTCACACAGAGCGTCGCACCATCAGAGGAAGCGACCCACTCGCCATTAATATAATTCTCCTGTCGTAACAGCAGGCTGTCATTAAGTTTCACGCGTAATTTCCTCATTGAGTATTCGAAAGCACCAGATTCATCCCTACCATCGTGTGAAGGGAATACTAACGACAAACACAAAGGCTATATCGGCAGGCCTGAAAAATATACCCCAAGATGCAAGCGGAGGTGGCCTTTCAGACAACTCTTCTTATATAATCACGCCCTCAGCGCCCGTAGCTCAGATGGATAGAGTACTGCCCTCCGAAGGCAGGGGTCACAGGTTCGAATCCTGTCGGGCGCGCCACTTTTCAATGGTGTGTACCGAGCACATAGGTCACACTTTATACCGGAAAGATAGGTAACACTTCGGTCAGAAAAGGGAATCCAAGGCGTACCAATCACCTCGTTGGAATACCCTTAACGCTAATACAAGTCTAGATGACGCCTCTTCACTCGCTCAGCAACAGATACCCCCAGCCAAACTCAATCAGATCATTTACCGTGCAATAAACCGCTCGACCATCTGAGCAGTGAGCACACCAACATGTTTTGCAACCACCTCACCCTCTGGCGAAACTAGATAAGAGGTGGGCATTCCAGACAAGGAACCAAAGGCGGTTTGATCGGAGGGCATGGCAGTCCAGACAGGGTAAATGATCTTCTGTTCTTCAATGAAGAGCTGCAATGCAGCTGAATCAAAACCCTCCATATTGATACCGACAACCACGGCATCAGTATCAAAATGCTCAGTATGCAATTTATTGAGTTCCGGGATCTCCTCCAAGCAGGGAACACACCACGTTGCCCAATAATTCACCAACAACCACTTGCCACGAAACTCATCGAAAGACCTTTCGGTACCCAAGAGGTCATAGTGCCTGGGGTCATTTGCATAAACCCATCCAACTGAGAACAGAAAACAGGAGATAATAATCACCACCAGTACTTTCCGCAGGTTTCTCATATACAGTAGATCCTTGATAAACGCTGACCATTAAACTGCCACATCAATTTCTTTCGTATCCAACTTACATCGAGAGTGAATATTTCAAATAGAAGCTAACCTGAATCGGCCACTCTACTGGTACTTGTGATGGCGGCAATGGCAGTGCCCGCTCTAGGGCTCGTTGTGTCGCCTTGTTGAGAAGCGCATGACCACCCGTAACCTGGAGGCCACTAAGAATGCCACTCGCTGACAAACTAAAACTGACCTTTACTTGCCCCTCAATATTTCGCTTTCTTGCCGGCAAGGGATAATTTTTAAACTGCTCAATATGTTTCAGCAATTGCGTCACATAAAGATTCCGCATTTGATCCTGATCGACAGCCTGAGGGGGCTGCTTAGATACAGGCTGTGATCTTGGTAACGGCTTAACCGGCTGTGCTTCTGCTATCGCTTCCTTTTGAATACGAGGTTTAGGTTTAGGTTCTGGTTTAGGTTCTGGTTTAGGTTCTGGTTTAGGTTCTGGTTTAGGTTCTGGTTTAGGTTCTGGTTTAGGTTCTGGTTTAGGTTCTGGT
>NZ_VMNH01000001.1 GCF_007625115.1 Sedimenticola selenatireducens | reverse complement strand
GCGTCAAATACAGCTTCACCGCCCGAAGGCGTTCTTCGTATGAGTACATGGACTACCTCCAAAGTAGTCCAAGATTTTGTCCGCATCCCCGGTGGGTCAGTTTTAGGTGCAATTCAACAGCTCAGTGCGAATCTGAAGCCCTGGAACTGGCTCACCAATTGAGCCACACAGGACCGATAATCGAACAACATCACGCAGTAACCGTAACTTCAGCAAGAGGGATTTATTATGTCTGATTCAGTGAAAAGCGTTATGGAAAACAACCCCAGCGCCGCAGACCTACTCAACGCCGCCACCCTTCGATTGGGGGGAATCTCTGCTATGGCCTTTCAGGTATCGAATAAAGATTTCGGTGAGTGGTCGGAGGGTATCCGGGCTAATTACGCCCATAGCATGAAAATGCTTGCAGACGACGTGGCAGACCTTGTCGAAGAGCTGCATAAGCTGACCAAGGAGGCGCAGTCATGAGTGATGTAAACATAGACTGGAATGCAATGTCCCCCGATGAGTTCTCGAAGAATCTTATTATCCATGCGGAGGAACTAGGGCCGGGTATTACCTCTGAAGAGATAGACCAAGTTGAGGCTGTTTTTTCGGGGGAGGCGCTGGGGGTAACGCGGAGGCTTGCACTCTCAATCCTCAATCTATCCTTCCCTGAACTCCGGGAAAAGGTTGTGGCAGATGATGAGTTTGCCGCAGCCGTCGCAGATACGTTTGAATGCCTGAATACGAGGTACTACACGGACACAGCCGATCTACTCCAGGCGGCACAGTTACGAATGATGGTGGCTCTTTCGTATCGCCATGATATGGATGAAGTATTGAAAAGAACCACTCTCAGCTAACCCACAAACCAATCAACAACCCCGCCCGGTTCGCTTGGCGGGGTTTTTTGTGCTAGATGCTCAACTTAATTCTGTGTGGAATCCATGTATTTGTTATTGTGCTAATTATCAAGAGGTAGTGGCCGTTCATAATTGTTGGCATGAGGTCCGTGCCTGACACCATGTGGCGAATCGAAAAACACTCCTGATAGGCAGCAATCGACATAAAGCTGCCTGTCAGAATTCTTGACAGCATCCTACACACAGTCAAAATTAGCCTGAAGCCCTGAGTTGCAGGAAACGACATGTAACTGCCGTTCGCAAATTTAAAGGAATTTGTTTGTGTCCGGTCAACTTTGGACTGTTAGGAATATCTAATAGAGGCTGTTAGAATTCTCTACATATATACATCCATATATGGATATGGTGGATCGGTGTTCGGTTTCATACTTGGATATAAGGACATCGCACAAGCGGCTCCTTAACATCGCCCATACCCAATCCTCTGGGCAGCAGAAAAGACAGCGTAGTGATCAGGGAACTCACATGAATGCTAATTACTCCAACTACCGACCGGACATCGATGGCCTGCGCGCGGTTGCCGTGCTCAGCGTTATCCTGTTTCACCTTAACGAATCTTTGCTTCCCGGTGGCTTTGTCGGCGTCGATATTTTCTTTGTTATTTCCGGATACCTGATTTCGCTGCACATCCTGCGTGACTTGAGCAAGGGTACGTTTTCACTGCTTGAATTCTATCGTCGCCGAGTTAAACGCATCTTACCTGCGATGCTGGTGGTGGTTTTCGTGACTATCGTGATCGCGCAGTTCCTGATTCGGCCATCCGATGCGGAACGTGTCGCTGAATCCGGCCTCTGGTCGCTACTTTCGATGGCAAATGTCTACTTCTGGTTGTTCGAGGACTCTAGCTATTTTGCCCCCAACAGCAACCAAATACCGCTGTTGCATCTCTGGTCACTCGGTGTCGAGGAACAGTTCTATATTTTCTGGCCATTGGTTCTTGGAGTTGCGTATCGTTGGGGGCACGGTAAAAACTTTTTCCTAGTGTTCAGCATTGTCGCAGCTTTCTCCTACCTGGCCGCTGAGTACCTGTTCAGATTCGATCCGTCGTTTGTTTACTACATGCTGCCGACGCGTGCGGGAGAACTACTGATAGGTGCGCTTCTG
This sequence comes from Sedimenticola selenatireducens, assembly GCF_007625115.1. Taxonomy (GTDB): domain Bacteria; phylum Pseudomonadota; class Gammaproteobacteria; order Chromatiales; family Chromatiaceae; genus Sedimenticola; species Sedimenticola selenatireducens_A. The sequence continues at coordinate 82,905 of NZ_VMNH01000001.1, read as the reverse complement.
GCCCTGTATATCATCAAACGTGGCGATATCAGTTTACCGAATGTTTTCCCGATGATCGCGGCATATACCGGGACTTTTCTTATTGCAGGCTCCATCACACTGCTGTCCGAGGATATTGTCTTTCCGGGATTACACGCGATCCCGCCCACGCTTGGAGCAACCATGCTTATCTTCGCGGGCCACTATCGCGTCACGTTGCCGATTCGGGCATTAAGACTTCAGCCATTGGTGTGGGTTGGCTTGATCTCTTATTCCGCTTACCTATGGCATTGGCCCCTGCTGGCCTTCTATCGTTATGGTGCAAATGAGCCCGGACTGTATTCAGGAACCGCCTTGTTTGTCCTAACGTTAGTGCTTGCATGGCTGAATTATAAATATATAGAGACTCCCATGAGACGATCGAATCGTTCGGCGATCGCGATCATCGTCCGCTATTTCATCATTCCCACCGGAGCCATTGCATTTATCGCTCTCGTATCGATGAAGCTTGATGGTTTCGGACTGCGTTGGTTTTCACCGGAGTATAGAACCGCCCTGATGGCTATACGTGAAGAAGTGAAACCCGCATACCAGTTTGACTACGTCTGCCAGAGTCAACGCGTTACCAAAGTAGATATAACCAATCCGGGTTGTGTACTCGGTGAAGCAGAACAAACAGAACCAGCGGTGCTGCTCTGGGGAGACTCGAACGCTGCACACTATGTCGGCATATTAGGAGCTGTTGCCAAACATCAGGGTTTTCGCTTTCGTAACCTGCAACTTGGTTCGTGTCCACCCATTCTTGAAGGAATCGCAGCAGCAACTAACACCAAGCGAATTGCGGACTGCGAGCATGCCATTTCACTGATCAGCGAAACGCTTGGCAGTTACAAGGTAATTATGATCTCAGCAAACTGGACCGGTTACGCGGAGAAATCCCCAGACTTCTACCAACACCTCGCCGATACTGTTGAGTATATTACCGCATCAGGAAGCCATGTCATCTTGATCGGCAAGGCTCCAATACTACATGGCTATGACAGGCTGTGCCGGGAAAAAGCACTGAGTTATCCGATCGGAAGCTGTCGCGTAGAACCGGTTGAGCTAGCACCTGAGATACTTAATGCCAATCAACGACTCTCGGCAATGGCCACGGAAAACGAACTGGTGGAATACATCGATTTCAATTCGACATTGTGTGAAGGGGTATGCAGTGCATATGATAGGAATGACAAGCTACTCTATTACGACTCTGGTCATTTGTCGTTGCCAGGATCCTGGTCTGTTGGAAGGGAACTCGTCGATTCGAACGCAATCCCGCAACCTCTTGCTAGCATCCCGGCGTATGTTAAAGAACCCCATCAGCCTCGGTAACGGGAATCCAGGGTTTCCATGGTCAAGGCCTGCTACAGTTGCATTACCTCCATGCTGGACAATCTAACGACCGTCAGCTTTTGGATGTTTCCTGCCGCCTGTCTAGGGGCATTAATGGCAACAAAGTGTCAGGAATCGACCAAATAGAAAAGCACTAACTAACTGATCTCTCCCCCGTCTGATGGGGCTACATAAGATCAACTAAATTCTGGCGCTCGTTCTCGAATCTCTATTTCCTGTTGGGCAGATGCAAGCAAACTGCTGTACAGGTTAAACATAAACACACTGGTATAACCGTGCTTGCCTTCGTGCCGATCCAATTCAGCCCTGTAGCGGCTGATTCGATCCTCTGGGGGTAGGTCTTTCAAGTCGGGCATATCCTTTGCTCCTGGTGTTAGTCATTAGGGAGAATGACTCTAAACCAAGGTGAGGCCGTGTGAAATAATACTTGTCTTGGTTGTGTGTAAGGATTGGATTACATGAGTTTGAATGATCATTTTTCTTGTTCTTGATTAGTTGCATGCACAGCCTCACTACGGAGGTGTTTTTTTAGGAATTGCATTTATACAAAACGGGGGATATTCTGGCCTGAAAGGATGATTGTTTTACATGGTGGTAAATATGAAACGGATAGCACTACTCTTCGCTGCGCTAATTTGCGCACAGATAACCCACGCTGGCGGAATTAAGAAATGGACAGACTCAGAGGGGAATGTTCATTTTGGGGATGCGCCACCACCTACCCAGACAACGAAGCGTGTTCAAGTTAGAGACCCCGCAACCGGTAACGGGAGTATGGTTAAGCCTGATTTGCTGATGTCCCGCAAAACCGAGCGCAGAAAATCCCACATAAGCGACAAAGAGCCAGACCGCGACTACGGCGAGCGTCTGCGCTATCGAAATGCGGCGGTTAAGGGTGAAGTACTTATGGGCATGACAGCGAAAGAGTTGGAGCGATCTCAGGGTAAGCCAGCCAAAATAAATCGGTCACAAGGAAAGTGGGGGGAGAGTGAGCAATGGGTATTCGAACGTCCAGATGGAACAAGGGATCTAATTTATCTGGAAAATGGCGAAGTAACAGCGCGCAATTAATGAATATACGAATCGTTGCTCTATCCTTGTTGGTTCTAAATGTCGCGCCTGCGGAATCTGGCGTTTACAAGTGTGTGCTAGATGGGAAACAAATTTGGCAGGAGAAGTTAGTCAACTGAACTTGACCTGACAATACGGACTTCCAGAAAGCTGGTAACTGTCAGATCAAGTCGCGACTACTACATATAAATGTAACAGGGTAGCTATGCAACTTTTTCTTTGGTAAGTGGTATTGCTTTTTCTATGATCTTTTTTGCTTGTGCAATCGCAAGCTCTGCTTCTTTTTTTGTGAATTCCAGACTGATGTGATAGTCAGCTTTTGTTCTCAAAGTCCTGCATTGCCTGAGAATGTAGCCTAGCGATTTTATTGCCATGTCACGATCCCGGGATATGCTTTTTACCATATGATTCTCTAGTGTATCTATAAGATGGGTATGGCATCCGCCATTTACATCCTGATACTGGGGAAGGTTATTTGATACTGCTTTTGCAGCGTGGAAGGCTGCATAGTAAGCGCGACTAGCGGCATTTCTTTGGCTAATTTCTAGGTCGTTTGTTAATTGATCCTGAGCGAATGATAAAAAATCCGTGGATGTAGTGCTCATTTAATTACTCAGGTACATATATGAATGATATGGACTTACTTAAACTAGGTATAAAGTTTTCACAAGCAAGTGATTCAGCAAGTTCTATATTCAAGTTAGATAAATTATCAATGCTGCTATCGACATGTAATAAGACATTGACAGTATTATCCCAGCATGAGAATTCAACTTCTCTAAAACCAACTTGGTATTTATGGAGTATAGAAATTGCCGTATCAAAAAAACGTAGAGATTGTGAGTCAGTGATCATATCTTTCGATAAAATATCAGCCATTCCGTTGATAGTTTGACTTAGACGATGCGGTTGTTCCGGACTTCGCTTGTCCCATTCCGATAGAAGGATATTTGCCTTTTGCATAGCGCCAGCTTTAGCGCTATAAACAATCAAGGCATTTAATATGTCCATATCCATAGGGGCAAGGCTAAAGGCTTTTTCTGCGAGACTAATGGATTCTTGATAAAACCCTAGCTTCTCAAGTGAAGTTGCGTAATTCATAATCGCCCAAATATCATTAGGACGTATATTTAAGGCCTTTTCATGGTATTCCCTGGACTTTTCTATGTGCCGCTCAATACATTCTAATGCGCCTAGAACAACATATGACCCAGCAGCATCAATTTTTAAGAGTGCTTTGGCTTTGTTTTTAAGTGAGGCGATCATCAATTGATTCTTAGCATCAGATGGGCTTAGCTCATTTATGCTTTTTAGAATACTATTGGCTTGGGTTTGAGGTGAGCTGTACATGCAATTCCTAATAATTCTTCAAACAGAGGGCGTCTGCCTGTTAGTCCCTTTTATGCGTATCTCTGCGAGCGGATAGTATTGCATCTTGTCTTGTAAAAATAAACTGATTCGTATTTGTGGGAATGCTATCACTAATATTTTTTGCGGCTGTGCCTGCCTCACTTTCTATAACTTGTTCTATTTCTTTACGAAAAACTTCTCTCTGCTGCTTTAATCTAATCAAATATAACGGCTCTTTAGTTTTAGGTGGATGGTCAGCCCAAGGATCGAATGTTTCTGCTCTAAACCGCTTCTCAGCCTCCAAAATATCTGATTCTAAAGAGAATAGGGCGTCTGTTAGGTCGTCTAGGGTCATGGTATGCACTCAGCGTAATTCCCCAATCCCACCAGAAACACAAGCATACTTTAATTGAGTTACTAATAGGTGAGCCATATATGAAAGATGATCGTTATTGCCTGCTCAAATCACAATCATCTCAAAGTGTGAGTTTGCGCTTTGATCTTTTACCCTTCGGACATTGATTTCTTTATTTGCTTGCGAGGTAAGGGCGAGGTAAAAAGGAAAATATCCGTAAACGAAAAAAGGGCTACGAATTCTCGTAACCCTTTGATTCTGAAGCTGGTGCCGAGGAGAGGACTTGAACCTCCACGGGGTTGCCCCCACTAGCACCTGAAGCTAGCGTGTCTACCAATTTCACCACCTCGGCTTATCTGTTTTGTAGCGTACTTGGTACGTGTACATTCCAGAGGCCGCGAACTTTACAGCGACATTTAATCCTTGTCAACGGTACAATAGTAATCTATCCAAACAAAATTCAGGGAATATCCTTTGACCAAAAGCTCAGGCAAGAAAACGTTAAAAAGCAGAGATCCCCATCAGGCTCGGGAGGCTCGGAAATATGATAATCCGATCCCGAGTCGTGAGTTTATTCTGGAGCATTTAGCTGCAGCGGGTGTGCCGTTGTCTCAATATGAGGTGGCGGAACAGTTGTCGCTGCACAGTGAAGACGATGTTGAGGCGTTACGGCGCCGTCTTAACGCGATGGAGCGTGATGGGCAGATAGTCAGAAATCGTAAGGGCGCTTTCTGTATTGTGAATAGTAAGGATCTGATTGCCGGTCGGGTAATTGGCCATGCCGATGGGTTTGGTTTTTTGCGCCCGGATGAAGGGGGGGATGATCTGTTTGTCACGCCACGCCAAATGAGGCAGCTAATGCACGGTGATCGGGCAGTGGTACGAATTGTCGGGCAAGATCGCCGGGGTCGGATGGAAGCGGCTGTTGTTGAGGTGCTTGAACGTGCCAATCAAGTAGTGGTTGGGCGTCTTTATATTGATAAGGGCGTCGGGTTTGTTGTTCCGGATAATAAGCGTCTTCACCAGGATATTGTTATTCCTGAGGGGGCATTTAATGGTGCCGGGCATGGTCAGATGGTGGTGGCAGCGATTGTCGAACAGCCGACCAAGCGCAATCAGCCAATAGGCCGAGTTCAGGATGTACTGGGTGAACACATGGCACCTGGCATGGAAACGGATGTGGCGATCAGGACGCATCAGTTGCCACTGGAATGGCCGGAGGAGGTTGAACAGGAGATCTCTTGCCTGAGCAGTGAGGTGGAAGAGTCTGCAAAAAAAGGACGTGTTGATCTCAGGCAGCTGCCACTGGTTACTATTGATGGAGCCGATGCGCGGGACTTTGATGACGCGGTCTATTGCGAGGCCAAGCCAAAGGGTTGGAAGTTACTGGTCTGTATTGCCGATGTCTCCAGCTATGTATCTCCAGGGAGTGCACTTGACAAGGAGGCAAAGTCACGCGGTAACTCTGTCTATTTTCCTGACAGAGTAATCCCCATGCTGCCTGAAGTGCTATCCAATGGGCTATGTTCGATCAATCCCCATGTAGATCGGCTCTGCATGACCTGTGAGCTCTATATCAGTTCAGATGGTAAAGTGACGCGCACACGCTTCTATGAAGCTGTGATGCGCTCCCATGCGCGCTTGACCTACGATCAGGTGGCTGACATGTTGATTGAAGGCAATCCGGAACTCTGCGCTACCCACGCCGAATTGCTGCCCCATCTGCATCAGCTGTATGCGCTTTTCCAGGTTCTGAGAAAGGCGCGAAATGAACTGGGCGCTATTGATTTTGATACCACTGAGACGCGCATCCTGTTTAATGATGAGCATAAAGTGGACAAGATTATTCCGGTTTATAGGAATGATGCACATCGTTTGATTGAAGAGTGCATGCTGGCTGCCAATGTGGCCGCAGCGCGGTATTTGATACGCAAAAAAATGCCTGCCCTGTATCGGAATCACGAAGGTCCGCAATCGGAAAAGTTGCTGGATTTGAAAGAGTTCTTGGGCGAGATGGGATTGTCACTATCGGGCGGTGTCAAACCGACTAGTCTGGACTATGCGTCGTTGTTGGATCAGGTCCGCGGACGACCTGACGCGCATCTGATACAGACGGTCTTGCTCCGATCACTTTCGCAAGCGATGTACAGTGCCGAGAATCAGGGCCATTTTGGCCTCTCTTTTCCGGCCTACACCCATTTTACCTCGCCCATTCGGCGTTATCCTGATCTGGTTGTTCATCGTGCGCTTAAGCATGTATTGATCAATGGTGAAGCGGAAGATTTTGAATATTCACAATCTGAGCTCCAAGGGTTGGGGGAGCACTGTTCATCTACCGAAAGAAGGGCAGATGAAGCAACAAGAGATGTGATTTCATGGCTCAAATGTGAGTACATGATGGATAAGATTGGTGATGAATTTGTCGGCATCATCACCACAGTTACATCGTTTGGAATATTTGTTGAATTGGATGAGATCTATGTGGATGGACTTGTTCACATTACGGCGTTGGATAATGACTATTACCATTTTGATCCAGTAGGGCGTCGTCTTACCGGTGAGCGTTCTGGGCAGATCTATAGATTGGGTGACCAGGTAAAGGTGCGGGTTGCCGCGGTCAATCTGGATGATCGAAAGATTGACTTCCTGTTGGTTGGAGCTCCTGAAAAAGGGAAACCCACTCGAGGGAAAAAGCCGAGGAGCGGTGAGCGGAAGACACTGGTCCTATCAGGCAAAGCGTCGAAAGGTGGTCAAAAGGGGAAGGGGACCGCAAAGCAAGGCGTGAAGGAGAAAAAGCAGCCCGGCGTAAAGAGCAAGACGAAAGAGAAGGACAAAGCAGACAGAAAACGTAAGCGATCTGTCAGAAAATCTAAGAAAGTGTGATTTCTACTGGGGCCGTGCGGGCTCACCGTTTCACCCATTTTTAAAGAACAGATTTAGCGTGGATCGATTTGTCCGATCTGCTTGAGGTAGTAAATGAGCGAAAGTCAGCTAATTGCGGGTCTGCACAGTGTCAGGACGGCCCTGAAGCATGGCGCCGGTTCGGTGTTGGAAGTGTGGATTGAAGGGGTTCGAAAGCAGGATAGACGCGTCCGCGAAGTGATTGTGCTGGCAAGAGAGTCAGATGTTAAGGTTTCGTACATCAATCGAGATCAGATGGATCAGTTGACCTCAGGGTCAAACCACCAAGGGGTTGCTGCACGGACCCAGGTCCCTTCGTCACTGGATGAGAGTGCGCTTGAGACATTGCTATCCACACTTGAAGTGCCTCCGTTCCTGCTGATTCTTGACGGTGTGACGGATCCACATAATCTGGGCGCTTGTCTACGCAGTGCCGATGCAGCTGGAATCCATGCGGTGATTGCTCCGAAGGACCGATCAGTAGGTTTGACACCTACCGCCTGCAAGGTGGCAAGTGGTGCGGCCGAGTCGGTGCCGTTTATCCAGGTAACTAATCTCGTCCGCACCTTAAAATGGCTGCAATCCGATAGGGGTGTCTGGCTGGTTGGAACGGCGGGAGAAGCTGAGACATCAGTTTATGAGGCAGATCTCAAAGGCCCGGTTGGGATTGTGATGGGTGGCGAAGAGAAGGGGATGCGCAGGCTTACCCGTGAATCGTGTGACTTACTTGTGAAACTGCCTATGGCCGGAGTCGTTGAGAGCCTCAATGTCTCTGTGGCGGCGGGTATTTGTATATTTGAGGCAGTCAGGCAGCGGGCTAGCTTAGGTATGACTCCTTAAATATAGCGGAAGGTCCAATCACCGTTGGCTGGGTGCTTTTTGTTCTTTATTTGTTGTTAATCACGCTCCCTATTGTGGTTAAACCACTGAAACAGGCCGATATGTGAACCACAGGTTGCGCACAATGAAGCCGCGATGTAGAATCCGCGGTTTCCTGGCGTGGAGGTTTCTTCGCGCTTAACTCCTTGCCTCACCCTATTCAGTGGGAGGCTTTATTAACCGAAAGGGGAAATAATGAGACACTACGAAGTTGTGTTCATGGTACATCCGGACCAGAGCGATCAGGTTTCCGGCATGATTGAGCGTTATCGCACTCTGATTGAATCAGACGGTGGCAAGATTCATCGTTTGGAAGATTGGGGTCGTCGCCAGCTCGCTTATCCAATTCAAAAGCTGCATAAAGCACACTATGTCCTCATGAATATCGAGGCCAGTGCTGCCGTTCTCACCGAGCTTGAGAGCGTTTTCCGCTATAACGATGCTGTCCTGCGCAACATGATTATCAAGTGTGACAATGCCGTTACTGAGGCTTCGCCTCTGGTAAAAGCACCGGATGATCGTGATGATTCCAGATCCTCTTTAGATCGTGATATGTCGGATGACGATGATGACGGCGATGAAGATGATGATGAGGTCGCAGTTTCAGCCTAATTTCGGCTGAGCATCCTGGTCGTTCGAAATGATTCTGACCAGTTTTAAACTGAATTGAATATAGAGAGATAGATATGTCACGTTTTTTTCGTCGCAGAAGATACTGCCGCTTTACCGCTGAAGGCATCACTGAGATCGATTACAAAGATCTGAATCTGCTGAAGGCTTATGTCAGCGAAACCGGTAAGATTGTTCCAAGTCGTATTACTGGAACCAAGGCTAAATATCAACGTCAGCTTGCAACCGCTATCAAGCGTGCACGCTACTTGGCGTTACTACCTTACACTGACGGTCATAATTAAGACTGTTTTTCTCGCAGTTGCTGTTAGGTGATTGCGAGACTGTTTGAATTAGGTGGAATGGAGTAGATGCAGTCGTTAGCATCCTTTGTGATGCGGGGTGTACCCCAGGCAGTGATGGTAATCATCCTGCTGGCGGCACTGTCACTCCTGCTTCCACCGACAAGTATATTCAGCGCTGCAGCGGTGACTCTGGTTACCCTGCGAAATGGCGCGATCCCCGGGGCCCTTGTTATGGGGCTTGCGACTGGTGTTAGTGGAGTCATTGCACTGTTCGCATTAGGTGGTCTCAATCTGGCGATTGGGTTTTTGATCTTGATGTGGTTGCCGGCCTGGTTATTGGCACTGGTACTCCGCTCTAGCAGATCACTCTCCCTGGTTGTCATGAGTGCACTGGTACTGGGTTTGGTGATGATCGGGGGGCAGTTTATCCAAACTGGAGATCCGGTCGCTGAATGGCAGTCACTGCTAAATCCCTTTGTGGAGTCGTTGGCAGAGGCGCAGCTTGTAGATACAAGTCAGCAAGCGGCACTGGTGTCGCTGATGGCAAGTTGGATGCCCGGCATAGTTGCTGCTGGATTTTTCCTGCAGTTACTGGCCTCGCTGTTTCTGGGACGTTGGTGGCAATCTTTACTGTATAACCCGGGCGGTTTCCGTTCCGAGTTTCATCAGTTGAGGTTACCAAAAGTCCTGGCGATTGCGTTACTGATCCTGATTGGACTGATGTTTGCTCAGACCGGATCAGATATTTCGCTGGTGGAGTATGTTCTGATCCTGCTGATATCGGCATGGTTCGTACATGGACTGGCATTGGCGCATGGGATTGTCGGGCGACTGGGTTCAAGCAGTGGGTGGTTGATAGGTCTATATATGCTGCTGTTATTTGCCTTGCCACATACAGTGATTGTATTGGCAACGGTTGGAATTGCAGACGCATGGTTTGATTTTAGGGCACGCCTTAGCCCCCGTGGTTCTGGAAAGGCGAGCTGAAGATTTAATACCTGTTACAGGGGAAATAACGATGGAAGTTATTCTGTTAGAGAAAGTTGATAACCTGGGTGGTTTGGGCGATAAGGTCAGTGTGAAGTCCGGCTACGGCCGTAATTTCCTGATTCCTACCGGTAAGGCAATCACGGCTACCAAGAGCAATGTGGCTGAATTTGAGGCCCGTCGTGCTGAGCTTGAAAAGCAGGCCGCTGAGGCGTTAACTGCTGCAGAGGCACGTAAAGTTGTGCTTGAAGCTTTGACCGTTACTATCGCACGCAAAGCCGGTGATGAAGGCCGCCTGTTTGGTTCGGTGGGTACGGCTGATATTGCTTCCGCGACTGTTGCGGCTGGTGGACAGCTGGAGAAGCGTGAAGTTCGTCTTCCAGATGGTCCTTTCCACGCCACCGGTGAATTCGATGTGCTGGTTCATCTGCACACCGATGTTGATGCCACCATCAAGGTTGTGATCACACCAGAAGTCGAATAATCTGGCTTCAGCAGTACAAGAAACGCCGGGATGGACAGGCTTCATCCCGGCGTTTTTTATTTGTCTGTACTTCAGTTTTTTTTATTCATGCCTCTGATTCCTGACTCTGTTCCTGTTTTTCTTCTGAGTGCCTAAAAAAAACCCAGAATAATTCACCAAGACCACTTTTTGCCGTATCCTTTATCCTTAATTAATCCCGGATACCCAGAGCGATATGCAAGATTCCGTTTTTTCATCTGATATGCCAAATGAGAGTGATGTAACTGACAGGTTACGTGTACCTCCACATTCTATTCAGGCCGAACAGTCTGTTTTGGGTGGTCTGATGTTGGATAATCAGGCTTGGGATCAAGTCGCAGACCGTGTTGCCGAGACGGACTTCTACCGTCGTGAACACCAGTTGATCTTTCGTGCTATTGAGGTGTTGGCCGATAAATCAAAGCCCTACGATGTAATTACCCTTTCAGAGGAGTTAGGTCGTCACGGTTCCCTGGAAGGGGCGGGTGGCTTAGCCTATCTGGGTAGTCTCGCCAAAGATACACCCAGCGCGGCCAATATTCGCGCCTATGCAGACATCGTGCGTGAACGATCCGTGATGCGTCAGCTCATCCGGGTAGGCACAGATATCGCTGATAGCGCCTTTAATCCGGATGGGCGTGATAGTAATGAACTGCTGGATGCTGCGGAGAGCCAGGTTTTCGAAATCGCCGAAAAGGGCGCAAAAGGCAAGGGCGGCTTCGTCGGTATTAAATCGCTCCTGACGAAGGCAGTCGACAAGATTGAAACCTTGTTTGCCCAAGATCAACCGATAACCGGGTTAAGTACGGGCTTTTCAGACCTGGACAAAATGACATCGGGATTGCAGCCCGCAGATCTTGTGATCGTGGCCGGACGTCCCTCGATGGGTAAAACGACCTTTGCCATGAATGTTGCCGAGAATGTGGCGTTGTTGAGTGGTAAGCCGGTGGCGGTTTTCAGTATGGAGATGCCGGGTGAATCACTGGCCATGCGTATGATGTCTTCATTAGGGCGCATCAACCAGACGCGGGTACGTACGGGTAAGCTGGAAGATGATGAGTGGCCTCGACTCACTTCTGCGGTCAGTATGCTTGCAGAGACCAAATTCTATATCGATGACACCCCGGCACTGAGTCCTCTGGAGGTACGTGCCCGTGCCAGAAGATTGATGCGTGAGCATGGAGAGCTGGGTTTGATTATGCTGGATTACCTGCAATTAATGCAGGTGCCGGGTATGGGTGACAATCGAACCAATGAGATCTCCAATATTTCCCGCTCGCTGAAAGCGCTGGCAAAAGAACTCAATGTCCCTGTGATTGCGCTTTCGCAGTTGAATCGAAGTCTGGAGCAGAGGACCAACAAGCGCCCCATTATGTCTGATCTCCGTGAATCGGGTGCTATCGAGCAGGACGCGGATTTGGTTGTATTCATCTATAGGGATGAGGTCTATAACGCTGACAGTACGGAAAAGGGCGTGGCTGAGATTATTATTGGTAAGCAGCGAAATGGTCCTATTGGAACCGTTCGACTTACCTTTCTTGGTGAATATACCAAATTTGAAAATTACGCCCATGATGTCTATGGCGACTCGGGATACTGATGGGCCCGACTGCCGTAATCGATCTCTCTGCGCTGCGGCATAACCTACAGCGTGCGGCAGCGCTTGCCCCTGGGAGTCGGCTATACGCAGTTATTAAGGCGAATGCCTATGGGCATGGCCTCCTGCGAGCGGCTCGCGCGTTTTCGGATGCGGACGCCTTGGCCGTTGCACGTGTTGAAGAGGCTGTTCAGCTTCGCTTGGCCGGCATTGATCACCCGCTGTTGGTACTGGAAGGATTCTTTAATGCCGAAGAGCTTGAGGCAGCGTCTCACTACCAACTGGAAGTTGCAATTCAACAACCGGAACAGCTCCAAATACTTAGTGAGCATTCGATAGGGCGCCCTGTTACTTGTTGGCTAAAGATGGACACGGGAATGCATCGATTGGGGTTTCAGCCGGATGCGGTTGATGCCGCATGGAAATTTCTCAATGCCCATGCGTCTGTCGCCAAAGGCGTAAGGGTGATGACGCATCTGGCTTCAGCGGACGATCTTTCTAATCCCGTTACTAATGACCAGCTAAGGCTTTTTAGAGTCCATGCTGATCAGTTAAATACAGTCACTTCAATTGCCAATTCTGCCGGTATTATCGGCTGGCCAACGTCCAGAACAGATTGGGCCAGGCCCGGTATCATGTTGTATGGTGCTTCCCCGATGTTGGGTCGTACTGGGGTGTCGGAGGGCCTAAGGCCTGCCATGACGCTGAAGAGTCGAATCATTGCGATCAATTCATTCGCAAAGGGAAGCCCCATAGGTTATAGCGGAAGCTGGGTTTGTCCTGAAGATATGCGGGTGGCAGTGGTGGCTGCAGGGTATGGCGATGGCTACCCGCGGCATGCCCCTCCGGGTACTCCTGTGTTGCTCAATAAGCAACGCGTACCACTGATTGGCAGAGTCTCTATGGATATGCTGAATCTTGATTTACGCACACAACCTGAAGTCAGGGTTGGTGATGAGGTGGTGTTGTGGGGAGAAGGGCTCGCAGTCGAGGAGGTGGCTGAGCGAGCGGGTACGATAGCCTATGAACTGTTTTGTGGTGTGACTCAGCGGGTCGTGTTTGAAGAGATCAATGGTTAGGGATAACTAGGAGTGAACATGGCGGGAGTTGGAAGTAAAAAGAGTAGCAAATCGATCTATGTCTGCTCGGCTTGTGGTGGCCAGTTCCCTAAGTGGGCGGGCCAGTGTTCCGATTGTAAGGGGTGGAATACCCTTGAAGAGTCGGTGGCACCTACTGTAGCTACAGCCGGTTCTCGTTTTGCTGGCTATGCAGGCGATGCCAACCAAAATCAGATTCGGAATCTATCGGAGGTATCCCCAGAGAGCCAAAGCGGTGAGCCAACAGGCCTATTAGAGCTTGATCGAGTACTCGGTGGTGGTCTGGTAAGCGGTTCGGTCGTACTGATTGGGGGTGATCCGGGTATTGGTAAGTCAACGCTACTGATACAAACCATGGCGCAGTTGGCTGGGAGACTTAAAACGCTCTACATCAGTGGTGAAGAGTCTCCAGAGCAGATAAGTCTTAGAGCGGCTAGGCTGGGTTTGAAGAGCGACTATCTGCGATTACTGGCAGAGACCAGTGTTGAGCGAATCATTGCCCTATCCCAGTTGGAACGGCCTGCTGTGATGGTAGTCGACTCAATTCAGACACTCTACACCGAACAGCTTCAGTCCGCGCCAGGTTCTGTTGCCCAGGTTAGGGAGTCTGCGGCGCAATTAGTCCGCTTTGCAAAACAGACCGGCACAATGGTGTTTCTCGTTGGACACGTAACCAAAGAGGGTGCGCTGGCTGGCCCCAGAGTCTTAGAGCATATGGTTGATACTGTGCTCTACTTTGAGGGAGAGGCGGGTAGTCAATTTCGATTGATTCGTACCATAAAAAATCGTTTTGGTGCAGTGAATGAACTGGGCGTTTTCGCCATGACAGATCGGGGGCTTCGCGAGGTAAGTAATCCCTCTGCCATATTCCTCTCGCGCCATGGGGAAGAGGTTGCAGGTAGCGTTATTCTGGTTACAAGGGAGGGAACTCGTCCGCTCTTGGTGGAAGTGCAGGCATTGGTCGATGAAAGTCCGCTGGCTAATCCCCGGCGCGTGACATTAGGTCTGGAACAGAATCGTCTTTCAATGCTGCTGGCAGTGTTGCATCGTCATACAGGTATTGCCATGTTTGACCAGGATGTCTATGTCAATGTTGTAGGTGGTGTGCGGATTACGGAAACCGCGTCTGATCTACCGCTCTTATTAGCAGTGCTGTCAAGTTTTCGAGATCGAGTAGTTCCCCAAGAGTTGGTAGCCTTTGGTGAAGTGGGTTTGGCAGGTGAGATTAGACCGGTCCCAAATGGTCTGGAACGTCTGCGAGAAGCCGCAAAGCACGGATTTAGTCGGGCAATTGTTTCCCGCGGGAATGCGCCGAAAAAGAAGATGGATGGCATCGAGGTGATTGCCGTGGACCGTCTGTCCGATGTACTGGATATCTTCTAGCCGAGCGCAGACAATTCGCGTTCAAGTAGATCAGTGTTGCCGAGATTGAGTTCCACCAGGCGTCTCAGGTGACCAACGCTTTCCATATCGATATAAATGCAGCGCAATCCCACTCGCCCTGTTTCAATGTGGGTTATTTCTGCTTCCATATCAATGAAGGCTTCCTCACCCAACTGAATCTTTAGGTCGACGCGGTCATTGGGTGAGCAGCTAAATGCCTCGGTTGTTTCCAGTAGTGCACCATTTAGAGATATGTCGACGAGCTTTGTTTGCAGTTCATTATCAGCAACGACGAGCGTTACTGGCGCATCGAAAAGTATTCGCTGAAAATGTCTCCGGTCATCATTAGCTGTTGTAGTCATTTACACACCGCCCTTGATTGCTGAAGGGTAAAGCTAAAGCTTGAGTCAATCATATAGCGGCAGAATGTGCAATTTCTTCATGAAACCGCATTTTGGTATTCCCGAGGGTAATCTCAACGCCCTCTTGAAGGCGAACTGTATGGTTTCCAATTGAGCGGTTATTGACCTTTGGTGGAGTATCGCCTTCCAGGTGAGAGATGTAATAACCGTCATTACGATGTGCAATTACTGCACATTCATTTCCTGTCAGGCCTAGACGAGTCAGCCCCCGTTGAAGCGGTATTATTTTTCCGAGATGGCTTCCGCTAATGATTTGAATGGTTCCTGATGGGAGTGTGTTCAGGCTGTTTACCAGTTGATCAAGGGATTGGCAAGATGCCGGTGAAAGCTTCTGGTGACGGTGAATATGTTCGACATTATCATTCACCGGACGATTAAGATCAGTGGCGCTTTCGGAATAGAACAGTTCATGTTTGCCGACTTTGACAATGTCCCCATGTTTCAGTTGCGTGGGTCCATCAATAAGACGTCTGTTGATCCAGGTCTTATGGTCGGCAATGGGTGTAATCAAGCAGCGCTCTTTTACCTGCTTAATAATGGCATGACGCTCGGCAATGGCCAGGCTTTCAATATGGACCTCGGCATCTGGGGCGCGTCCAATAGTGGCGGTCGTTTCAGTCAGATTGTGCAGTCCGATGAAGCGGCCTTTAAAGCATAAGGTTAGCTTAGGCATGGTGCTCTTTTATATCTGTTATTGTATCCGGACCATCCATGGGAAATGAGATCGCAGGCTCCTAGCCCAGGGTTTAGCGTCCGATTCGCGCTGGACTAAAGATTTAACTGTGATTCAAATCACGAAAGTAACATCACCAATCTCAAGCGCTAAGAGTGCATTTGATACTGAGTATAGTTGCAAGATACCTGCTGGGGGTGAATGCAGTGAACAAGTCGTGGAAATTGTGAGCCAATTAACGTCTCGGGTCGAGTTAGTGCTCAGGCAAATGCCTTGTCGACTGGATTCTAACCATGCGTACCATATTATCCTTAATCTGGAGTATTTCAACTGGATAGCCGGCGAGCAATAGACTCGTCCCTGGTTCAGGGATGGTTTCCATATACTCGATGATGAGGCCACTGATTGTGCGGGGACCGTCAAGGGGCAGGTCCCAGTGATAGGTTCGAACAAGATCTTTAATATTGGCACTGCCTGATACTAGAAAACTACCGTCTTCCTGAGGTTGGACGTCGAGAACGCTATCCGCAGGATCCGTACTAAACTCGCCAACGATCTCTTCTAGCAGGTCAACCAGGGTGACTAGGCCGAGCAGATCACCATACTCATCAACAATCATGCCGATGCGCTGTTTTTTTCGCTGAAAGTTGATTAATTGACGATTAAGCGGTGTCCCTTCAGGAATAAAGTAGGGTGGGTCACAGATCTCTCGGATCACCACATGGGTGAGTTCCCCATGAGTGAGTGCATGCATGGCCTTTCGCACATGGATCGTGCCGATGATGTTATCAATACTGCCATCAAACACGGGTAGGCGTGTATAGGCGCTGTTTTGTAACTCTTTGATGATCTCCTCAATGGGCTCTTCTAAATCAATGCCATCCACCTCATTACGGGGGATCATGATATCTTCAACAGCCAGTTTTTCCAGGTCAAGGATGCTCAGTAGCATCTTCTGGTGGCGTTTTGGAATCATCGCGCCGGCTTCAATGACGACCGTTCTAAGTTCCTCTTTGCTCAACGGATCACCCTCCATATCCTCCGGGGATACATGCAGCAGGCGCAGAATATAGTTTGCTATGCTGTTCACCACCCAGACCATTGGGTACAACAGTTTTAGTAAGGGGGTGTAGACGAATGCCGCAGGGAAAGCCAGTTGTTCGGGTTTTACGGCGGCGAGCGTTTTTGGTGCGACTTCAGCAAAGATAAGGATAACCAATGTCAGCAGGAACGCTGCGACCGCTATTGCCGCCTCACCTCCTAAGCGGAGTGCGATGACCGTGGCCAGAGACGAGGCCATAATATTGACGAAGTTATTACCGAGCAAAATCAGACCGATTAGCCGATCGGGACGCTCCAGAAGTCGACTGGCTTTGACCGCACCTGTATGGCCGATCTTGGCCAAGTGGCGCAAGCGATAGCGATTGAGCGTCATCAAGGCAGTTTCTGACCCGGAAAAAAAAGCTGACAGCAGGATCAGAAAGGTAAGTATGCCGAACAGCATACCGGTTGAAATGTCACTCAAAAGTTGGACCTTCTACTTTATAAATTGAGTTCTATTTCTATGCTGACTGTTTTGTGATGTCAAGACAGTGTATCGATAAATCCACAAGTAATGTCGATATAGGCCTGTCAGCCAGTACAGCAGACCAGCCAGTGAGATGGTGATACGCTTAGATTATTACGGCTAGGGGGAGAGTGTTGTGAGAGAGAGGTCCAGTGGGGTGTCGTATCAGGGGAAAATGATGATCGCCTGGTGTGATGCCAGTAATACCGTGTCGGCAGATCTGACGAATCTGAATGAGCGTAATGCAAGACTGCTGAAGGCACTTTTACTGTCGCAAGAGTCTCATCGGGATTTGAGTGAAGAGACAAGTGACTTGATGCGTGTGGAGGCCAAGCTTGATCTGTTATTGGACATGGTCTCCCAGTTTCTTCAGCAACAGAGCCAAGCCTCTGTGGAGGCTGATGTCGTGCTGTGGAGTGAGGGAATTTCCTGGTCTGTATTGACCAATCCACTTCCCGGTAATAACCAAAGGCTTTGGCTGAGCCTCTATATTGATGCCGACCTGACACAGCCGCTCAAATTACTCGTGCAGGTCACAGCGGTTCATCAGCGCCATGGCCGAACTGAGGTGGAAGCCGAGTTTATTGGTTTAGATGAGCAAGTGATGGATTTACTCGGAAAATTTGTGTTTCGTCAGCACCGTCGTTTTATTGCTCAACAGAAAGCATTGAAGCGTATGGATGCAGAGTGAATGAATTATTTATTTATAAAAAACATACGGATAGGATTATGTCTTTGTCTAGTTAAGCAAGTATAGACTGTAGTTTACTGTGAAATAATCATAATTCATTCATTCAAAGGCACCTCATGCCACAAGATTGTCGTACGACAAAATTTTGACAATCCTTTAATAAGCTGGTTAACTCCTTGCATCAAGTGGTATTTATCTAAAACAGCGGGTTCGACGATTGTCATGGAGAGCGTTTTCGAAGTTAACCTGCTAGAGGCCATAAGAATGTTGAACAACGGCTGTGTCTTTCTATTTGATAATAATCCAGAACGAATAGATTATTTTAAGCATATTTTCCAGTTTATCGATTACGAGCTGGAGACGGTTGATGCGCAGGATGATCTGAAATCACGTCTGGAAGAGCGAAAAGTTGATCAATGTCTCTCGGTCATGTTGAGTCCCGATCTGAATCAGGAGATCAAGAGCGCAGTTGTTGATATTGTCCGTAAATCAGCGAGTACGCCAGCACTATTTCAGTTGGTTGTGAATAATGATCAGCCTGCATTGGCGCAGAGTGAACCCCCGTTCATTGGCTCATTGTCGATGCCAACCCATTATGAAGAATTGATTGGGTTGCTGAATAAAGCACAGATTTTTCAAGAGAATAATCGAAACCCCAGTGGGGGGCATCGGCCACTCGAGCTTTTCCGCAGTTTATCTGGCAACAGTCGCGCCACGAAACAGATTAATAGAATGATTGAGCAAGTGGCGGATACTGATGCCACGGTGCTGGTGCTGGGTGAATCTGGCACAGGTAAAGAAGTGGTCGCCAGAAAGTTGCACTATAACTCATCACGGAGAGGCCGGCCTTTCGTCCCGGTTAACTGCGGTGCCATTCCCGCTGATCTTTTGGAGAGCGAACTCTTCGGACATGAAAAGGGGGCCTTTACCGGTGCGATCAGCGCTCGGCAGGGACGGTTCGAGATGGCCGATGGTGGTACGCTGTTCTTGGATGAAATTGGGGATATGAGTATGCCCATGCAGGTCAAGTTGCTACGGGTACTTCAAGAACGCTCTTTTGAACGGGTGGGCAGCAACAAGACCATACAGTGTAACGTCCGCATTATTGCAGCGACCCATCGCAATCTGGAAGAGGCTATAAAGGACGATAAGTTTCGCGAAGATCTCTATTATCGACTCAATGTTTTTCCTATTGAAATGCCGCCCTTACGCGAGAGGCGGGATGATATACCCGTTCTGGTGAATGATCTGATTTCCAGGATTGAGAAGGAGAAGCGCGGATCAGTACGCCTGACGCCTGCGGCGGTTATGGCACTTAGCCAGTTCAAGTGGCCGGGAAATGTTCGAGAACTGGCGAATTTGATTGAGCGCCTGGCAATTCTCTATCCTTTTGGTGTGGTGGATGTCAAAGATCTGCCAGAAAAGTTCAGGATGGGGATGATTTCACTTGAGCCGACGGGTGATCTTCCCAGTGTTACGGTGTCGGGTGATGAGCCTGGTGTGGTTGAGAGTGTACCGAGATTGCCCAATGAAGGCATTGATCTTAAAACGCACTTAAATAATCTTGAGTTGAGCTTGATTCGTCAGGCACTGGATGAATCAGATGGGGTAGTTGCCCATGCTGCCAAGCGACTCAATATGCGGCGAACCACATTAGTTGAAAAGCTGAGGAAATTCGGACTTCAGCGCACACATGAAGCGACGGGAATTTGACGAGCGTTTTTATAGTCATCATAACTAACTGTATAAAAAGGAAATAATAATTTGGCATGTTTTTTGTTTACTGATTGTAAAGGGTCAATTTCAGCCCCGGAAGCGTCAAATAACGGAACATGTCGATGGCTCAACAGAATACGGTTAAGCGCGAACAGCTCGAAGATGCCTTTCAGGTTTTTAACCAGGTATCTGGCCAGCTCGTTGATTCTTACCATCAGTTGCAGGCGCAGGTAGCATGCCTGACCTCTGAGTTGTCAGCGGCCCGTAGCGAACGATTAAAACAGCTGGCAGAAAAAGAGTCGCTTGCCAATCGCTTGACCCGGCTCCTGGAAACCCTTCCCGCTGCAGTAGTAGTCCTCGATGGACAGGGCGTGGTAAGCCAGCTCAATCCGGCCGCAGAGGAGTTACTGCCTGGAATTAGGCTGGGGGTCGCCTGGCATACCCTTTACCAACACTGTTTTCGTCCGGGACAGCAAGAGAGTGAGCAGTGGCTTGTGACAGATCGCCTCGTCACCTTGACCCAGCGTTCTCTTGAGCCGGATTCCGGTCATATTATTCTACTGCTTGATGTGACAGAAACACGACAACTGCAGGAGCGCATTGCTCGCAGAAAGCGGTTAAGCGTGATGGGTGAAATGTCAGCCCAGCTCGCGCATCAGATCAGAACACCCCTCAGTTCAGCCCTCATCGATACCACACTGTTATCACGCGAAGATCTTACGCTTCAACAGCGTGAGCGTTTTTCACAACGCTGTCTGGAGCGGCTTCGTCATATCGAAAGTCAGATAAACGATATGCTGGCCTTTGCAAAGGGTGGGAAGTTTGAGCTGGCCAAAATAAGCATCCAAGGGTTGATAGATGATCTCCGGCAGGCCGTGGAACCGCTTTGTCAGGAAAATGATGCCACACTGAATATCTCAGTTAAGTCCGCTGAAATGCTCTTTATCAGCGGTAATCAAGATGCACTATTGGGTGCGATGATCAACATTGCAGTCAATGCGATTCAACAGCAGGGTCCTATCTATTTGCAGATCACTCTAAAGCGTGAGAATGATCTCCTGACGATCACATTTAGTGATAATGGCCCAGGTATTTCCGAAGAGCACCAGCAGCAAATTTTTGACCCCTTCTATACCACTCGATCAAATGGAACCGGGCTTGGTCTAGCCGTTGTTCAGGCGGTTGTACTGGCACATCACGGAAAAGTGACTGTCGAGAGTGCGCCTGGAACAGGCGCCCGTTTTTCCATTGTCTTGCCGCTGTTTTCTGAGTTGTCAGTGCAGGCACCTGTTGCTGCGACTGTCTTGCAAGACAGCGAATACACATCTGTTGTAAGGAGTTCTGCATGAGTCATGCAACCGTTTTAATCGTTGAAGATGATAAGACCCTGCGTGAGGCGCTCTGCGACACACTGGAGTTGTCAGGCTATACGGTAGCATCAGCTGTTGATGGTAAGAGTGCACTGAAAGTGCTTGAGAACAAATCAGTGGGCTTGGTTGTCAGCGATGTGCAGATGCAGCCGATGGATGGGCATGAGTTACTGGCCAGGATTAAATCCCGTTATCCAACGCTGCCTGTTTTGATGATGACGGCATTTGGCAATATAGAGAAAGCGGTATCAGCGATGCGCCAGGGGGCAACAGATTATCTTGCCAAACCGTTTGAACCATCGCTCTTAATAGAGAAAGTCAAACAGTGCATCCAGCATGCTGAACCTGTGGATGACCAAGTCATTGCGGATGATTTAAGGACCCGTGAGTTGGTAAACCTTGCCGGGCGAGTAGCCAAGAGTCAGGCTACGGTCTGTATTGGTGGGGAGAGTGGTACAGGTAAAGAGGTCTT
Source organism: Sedimenticola selenatireducens (assembly GCF_007625115.1). GTDB lineage: Bacteria > Pseudomonadota > Gammaproteobacteria > Chromatiales > Chromatiaceae > Sedimenticola > Sedimenticola selenatireducens_A. Next base: position 61,584 of record NZ_VMNH01000001.1, on the reverse strand, counting down.
TGCCCGTTATATCCATCGCCAGTCAAACTGTGCTGATGGTCCCTTTGTGGCTATTAATTGTGCGGCTATACCGGACAATATGCTGGAGGCGATGTTATTTGGGTATGAAAAAGGTGCTTACACTGGAGCCTATAATTCTGCCCCGGGGAAATTTGAACAGGCTCAAGAAGGTACTTTGCTGCTGGATGAAGTCTCTGAAATGAGTCTGCCTCTACAGGCCAAGTTGTTACGCGTTCTACAGGAGAAGGAAGTTGAAAGGTTGGGTGGTCGTAAGGTCATCCCTTTGAATGTCAGAATTTTGGCGACGACGAATAGGAACTTACGGGAGGAGGTTGCTGCAGGTCGTTTTCGCGAAGACCTGTTTTATCGCCTGAGTGTTTTTCCCCTGCATCTTCCTCCTCTCAGAGAACGTCCCAGAGACATTTTGCCGTTGGCACAGTTTCTATTGAGAAGGATCTGCCAAAGTCAGCAAATAGCTGAACCCCAGCTTTCACAAGCGGCCGAACAGAAGTTGTTGGATCATAAATGGCCTGGCAACGTGCGCGAGTTGGATAACGTGATGCAGCGGGGACTCATTCTCTGCGATGGATCTGAGATCTCACCGGATTCCCTCTGTTTTGAGATGGATATGCCCGTTCCTCAGGCACCGTCAAAAGAGATTGCTGAAGGCGCTTCAAAAGGCTGTCTGAGTGAAGACTTGCGATCGGTTGAAGAAAAAATGATTCTGGATGCGCTGAGTAACGACAGAACCAGTCGAAAAGAGGTGGCAGAACGCCTGGGTATTAGCCAGCGGACACTGCGCTACAAAATTGCCCGCCTGCGGGATGCGGGTGTAGCCATACCTGGATGAGATTGGTGCGGATTCTGCATACCCGATAACCAAATTATAGATACACGGAATGGGAATTATGACAACCACGAATATTGACCAGATTATGGCGCAGATGCGGGTGATGTCTGCACAGGCAGCCTCAGCGCCGAAGCCTGTTGAAAATCCTTCCGAGGTTAATTTTGGCGCACTGTTGACTGAGTCGATCAATCAGGTGAATGAAACACAACAGCAAGCTGGAGCACTCAAGCAGGCTTTTGAGCTGGGTAGTGAGGACGTCAATCTGGCGGAAGTAATGGTTGCCGTGCAGAAATCCAGCCTCTCATTTGAGGCGATGGTGCAGGTCAGGAATAAACTGGTTGACGCTTATAAAGAAGTAATGAATATGCCAATATAATATTATATATCAATAAGTAATATTATAAATATAATGTAAATTATCGATAATTATAGGTAATAATCGTGGCCAATGAAGAGACAGCCTTGACTCAAACATTCCCGCAAGTAGGTCTGGGGCAAAATCCAGTCGTCCGACAATTGGGTGTAATGGTGGGTATTGCGGCCAGTGTTGCACTCGGAATTGCAGTGGTGCTCTGGTCTCAGACGCCGAATTACAGTCTTTTGTATGGCAATCTGGCACAGAAAGATGCCTCTGAGGTGGTGGCTGCATTGGAGCAGAGTGGCATCCCCTACAAGGTCAATCAGTCGACGGGCGCGGTCATGGTGGACAGCGGTAAGGTGCAAGAGGCGCGGATGAAACTTGCCGGTCAGGGTTTGCCGCATAGTGACAGCCTTGGGTTTGAAATTCTGCAACAGGAAACGGGCTTTGGTACCAGCCGTGCACTGGAGGCGGCCCGGTTTCATCGTGCACTGGAAGGTGAATTGGCGCGGACAATCGGTACCTTATCAAATATTGAGTCGGCCAGAGTACATTTGGCTACACCAAAAAAATCGGTTTTTGTCAGAAAAAATAACAACCCAAGTGCTTCTGTCGTACTAAAACTCTATTCCGGCCGCGTACTGGATAAAGGGCAGGTGGCTGCCATTGTTCATCTTGTGGCATCCAGTGTGCCGGAGCTTGATTCTGGAAGGATTACGGTTGTAGATCACAAGGGAAATCTGTTGAGTGGCGAGATGGATTCACGTCAGATGATGCTCACCTCCTCCCAATTTGAATACACTAAAGAACTCGAAAATCACTACCGTGATAGAGTGGAAGAGATTTTGGCGCCGATCTTAGGTGCTGATCGGGTACGTGCCCAAGTCTCTGCAGAAGTTGATTTTACAGTTACAGAGCAGACTTCAGAACGTTTTAACCCGGATCTGCCCGCACTACGAAGTGAGCAAACGAATGAGCAGCTGAGTCGACTCTCATCGGTACAGGGTGTGCCAGGCGCACTCAGTAACCAGCCACCGGCAGCAGGCAATGCACCTGAAGTAGCCGCGGGTGCAGAAGCGGAAGGCACAACAGGGTCTCCACTCAACAGTAGTAAACGCTCGACACGAAACTATGAGTTGGATAAGACGATCAGCCATACCCGACTCTCCAGTAATAAGCTGCGACGCCTTTCTGTGGCCGTGGTTGTTGATGATCTTGTGACGCTTGGAGATGACGGCACGACCACGCGAATAGAACGGACACCCGAAGAGATCAGTCGTATTACCCGTCTGGTAAGAGAGAGCATAGGATTTAATGCCCAGCGGGGTGACAGTGTTGAGGTGATTAATTCAGCATTTATGGCACCGGAACAACCACAACCACTCCCAGAACTGGCTATTTGGCAACAGCCTTGGGTATGGGATGTAGCGAAACAGGCTGGAGGTGTCATACTTGTACTGATACTGATCTTATTTGTTTTGCGTCCAACCATGAAAAAATTGATAGAGCCTCCGGTAATGCATCAACTTGCTGAGGCACAGGGCGGGGCAACCGGTGGCGCATCCGGTACGGGTGGCGGTGACTCTTTGGATGGGTCTGATGATTCTATGATGCTCCCCGGCCCAGAGCGATATGAGAATACATTAGAGGCAGCGCGTCAGATGGTACAGGATGATCCTAAACGCGTAGCGCAGGTAATACGAAGCTGGGTGTCTGATAATGCAGGGTGAAGAGACAAAAAAGATATCCGGGGTTGAGCGGGCGGCGATATTGATGCTTGCTTTGGGCGAAAAGGATGCTGCTTCAATTTTGGCCCACATGGGTCCAAAAGAGGTTCAGGAGTTGGGCCTGGCGATGGCTAACATGCATAAGGTTAGTACCAGCCAAATGGAAACAGTCATGCACTCATTCGTGGATACTCTGCGAAATGAAACCTCGCTAGGTATCGACTCGGATGAGTATATCCGCAATGTACTGACCAACGCCTTGGGTAAGGATAAGGCGGGTGGCGTCATCGATCGTATCTTGCTGGGTCGAAATAGTAAGGGGCTTGAGCAACTTAAGTGGATGGACCCTCGCTCTGTGGCCGAATTGATTCGACTTGAGCATCCGCAGATTATCGCTATCGTGCTCTCTTTTCTGGATTCCGACCAAGCTGCTGAGGTGTTATCTGAATTTCCGGAGCGGGTCAGGCCCGATATCATCATGCGCATTTCGACTTTAGATGGTATCCAGCCTGCCGCCCTGCAAGAGTTGGACGAGATCCTGGAAAAACAGTTCTCGGGTGCAACCAATGTGAAGTCTTCAGGTCTTGGTGGCATCAAGACGGCAGCCAATATCCTCAATCTGATTGAGGGCAGTATTGAAAGTAATATCATGGAACATGTTATGAGCATCGATCAAGAGATTGCTCAAGACATCCAGGATAATATGTTTGTCTTTGATAATCTGATTGATGTTGATGATCGAGGTATTCAGACGCTGTTGCGTGAAGTGGCCTCAGATCAGTTACTCTTGGCATTGCGTGGTGCCGATGAAGGTCTCAAAGAGAAGATCTTTAAAAATATGTCCAAGCGAGCAGCCGAGATGCTTCGGGACGATCTCGAGGCAGCACCTCCAGTACGCTTGAGTGATGTCGAGGCGGCCCAGAAAGAGATCCTGACAGTGGCGCGTCGTTTAGCGGATGCCGGCGAAATAATGCTTGGAGGTGGCGGTGGAGAAGAGTTCGTCTAAGGTGCTTTCTGGCTCGTCTACCGGTGATGCCCAGCAGTGGGTTCCACCCAGCATGGGTAGCACGGTAGAAAAGGGGGCCGTTAAAAAGCATGCGTCCGGAAGTATGCTGACTGCGGAGCAACTTGAGCAATTGCAAAAAGAGGCCTATGACGAAGGCTTTGCGCTGGGAAAAAAAGAGGGTTTCTCCTACGGGCATAAGGAGTCATTGACCCAGGGTCAGATGAAAATTGATGGACTGATTGGTCAAGTAGAGTCGTTGATGTCGACGCTTGATACGCCACTCAAACAACTTGACGAACAGGTAGAGCGGGAACTGGTAGAGTTGGTTATTTCCATGGTCCGACAATTGGTTCGTCGTGAGATCAGGATGGAACCCAGTCATATTATCGGCATCGTTCGTGAATCACTCTCAATACTTCCTGTATCGTCCCGCAATATCAGGGTTCATCTGCATCCAGAGGATGCTCAGTTGGTCCGCACCATCTATGATATGAGCGACAAAGAGCAAGGCTGGAAAATTATCGAGGACCCTGTACTTGCGCGGGGTGGCTGTCGTGTTATTACCGAAACTTCACAAATCGATGCCACCCTCGAGTCCCGTCTGGCGGCCATGATTACACGCATCATGGGTGGTGAGCGGGATGACGATGCCAGTGAGCGGGGTGAGGGCTGATGGGCATCCCACAGTCTGATCGGGCCGGCATTTGGACAGAACGTCTTAAACAGTGTCACCAGCGTGTAGGCGAGAGTCGCGGTTTGGTTGTAGAAGGCAAGATCACGCGAATGATTGGTCTAACGCTTGAGGCCGTGGGGTGCCGTGCTGCCATTGGTGGGCAGTGCGATGTGATCAGCAGCACGGGTGAACGCATTGAGTCTGAAGTTGTCGGTTTTGCCGGTGAGAGTCTCTATTTAATGCCTACGGGCGATATCAGGGGACTGGAACAGGATGCCAGGGTGGTGCCGACAGGTCGCGTCTGTGAAGCGATCGTAGGCGATCACCTGCTGGGAAGAGTTTTAGATGGTGCCGGCCGGCCGTTGGATGGTAAAGGACGACTGCATGCTATTGAGCGACGTCCACTCACAGGCAAAGTCTTTAATCCCCTCACGAGAACTCCCATTCGAAAACCCCTGGATGTCGGTGTACGCGCGATTAATGCGCTGCTGACGGTGGGACGTGGACAGCGCTTGGGCCTGTTTGCAGGTTCCGGTGTCGGAAAGAGTGTGCTGTTGGGCATGATGACCCGCTATACCGATGCCGATATTACCGTCGTGGGTTTGATCGGAGAGCGTGGTCGAGAAGTGAAAGAGTTTGTTGAAAATAGCTTGGGTGAAGAGGGTATGGCGCGTGCCGTAGTCGTTGCTGTACCTGCCGATAATACACCCTTGAGGCGCATGCATGGCGCAATGTTGGCGACCAGCATTGCGGAGCATTTCCGTGATCAGGGTAAGCATGTTCTGCTGCTGATGGATTCCCTGACCCGATTTGCCCAAGCACAGCGTGAGATTGCACTGGCCATTAATGAACCGCCTGCAACCAAAGGCTACCCGCCTTCTGTATTCGCAAAGTTACCCCAGCTGGTTGAGCGTGCTGGAAATGGTGATAAAGGGGGTGGTTCGATTACCGCTTTTTATACTGTGTTAGCTGAAGGTGATGATCAAAATGATCCCATAGCAGATGCGGCCAGGGCGATCCTTGATGGGCATATTGTGCTCTCTCGTCGGTTGGCAGAGAGTGGGCATTATCCCGCAATTGATATCGAAGCCTCGATCAGTCGAGCCATGAATGATATTACCAGTAAAGAGCATCAGGAATCTGCGCGGGCCTTTAAGCAACTATACTCTCTATACAGACAAAATCAGGATCTGATAAACGTTGGTGCCTATGAACCCGGCAATGATGAACGCATTGATGCCGCTATACAGGCCATTCCTGAACTGGAACGTTTTCTGCGTCAGGATATGAATACTCCAGTTTCGCAGGAAGAAAGTCTGGCTGAGCTGGATGAGTTGTTCTTGTGACCTTTTTGAAATACGAATAAGCCGTATCAACGGCTTGAATGGGAGGAGATGAAGTATGGTTCCCTCAAAGAGACTTCACCCGGTTAAGCGTGTCGCTGAGTCGCGGGAGAATGATGCTGCCCGTGTTTTAGGTGACACACAGAAAAAAATGCGTGATCAGGAAGCCAAGCTGGAAGATCTGAAGCGGTACCATAAGGAGTATCTGGAGCGATTTGAAGCGACTGCTCGACAAGGTATGGCAGCGAATCAGATGCAGGAATATCGTGTGTTTCTTGAAAAGTTGGATAGCGCAATCAAAGAGCAGGAAAAGGTGGTGCTTGCAAGTAAGAGCGAATGCGTCTCCCGGAAAGAGCAGTGGCAAGAGAAGCGGGTTAGGACCCAGGCGTTAGGTAAGGTGATGGACCGTTTCAAGTCTGCTGAACTGAAGGCGATGGAGAAGCGTGAACAGAATGAGATGGATGATCGCAGTCAGCGTGGACCGGGAAATAAGTAACCGTTACGATTTCTTTTCACGGAAACCGGGCGGGCGTTTTCCTGAAACCAGGTAGGCGAAAGCAATCACTTCAGCGATAGCGCGGTACAGCGTCTCCGGAATTTCATCACCCAAGGGTATCTGCGACAGAATTGCGGCAAGCTGGGGATCATTCTCCAGCGGTACGCCGTGTTCTTTAGCAATCTTGAAGATCTGCTCTGCGATTTTTCCTTCACCCTTCGCAGTGATACGTGGCGCATTATCTCCATCATAGAGCAGTGCTACCGCAACCTCCGGTGTTTGGTCATAGGTTTCGTTCATGCCTTCTCATCCAGCAGTGGAAAGGGTTGAGGGGGTGGCTCGTGAATTTTTATTGTTTTACCTTGATGTGCAGAGAGCCTGCCTACAATGAGACCGGCTTTTTCAAATGCCGCACTCAACTTTGGTAGAGTCTGTTCAAGACGGCTGACACCTTCCGCTCGTTCTGCCGTGAAATGGCTGGAGATGACATCACCCGCTAGATTGAGTTTTGCGCTGATGGGCCCTGCAGGAGGAATGTCAAAATTAAGTGTTACCGACCACCGCACCTCTGATGAGTCTGCCTGATTATCCTCTTTTTCAAGTTGAATAAAAAAATCGTCATGCCCATCAGCATGAGGCACAGGTAATTCAAACTGCCAAACTTGCCTGAGGTTACTCTCTTCCTGCGGAAGCGATGCAAGTTGATGCATCTGCACGCGAGCCAATGTTCCTTCTGTCAACTGTTGCAACTCAGAAAAGATCCGTGCAGCCAATAATTGAAGTGTGGTCGCCGTGTCAGCTGCTTTTATAATCGCCGAATCAGTTATGACTGGATTTGCAGTGGCCAGGGTCTGGAGTTCGGCGATGAGTTTTAAAAGGCTCGCCTTAAAATCGGTACCGAGTGGGTTGTTCCCCATTAAGCGTGATTCAAGAAACAGTCCCGACTGCTGAAATGCCTGATGTATGGTGGCTGCAGTAATTGGGCTATTTCCCGGAAGCGTATTGTTTACAACTTGACTGATTTGACTGGCCAGTTGATTTAAATGGTTATTTCCATTTTTTGTTGTTGGCTGGTTAGTGGCATTTTGTAGAGCAGTCATCAGGTTCTGCAGGTTTATTTTAGATGGGCTATGTCCAGCTTGCTGTGGCATGGTTGGCTGGGTGCCCGCACTGCCTGAAAGTTGTAAGAGTTGCCGGACCAGCGTAACGATCATATTCTCTTTCGTGATAGCGGCATCTCTCGCGATAGGCAGTGATTCACTTAACGTTTTTAGCGTATCCAGTAGCTGATGAATGGGTAGTTGTTGCGGAAGGATACGTTTGAGTGTCAGTGCCTGAATGGCCTCTGGTGTGGTGTTTCGGATGAGTTGCAGTTCTGGTGCTTTCCCTCCTTTAATAACATTCAGCGCAAGCTGTTGGCCAATTTCAAGCTTCACACCCGTCTGTACCGGCAATTTTATGCCGCCGATATCAATTTGTGCCACACCATTAGTCGCCGGTTTTATCACCTGCGCAGTTACGGTCTGTCCAGAACGCAGCTGGTTGAGCGTTTCACTCCGAGTCTGCTCAATGAACAGGCGAGGATTGTTGAATGGGTCCGTGATTTGCATGGTAATGTTATACATTAAGATTTGATGTTATTTTAGTTTATCGGCCAGTTGGTCGATAGTTTAATCAGGGTTTTTCCAAGTTCCCGTACTGAGGGGACATGAGTCGACGCATAGAGTTACTTAATGGAAGAGAACGAGCACGAAAAATCAAAACAAAAACTCTGGTTTATTCGGCGTGATAATCAGGTTAAAGGCCCCTATCCCTGTGGCACAGTGAGGCGTTTTGTCCTGCTGGGTAGAGTGCGCATGCAAGATGAAGTGAGTTGTGATCAGGAATCTTGGCGCTCCGTCGCAGAGGTACCAGACGTTATCCCCCCTGAAGTACGCAAGGCCATTGAAGAGGGCTCAGAAGAGGAGTTAATCTCTTCCAGAATGCGTGAAGATGAACGAAATGGCCGAGAACGCAGAGCGGGTTCTGATGATGAAGCCTTTAAAAAACGCCGCAAAGGGGAGCGAAGGCAAGCTGAACTGGAGATTATCCAGCAACACCGAGAGGCAAAAACCGATTTACTGGAGCGGCGGCAGCAAAAGCCATTTCCTATCGTTGGTATGAGCGTCGTTGCCGCGATGGTGACTGCAGTTATAGGGTTTGGTTTCTATTTAGGTGCCCCGCAGACGTTGGCGGACCCGGATTGCGATGCCAAACCGATGCCGGGTGTTAATTGGCGTAACTGTAAATTGGATGGGATACAGCTGGATGCGGCAGATCTCGATGGTGTTCTGCTTAATAATGGGGCCATCCGCCGCGCCAAAATGACCGCTAGTAAGTTAAATGACAGCGATCTGAAATATGTCGATTTATCAGGAACTGATCTCAGTTATGCCGAATTAAAAAGGGCGGCACTAAAGGGAGCAACACTGAGGGGGAGTGATCTCTCCTATGCCGATTTGACGGGGGCCGATCTTAGTTTTGCTGATCTGACGGGGGCTAATCTGGGTGGCGCCAAATTGGAACAGGTTAATCTTGAAAACACTATCTGGCTGGATGGTTCAGTTTGTCTTCCAGGTTCAGTAGGGAGTTGCAGGGTAAAGAAATAGCCTTCTTTTCTGGATGAATTAGCTAAACGATTCTGTGGTGTATCTTGAGACTCGCAGGCTATCAGACCAGTAAAGCGGGGATAGACCGGCCTTAATCTTAAGTTGTCTTAGAAAGTTCTTTGGTTGTGGGAGTTGTTCCCATACGGATGGAAGAAACGTTCCCCGATGGTATCCCTCTTCCAGGATCAAACCATCTTTCCCTGGCGTGAGTAAACTCAGCAGCTCTTCTTCGGTATTGAATGTCAGTGGCTGTGCGGGTGTGAGCAAGGAGAGGTGGATCTCAAGTCGGGGTAATTCGTCTGCCTTTAATGGCGGGAATCGAGGGTCTTGAAATGCTGCCGCGAAGGCATTTTCGGCCACATCTTTCACAAGGGGCTGGATGGCCTCTAAATGTCCAATACAACCACGCAATCGATTCTCTATGTTTAGCGTTACGAAAGAAGCGCGTATCACTCTGAGTGATTCAGGGTAGTCGTTAACCGGTACCGCGAGTGGCTGATGAGAATCAAGTCCATGACGTATTGATGCCCGGGCGAGATCAATCAGGGTTGAACGGTCTTGGGCGCTAAGCGCATCGATTTTTTGATCAGGAGAAGGCATAGGCACCGTATCCAACAACCCGGTCATGTGAACCCGCGGTATCGCCTGAATTGCGCAGATCCAAGGTGTTTACGTTTAAACCGTATCGCTTTGCGCATAACAGTAATCCGCTGATTGGTGTTCTTCCGCACGCACTGTGATAGGTCAATGCCCCAGGCTGCAGGGTTTCAATGGCCTGTGAAGTATCCTGGTCCATTTTCCTTGCGGATTCGTAATCGAGATAGTGGCTAAGATCCGAACTGATTACCACAAGCGTTTCTGAACCGCCCCAGAGTTGTTCAAGCACAGTGGCTACTTGTTCCGCCGATGCCTCGCCGACCAGCAAGGGAACAATACTGAATTCATCGAGTATCTCCTGCAAGAAGGGGAGGTGAACTTCTATGCTGTGCTCATCCTGAAAGGCCTCATTATTTTTCGTAACCATTGGTAGATCAGTAATCAGGGATAAAGCGGATAAGTTGACTGGAATGAGTCCGAGAGGTGTCTGAAAATGGGTGGCTGAACTGTAGGCAATGCCACGAAAGGCGACTCGGTGTGCCGGGGCCAGGATGATAACCCGGTTAATTTTATCTCTGCTTGTTGCATCCAGACTGGCATAAGCGCTGCCCGCGATGGGGCCAGAGTAGACATAGCCTGCATGCGGAGCAATCAGTGCCTTTGGGTGTGAGGTGGTTGCTCTGTGCGCACTGGTTAGGAAGTGCTGTATATCCTGATGCAGTAATGCCGGGTCAGCGGGATAAAATAGTCCAGCGACCGCTGGTGTTTTGATTGTCTGCATAATTCATCATCCGTGGCTGCGATTCTGCGCTCAATGCGTCATAGGGGTCTATAATTAAGTTTAGGATATACGCATTAAATGGCCAATAAAATGAATGCATCCATTAATTATTACCCTACCCAATACTGGCATCGTTTGGAAGATGGACGTGTTCAGTGTGACCTCTGCCCCCGGGAGTGTCGACTTAAGGAGGGTCAACAGGGGCTTTGCTTCGTCAGAGCCTGTCATGATGGTGAAATTGTACTCACAACTTACGGGCGTTCCAGCGGCTTTTGCGTCGATCCAATAGAGAAAAAGCCCCTTAATCATTTTCTGCCCGGTACCCCGGTACTCTCATTTGGTACCGCTGGTTGCAATCTAAGTTGCCGCTTTTGTCAGAATTGGGATATGAGTAAATCACGGGAAATGGATACGCTGGCTGATGATGCGTCACCAAAAAAAATCGCCCAGGTGGCGGCACAGCTAGCGTGTAAAAGTGTTGCCTTTACTTATAATGACCCGGTTATTTTTCATGAATATGCCGTTGATACGGCCATTGCCTGCCATGAGCTGGGAATCAAGACGGTAGCGGTGACCGCAGGTTATATATCACCCAAACCCAGAGTCGAGTTTTTTAAGCACATTGATGCAGCGAATGTTGATCTCAAATCCTTTGATGATGACTTTTACCATAAACTGACTGGGGCCCATTTAAAGCCCGTGCTGGATACGCTGGTCTATCTCAAGGAGAAGACAGGGGTTTGGTTTGAGCTGACGACATTGTTGATCCCTGGAGAAAATGACTCCGATCAGGAGTTGGATAAGATGACCCGTTGGGTCGTTGCCAATCTGGGGCCAGATGTGCCAATGCATTTCACGGCTTTCCACCCTGATTGGAAGATGCGTGATCATCCTCCAACGCCACCTGCAACGCTGAGTCGGGCACGAACAGTGGCAATGGAAAATGGGATCAGGTATGCCTACACCGGGAACGTACATGACGGCATCGGTGGGAGTACCTGGTGCCACTCCTGCAATCAGTTACTCATCGAACGGGATTGGTATGAGCTGGGCGTATGGCATCTTACCGAGGATGGGTGTTGTGATCAGTGCGGTGAACCTTGTGCCGGTCTGTTTGAAGCAAGGCCTGGACAGTGGGGCGGGAAGCGCCAGCCTGTACGCATGAGGGAGATCGCTTGATTGTGATGTTGTCAACATCCGTCATCGTCGGTTCCATAAGGCAACTTCACTAAACAGATCAGGATTAGCGCTGGATACGATCTGATGGTTCCGGGATAATGCGGTACTTTTATCCCGAGACTCTTTCTGCATGTGGTTTAAAAATCTCTACCTATTCAAACTTCTCACGCCCTTCCAATATGATCCAGAAGCACTGCACGAGCGGCTTCTAGAGCGAACCGCAAAAGGTTGTGGCACGCTGGAACTCTCATCACTCGGCTGGCAACCACCCCTCGGGCGCGGCGCGGAGTTACTGACACATGCTTCTGGTAGTTGCATCATGGTCTGCGCGAGAAGGGAAGAGCGTGTATTGCCTGCGGCAGTGGTGCGTGAGCTGCTGGCGGATAAAGTCGCAGAGATAGAGGAGTCGGAAGCGCGTAAGGTCCGGCGCAAAGAACAAGATGAGTTAAAAGATGAATTGATGCTTGATCTGTTGCCGCGTGCATTCATAAAATCTTCCCGCATCTATGCGTACATTGATACGCAAAATCAGTGGCTGGTGGTTGATGCGGCAAGCAGTAAAAAGGCCGAAGAGCTGGTTAGTTTATTACGCGAAACGCTTGGTACACTCCCGGCCAAACCCTTTGAAGTCAACCTGTCACCCGCCTCATTGATGACTGCCTGGGTAAGCGGCACAGAATCTTCAGCAGCTTTTCAGATTCAGGATGAGTGTGAGTTGCGGGATACTGTCGAGGAAGGTGGCATTATCCGTTGTCGCCGCCAGGATCTTGAGGGCGATGAGATTCGCACTCATTTAGAGGCTGGAAAGCAGGTCGTTAAATTGGCATTGGAATGGGGAGAGCGTCTGGGGTTTGTGCTTTCAGATGATTTTTCTATCAAACGGCTCAAGTTCCTGGATATCATTCTTGAGGAGGCCGCTACCGCAGAATCTGAGGATGCAGCAACCCGTTTTGATGTGGATTTTTCCCTGATGAGTTTGGAGCTACAGCGCTTTATAACAGATCTGATTGAGATATTTGGTGGTTTGGCCGACGAGCGTTAGTGAGTAGAGATAAGCGGTGGCTTCCAAATTGTATGGGAGCCACTGCTTATGCGCTGATCTTTAGCTAGGGAAGGTTAACCGGTATGGGCGGCTGCCAATTCTCAGCACGATGCTCAGCTACCACACTGGTGTAGATACCACCTCGGACATTAAAGTTGGCAGTCAGTCGCATAAACCGCGGTTGAGTTGCGGATACCAGGTCACTGAGAATCTGGTTGGTGACGGCCTCATGGAAGGCGCCTTCGTCGCGAAATGACCAAGCATACATCTTCAACGATTTGAGTTCGACGCAGAGTTGATCCGCGATGTATTCAATGGTCAGCTCTGCAAAATCGGGCTGGCCGGTCTTGGGACAGAGGCAGGTAAATTCGGGTACTTCGATGCGGATCGTGTAATCGCGATCGGGTTGTGGATTATCGAAGGTTTCCAGTGACTTGCTGGGTTGACTTGACATGTTCGATTGTTCTCGATCTGTGGAGGAAATTCGGCGATTATACGGGAGATGGCAGCTTGTCTGAAGTAAGCATCTCAGGTTGCTGTTCAATTATTATTCACTATGATAATAAATATATATTAAACAATAAGATAAATAACATATTTAAAGTTAAATAACCTGACCTGGTTCTCTTGTAACCGGGTGAACCTATCTGTATCTTACCGACCTATGCGCTTAGAAAAAATCAAACTGGCCGGATTCAAATCCTTTGTTGATCCTACCACCGTCCACATACCGAGCAATCTGGTGGGTATTGTGGGGCCTAACGGCTGTGGAAAATCCAACGTAATTGATGCGGTGCGCTGGGTGATGGGCGAGAGCTCCGCCAAGATGCTACGCGGCGAATCCATGGCCGATGTTATCTTTAACGGATCAACCAGTCGCAAGCCGGTTGGTACGGCCAGTATCGAACTAGTGTTCGATAACAGTGATGGCAAGGCAGGAGGTCAATATGCCCAGTACAGCACGATTTCTGTCAAGCGCCAGGTTTCCAGGGATGGCCAGTCAAATTACCTAATGAATGGCGTGCGTTGTCGGCGCCGCGATATCACCGATCTGTTTCTCGGTACAGGCCTCGGTCCCCGCAGTTACTCGATTATTGAACAGGGTATGATTTCCCGACTTATTGAGGCCCGTCCTGAAGACCTGCGTGCTTTTCTTGAAGAGGCGGCGGGGATCTCTAAATATAAAGAGCGACGCCGGGACACGGAAAACCGGATACGCCGCACCAAGGAGAATCTGGATCGTCTAAATGATCTGCGTGAAGAGATCTCCAAACAGCTTCAGCACCTACAGCGTCAGGCCACGACTGCCGAGCGTTATAAAGAGTACAAAGAACAAGAGCGACGATTGCAAGCGGAACTTCTGGCATTGCGTTGGCGCTCTATGGATGATGATCTCACCCGTCGTGACAAAGATATCCTGGAGAAGCAAACAGATCTTGAGGCCGCGATTGCTAAACAGCGTCGGCTTGAATCTGAGATAGAGCGTGATCGGGCGGGACATGCTGAAGCCCATGATAATTTCAATGAGGTTCAAGGACGGTTTTATGCCGTGGGCAGCGAGATAGCGCGTCTTGAACAGTCTATCCAGTATGCCAAAGACAGTCGTGCCCAGTTTGAGCATGATTTGCATCAGACTGAGCAGGCGTGGCAGGAGTCAACCGATCATCGTCAGCACGATGAGGCCAGACTTGAAGAGCTGAATGCCACTCTGGAAGAACAAGAGCCACTGCTTGAGCAGGCGCGGGAAATCGAGCTGGTCGCGGCGGAGCGGCTGGCAGATTCAGAACAGGCCATGCAGTCCTGGCAGAATGAGTGGGAACAGTTCAACCGTCAAGCGGCAGAACCGGCCCAGACAGCGCAAGTTGAACGGACCCGCATCAATCATCTGGACGAGAAGAGTAATCAGGTTCAAAAACGACTGGAGCGATTCCACGAAGAGTTGGAAAGATTGAATGACCAACCATTACTGGAGAGTATCGTTGAACTGGAGTCTGAGGAGCAAGAGCGCGTAGAGCAGGCTGAAATCCTGCAAGAGCAACTCGCCTCTGAAGCCGAACGGATAACAACCATCCGCCAGAATAATCATGAGGTCGGAAGCCGCCTTGATGAAGCGCGGGCCAATCTGCAGACCTCGCGAGGGCGCTTTGCGTCACTGGAAGCATTACAACAGGCCGCACTGGGCAAACAAGAACAAGGCGTGACCGAGTGGCTGGATGCCCAGGGTCTTGGACAGGCGTCCCGCCTGGCGCAGAATATTCAGGTTGAATCGGGCTGGGAGCAAGCCGTAGAGACAGTGCTTGGGTTTCATCTGCAGTCTGTGTGTACGAATAACATGGATGACCTGCAAAATGTGCTTGAAACACTGGAGAACGGGAGTCTTACCTTCTTTGATACCACAGCAGGGAAAAGTGGCACCACAGTCGGTCCTGATGCGCTGCTACACCGTATTAAGGCCCCCTGGCCGCTGGAAGGTTTGCTGAGTGGTGTGCAGACTGTATCTGGGGTGACCGAGGCCTATGCAAAAAGATCGATGCTCAAACCCGGTGAATCCCTGATTACGCCAGATGGGATCTGGATGGGGTGTAATTGGCTTCGCTTGAGTCGTGGCGAAGATGAGACCGCCGGTGTATTGGCCAGAGAGCAGGAGATTAGAACGCTCGGTGACGCTATTGAGAAGCTGGGTCAACTGGTTGAGTCTTCTGCGGTAAGTCTCTCGGGGGGTCGTGAACAACTGCAGCAGGCAGAGCAATCGAAGGAACATATTCAGCAACAGTTAAATGATGTGAACCGGGGACTTGCGGAGTTGCGAGCGACGCTGTCTGGTAAAAAGGCCCGTGCCGAGCACTTGAAACATCGTGGTGAAACCATTCGTCATGATATGGATGAACTGCGTAATCAGGCGGAAGAAGATAAAGAAGAGCTGGAGATGTCCAGGGCTCGTTTGCATGTCGCCTTGGAAGAGATGGAGACACTGGGTGAGCGACGTGAGCAACTCATCCAGCAGCGAGAAGCATTAAGTGTACAGTTGACTGAAATCCGCGAGGAGTCATCCCGGCAACGCAATCAGGCCCATTCGATCGCACTGCAGATTGAATCCATGCGCAGTTCACAGACCTCGCTGATGCAGAGTCTGGAGAGGATGCAGGGGCAGTTGGCTCACCTGACCTCGCGTAGAGATGAGCTGATCCAGTCGCTGGAGGAGGGGCAGATACCTTTCCTTGAGAATCAGGATGCACTCAAGATTCAATTGGCATTACGCATTCAGGTCGAGACGGAGCTAGCCAAGGTTCGGGCGACTCTTGAAACATTTGATGCGCAAGTCAGGCAATTGGAACAGGACCGGTCCGGTGCAGAGCAGGAAGTGCTTAAACAGCGTGCTGCACTCGATCAGGCGCGCATGAATAGACAGGAAGTACTGATTCGTTCTAAGACCGTTGAAGAGCAGTTGAAAGAGACTGATTTCCAGCGCGAACAACTCTTCCTTGAACTGCCGGCCGATTCTACGATCGATGAGTGGGTGCAAAAAGTCGAGCAGATGGATGCTCGCATTCGGCGTCTGGGTCCGATCAATCTGGCCGCTATTGATGAATTCCAAGAACAGTCTGAGCGGATGAATTATCTCGATGCCCAGCATGCGGACATCACGGAATCCCTGGAAACACTGGAAAACGCAATTCGCAAGATTGACCGAGAGACGCGAACCCGTTTCAGAGAGACCTTTGATAAAGTTAACAATGGGTTACAGGAGAAATTCCCGAAACTGTTTGGTGGCGGGCACGCCTACCTGCAACTCACGGGAGAAGATTTGTTGGACACTGGTGTCACGGTGATGGCGCGGCCACCCGGTAAACGTAATTCCAGCATCCACTTACTCTCCGGTGGTGAGAAGGCGTTGACGGCTGTGGCACTGGTTTTTGCCATCTTTGAGCTGAACCCCGCCCCATTCTGTATGTTGGACGAGGTGGATGCGCCACTCGACGATGCCAACGTGGGAAGGTTTTGTGAGTTGGTGAAATCGATGTCGTCTCAAGTGCAATTCATCTTCATCAGCCATAACAAAATTACTATGGAAATCGCCAATCAGCTGACCGGCGTGACCATGCATGAACCAGGCGTTTCGCGACTCGTATCGGTTGATATAACTGAGGCAGCGGAACTGGCGGCGATGTAAATTGAGTGCGGCTACTGAAAAGCGTACCAAGATGAATTACAGCGCGGTATGATCTTACTGAATAATATTCACGACTGAATTGATAGAAGAATGGATGCCGATATACTTCGTCTAATCTTGTTTCTGGCCGGTGTCGGGTTGATTCTGGGGATCTACTTTTGGGATCGCCATAAGAAAGTCAATGCCAAGGTCCATGCTATACGAAAAGCGCAATTGGAACCTGAGATTGCGCCGCCATCAGATGAATTTGATGAAGAGAGTGATCAGCGTATTGATCCAAGTTGGGATGCTGCGCTTTATGATTCAGGGTCTGCTAAGAGTATATCTGATGAATTACCGTACGAGCATGATGATGAAGATGATTTTGATGAGGAGTTGAGGCGACTCGGTTCTATTGCTCATGACACCATGCAGGAAGAGCTGTCGGTTGATCGGCAGGAGTCATTTTCATTCACCGCTGATGATTCGAGGAACGAGCCCGACGACCTTTTTCAGGCAGGATTGCCAGGGCTGATTCTGCAAATTAATGTAGTCGCCTCCAAGGGCGACTTCTCGGGTGAAGATATTTTACGCGTGACCCGTGATGTCGAACTTAGACACGGTGATATGAATATATTTCATCGCTACGCCTCGGATGATCCCAAGTCCCGGGTAGTGTTCAGCATGGCCAGTCTGGTCGAACCGGGCATTTTCCCGCTGGATAAGATGAGTGAATTTTCGACACCCGGTCTCGTGCTTTTCGGCCAGTTACCTGGCCCCAAAGATGGCCTTGCGGCCTTTTCTGACATGTTGTTTACAGCAGAACGACTTGCGTCGCTATTAAATGGCGAGCTGCAGGATGAGAGCCATAGCGTTCTGAGTAAGCAAACCATAGAGCACATGCGCGGAAGAATTCTTGAGCATCGGCGTCAGGTGCAGTTAGCCCTGAGTAAACGATGACCATACCCGTTGCCGTTAAATACCGCGCTGACGAGTTGCGCGAGCAGATCAATCTGCATAATTATCGCTACTATGTCCTTGATGATCCGCAAGTACCGGACAGTGAATATGATCGCTTGATGCGTGAATTGCAGGGATTGGAGGCACAGTACCCGGATCTAATTTCTGCGGAATCACCCACTCAGCGTGTCGGCGCCCAGCCCCTGGATGGCTTTGGCGAGGTGCAGCATCAGGTGCCGATGCTGTCGCTTGATAATGCCTTCTCTGATCAGGAGATGATCGATTTCGACCGGCGTGTCAGGGAGCGGCTAGGTAGCGATCAAACGATATCCTACTCTGCAGAGCCTAAGTTGGATGGTCTGGCCATCAGTCTGCGCTATGAACGGGGTGTTTTGGTACAAGGGGCTACGCGGGGGGATGGTAGTAAGGGGGAGGATGTTACTCAGAATGTTCGAACCATCCCTTCTGTGCCATTACGCCTGCTGGGTGATGACTGGCCTGAAGTGCTGGAGGTCCGTGGTGAAATCTATATGCCATTGGCGGGTTTTAATCAGTTAAACCTCCGTGCCCAGGCGAATGGTGAGAAGGGCTTTGCCAATCCGCGTAATGCGGCTGCCGGTTCGTTGCGACAGCTTGATCCACGTATCACCACACAACGGCCATTGGCCATGTATTGCTATGGCTTTGGCGAGATTTCCAGTGGGCCGCTTGCCACTACTCAAAGTGAAAGTATAAGCCGGCTTGCCAATTGGGGGCTGCGGGTCTCGCCTGAGATGCGTGTTGTTAGTGGGGTTGAAGGTTGCCTCGAATACTACGCACAAATAGGGGAGAGAAGATCATCGTTGGATTACGATATTGATGGGGTTGTGTTTAAAGTAGACAGTCTTCAGTTTCAACAGCAACTGGGTTTTGTCTCGCGCGCACCACGTTGGGCTATTGCGCAAAAATTTCCTGCCCAGGAGGAGATGACACAACTGCTGGCTATTGATATCCAGGTGGGTAGGACAGGGGCGTTGACACCTGTTGCCAGATTACAGCCGGTCAGTGTGGGAGGTGTTACCGTCACTAATGCCACATTGCACAATGAAGATGAAATCAAACGCAAGGATATTCGGGTAGGTGATACCGTAATTATTCGCCGGGCCGGTGACGTTATTCCTCAGGTTGTGCGGAGCATCCTTGAGCAGCGCCCACATGATGCTCAACCATTCCAGATGCCCGTGCAGTGTCCAGAGTGTGGTTCAGATGTGATCCGTGACGAAGCTGAGGCGGTGGTTCGGTGTAGCGGTGGTTTATTTTGTCCGGCGCAACGCCGGGAGGCGATAAAACACTTTGCCGCCAGAAGGGCCATGGATATTGAAGGTTTGGGTGATAAGTTGGTTGATCAATTGGTGACGGTTGGTCTGATCAAGACGCCAGCCGATCTCTACAGTCTGGAGTTACCTGCGTTGCAATCATTGGAGCGTATGGGCAAAAAGTCAGCGGAAAATCTCCTCGAAGCCCTAGAGAAAAGTAAACAGACAACACTCGGGCGCTTTCTGTTTGCATTAGGTATACGGGAAGTGGGAGAAACAACCGCAAACTCGCTGGCAAATTACTACGGTACACTGGATCGACTGATGCAGGCTGATGTAGAGGCGCTACAGAAGGTGCCCGATGTTGGACCGATTGTGGCTCAGCACCTGGTGACCTTTTTTAAGCAAGCGCATAATCAGGAGGTTATTCAGGATCTCTTGAATGCGGGCGTGAGTTGGACGCCGATATCAGTACCCGATGAGGCCACTCAGATCCTTGCAGGGAAGACCTTTGTAATTACCGGCACACTCAGTGCGCCGCGTGATGAAATAAAACAGAGACTGCTTAATCTGGGTGCCAAGGTAACCGGCAGTGTGTCCAAAAAGACGGATTATCTGATTGCGGGTGCCGATGCGGGATCAAAACGGAGCAAGGCGGAGTCCCTGGGCATCCCCATTCTCGATGAGTCGGAATTAGAGCATCTTTTGGCTGGATAGCCGACCGGCTATTTCATCAGCAGAGATCGTGTCTGATGCTAGCTTTTTTCCGCTAATATACGCTAACCCATTGTTTATCAATGTGGTTTGATATTTACTTGAGATTCATTTAGGGCTAAGCTGTGCGCCCTTTTCCTTCCTTTGTAAGTTCTGGAGACTCCATTGAGTTTAACCGAAAATCTGGTCTTTCATGTACAGCCTGGTGGTTGTTTGAAAGGTACCTTCCGGGTTCCGGGAGATAAGTCAATTTCACATCGCTCTATCATGCTCGGTTCGCTTGCCGAAGGCATCACTCATATCACTGGTTTTCTCGAAGGGGAAGATAGTTTGGCGACACTTGAGGCATTCCAATCTCTTGGTGTGTCAATAAAGGGTCCGGTTAACAGTGAGGTCACGATTGAAGGCGTCGGTATGCACGGCCTTAAGGCCCCTGATGCACCGCTTGATCTCGGCAACTCTGGAACCTCCATGCGACTGCTTTCAGGACTTTTGGCTGGACAAGGGTTAGATATCACGCTGGTGGGTGACAGTTCGTTGTCAGGCCGCCCTATGCGTCGTGTTACTGAACCACTTCGGCTGATGGGTGCTCAAGTAGAAACAACGGGGCAGGGGACTGCGCCGCTGGTAATTCATCCAGTTAAAAGACTGAAGGCGATTAATTATGAATTACCTGTCGCCAGCGCCCAGATAAAGTCCTGCCTGCTGCTGGCTGGGCTCTATGCAGAGGGTGAGACAACTGTTTCAGAACCGGCACCAACGCGGGATCACACGGAACGCATGCTGAATGGTTTTGGCTACAGGGTTCGGCGTGATGCAAACCGAATCTCCGTTTCAGGTGGGGGCAAGCTGACGGCTTGTGATATTGATGTGCCGGCGGATATTTCATCGGCGGCTTTTTTTCTGGTCGGCGCCACGATTTCACCGGGGTCAGATATCGTGCTGGAACATGTCGGGATCAACCCAACCCGTGATGGGGTGATTAATATTCTCAGGTTGATGGGAGCCGATATCGAGATTTTAAACCGGCGTGATGTTGGCGGAGAACCGGTTGCCGATTTGCGTGTCCGTTCAGCGCCATTGCATGGGATCGATATACCCGAAGATCAGGTTCCGTTGGCGATTGATGAATTTCCTGCGTTATTTATTGCTGCGGCCTGCGCCGAGGGTGTGACCCGTCTGACAGGCGCAGAAGAGCTGCGAGTCAAAGAGAGTGATCGAATTCAGGTCATGGCTGATGGATTAGCCATCCTGGGTGCCGATGTCACACCGACACCGGATGGCATTGTGATTCAGGGTGGTCCCCTTGCCGGTGGGCGGGTAAACAGTCACGGAGATCACAGGATTGCCATGTCATTTGCAATGGCAGCATTGCGCGCTCAGGGTGAAATCGTTATCGATGACTGCAGTAATGTGAATACATCATTTCCCGGGTTTATTGGCCTGGCAAGAGATGCAGGATTGACGATATCGGCCTCTGAGGAGAATTAAATGGCATTCGTAATTACCATTGATGGCCCCAGTGGTTCTGGTAAAGGGACGATTGCCAGTAGACTGGCCGCCCAACTTGGATGGCGCTGTTTGGATAGTGGGGCGCTCTACCGACTTCTTGGCTATGCCGCTGAACAGTCTGGTGTCTCGCTTGATAATGGGGCAAGGCTGGCAGAAATTGCCCTGGGTATGAAGATTGAATTTCAGCAGGATAAGATCCTGCTTGATGGAAAAGATGTCAGTCTGGCGATTCGAACTGAGCAGGCAGGGAATGCCGCCTCAAAAGTGGCGGCAGTTCCCGAGGTAAGGACGGCGCTATTGGAGTGGCAGAGGGCCTGCGCAATCGAACCGGGGCTGGTTGCAGATGGGAGGGATATGGGTAGTGTGGTTTTCCCTTTTGCCGATGTAAAAATTTTCCTGGATGCCAGTGCCGAGGAACGTGCTCGTCGGCGATATAACCAGTTGATAGAGAAGGGTTTAAGTGCTAATCTAGGGAGTCTGATTGCGGAGATAAGTGAACGAGATGATCGGGATCGTAATCGCAGTGTAGCGCCACTAAAGGCTCCTGAGGGGGCTTTGATAGTGGATTCGACAGCACTGTCTATTGATGAAGTGCTAAAAAGGGTGATGGATAGGGTTCGTAAAGCGCTTCCTGATCTCAACTAAATGGTGGCCCAATAATGGGCTGTTTTTTTAACTTTAACCAACATCGACCAGCAGTATATGCCGTACTTAAGGTCGATATTAATCGGTTCGCCGATTAGGACTATTAACCCATGACCGAAAGCTTTGCTGAACTTTTTGAAGAGAGCGTCGCGCAAACTCAGCTGCGCACAGGTGCCATCATCGTTGGTACCGTCCTTGAAATCACCAATGACGCGGTGATTGTTAATGCCGGACTGAAATCAGAAGGCGTTATTCCAAGAAGCCAATTTTTAAACCTGGCCGGAGAGATTGAAGTCTCTGTTGGCGATCAGGTGGAAGTTGCACTGGATGCCGTCGAAGATGGCTTTGGTGCAACCCGTCTCTCACGTGAAAAGGCCAAGCGTCATCATGCTTGGCGAGTACTTGAGACTGCATTTGAAGCTGAAGAGAACGTTACCGGCCGCATCAATGGCAAGGTTAAGGGCGGCTTCACAGTCGAACTTGGCGAGATTCGTGCGTTCCTTCCTGGTTCACTTGTTGACGTGCGCCCTGTTCGTGATACCACTTACCTCGAAGGTAAGGATCTCGAATTTAAGGTGATCAAACTTGATCAGCGCCGCAACAATGTTGTTGTTTCACGTCGTGCCGTTGTTGAGACTGAATACAGTGCAGAGCGCGAAGCCTTGCTGGAAAGTCTGCAAGAAGGTATCGAGATCAAGGGTATCGTCAAGAACCTCACTGATTACGGTGCGTTTGTTGATTTGGGCGGAATTGATGGTCTGCTGCACATCACTGATATGGCCTGGAAACGCGTCAAGCATCCTTCTGAAGTGGTTGAGATTGGCGAAGAGATCAGCGTTAAAGTACTCAAGTTTGACCGTGATAAACAGCGCGTCTCACTGGGTCTGAAGCAGATGGGTGATGATCCATGGGCCAATCTGGCTCGTCGTTATCCAGAAAGCACCCGCTTGTTTGGTAAGGTTACCAATCTGGCCGATTATGGCTGTTTTGTTGAGATTGAAGAGGGCGTTGAAGGTTTGGTTCATGTCTCTGAGATGGATTGGACCAACAAGAACATCCATCCTTCAAAGCTGGTACAGCTGGGCGATGAAGTAGAAGTCATGGTCCTGGATATCGACGAAGAACGTCGTCGTATCTCACTTGGTATGAAACAGTGCAAGAACAATCCTTGGGAAGAGTTTGCTGAAACCCATAAGAAGGGTGATCACGTCTCTGGTAAGATCAAATCAATTACCGACTTCGGTGTATTCATTGGTCTGGATGGTGGTATTGACGGACTGGTTCATCTTTCTGACATCTCATGGGATGAAGGTAGTGACGAAGGTGTTCGTGACTATAAGAAAGGCCAGGAACTGGAAACTGTTGTACTCTCAGTTGACCCAGAGCGCGAGCGTATTTCCCTGGGTATCAAGCAGCTTGATAAAGACCCCTTCTCAGCCTATCTGGCAGGTAATGCCAAAGGCGATATCGTCAAGGGTATTGTCAAAGAGGTTGATAAACGGGGTGCTGTAGTGACCTTGGCTGAAGGTATTGAAGGGTATATTCGTGGTTCTGAGATCTCCAGAGAGCGTGTAGAAGATGCTCGTTCTGAACTCAAGGAAGGTGATGAGGTTGAAGCACGTTTCCTGGGTGTCGATCGTAAGAATCGCACCATTACGCTCTCTATTAAGGCAAAAGATTTTGCTGAAGAGCAGGCTGCAATCAAGTCTTACTCCAGTGCTCCAACAGGTACCGCCACTCTGGGCGATATGCTGAAGGCACAGATGGACGAAGCATCTAAGAAGTGATCTATTGCGCTAACGCGTAGTTGATTTAGGTAGCCGGAACCCGTTGCGGGTTCCGGCCTTATCAAGGGGATTCTAAAAGAATGACAAAATCTGAACTGATTGACGTCATCGCAAAAGAACAAAGCCACCTTGCTTACCGTGACGTTGAGCTGGCTGTCAAATGCATGCTGGAACAGATGAGCCAAACACTGGCTTCTGGCGAGCGAATCGAAATCAGGGGTTTTGGTAGTTTCTCTCTCCATTTTCGTCCGCCAAGACAGGGCCGTAATCCGAAAACGGGTGCATCAGTTACCCTAGCTGGGAAATACGTACCTCACTTTAAACCGGGTAAAGAGCTGCGTGAGCGTGTCAATGAAAGCGCCGCGAGTGGTTCTAAAATCACTGGTTAACTGAATTAACTTCGACTAGATTACTTAATCTGGAAGCATGCGCTTCCAGATTAAATAAGCGATCGGCTATCGAAGTTAGTAATGTGCGTGCAATTTGTTAGCTGTATATTATTTACCGCACTTTAGTTGAACAACTAAAGGGCTTTTATCTTAGTATTTTTATACAACTCTTCCGCTCCAGCATTTTCTTGATGTACTGGGAAACTATTGGGTGTTGCTCAAATAATTCCTCAGCCCTTGGCGCTTTTCTGAGATAGTGCAGCATTGGAATAATTAAGTAATCTGCAATTCCTGGGCGCGAACCCGAAAAATAGTCGGCTCTGGATAAATAGTGATCTAAAGTGGCCAGATATTGAGGGATTAGTTTGAGCGCCAAGTTGATCTTGTCGTCATCGATTGCACCTGTTTTTCCTGATGGGAAAGCAAACTCAAGTAAATAGTTCCGCACAATAATGTCGTCTAGATAGCAGTTGGCAATACTGATCCATTGTTGCATCCTGACCAAGTCAACAGTGTTTGTCGGGGTTAAAGCGGGACCTTGGAACTGGGTATCAATGTATAGACAGATCGCTGCACTTTCATACACCACATAATCCCCATCTTGCATAACAGGGACCCTTCCAAATGGATTCAGATTTAATAACTTTTTCGATTTTAGGGTAATATCCTGAAGGTTATAATCAATATCTTTCTCTTCACAGCATAGCAATACACTTCTCACGTATGTACTGAATTCAGGTCCATAGAGTGTTAACGGCTGTTTCATTTGTTCGCTCCTGTCTCATATTCATCGTTATCAATCAATACACATTTCGTTATACGGCGAAATATAATATGATCAAGAACATATATAGATTGGAGGTCTTATTTTGCCATTAACTAAAGTTCATAAGCAGGAAACACGCGCACGCATACTGGAACAGGCGATTTTTTTGTTTTCAACAAAAGGCTTTGACCAAGTTTCGATTGATGAGTTGATGTCGTGCGCAGGCCTTACCCGTGGTGGGTTTTATGCACATTTTAAAAACAAAAATGAACTTTACGTTGAGGCGATTCTTAACGGTGTAAGAAAAAGTGCAATTGCAACGAATTACCTAAAAGTAGTTGACGATAACCAGGTATTAAATGAGCTTGTCCGCAACTATCTTGCACAAGTCAGTACAGTGACCGGTCCTTCAGCTTGCCCGTTGGCTTTTCTGGTAACAGATGTAGCCAATCGGGAGGCTGAGGTAAGAGATGCATATACGATATCATTCAAGGGGTTGGTTAAAATATTGAACAGGATTATCGCGATTGAAGATGAACCAAAACGTGAAGCTATTGCAAGATCAATTGCGACATTAATGATTGGTGGTGTCGCTGTTGGTCGCGCATTAAATGATCCGCAAGCGTCCCAGGAGTTGATCGATGCTTGTTATAAGATAGCCGGGATGCTTGCGGCATCAGCGTAAGTTGATTGTTGTGCAATTTCTCTATAGAAAACACTGAACATGTGGTGCCACTGGGTCCCTGCCTCATCAGCCTGAGATTACTACTGCAAAAAGGTAGACCGAAGTAACGATTGCAACTGACACAAGATGAAGTTTTGATTCGGCTTTAAAGCTTTTTCTGGTTGGGTTGCATGCCATAAGCGAGGGTATCAGATTACGGACCTGCTCTTTCATGATATAGCCATTATTGTAAGTCATATCTTTACCTATAGGTTATCTGTTGGAGTGCGTATTAAATTGCTTCCCTGTCTAAGCTATTGGTAGGACATTCCGTGTTCTGCTTATGTTCTGTATCCTAACAAAATAAGAACAAAAAGAGAACATTATTTTTTCTGTTTCTAATGAATTTTTAACTAGTGTCTAACTTATTGATATTATGTGAATTAATTACCATAAATAAGTATTATTGCATTTGTTTTGTAGAAGGTTGTCATATGTTTCTTATATAATCTGGCAATCAATATCACGGGTAAGTAGTGTAACGAATGCAGAACGAGAGTATTGAAACGGGTGTAGAGGCTATATGCAAAAAGGGCTGCCGTGAAGTGAGACGCGATATCCAGATGTTAGAGCAGGGCGAAACGCCCCCGGAGTTATCCCACCTCAGCAAGCCTGCACAGCAGATTATTCTTGATGAACTCAAGATAATCATGTCTGTGTATGGTGATAACTGCAGGGTTTAGCTCCAAAGTTAAGTGAATTTCTGTGCTGACAGCCTGAGCAGCACATACAGAGCAAATGACCAGCCGAGCCTTTTTGGCTCGGCTTTATTTTTGTGCGTTATTCTGAGCGATAGTGCATACCTAGGACATAATTAAACATGCAGAAAATAGTAAATCAGATAGCCGAAGAGTTGAACGTTTCTAAGGGACAGGTCACAGCGGCTGTTGAGTTACTTGATGAGGGGGCAACCGTACCCTTTATCTCTCGATATAGAAAAGAGAAGACCGGTGGGTTGGATGATATTCAGCTGCGTAATCTTGAAGAACGCTTAGGTTACCTGAGGGAGTTGGAAGATCGAAGAGATACTGTGCTGAATAGTATCAGGGAGCAGGGGAAACTGACTGAGTCCCTGGAACGGGATATTGTGTCAGCCGACACCAAAACCCGTTTGGAAGATCTTTATTTGCCTTACAAACCAAAAAGAAGAACGAAAGCACAAATCGCACGCGAGGCAGGACTGGAACCACTTGCACTGAAACTGCTTGATGATCCAGTGATTGATCCTGTTGTTGAGGCGTTCCAGTATATCAATCAAGAGGCTGGTTTCACTGATGAGAAGGCAGTCCTTGATGGTGCCCGACAGATCCTCATGGAATTGTTCGCTGAAGATGCAGAGCTGCTAGGTAAGTTAAGGGAGTATTTATGGAATGAAGGCTTTATTAAGTCTCAAGTGGTTAAAGGCAAGGAGCATGAAGCAGCAAAGTTCAGTGACTATTTTGACTATAAGGAAGCTATTCGACAGATTCCCTCTCATCGGGCACTGGCTCTCTTCAGAGGACGAAATGAAGCGCTGTTAAACCTGGAATTGGTCGTCGATGAAGGATTGAGTGAAGTCTCGCCCTGTGAGTTGGTCATTGCAAAAAAGTTTGGTATTGAAGACTTAAATCGCCCCGCAGATGCCTGGTTAAAAGATTGTGTTCGCTGGGCTTGGAAAGTAAAGATTTTCACCCACCTGGATCTTGAACTTAAGATGCGCCTCCGTGAATCGGCGGAAGAGGAGGCAATACGCGTTTTTGGCCATAATCTAGGGGATCTGTTATTGGCAGCACCTGCCGGTAATCTGCCAATTTTAGGCTTGGATCCTGGATTGAGAACGGGCGTCAAGATTGCGGTAGTAGACGCGACCGGTAAGGTGGTGGATACCGAAACGATCTATCCTCATGTCCCTAAAAATCAATGGGATGCCTCTATTGCGGTAATGGCACGGTTAGCGGAGAAACATGGTGTTCGTTTGCTGGCCATAGGAAATGGTACGGCCTCCAGAGAAACAGATCGATTAGCCGCTGACTTAATGAAGCGCCATCCAGCGTTGAAATTACAGAAGGTGATGGTCAGTGAAGCCGGTGCATCCGTCTATTCAGCGTCAGAACTGGCATCGATGGAGATGCCCGATCTGGATGTGACCTTACGGGGTGCAGTCTCTATTGCTCGTCGCTTACAGGACCCCCTGGCTGAGTTGGTGAAGATTGAGCCAAAGGCCATTGGCGTCGGACAGTATCAGCATGATGTAAATCAGAACCGGTTAGCGAAACAACTGAATAACATCGTTGAGGATTGTGTGAACTCCGTCGGTGTTGAAATTAATACCGCTTCACCCTCATTGCTTGAAAAAGTATCAGGGTTGAACAAGACGCTGGCGGATAATATTGTCCAGTTCAGAAATGAGCAGGGAGCGTTTAAAGAGCGCAAGATGCTGTTAAAGGTTCCCCGCTTGGGGGGGAAGACCTTTGAGCAAGCCGCCGGATTCCTTCGCATTAGTAAGGGTGATAATCCTTTAGATGCCTCATCGGTTCATCCAGAGGCTTATCCCGTTGTGGAGCGGATACTGGAGAAGGCTGGTCGTCGAATACAAGATATCATTGGTGACCGTGTATTCCTGCGCTCTCTGAATCCAAACGATTTCATTAATGATCAATTTGGATTGCCAACGGTAACCGATATTATTGCCGAATTAGAGAAGCCAGGGCGTGATCCTCGAGGTGAATTTAAAACAGCCAGTTTCCAAGACGGCGTTGAAACACTCGCAGACCTCAAGCTAGATATGGTATTGGAGGGTGTTGTTACAAACGTGACAAATTTTGGTGCGTTTGTCGATATTGGTGTGCATCAGGATGGATTGGTACACATCTCTGCCATGTCAGATAAATACATCAAAGATCCACGTGCCGTTGTAAAAGCGGGTGACCTGGTAAAAGTAAAGGTGATGGAGGTAGATATTGCGAGAAAGCGTGTTGGGCTCTCCATGAGATTAACGGACAGTAGTGAAACGGCAAGCAGCAGCAAGAATAACCGGATGATTGAAAGTGATAAAGCCAGACCACGGGCACGACAGCGTGTGGAGAAAAGTCAACCACCGTCTGGAGGCGCTATGGCCGAGGCATTGGCAAGCGCATTAAACAAGCGGCGATGATTTTGATTTATGCAGAATAAAATGGTAGTAAGAGGCACGTTAATATTTTTTATCAAGTGTTTAGTCATCTGGGCTTGATGCTGGAAATGTACTACAGGTAAAAACGACCATTGAGAATCGCACTTAGGATAGAAGTCTCAACAGAAAGGGGTGCTCGTGAAGGTGTGCCTGCATTGCTGAGGCTTTTAGATGAGCATCAGGTTAAAGCATCATTCTGTGTTAGCCTAGGGCCGGATTATTCTGGCTATCCCTTAGGCAATCACCTACCCGAAGGAATAAGACGGAAGTTGCCTGCGCGTTATATCGGTCGTAGATATCGAGATCATCTAAAGTCAATTGCCACCGCAGGTCACGACGTAGGTATTGCGTCTTACTCGGCTGCTGGATGGCAGCGGGATTCAGCCTACCAGTCACCTGAATGGGTTCATTCTGAAGTGATCCATGCAGTAGACGCCTTCACTGATCTTTATGGTAAGCCCCCTCATTTTCATGGTGCATTGGGATGGCAGGTTAATGCCAATCTATTTGCCGAGGAAGAGTCACTCAGATTTAATTTTTCTTCTGATGTTCGAGGGCGCCATGCGTTTTTGCCTGAGATGCAAGGTGTTCGATCGAGTTGTCCACAGATTCCAACGACATTGCCTACTTTGGATGAACTGTTGTTACAAAGTGAAGTGAGTGAAGAGAATGTTCACCAGTTTCTCTATGCAGCATGTCAACGGGTACTCCCCAATGGAGAAGTGTTTACCTTGACGGCCGAACGTGAAGGGCGGGACTTGCTGGGAGTGCTTGAGAAGCTGCTGGTTATGTGGAAAGGGGGGCAGTGGGAAGTCCGTCCGTTAACCGAGCTTCTGCAACAGATCGATTTATCAAGTTTGTCGCATCATGTGGTAGGTTGGGCGTCTGCTGATGCTAATAATCGGTATATGGCAACCCAGAGTACAAGGTTGGAACAGCTCAAATAAGACTTTTTTAGCGACTTTTGGATAGGGGCAAACATCTAAAGTCTGGAATTCGGTTTTAGCCACTGAACTGTTAGGGGGAGGGTAGTTGTTGACTACATTGAGAATAAAAAATAGCGAGTTAAAGGAGATGATCTATACAGCATCATCAACAATTCATGGCACAGGGGTATTTGCAAAAAAGACGATTGATGAAGGTGACTATATTGGCACTTATCATGGGCCTGTAGTAAAACGGAATGGCACCTATGTCCTCTGGGTATTTGAATCGGACGACGAAGAGAGCGCTGTGGGTCGCAGCGGAAGAAACCTCCTGCGTTTTTTGAATCATTCCAGTTCAGGAAATGCAGAGTTTGATGGATTCGATCTCTACGCTAAGCGGTCTATTGGGATCGGCGATGAGATTACATTTGACTATCAATCCGATGAGTAAATCGCGTCCTAACGACTGCCTCTATTCAGCTGAAATTAGTGATAGCGGCGCATTTGGCCGACCAATACACCTTGTATTTGTACTTGATCGGTAGCAAATGTCATCGGCTTCATAGTGGAGTTGGCTGGGTGTAAGATGATGCAGTCCTTTTTTTGTTCAATACGCTTAAGCGTTGCATCTGTCCCTTCCACGAGCGCAACCACAATTTCACCATTCCGGGCGTGATCCCGCTGTTCAATTACGATTTGGTCACCGTCAAGGATACCCTCATCGATCATTGACTCTCCCTTGACCTGAAGAACATAGCAGGGTCGATTGGTGCGCAAGTAATCCGGTACCTGAATGATCTCTTTTTGCTCAATGGCCTCAATGGGACTGCCTGCAGCGATATAACCAAGAAATGGCAGACCTTGCTCTTCCTCATTCCGCGCTTCATTAGTCAAGCGAATACCGCGGCGCCGATTGTTCATTGGCTCAACCAGACCCGCATCAATTAAGGCTTGAATCTGTTTATGGAGTGAGCCTTTTGAGCTTAAACCCAGGGCACTGCAGAGTTCATCAAGGGTAGGAGGATGGGGGAAGCTATCTACATTTGATAATAGATAATCGTAAATTTCTTGCTGCCGGCGTGTGAGTGGCTCAGTCATTATCGGTCACCTTGTTCTATTATCGTTCTATAATAGCAAAAGGAGAACAGATAGGAAACTGTTTTTTCGGAGTCTAAATCATTATATGCTCGGTTTAAAATTCGCTTAGGCAACCCTTGCTGTCAGGATAACAATCGTATCGTGATAAATTTACCCTGGTCTAAAGCAAAGTAAGAACGGGTATCGGTAGATGGCTACAGGCCAAATTCGCTCGAGTATTTGTATAGAAACAGCCACATGATTTGGTGACTCAGCTTGACCTGTTATCAACCAAGTAGAACTTTACCAAGAATCCCTCATCACCGCTAAAGCTGAAACCAATCAGTATTTACAATTCATCATTCCAAGAATAGATAACCTCAACACGATTACCAGGCTCTTCATAGCGCACAGATTCACAGAGTGAGTTGAGCAGATGTATGCCTCGTCCGCAGAGTTTTTCTACATTGTGCGTGTCAGCGTTGTTAATCAGCTTTAGATTAAAACCCTTGCCGCTATCTTCAACGCGGATGATCATTTTTCCGCCTTGCACTGTATTATGCGTTTGAATGTTAATTTTTATGAATCCATGATTAAGTGCAGCAAGACGTTTTTCTCGTTCTGAGAAGTAGGCTGAAAAGCCCTCGGGCGAGCTCTTCATTGAGGAATCGAGCTGAAGAAGTCCATGATCAAGCGCATTAATGTAAAGCTCGGTTAGCAGAGTAAAGAGCAATCGACGATGTTTCTGAAGTCCTTCCATCTCCTGGATATGATTGATCAGCAGGGGGATTGGATCGCTATTACTCAATCTGCCGCCAGGTAGTGTGATGGAAAATTCAAGGGGGTCTACAGATATGTTTCCATGAGTGGTTGATGGCGGTTTCGCTTTCGAGGTTGACGGTGAGGCACTGAAATCCTCATCGTCTGCGTCATTTTCAGCCCAGTCGGGTAAGACATCCGGTATGCAAGGTATTTCCGCTAGACTGATATCATCATCCTGAGGGGCATCCTGGCAAAAATCCGCCAATGCCTTGGCTATACTTTCGACAGCAGATTCACCGGGTTTCGTATTTTGGAGTATTGTTTCAAATCGCTCTTTGCCAAAATAGGTGTTGTCGGCGTTTCTTGCTTCTGTGACACCATCGCTGACCAGCAGGATTCGATCACCATGGGATATTTTGCTTCTCACGAATAGCGAATGAAAGTCAATATCCAAGGAAATTCCCAATGGCAGACTGTTTGAACTAATCCGCTGTTTGATCGCTCCGGTTTCACTACTCAACAACAGAATATCAGGCATACCGCAGTTTATCGCATTGACGTATTCAAGATTACTGCTAATTGAAATGAACTGAATGGCGAAAAACATTCCTGTTGGCAGTAAACTGAATAGTTTTTTGTTTATACCTGCGACGATTTGATGAGGAGAGAAACCCTTTGCCGTCATGGCACGGAATACTTCGGAAGCAGGCAGTGCACCTAATGCGGCGGCAAGTCCATGGCCGGTAAAGTCTCCTAATAAAATATGAATATCACTTGAGGGTGCGTGGGCAGTTAATAGCACATCTCCGCTGAATTGCTCAGCGGGTTTTAAGATGGTCTTAATGCAGTCCAGTTTTATGTTGTCTGCAATGACGACGCCATTGAAGACTGTTTCGGCCATTTCCTGATCCATCTTCATTTGTCCATAGAGCCGGAACACTTCTAGATGAAGCTTTCGAATACGCTCCATGGATCTTACTTTAGCCTTTAGCACAATAGGAGAAACAGGCTTTGTTAGAAAGTCATGTCCTCCCACTTCAATACACTTTGCCAAGGCATTTTCATCTGTTAGAGCTGTTAAAAATAGGATCGGTATAAACTGGGCCTCAGCCAGCTTTTGGATTTGCGTCACCGCTTCATAACCATCCATTATCGGCATGATTACATCCATGAAGATGATGTCAGGTGGGCTTTCCTGAAAGGCTTGAATGGCTTCTACTCCATTACCAGCCTCAATCACGCTGTAGCCATCAGCTTCCAGGAAAGTACGCAAGAAGGTGCGATTGGTGTTTTCGTCATCGACGACCAAAGCAACGGGTCGATTTTGTTTTTTACCATATCGCTTGGCGGCGTCTGAATCAGATGTGATTGTCATATGTCGCTACTCATGGCCAAGGAGAGTTACTGTTAACTCGGGTTCTGGAAGCTGTAGCGGCAGGGTATAAGGTTTCTTAAAAGGGAGGTTTTACCCTAAATGGCGTAAATTTTACAGTTAGTGGTGCTGTATCAATCAAATGGTTGTGGTTAAAGCGAGTGAGTGTGTATTGCGAGTGAGTCAGAAGTCACTCCAGCGGTAAGAAACTCGGTATGAATCTGTGGGCGTCGGCGATCCTGTTTTCTTTTTTCAAGTATAGCTTGAGACGGCTGGGCTAATGACGTCCGTCTACGGTCTCTATTGATTGATCGGCGGAAAAATTTTCTTACTTCTACCTGTTTAGTTTTGAAGAATTCGCCATTTAGTTGATTAATTATCATTTTGGCGGCTGATGGCGGTTCTATCTTAGCAATACCATGATATTCAACTAATTTATTAATTGGATCATCAATACGACAGATTTCACAATGTACCAAATGACCAAGTGGGGCAAACTGTAGTCGATACCATTTGGGTTTCAGCGCAATGGATAGAAACTGCATCAAATCGAGGCGGGTGGTTGAGTTTGGCAATCTTCGAATGAAAACTTCCATGATCCTATACCTGCTCTACGTGAGCGTTCGCATACAATTATAGACCGCAATATAACAAAAACGATCATTTTGAGGATAATTAAAGCCTTAAGGTCATGTAAATATTCGCATATTACAGATGAACTAAAGGATTTTGCAGCAGCTACTGATGGAGTATAGATCATCACAGGGACAAAACACTGGTGAAATTATTA
This sequence comes from Sedimenticola selenatireducens, assembly GCF_007625115.1. Taxonomy (GTDB): domain Bacteria; phylum Pseudomonadota; class Gammaproteobacteria; order Chromatiales; family Chromatiaceae; genus Sedimenticola; species Sedimenticola selenatireducens_A. Next base: position 27,864 of record NZ_VMNH01000001.1, on the reverse strand, counting down.
AGTTCAGCAATGAATTACTAAAAGAAAAAAAGGCCCTGCAGAATATTGCAGGGCCTTTTAGCATGTCACCGAGTGAATATCGGTTATTGATTATTAACTCAAGAGTGGTGCAATCACCAAACTTACAATGGCCATAACATTGATCAGAATGTTCATGGATGGACCGGATGTGTCCTTGAAGGGGTCACCAACAGTGTCACCCACCACCGCTGCCTTGTGAACATCTGAACCTTTACCGCCAAAGTTGCCCTTTTCGATAAACTTTTTGGCGTTATCCCAAGCACCACCGGCATTGGCCATCATCAGCGCCAACAATACGCAGGAGAGCAAGGCGCCGCCAAGCATCCCGCCGAGTGATTCTGCGCCCAGGATAAAGCCAATAATCATGGGCGAGGCCACCGCGATGACACCGGGGAGAATCATCTTTTTCAAGGCTGCCGTAGTCGCAATATCGACACAGCGCGCACTATCCGGGTCTGCGGTTCCTTCCATGAGACCAGGGATTTCACGAAACTGTCGACGAATCTCCTTGATCATGTCAAAGGCTGCATCACCGACCGCAGTCATGGTGATCGCGGCGATTAAGAAGGGCAGCATACCGCCAATGAACATGCCTATGAGTACGGTTGGGTTACTCAATTCCAGAGAGAAATTGGGTATGTTGGCTGAAACCGTTTCGACATAGGCCGTGATGATTGCCAGCGCAGCCAAGGCAGCAGCGCCGATAGCAAAGCCCTTGCCGATAGCAGCCGTCGTGTTACCGAGTTCATCCAGTGAATCGGTGATTGCACGAGTTTCCGCGCCGAGTCCACCCATCTCTGCAATACCGCCCGCGTTATCGGCAACCGGACCATAGGCATCAATCGCCATAGTGATGCCGACTGTCGCTAACATTCCGACTGCTGCAATGCCTACACCATAAAGGCCAACCAACGAACTGGATACAAAGATAATGGCGCAGATGGTAAGAACCGGTATGACTACAGACTGCATACCCACGGCCAGGCCAGTGATCATCACCGTTGCTGGGCCGGTTTCACCTGATTTGGCAATATCTTTCACCGGCTTGCCGGCTGTGTAGTATTCAGTGACCAGTCCAATAATGATGCCACCGACTGCTCCTGAGAGCACGGCTCCCCAGACAGCTGCCGAGACACCTGTAACCTTAATGAGCCCCAAAGAGGTGATGATAAACAGGATGGTTGCACCAATGGTACCAATGCGCAGGGCAACTTCCGGACTCTTTGCGGAGTACTTGCGTACCAGCAAAATGCCCATGATGGAACAGATTAGACCAAGCGATGCCAGAGCCAAGGGTAGGAACATTAAGTCGGCCTGCTTACCCAGAGGGTCAAGCACATCGGCTGTCATGGTTGAGGCGATTGCAATGGTTGCAATCATGGAACCGCAGTAGGATTCGAAGATATCCGATCCCATACCGGCCACATCACCTACATTATCACCTACGTTATCAGCGATAACGCCAGGGTTACGTGGATCATCTTCCGGGATGCCAGCCTCAATTTTACCGACCAGGTCAGCGCCTACATCAGCAGATTTGGTGAAGATACCACCACCAACACGAGAGAAGAGGGCAACGACCGAGGCGCCCATACCAAATCCATGGATCGCGTGAGCCGTCTCGGGATCACCGCCAAAGAAGAGGTAGAGTGTACCTAATCCAAGCAGACCCATAGAGGCAACGGAGAGCCCCATTATAGAACCACCAAAGAAGGCGATAGAGAGTGCTTCGGAAGCCCCTTTTTCATGGGCTGCAGTCGTTGTTCTGACATTCGCCTGCGTGGCCGAGAACATGCCAATGTAGCCTGCGAGTGCTGAGGCGCAAGCACCCACAACAAAGGCAAAGGCCGTTTTGACGCCAAGTAAAAACAGTAGCAGGATGACAAGAACGGCGGCAAAAGCGCCCATCATCTTGTATTCACGACGCATGAAGACCATAGCGCCTTCGTGAATGGCTTCTGCAATCTTGGTAACCTTCTCATTACCGGTCTCGTATTGCATGACCAGCTGATAGATCTTAAAGGCTACAAAGAGGCCTATTACACCAAATAGTGGTGGTATTAATGTGCTTAAACTCATCTATCCCCTCGATTTTTTTATAGATTTAATAAAAAATGACCGTCCGGGTTTAACAAAAAGAAGCAGTGACCCTTACGATGACAGTCCCAAAATAGGTTGTTCTACGACGGTGAAATAAAGCTGCATAAGATTTAGGTATAATAAAATGCTCAAATGGCATGATTAATAAAAGCAATCAAGAGTATATCCGAATCAGGATCTATTGAAAGTCCCTAAACGGGCTCAGGTATAAAATGTTTGCCTTGGATCAATAGTCTGTGCGGCGGGGTCTAGAAGGGAGGATTGAGTGGCGGGAGTGATAAACCCTCTCCCGCCAAAGAGGTCGTTAGTAGGCTGCCTGTGAGAGGTATTTAACCAATTTCTCCTCGTGTTCGGCATGACTGTTTTCCCACTGGTCAAAGAAAACCAGGTCTTGAAGGGGTAATCTGTCAAGCCATCCAGCGGTTTTGAGTTCCGGTTCTACAAAAAAATGTTCAACATACCCAATGCAGAGATAGGCAACCGGCGTTACTTGGGTGGGCAGTTGCAACAGTTTCTTTAACTCCAGACGATCGAAAATACTGACCCATCCAACGCCCAAGCCTTCTGCCCGCGCAGCAAGCCAGAGATTTTGTACGGCACAGACGCTACTGTAGACATCCATTGCCATGTCATGTGTCCGGCCGATGACGACTGGGCCAGCTCGCTCCCGATCGCAGGTAACGACCAGATTTATGGGTGATTCAAGAATGCCTTCCAACTTCAATGTACTGTAGATCTGCCGTTGTGTTTCTTGCTCAAACATCTCTCCAGCTTCGTGATTAGCCTTTTTGAAGAGATCGTGAACCTGTTGTTTAACCTGTTGCGACTTTATCAGCAGGAAGTTCCATGGCTGCATAAATCCTACCGAGGGTGCATGGTGCGCGGCTTGTAAGATTCTCGCTAACACTTCATCGGGGATGGGATCAGGTTTGAACTGGCCCCTTACGTCTCGGCGTGAGTATATCGACTTATAAACGGCCTGACGTTCAGCGTCAGAGAATTGGTGATCGTGTTGATGGATATTGGTCTGATTTTCCATAGTAGTCCCCTTGGTTGGAAAACCGAGAATACTTGTCCAGGTATTCTTTGAATTTTTCTTCAGGCCGGTCTTCTGACTAAGGTTCATCTTATTCCAGTGCCTTCCCGGACAAAGTCCAGTGGCTGATGTGCCGGTGAGGGCCGATCAACTGGAATAATCACCATTACAGCGTTGGGCACGTAGCGGAGTTTCACCGCTTTCCCGATTCTCCCGCCCTATTAACGGCGAGCACCTGAAGTGTTTGAGTGGTGAAGATACCACCTAGCTTAGTTTAAAGTTTACCTGGCAAAGATTGAACCCCATAATGTTTGCCTTTTACCGATAGAGAATAAAAAGGTGATACAGCTGATTCTTGGTGGAGCCCGATCAGGCAAGAGCACTCTGGCTGAGCGGCTGGCGAGCGGATTAACCGATAATGTGGTCTATATTGCTACGGCTGCTCGGATTGCAGATGATCTTGAAATGATTGAACGAATCAACTTACACAGAGAGCGAAGGCCCACCTCTTGGACGCTTGTTGAGGAACCACTTGATCTCGCAAGCGCCATAGAAACTCATCAGCGCATGGGCTGCTGTATCATCGTCGACTGCCTGACGCTTTGGCTATCCAATATCATGTTATTGGATGAGGGCCGCCACTTTAAACAACAGGTGACGGATTTGTTCTCCGTGCTCTCTGGCTTTCAGGGAAATCTAATCTTGGTGGGGAATGAGGTGGGTATGGGCATTGTACCCATGGGGAAGCTTTCCCGGCGTTTTCAGGATGAGTCAGGACGACTGCATCAGCAGCTTGCGACATTGTGTGATCGTGTTGTATTAACGGTGGCGGGTCTGCCACTTGTAATGAAAGGGGAAAAGATTTGAAACCAGATTGGCTGAATGATCCGGTCAAGTTGCCGGATCAAACCTGTGCAAGCCTTGCCTCTGCAAGGCAAGGGCAATTGACAAAACCTGCTGGATCACTCGGCAGGCTCGAAGAGTTGGCAATACGGCTTAGTGCTTTGCAGGGGGCAGAATATCCGTCAATCGAGAAGATCCATATTACCGTGTTTGCGGCAGATCATGGCGTGGCTGCAGCGGGTGTTTCGGCATTTCCCCAGGAAGTGACTGTACAGATGGTGGCCAATTTCTCTGCGGGTGGGGCGGCTATCAGTGTTTTAGCCAAACATAATGAAGCCCATCTTGAAGTGGTTGATGTAGGGACGCTTCGTGAACCAGGAGACCTTCCTGGCGTCATCAGTCAAAGAGCGGGGGCAGGTACAGCGAATCTTCAGGTTGAGGATGCGATGCGTGTTGAACAGTTAACCATCGCGCTTAATGCGGGTCGTGCTGCTGTACTGAGAGCAAAAGAACGTGGCGCAGATCTGTTTATCGGTGGTGATATGGGGATCGGTAATACCACTCCAGCGGCTGCTTTAGGATGTGTCCTACTGAATGCAGATCCAGGGCAACTCGCTGGACCCGGCACAGGCCTTGACAGTGAAGGTGTGGCGCACAAGGCGAAGGTCTTGCGTGAAGCCTTATCGCGCTACGATAACCTGAACAATCAACCTCTTGAAGCACTGCGTTGTTTGGGTGGTTTTGAGATTGCCGCCTTGGTAGGTGCCTATATCAGCTGTGCTCAGTTGGGTATTCCGGCACTCGTTGATGGCTATATCACTACTGCAGCGGCCTTGGTGGCCGTGAGGGAGCAACCCGAAATTCGTGACTGGTTGCTCTTCTCCCATCAGTCAGCAGAACCAGGACATCAGGCCATGCTTAAGTCACTGGATGCCAATCCGCTTTTGAGTCTTGGTATGCGCTTAGGCGAGGGCAGTGGTGCTGCGGTTGCAATTCCATTACTTAAAGCTGCCTGTGAATTGCACAACAATATGGCAACATTTGCAGATGCAGGTGTGACAGAAAGTTAACGTGTCATTAAACGAGACAGCTAAATGACCACAACAACAGTCGATCTGATACGCCATGGCGAGCCAGAGGGTGGCACCCTATTTAGGGGCTGGCGTGACGACCCTTTGAGCGCACAGGGATGGCAGCAGATGCGCTTGGCTGTGGCGGATCATACTCCTTGGGATTTAATAATCAGTTCACCGCTGGCGCGTTGTGCCGAGTTCGCCGCAGAGTTGAGTCAACGGGAAAGCATTCCTATTAATATTGAAGAGCGCCTAAAGGAGATTGGCTTTGGTCAATGGGAGGGCGTCTCGCCTGATGCACTGTATAACGAATCGCCTGACCGACTGAATGATTTCTGGCAGAATCCGGTTGAAAACCCGCCGCCTGATGGAGAGCCTATGGTGCTGTTTCAATCCAGGGTTGAATCAGCATGGCAGGATATTCAAATTCACCACCCCAATCGACATGTTTTGATTGTGGCGCATGGAGGCGTTAACCGGCTTATCATTGGCAAAGTGCTGGGTATCCCACTGCGCTATCTGTTTCGAATGGAGCTGCCATATGCAGGAATCAGTAGGATACGTATACAGGAAGGCTATCCTAGGCTGGTTTTTCATTGTGGAGCTTTGGGTTGAATCACCTCCGTCACATTCAGCTTTACTATATTAGCAATAATTAAGCGTCCTAATGTTTAAACCTTTTCTATACGCTATAGGTTTTCTGACTCGTCTGCCGGTACCCCATACTTTGGATATGCCAAGTGATCGGGAGCAGGGTCAAAGTGTACTCTACTACCCACTGGTTGGACTCCTTATTGGTCTGATACTGTTTGCACTTGCCAATCTGATGAGCGATGCAGAGCCATTGCTGAGTGCGGCCGTTCTTATAACTGTGTGGGTTGTGGTGACAGGTGGATTGCACATTGATGGTCTTGCTGATGTAGCTGATGCATGGATTGGTGGGCAAGGGGATAGAGAGCGAACCCTGGCTCTTATGAAAGATCCTACCTGTGGTCCCATTGCAGTGGCCACGGTGGTGTTACTCCTGATGGTAAAAGTGGCTGCATTGACGAGCCTTTTATTAGACCAACACGGGACAGTGGTGCTTGTTGTACCCATCCTCGGACGAGCAGCTCTGGTCGCGGGTTTTATTTATATTCCCTATGTCAGGTCAGGCGGATTAGGCGCCGTATTAACAGAAAATATGCCTCAATCGGAGGCTAAAAAAACCTTGGTGATCGCGACCTTATTCCCCTTTTTGTTTTGGGGATGGGATGCTGTTTGGGTATTCGCAGGGTGTTATTTGCTATTTGTTTTTGTTCGACGGTCTGTACTGAACCGAATCCATGGATTGACCGGGGATGTTGCTGGCGCTCTATGTGAGTTAATTGAAGTCACTGCGCTGCTTATCGCGGCTTTCGTATTCTGAATTATCGTAGTGATCCAGGGGGCAGTTTGGGTGGGTTATCTGGGATGAATCGACGTGACATGTTTGGAATGCACTTTGAGCACCGCATCAATATGAGTGACATATTTATATAAAGTATGTCGAAAAACTTTACAGCGCAGCGAATGGCCCTTTTTATTACGCTTAAAATACAGGGAGATATGATTGTGGCTTGGATGTTGCTTGTATATAGCAGTTCTAAATTATAAATAAGAAATATAATACTATCGGCCTTGTAGGATATCACCTATCTCACTGTAGGATACATCCTTAAGTCTGCGTAATAATTTATGCGAATTGCTATGAAAGCGCCAGAAAAGTGATTGAGATTACAAGATATAGCTTGGACACCAGGCGGACTTTTATTCTTTCATTTGTTCGACGGAGTAGAGCATGAGAGTTGCACTATTCTTTGTGGCGTTCAGTTTCCTATTTGCTTTCGTTCTTCCTCAACTGGTTTCTACGTTATTTAAGGATGATGATCAGGTTGCCTGGCAGCTTATGCAGGGTGCCGATCCTACGACTATTCTTGAGGAAACTGCTTCGGGTATTCCAGAGGCTGGCTGTGGAGCCGAGGGGTATCTCTACTACCAGAACCGTGAAGGTTTCCAGTTTATACGCAATGAGAAGAATCCCTATATTCTTGTACTGATAGGCGATAAACCAATCATTTTCAGAATAAAAGATGAATCTAATGACGCTCTACCTGTGGATAATGCCCCAGAAATAAAAAGTATTTTAAAGGTTCTTGAAACGCTGCTAGTTGATTGCATAAAAGGACGTACTCCCCCTCAATCCTCGGTTTTGGTTATACACACGGACAGCTGAATCAGGACTGCTATAATATAACCTGCAAAATGATTGCTATAGCCTCCATGTTTGGAGAGGTCACCGCCAAAATCAATAAACTATTCTTCTTGGCAGATTAATTCTACTGATAAATCATAGATGTTTTTTTGGGTAATTTTCAGTATTTATTTCCTAGGGAAATCTTTACAGAAATCGTCACGGGGTATGCATCGACTTTTCTAAGCGGTACTATGAACACATAATTAAAGAAAAAGCTCTCCAGGCCGATGCTAGCGGGTAACTTTAATAATGATTACGTTTGCCTGAAGCTTAGTTGAAACAATGGTTGTTTATCCTTGATGCCATTGAACAAGGAGCGGGAATGGGTTGGGAGTAAAAACATGAGTACGCATGGAAGTTCACATATATCACTCGTCCAATTTGAACAAGACAAGAAGAATGAACAATTCGTTGAGCCAACTGAATCTGCCATGGAGTTCGTACATGGCAGCATGAGTGTATTTTCCCGCTTACATTCTTTAAGGGGAAAGGTCAGACTTTTTGGGCACTTTTTTCATGCTCAATTTCTGCTGCTCGCATGTGTTGAATTTTTCTCGTTTGTTTGTGCTTACTTGTTTGTTCTTCCACTCCTTTATTCGTCTGCCGAAATGGTGGTTCCCACCGCTTATAAACTGCCCGAAGCAGCATTTTCCGGATTGGTTTTGATGCTGGCTATTGCCTCAATGGGTCTCTATGACACACGTCAGCGCGAAGGTATCAAGGGGGCCTTGGGAAGACTCATGGTGGCCTTTTTGTCAGGCTTGGGGGTACTGACGGCAGCCAATACGCTTTATCCTGTCTTTTCGATAAGTAATATCTTCCTAGTCCAATTTGTTTTAATCGCATTTATCTATTCCATATTATTACGACTCTATTTCTATAAGTTTGTTGATGGAAACGTATTGCAGCGACGTGTACTGGTCATAGGGGCTGGTAAGCGGGCGGCATCGATCGATAAACTGAGGCGCAAGACAGATCAGCGCGGTTTTGATTTGGTCGGTTTTGTCCGGACATCGGCTGAAGAACCGGTACAGGTACGAAAACAGAAAATAGTCGATACGGATGATGATATTAGAACCTTTGCGCTACAGAACCAAATCGACGAAATCGTCATTGCACCGGATGATAGAAGACGCAAGTTGCCACTTGATGGGTTGATTGACTGCAGAATGAGTGGAGTTGCTATCACTGATCTGTTGGATTTCTTCGAGCGTGAAACCGAAAAGATCAGATTAGACCTGATACAACCTAGCTGGTTGATTTATGCGGATGGTTTTAAGCGTGACGTCCTACGCTCATTCTCCAAGCGCGCTTTTGATATCATTGTCAGCTCGATCATGCTTATCCTTTGCGCGCCTTTTATGGCGCTTACGGCATTGGGCATCTTTATAGAAAGTAAGGGTAGAGGGCCTATTCTTTATTCACAAGCCAGAGTGGGTCGGAATGGAAAATGTTTCAAGCTTTATAAGTTCAGGAGCATGCGGACGGATGCTGAGCAGGATGGTATCGCGCGTTGGGCAAAAGAGAATGACTCCAGAGTAACTCATGTAGGCTCTTTTATTCGTAAGTACCGGTTTGATGAACTACCACAACTGTGGAATATCTTCGTTAATGATATGAGTCTTGTGGGCCCAAGGCCAGAGCGCCCGGAGTTCGTTGAGCAATTGTGCAAAATAAACGCATTGTACAAAGAGCGTCACCGGGTTACTCCCGGATTGGCTGGTTGGGCTCAGGTCTGTTATCCCTATGGTGCTTCTAAGAGAGATTCTATGGAGAAGTTGCAGTATGACCTCTACTACGTGAAGAACCATGGAATCCTTTTCGATTTTTATATCCTGGTTCAAACAGCAGAGATCGTCTTCTTCAGGAAAGGTGTTCGTTAGTATCCCATGTTAAGCCCTGAATACTCTACTCAGGGCTTAATGTCGTACTTTTCCATCAGGCTATAGAGTGTTGGGCGTGTAATCCCCAGTATCTTTGCCGTATCAGAAACATTTGAATCGGCATGATTTAATGCTCTGAGGATAGCCTTGCGTTCGGCCTCTCCTCGAACCTCTTTTAAATTCAGGGGCATCGTGTCAACTTTGGCTGAATCTAACTCAAGATCATCCAGTGTGATCATTGATCCGTCCGCCATAATTACGGCTCGTTTTATTCGGCTTTCGATCTCACGAACATTTCCTGGCCAATCATAATTTTCTATGGCCTGGATGGCATTTTTATCGAAGCCACTGATCTGGCGGCCATACTCCTTGCGGAACCGATCTAGGAAGGCCTTTGCTAAGACTAATGCATCACCTTCGCGTTCTTTTAGTGAAGGAATCCTAATGGACACTTCACTGATACGGTAATAGAGGTCTTCTCTAAACCTACCTTCTTCGATCAACTCTTGTATATTTTGGTGAGTTGCGCAGATAATCCTAACGTCTATTGGAATCTCCTCGCGTCCACCAATTCTTTCCAGAACACGCTCTTGTAAGAAGCGGAGTAATTTAGCCTGTAGATCAAAAGGAAGGTCACCAATTTCATCGAGAAAGAGTGTGCCACCGTTAGCGTATTCGATCTTACCCTTGGTCTGTTTCGCGGCACCGGTAAAAGCGCCTTTTTCATAACCAAACAGTTCGCTTTCTATCAGATTGGCAGGAATGGCAGCACAGTTAATAGCGACCATTTTATGGTTTGCGCGTGGGCTTAATTCATGTACTGCCTGAGCAAATAACTCTTTGCCTGTTCCACTGGCTCCAAGCAATAAAGTGGTGATATTTGAGGGGGCGACTTTTTCGATAGTGCGGCAAACCTTGAGCATTTCTGGACTGGTTGCAATGATCCCGTTCAGTGGTGTTTTACTTTGATCCTTTTGAAGTTTTAAATTTTCCTGTTCAAGTTCGTGCACGTGATAAGCACGGTTGACAATCAGTGATAAAATTTCAGGCTCGACCGGTTTTTGACAGAAATCATAGGCACCTAACGCAATCGCGCGAACCGCATTGGCTCGGTCATTGTCTCCCGTCACAACAATGATTTTTGTCCCTGGTGCAATAGCAAGAATCTCTTCCAGTGTGGCCAGTCCTTCAGAGACACCGCCAGGGTCAGGTGGCAGTCCGAGGTCAAGCGTTACAACGACAGGCTGATGTCTGCGTAACTGAGTTATAGCCTCTTGCCGATCTCCAGCAATTAAAACCTCGAAGTCATCAAAACACCATTTGAGTTGGCTCTGCAATCCGACATCATCTTCAACGATTAACAGATGTTTACTTATTTCTGCCACTAGCTACCTCACTGTTGCAAGTTTGTTTTTGTTGTCGGTTCATTCTGTACCCGGTGCGATCGGAAGGGTAATTATAAAAGTGGATCCCTCGCCAGGTATACTCTTTACCCTGATATCTCCACCAAGCGTCCGAATATATTCTCGACTCTCAAATACGCCAATACCCATTCCCGTAAGTCCTTTTGTTGAATCGAAGGGTTGAAAGAGGCGGTGCTGAATGAATGCCTGATCCATGCCGCAGCCGCTGTCCTCAATTTTTATAACAGCATTTCCCGATTCACTGGATAATCTGATAGTAACATGTCCCTCATTAGGGGTCGCATCTTGTGCATTTTGAATGATGTGTCCAAACACGGTATTAAGTTGTTCCTTGTCTGCGTACACAAATACAGATTCACTTGTATCTAGTAGATTAGGGATAGGTTTTCTTGAGGCGTGAGCTGCTTGAGTTTCAGTAAGTAAGCTGAATAAATTGATTTGCCGTACTTTGTGACCCCGCATGCCACTTTTCATTTGTTCCATGAGGCGAGTCATACGGTCTACCGAGTTTTTTACCGTATCGATTACATCGTTAACAAATTCAGGTTTATGTTTATGCTTTTCGGCATTCGAGACAATCAAAGACTGCTGGGCCAAGATGTTTTTGAGATCATGTACGATATAGGCCGACAATCTGTTGAAGGCCTCAAACTGACGAGCCTGAGTGAGCGCTTTTTCTGAAACGTGTTGTGCCAGGTGGCTTGCAATTTGTTGGCCTGCCATCTTCAGCAAGTCGCGGTCTTCCCAGTTGATCGTCTTTTGAGAGGGAGATCGTAATATGATAATGAAACCTAATACTTCCGCTTTGAAAAGTAGAGGAACTACCAGCCAGGCTTTATCAATATCTGCAAGCCAGGAAGGTGATTTGAACCCTTCATACAGATCAGGATTGCGTTGAAACTCATCCAGGTCAATCAACCAGCGGGTTTTCTCCAGAAAACAGCTTAAGGGATCATCCTCATGGGTGAGTGTTACTGTCGGTTCGGGCATATTCAGGCATGAATTAAATGCGTAGCAGTGGTTGTCATTCCTGACCCAGAGGGCACCGCCGGTGCTGTTTACTAATGCAGAGAGTGCCCGAATCGCACGAATAGGAACGATATCGTCACTGTCGGCAAGTGTTTGGGTAAAGCGTAGCCACTCCTCGCGATAATCGTATTTGTAGTTGAAGAAGTGTTTGCTCAGTAAGACCCTGATTTTTGCCCGGATTGTTCCGGAAAAAAGTATGATCAGGAGTAGGGCGCCCGTGCCGCTGATAAAGGCAACTTGGAGAGTGGAGCCCCAGGTGCCGCCGTAAAACTGGATATAGTAGCCTGCCGAGGCCATCACAAGCAGGTATATACCCGCGCCGATCAAGGTGACCGATTGGAAGACGACATTTCGAGAAACATAGATATCTAAGGACCATTTTGGATTGCGGGCAACGGAGATAGCGATCAGTGGAACCATGAGTCCATTAATAATGCCACGCGCGTTCCAGAGTGCTGGATTAAGTTGTTTGAAGAGGAGTGCATCGGCAAACATGAAAAAATCAAACGCAAAGATACAGCCAATACCTATACAAAGGTGCTTGATTGCCCAGCGTTGATCATGATTGGAATTTCTGAAAAGCTGCTCAAGGAGGAGCAAGGCTATGATGTTAAAAAGTACCCAGATACCTAATGTAATATCGCGGCTGAACCAGCTTCTATTCTCAGTTAATGTTGCCACTAATGGACTTACAATAGTAACAATGCCCGCCACCAGCAAAAAAATATAATACATTCTGGCTGGCGTCAGTTTAAATCGATGGGACAGGCTCTCGCTGCTATTGGTTTGAACACTTTTTAGAAGGAAGAGACACCAAAAACCATCACGCGTGAACTCCATTAGCTGTAAAAAGGCTGGCCAAGTGATGATAGCTATGGAGGAGAGTGCAGAAAAGAGCGCCCAAACAGATGAAAACCCACTGGCAAGTATCAGTAGCCGTCCCAATGTTCGGCCTCGCCAGGATGTGACAAGTAGTCCGGTCAAGGCTGTGTAGGCTATAAAAGCGAAGAGATAGCTGGCAAATCCTACGTTCAAATGGACATTCCTAGTCTTATGTGCCCTATTCAGGGGTGGGAAGAGCGAAGAAGCTCAGCGTCATTTTAGATAACCCAGAGAGTGTACCGCGCCTCGCCATTATTTTGAATGATGTCAGAGGCCTTTCAATACTTTGAATGGATTTTATACAGGGGGCTCTATACCTCGGTATACCTGAATATCACTGGCCCCTGATGCTGAATATAAGTACAATCTGTTGATTATTAATGGCTTGAGTCAATAGATGCCAGATGAGAGCGAATTGTCAGTAGTGATAATATTTCTACTGCTAGTAGGTGAGGTGGTTTAAGGGATGTCAGTGTATAAACAAGTACAAAAAGCGCTTTTAGCTGAACCGAAAAGTTGGTTGATCACGGGTGTGGCGGGCTTTATTGGTTCCAATCTTCTCGAGACTCTGTTGGGTCTTAACCAGACGGTAATCGGACTGGATAATTTTGCAACGGGACACCAATACAACCTTGATAAAGTTAAAGCGCTAGTCAGTGATAGTCAGTGGGAACGATTCACTTTTTATGAATTGGATATCAGAAACCCTCAGGATTGTGCGAAAGCAGTCAAGGGTGTCGATTATGTCCTTCATCAGGCAGCACTGGGGAGTGTGCCACGGTCTATCAATGATCCCTTCAGTACCAATGAGACCAACAGTACCGGCTTCCTCAATATGCTGATTGCCGCTAGGGATGCAAAGGTAAAACGTTTTGTCTATGCGGCGTCTTCATCCACCTATGGTGATCATCCAGGATTGCCAAAACAGGAGGCACTGATTGGTAAGCCTCTCTCCCCGTATGCCGTTACAAAGTATGTCAATGAGCTCTATGCGGATGTATTTGCAAGAACCTATGGCGTTGAAACAATCGGCCTGAGGTATTTCAATGTATTTGGTCCAAGACAGGACCCAAAAGGGGCCTATGCGGCCGTGATTCCCCGTTGGATTGAGGAACTTTATACCGGTGTTTCTTGTAGAATCAATGGGGATGGTGAAACCTCAAGAGATTTCTGTTTTATTGATAATACCGTACAAATCAACCTCCTGGCGGCCATGTGCCAAAAGGATGAAGCGGTTAACCAAGTCTATAATGTTGCTTTCGGAACACGAACGACATTAAATGAGCTTTACTCTGAGATAAGAGATCGCCTTGCGGTGAAATTGCCAAAAATTGCGGGAAGAGAACCTGAGTATGCTGATTTTCGACCCGGCGATGTTAGGCACTCACTCGCTGATATCTCCAAGGCTGCTTCATTGTTAGGATATGCCCCTACCCACACGCTTCAACAGGGGCTGGATGTGACTACAGACTGGTTTCTGAATGAATTTAAAGAAAATGGTGTTGTTGCCGAAAAATGATGCAGCCGTCATTATATTTGCGCGAGTTGGTTATCGGCACAATCTGTCAGGATAGTTATTAACCCTTAAATATTCATGTTTGACCCTATTGGATAGGGCGATTACTCAATTCAGGAAAAAAAATGGATAAAATTGCAGTCGTTGGTCTTGGATATGTTGGTTTACCTCTTGCCGTGGCGTTTGGAAAAAAGCGTGACACGATTGGTTACGACCTGGATGAGCGAAAACTGAAGAACTATCGGAATGGTTTTGATCCAAGTGGAGAGGTGGAACCAGAAGGTTTAGCGGCTGCCACCCAACTTGAATATACCAGTGATCCTGCACGCCTCGCAGAGGCATCCATTATTATTGTTGCTGTGCCTACCCCGATTGATCATGCCCGCAAGCCGGATTTGAGTCCTGTGGTCGGGGCGTGTAAGGCTGTCGCTGCCCACATGAGCCCAGGTACTACAGTTGTCTTTGAATCCACGGTGTATCCTGGCTGCACGGAAGAGGTGTGCGTACCTATTCTGGAAGAGATCTCCGGGATGTCCTGGGCCGGGGCGTCGGGCCAAGATGATGTTGATCGAAACACTGGGTTTTTTATAGGCTACTCCCCAGAGCGGATTAATCCTGGCGATAAAGAGAACCGACTCGAAACCATCGTAAAGGTGGTATCAGGCGATACGCCAAAAACCAGTGAACTGGTTGCAGAAATGTATGAGAGCGTGGTTACCGCAGGTGTTTGTCGTGCAGCTACGATCAAAGTGGCAGAGGCCGCAAAAGTGATTGAAAACACGCAACGTGATTTGAATATCGCCCTGATGAACGAACTCGCCATGATTTTCCATAAAATGGATATTGATACGGTAGATGTCCTCGAAGCGGCAGGAACCAAGTGGAATTTCTTACCCTTCCGTCCCGGCTTGGTAGGTGGGCACTGCATTGGTGTAGATCCCTACTATCTCACCTATAAAGCCGAAGCCGTTGGTTATCATCCTCAGGTGATCCTCGCTGGGAGAAAAACAAATGATGGGATGGGTAAGTACATTGCCGAACAAACCGTCAAACGAATGATTCAAGTCGGGCATGCTGTAAATGGGTCAGATGTTATTATTCTTGGGCTCACATTTAAAGAAAACTGTCCTGACCTGAGAAATTCCCGTGTCGTCGATATTGTGGATGAATTAAAAAGCTATCATTGCAATGTGCATATTACAGATCCAATGGCCGATGTAGAGGAGGCGGAACACGAATATGGGGTTCAACTCGTACCCTGGGAGAAGCTGCCCAAGGCGCAGGCCGTCATATTGGCGGTAGCTCACGATCATTACAAGACACTTACTGTTGCTGATTTTAAAGCTATAATGGCTGAAAAATCCGTAGTAATGGATATTAAGTCTAAACTTAATCGTGCAGATTTTGCGGCCGATAATATTGAAATCTGGCGTCTATAGTCACTGTATTTATATATGATAAAAAGGGGCAGTCGGTGCCCCTTTTTTCGGTATGGAATTTAGTAAATTTGGCGTCGTGGGGAAGGAAGCATCTGGTCTTTTAACATCTGATCAAGCACTGAATTAACTTCTGATAAGCCGATGTGGTGGTTATCTTCGGTCATTCCATTCAGCAATAACTGGCTACATATTAAATTAACCAGTCTGGGAATCCCATGACTGTGATTAAAAATTGGGGCATAAATCTCATCGTCAAGTGTGGGATTATTCTCCCAGCCAGCTTGTAAGAGACGGTGCTTGATATAATCCAGTGTGTGTTTCTCATCCAGTGGCTTGAGTGAGATTACGGCGTTGATACGTTCCCTGAGCAGGGGAAGATTGTTCGCAAGTATCGTTTCATGTAAATCCTCACGTCCAATCAAAAATATCTGAATTAAGGGCTCAGACTTCCAGCGTAGTGCCATTAAGCGCTCAATTTTCTTGAGCGATGCAGGTTCCAGGTTTTGCGCCTCATCAATGATCAGTAACACGCGACGCCCAAAATTTCTAATGCCTATTAATAACTGCTCAAGCTCAGCGAGAATGGTAGATTCATCACCGATGAGTTTTTCGATCCCAAAACTGAAGGCGATCATTCTGATTAAATCATCAGACTGAAGCTGTGTAGAAACCATGTCAGCAGTTAGGACGGATTCATGATCGATTGATTGTACGAAATCTCTAAGCAGTGCAGTTTTTCCCGTTCCTGGGCGCCCGGTTACCAACACAACGCCTTCACCCTTACGCAAAGAATAGAGCATATAAGTTTTGGCATAGTTATAACTATCATGCCGGAAGGATGGCTTTGAATCGGGACTAAGTCGGAAAGGATCTGACTCTAAATGGTAGAACTGCTCATACATAATTATTATTTGGCACTGATAGCCATCCCTGTCTTGCGTGTGGATCAGGACTCTTACTCAAATTGCATTGTATGCCATCTTGCGATGGCGAGAGGTCAATTTGTTTCGCGTACATGAAATTACATCGAGATAACATGTTCTCGCGAACAAAGCTTAAAAGCCAGCAAATTAAATCTCCGTGTAGATAGGAGGCAATCGCTATCCCCTACATGGCGAGAATTTGTTAGTATAGGTTACATGATGAAGTTTATTGTACATTAATTACATAACCCTTTGTAATTAATGAATTAATCGCCTTGATGGTCTGTTTTGGTGCAACTAAAGGGAAACGGTTAGCAAAAGCAGGATTACCCCCATAGTCACTCGATTAAAGGGATGCCAGTCTTGACCGCTACAAGGAATGAGTTTGAAGAGTCCAGGACACTCTATTTATTGGGTATCAATAAAGAATAAATTTCGTGAAACTTAATTGTCTGGCTTGTTGTTTAAACAAAGGATTGATCGCCTCTTATGTATGATTCATTTTACCACTTCAAGGCTGAACCGTTCCGGTTAAGTCCTGATCATCGTTTTTGTTTCAGTCATAAAAGCTACGCAAAAGCCAAAGCTTATATGCAGTATGCTATTCACCGTGCGGAAGGTTTTGTCATGGTGACAGGAAAACCGGGGACCGGTAAAACAACACTGGTGAATGATCTGGTTGAAGGCCTTTCATCTTCCAAGATTGTGGTTGCAACGATTGTCAGTACTCAGCTTGAAGCAGACGATCTGCTTCTATTGGTGTCCTGTAACTTTGGTTTGGATATTGATGCCCCTAATAAGGCTGTAGTTTTGCAAGGTTTATCAGTAAGGTTGCGACGTTTTCACGAAGAGGGAACAAGGGCGCTGTTGATCATCGATGAAGCGCAGGATTTGTCGGCTTCAGCCCTGGAAGAACTTCGGCTACTCACCAATCTCCAATTAAATAATCAGCCTTTGCTGCAAATTTTTCTGGTTGGACAAGAGAATTTGCGCGACCTGGTGCAGAAGCCGAGTATGGAACAGGTGCATCAAAGACTGGTAGCCGCTTGTCACCTGGAATCACTGAACGAAGAGGACACCAAGGCCTATATCAAGCACCGACTGGATCGTGTTGGGTGGAAAGACGATCCAACTATTGATGAAGGTGTGTATGACGTTGTTTATCAGTTTAGCCAAGGTATTCCCCGGCGGATCAACTTGGTCTGTAGCCGTTTTTTATTACATGGCAGTGTAGAAGAGAAGCATCGCATTCGTGCGGCTGATGTCAGAACGGTCGTACAGGAACTCCAGCATGAACAGCTCACGCCAATCGGGTTTAAGGCGGAATTGCCCCCACTGTTCGAAGAAGAGGACATGGAAGAGACCGCTGTCGTTGAAGCAGGCGTTGTGGAAGAGTCGATACAGCCTAAACAACCAGAAACCCATAACACGCCATTGAGCAGTAACCCTGAAGAGGTTATGGAAGCTGCTCAGGCCCTGAAAATTGAAGATGTCGCACAATCACCTATGAACGATGCGCCGGTCGCATCGTTGGAATCCAAGATTGATCAGGCAATTAATAGACAGGTAAACAGTGAAAGGGATAGTGCTGACAAGCGAGCAAAATCAAAGACAGAGGATGCTATTCAGGAGAACTATTTCTCACTTGGGGGTGGACTCGAGGCGCCATCAGAACCGATACCGATCAGGCCAACCCAAGCAACGAAAAAAAGCGAGTATGGATACGGCGATCGTTTTGCCAATGCACAACGCAAAAAAGAGCAGGCAAATACGGCTACCCATTACTACAATGAATATCAGGTTAATCGACGGACAGCCGTTGCCGCACAAAAAAAGCGCGGTGTATTCTCCACTCTCTTGCTTTTAATTCTTTTTTTGGGGGTGTTGATTTCTGCAGTCTATGTGGTTCGCCCACAAGTATTGTCCAGTGAGATCACTTATATTGAAGATAAGTTGGGCCATTACATTCAACGGGTACGCGACCGGTTGTCTGGTAGTTCAATTGATTCACCCGTGATGGATAGTGGCGTAATCAAAAAAGAGGAGTCGCTAAATGCCACCCCTCATGTTGATGACAAAGAGGATACGCTCGTCAGTAATGTGTCAATACAAGAAACACCCGGTATTACAAGTCAAGCAGCGCTCACCGAAAAGAAGGTGCATGATGACCAGGCAGCCACGACTGTGAAGGCTACGTCAGAACTTTCTCAGAATGATGTTCATACAACCGCCCCTAGGGTAATTGCGGATAACTTTCAACTACCCACCGCCGGTACGATAACGCCTGATGCAAAGCCTATCGCCAAAAAGATAATAAACTTATCTGGTCAAAAAATAGAAGATACTCTGCCTATTCCCATGGCTACAGAAGAGAAGGCACTTTCAAATCAGCCCGTTATAAATGAAGTGATTAATGAAAAAGATTTGACCACCCAATCAAACGTTAGTGTGAATGCAGAGAATCGAATCGCTGCTGTTAGCATGACTCATCCTGCACCTGACACTGACGTTAAAGTGGTTGCTAAGGAAGATGAAAGTAGTCTTCTTCGAAAATTATCGGAACAGCAGGTAAAAAAAAAGGATCGTCTGAATGTTGAAAAGCCGATAACACAGGTATTTTTCAAGAGTGATAGTACAAGCGTTGATCAGGCATACTATGACGTTCTAAACAATGTTGTTGGTTTTTTGAAGCAGAATGACAATGAAAAAGCCTATATAACGGGTTATGCAGATAGTAGCGGTGATACAAATTACAATCGTATGCTCTCAGAAATGAGGGCAAATGCTGTTGCCGCTTATCTTGAGACGAATAGTATTCAGCGTCAACGCTTGGTCGTGGTCGGACGGGGTGTCCATCCGGCGCCAGATGTTTCCAGTGGCAATAAAAATGATGCTAAAAAAATGCAGCGGTTAGTTGAAATTGTTTTTAATCCATCCAACTAATGATAGTCAGTCAATTTTATACAATCGATCCGTTTTCTCGGATGTGACTGAACATGGCCGATAGAGAACTATCCGTTATTCATCGATACCGTCCACTGGTCTCTTCCTATGAGAAGATTGCAAATAGCTATCTAGAAGAAAGACTGGCTGAAATGTTTACGAAAGTAGAGCCGGTTATGATCGACTTTGCCAGTAAAGCTGAAGCGGATAATGCGCAAACAGTATTCTTTGATGCGATTGGCCAAATTGAAGGGAAAAGAGACTCAGTTACGCAGACCTTTTTCAAGAGCATTAAGGCAGGTTTCAATCAATTCCTGAACGGAGGCTCAATAGTATATCCAAAGCCTATTATTGAGACTGACGATGAAAAACAAATAAGTCTTGTTAAAGATAGTGATCTGGAGCTTCACATCGCCATACAGGCAATGATAACCAAGGCGAAAAATAGAAATCATCAAGATCTTTATCAATTAGTTCAACGCCTTTCTGTACTTCGGCAGGGAAAAAAAATAGCAGGGCAGGATGTGCCCGCCTGTCCTGCTCATATCGCTACTACATTTCAAATTGCTGCCCTAGACTATGAGCTAGAACAGAAGTTGCTGCTCATTTTATATGTGCTGTTTGAGAAAAATGTACTGGTGGATATTGGCCAACTGTATAAGCAGGCTAATTCGCTACTTTCAGAAGCGGGGATCTATCCTCATTTAGCCCCTGTTATTGATATACATACTAGAGACTCGATCAAACCAACTAAAGCGTTACCTGATACTGAGGATACTATCGCAAAGAAAGTGCCGAATGAATCTAAAACGTGCCGGACCGAACCCTTAAAAAATGAAGATTTTGAGTTAGGCGAAGAGGTTTTTCGTTCCATATTGACGCTCTTAACCGAAAGAAGACGCAGTGATCCTCGATTTAAGAATCACCCAGAGTATCTCCCTGACGGTAATTTGGAACAGCTGAGAAGCAAGCCAGAACTGGTCTCTGCTTTGCATGAAGTTGAAACGCCTAAGAATATTGATCTTCAGATTGTCAGTGCTGATGCATTTAGTTATCTACAGCCTGAAGAAAGAAAGACAGCAGTCATTACTTCATTACAAAATCGAATCACCAGTGAACGCGAAGATATCTATCAGAAGCTGGATACCAACACCATCCCGACGGCTGATCTGGATACCATTGAACTGGTGGGCATGCTCTTTGAACATATTCTGGATGACGATGATCTGGCAAGCTTGACTAAAGCGCTGATCTGTCATCTCCACACGCCTTATCTAAAGCTGGCCGTTATTGATCAAACCTTCCTTACAGATGCAGATCACATTGCCCGAAAACTACTTAATCTGCTCGTTAACGCAGGTCGAAGATGGGTTGACGAGAATAATCTCAATGCCGGGATATACAATAGTATGCACAAACTGATTCAGGCACTCATGTCTGAATTTAAAGGCGATTTCTCAATTTTCGAACATCACTATGCAGAGTTCCTGGATGATTTACGGGCATTGGAGCACAAAACAAAGCTTCTGGAGGAAAGAACAAAAGAGGCAACTCGTGGAAGGGATAGACTAGAGTTTTCGCGTGTACATGCAAACGAAGTATTGTCTGAGCAGTGTGCTGAAATTGAGTTTCACCCGGTACTGAATCGTTTCCTCTTTTCCTTATGGAAAAACTACATGACCCTGCTACTTTTGCGAAACCCCGAGATCAAGGGGGGCAAAGAGTGGCGATCAGTCATGATGGTCATCAACAGTATTATCAAGGCTAATAATGCGCTCACTGACCTGGAGACGCGTCAATGGCTAAAACATACGCTGCCAAGCTTGAAGAGGCATATCGAAGAGGGCGTGGAGTTCATTGGTTCTGGGGGAGAGCCATCGGAGTATACACAGCTCAAGGTGCTGTTTGATGAGTGGTTGACCAGCGACATCAAGGAAGTTGCCAACGTTCACCCAGAGAAGGCTGTGCCGCCCACCGGACCGGTTGTTAAGAAGCCAGCAACTAAAAAGAAAAAGACCCGTGCGCCATCAGCAAAACAAAAAGCCGTGCTGGAAACAGTACAGCAGACCAAGATCGGAAGCTGGTTCGAATTTGATGAACCGGACGGAAAACTCCAGCGGGTTAAGTTGTCCTGGTATAGCCCTGTAACCAATAATCACATGTTCATTGATCGCTTCGGAAACAAGGCGTTTATTTTACCAACTGAAGTACTGGTTACCAGGCTCAGCAATAACACGGCTCGTATTGTCGATCCTAATCGTTTCCCATTTGTCGATCAGACGCTGAAGAAGATCTATAGCATGCTGCGAACCTAGTCAGAGCCCTGTCGCTTTGCTATCCGGTAAATTTATTCTGTACTCCTACGCTCTAGTGATTTTATCCCTTGCCCTGTATGGGAGAACGCCTGTCGATAGGCTTGTGGCGAGATGCCCGTTTTTCGTTTAAACAATTTCATAAACGAACTGCTGTCTGAATAACCCACTTGTTGTGTTATAAGCTCCACGGGTAAGCGGCCAGACTCAAGCATCTTTTTTGCAATTTCTATTCGAAGCGACTGAAGATAGGAGAGCGGAGTATCACCGGTCGCCAGTTTGAATCGCCGTTTAAAAGTGCGAGAACTCATTCCATAGCGGCTTCCCAACTGTTCGATATTGATCTTATCGGCGAAATGCTCCTCAAGCCATTGTTGGATGTCCAGTATCTCAGCATCCTTGTGATACTTCTGTCCATGATTGGTGAAGTAGGGTGTTTGAGAATGCTGCTTTCGTTCGATGACTAACGTCTTAGCTGTCTGAACGGCAATATCATGTCCGTAATGCTGTTCTATCAATAACAGAGACAGGTCCAGCCAGGCACTGCCACCCCCCGCACATAAGAGGCTTAGCTCATTGGTGATTAACTGCTCTGGCTTAAGCTGAATGGTTGGATAACGCTCAGAAAATTGATCAATGTAACCCCAGTGAGTAGTGGCCTGTTTCCCCTCAAGAAGTCCGGTCTCAGCCAGCAGGAATGTGCCGGTACAACTGCTGGCAATTTGACTGCCCGCTTCATGTTTTTCTTGCAACCACTGAACAGTTTTCACCTGCTGAGCAATGGTCCGCTCGATATTACCCCCGATGGGTGGAATAAAAATGATATCGGTCTGCCTGATATCGGAAATAGCACAGTCCGGTTGAATCAACAGATTATTCAGACAACGAACGGGTTCGCCATCCTGTGATGCCAGCTTGATATCAAACAGCCGTTGGGAAGGGGTGTTATGAATCCTGTTCCAGGTTACGCCGGCCAGACTGAAAAGATCCAGGAATCCAGTAATGACGGATGAGAAGGCATAATCGAAGCATAAAACAGTGATATTTTTCATGGGCAATCGATCAAATTGTCATAAATGGCCAATAATATGTCATAAGTGACAATTGCATAAACGCCCATAGAATGCAATTCTCTATCGCGACACTGTTGAATCACTTGCTGCTGGGTTATTTATGGAAGTTGACTATCCTCATCTGCTTGAACCGCTCGACCTGGGATTCACCCGATTGAAAAACCGTGTCCTGATGGGTTCTATGCATACCGGGCTTGAAGATCGAAAAGCGGATTTTCCAAAATTGGCAGAATATTTTGCGGAAAGAGCTCGAGGTGGCGTGGGTTTGATGGTAACAGGCGGCTTTGCACCGACTTGGGCGGGATGGCTGGCGCCCTTCGCGTCAAAGCTGACCAATCGATTTGAGGTCAATCGCCACCGCCAAGTGACGGAAGCTGTGCATCAGGAGCAGGGTAAGATTTGCCTGCAAATCCTGCATGCCGGACGCTATGGCTACACCCCGATCACGGTTGCACCCTCTGCAATACAGTCACCCATTTCCCCCTTCAAGCCCCGCTCACTCACTGCGCGGGGGATAAAAAAACAGATCAACGGCTTTGTTCGATGCGCACGGTTTGCCCAACAAGCGGGCTATGATGGGGTAGAGATCATGGGCTCCGAGGGTTATCTGCTCAATGAGTTTTTGGTAGAACACACGAATAAGCGAACCGATGCCTGGGGTGGTAGTTTTGAAAATCGTATGCGCTTTCCCGTCGAGATCGTGCGTTTGGTGAGAGAAGCCGTCGGTAAAGAGTTCATCATCATATTCAGGCTCTCGATGTTGGATTTGATCGAAAAGGGTAGCAGTCTGGAAGAGGTCGTTATCCTGGCAAAGGCGATCGAACAGGCCGGTGCCACGCTCATTAATACTGGTATAGGTTGGCATGAGGCAAGGATCCCAACAATCGCTACCATGGTGCCAAGGGCGGCCTTTACCTGGGTGACCAGCAAGCTACGGGGTAAAGTGGGTATACCGCTCATTACCACCAACCGTATCAATACTCCTGAAGTTGCCGAGGCTGTGCTTGCGCGGGGTGATGCCGATATGGTGTCCATGGCTAGACCCATGCTGGCTGATCCTGATTTTGTGCGTAAGGCGGCTGAAGGACGGGCCGATGAAATCAACACCTGCATTGCTTGTAATCAGGCTTGTCTGGATCACATCTTCTCCAAGCAGCGCGCGACCTGTCTGGTTAATCCGCGTGCCTGTTATGAAACGGAATTGAATTACTCGTCTGCTGAAAAACGTAAACGTATTGCCGTAGTGGGAGCAGGACCCGCTGGATTGGCCTGTGCCACCATTGCTGCCGGCCGGGGACATGAAGTGCATCTGTATGAATCGGCCAATACCATTGGTGGACAGTTCAATATGGCTCGGCAGATTCCGGGTAAATCGGAGTTCAATGAAACACTGCGTTATTTTCGCCGGCAAATCGAACTGACGGGTGTAAAACTGCATCTTGGTCAACACGTCTCATCGGATGTACTGGTATCAGACGGTTACGATGCAGTAGTGATTGCCACAGGTGTCATACCCAGAACACCGCCTATCAAAGGTATAGCGCATCCTATGGTGCTTTCATACATTGACGTGCTACAGGAGCATAAACGGATCGGCGAACGGGTGGCTATCATTGGGGCTGGCGGCATTGGCTTCGATGTGGCGGAGTACCTGTTACACAACGGACAGTCTGATGAGCATGACATTGATGCCTTCCTCAATGAGTGGGGTATTGATAAACAACTCGCTGCGAGAGGAGGCGTAGCAGGTGTAAAACGAGGGAGGTTCACTCCCAGGCGACAGGTCTATCTCTTGCAACGAAAGAGTAGCAAACCGGGTGCAGGGCTTGGCAAAACGACAGGCTGGATTCATCGGGCAACGCTCAAACACCGCGCTGTAGAAATGTTGTCCGGCGTTCAGTATGACCTGATTGATGATGAGGGACTGCATATTCGCATCGGTGATGAGTCACGCCTTCTTGAAGTGGACAACGTTATTATTTGCGCCGGTCAAGAGTCACGCAAACCGCTTTACCTGGCGATGGAGGAGAGCGACATCCCAACCTATCTCATTGGCGGGGCAAAACTGGCGGGGGAACTGGATGCGAAACGAGCTATTCGTGATGGGGCGACACTGGCGGCAGAACTCTAGGCGATGGAGGATCAAGCTTCAAATGATTTCAGAGCTTCTACATCCAGAATAGTAATCGCACCATACTTAACATCCACAATGCCGGCGGTCTGTAAGACATGTAACGCCTGGTTCACCCGTTGACGGGAGATACCAGAAAGATTACCCAGCTCTTCCTGCGATATCTCCAGCTTATAGTGCATGCCCGGATAGAGATCATGATTAAACATGGAAGCCAGTGAGCGGGCTACGCGCGCCTCGGGGGATAGAAATCGATCGTACTCCATATAACCAATAAACTGACCCAGCCGTTCATTAAAGTGAATCAGTAAAAAGCGATTGAAGCTGATGCTCTCCTCAAGCAGTGTAAAGAAGGTCTGTTTCGGCATAAAGGCAATACGGCAATCCCGCAGCGCAACAATGTCATAACGACGGTGTTCATCCTTCAGCAGCGATCCTTCACCAATCCAACTGCCCGATGGAATTCCGGTGATAAAAGAGATCTGCTTGCCGGTGTGCGATTCACAGGATATTTTTGCCAGGCCCTCGATAATGCCCACCCATTCAACCGCGGGAGAACCCTTGCGACAGATAATATCGCCCGCCTGAAAATGCTTCTCAAACAGGGTGTTCCTGACCAGCGCTTGCTGCTCCTGCGTCAGGTTTGTCATCCAGGGGCTTTCAGCCAAAAAGTTTTCGAGTGATTCCATAGCTCCAATTGTCATCTGAATGACAGAGAATAGAGAAATGAGTTGCTATGATAGCAGAACATTAGGGATCGAAGTACGTATGCTGATGTTGTTGTAATAAGAATTAAAATATAATAAAAACAAAAAGTTAAATAATGTCTATCCTTAGTTTGTCGGGTTGTTGCAGGAATTTTAAAAGAGACCGAATTACCGGATAAATACCATGGAGCATCGATATATGTCTGCACACATGAATTTTTCAGTTGTTGGCGCGTCCGTACCACACGTATCACAGCTACCCATTGCTCATAATGATGCTGTGACCGAATCAGAAATAACCGTTGTCCAGATTCCAGATGGTTGCTGGGAACCCGTGGATTTCCTAGAGGGTGATGAAACCGGCACACCCAGTCAGCTTCTGGCCACGCTCTATATCAATAGCTGTCCCATGCATTTTGAGGCCTACCTTGTGGATGAGTTGGGTGAGGTCGCTGACCCCAAACACCATAAGGCCATTTCGCTGCTAAAAGCGGCCCTACGTGACGATGAACCCTGGAAGAGCTTCCAGTACGGCAACCGGGACTATGTCATGATCGCCATACCCTTTGGCATCAGTCGCTAACAATCGAACTTGATTCAGAGTGGAGGTGTTAGGGTTCCTAACACCTCTATGCACTTAATCTTGGCAGATCCCAATCCATACTCGGATTTTTATCTCTACAACACGCCCACACTGATTCGTGAATCAGTGGCTTACTGTCCCAATCCACGTGCCTTAGCCGCTAAGGCTGGAGCAAACAGTAAAAATAGCAGGCCAAACGGCATGTACCCACCCTCCGCTATATTATAGTCTGAAAGCATGCTTTCCCACGAATTGCCAAGTGCCGCGCCCAGGCTGAACTCAAAGATAACTATCAGCACTACCCAGAGAAGACCGACACTAAACTGTTCAGCAAATGATCGGGCACCAATCCATCGAATACATGCCATTGAGATAGCGAAGATGATGGCTGATCCGATAAGCAGGCCAACTTGACGTGCCGGCAGATCACCAAGAGTCGGAGCAATAAATAGTTGACGTACAGTCCCGTTGATTGATTCGGCGATCACGATCAGTAACCACGTTGCTAATGCTCTAGGCCAATTCATTATTATCGTCACTCCGCTACTGCCAAAAGAAAAGAAACAGCAGTGTATCAATCCTCAAACCTGGACACCCACCTATTGACCAATCCTCAAACCTGGACACCCACCTATTGACCAATCCTCAAACCTGGACACCTATCTCTATCTCAAAGCCGGACACCCACCTATTGACTAAACGATTTGACATGCCATAATAGAGAACATACAGGGAACCTATAACTCAAGGAATGAGCATGCCCAAACCCAGAAAAGCCCTCGTCAGTCTTGATTCTACACCCTATTATCACTGTGTCTCACGCTGTGTTCGACGCGCATTTCTCTGTGGAATAGATCAACTGACTGGTCGTTCCTTCGAACACCGCCGAGGCTGGATTGAAGAGCGGTTATTAACGCTTCCTCGCGCTTTTGCCATTGATATCTGCGCCTATGCGGTAATGCATAATCACACCCATGTGGTCCTACATATCGACACGGATCGAGCGGCCAACTGGTCACAGCGGGATGTCATTGAGCACTGGCATGCACTATTCAACGGCACACTGTTAAGTCAGCGCTTTTTGAACGATGACCCACTGAGTAAGTCTGAATTATTTCTAATACATGAACTCGTCGCGTGCTGGCGTGAACGCCTTCAATCGGTCAGTTGGTTTATGCGTTGTCTTAATGAGACCATCGCCCGTAAGGCCAACGAAGAAGACGGCTGTACCGGGCGATTCTGGGAAGGTCGTTTCAAGTGCCAGGCCTTACTGGATGAAGCGGCCCTGGCCGCCTGCATGGCCTATGTGGACTTGAATCCTATTCGAGCCGGTATGGCAGAGACACCCGAATCATCAGAATACACCTCCATCCAACGCCGTATTCGATCTGCCAGCAATAAGACCGCAGCACAAAAGAATATTCGATCGACCCAACCGGCAGCGCTTCAACTTTTTGTCGGTTATCCCCGTGAGCCCATGCCCAAGGGCCTGCCCTTTCGACTTGAAGATTATCTTGAACTGGTTGATTGGACGGGCCGTATTATTCGAGACGATAAACGCGGCGCTATTCCTTCATCCCTGCCTCCCATACTGGATCGGTTAAACCTTGAACCCAAGGCTTGGCTGGATATGACTCGCTCGTTTGAAAATCGCTTCTGTTCACTGGTAGG
>NZ_VMNH01000036.1 GCF_007625115.1 Sedimenticola selenatireducens | reverse complement strand
TTGGCCAACTCCACCCCCGTCTCATCCGCCTTCACGCGGATCTTTACGTTGTAATCCACAACGCGCTTTACTGCGACCAGTACTTTCATACATCACCTTCGGTTGATTGGGCTGTCGCCTGTTTCGAGTTTTGTTTTTAAATAAGACGAATAGTGAAGACTACTCGCCCGTGAAATCGGCCCTGCGTTTTTCCATAAAGGCCGTAACCCCTTCAGCAAAATCATGGCTGATAGAACAGCGTGCAAAACGCTCCTGTTCGGCATCTAACTGTTGCTGCAACGTATTACCCATAGTGCTGTTCATCAGCTGTTTGGCACGACCGTAGGCCTGCGTCGGACCCTGTGCCAATCGCCCTGCCAATTTTAACGTAACCGTTTCCAGTTCATCATCGGCGACCACTTTATTAATCAAGCCCATCTGCATGGCTTGTTCAGCTTCGACCGGCTCATTCAGCAAAGTCATCGCCATGGAGCGCTTGGTGCCGATAGCTCTGGGCAGGAAGAAAGTATTTCCGCCATCTGGGCTGGTGCCAATCTGAGAGTAGGCCTGGGTAAACAGGGCATTTTCAGAAGCAATCGCAAGATCCGATGCAGCGACCAGGCTCATACCAAAGCCGGCCACATTACCTCGCACACTGGCAATAACGGGCTGGGGCATGGTGCGTAGCGTGGTAATAAATTCATGTACAACACCAATCAGTTCGGTGACTTTTTCTTTACGCTCATCAGGAGTGAGCTCTAGACTCTTTTTGAAAAAGGCAATGTCACCACCCGCCATAAAGTGGTTCCCTTCACCTCTGAGAACAACAGCACGAATCGCCTTATCTTTGGCAATGGCCGAAAAGCTATCACGCAGTTCATAAGACATTTCACTGTTAAGTGAATTAAGCGATGCGGGCCGGTTCAGCGTGACGATTGTAACCGCCCCCTGCTGTTCGATTCGTACTGTCTCACCCATGATTCATCCTCATCCGGACAATAAATAAAAAGTGGAAGCGGCAGCTTTAAATACTACGATACGGTTGCCCCCTGCTCGCAGTGGCCAATCCGCTTCCACATAAACCGTTATTACAATCAGTCGATGTTCTCTGTTATTTTTAATTCTTTTTCGAACGCATCCAGTGCCTTCAGGAATTCACTCTTTTCCATCACACCTTCATAGCCGGTAAGTCCCACTAGTTCCTGTGAAGGTACATTGCCCTTGGGTCCACGAAACAGTCCCTTCACAATACCCACAGCAGCTACACCACGTGCCGTCTCAAAGCGTTGCTCCATGTAAAACCATTTCTCATCCCAGCCCAAGAGACGGGTGTGCAGTGAAAAGCGTTCAAACGGACTGATCTCACGCCTGAAACGCAGGGTGGCAATAGAGACTACGGGCAGCCAGCGACGCTTTAACACCTTGCCCATCATGCCGGTGCGCAACATCAACTCAATCCGCCCCAGATCCATCAACGCCAGGTATCGGGAGTTGGTCAGATGCCGGTTGATATCCAGATCGGTCGGCCAAACCCGCATCTGAAGAACCGCCGCATCCAGTATGGATTGTTGTGGGCGAAAGCGGGATGTAATCAGCTGAAAGATCAGTCGAAACAGAAGATTCATTGATTACAACCCGCCGCCCTTGCCCGCCAACCCGCCTTAAAAGGCTTCGTCATTAAATTTCATCATCCCTTTTGAACCCGACATGATATTGGCAAACAGCGCGCCACTCTGTGGCAGAATGCGTTCAAAATAGAAACGCGCCGTATCCACCTTGGCCTGATAAAACAGTGGATCATCATCCCGTTTCTGCTTACCGATATCGGCCATCCGCATCCACAGGTAACCCAGTGCCACCAGTGCAAACAGACGCAGGTATTCCGCTGCCGCCGCACCCGCCTCATCCGGATTGGACATACCCTTTTGTGCCAGAAAAGCCGTTGCTTTCTGCAGGCGGCCAAAGGCCTTGGCCAGCGGCATCAGATAGGCGTGCATGGAAAAGTCATGCTCTTTGGATTCCAGGTAATCACGTACCGGATGAAAGAAGCGACGCAGATAACGACCCATGTGTGCCGGCATCTTGCGGCCTACCAGATCCATTGCCTGGATACCGTTGGTGCCTTCATAGATCTGCGCAATGCGTGCATCACGGACATACTGTTCCATACCGTGTTCACGGATATAGCCATGACCACCAAACACCTGCACACCCAGGTTGGCCACTTCTGAACCGGTATCGGTCATGAAGGCTTTGACGATAGGCGTCATCAGCGCGACGAAATCTTTCGCCTCCTGCTTACGGCGTGGATCAGGATTGCGATGGGCATGATCCATCTCGGTGGCCACCCACCCGGACAGTGCACGATTCCCTTCCACATAGGCACGCTGGGTTAACAGCATGCGGCGCACATCAGGATGAACCAGTAGCGAATCAGCCGGCTTGTCTGGTGATTTGACCCCGGTCAGAGAGCGCCCCTGAAGCCGCTCACGGGCATATTCGACTGCACCCTGGTATGACGCCTCACCAATACCCAACCCTTGAATACCGACGGCGAGACGCTCTGTGTTCATCATGATGAACATCGCCTCCATGCCTTTATTCAGTTCACCCACCAGGAAGCCCCTGGCATCATCAAAGTTCATGACGCAGGTCGAGGATGCATTGATGCCCATTTTGTGTTCAATAGAACCGCAACTGACACCGTTGGGTTCACCCAGAGAACCATCGTCATTGACATGGATCTTGGGTACCAGAAACAGGCTGATTCCTTTGATGCCTTTTGGTGCATCGGGAGTGCGAGCCAGTACTAAGTGGATGATGTTTTCTGTCAGGTCATGTTCACCCGCCGTGATAAACATCTTGGTGCCGGTGATGTGATAACTGCCGTCTTCCTGAAGATCCGCTTTAGTGCGAATGAGCCCCAGATCCGTACCACACTGCGGTTCGGTAAGACACATGGAACCGCTCCATTTTCCGGATACCATGTTAGGCAGATACTGCTGCTTCAGTTCATCGCTGGCACGCGCCACCAGTGCATTGTAGGCACCGTGGGTCAGGCCGGGATAAAGGCCAAAGGCGAAGTTGGTGCTGCACATGATCTCTTCAACCATCATGCTGACCGAGTTGGGCAGCCCCTGACCACCGTACTCAGGATCGGCCGCCAACGCACCCCAACCCATCTCGTTAAAATCGTGATAAGCCTCTTTCAGTCCGGCCGGCGTGGTTACTTTGCCATTTTCAAAGTGACACCCCTCTTCATCACCGGAGCGATTCAGTGGAAACAGACGCTCTTCACAAAACTTGCCCGCCTCTTCCAGGATGGCATCCACCAGATCCGGCGTTACCTCTTCACAGCCTGGTAGTGCGTGAATCGCCTCGGCATCAAACAGTTCGTTATACACAAAGCGCATATCGCGCAGTGGTGTCTTATAGCTTGCCATTGTCTTAATTCCTCAGCGGTTTACCGGTTTCCAGCATATGTTCCATACGATCCAGACTGTCGGGATGGCGTATCAATGACATGAACACTTCACGCTCCAGAGTGAGCAGATCATCTTCAGTCAATGTCTCGGTGATATCGGTATCACCACCACTCAACATCTCTGCCAGCGCCATGGAGACCACCACATCATGAGCGGTCGCCTTGCCAGCCAGCCGCAC
Organism: Sedimenticola selenatireducens; assembly: GCF_007625115.1. Classification (GTDB taxonomy): domain Bacteria; phylum Pseudomonadota; class Gammaproteobacteria; order Chromatiales; family Chromatiaceae; genus Sedimenticola; species Sedimenticola selenatireducens_A. The sequence goes on along the minus strand of NZ_VMNH01000036.1, from coordinate 9,976 downwards.
ACCCTTAACAGCCATCTCCATCGCGGCCTTGGCGGTTGGCCCGGGCAGTCTGATTTCAATGGGTTCGGGTGGCTGGTAGTTTTCAGCCATCGCCAGTGCGCGGGCCTTGGCATCGGCCAGCAGTCGATCCCGGTTCATGGTGATACCGTCTTCATGACGGAAGAAAAGAGAATCCTTTGCCTCAGCAGCAGACTTGGCCACCACGGCGGTGCTGATGGTTTCAAAACATTTGATCACAGCAGGCATCGGACCACCGGGACGACGTTTATTAGTGATCCAGCGTTGCAGCATCTCTTTACAGCCGCCCCAACCGGGAATCAGCCCGACACCCACTTCAACCAGACCGATGTAGGTCTCTGCATGCGCCTGTATCGCATCACAGTGCAGCAGTGACTCACAGCCACCACCCAATGCCATACCCGCAGGTGCGCCCACCACAGGAAAAGGTGCATTTTTCAGGGCCTGGTAGGTCTTCTGCCCCCCCTCAACCATCTCTTCGATCTGATCCCAGGTACCCAGGTTGGCGGCAAACAGCAGCAGACCGAGGTTGGCACCGACCGAATAGTTTTCACCTTCGTTATGCAGCACCAGTGCCTTATGGCCTTTGGCAACAACCGGTATTGACTCACCAATGAGTTTGAGAATATCCGGATCGATTGCATTCATCTTGCTGGTGAATTCGAGACAGAGCACGCCGTCACCAATATCCCACAGCGAGGCCGAACCGTTCTTCAACAGAGGCTCACTGCGACGCTTGATATCAGACAGCAACAACACGCCTTCAGAACGCTTCACATCCTGATAGATGCCCTGGGTATCCAGATACTGCAGTTGTCCATCCTGAACACGATAGAAACTGCCATCGGCCACCAATTGCATCAGGGGCGGCACGGCGAGCCCTTCACTCTCCATCAATTCTGTAAAGTTGGCTGCGCCTAACTGATCGATCAGCTCAAACGGACCGTATTTCCAGGCATAACCCAGCTTCATTGCCTCATCAACCGCAAGGATGTCATCAGCGATTTCGGGAATCAGACTCGCGGCATAACCAAGCACTTGGGCCAGCACCCGTTTCGCGTACACGCCACCTTTGTCTGGATGGGCAACCAGTCCTTTGAGGCCAGCGTGCTTTGAAGCTGAGAGTGATTGCAGATGGGCCTTGGCAGTTGGACGGTACTCACCCGTTTGCAGGTCAATACTCTCCTTGATTTTCTGTCCACCTTCGCGATTCAGCCGATAAAAACCACCCTTGCCTTTGCGTCCGGTATACCCGTCGGCAATCATCTTGCTGATCAATTCAGGGATGGTGCTCTTTTCGATAAAGGGATCATCTTTTGACAGTGTGCGCTGCATGCTCTCCATCAGATGGGGCATCAGATCGATACCGACCAGATCGGAGAGACCAAACACACCGGTCTTGGGTATGCCCACGGGACGACCCATCACCGCATCGGCTTCTTCCACCGTCAGGCCAAGGGCCATCGCTTCGAGTATCGCTACCTGAATCCAGAACACACCAATGCGGTTGGCAATGAATCCCGGGGTGTCTTTGCAGTAGACCACACCTTTGCCCAGTGACTGATCACAGAAACGGCGAATACTATCCACCACTTCAGGGCGGGTCTGCTCACCATCAGTAATCTCCAGCAACCGCATGTAACGGGGTGGATTGAAGAAGTGGGTGATCATGAAGTCTTCGGCGAAGGCTTCACTCTGTCCTGATACGAGATCATGCAGCGGTATGGTTGATGTATTGGATGAAACCACCGAACCTTCAGCACGAACCGCATCCAGTTTTTTATACAGCGACTGCTTGATGTCCAGCCGTTCAATAACCGCTTCAATAATCCAGTCACAATCTGCAATCAGATTCAGGTTGTCTTCGATATTACCGGTAGTTATCAGACGTGCATTTTTCTTGTGCATGAAGGGTGCCGGTTGCGTCTTCAGCATTTTCGCCACGGCCCCTTCTGCAATTACATTCCGGTTGTCCGCGCCTTCCGGCACGATATCCAGCAACACCACAGGAATCCCGGCATTGGTAATGTGAGCGGCAATCCCCGCCCCCATAACACCGGCGCCAATCACGGCGACTTTTTTGATCTCCATTAGATCGCCTCCAGAATGGTGGCAATACCCTGGCCGCCTCCGATGCACTGGGTGGCCAAAGCGAACTGTTTACCTTCACGTTTCAACAGTGCAGCGGCCTTGCCAGTGATGCGCGCCCCGGTTGCACCTAAGGGATGGCCCAACGCAATAGCACCACCATCAAGATTGGTCTTGGAAAGATCAATCTCCAGATCACGTACACAGGCGAGTGATTGCGAGGCAAAGGCTTCATTTAATTCAATGATGTCGATATCCGCCATAGTCAGACCGGCACGCTTGAGTGCTTTCTGAGTAGAGATAACCGGACCGATACCCATGATATCTGGCGCACAACCAGAGATGGCAAAACTGCGGATCTTCGCCAGGATATCCAGGCCATTGGCACGGGCATAATCTTCACTGCAGACCAGCACCGCTGACGCGCCATCCGTCAAAGGTGATGAAGTACCCGCCGTCACGCTACCGTTTTCATCGAAGGCGAGTCGCAGACCGGCCAGACTCTCAAGGGTGGTTTCTGGACGGATACAGCCATCCTGATCCACGCCACTGACGGCGACGATCTCATCGCTCAACCTGCCGGCAGCCTGTGCGGCGGCGGCTTTCTCATGACTGGTCACAGCAAACGCCTCTTGGTCGGCACGGGAGATTGAATACTTACGTGCCAGGTTTTCAGCTGTTTCACCCATGCCCATATAGGCACCGGGCATGTCTGCTGCAAGTTGTGGATTGGGCATCGGATTAAAACCGGCCATCGGCACGCGGGTCATGGACTCAACGCCTGCACAGATATAGACCTCTCCAGCACCCATTGTGATAGCTCCGGCGGCTTGATGAATGGCTTGCATGGAGGAGCCACAGAAACGGTTTACCGTGGCACCACCGACTGAGATGGGCAGCCCACTGAGAAACACCACCAAACGGGCCATATTGAATCCCTGCTCACCTTCAGGAAAGGCGTTTCCCAGAATCAGGTCTTCAATCGACTCAACATCAACCCCGCTACGCTCAACCAGACCTTTTATCGCGGCCGCCGCCAGATCATCCGGGCGTGTTTTCGCTAAGGCACCTTTATTGGAAAGGGTAAATGGGGTGCGGGCATAGCCTGCAATCACGATGTTTTTCATTACATTCTCCGCCAAATTTTTACCAGTTGTGACTGGATTGTGCTGCGCTCAATGCGCTTTAATGCAAACTGATCCACTACCATGACTACTCAGTAGTAATCGCTCTTGTTTTCAGATTGGACAACGCCTGCTGCTCAATATCCCGCAGTTCCTCCAGCGTTGTCACCAGATCTTCCTGCTGCTGCTCCAACTCTTCTATACGCCGACTGATTTTTGCCAGCAGCAGTTGCTGTTGCTCCAACTGCTCAGGATCGACGTTATAAAGATTCAGATACTCGCGAATGTCTGTGAGTGAAAAGCCAAGTCGTTTGGCTCTTAAGATCAACTTAAGACGCGCACGATCACGATAAGTGTAGACCCTGGTGGATCCCACACGTTGGGGGCTGAGTAGTTCTTTTGTCTCATAGAACCGGATGGTTCTTGCAGTGGTATTGAACTCTTCAGCCAGTTCGGTAACGGTCAACAACTTATCCATATCTCACTCCTTGGAGAGGCAATATAGACAAGGGTTACGTATACGTCAACCATTTTACCTTATGGTTATTTAGTTATCATTTTTTCCTGCCCGGTCACCCCTGCCCATACCCGGTGGCATCGTGTATCCTAGCGGCAATTTTTATGGGGTAATAATGCCTCCGAATAGCCTTGATATAGGAGCACTGACGCGTGGAAATGGCCTGTCTCGACCTTGAAGGGGTACTGATACCTGAAATCTGGATCAACTTTGCCGAGCGCACGGGCATTGAGGAGCTGAAAGCAACCACCCGCGACATTCCCGACTACGATGTGCTGATGAAGCAGCGTCTGCAGATCCTGAAACAGCACAAGCTGGGGCTGTCAGATATCCAGCAAGTCATCGATGGCATGTCCCCACTGGAGGGAGCAAGGGAGTTTCTGGACTGGCTGCGGGAACGCTTCCAGGTTGTCATTCTATCTGACACATTCTATGAGTTCGCCGCCCCCATGATGCGCCAACTGGGTCACCCAACGCTGCTCTGCCATAAATTAGGCATTGATGAGAACGGCATGGTCGAGGATTACCACCTTCGCCAGAAAGATCCAAAACGTCAGGCCGTCAAGGCCTTTCACAACCTGAACTTCCGCGTCATCGCCGCTGGCGATTCATACAACGACACCACCATGCTGGCTGAAGCGGATCGCGGCATCCTGTTTCGGCCACCGCAAAATGTTATTGATGAATTTCCACAATTTCCCGTTGTAAATGATTACGACGCTTTCCGAGAAGCCTTCAAAAGCGCCAGCAATCGACCACTCTGATACCACTTCGCTGACTGTATGGGTGGGCAAACTGCCCAGACAGATCAGCGGCCCTCTAAAAACCTGCAAAAACAGCCTCATAGCAAACAATAATGCATAAAGAAAATAGCCCTTTGGTCGCTAAAGGTGAGTATGCCGACTGGAGGGAGTATGGCGCTGAAACTCACCGATCTTATGGTGCTGCTGGTTGAGCCCTCGGCCACCCAGCAAAAAATCATCTGTAACTACCTGAATAATCTTGGAATCCATCAGATTTACACGGTTTTGAGTGGGCAGGAAGCACTTATTCAGATGGAAGACTACGAGCCTGACTTGGTAATCAGCACCCTTTACTTACCGGATATGACGGGTACCGATCTGGTACACAAAATGCGCGAAAATGAGCGCTTTAATGATACAGCCTTTATGCTGGCTTCCAGCGAAACCCGCTTTCGCTACCTGGACCCCATACGCCAAGCTGGTGCAATCGCCATTCTGCCGAAACCATTTTCTCAGGATGCCCTACGTATCGCACTCGGCAGTACGCTTGAGTTTCTTGACCCGGACTCTCTCGACCTTGGACGTTATGACCCTGAAAACCTTAATGTATTGATCGTTGATGACAGCGCGCTAGCCCGAAAATATATCAAAAAAACCTTGAAAAACCTTGGTCTGGAGATCTTTACCGAGGCCAATAATGGCAAAGAGGCGATGGAGTTACTGGACCAAAACTTCTTTGACCTGATTGTGACTGATTACAATATGCCTGAAATGGACGGCGAGGCGTTGGTCAATCACATACGGGCAAACAGCAATCAATCATCAATACCCATCATTATGGTGACCAGCGAAGAGAACGAAAATCGACTGGCTGCAGTGCAACAAGCCGGGGTTTCCGCCATTTGTGACAAACCCTTTGAACCCGGAAATATCAGAACATTATTGCAGCAGCTATTTACCGATGAGTAACAAAATAGTACGGAATTGATGCGCTATCTTTATGTTTTTAAATAACATAATATGTTTTCAGAGAACACATAACATCATTGCTCAGCCCATCTTCCATTAATGTAGAGGGCTCTAATGCGGGAGCAAAGTGTCCCGGATGCGCATGAGGATTGGGTATGCCAACGGTTTTAATTCTTGATGACCAGACAATCAGTCTGATGATACTTGAGGAGTTGATTCACTCTATTGATGAAAATATTCATGTAGAGTGTTTCTCTGATCCAATAAAGGCACTTGAGTGGGCAAAGCACAATAACCACGACCTGGTCATTACTGATTATAAAATGCCCAACATGGACGGTGTAGAGTTTACTCACTGGTTCAGACAAATTCCCTCTTGCACCGATATTCCGCTGGTTATCATTACCTGCATGGATGACAAAGCGATTCGCTATCAGGCGCTCGAAGCCGGGGCAACCGATTTCCTTTCAAAGCCAATTGACCACTACGAGTGTCGTGCACGGTGCCGAAATCTTCTCCAGCTGCGCAAACAGCAGGTCATTATTAAAGACCGTGCCCGCTGGCTTGAACAGGAGATTTCACGCAAAACGGAAGAACTCGGGCTTAGAGAAAAAGAGACTTTGTTGCGCTTGGCAAGGGCCGGGGAGTTTCGCGATGAGGAGACAGGCGATCATGTCATGCGCATGTCAGATTTTGCTTGCCTCATAGCCAAATCGATCAATCTCGAGGACGATCTCTGCGAAATCATACGACTAGCCGCTCCGATGCACGACATTGGAAAAATTGGCATACCTGATCATATTTTGCTTAAACCGGGAAAACTCTCAACACGCGAGTGGAGCATCATGAAGACGCACACTCAAATTGGCTATGATATTTTGCGAGACAGTACCTCTTGTTATATCCAGGCAGGCGCTATCATAGCCTATGGTCACCATGAGCGATTTGATGGCAATGGTTATCCTCAAGGGCTGAAAGGAGCCGACATCCCAATAGAAGCCCGCGTTGTTGCCGTAGCCGATGTCTTTGATGCCTTGCGCTCAGAGCGACCCTATAAATTAGCCTGGTCACTGGATAGAACAGTGGGTTATCTGGAAGCGCAACGAGGACGGCACTTTGATCCCGACTGTGTAGACGCTTTCCTTGCCAATATGGACAAGGTGCTCGATATACACAACAAACTGCCCAATCACCAAAGATCTCTTAACAACTGAATGCAATGCCATGGAAAGCAATCGTAATTCATCTGAAACAGACCGACCAAAGAGCCTGGATAGGCAAATCTACATCATCGCTGCCGGTATATTCTCCCTTGATTTGCTGTTACTTTTTGGCGGCATCTCATGGATGATCAGCGTCCCCGCAGTCGTATTCAGTACGCCAATACTCTTTATTGTCTTTAATCTCAGCAAGCAGGAACAGCGGCCCGTTGCTGCCAGCATTCCATCTGATGATTGCAATGACGACTTACTGTTATCGCGTGAAACAGAAACCCGTGAGCCTGGAGTTGCCGATACAATTTCCACTGACTTTGGTGAGATGCAATTACTGCTTATTTCAAATACCAGTACGGGCAAAAAAGATATCACCCAGCATCTTAATAGCTGGGGTGTAACTTATAAAACCGTTAAATCGAGTGCCCGCGCATACGCCACACTTATAGAGTCAAGCTTGGCGCAAAAACCTTATCAAACGGTGCTGGTAGATCAGGCCAATCTCGACATGGATGATTGCCAGTTCGCTATCGCTCTTAGAGCAGAACCGCTACTGCAATCAATTTATCTCATCCACGCGGGTGGAAGCGTCATTCCCTCTCGGGCCGAACAGTTACAAACCGCGGGTTACTCCAAGATTCTCCCCACGCCCATTGATAAAACGTTACTCTACAGCGCGCTCTACAGCGCGCGCGAAGTACAAACACACCACAATGTCGTACAACTACTGGATCACTATGAGGCTGACAAGCAACAACAACCACTAGAAATACTGATTGCCAGCAACAATAATAATGACTGCAATAAACTTCGCCGACTATTGAGTGCAGCTGGACATCAAACTTTTTTGATCACCGAAGGCACCCAGATACTGGACGCACTGGATAGTCATCATTTCGACCTCGCCATACTTGATGCAGACATGCCCGATATCTCAGGCATTGAAGTGATAAAGCTCTACCGTTTCACACATCTCAATCAACCCTGGGTTCCCTTCGTTCTGTTATTGGATAACCCTAACTCGCAAACCATTCAGAGCTGTGAGATTGCGGATATCGATAACCTTTTGGTTAAGCCATTATCCACTCAGCGGTTGCATGCGACCATCGCAGAAGCGATACAACAGGAGCGCGACAAAAACGAGGTTTTTGGCTATCACGCCTCTACCGGCCGCCACCCTTCTCAAAATGATGACCTGACACTCGACACACACCAATTAGAAGAGCTTAAGCGCCTTGGCAAGGAGAAAGGCTTTCTACTTGAATTGGTGAATCAATTTGACAAGGAGAGTAGTGATCTGATTCATGGGCTTGAGGAAGCCGTACTGAATAAAGAGATCAAATCGATCATTGAATACGGTCATAGACTTAAAGATACCGCAGGTAACCTTGGTGCACTCAATCTCTACAGATTGGCCGTGCGTACAACACGAATCACCCAGTCCAGCTCACCACTTGAACTCGACAATCTCGTGAAAGAGATTGGCACTTGTCGCACTTCCACCATTCAAGCCTTGCTTGATCATGTTTCAAAAGGTAATAATTCAGCCTACCAAAAGGAATAAATTTCTCGGGGCTGAATCATGAATGGACTGATCGAAAAGCTACAGCAAGCAGGCATCCACCCCTATGGCTCACGTGAGCTTGAACTCTACGAGTCTCGACTGACACGGTACTTTGCCAAAGAGTATCAACAGGAAGCCGACAAAAAACATACGCTGGAAGCCTTTGGCATCACCACCGATCAGGGCCCGACCTGGGAAGAGACCGAAGATCTCATGTCGGTCCACTACGACCAGCCACTGGAATTTTTTCAATCCTTCCTGGATAAATCTTACATGGCCTACTCCATGGCCTTTTATGGAGAAACAGCCGAGCAGGCAAAGCAGAGTACTTTCACACTCGAAGAGGCGCAGAAAGAGAAGTTTCGACTGATCTGTGAGCGCGCCCAAATCAAGGGGGATGAAAAGATTCTCAACATTGGTTGTGGATTCGGTTCATTCGAAGCCTATCTGTTTGAACACTTTCCCGATGTGGAAGTGGTAACAATCACAGCCAGTAAAACTCAGGCTGATTATATTCGCAGCCAACAAAACAATCCTGACCATCTCTTCAGCAGGGCCAAGCTCACGCTTATCCAGGATGACATCAGCAATCTGACTACCGCAGACCTGGGTATAGAAAGTTATGATCTGGTGATCTCCATAGCCGTCTTCGAACAGGTCAGCAATCTTGACGCGATCTTTAAAGTGATGGCAGACCTGCTCAAACCCGGTGGCCGAGTATTTCTACACCTCATTGTCTCCCAACCGGTATTTCCCAAGTATTTCGATGCTAGCAAAACACCCGTTGGCATCTATTTTCCCGGTGGGCGCGTCTGGCCGCATCAAGTCATGCTAGATCAGAACAGACACCTGACGCCCGTTCAGGGCTGGTATATCAACGGTATGAATTACTGGCGCACGATTGATGAATGGCATCGTCGCTTCTGGGATCAGATTGAACAGCTCCATGCGGCGCACTTATCTGAAGAGGATATCCGTTACTGGAACAACTATTTTATCGTTTGCAAAGTCGTGCTCTTTGCCCCCAAAGCGGGTGATTTTTTTGGCAATGGGCACTATCTCTATCGAAAAGGATAAAGAGTTGTAGATCAAACATCACTTGGTAAACAGTCAGGTAGGGTGGGCACGTTTTCGTGCCCACGCGCATACTCCATAATTACCTGGACGGTATTTCATCTGAGATTTGTTTTACAAGTAACTCAGAAAAAACAAAGCTGAAGCGCTTTGCTTATGTTTATGGGGTTATTTCCGTACTTGGCTGGTTTTTGGTTGCAATACTTATAGCACCATGACTTAGCGTCAAAGGGAGCGGAGAGAATTAATTCGCTTTGCCAGCTGTTTCTTAACGTCCGCAAAGGTCAGACTAATTGAAATGGAAAACAATAAAACAATGGAGCTAGGTAGGGTGGGCACGCCCTACGGACCTGATCGTTAATGTCTGTATATGGACTCCTCCTCGTTTGCAAGTAACCTGTGTTTGACGGTAGGCGCGACTGCATACGTATATCCGGCCTCTTAATGTGGCATACGCAGATGCCGGGCCATAATGGGTTGTTCGCGCGCTGATGCCCCATTGCTTTTACGTGCTTTTCGCACTCGGACATTCCCGGGTTTTATCAGCGCCGGTTCGACCTGTTTGCCATTACACAGCTTACTTCGCAATCGTTAAGATAAGACTACCTCTTTTGTTTAGTTTGCTATTACCGGATTCAGTTCCGGGTCATAATCCACACCCTTAG
>NZ_VMNH01000031.1 GCF_007625115.1 Sedimenticola selenatireducens | reverse complement strand
GTAACCCACCAACGGTGCCGTCAGGCACACCTTAGATAAACGACTCGTGTTGCTGCGCAACGCTTGGTGGGTTACGCAAAAAACGCTAACCCACCCTACATTTTGGATTAAGTAAGTGCAATTCGACTCCGACCCCTTCTGCATTAACAACTTATTAAAACTTCTGCTGTAACAGCATCAGCGTACCCTGCTGTTCCATTTTTATCCGACTGAGAAAACTCATCCCCAATAACACTTTGTGTGGGCTATTACCCTCAATCACCACTGCATCAACATTGGGCAAGGCAATCCCACCCACCTGAACTTTTTCGAGCAGAATGGAGTGTGCGCGTGCAGTTCCCGAAGCAGTACGTACCCAGCTCTTTTCACCTTTCAGCCGATATTGAATACCCAACCGTTTTGCTTCCACTTCACTGATCGCAACCACAGTCGCCCCGGTATCCACCAACATATCGGTCATACGACCATTGATACTACCCACAGTATTATAGGCCCCACGGATATCGCCCTGAATACGCACTTCGGCTATTTCCCGTTCTGCAAAGTGTCCACCAATTTGTGATCCCAGGCCATAACTATCCCGCTTACCATTCACCTCTATGATGGCTTCATTTGAAGTTGCCGAGATCAGCAGCACACCTTCCGGGCTCTTTTTACCGGCCTTGAGCAGTCGTTGTTTGCCATCAATCTGCACCATGGCTTTATTGGGGAAAAGCGCCATTACCCGTACCTTCTCTACCGCCAGCGTGGCGCATGAGCCGGTCAAACCAAACCATAGAATGAGTGACCGCAGAAATACAGATCGCATTAAAGAGTGTGACATTGAATGTTCTTCCATGTGCAGGTGAAAACCGCCACCTGATTACCCCAAGCTATTTTTTAGCGTAGCAGATAAACCGCGGCCTGAAGCAGTATCAAGCTATAGAGACCCGCCAACAAATCGTCCAGCATAATCCCCAAACCACCCGAGACTTGGCGATCCAGCCAGCCGATTGGCCAGGGTTTAAAAATGTCGAAAATACGAAACAATACAAAACCGACTAACACCCAATACCAGCCTTGAGGCGCCATCCATAGGGTAACAAAAAGACCAACCCACTCATCCCAGACAATGCCGCCATGATCATGCACACCCAGGTCTCGTGAGGTTTTATCACATATCCAGATGCCCGCAATAAATAACGCCACAACCACTAACAGATAGTGCAATGAACTGAGTGACTGAAGGAGAAGATACAACGGTACAGCCGCAAGGGTGCCAAAGGTACCCGGGGCTTTAGGTGCGGCACCCGATCCCAGACCAAAGGCAAGCAGATGGATCGGATTTTTCCAATTCGGTTGGGGATTATCTGTCGCGGAAATGGTCATACCCTCCAGATTGAATATCGATAGGCGCTCCAGTGTCATCCAGGCAACGAATCCCAGAACTCGACTCAATCTGTCCGACAAGGCTGATCCTCACATCCAATCCGGGCACCCTCTCCTCCAGCTCAGCCTGGTTTTCAGCAGGTACAATCAGGCAGAGTTCATAGTCATCACCCGCACTGAGAGGGAGCGACCATTTCTGCGTCTGCTGTATATGTTTTTTTACTGGATCTGAGAGAGGGATTTCGGGCAAATTAAGCATCGCGCCGACACCGCTTCTCTGGCAAATATGCCCCAGATCAGCTAACAGTCCATCGGAGATGTCGATGGCAGCCGAGGCCAGATCACGCAATGTTTGAGAGACGCCTACCCGAGGTTCCGGCCAATCAAGCCGCTGCTGTAGGGTGGCTTGCGGCTCACCCAGAGATAAACCCTCTGTCTTCCCCAGCAAGGCCAGCCCCGCATCACCTAGCGTACCGGTCACATAGATCAGGTCGCCAGGCCGGGCACTATCCCGTCGCAACGCCATAGCAGGATCAACAAAACCATGTACCTGCACTGAAATCGTCAGCGGTCCACGTGTGGTATCACCCCCCACCAATTGGACCCGATGACGCTTCGCCAATGTGGAAAACCCGCAACAGAATGCCTCAAGCCAGGTTTCATCAATCTGCGGTAACGTCAGTGCCAGTGTAACCCAGGCTGGATCGGCACCCATGGCAGCCAGATCACTCAGGTTGACGGCGAGTGCCTTGTGACCCAGCGACTCTGGATCCACATCAGGAAAAAAGTGAACGCCCTCTACCAGGGTATCGATGCTGACCGCGAGCGTTTGACCTTCAGGAACCTGCAATAACGCGCAGTCATCACCAATTCCCAGGAGTACATCGGCACGCTTCACACCGAGTTGGGAAAAATAGCGGTCAATCAGTAAGAATTCGGAGGCAGGCATAACGTATCTGAAATGATCCTCTGTGGGGTTTCAGCACTCCGTTCTAAGAGCGTTTCGAGCGGTTTCTGCAGATATCGCATTTCCAGGTGTCGGAGTCGATCTGTTGATCGACTCCGACACCTCATGTAACACCAGATGCAACGAGCACCAGAAGCCTATTTGATCTCGGACTTACGAAGCTGGTGCGCCAGCTTATCCAGCACCCCATTGACATATTTATGGCCCTGTTCGGCACCAAAGACCTTGGAGAGCTCAATGGACTCATTGATGATTACCTTGTAAGGCACATCAAGTTGATACTGCAACTCGAACGCGCCCAAGCGAAGGATTGCGCGCTCTACCGGATCAACACTCTCGATCGAACGATCAAGGTAAGGACCCAGCAACTCATCAAGTTGGCTCAAGTGCGCTGGCACACCGTGCAACAGCGCTTCGAAATAGGTCAGCTCGAAACTGTTGGGCTTTTGATCCGCCACAAACTGATTTCGTATGTCTTTTACATTCTGACCAGCCACCTGCCATTGATAGATAGCCTGAACGGCCAGATGTCTTGATTGGCTTCGTTTGTTACTCATTCAGTCGATCTGACGCAGAATGTTAACCATCTCGACAGCGGACATCGCCGCTTCCGCTCCTTTGTTTCCAGCCTTGGTCCCGGCCCGTTCAATCGCTTGCTCAATCGTATCCACTGTCAGAACACCAAACGCAATTGGTATACCATGCTTGAGGGTCACCTGCGCCATCCCTTTAACACATTCACCTGCGACGAAATCAAAGTGTGGCGTTCCACCGCGGATTACGGCACCCAGTGCAACGATGGCATCATAACCACCCTTCGCCGCCAATTTCTCCAGCACCAGTGGCATTTCAAAAGCGCCCGGAACACGGACAATAGTGATATCCGCATCGGTGGCACCATGTCGCTTCAGGGCATCAATCGCGCCATCCAGCAGACTCTCCACCACGAAACTGTTAAAGCGCGCCACCACCAGACAGAAACGCGCATTCTGTATAGTCAGTGAACCCTCTATAGTTTTAATTGCCATCTCTTGTTACAACCTTATAGTGCGGGATTAATCCCGATTGGATAATTCAATTGAGCCAGCCCCTACTCGCAGGGCACATACTCCACAATCTCCAGATCAAATCCAGAAATTGCATGTAGACTTTTTGGTGCACTCAAGACCCGCATCTTCTGTACGCCCAGATCACAAAGAATCTGTGCGCCGATGCCATAAGTTCTGAGGTGACGTTTGGGATCTCTTGTCGGAACCGCCTGATCCCTGTCATGAAACTGGAAATCACGCATCCGTTGAATCATATCCCGGGTTGTATCATGGTTCCTCAACACCACGATGATGCCAGCGCCCTCTTTGGCAATCTGCTTCATCGCATTACGCAATGGCCAGCTACAACCGGCGTGGTTAGTTGCAAACAGATCGCACAGGGTATTTTGCATATGCACCCGAACCAGTATGGGTTTACTGGTATCAACCTCACCATAGACTAGCGCCAGATGCAGTTCTGGATCGACACAATCCTGGAAGGCCACCAGACGAAAGTCGCCAAACTCGGTCGGCAGATTACACTCGCTGACCCGCTCGATGGTCTTCTCATTGCTGACACGATAGTGAATCAGGTCAGCAATGGTGCCAATTTTCAGATTATGTTCTTTGGCAAATTTTTCCAGATCGGGGCGACGGGCCATGGTGCCATCCTCATTGAGGATCTCCACAATCGCCGACGCCGGGCTGAAACCCGCCAGACGGGCCAGGTCACAACCGGCCTCAGTATGGCCGGCACGCACCAGCACACCACCAGGCTGAGCCATCAGCGGGAAGATATGACCGGGCTGAACCAAATCTTGTGGCATGGCATGTTCTTTTACTGCAGCCAACACAGTGGTGGCGCGATCAGCCGCAGAGATGCCCGTAGTCACTCCATCGGCGGCTTCGATAGAAACCGTAAAATTGGTCGCATGCTGAGACTCATTGACACCCACCATCAGGGGCAATCGCAATTGCTGACAGCGCTCCTTGGTCAGGGTCAGACAGATCAGGCCGCGCCCAAAACGGGCCATAAAATTGATCGCCTCTGGTGTCACCGCCTCAGCGGCCATCAGCAGATCACCCTCGTTCTCGCGATCCTCATCATCCATGATGATAACCATCTTGCCTTGACGGATATCTTCGATAATTTCTTCTGTTGTATTAAATGCCATAACGACTACTGTGCCTCAAAGCACCGAAAAATAGCAGAAAAGTGTAACAAAGCCCGGGGCAACTCCCAAGAAATTAAACAGCAATGGCTGATATTCCCTGTTTTCAGGCCTTTCAAACACCCCCTTATCAGCGCAGGAACCCCCGCTCGGCCAGCAGTGCCATGCTGACACCTGAGCCTGTTTTAGAGGATTCCACCGCCTTTTCACCCAGCAGCAGGCGCTCCAGATAGCGTGCCACCACATCCACCTCAAGATTCACCTTTGTACCCGGCCGATAGCCCTCAATGATAGTCTCCTGCTGGGTATGCGGCACTATGTTGAGATCAAAGCGGGGTCCATCCACGGAGTTGACGGTCAAACTGGCCCCGTCGACACAAATAGAGCCCTTGTGGGCAATATAGCGCGCCAGCTCAGTCGGGGCCTCAACAAGGAATCGGATTGAGCGCGCCTCTTCCCGGCGTTCCAGAATAGTCCCGACACCGTCTACGTGACCACTTACCAAGTGTCCACCCAGTGGCGTACTGAGGGTCAATGCCTTCTCCAGATTAATCCGCGCCCCAACCGGGAGCCCTGACAAAGTGCTGTATGCCAGGGTCTCCTGAGAGACATCCGCCACATAACCTTTACCGGTCAATTCAACTACCGTCAGGCAAACGCCGTTGGTGGCGATGCTGTCACCCAACTGCACATCATTCATGGCAAGCCCAGGACTGCGAATCACTAGTCGCAGGTCACCCCCACGCTGTTCTTTTCCGGCCAGTGTACCCACCGCCTGGATAATACCTGTAAACATCTCAGCTACCTGTTGTTGAATCAACATGTGGATGTGCCGTTATACGTATATCACGACCAACCATCCGAAGATCTTGGATCTCCAACTCAATTCGATCCTTCATTTCGATTAAGGTCGGCATAGTCAGCAGACCCCTGGCATCACTGCCCATCAGCAGTGGTGCGGCATAGAGCACCAGCTCATCCACCAAACCAGCCGCGACCGCCGCACCCGCCAACGTGGGACCCGATTCAATCAGCGTCTCATTAATGCCGCGGTTTGTCAGTTCTTCCAGTAACAGCGACAGATCTACCCGCCCCTCCTTGTGCGGCAATACCATCACCTCGGCACCCGCATCCACCAGTGCATGGGTGAGTGTTTTATCAGTAGATGCCGTTACAATCAGCGTTTTACCCGGCAACTGAAGCATTCGGGCCTCTGCCGACATCTGTAGCGCCGGGTCCAGCACCACCCGTAGTGGTTGTAGCAGGTAATCATCCGAATCCACACCCGGCAGTTGAGTTGCCTTCAAACGAACATTCATGGAAGGATCATCGGCCAGTACGGTGCCAATCCCAGTAACAATGGCATCACTGCGGGCCCGCAGCCGCTGCACATCCAACCGCGCCGCATCACCGGTGATCCATTTGCTCTCGCCACTGGCCATAGCCGTGCGCCCATCCAGACTCATGGCCAGCTTGCAGCGCACATAAGGCTTCCCAACAGTCATACGTTTGATAAAGCCCGGATTGAGCGCCAAGGCCTCGGTGGTCAAGACAGCCTCATCAACCTGGATACCGGCCGCTCGAAGCTGAGCCATTCCCTGACCTGCCACCCTGGGGTTGGGGTCTTGCATGGCGACTACCACACGCTGTACTCCTGCCTCAATCAGACCGTCACTGCAGGGAGGGGTCCGGCCTTGATGACAGCAGGGCTCCAGGGTGACATAGGCTGTAGCCCCCCGGGCCTGATCACCCGCCATGGCCAACGCATTTCGTTCGGCATGGGGCTCACCGGCCCGCCGATGAAACCCCTCACCAACAATCTTTCCATTCTTGACCAGCACACAGCCGACACGGGGATTGGGATGGGTGGTATAGCGCCCCAGATCGGCCAGTTGAATGGCCCGGGCCATATAGTGAACATCAGCCGGCGTCATTCGTCTTTATCGCCGTTGAGCAGATCCAGCTGGTGACGACGCACATCCGGTGGCAGCTGCTTTTCCAGCCGCTCTATCTCTTCACGGAAGGCGTTCACATCTTCAAAACTGCGATAGACCGAGGCAAAACGTACATAGGCCACCTGATCCAGCGCCCGCAGCTCTTCCATGACCCACTCACCGATCTGCCGGGAGGGGACTTCACGCTCGCCATAGGCCAGCAATTTACGCCGAATATGGCCAATGGCGTCATCCAACTGCTCGGCACTCACCGGCCGCTTCTCCAGCGCCCGGGACATGCCAGAGGCCAGTTTTCGACCATCAAAAGGCACTCGGCTGCCATCCTGCTTGACCAGCATGGGCAGATTGAGTTCAGCGGTTTCGTAGGTGGTATAACGCTCTTTACAGATGGCGCACTCGCGCCGACGGCGCACCTGATCACCCTCCCCAAACAACCGGGAATCCACTACCTTGGTATCTTGAGCACCGCAGAAAGGACAACGCATGATTCAGGACCTGGGGTCAGGGCCGGGCCGAAGCCCGGCACGCTCTTTTGATCAGCTGTAGACAGGGTGGCGTTTGCAAAGATCCAAAGCCAGGCCCTTTACCTTTTCAATGACAGCCTCATCGCCGCGTGAATCGATCACATCACACATCCAGCCGGCCAGGTTTTTCGCCTCGACCACTCCCACACCCCGTGTGGTCAGTGCCGGCGTACCGACCCGGATACCACTGGTAATGAAAGGGGACTGAGGATCATTGGGGACTGCATTCATGTTCACGGTAATGTTGGCAGCGCCCAGCCAGGCATCGACATCCTTACCGGTGAGACCCGCTTCAATGAAGCTGACAAGGAACAGATGGTCATCGGTGCCACCAGAGACCACATCATAGCCCCGCTCGATAAACACTTGGGCCATCGCCTGAGCATTCTCGATAACCTGGGCTTGATAGGCCTTGAACGCCGGCTCCATCGCCTCTTTGAAGGCCACGGCCTTGGCCGCGATCACATGCATCAGCGGGCCACCCTGAATACCGGGAAAGACCAGTGAATTGAGTTTCTTCTCAATCTCAGGATTGGACTTGGCCAGGATCAGACCACCACGGGGACCACGCAGGGTCTTGTGGGTGGTTGTGGTAGTGACATCGGCGATCTGCACAGGACTGGGATAGAGTCCCGCTGCAATCAAACCGGCCACGTGGGCCATATCCACAAACAGGTAGGCACCCACCTCATCCGCGATTGCACGAAAACGCTGCCAGTCGATCACCCGTGAATAGGCTGAGAAACCGGCCACGATCATTTTCGGTTTGTGTTCACGGGCCAGACGCTCTACATCCTCATAGTCGATCTCGCCGGTGGCGGGATCAAGACCATACTGAATGGCGTTGTAGTTCTTGCCCGAGAAGTTGGGCTTGGCGCCATGGGTCAGGTGACCACCGTGTGCCAGACTCATGCCCAGCACGGTATCGCCGGGCTGGCACAGCGCCATATAGACCGCTGCATTGGCCTGTGAGCCGGAGTGCGGCTGCACATTGGCATAATCTGCGCCGAACAGTTCTTTTGCCCGGTCAATAGCCAGCTGCTCGGCCACATCGACAAATTCACAACCACCATAGTAACGCTTGCCCGGATAGCCTTCTGCATATTTGTTGGTCAGCACACTGCCCTGAGCCTGCATCACCCGTGGACTGGTGTAATTTTCAGAGGCAATCAGCTCAATATGCTCTTCCTGTCGGATCTCTTCCGACTGGATTGCCGCCCAGAGCTCATCATCGTATCCACCGATTTGCATATCTTTACTGAACATGTCAGCCATCTCCGCCGGGAAAAAATGGGGCATTTTAACACCAAGCGACAGTATCGTCGCCATTCGCTTGAAAAAATCCCTGTTCTATACTCAGAATAACCAAAATCATAATTAAGTGGAGATCAAGCCTGATGCGCACCCTTGTAGTTGCCACCTTCCTGACCATACTGTTCGCTTCCAGTACAACCACTGCAGCGGTGCCAGATAACCAACAACTCCAGTCCCTGGTAGATCAACTCAGAGAGATCACCGAGAAGGCCCGAAAAGAGCGCGCCGCCGATCGCTGGCTATTGAATGAGTTGGAAGACCTGGTCAGTCGGCACGATTGGCCGTGGCGCAACGAACTGCTGAATGAAGACTTCTCTGACGGCAACTATAATCAGAATCCGGCTTGGAATGTCATCTCGGGTCAGTTCTGGGTCGATGGTCGACTTGGCCTGCGTTCCCGAAGTGAACCAGAAGAGAAGGCCTCTGCCCCACAAGCCCAGGAGCAAAAAAAGGACTTGGGTAAGGCACTCCTTGGTGCATTGCTTCAGGAAGCCATGCGTGGCAAAGAG
Organism: Sedimenticola selenatireducens; assembly: GCF_007625115.1. Lineage (GTDB taxonomy): Bacteria > Pseudomonadota > Gammaproteobacteria > Chromatiales > Chromatiaceae > Sedimenticola > Sedimenticola selenatireducens_A. The sequence goes on along the minus strand of NZ_VMNH01000031.1, from coordinate 18,671 downwards.
CGACAGGCGCCAGAGCCCGTCCAGAAAAGAGATCAACCCGCAGAGATTCAGCTCGACCTGCAGATCCCGACTGTCTACGCCCTGCAGCTGGAGTTTTCAGCCCACACACCCCCGCAGGAGGCTGGCCAGATCGAGTACAGCCTTTATCAGGGGAAAAATGGTGATACCGGCTATCGTTTAATCCTCACTATGGGCGACAGATCCAGCATGGAGTTGCTGAGTCGGATTAATGGAAAAACCCGGGTGATTGAAAGGGTTGAATTTGATAACATCAGCGACGGTCAAACTCACGCCATCGAATGGCGTCGTGACCCCAATGGTCAGATTGAAGTTCTGCTGGATGAACAGCTCTTGGTTCGCACACGCGACTCCTCGTTCCGCAACCCGTTCACGCAACTATCAATTCGTAACCAAGGGGGTGATTTTGCCATAGGAAGCGTCACTCTTCACGGAAGTTAACCGCCTAACGAAACAGTGAACTACCGTGCAAAAAGCTGAATAAAAAGCTTTTCATGCCTCCCGTTTCTTGCTGATTTAGTTCAAGGCAACTATACCTTTAATTCGGAAGATCAAGTGTTGCGGGAGAATTCCACCATGATCAACAGATTTTTAATTGCACTCTTTTGCGGACTATCACTTCTGATTGGCGATCTGCCAGCCGCTCAGGCTGAGGTTGATTTCAACATTTCCGAAGCGATCAACAAGGCCGGCCGTCAGCGCATGCTGACCCAACGCATCGTCAAATCCTATCTGCAGATGGGTCAGGATGTACGTTACCGGGTCGCCAATAAGCACCTCAATGAATCTGTTGCCCTGTTTGAACAGCAATTAGCACAATTAAAGGCATTCACCCAGGACCCAGAAACTCAACGCGGGCTGGAACTGGTTGAAAAATTATGGATTCCAGTCAAGACCATTGCCACCGGGTCAGTACAGCGTGAACAGGCGCAGGCTCTGCGCGAAAGTGCAGAAAAGTTACTGGTTGCCGCTCATCAGGTTGTACTCATGTTGGCCGATCAATCGGGTACCAATCAGGGACACTTGGTCAATATTGCCGGTCGACAACGTATGCTTACCCAGCGTATGGGCAATCTCTACATGATGATGAGCTGGAAGTTTGATGATGAGGTCTACAAAAAAGATTATGCGACGGCCACCGAAGAGTTTGAAAAAGCGCTACAAGAGTTGAACGGTGCAAATGAGAATACTCAGGAAATCGGTAACATCCTTACTCAAGTCAACCAAAACTGGAGCATGTATAAACTGAGCAACCGGATGGGCGATGGTGAATATGTACCCGGACTGGTTGCCAGAATGTTGGACAAGATACTGGTACAGATGAACGACGTTGCCGGGTTGTATGCCGCACTACCCTAGTCCAACAAATGGATAAATAAAGCCCCGGTTAAACGGGGCTTACTTTTTTATGGCTGGGCGAATTGCCCCTTATCTAACGCTTCCAACAGTTCACGGGTCACTTCATCGTGCCGTAAAATTCTTATCCCTTTGTGATCCTGTAAAAACTCCCTGGCATCCGCTTCTGTCTCCAATGGAATCAGCTCATGCCCCATCGGACCCAACACATCAGATCCAATTACGTAATAAGCCGTTCGCATATCGATTCGGGTCAGGGTGTAATACTCGGTAACGCCAATGGCCTTTATATCCTCCTGGCGATGACCCGGCGCCCACCGTGGCATATCTAGCAAGTATTTGAACAGGTCTTTGGTACCATCAAAATGGTGCAAATGTTCATCCTGATACTGAACGGTAGCGATCCAGGCGGGATATTTCGCCACAAACATGCCACACACCGGGCAGGTATCGTTCTGCTTTGGAGCAGGCAAATCCAATGTTTCGGCTGTTACACCACCTGAAAGAAAAAACAAAAGCAAGACAGCAAATAACGATCGATGTATCTGTATCTGCAACACAATAATAGCCCCATGACCAGTCAAGCCGTTGATGATGGATTGCACTAAAGCAACCCATCATCGTGAAAAGCATCAGCTACTCTTTTTTTCCATCTGCATCTTCATTTTCATCTGCATCTTCTTTACTTTTTCTGAGCGACGCTTACGAATCATCATCGTATCCTCGGCCATACTCAGGTAGGCCGCACGCAGGCCATTATCAAATGAACCTAGCTCACCGCCATGCTCTGCCTGAGCCTGCTTAGCACTCGCTTCAGATGCAAATGCCACCTTACTACTGGCTGTCATAGTGCCACTGAGTTTAGAACCAATCAGGTAGGTAGCCTTCTCCACGTCTACCAGGGGTTTAATCTTGGCTTCCGAAGCAAAATCAGCCGCATAGATCGCCTTCGGCCCTCTATCCAGATTCAGTGAAAGGCTGATTGCCAGACAGTGAATGGAGCAGGTGCCATCCACCAGACCATCATCGTACTGCACCAAATGGCGACTGTGATTCCACTTGGTACGATTCATACCGCAATACGGACAATGCGGATATTTCTCCAATTCATTCTCCAGCGGTTGACTATCCGCGGCGGTTTTTGGAATAAACTGCAACGGTGTACCATCGCCCTCACACTGCTGACCAGTGGACTTAACCCAACCCTTACCCGGCATCATCGCACCCACACCTGGAGCTGCAGAGACGCTACTGGACAAGCCACCAAGACCCGCCACAGCTAACAACTTCAACATCGCACGCCGATCAATTGTTTTTTCGTTACACATGGTTTTGCTCCCTTACTCTGACTATCCTGCGGTTTAATAAACTGACAAACCTACTCCGCACAGCAGGCCTGCATGAATTTCGGTTAAAGCAACTCCTTCACCAACTGATGCATCTGGGCAACATCACTCCCACCTATGACCCGAGAAAACAGATTGCCTTGTCGATCGATCACATAAGCCGCCGGCAAACCCATTACCCCAAAACTTCGAGCAACTGATCCCTGCTTATCCAACAGCACCTCGTACGTAAGCCCGAGATCTGCAATAAAGGCCTCCGCCGTCTCCCGACTCTGCTCAATATTAATGGCGAATACCTCAAGCCCCTGCGCATGGAATTGTCGATACAACTGTTCATGTTTAATCAACTCATCACGACACAACGCACACCAGTCAGCCCAGAAATCGATCACTACTACCTGCCCCTGATAAGTCGCAGAGGGATACTGAACCGACGAACCATCAAGTCGTTCCAATTGAATTGCGGGCACCGGTTTACCTTTGAGCAAGCGCGGTGGTGTCGAGTCACAACCCAGCAACAGAAACAACATAATGAGAACAGACAGGTACCGTAGATTACCTGGGTAGTTAAGCTTCACCACCACACCCCCTGCATCACCAAATTGGAACTCGCCACATAGGCTACGGATAACAGGTAGAACAGAATGAACATACCCAGTGACAGACGGACAAGCTGTTGACCACGCACCTTGACAGCCATTGACAAGCTTTCAATGTGCTGCCACGGCCCTACTACACCGACAGCCAGTGCTGCAGCCGTTGCCAAAAACAGTGGGATGTAAAGTAGATAACCGGCAAAACCATGACCCGATTTCAGAATACAAAATGGACAGTGATGTTGTGGATGCTCATAGATATAAGGCGATATCACTGAAATGATCGCGACCAACGCCAAACCAAATGCAACAATGGCAAGCAGACTAAAAAGGGTAGCCCCCTGGTTCTTTAGTAAATAGATAACACCCATAGCAATGACAGCGACACCAGAAACATAAAAGCCCCACATCGCGATGGCAGGCGATACAGCCGTCACTTCTGCAGCCACCCCTTCTGCATTGGCAGAAAAGAGTGAGCCGCAGCAGGAGGTAATCACATCAGGAGACAGCTGAAGAAAATATTGCAGCTGAAGATAGGCCTCAAGCATAACCACTGGCATGATTAGAATGAGTAAGAGGTATTTCAGACGGATCAGCGGATAATCATAACCCTGATTATCCAACGCATTCAGAGTCAGCCAGACAGCGCCCGTAAAGAAAAGCGTGATCTTCATAAACAGGGTTGGCCAACCCCAAGCATTGACATTAAGAACACCGGTGGCGCACATGGCACCAACAAACTGCCCCGACATAGATTCTGCGTTATAGATAAACAACAGCAAAGAAACCAGTTCCGCCGCAAAGGCCCAACTCATTAGCGTTGAGATCAGGTAAGTGCGACGCTCAAGAATCAATTGCTGTTCACTGCCGCTACTGATATCCCAATGCCTTAAAACCTGCACGGCAAACACCGTCGCCATGCCCAACATCAGCACAACAACAGCAGAAACCAGAATAAGGGCCATAATGGCTGGGTTAAGCAGCATGCTCCTCCCCCAGAAAAACTGAACCATCCAGTAGTTCAACGACGCTATCGACCACAGGTGAATCAAACACCACCGGGTCATGGCTGGTAATCAACACGGTTTTTCCCAGCTTTCTCAACTGACTCATCTGACCCATAAAGGCGTGTGAAAGCTTGGTGTCCAGGTTAGCGGTCGGTTCATCCGCGATCAGGATTTGCGGATTATTGATTAAGGCACGACAGATCGCTGCTCGCTGTGCTTCGCCACCAGAGAGCCACTGCACCTGGCTGTCCGCTTTATGATCCAATTCAAACCGAGCCAACAGCTCATGTGCCCGCATCATTAACGACTGATGATCAGGCGCCAGCGGATAGGCTGGTAATATCACATTCTCAATCACACTCAATCCCGCAATCAGATTGAACTGCTGAAAGATAAAACCAAAGGTATGGCGCCTAATATCGGTAAGAAAGCGTTCAGGCAGACCTGAGATCATCTGGTCACCAAGATGAATCCGGCCTGAAGAGGGTCGCGACAGACAGCCAATCATTGAGAGTAGCGTGCTCTTCCCAGAACCACTCGGTCCTTTCAGACAAGTCACCTTATTGGGCTCTATTGTGAGTGATACACCTCGAATAGCCGCATACTCGTTAGGACGTCCTTGATTAAATACTTTAGTGACATTATCAAGTGAAATACGGTTCATAGCGTGTTATCTCATCACCGCATCTGGATCAGTAATGGCAACCTGCCAGATGGGAATAATGGTTGCGACCACATAGGGAAACACCGTAAAAAAGAACAGCGTGGCAACCTGAAGACCATCGACAGAGGGGATCAACTGAAACTGGGGATACAACACGGCCCAGCCTTTCAATACCGGTTCAAAAAGACTCGCTGAGGCATAAAAAACATGCAGGTAAGCGAACAAGTAACCGATAAAGAATGACAATAGCGAGACGACGGCACCTTCCCAGAATTTCATATGCAGTACATCACTGGTTTCCCAACCAATTGATTTGAGGATGCCGATCTCCCGCTTCTCTTCTGCACTAAGACCAGAGGCTTTATCCCAGGCAAAAATAACAAAGGCCATAATGGCACCGGCCAACAGCACAAACAGAATACCCTGACGCCAGGAGAAAATTGCATCATAGGTACGTAACACTTCCTGCTTCAAAATGGGTCGTGTATCCGGCAGTCGTTGCACTAACTTTTCGGCGATCTTCGGTACTTCACGGGCATTGCTTACCGACAGAACGATATCGGTATAAACACCCTCTCCCACGCCAAACAGTGCACGGTAGGCCTTGCGGTTCAGCAACACGAGGTCTGCGCTGACAATCTCGGTCTCGTGATCAAGCAGTGATTTGATCTGAAAACTGTATGACTCGCCATCAAACGAGCGAAAAGTGATGTAATCCCCGGGAACGATTCCCCTTGCCCGGGCAATGGCGCTGCCAATAATGACTTCCGTCGCATCTAATGCCTGATCCTCTGCGACCATCAAGGTGTAATTCGCCTTGACGGAGGGGTCATACAGATAACCCCAAAGACGCCCCTTGCGTTCGGTGACACCCCTGATGCGTCCCATCTTCTCCAGATAGGTTTCCGGGATAAAATCATGCCGGCCCGCAACCATGCGTTGCAAAATGATTTCAGGCGAAGCCTGTAATAGCAGCCCCATCTCCTGTTTCAATGCATGGGTAAACAGCATCACCGATGCCAGCATGAAGACGATCAGGCTATACACCAACATCAAGCCGAAGTTCTTGCCCTTTCGACGCAGCATCGAAGAGAGAATGTAATCCACGAGATAGCGTTGCCGGCGGATAAAACTCATTTCCCGGCCTCATGCTGTGGTGGCATCAACAATGACCCACTTGGGAAATGCTCCATTGCCATGGGATGATCTTGGAAGGCCGAGTGAAGATCAGCTTGTGATAAATGCCGGGTGTAGCGTGCCTCGGTAAACAGCGCTGGGTCAGAAAGACCTAATTGACTGATCAGGCTACGTGTCCTGTCCATTCGGACTGTCGATTCTGCGACGCCTCGCGCCGTATCAACCAGGGACACCAGAAACAAGGTTGCCATGGTCAGCAACAGAATGAAAAAATGATCGGACTTGCGCATAATGGGGAAAATGACATCGTGGCCAACAGCTATTTAATGCTAATCTAGCCAGCAGCAGAAGCGCCCCGCATTGATAACTATCAATATGATAACTATATGTTTTTTCATCGCGTCAAATGCCTCATATTGCCACCAAAAACAGGGCAAATGACACATTTATTAGTACCGATGACGAATTCGACCCCCAATCAGACGAGCACGCTATGAAAGCGAGAGACAAGCGCCAAGGCCTCACTCTGGTCCATACCGGTGATGGCAAAGGGAAGTCATCCAGCGCCTTTGGCGTCGTGTTCCGGGCGGCCGGTTCCGGCTTCAATGTGCTGGTGATTCAATACATCAAGGGCAAGTGGAAGACCGGAGAGAGTCGTGCGGCAGAAAAGTTCGACAACATTGAATGGCACAGTTTGGGCGATGGCTTCACCTGGGATACACAAAACCCTGAGCAAGATCGAAAAACCAGCCGGGATATTTGGGAATTCAGTAAAGAGAAGATTCGCAGTGGAAATTATGATTTGGTAGTGCTCGACGAGATCAACTACTGCTGCGGGTATGACTGGATCAGTGGCGAAGAGATTGCTTCATTTATTCAAGATGAAAAACCGCACTGGATGCACCTCATCCTGACGGGTCGCAATGCAGCGCCTGAAGTCGTCACTATTGCAGACACGGTTACCGAAATGAAGATGATCAAGCACGCCTACTCACAAGGCATCAAGGCACAGCAGGGCGTAGAATTTTAAACCGCTACCCTTATTAGGGGGTCACGATCTGATCTGTGATTTTATAGATACTAGGCTTCACGCAGGCGTTGTTGGCGATTTTGTTCTTCAACCCAGGCCGCTTCTATTTCAAAAAGTACCGCATCAACATCAGCCGACGCCGTCGTCATCTGAAAATGGCCGGTCAGTTTGGTATCCGGATATAATTTTCCATTTTCATACAGCGCCCACATCTCTCTACCATAGTGACTGTCGAGCAACTCGGGAGCGAACTGGCCGTAATAACCCGTAATGGCGTCAACATCTCGCAGCAACATACGTTGGGCATGGTTATTGGCCGCTGCATTCACCACCTGAGGTAGATCGATGATCACCGGACCGCAATCATCCACCAGCACATTAAATTCCGATAGATCGCCATGCACCAAACCTGCGCAAAGCATGCGTGCTACATATTCAATGACCGTCGCATGACCGGCCCTCGCCTCTTCAGCCGTCATAGCAACATCATTCAGACGCGGAGCAACATGACCCTCGCTGTCCGTTATCAACTCCATGAGCAGCACACCATCGAAGCACCCATAGGGCTTTGGAACCCTCACGCCGGCTTTAGCCAGGCAATAGAGCGCATCCACTTCTGCAGTCTGCCAGGCTTGCTCCTGTTGCTCTCTGCCAAACCGGGAGCCTTTTTCCATCGCCCTGGCACGCCGGCTATTTCGCACCTTTCGGCCCTCCTGATATTGCGTGGCCTGCTTGAAACTGCGCTTCTCCGCTTCCTTATAAACCTTGGCACAGCGTATCTCATCGCCGCATCGCACAACGTAGACCGCAGCCTCTTTACCGCTCATCAGCGGGCGAAGCACTTCATCGATCAAGCCATCCTCGATCAAAGGTTGAATTCGTTTTGGAGTTTTCATCGCGCTCTTATACCTTGATTACGCAGCTGATGGAATACGCAGGTTAAAAATCCTCCCGCCACTATAATCAGCCCATGATCCCGATAAGTGGTCATGGCATACGAACAACCTAGCGCGCTATCAGTTGACACATCAGGAGAGATTATCTCACGCCGTAACCTAGGGCATCTTTCAGTGGGTGTCTGCCTCTGACAAAGAGGCCATTGCCGCGGGCAATCACCTTATTTTGGGCATTATAGGCGATAGATTCTGCGATAAATTGCGTTTTACTCTGGTTTACCACCCGTCCCTCGGACCGCATGGTACCGGTTGCTACCGGACGAACTAGGTAAGTCGTGAAGGACGCGGTCAAAACAAAAAATTCAGTCTCCAATGAACTGGCCGCAAAAAAGGCCGCGTCATCCAACATCTTGAAATAGACGGAACCATGCACCGCCCCGGCGGAGTGATAGTAGGCCTCCTGCAGTTGAATCCTGATCGCTGCACGCCCTTCTGTAACCGCTATCGTAGGCTGGTAGAGTTGATTAATCGGCGCTGCCAGATACATATTCTGCAGCGATTGATAATGTTGTGACTTAGCTATTGTCATCACACTTCTCCAGATAGTAAACCGATGTTTCTGTATAGCTGAATCAACGGCATAGTGAGTATTTTATTGGATACAATCGTAGCAAATTGTCATGATTTTCTACCCATTAATAGGGTGAGAGAAGTGTCTATTGACAGCAACATGGATCGCCCTAAAAATGGCGTTACACTCAACTGGGAGCATAGGCAATGAATTCATGGACAGACGCTGGTGAATATTTTCACGATATGCTACCTCGGCTCTTCTGCGCACTCTTCTGCTTATTACTGTTCGCCCCGATGACAACGGCACTGGCCAAACCTCCGAATGCAACACTGATCATCAAGCGGGATATCACCTGTCAGCATCAAAGCGGCCCTGATCGGATGCTGAGCACTGACACCGCCCAAATCACGCTTCCCGAGCAAGATGGGAACTTCACCTCCAGTGGCAATTACACCATGAAGGGGAGCGCTTCGCCGGCACCTGGGATGAATGGCTACCAACTCGCCGGAGCCGCCATTTACAAAGGAGCCGTAAAGGATGAGGTACTTATTCTGAATTTTGGACAGTGGCATTACCAGGGGCAAGCACTTAACAACAGCAGTGCGGCAATGCCCTCAGCCACTAAACCCGTGCGCCTTACGCTGGAACCGAATTCCAGTGTAACCGTAAAATTCAGTGAAACCACACACGCCATTCCTTGCTCCGGCAAAGTGGTCTATAAGCTCGATTTTAAACCAGAAACACAAGTATGGGATATCACACTAAATGGCCACAGAAAGCTCACCTACCACTCTTCCGTATTTGTGAAGCAACAAGGAAGCAAACAGCTCAACACTTTGAATTACGATCTCGGGGCTGACTTCGACTACAAACTGTCAGCGCGCGTCGTATTAACCAAGAAAAAGAAGCAGTGGGTTTATACGTCGGGCACTATAAACAGGTCGACGGTAGATTATGACTATTTCCAGAACCCAATGCTTTACAAGGTGAATAACATATTCTGCCAGTATTGCGACAAGATTGAACAACTCAAGGGACAGGCACTTGACGGAGATATACTGGATGACATCTTGATCTTATTCTGGCCTACCATCGAACCGGTAGTCATCATTGATTCGCAACTGAATCCCGATATCAAGTGTGCGCCAGGTGAGGCCTATGACACCTGTGTACGGCAACATCAGAAGGCCAGTACGCGCCTGGAAATCAGTGATTCAGATTTCTTGCAACGCACTTGGGGGCATCACCTGCCTTTGAGAAATGGTTCATATGACCCGGCAAAAGATGACGGAATGGACCCGAAAATAAAAAAGATAAAAGGGGCCAGCACACTGTTGCTAAAATACCGCTATGACCTTCATCGGGTGGAGTAATAACCAGTACCCATGCTTAATCACCCTAACAGATAACAGCACACTTTTTCTGTCCCATTCAATCTACAAGACTGTGGGCATCAGGCCGGGGATAGCCGATACTCGCAGCTGATAGCACCTGCATGAATGCATTGGGTCTTTTCCACATGATGCGTAGGCAAGGTCGGAACGCTATCCATCAGACCTTGAATTGTACCCGCCAGGAATTGGCAAGACTCTGTTTTTTGCCCGGCATGCTTCATATTCTTGGTAAATCCACTAACCTTCACTCCCTCGGCATATTGTGATATTTGCACAAGAGGCGCCAAACCGGGAATAATCAGTAGCTCGATAGCGGAACGTAAATCGAACACCTCTTTCTTCACCTTCAGATTTTTGTATAAGTATCCTCCGAACCCCTGCCCAAGCTCCAACATTCGCTGGGGACGCTCTGACTCAGGTATCGAGCTATCAATCTCAAGCAATCGCCCTGAGATATTTGGGTAGCGACTGAGCAGGGAAAATATCAGCATACGATCACGCATGTCTGCATCTCCCGCCTCAGAGTTTTTGTCTTTGTAACGGGTATCCGGTAGTTCTGGTTTTGCGTCGGTACTCACTTGCGCTGGTATGTCAGCGCCAGCCTCTTCGGCACCACTTAATAGCTTTGCGACGCCATTAAGTGCCTCAAGGGGAGTGCGAAGTTGCTCATCACTCAGCTGCGGTCCTTCCACTTCGAGGATAAGATTCCGACCACCCTCTGGGCGTGCTTCAAAACTCTGTTCAACAATACTTATACCCAGTTTTCGTAAACCGCTCATAACCCGGGCAATAGCACCCGCTACATCTTCCAGCTGTAGAATAATTTGATAACTCATTGATTGGCATTGTGGCTCTCTTTAAGGCCACACCTCCATTGTCGTGTTTATTATCAGCAAGGCTACAAGAACAACCTACGACACCGTAGCCACCAAACTTGTGAATACCCAACCGCAGATATCCACTATAAAGTCGCGAAGATAAGACCATGCGCACAAATCTTCGGCTCACTTATTCAGTTTTTTTGTGTAATCACAAAAGCAAAGGTAGAATCCGACCACAAACATGAAACTTCCAACCAGGAAGTCCACAAATAATAAAAATGCCAGAGGATGGATATGGAAGCATTCGGCTTGGCCCAATACATCTATGCTTTCATAGTTCTTGCTGTGGCATACTTTGTTCGCGGCATTGCGGGTTTCGGATCCGGACTTATCGCTATTCCTCTGCTCTTGATATGGTTCCCCCTACTCGTTGCAGTTCCTCTGGTAGTTGCATTGGATTATCTCGCCTCCGCCAGCCAGGGCATCAAGGACAAAAAGGCCATACAGTGGCATGAAATTTGGCCCCTGTTACCTTTTGCACTTATTGGAATGGCGGCAGCCATCTTCCTGCTAAAAACAATCGATGCTCAACTTCTATTAAAAGCTGTAGCGGTATTTATTATTCTTTATGCCCTATACAGTCTGATAGGGAAAAATCCGCAATCTGTACATAGCCGCTGGTGGGCAATACCTGCCGGAAGCCTCGGTGGACTCATAGGCACCACGTTTGGAACGGGTGGACCTTTTTATGTCGTCTATCTGCAAATGCGCAAACTTGACAAAACTCAATTTCGCGCGACCTTTGCAACACTTTTCCTACTCGACGGCGCAAACAGACTTGCTGTCTATCTGTTTTCAGGAATTTTGACAACGCAATTCCTCAAAATGTTAGCTATGGGACTACCCGTAATGATGATCGGAATCTACCTGGGCGGCAGGGCACATACATCCATCAGCCAAGACCATTTTCGCCACGGCATTGGCATACTGCTAATCTGTAGCGGCATAGCCCTGTTAATCCGATAATCTTTACTTCTCTTTGTCCCCTCTCCAATCCACCCGCAAAAGTCTAAGCACCAAAAAAGGTAAGCTCAACAATACGATAGCGGTCAATAACTCTAAAGGAGCCACATCAGTAAGGCTCTGCTCGGGGCCATAACGTTCATTCAGCAGAAGGACATACCAAATCAATGGAGAACAAAGACCCAAAATGAATAAAACCGTCGTTACCCTTTCCCGCGGAATGTGCGGTTTCCGCGGGTCAGATACAGGAACATTTGTGATTGGTCGAACCATCTTCTCGTCTTGCTGTATAACCCGATTTCAAGGTTAACGGCCGTTGAGTGGCTGACTTTAGGGTACTCCCGATACAGAATGGTGTAGTTCGTTTGATTTCTGCTCGGCTTATAAACCTGGAAGCGGACTATTACCTTCAGCTAGCATTTGGATTTAACACTAAAAAATAGTTATCCATTGACTAATCCATAGGTATGACGAGCTTAGCACATGTACCACCGCCAGCACGTTCCAACAACTGTACTGTCCAACCATTTGTATTCGCCAGCTGCCGAACAATAGCTAATCCAAGGCCGCTTCCTCCCGTCTTACTATTACGGGATTTTTCAAGCCTGAAAAACGGTTGAAACACGGCTTCTCGCTCGGCCTCTGGAATGCCCGACCCTCGATCCTGAACCTGAATCGTAAGGGATTTTTTGTCACAGCCACATTCGATGCTTATGGGTTTTCCATCGCCATAGCGGAGTGCGTTTTCCAGAAGGTTGGATATGATCCTCTGGAGTGCCAACGAATTTAGCGTAAATACGCAGGACATCTCGTTTTGCCAGTTTATCACCTGGTCTCCCTGCTTTGCCGCCTCTACAATTGGATCAAGTATGCTGGCAATCTCTACCGGTTCTTTTTCTTGTTGATCCAATTCCAGATTAACCTCAAGCGCTTGCCCGATCAGTCGATTGACGGATTCAAGATCACGACGTATACCACTCATCAAATGTTGATCACCGCCCTCATTGGGCAACATTTCGAGGGCGAGTTGAATCTGTGTAAGCGGCGTACGCAGATCATGGGAAATACCTGCCAGCAAAACTGTACGATTCGCAAGTAACTCTCGCACCTGAATACTCATGCGATTAAACTCGCGCGCAAGTACCTCCAGCTCTTTGGGGCCCTCTTCTGGAACAGGGTCCGGCCACTGTCCTTTACCTACCAACTGTGCGGCATGATACAGACGCTCTATGGTGACTGTCAGACGCCTAGTCAATAAAGCTGCTGTGATAACAGTAAGAATAAAACCCGTTATAAGGAGAACAAAGAACGCAACCGATGGTTTGACCCCGATGCGCGAACGCGGAAAACCAAAGCGCAGTGTACCTGTAGAAACAGGGATATCTACCCAAAACCACTCCTCACCATTGATATCTGTGCTGGTTTTGATGGCGCTCTCATGTCCCAGTTGTTTCCTGAGTGAGTTTTTAAAAAAATTGAGGTATGGGAGCAGGCTTGTTGTGTCAGGCAGCAGCTTATCACTACTGGTTAAGACCAAATGATGTTTCTTGTGCATCTGTTCTTCGAACGCCTCACGCCTGGATAGGGGGAGTGATTCCCACGTTTCTGCAGCATGCGTAACAATACTGGCCAAATCATCGGTAGCGCGCTGTCCAAGCGGAACAACCATGTAGAAGGCCAGGGTTGAAAGGACAATGACCATAAACCCAATCGACACGATGCCGATGATTGATAGGATTCGCCAAAAGTAGCTTTGAGACTGAAAGGCACGCATAGCCAATCTACTATTCGTCTTGTGAGAACATATAACCGGCACCCCAAACGGTACGCAAGTAAACAGGCTCAGAGGGATCACTTTCAATTTTCTTACGTAAACGTCCTACGCAGACATCAATACTTCTATCCATTGGGGAATGGTCATAACCCTTGGTCAGTTCCAATAGCGTATCCCGATTCAATACACGATCCTGGTGTTTAAGAAAAATCAGCAGCAATGTGAACTCACCTGTGGTGAGCGGGATGTTGTTGTTGCCTTTACGGAGCTTGTGTTTTTGAACATCCAGACTAAACGGGCCAAAAGAAATGACGGCACTTTCATCGGTAACAACTGGTTGTTTACAACGGCGTAGTACGGAACGAACTCTTGCCAATAACTCTCGAGGGTTGAAAGGCTTGGTAAGATAGTCGTCAGCCCCCATTTCAAGCCCAACGATCCGATCAAGCTCTTCACCACGGGCGGAAAGTATAATGATAGGCAGATTTTTCTGTTGGCGTAATCGGCGACCGATAGAGAGCCCGTCTTCCCCTGGAAGCATGAGATCAAGAATCACAAGGTCGACTGCATTGTTCGCGAGATACTGATCTAAGGCCGCACCATCTTCGACAGCCTCGACTTCATAACCTTCTTTTGAAAGATAGCTCTTCAGAAGAAACCTGAGTTCGGGCTCATCATCCACCACCAACAGTCGCTGCTTATGCGTATTCAATCGATTTTCCCACCTTTTATTGCCTTGACACAATTCTGAAACATTTTCGTTTCATCTCGTTACATCTACGCCATCACCCCGTTAAACATTGGGTTTATTGTATAGGCTGATGAAACTACCACAAACAGACATAGGAATAATATAGATGTCATATCCGCGTCATAATAACAACGAATCCTCCTCATCTAACCACTGGCTTCGTAAAGTTCGCCTCACCTCTTTCGCCACCTGCTTAATTATTGGAAGTGCATTCCTATCTTCCAATGTCACTGCAGCCGAGCCTGGAATGGAAGAGTTAAAAAAGGTTCTGGAAGGTCAGATTGCACTGATGAAACCTGAGCTCCAGGAGAAGGTAAAAGGCTTATCTATGGATACAAAAATGTCATTAATGGCCATTTTAGCGATGCATAGTCGGTACAGCGAAAGAGCCACCATGCGGCAAGTGATGACTGAAGTGTTATCTGATTTTCAGAGCGTTCTTGCAGGGGTGATGACCGACAACCCTGAGCAGACCGCAGATAGCGCGCGTCGCTTGGCCAATCATCGCATACCTGTTGGTGGACTCCTCCCTTATTTGGGCATTGAAAACATTACCGATGAACGTCTGGCTATCCTCAATGGATTCAATGACAGCGTCGAAGGTAACGCCTTGAAGCTGGCTGCGGCAGCAGAAGCAGGTGATATGACTACGGCCGCATCACTTGTCGGACCTATCGCCTCTGGCTGTGTAGCCTGTCATGGCGTATTCCGTGGTCAACCCGGTTTGTCTAACCTGCTGCGCTAGTCAATGACAATCAAGGGGCATTGCGCCCGTTTACTATAAAAATAATGGCGCATTGAGAACATCCTACCAAGAGGGGGAAATTATGAAGTATTGCACAACACTGATATCAGCCAGTATAGCGTTAGCCTGCATCCTACCCGTGCAAGCACTTGCTGCTGGCGAGGATTCAGAAGGCCGGGCTACATTTGAACAGCGCGCCGCCTTGTCAAAAAGGTTGAAAGAACTGCGTCAGTTAAGAAAGCAACTGCCTATCCCAGTACCTTCAGGACTCTTTGGCATTTATGCATTTCCTGAAAAAGGTCAGGGAGTGGCCGGTATTAACGTTCAACACCATGAGTTTGAAGGGCTGATACAGGGTTCAGACTCTGTGACTGCAGAATCGGTTGTGACTTCGGCACCCAATCGGTTTTTCGGCAACGTAGGTCAACCACCGACATTGCGCGTAGTACCGAAAAGTGCAAAGGCCGACGTGATATTTCCATTTGCAAACTTTGCGCTCAATGATCAATTTGCCCTGGTCGCATTGGCCCCCTTGATCCGGAAAAAGACTGAGTTGGAAACCTTCGCTGGCGGGGCAGGAACCACCAGCTTGGGAACAAATACGGTCACGGCAGAAGGTTTAGGGGATATCAAATTTGGTGCTCTATACAAAGCCTATAACAGCGCTGACTTCAAACATAACGTGATCTTTGATGCCGTCTTAAGTGCACCCACCGGAAGTATTACAAAAGAGGATTACAATCTCACGCCCGCCAACACCCTGGTCAAAACTCGCTTGGCCTATGGCATGCAGCTTGGATCGGGCACTTGGGATGCCCTGCTTGGTGCCGTTTACTGGGGCAAAGAAAAACAGTGGGGTTGGGGCGCACAGTACCTCGCGACTATACCCCTTGAGAGTGAAAACAGTGAAGGCTGGCGCAATGGAAACAAACATGAGGGAACGGCTTGGGTCTCTTATAGCTGGAACCCGGACTGGGTGAGTTCAGTCCGTTTGCGTGGTGAAACACAAGATGAAATTCACGGAATCGACCCACAAATCTACGGACCTGGGCTGGGTGCAAATCCAGATAATTATGGCGGAGAGCGAGTTGAAATTGGAATTGGTGTCAACTGGATGCCCGCTCCTGCCAATAACCTCAGTTTAGAACTGCTCATGCCGGTCTATCAAAATCGGAATGGTGTCCAGGCCGAACACGGATACAGTCTGGCATTAAGCTGGCGTACCGGTTTCTTCTAAGCGCAATCTTTTTTACGCACTGAAAAATCAACAAACCCGGACTTGTTCCGGGTTTGTTTTGACCCAATAATCCTGGTGAGGGGATGCCGTGCTTGTCTGCTTCATGGATAGGTTACAATACCGAGCCGCTGAAAAAGATCGACAAGCCCCTGCACCAGTTGAAACGTATTCTCGTCCGCATCATTCCCCGCGATAGACTGAAGACTTCCACTATCCTGCACCTGATCAAACAGGGCGACAATCTGTTTTAAAGTGTGCTCACCGTCAAGGTATGTGAGTAGGCGGCGAGCAGCCTCATCAATCTCAAGATCGCCATGCGTCGCAGTCGTAACAAATCCCGCACCGGAGGCGCTCTGCGCACGTGCCAGCGCCGTTGCGCGTGGCTTATCACCTCGTATATTGTGGCACTCTATTTGTTGAGGAGAAGCCTCAATGGCACGATGTGAAAAGAGGCTAAACAACTCCATCAAACAGGACTCATAGTCTTCGGCATAGTCCTCAAAACCATGACTTACCAACTTCTGATGAGCCTTTGGAAAGAGTGTACCTAGAGATAGAAATGCTGGCTGGGCGGCAATCATCTCCAACACCATCATCTTGGTCAGTGGATGACTGATCTGTACCGGTGTGCCGTCGGGTTGGTTCAGAGTAAGCGATGCTTCCGCGCTAATGGTAATCTTCTCCGGCGGAATCAGATTTGTGGAGAAGGCAAACTCTGAAAAGGCATCCAAGGAGAGCGCTTCAGTCGCGGGCTCATCGTCTCGGCAAAGAAGACTACGCCGCATGTTGCGATTGGATACAAAATCAAGCCACTGCTCAAGCGCCATATCATCCCCAATGCTCTCAAGCTCCCGCTCAACAGCTTCGCCATAGGTCGCAGGGAAGAGTGTGGCAAGCTCCGTATCACACAAGTAACGAAGGCCGTGGCATCTTGTATCATTGAGGAAATCAGTAAACAGGAAAGGGGTATTCTCCTCGGCCAGATGCTCATAAAGCAGATAACTGGGATCGGCACTTTGGGCAATACGAATCTCTTCCCGCATGTACTTGGCGCTCAGTGCCTCCAGCCCACCCAAGGCACGGTCCAGACGCCCGAGTTCCTCTCCCGCTTTTTTCAGTTTATCCGGATCGGATTTTTCGTCGCGGCAGGCATAAAGCAGGAAATCGCGTAGGGTACCCCGCATATGCCATCCGGGCAAGGTATTGAAGCTGATATAAACTAGTCCGCCTGGACGTAACAGCAAACGAGATAGTTTGAGAAGATGCTCCCTCACCGGTTCCGGTACCCATGAGTAAACACCATGAGCGATAATGTAATCAAACGCCCCAAGCGCATTATCCAGATCCAGGATATTCCCCTGGTGCAACTCAATATTCGTCAGACCAAGATTATTGATGAGTTGCTGCCCCACCTCTACCTGACTTGCAGAGAGATCGATACCGACGCACTCGGCATCCGGATAGTGGAAGGCCATAGGGATAATGTTACCGCCCGTTGCACAACCGAGCTCCAACACCCGACAACGTTCCACATCGGCCGTGCCGAGACCAAAGAGTCGACCAAGGACAGCCAAATGTCTCGGATGGGTTTCTGGAATGGGGAGGCTTTTGTAATGAAACTGGTTATACGATTTCATAATCTACTTTACAAACAGAGATCATAGGAACCTTCGAAAAAAGATCGTACAGAGCGCTAGTCTAGCTCGCTTTAAAAAACAGGATTATGATTTATGTGATTCTAGTAAAGATTGCCCAAGTTTGACCTCATAGGTTTTCCTCTCTTGTTAATCAGAAAATAGTTGCGTCCCTTTTTTTGGATCAGTTGTCGCGCGATGATTGGCCAAGAGCGCAAGTGACTCAGAAATTGGCTAAGAGATTAGAGTATAGGCTTGGCGTTTGTTATAACACTACGCTGCCGTTAGCTCCGCTCGTCCTCCAGGACAAGAAATCAACCAAGGCGGAATCAATTTCGAGGCCATCAATTGAGTCTGACTGACTCCTGTTCGACTTAAGCGGAAATAAAAAACCCGTCATGCGGACGGGCTTCTTAGTTATTTCATACTGAGTTAGCTATTAAGCTTTACGTTTTCTTGTATAGCCGATAGCTAACAAACCTAGGCCTAAAAGTGCCAGAGGTGCTGGAACGGGAATTTCACCATTAGAAGTGTTGATTTGCATTTAAAGGGGATGCGGACAAAATCTTGGACTACTTTGGAGGTAGTCCATGTACTCATACGAAGAACGCCTTCGGGCGGTGAAGCTGTATTTGACGCTTGGAAAGCGTTGCAAGGCGACGATTCAG
>NZ_VMNH01000017.1 GCF_007625115.1 Sedimenticola selenatireducens | reverse complement strand
GTATATTGAGATATTTTATAACCGATTAAGGAGACACTCAGCTATAGGCTATGTCAGCCCAGCTGAATTTGAGCGCTTATGCGCATAACCAGTGTCTACTTTTCGTGGGGAACACCAATCTAAATATTAAAAATAGGAGTAACCATGGCAAAAGACAAACACAACCTTCCTTCGTCCTCTCTGCAGGAGCTGGAAAAAATAATTAAAGGATATTGCCATGCATCTAAGGATGCATCTCTTGATGATCTAGCAAATTTACTTGGGATGCATAAAACTGCTGTCAGCAAGAACAATCCATTTCTTGCTGAACTCGGTGTTGTGCAAGGGGGGCGGAAAAAAACTATAACCGATACTGGTGCAAAATTTGGTCGCGCTATTGAGCACAACCATACTCAGGATATTCAAAAATATTTAAGCGAGTTGGTCAGTGCCAGTGAATTCTTTGCAGGCTTAATTACAACAGTAAGAATAAAAGGAGGCATGTCACAGGAGGAATTAACGAAACACATTCTTTATGTTTCTGGTCAAAAAACCACAAAAGAAAACAAGACTGGTGCAAACACGATAATTGATCTGTTCGAAAAAGGCGGGCTTTTATTGGATAAAGATGGAAAGTTAGTTATATCGACAACAAGCGCCTCTCAAACAGCGAAAATTGAAGATGAGGAAAAACAGCCACCACTTCAACAAGCATCAGAAGCTATTCAAGCACAACAAACACCACCACCATCCGTTTCGCCACCAGCTATACAATCACCCGTAATAACTAAGAACTTAACACCTACTGTTAATATTAATATTCAATTGGAGATCCCGGAATCGGACAATCCGGAAGTATATGAAAATCTATTTAAAGCGTTAAGAAAGCATATTCTTGATCACGATGAATAGTAGTGAACATATTAGGCAGTGGGCGGTAAAGGCAAGAAACGCAGAAAAAGAGGCTCACAAAATACTTTCTAAGTACGAATCATCGAAGTCTAGGGTGGTAGTGCTAAAAGATTTGTTGAAAAAATTAGATGCCTTACCTATAGATGTCAAAGACTATTTTTCAGAGGCAATAGAATGTCTTGAACGAGATCTGCGCCGTGCTGCTTCTGTTATGTCATGGGCTGGATTTTTTCAGGTTTTTTCGGAAAAGTTATATGCGGCTCATGAAGTAGACATTAGGTCACTTAGAACGAAATGGAATTTTAAAGATCTAACCGAATTAAAGGAAAATTACGCAGAAGCACAGATTCTAGATGTTGCGAAAGAGGTGAAATTTATAAATAAAGCTTTGTTGCGTGTATTGCAGGGGCATTTGGCAACTAGAAATCAATGCGCTCACCCAACATTATATAAACCTAGCCTAAATTCATGTATAGGCTATGTTGACGAAATGATAAATAAAACTATTCAATATACATGATCTAACAAACCCATCCAGCCGGCGCGAAAAACAGTGAACTAGTACCACTTTAGTGGACAGTCGTTGACTGATCTATTGAAGGGGTATGAGATGGGACAAACCAAGGAGCGGAATTACGATAGATATACACTAGAGTTCAAGCAGCAGGCCGTTAAGTTGGCTAATCACCCTAACGTTATAGCCAAGGATATTGCTGAGTCGCTTGGAATCCACCCGGTCATGCTTTACCGTTGGCGAATGGAGTACAAAAATGGCGAGCTCCGGGGGAAAACCGGGTCAGAGAGCATTAAACGCTAATATTAGGAACAATTGCTCTCTGACCCGTTTTTTGCCGCCAGTGAACTTAAACGTTAGAGTGCCTAAAACAACCGTACAAAAGTGAGATTACCGATGCGAGAAAACATAAGCTTTAAATCACGCGGACTCGAATGTCGGGGATGGTTGTATCTGCCTGACGATATTAAGGCCGGCACAAAATGCCCCACAATTATAATGGCCCACGGTTTTAGCGCAGTTAAGGAACAGGGCTTAGCGGACTTTGCAGAACATTTTGTAAAAGCAGGCTTTGCAGTATTGGTTTTTGATTATCGTTTTTTCGGAGATAGTGAAGGGGAACCGAGATGTCAGATTTTCCCACTGGAGATGGTTGAAGACTACCGAAATGCTATTAGTTGGGTGTCTGAGCATACTCATGTAGATAGAGATCGAATTGGAATTTGGGGTACATCTTATAGCGGCGGTTTAGTTGCTTACGTAGGTGCTATTGATAAGCGGGCAAAAGCTGTAGTTGCACAAGTACCCTCTATTATTGGCCCTGAATCTCGGCGAAACATGAACCCAGAAAAATGGGACAACCTGGGAGATTTCTTATTGCAGGATCGCATCTCAAGATATTCGATCGGAAAGATAAATTATTTAAAGGTGGTAGCTCCAGAAGGTGAGCCTTGCATTCTTCCAGGTAAAGAAAATCATGATGCACTCATGGGAATGGCAGGCGGTGCCCCAAATTGGCGAAATGAGATTACTGTAGAGTCATTGGAAAAGATTAGGGAATTTGATCCTGTAAGTCGCATTCACATGATTGCTCCGAGAGCTTTGCTCGTTATTGCCGCCGAGGAAGATAATCTCATCCCATTAGAAGCAGTTAAAGATTCGTATGAAAAGGCATCGGAGCCTAAAGATCTAACTGTCTATCCAATCTTGCATTTCGATATCTATACGGATCCTTGGCAAACCAAGGCGGCAAATGCTGCAATTGACTGGTTTAAAACGCATCTCATTTAGCATGGCCATAAATATTCATGTACAAAAACCGGGTCAGAGAGGAATGGCACTTACTTAAGCTCAACTGTAGGGTGGGTTAGCGTCTTTTGCGTAACCCACTAAGCGTTGCGCAGCAACACAAGTCGTTTGTTTAAGGCGTGCCTGACGGCACGGCTGGTGGGTTACGGCGCAAACAACGCGCCTAACCCACCCTACATTGGACGCGATTCTGCTTAAGTAAGTGCCATTCGGGTCAGAGAGTAATAAACGCTAATATTAGGAACAATTGCTCTCTGCCCCGGGTTTTTACCATCTTATACGACTGAATAAACGAATCAGAAAGAAACAACACTCATTTACAACACACTTGTTCAGGCGCAAACTACGCCGCGTAATTTGGTCGTGGCAATATTCAAATTGAGGAAATGGGATGCTGATCTGGAAGGGCTGGGGGATTTTGGCTATCATAATTCCTTTGTTATGTTCATTGCTTGTTGGCGAGGCATTGAATTCAATGTATGGCGATGGATTTTATAAAGCAAGCACCTGGGCTATGCCACTGGTACTGTTCTTGTCATCTGTGCCACTCACTTTTATTGGGTATAAGCTCAATAAAAGGCAAGGAAGGATATTAATAGATCCGGAAAATAACGAAAAAGTAGAGCTCAGGGAAACCCATACCATGTTCTGGATTCCACTCCAGTATTGGGGGGGTGTGATAACCGCCATCGCTATCTGGATGTACATGGCAAATATAGGTTTGATATACCAAAAATAAGCGATGTGATAATCTCGCAGGCGGCCACGCCCTTAGTCCCCAGATTGTTAGACACCCGCGTGGGCACTAAAGACGTGCTTACCCTGCATCGCTGGATAAAAGCATACTTTATGCGGTGAGTTTGTTCAGGTCGTATAGATTGGTAATTTCTTAATCTACTATGGTTTTAGAATTGGTATTGCCAATAATTTTAAAAGCGTTTTTCCCGCTGGTTTTCGCGTTATACATTGCATTGTCGGCTAAGCGTAACAGTTCGTGTGCATTCTCTGCTGATTGTGGAAACAGGCTGATACCAATGCTGGCGCCAACATGACACAGATGGTTGTTGATTTGAATAGGTTTGTTGATGGCCTTAATCAACTTACTAGCAATCAGTGATGCATCTGCAGGCAAAGTCATCTCACGCAGTAGGAGAGTAAACTCATCGCCGCCGACACGTGCCAGAATGTCCTCCTTACGAACACACTCTTGCATGCATGCGCTGATGGTTTTCAGTAGATGATCTCCAGTTTCATGGCCGAAGGTATCGTTGATCAATTTAAAGCCATCCAGATCAAGAAACAGCAGCGCTAACTGTCGACCGTGTCGTTGTGCATGGTTGATTGCAATCTCAAGGTGTTCATTAAACAGGGCCCGATTGGGCAGGCCGGTCAGCATGTCATGAGTAGCCAGATGTGTCAGTTCCTGTTGTGCCTTGACCCGTTCATGAATTTCATGAAGCAGCTTGACATTAGTTCGGGCCAGTTCGTCGGTGCGTTCCTCGACACGTTTTTCCAACTCTTGATTAAACTGCTGCAATTTTTGTTGAGCGGCCTTTTTGTCGGTTATGTCGCGTATTACCACAATATAAACCGGTTCACCTTCCAGCTCGATTTTTGATATATCGATCTCGGCTGGGAAGGTTGAACCGTTGCTGTGAATACACACCTCTTCACGGCTCATGCCAAGGTGGCCTTTTTTCCATGCATCGATATCAAGAACCAGATGATCATTGCTGTCTTCAGTGATGACATTGGGCATGAGTAACTGGATGCTTTTCCCAATCAGGGTATTATCTTCGTAGCCGAAGAGCATATTGCCTGCTTTGTTGCATGAGACAATACGTCCGTGACTGTTCAGTGTGAGAAGGCCATCCATCATGTTTTCACGAACAGTGCGTTCCCTAAGCTCGCTGTGCCTCAGTTCGCTTTCTGATTCTTCTCGACGCATAATTTCGTTGCTAATACGGCGATGAATAAGCGTCGCAATAGCAATGCTAAAAAGTACCCCGAAGGCGCTGAGAAAAATCATAAAGCTATAGGTTTGTTGAATCTCCTGGTTTGTACTCTTCAGGCTCTCAATATTTTGTTGCTGTTTCAGTAGAATAAACTCATCCATCATGGCCATGGCATTACGTTGACCGGGAAGCGTGGTATGGAAAAGCAGTTCTCCTGCTGTTTGGTACTCTTGATCACGAAGTTGCTGGATAATAGCGTTTTGTGAAGAGGCTGTTTTTACCGTCTGTGCATGCTGGCGTTCAAGTAGTTGTCGTTCTGTGGCAGTAGTAGCCTTGCTGAGTAGCTCCTCACGTGCAGTGACATAACGCGATGCTGCAGCACTCATCTCCATTGCATATTCGTCAACAGTAAACGGATCTTTGGTGATTACAGCTGATTGGAGAGTGATGGAGCGTTCGCGTGCAACCTGACGCATCGTATGCATCAGGTTTATTTGTGTGTTGCGGTTCTGAACAATCTCGGTAAGACCAGATGAGAGCTTTTGTATACGATAAAGACCGGTCCCTGTTATTGCTAGCAATACGACAATAACCAGCAGAAAACCATAGACGATGATGCGCCTTGATGTACCTCGAACGGACATATCATCTACCTCTGTAAACTTTATTATTGTTGTATAATTGGTCCAGTTTGCCGTGGCCTCTTTGTGGGCCTTATCATAATATTGGGCAAGTTGCAGTAATATTAGCAGTTTTATGGGTAGAAAGAAGCTCAGACCTTTTTGTTTTTAGGGGAAGGTAGAAAAGAGCATTAAAAAATGGGTTATTTCACACAATATTATCTGAATAGTACTGCCTGCATTGATGCATGGACTTCTTGACGTTCCTAATGAGACGAGAAATGGTAATCCAATGTATTGAGACTATATGTCAAAAGGGATTTCTGCTCACTTTTTCGGCTAAATATTTTTAGCCTCTTCCATCTACTCCCACTTAAAGCTCCGCGCACCGATCGTCATAAATGCTGCACTCATAATGATCAGTACCAGCAGATGATCCGAAACCTGCAAGAGGCTCTCACCATCAATCATGATGGCGCGTGCCGCTTGTATCATATGGGTAAGTGGGAAAATGAGTGCGAGTTGTTGAATGATCTCAGGTGATCCCTCCAGTGAGAACCATACACCAGAAAGCATCATCATCGGCCAGCTAACCAAGTTCAAGATTCCGTTCGCTGTCTCTTCATTGGAGAGGCGTGCTGCGACAATAAGACTGAGGCAGATCATGCTGAAGGTTCCGAGTACCAATACCAATAGTAACGATAGATAAGAGCCGTACATACGGAAGCCGACCAGGAGATCAGTCCCGGCATAGACTAGGCTGGTGACGGCAACGATCAACCAGAGTCGTGAGACTACTTGGGCCGAGAGAAATTCAAAGGCGGTAAGCGGTGTTGCCTTGAGTCGTTTTAGCACACCATTTTTGCGATAGCGCACGATGACATAGCCGACACCAAACAGGGAGCTGAACATGATGTTCATGCCCAGTACGCCCGGTATTAACCAGTCTACATAACGGATAGCATCACCAGTAACTGTCTGTTTATTGAGTGAAGTATCCGCTGGTCTTTTTAATAACTGCTCCAGTACATAGCCATTAGCAGAGCTGTCATTGATCCAGTAACGGCCACTGCTGCTATCCAGTAGCATATCCAATTGATGGCGTTCCACCTTGATGATGGCGCTATCAATCACATCGATCGGTATGAACTGAATGTGTTGTAACTGAAGGAACTGTTCAACGCCAGGTGCCTGCTTTTGCTGCTCATAAACACCAACCTTGAACAAGTCTTGACTGCTGGTGGTAAAAGCGAAGGCAAAGCCAAGCACAATCAGTACCGGTAAAACAATATTCCAGGAGAGGGCGCTTCGATCTCGAAGAAACTCAAGATTTCGCGCAGAAAGAACAGCCATGAACCGTTTGAATCGCATCGGTTTAATTCCTTAGTCCACGGCCAGTCAGTTCAAGAAACAGATCTTCCAGTGTACGAGAGCGAATCTGTAGATGGGTGAGCGGTATGCGTTGGGCCATTAATAGTTCGATGGTGGCATTTACATCCTCACTTAAGATTTCGACTTGGCCATTCATGCGATGCATCTTGAGTCTGTGATCCTGATCCAGTGAAGCGGGGACCTCACTAGCAGGGAGTAGGATGACCGAATTATCAAAATGTTTTTTCAGCAGGGCACGGGGCGATCCCTGTGCAATGATCCGACCATGATCCATGATGGCGATCTCGTCGCACAGTTCGTAGGCCTCTTCCATGTAATGGGTCGTGAGCACCAACGTCTTCTGTTCCTGCTTAATATCGTTTACTAACTGCCAGAAATTACGACGAGCCTGGGGATCTAATCCCGTGGTTGGTTCATCGAGGAAAACAATCTCCGGGTCATTGACCAAAGCAATAGCCAGTAATAGGCGTTGGCGTTGTCCGCCGGAGAGCTTGCGTACATCCCTGTCCAAATATTCACCCAATGCGCAGCGTTCAATCAATTCATTCAGTGGTCGGGTGCGAGAATAGAAGCGACTGAATAACTCCAGTGTTTCTCCTACCTGTATAAATTCTTGTAGTGATGTCTCCTGAAACATGATACCGGCTTCATTACGGAAATCTTCATCGGCCGGTGCCCCTTTGTACTGTATTGAGCCCGAAGTAGAGGGGAGTATCCCTTCCATCATCTCTACCGTGGTTGTTTTTCCTGCGCCATTAGGTCCCAATAGACCGAAGCAAGTGCCACGCTCAATGGCAAAGCTGACCCCATTAACAGCTTGCACAGGGCCAAAGTGTTTGACCAGATTTTCAACTTGCAGAATACAACTCATGGGTTATCCAGTGGGTAAATGTGCAGATTATTGTAATCTATTTGCTGATGATTGAGGATTTATCCCGGAAGGTCGATGGTGAGGCTCTCTTTCAGTTCCTCCATAACCACATAACTCTTGGTGTCCCTGACGCCCGGCAGGCCCTGCATGATCTCGCCCAATAATGCCCGATAGGCGGCCATGTCAGAAATCCTTATTTTTATCAGGTAATCAAAGTCACCTGATACCAGGTGGCACTCTTGAATCTGGGGTATTTTTAGTACGGCATTTCGAAACTGGTCAAAAATGTCGGATGAGTTGTAATCGAGACTGACCTCGACATAGATCAACAGGCTCGCATCCAGAAGTTGCGGATTTAGAATGGCGCGATAACCCTTAATAAAGCCATCCTGTTCAAGGCGCTTTACCCGCTCCAGACAGGGTGAGGTGGAGAGGCCGACCGCCTTCCCCAGATCGACATAGGAGATGCGGCCCTCTGACTGAAGCGTCTGGAGGATTCGCCGGTCTATACGATCCAGTGGCCGTGGATTGGCATTCTTGGTTATAGCCATAATCGCCTCTGTTGAATGGCCTTATTTCAGTAAATATTACTGCATGGAAAGAAATAAAACGAAAAAAAACCGTTAAAAATGGTCTAAATTCTTACATTATGCGGTGATTGTTTTGCCGGCACCTCATACTAATAACACAACATGGAGTGATACTTATGCTGATCGGTGTGCCCAAAGAGATAAAGAACCATGAATATCGGGTAGGCCTGACGCCGGCCAGTGCCAATGAGTTGATTCATCACGGACATCAGGTGATGGTGCAGACCCAGGCGGGTATGGGCATTGGTATGGATGATGCCGCTTATCAGGCTGTCGGTGCCGAGATTGTCGCTACCGCAGAGGCGATTTTTGAGCGTGCAGAGATGATCATCAAGGTGAAGGAGCCACAGCCGAACGAGTGCCGTATGTTGCGTGAGGGGCAACTGCTGTTCACTTACCTGCATTTGGCCCCGGACCCTACCCAGACTGAAATGTTAGTGGCTTCTGGCGTAACCGCCATTGCCTATGAAACCGTGACTGACAAACGAGGCGGCTTGCCATTGTTGGTTCCGATGTCAGAAGTAGCAGGACGCATGTCGATTCAAGCGGGTGCCATGTGTCTGGAGAAATCCCACGGTGGTGCGGGTCTGTTGCTAGGTGGTGTGCCAGGCGTGGCCCCAGCGAATGTAGTGGTGATCGGTGGTGGAGTTGTGGGTACCAATGCGATTCGCATGGCCATGGGCCTGGAGGCGCATGTGACGGTGCTTGATCGTTCTATTGAACGACTGGCTGATCTTGATCTGCAATTCGGTGGCCGACTCAATACCATTTATTCCACCAAGGAGGCACTGGAAGAGTATGTGCTGAATGCGGATCTGGTGGTGGGGGCTGTACTGGTACCGGGTGCGGCGGCACCGAAACTGGTGACGCGGGAAATGCTTGGACGTATGAAGCCGGGTTCAGTATTGGTGGATGTGGCGATTGATCAGGGCGGCTGTTTCGAGACCTCCCATGCGACCACCCATGCTGATCCTACCTATATCGTCGATAACATTGTTCATTACTGTGTAGCTAACATGCCCGGTGCCGTGGCCCGCACCTCAACATTTGCATTGAACAATGCCACGCTACCCTTTGCATTGGCCCTGGCGAATAAAGGCTATCCCAAAGCCCTGTCTGATGATCCTGGCTTGTTAGCAGGATTGAATGTGCACAAAGGGCGTGTGACCTATGAAGCCGTAGCTCATGATCTAGGTTATGACTACCTGCCAGCAATCGAGGCATTGTCTATCTGACCAGGATGGAAGAGTTTCGGTAAACGAACGGGGTTGGTGCGGTGGTACTGACCCCGTTTTTTATTTAGCGGTTCTGATGGTCCCTTTCTCTTTAGATTTCACCTGATACATGGCACGGTCAGCCTTAATAATCAAACTATCGGGATTGTGTTTACTGCTGTCAAAAATAGGCGCTGATTGAAACTTGCTGCTCTTGATAAAAGCAGGGCAAATCCATATTTGTGCGACAGTTTTATTTAAGTCTGTTTATTTATATCGACTATATCCACAAAGATCTATAGATCTTGGGAGATTTCCTACTAAAATCACGTTTAGTAGCTTAATCTGGACATCTAAAAAAATCTATATACTATAGAGGGTTAAGGAATATTCGCGCGCTACGCTGGGTGATCGAAAAGGAGTTGTCGGTATGTATATGCATACATCTGACCAGGAACAGATGGAGTTGGGATTCTATGGCTGCAGCTGTAACTGGGGTACACATATTTGCGGCCTTTATCATACAGAAGAGGAGCGTGACGAGATCATCTATGGCTTCTTGCATCAAGGAAAAATGGATGGCGATCGCCGACTGTATGTTCCCAATGAGCGTAGTCAGGATGATTTTTTAGCCGGGTATCGAACTCGATTTGGCGAGGCCGAAACATCCGAAATAGAAAATGATGATCTCTTTTTAATGGCCGATGCGAAGTCGCTTTATTATCCCGAAGGCCATTTTTCACCCCAGGCCATGGATAACAGTCTCAATGCGTTTTACCAGCAGAGTCAGGCCGAAGGACGACGTAATATCCGTGCCACAGCAGAGATGACATGGGCTCTCGATGCCGTTCCAGGCGTGGAGCAACTGATGGTCTATGAGTCACGCCTCAATTACTTTATACCTGGCAAACCCTGGATTTCGATCTGTCTGTACAATCTGAATAAGTTTGATGGCCTCTCCATCATGAATGTCTTGCGCACCCATCCTTTTGCCATCTCTCACGGCATTATTACGGAAAATCCCTATTATCAGGAACCGCAGGAGTGGCTGCGAATAAACGCACCGCACTTCCTCTAGCATGTCTGAGAAGAACTGTGCCCACGACCTGCTGCTGTTATTGACGCATCTCTCCAGTTTGCCCGATGCGGACCAGATGGCCCGATTATTTATTGAAGGAGTCAATAGTTTAGATCTGGGTGTAACCCTGGAAGCTCTCCCTGCGCTTGGACCTTTTTCGGATAAGTGTATTGAGGTGCGAACGGCACACAAGCGCTACAGTCAGTTTGCCGTCATCAGTGGTGATCTGAAGGATCTTGATAAGACGCAACATGCGGCACTTAATAATGGATTGCAGTTGTTAGCACTTTTGTTGGAGGCAACTGCCAATCGTGATCTTCTTGAAAAAAAATCGGCTGAAAACCTGGAAGAGAGTGAGGGTCGGTATGAGGCGCTGTTCAATAATATGAGCGATGGCGTCGCTGTGTATGACGTTGTTGGTAATGGTGAAGATTTTATATTTAAAAGCTTTAACTGGGCAGCAGAACAGATCGGTAAAATAAACCGCAAAGACGTGATAGGGCGGTCGGTTAAAGAGATTTTTCCCGGCATAGCGTCAATGGGACTTGTTGAAGTTCTCCAGAGGGTTTCACGTACAGGCGAACCAGAAAGCTTTCCTTACAGCCATTATCAGGATGACGGTTTGGATTTGTGGGTGGAAAACTATGTCTACCAATTGCCCACAGGTGAGGTGGTTGCTGTATTTGATGATATTACTCCGCGTAAGAAGACGGAGCAGGCACTGAGTGATAATAGAGCATTGTTACGCTCGGTTATAGATGCGGCGCCTATGTGGATCGCAGCCTGTGACACTGAATACCGTTATCTCGTAGCGAATCAGTTTTATGAAAAAACCTTTGGTATTCCACCGAGCGAAATAGAAGGGAAACTGATTCAGGAGGTGTTGTCAGCGGATCTTTCTAAGCGTCATCTAGCACTTGTTGACCAAGCTTTACAAGGAGAAAACGTCGGTTTTGAGGATTCCCTGCCGGCCATGGGTGGGCATCCTGCGCGGCATATCTCGGGCAGTTATACCCCTATCCGTGATGTTAACGGAAAAATTGTAGGTGTTGTGGCAGCAGTAAATGATGTGACTGAGCAAGTAGAAACACGGAGTGATCTGGACAAGGCGCACAGTGAACTCAAGCAGCAATTGAAAAAACTGAGTCTGGCCGGGACAGTATTTGATAGTACGGCAGAGGGTATTCTGATTGCTGATGAAAACGCGAATATCCTGGATGTTAATCGAGCCTTTACAGATATTTTGGGCTACAGCCGGGAGGAAGTAGTTGGTAAAACGCCGACGTTATGGAAATCAGGTCGGCATGATAAGGCGTTCTATCAATCCATGTGGTCCTCGCTGGGGCAGGCGGGTATCTGGTCTGGTGAGATCTGGAATCGGCGTAAGGATGGGACAATCTTTCCAGAATGGTTGACCATCAATACAGTGAAAGATAAGGCGGGAAAACTGATTAATTATGTTGCGGTCTTTGCCGACATCACACATATCAAACAGTCTGAAAAACAACTCGACTTTCTTGCGCATCATGACCCGCTGACAGAGCTTCCCAATCGATTGTTGTTCAATGCCCGACTGCAACATGCAATCAATCACGCAGCCCGAAATAATGAACAGCTTGCTTTATTGTTCATTGATCTGGATCGATTTAAGAATATCAACGACAGCCACGGACATTCGGTGGGGGATGCCTTGCTAAGAGCGGCTGGAAGTCGACTTCTGCATTCGGTACGTTCAGATGATACGGTGGCGCGTATTGGAGGCGACGAATTTACTATCTTGGTTGAGGATATTGATGAGACCAATACGGTGATCCGTATCGCTGAAAAGATCTTGCGATCATTTGAGGCTGAGTTTGAGTTTAGTGAGCATCAGCTCTATATCACCCCCAGTATAGGGATCAGTATCTATCCACAAGATGGTACTACCCCTGAAGAGTTGATGCGCAATGCCGATGCCGCCATGTATAGCGCCAAAGATGCGGGGCGTTGTGGCTATGCCTTCTATAGGGAGGAGCTCACATCGGTCGCTTTTGAACGCGTGCTATTGGAGAGTAGTATGCGGCACGGCCTGGATCGGCAAGAATTCGTGCTCAACTACCAACCGCAAATTGATATGCGGACGGGTAAGATTCATGGGGTAGAGGTATTGGTTCGATGGGAGCATCCGGATATGGGGCTGCTCGGTCCAATGAAGTTTATCCCTGCCGCGGAAGAGTTGGGTTTGATCATACCTTTGGGTGAATGGATATTGCGGACTGCACTCTCCCGCGCAAAAGCCTGGTGTGAACAAGGTCATCACTGTGGCGTAATTTCAGTGAATGCGTCGGCGGTCGAACTACAGCAACGGAATTATGCCGATCGGGTGATTGCTGTGTTGGATGAGATTGGCTTTGATCCGAAGTTTTTTGAACTTGAGGTAACAGAGGGACTTTTTCTGGGTGAGTTTGAACTCGCCGCAAAATCACTTCGAAGATTGCAAGACTATGGCGTAGCGATTGCAATCGATGACTTTGGGACCGGTTACTCGTCATTAAGCTATCTGAAGCGGTTGCCCATTGATCGGCTTAAAATTGATCGCAGTTTTGTACAGGATATTCCCGGCGACGAGAATGACGTGGCAATTACGCGTGCCGTGATTAGTATGGCGGCAAGTTTGCAGTTGAAAGTGACCGCTGAGGGCGTAGAGACGGAGGTGCAGCGCGATTTCTTGCTTGGGGAGGGCTGCGATATTGCCCAGGGCTATCTGTTTGCTCGTCCGATGCCGGAACAGGAGTTCCTCTTTTGGCTGGAAAATCACACCCCTCTGGCTGACAACTCATAAGAAACTGTGTTTGGATTATGGTACTTTATTATCAAAGAACTAAAGTCATATCGCTGTTTCCTAACCAATTATCCGCCTACCTCTTTCTCATCAAAACAGACCCGTAACCTGCTGTAGAGTCGCATTTATTACGGTTCAAACATTAAAGTTTCTCAGTTAAAGGTCGCATTATAGGCAAGTACTATATAAAGGATTATTTCTTGAACCAGAATCGCCGCAGGTATAAACGGTTTCTGATCAGCCACCCGGCAAAGCTGGTGGTTAATGGGGCAGAGCAGGCCGATTGCCATATCGGTAACTATTCCGAGGGCGGTCTTTACCTGGCGATTGATAATGCGGCGCTGAAGCGTCTAAAAAATGGGCAGGAACAGGCTGATTCATCCACTCTTCACGCCGAAGTACAACTGCTGGAACAACCGGCTCAATCGATCACATACAGGGTGCCGGTTCGTTTTGCATTTGAATCATCTGAGGGTGTAGGGGTGGCATTCATGTCACCGGATGCCGCTGTTCAGTCTTACTTGGCTAATTTCGCTTCGACCGAGCGAAAAAACAGGGTGCGGGCGAGCCTCAGAAAAGAGAACAATCAACAGCCGCTGACTGAGTTGGCCGAAACGCTGAATGAGTACCTCGGTGATAGAATAACCAGTTATTTTAATCAACTGGATGAAGCGCTCATTGTCCAGGAAGAACAGGCCTCTCATCAGCATCAACCCGATATTCGCCACGCCAGAAGGATGCTTCAGGAGGAAGAGGAGGGCGTTAAGCAGCGCTTTTTTAAGCAAGTAGCACGTAGCTGGGATCAATTGCAGGATATTTCACCGGCGGGTGATAATTCTGACTTTAAGAATCAGAGCCTGGAGTTGGTGGATGAAGATGAGTTTGATGAGTGGGCGGCTGTTGTGGGTGTCTCTCGCCGGATGGAGGGACGCTTAGCGAGCACACTGCATAAGCTCTCAGAGTCTATTGCCTATTTGGCTAAAACCCCTGTCAGTAATGACAACAATCCCCTGTCGCCATATCGTCTGCTGTGGTCATTCAAAAAGAGCTTGGACCCACTCAGTATCTGTGTTGATGCACGACGTGCGGCCTATACGGTTTTTGCCGAACAGATATTGGCAGGGATTGATCAGCCTTACCACCAGATCTTTCATACATTGGAGCAGCAAGGCCATACGGTGGGCATGAAACAGCGCCGTGCTATTCCTCAACAGCCCAAGCAAGCTGCCGTGAATAAGGGCATGGATGTACCTCCACAAAGACATCAGCCCAAAACACTGATTGAGACGCTTTCCTCTTTCCTCGGTGATCGGAAACAACCTGCGCAGATGGATGAGTCAGCGATTGAGATTTCCAGCAACGCTGCAATTACCCATGCCCTGGAAGACATGGTTCAGGGTGATCAACGTAAACTTTCTGATCGTATCGAGCAAACGTTAGGTGGGCATGCGGGGTATGCTGGAAACGTCACGCTCTCTCCTGCGAGTCGGCAAATTATTGAGGCGACAGAACATCTGTTGCAGATTACGCAAAAGGATCCGCGTCATAATCCAACAACGCGTAAGATCCTTCGTCAGGTTCAATTGCCTCTCGCCAAGGCGGCTATTGAAGATCCCGCCGTATTAAATGATCCGCAACACAGTTCACGCGAACTGTTGGATAATCTTGATCAGTTGGCGCTGTTTATGTCCGCCAATGACGGATCAATGATCGCGCAAAAAGAGAATGAGAAGTTGGAGTCGGTTCTTGGGTCGCTGGAAGCCGCGGGTGGAAAGGCCGACCTGAATGAGGTGGCACGTGATATATCGGGTCTCTTGGATGAGTGTAAAAGCACCTTTAATACCAACCTGAATCTGGTGTTGACAGGCTGTGATGCTGAGCAGCAGAGAAGTACCGCAAGTCAACAGGTCAGGGCGTTTCTTGAACAAGAGCTGAAGGGCTCTATCTCTACATTGATTGACCAGCTATTGCGTCTGGGCTGGGTGGGCTTGTTGGTGCAATCGATCCGTCTCGGAGAAGCAGAAACAAAATATCTGAAGCATTATCAGCAGGTGCTGGTGTTATTGAATAATGCGTTTCAAGTACGTCCTAAGCAGGCCTATCTCACGCCTGATAAGTGGAAAAAGATAGGCAAGGTTTTACGTAGTGGCTTTGATACCTATCCGATCTTTAAAAATAAGGGTATAGAGCTGATAGATAAGATTGGTAAAAGCCTTGAAAAGGGCAGTGCCACTTTTACCGAATACAATCAAAATCGTGTCGATATAACCCCCAGCTATTTTGATCAGCTACTGCCGATAGTCACTGCAAAACAGTTCGTTCATGATGATAGTAAAAATGTTGAACCTCAGTATATTCGCCAGCTGAATAAAATTCAGAAGGATGATTGGATAACTGAGCAGCAACCCAATGGCCGTGCCAGAATGCTTAGTCTGGCATGGTGTGATGATACAAAAACCCGCTATGTTTTTGTCGATGGCAGTGGTGTAAAGGCGCTGGATTACAAGCGATCAGAACTTCTTAACCGTATCCAGAATAATCAAATCTCTATCATTGAAGATCATGGTCTGCCGATGGTGGAGCGTGCTGTTGAGCGCGCACTTAAAGAAGGTTTTGGACGTCTTAGGGATGAGAGTGATCAGGATAGTGTGACGGGTCTGAAAAATCGCCGTGCCTTCCATCGCGATCTCAATAATATACTGAATAGCAGTAGTGAGTCAGGACATCATCATATTTTGCTCTGCATGGATGTCGATAAGTTTACCTTGATAAATGATCTCTGTGGTATGGAGGGTGGCGATCATTTTCTGGCACGAATCGGCGGTATCTGCAGTAGTTTAATCAGTCATCCAGGAGCCGTATCTCGCACCGGTGATAACGAGTTCAGCATCCTGCTGGAGCAGTGCTCCCTGGAGCGCGGCTATGCCATTGCCGAGAGTCTGCGTATGGCAATTGAGAATTTCCGGTTTGAATGGGCCGAGCATCAGATTTCGGTGACGGTCAGTATTGGCCTAACCGAGCTGTTCAGTGGAAGTGGTCATGCCGACGCAGTGAACCATGCCGCCCACTCAGCCTGTGCAGAAGCTAAGAAAGAGGGGCGGAATCGCTGTTGTTGTTATCAGCATGAGGGCGAGGTGTACGCCCAGAAAATGCGCTTGGCGCAGTCTGTGCCCCTAATAGAAAAGGCATTGGAGCAGAATCGACTCGAGTTACATGGTCAATTGATACGGCCTATATTCCAAGGGCAGGGCCTGTCCACTCATCACGAAATACTCCTGCGGCGTTTGGATGATGAAAATATGCCAGGCGCGCCTTACGAGTTTATCTTGGCGGCTGAACAGTATGAGCGGATGCGCGCGGTTGATCGTTGGGTTGTAAAACGTTTTTTTAACTGGGCAAGAAGCACATTGCAGGGTAAGTCATTATCTGATCTGGGTGCATTTAGTATTAATCTCTCAGGACAATCAATGTCTGATGAAACCCTAATACCTTTTCTGAAGGAGTTAATTGTTAACTCGCCGATCCCGCCAGAGATGCTCGCGTTTGAAATTACTGAGACGGCCATGGTCAGTCAACTTGATCAGGCAAGAAAACTCATGGAAGAGATAAAGGCGTTAGGCTGCCAATTTTATCTGGATGATTTTGGTTCAGGATATGCCTCCTACTCTTATCTTAAAGAATTCCCAGTAGATGTGGTGAAGATAGACGGGATTTTTGTTAAGGATGTTGATACGGATAGAGTGAGTCGCGCTATGGTGAAATCGATTACCGAAGTCGCACATCACATGAATAAACGCGTGATTGCAGAATATGTTGAGAGTGAATCAATACTGAATGTTCTTGCTGAGCTAGAGGTGGATTATGCTCAGGGTTACAGTATCGGGTATCCCACCGCACTGAATAAATTGTTCCCTATTTAACCAGCAAGTACCGGAGGCCCCTCAGTAAGTCTCCGAGTGTCCCTTATCGATCAGACGATTTTCCTAGCATATGATCAAACGATGCGATGCCTCCACCCTGCTTTATCAGGTAAAGCATGGCGATAGCCCACCACATATGAACATTCCATGCGTCAGGATAGACAAAGAGTTGAATCACCAGTGTCATGAGCAGTAACGACAGAGCAGCAAAACGGGTAAACAATCCAAGTACTAAGAGAATTGGAAAGAAGTGCTCTGCATAGGTTGCCATGTAAGCGGCGATGTCGGGCGGTATAACCGGGACGGCGTACTCCTCCTTGAACAGATACAGCGTGGTATCGGTTACATTCAAAATACCCTCAACCTTGGTTCTACCCGACGACCAGAAGGTATAGGCGATCGTCAATCGAGCAAACAAACCGAGCAGTGATGCCGGAATCAAACAAGCGATGGCATCAAATAAGGATTCATATCGTGCTATTAATGGGTTCATAAGAAGTGTACCTCTTGGTTTCTTGTTGTAATTGCAGCGCTTTCGCTTATGAATTAATTTGGAAAAAGGTGCCATCCAAAAGGTGTTGAGTGAGAAAGACTCCGAGATCAAAGGTGCTATCCTGTTCAATTGCAACCTCATAGGCAGCTTCAATAATGGCCCCTGATTGCAACTGTTTGAGAAAGTGGAATGCACCTTGGGAAACAGTGCTTACCTCAACATCAATCTCAGGCCGCAGAACGATCACGTAGGATTCGCCCTGATCCAGTGAAATCAGTTCATCGGTCTCACAAGATTGATTCGCCTGCCAGATGGAGTAAATAGGATAGTCTGAGCCTATGCAGTGCAGAGTGGGATGTGGCAGTAACTGACATTGACCAAAAGCATCGGCCGTGATGCTGCTTACCTGATCTTCCGTCAATACAGGGTGTTCTTGTGCGTGATAGGCCTCTGTCCATGCAAACTCAATGCGTGCTACATCCGCCAGATAGGGTAATTCTACAAGTTCTGGAATGGATGCAAGAAATGCCGGGAACTGATCGCCATAGAGGAGCAGGGTGCGCGCCTGTGGTGGATGGCTGCGAACATAGGCAGTGGCCAATACGCGGAAGGCCTCATCGCCAACTAACCGCTTTATCACCGGATACATATCGGCGAGTGCATCGCCATTTAGTACGATAAAATTATTCCGATAAACATTAAAGCGCTGCAGGTTAAGACCATCATCTACTATGGCGTCCAAGAGTGCGTCTGTAGGCATCTCTGGAGAGCGTAGGGCATCGCAGAATGCCTGCTGAAGCTCAGCAAGTTGAGACACGGTTTACCTCCTTGCTTTGGCGGAGGTAATACTCAGCATATTGGACTTCATTGTAGAGCGTAGCAAAATCGGGAATGTTGCTGTCTCTCTCGATCAATGTCGGTACAGTGCCTATCCGATCGATACAGTTGCGATAAAGCTCCCAAACGGCGGTGCAGACCGGAGATCCGTGGTCATCGATTAGCAACACCTGCTCATTACCCAGTGCCTGTACGGCGTGGCCTGCAAGATGGATCTCGCCAACCAGCTCAGCAGGGATGGGTGCCAGATACTCTTCGATATCCCACTGGTGATTACTGCAGGAGACATAGACATTGTTGACATCAAGTAGCAGGCCCGCGCCACTGCGTTTTGCGGCTTCAACCAAAAAGTGCTGCTCGGGTATATCGCTCTGTTTGAACTGAAGATAGGACGAGGGATTTTCAATGAGTATCTGTCGTTGCAAGCGATCCTGGACTTGTTGGATATGATCAACGACAAGGTCCAATGATGCCTGGGTATAGACCAGGGGTATCAAATCATGGGTAAACCACTCATAGCCATGACTCCAGGAGAGGTGTTCAGAAATCAGTCCGGGTTGAAAGCGATCGACCAGATACTTCAAGTCATCGAGGTGTTTTGTATCCAGTGGTTGATGACTTCCGAGTGAAGTTCCGACACTGTGCATTGAGATTGGATAATCTGACCTGATGCGTTCCAGGTAGCGCAGTGGAGCACCACCTCTACCCATGTAGTTCTCTGGATGGATTTCAAACCAGCCAATATCCGGCTGGTTATCAATGATGTCTTGATAATGTACCGCCTTAAGCCCGGCCCCGGCCCGTGAAGGGACCAGGGCTGAGGCCGAACGCAGCGATGGAATCGCGTCATTCATTGCTTATTGAATCCCTTAGCCTTTATCTGCCAAGCTGCCACCCACGATCTTTTCGCAGCTGCCCTTCAGTACGAGCATCCAGGCATTCCCTTGGCCATCGACGGTTGATGAACCGGCGCAGCTGGTTCCTGGGCCGGCCTTGCAATCATTTTTTCCGGCTTTGGCTACACCGTAGCACTTCTCTTTATCACCCTCGGCGTGTACACCGGTCATGGGCGCCATAGCCAGAGCGGTTGTAATGGCCGATGCGATTAGGACACTGGTTGTTTTCTTCATAGGAACTCCTCCAAAAATTTGATTCAGTCGTTTTTAAAAAATAGATTCGCCAATAGGCACTACATAAGACCTGATCTCATTAGGATTTATTTCACTAACGGTTGTTTGTTATCAAATTGTGATATTTTGGGTAGGGTATACAGTTCTATCTGCTGCACAGAGGAATAGATCGTCTATTAATTCTAAGGTAGTGCTGCGCCCTTTGCGGATCCCAAAGGATTAATCTTGCGCAGTAGAAATGGCCATTCTGCAAGTGATTTAGAAAGAGGAGTACAGGTGATGCATACCCGGATGATTGGGCCCTTTAAGGTCTCTGCTATTGGTTTAGGCTGTATGAGTATGTCGTGGGGCTATGGTACGCCTGATGAGGCTATTTCAGAGCGTCTGTTGCAGGAGGCACTGGATGTTGGATACAACTTCCTGGATACCGCAGCCATGTACGGCATGGGGCACAATGAGAGTCTGATTGGTCGTGCAATAGGGCATCGACGCGATGAATACATGCTTGCCAGCAAGTGTGGCATATACAGGCGTGATGATGGCACGCTGGGTGTTGATGGTCGACCTGAGACAATCAAACAGACCTGTGAACTCAGTCTGCAGCGACTGAATGCAGACGTCATTGATCTCTATTATCTGCATCGACTCGATCCAAATGTACCGATTGAGGAGAGTGTCGGGGCGCTGGCCGATCTGGTGGCAGAGGGAAAGATCCGTACTATCGGATTGTCTGAGGTTTCAAGTGAAACGCTGCGGCGTGCCCATGCAATACATCCTGTTACCGCGGTGCAATCTGAGTATTCGCTATGGGCCAGAACACCGGAGCGCAAGATGTTGGCGGCTTGTCGAGAACTGGGTGTGAGCTTTGTGCCCTTTTCACCGCTAGGGCGTGGTTTTCTGACGGGTTGCGCCAAGGATGTCACACAGTTGGAAGAGGGCGATATTCGGACCAATGTGGCCCGTCCACGCTTCGAGTCTGAGGCGTTCGAGACCAATCAGCGCTTATTGATACCCTTTGCTGAAATGGCTAAACAGCAGGGATGTAGCATGGCCCAGCTTGCACTGGCCTGGTTATTGGCCAAAGAGGACAATACTTTGGTGCCGATTCCCGGCACCAAGCATATTGAATATATGCGTGAGAATTTGGCGGCAGTTGATATTCAGTTGGACAGTTCCATTGTGGAGTCATTGGATAGTCTGATCAGTGATGACACGGTTGTCGGTGATCGCTATATGGCGGGGCTTATGACCAGTATTGATTCTGAGAAAGACTGACTATTTGAAGATGAGTCACTGGAGATTGAGCTATCATCTTCACCCTCTTTTTTTGCATTACTTATTTTATACAGGGAAGCGATACAGTGGATATCAATAACATCCCCTTTGGAACAACGGATTGGTCAAAGATCACCCCAACAGAGCACAAGGGAGAGAGCGGCACCGCCTATTGGCGAACTTGTCAGTTTGGTACTTTGCGCGTTCGCATGGTTGAGTATTCACCGGGTTATCTCGCCGATCACTGGTGTTCCAAGGGCCATATCCTGCTGTGTCTTGAAGGTGAGTTACACACAGAACTACAAGATGGTCGGCGCTTTGTTTTAAAACAAGGGATGAGCTATCAGGTCGCAGACAACGCAGAACCACATCGCTCTTACACTAAAGAGGGTGCGAAACTTTTTGTTGTGGATTAATGTGTAGTAGTCGCGACTTGATCTGACAGTTACCAGCTTTCTGGAAGTCCGTATTGTCAGGTCAAGTTCAGTTGACTAACTTCTCCTGCCAAATTTGTTTCCCATCTTGCAAGGTTTCCAG
>NZ_VMNH01000037.1 GCF_007625115.1 Sedimenticola selenatireducens | reverse complement strand
TGTTCGCTCTCCTTGAGACAGATAGTGTTTCCCTTAACCCGATTATAGCCGCTGACGAAGAGCACGTATTAGCGCTCCACATCATAAATAAGATCCATACTCTGGCCTTTTCCTGATTGCACTTCCAGTCGCAAATATTCACTCAGTCGGTAACGTGTGATCAGTGCACCCTTGGAAACAATGGGGTCAGTGTTGAATGGCACTTACCTAAGGACATTAGTCATTAACAATAAATGAGTTAATGTTGCGCTCACAACCAATCTGTTATTGCATGGTAGGAACACCCTATTTATCTAACCAACAAATAATATGGCTCTGCACAGAAATAGAT
Organism: Sedimenticola selenatireducens; assembly: GCF_007625115.1. Taxonomy (GTDB): domain Bacteria; phylum Pseudomonadota; class Gammaproteobacteria; order Chromatiales; family Chromatiaceae; genus Sedimenticola; species Sedimenticola selenatireducens_A. The sequence goes on along the minus strand of NZ_VMNH01000037.1, from coordinate 9,530 downwards.
AAAAAGTGTGACGAACAGCCCTGTGTAATGAAGAATGCTAAGTCATTAAAACAGCAGTTAATATGCGTTTAAGTAAATGCCATTCGGGTCAGTGTCATTGATTTGCAGTCCGGGTGTCGAACTGAGCGCCCGCTATTGGATGGGTCTTGCCTGAACAGTGGATGGGCAATTGCCGACTTACTGCTGTTAGTCGGGTCACATCAGGTCACCAGCGGGACTGTTCGCTTAGCAGATGTCTAGGTGGTCGGCGAGCAATCTTTTTTTGGGTCTAGCAGAGGCGTTTCATTGGAAATATTGGAATTGGTAATAGAATTAATAGAGTCATCTCAAATCGAACAGAAATTCTCTGCAAAAACGCTTAGGTAATTATTTGATTCTATATAGATGTTATAGGTCGTAAATGCATCTATTCTGCGGGTTAAATGTGGCGTTAAGTTGTCGTATATAAATATCCTTAGTGTTCATGGTCTGTACCGTTCACTAGCCTAACGAATTGATCATCGGGTAAACCTCTTGGCGAAGCTGGAAGCTTGAATAGGTTTGACCGTGGCTATAGCCACAAGCTTCAGCATGTTTGAGGCATTGGGCTGGCATAGGGCATTAGATTGAGGGGTTAATCTAATGATGTGCAAGAGGGTATTTCGATGTGCGCCTCGGTACCGCCACCCGGTCGTGCAATCAGGCTAAGGCGCCAGCCGTGGAATTGCGCCAGTTGCCGGGCTATGGCAAGCCCCAGGCCGCTACCGCCGGTACAACTGTTTCGGGAAGGCTCCATACGGTAAAAAGGTCGGAATACAGATTCACGTTCTGCTTCCGGAATACCCGGCCCCCGATCCAGTACTTTGATTACGCAGCTCTCTGGGGTTCGTCTGACTTCAACAGCAACCCCGGTGCCGTCGCTGTAACGCACGGCATTCTGCAACAGATTGGCAAGGATTCTCGTTAACACCAGCGGCTGCAAGGTAAACAGACATGGTTCATCTGGTATCCAGTCGATATCCGTACCCATGCGCCTTGCATCGATGACACAGCGGTCGATGATATCTCTTATATCTATAGTTTCCGGTCTGTCGCCTGTCAGCTCCTGTCCCAGTTGCAGGTACTGGCTGATCAGATGTTCCATCTCCTGGATATCCTGTGTGGTTTCTGCAATCAGCTGTGTATCAGCTTGAGGTCTCAGCATTTCGAGGGTGAGGCCCAAGCGCGCCAGCGGCGTACGTAGATCATGTGCAATGCCGGAGAGCATCGTGGTGCGGTCAGCCAGCAGTTCCTGTACCTGCAGCGCCATGTGATTGAAGGTGCGTGAAAGCTGTAACAGCTCAACCGGCCCCGTTTCCGGAAGTGGTTTGGGTGTGACGCCGCGGCCGATCTCGTCCGCAGCTTTGGCAAAACGTGCAAGCGGGCGGGTCAGGCGGCGCACTAGCAGAAGCGCTGTCAGCAACACGAGTGCTGCACCTAGCGCAAATACAATTAGAGCCGCCAGCGGTGGCTGAGGACCGAGTCGTGCAAGGGTAAACCCAAAACGCACTACACGCTTGTTGACTGGAATGTCTGTCCAGAACCAGCGGGTCCCATCGGCTGAAATGGTCGAATGGATAGTAATTTTTTGGTTACTACGCTGTATGAGACTGTCTTGCAGAAAGCGGGTATATGGAAGCAGCCTTGTTACTTCATGCGTAAGCGGCGATGAAGCCTTGGCCAGTGTCAGTCCATGATTGAGTTTCAGTTCCAGTTCGAAGTCCGGACGCGTCTGCGGCGGCAACTCGGCCCAGGTCTGCGCTGACACCATCATCAAGGCGGCAAGATCATCGGCTGATCGCTTTGCAACCGGTACAACAATCAAGTAGCCAATTGTTATCAGCGTTAGCAGCAGGAACAGCAATGTTGTTGCCGCCAGTGTCGCCGAGGTTTTTGCGTAGAGCGTTTTCGGCCACCAGCGTTGCAAAGGGTTCTTCATCCTTGCGGTTCACCTTTGGGTGAGAACAGATATCCTTCACCCCAGATGGTGCGAATGAAACGTGGTGCGGTTTGGTCTTCCTCGATCTTGCGTCGCAGACGAGTAACACGTACATCGATGGAGCGATCAAAGGGTGAACGATCATAGCCCTTGATCAGGTCAATCAACAGGTCACGACTCAAAACCCGATTGGGGTGTTCAGTAAAGACACGCAGTAACGTGAATTCTGCAGTCGTCAGGGCGACCGGTTCTCCGTTTCTGGTGAGTTCATGTCTCGTTATGTCAAGGCAATAGGGGGCAAAAGTATACATTATCTCTTGCTCCTTACTGGTATAAGTAGTTTGGCGGCGCAACAGGACGCGAATTCTGGCAAGGAGTTCACGCGGGTTGAATGGCTTGGAAAGATAGTCATCGGCGCCAATCTCCAGCCCAATGATGCGATCGATATCCTCGCCACGCGCCGACAGCATGATAATCGGCAGGTTGCTCACCGCACGCAGTCTGCGTGCTAGGCTCAGTCCGTCCTCTCCCGGCAGCATCAGATCCAGGATCACCGCATCCGGGATCTGTTTTGCCAGAAAATTGTCCATTGCCGGTCCATCCGCGACCGCCGTGACGCGAAATCCCTGTTCCACCAGATAACGCGACAACCGCTCGCGCAATGCACGGTCATCATCCACGATCAGCAGGTGTTCGGATCTGTTTTCCATCGTTTCAGTGTATCGCTTTTCCTCCATTCCTGCCTATTCGATCGGCTGTTGTGAAACACATTGTTACATATTCGCTATCGGCGGAAATCTTCCGGAAACACCCGGCGCCGACTATTCACCTACGAAATGATTGCCAGCGCGCTGTTAGTCGCTGGCCCCTTAGCAGATTCCAGAAATTTACACACAGGATGTCTCGATGAAAAGAATGTTTTTTATAACCAGCTTGCTCTACCTGGGCCTTGCCTTGCCGGTCTACTCGGCTGAAGAGAATTCCATGTCCGAGGTTAATCACAACTTACAAGTGAATTTTTCGGGTACCTGGCTGCTCGATAAAGCGTCAAGCGACGATCCGGAGGCCAAGATGAAGGAAATCAGGGAGATGATGCGAGAGTCTCGAGGCATGCGTGGGGGTATGGGTAGCGGTTTCGGGCGTGCTAAAGGCGGTGGCATGGGTGGCGGGCACCAAGGCGGCGGCAGGGGTTCTTCCGGAGGCATGCTAGCGGCCTCGACCAGCGGGCTGCGTTCCCTGATCAGTGGCGCGGAAGTACTGGAGTTGTCCCATGCAGACCCCATGTTGCTGATTACCGCGGATGGTGGTCCGCAGCAGCGGCTCTTCACGGATTTTCGGGGGGCGGTGGTATCTGCCAGTAGCTCCGTACCACAAGCGGTGACCACCGCAGGCTGGGAGGGAGATGTACTGGTAATCGAAACCACACGGGATAGCAACCCCACTCTGTTGCAACGATACCATCTTAACGCCAATACCGGACAGCTTGAGATAATCACCGATTTCATGCCGCCCAGCTCATCGCGGAATGTGTCGATCAAACGTTTCTATGATCGGGTGAATGTGCGGGCAGCCAATGCCGTGGGTGGCGCGTCATGATTACAGCTTTATCCGTCTTATATGGATTAATCGAGGAGCGATACATGAGCAAGCAGAGCAAAATCACCGCGGGTGCGATGCGCCTGACGCTGTTTTTTTACCTCTTGTCCGCCAGCGCCGGTGCAGTGGCAGGCAGTGTCATTTTGGGCCAACAGACCGCGCCGGTGGATTCGGTCATGGCTGGTGCCGTTGAGTCGGCTGCGCTGCCACAGGCGGGAGCGTTCTCAAGTAGTACGGTGACTCCAACCGTCGCACTGCTGGAGAAGGTACGGCAAAACGGCAGGCAGCAGGCTGCTGAGGCTGCATTCTCACTTGCCGTCGTGGCCATCGAGAAGAAGGACTTCGCCGCTGCAGGGCTGCTGATTCAGGAGGCCCTGCAGTTGCAACCGTCGGACCCTGGATACTTGCAAGTCGCTGCCAGCCTGGCCATTCAAAAGGGAGACTTGGCCGAGGCGGAAGCGTATCAGGTAAAGACCCTGGAAGTGGCCCAAGCGGTGCTGGGGACGGAAGATATCCGCATTTCATTGCTTATGGACGATCTCGGGACCATCTATCTCGCCCAAGGGCATTACGAACAGGCCGAACGCACATGGCGGAAGAGTATCGCTATACGTGAACAGATCCTGGGTAACATGGATCCGTCCCTGGCCCCACGGCTGAAGGATCTGGCAGGAGTGGTCCTGCAGGAAGGACGATTTGACGAAACTGAGCAGCTGTTGAAGCGGTTGGTCAATATCCTGGAGGCGGATACCGTGCCAGACCGCACGAATATCGCCGCCGCGCAACATATCCTGGCTGATTTCTATGTCAGCCGGGAGCGGATGGACGAGGCGAACGAGCTTTACCACATAGTGCTAGCGGACTGGAAGACAGCCCCCGCGCCACAGCGTCTACGTATTGCTGCCAATGTCTATGAACTCGGCAACGAATACCTTTCACAACTGCGTCTGGAGGAAGCCAAGCCGCAGTTCGAGCTGGTACTTGGACTGCTTGAGGAAGACTTCGGGGCCGATCACTTGTATGTCCGCGGTGCGAGGAAGGCTTTGGATAAGCTGAATTCCGCGCAGGAAAAACACAGCGGAAACAAGACGTTCGATCGAGTGGGGGACGGGAAATCGTATCGCCAGCTGTCCCAGCGTAACTTGATCATGTAAATCACGTCTGCAGCTCCTGAAACAGCTTGTAACACTTCTGGCTTGGACAGAAATACCCGAGAAACAGATTCAACCGATCATAACTATGCAGATGGCATCCGGCCCTTTGGGGGGAGTGACTGTCAATTCCAATTAAATCAGGAGAGATGAAAATGACCGACAGATCAATCAAACAGAAACAGGAACGCAGATCATTCATGTGCATGCGTTCCCCTTGGGGACTGTCATTTGCGGCGGCTGGACTACTGGCATCATTCGCTGTCAACGCGGTGGATTTCAGTCAATACACGACCGAAGAATTGGCCCAGATGCGTACCCAAAACCGCGACATGAGTGAACAGGACAGGGAGCAATATCGAGAAGAGATGCGGACACGGACACAGGACATGAGTCAAGAAGAGCGGCAAAACCTGGGCCGTGAGAGTAATCGGAACGCGGATGCCAACACTGATCGGCGCCTGCGCGCCAATGAAGACAACGACCGCGGCCGTGGTGAGTTGGTGCGCGAACGCTCCCGTACCGAATCGGGGGCATCCGGCTACGGCTACGGCTATGGTTATGATCAGCGCCAGAACCAAGGCAGTATGGGTGGTGGTATGGGCAGTGGGGGACGCGCTGGGGGTAGGCGTGGCAGGTGATAAGAAGAACCTGATAAAACGGTAGGGATCCGGTACTTGGTGGTCAGGGGATCATTAATGCCCCCTGACTGCAAATGGATGGTGGGTTAAAAGGGCGTTTTTTTACAATTACCTGCTCATCAGAATTTCAACACGAACGTGAGCGGAGAACGTAAGGTTTTGCTGAGCTCAAAGGCGACAGACTCAAATCAATGAAATTGATGAAATGGTAACGATAATGAAAAAGATGGGAACCAAAAATGCCGATAGCATAAATGCTCGCCCTGCAGCGATTCTTTTTGGGCCGGAACAACTCGATCAGATCTCGATGTTTGAACTGCAATTTTCCACAACAAAATTTTTGCCTCAGTACCATGTGATCCCGAATCAATTCAAATTCGGCCATACAAAATGGAACCGGCTTTTGTCGGACTGGTTCTATAGCGGAGTGACAGATCTTCAATTGGTTCCGAAGCGTGGCGTGGACGTTAAAAAAGCACTCCGTGTGATCAAGGCGCACATGATCTCGTTCGAGCCATCGCACGGACATAAAGAGGCTGGCGTGGCGTATATGATGTCGCTGCTGTTTGAAGATGCAGAGTGGTCGTTGGATTCTGCTGATCGAATGGACGCTATTGGAGAGAGAAAATGAAATGGTATAGATGGCCACAGCCATGGTGGCTTGGTCTGGTGTTCCTGTTTACGATTCTGTTCGGCCTGCTTACCCTAAAAGAGGGCGGGCCGGTGCTGTTTTTCGATGGCCCGGCACGACGTGCGGCAGGACACTATGTCCCCTTCGTGCTCTGGTTTAATTTTATTGCCGGTTTTGGCTATGTGATTGCTGGCGTCGGGCTGTGGATGCAGAAGTGCTGGGCGCTATGGCTCATCATAATGATTGCCACGGCCACTGCACTTACTTTCGCCGCGCTTGAAGGCCACATCTATGTCGGTGGGGCCTACGAGTCCCGCACTCTATTCGCCATGGGCCTGCGCACGCTGGTTTTGACAGCGGTGTCCGTTATTGCCTGGCGGCAGCTGTTGCCTCGGGAGGCCTGATATGACGACCATTACATTCATTGGAGCGGCTCGTGAAGTAACCGGATCCTGTTATCTGGTCGAGACGGACAATACCCGGTTCCTGGTCGATTGCGGCATGGTGCAGGGCGGGCATGATGCGCCGCTTCGTAATCGCCGGGCGTTTCCCTTTGCGGCACAGGATATCGACTTTGTCCTGCTCACCCATGCTCATATTGATCACTGTGGCTTGCTACCCAAGCTGATGCGTGATGGATTCAGCGGGCCGATCTATTCCACCCGTGCAACGGCAGACCTGCTGACCGTGATGCTGCCGGACAGCGGTCACATACAGGAGTACGACGCCAAGCGTGCCGCTAAGCATCGTTCGGTGTCCCATAAGAAACTGTTAACGCCACTCTACACAGTTCAGGACGCGCTGGATTGTCTTGAGTTGGTAAAACCGATCAATTATGACGAACGTATTCAAGTTCATCCGGGTGTCACCTGTCGCTTCCGTGATGCCGGTCATATTCTCGGATCAGCGATCATAGAGATCTGGATCAATGAGGGCGACACCAGCAAAAAACTGGTTTTCTCCGGCGATCTGGGTCAGCCGGGTCAGCCAATCCTGCGTGATCCGACTCTGATCGATGAGGCGGATATTCTGGTCATGGAATCCACCTACGGTAATCGCTCTCACAAGAACCTGCCGACGACCCTGGAAGAGCTGGTGCAGGTAGTGGATAACACGCTACATAAACAACAGGGCAACGTGATCGTGCCGGCATTTGCCGTCGGTCGCACCCAGGAGGTGATCTACCACTTGCATCAACTGACCCGTCAGGGACGGCTGCGTAATCTCAACATCTTTGTCGATTCACCCATGGCGACGGCCGTCACTAGGATCACCCAGCAGCACATGGCGTTGTTCGATGATCAGGCGAAGCAACTGGCCAGCTGGCATGCGGCCGGAAACGACTTGCCAAACCTGCACTTTGTTGCCAGTACCGAGGAGTCAATGGCGCTTAATCAGATACGTTCCGGTGCGCTCATCATCTCCGCCAGCGGCATGTGTGATGCCGGCCGTATCCGACATCATCTGCGCCATAATCTTGGACGCCGTGAATGCAGTGTAATGATCACCGGTTTTCAGGCCCAGGGTACGCTGGGACGGCGGCTTGTAGACGGAGCAAAGCAGGTGACTATCTTCGGTGAACGGATTCCGGTTCGTGCAGCCATTCACACACTCGGTGGTTTTTCTGCACATGCCGACCAGTCGGCACTGCTTGCCTGGGCAGGTGCCTTCAAACGGCCGCCGCGCCAAACATTCGTGGTACACGGTGAGGCATCGGCAGCATTGACGTTCGGAGAGCACCTGCATAGTGAATTTGGCTGGAATGTGATGATCCCTGAGCCAGGTCAGAGCATGTTGTTGTGAGTTACCCCGCCCCGCTTCATTTGAGTAAAAAACAAGGAGAAGATCATGCAAGGTAAGAAGAATATTGCCACCGGCTTCCTGTTTCTGGCCGGCTTTATGGTTTACGGGTTTGTGCTCATCTACCTGCGCGACTTTGCCCCCGGCAAGGAACAATGGATTGCTGATTACGCCCTCGGCAAGCATTTTGAGTCACGCCTGGCGCATGTTCACGGCAATCTGTTCGCCTTTATAAATATTGTTGTCGGTTATCTATTGTTGCGATTGCCGATCGCAACGGTGTCGGCAAAATGGATCTCCTGGCTGACCCTGACTGGTATGCTGATGCCGCTGGGTATCCTTTCCGAAGTGGCATTTGGGGTGCCGCCACTGCTGGTGCTGGCGGGCGGCATCGCTATGGTCTTGGCAATGGTCTGGTTCGGCATTACAGCGCTGCAACTGCGCACCAGTGAACGCCAGCCATGAACTCCGAGCAGGATTCGCATCTTGCGGAAGAGACGTTTCCAGAAAGTGACCGGCCAGGATTGTTGCAAGCGATCCTGGACAGTCCCTCATATCGCCTGGCATATGAAGACACAGAATTTCTGGCAAGTGAGGATTTACGCCCGGTGCGTTTGCAATTGGAATTGATCAAACCCGAACACTATCTGCGTCAGCACAACGTCCGCTCCACTATCGTCGTCTTTGGTAGCGCGCGCCTGCTGCCGCCGGATATTGCGGAGGCAGAGTTGGCGGCGTTGGATAGGCTTAATGATCCAGCTCTGGGGGCGGAGATCGCGCGTGCTATAAAACAGCTCGAATACGCGCGTTACTATGTTGAGGCGCGGCATTTCGCCAAGATCGTATCGCGTCGCTTTCAAAAAGAGGGGCGACGCGATTTCGTCGTGGTGACCGGTGGTGGTCCCGGCATCATGGAGGCGGCAAATCGAGGCGCCCATGACGCAGGTGAGCGTAGCATTGGTCTTAATATTACCCTGCCACACGAGCAGGCGCCCAATCCGTTTGTGACGCCGGAACTCTGTTTTCAATTTCGCTATTTTGGCCTGCGAAAAATGCACTTTCTGCTGCGGGCCCGTGGCCTGGTGGCCTTCCCGGGTGGTTACGGAACCCTCGACGAACTGTTCGAGACACTCACGCTCATGCAGACTGGAAGAGTGGCCCCGATGCCGGTTGTGCTGGTTGGCGAGCGCTTCTGGCGGCGCGCTATCGATTTCCAGTTTCTGATGGATGAAGGGATGATCGGTCAGCAGGACCTCGCTTTGTTCACTATTGTTGACAGCGCCGACGAGGCCATCAGAGTATTGGGTGAGTTCTATCACGGCACACCGCCTGCCTGAGCACTATTCAGGTATTATCGCAGTTATATAAATAGTGGATTTTATTACCCAAACTAAAGATCATGTCGCCAGATAGGTGCAACATCTTCCGTCCGGTAGCTTCTTTGGTTACTGCAAAGAGATGTTCTGCACGCTAGGCGGCGGGGTCATGTGACAGGACACTGAAATCAGTGTCGCTGGTGGCATCGGCCTTTTTGATGGCGCCCAATGTTTTTGTAAAAACAGGACTCATGATGATGGGCATGTGGAAGAGGCTGTTGGTGGTTGCGCGTACAAACAGTTTGTCTTTGAAGTGTAACGCCTGATTATCCCAACCCTCAGGATGAAAACGCGGGCAACAGCTGGTCGGGTTGTCGCTCATGTCGTATTTGGGTAATGCATTGATCTCCATGTTCGCTCTCCTTGAGACAGATAGTG
>NZ_VMNH01000011.1 GCF_007625115.1 Sedimenticola selenatireducens | reverse complement strand
TCAAATCCAGCGGCTTTTTCTCCTCCTCCACCAGTATCGATGAGACCCGCAGCACCACCCGCTCGGTCCAGGCCAGCACCCTCAGTGCCAATGAGATCACCCTGCAGGCGGGCGCTGAATATCAATCGAGTCTGACCCCATAGATTTATATTCTGATCGCCCAGAAACAGGTTGGAAAGCGATCGGGGCGTATAGAGCCAAGAGCAATCAAACGAAGGCCAAAACCTTACAAACTACTCACAGAACCCAGGCAATATAGTCGGGCAGAGATACAGTTAAATGGCCACCCTAAAAAGCTTAAGTAAGTGCCATTCGGCTCTGACCCCTCTAATCTGACCCCTATAATACTAAGAATGTCAGGTTTTTTTACATTGAATCTCAAGGCCCGTGACATATGGCTCTTAAGATATTGATTATTCGACATTTAAGATTTATGGCATGAATTTCGCTTACGCTTAAGTAACTGACTATACGGAAATTGGCATACATAACTCAACTAAACAAATGGGAGCTTCTCTAATAATGAAAAAGAATTTAATCCGGTTGCTTGGTGCTTTGGCGGTTCTAATGGCTGCCGCCAACGCCAATGCTATACCACTGATTTTCCAGGGTTCAAGTGATCCTTCAGGGGCAGTCACTATGACTCCTGCCGAAGCGCGTACTGCTTGGGAAGCGGAATTGCAGTCGTTCCAGATTGATACCTTGACCGGAACAAACAGCAGCGCACCATTCACCACTCCTGCCGGCTTCACCTACAGCGAGACGGGCAACGGAAGCTCCATTAGCTGGACGGGCAGCGATGTTTATGGGCGCCGTAATAGCGCACCTTTCATCCAGTTTGATGTCACCTTTCCGAGTTTCGTCAATGCCGTCGGATTTGACGTCTATGACAACGACGGTGGCACCATGGATCTCTACTTGACCGACGCGTTTACCAACGTCGTTACTACGTTCAGTCTACAGTCCACACCCGGTAGTGGTGACCGTGAGTTCTTTGGTGTTGTTTTTGACACGTCAACATTCATTTCGGCACTACGCGTGTCGGGAACTGATCCTGGCGGCATCACCAGCTGGGATAATTTCACAACTGGCGTAGGTGCAAATGTGGTAGTCAACCCCAATAACCCGGTTCCTGCTCCAGCGCCTCTTTTGCTGCTGGGACTCGGGCTGGCCGTTATGGGATCTCTCAGAACACGCCAAAGCAATATGACTTGATGATGAGCAGGCCCCGAGTCACCGTCATCTGACTCGATGCTATCCGCTTAAAAAAACGGCCCAAGGCGCTAGCACGGTACCTTGAGCCGTTTTCCGTAAACTTTCCCCGAAAAGGTCAGAGACACTCATTAATTGAAGAAAAGCTAAAGCACTGCTTCACTTCCGATGTTTCGTCTAGCAAGGTCCCCAGAACAGGCTATTTGATAGATCAAAAGTCGAGTGGTGAGGCTATAGAGAGGAAACTGGGCAAGTCGGTCGTACACCACCCTGCCAAGGTTATAGCATGCATAAATCACAGTGGATTGACTGCCTTGAGTTTCCGGGGCCGAACAGTTTGCCTGGCTGAGCCAATATCATGACCCCAGGATTGCCCTCTGGACTGACTGGCCTGTCGAATATCATTCGCTCGTCCGGCGAATGTGGAGAAGTGTGACTCAAACTGTTGGGTAAGTGACAACCACGAATCTGCATTAATACCCAGTCGTTGAAGTATGGGCGGGACTGACACAGAGTTTTGAATATCCTCAGTAATGAAAAAACCCCGTAACCCGGGGCTTTTTTTGCCTCATGAATAACTATTTACTGCCTGAATTTGATAAAAATAATCTGGACAAGCTAAACAAATGATTTATTCGTTAGTTTGACTACTTTGAAAGATCAATACTCTTCCCCGATTTTAGTATCGCTTCAGTACGAACACCTAAGTAATCATAAAAGTTTTTCGGATACTTGATGTAGTGTCGCTCGCCTACATAACGCAGCACCTCTTGAAAGTGATAGGTGTAGAGCAGTCCATCGATGCGGCTGATCTCTTTTCCTTTATCAAAAAGTACAATTCCGGGGCGATAGGTTAACCCCAGTTTTTCTGCGAATGCTTTTGCAGTGGTCTTGTTTCCTTCGGGGTCGATAAGGGAGTCTTCAGCATTTGCATCCAGTCTCACAAAATTAAAATCCTCCAAGATCTTGAGTGTATCTGGATTTTTCAGATGTCCATCATGCAGTTCGTTACAGGCATCACAGCTACTGTCTTCAAATAGAATCGCTAATGGCTCACTTGCTACAGACTTTAGGTCGCTGATATTTTTCAGCATGGGATGATCACGAAACGCATAAACAGGCGTTGTCTGTTGGTCTTCAATAAAGCGACTGAGCGAAGTTTTCAGATAGGCTTGCTGTTGAACATAATCCAAGGCATGTTTAAACGCGGGTACTGATCGATAACCGTTAAGTCTCAGTACGGTCTTGTTCTCTTTGTTCAGGAACAGAATGGTCGGTGTGTATCGAACTTTTAGTGTCCTTGCCAATTCCTTTTCACTGAGGCTGGTATTGGCATCAAAGGCTACTTCACGGTCACCCTTGATGTTGATCTGGATGACGTCAAAGTGTTCACGGATGAAGGGTGTATAGGGCGCGTGAGCAAAATTTTCATCGGCCATCTTGGCGCAATAAGGGCAGTTATTCAGGTGCATGAAAAGGATGACATGTTTTCCAGCTTCAGTAGCCTCTTCAACATCGCCTGCGATATCCAGAAAACTCTCTTTAAACCAATCTGGATGTTCGGATTGTTTGCCGCCAGTGATCTTTCCTGGGGTAACTGCATTAGCGTTGGCGATAGCGTTAAAGCTGTACAGTAAGTAACAGAACAGGGCAAATACCCGCACTAGTCGGTTAGCCATGGATTATCCTCCCATATTGGCAATACATCGTGGCCGGTAGCCGGCTCTTAAGTGTTTAGCCCATAAAAACAACTTTAGTTAGTTTTTATGGGCCTCATTGATAGACAGCGTAATGTGGTTTTATATCAATCTGCAAGCAGAAAATAGAGCGTAATAAGGTTTGCTAGCAGTAAGGTTGTTGCAATCATCTGCCAAAAGAGTACCGGCCGCTTCTCCAACAAGGGTTTTGGGCTTGTGTCGACCAGTTCAGCATTGGGGTGGGTCATGTCATAGATGAACTCTGAAAGCGTTTCATAGCGCTTGCCAGGGGTTGGGTGGGTTGCCTTCTTGAGCGCGCCGTCAATCCATGCAGGGATGGCGGAATTATGATTGTTCGCGGGTTGATAGTGCATCTTTTTGACAGGAAGCGGTTTTTCATTGTCACCATAGGGCAACTGACCTGTCAGCATCTCATAGGCGATGATAGCCAGAGAAAAGATATCTGACTGATTACTGCCCGGCTCGCCGGAGAGGTATTCCGGTGCAGTGTAATTGATGGTGCCGAGTGGTGTTGAGCGGTCAAGGTTACTGCGGATCTCCTGCACCCCCGCAATGCGTGTAGAACCAAAATCGATGATTTTAAGGATGCCGTTTTTATTGATCAGCATATTATCAGGCTTCAGATCCTGATGGACCATCTCCATTCGATGAAAGGCCCTGATACCATCAATCATCTGAACTAAGTATTCCCGCATCTCTTCCAGACTCATTTGCCCGACATCATCCATACGCTGTCTGAGTGTCTGGCCATCAAGATATTCTGTGACATGGTAGAGGAAGCGTCGGCGTCTTGGTTCATAGACTTTGAGTACATGGGGGTTGCTGATACGCCTACCCACCCACTCTTCGTTTAGAAATCCATTTAGGAATTCAGGGTCATCATTAAAGTTGACTGAAGGCGTCTTTAATGCGACCTGCGCCCCTGTTTCACTATTGATTGCCAAATAAACTTCACTGCGTTTGCTGGCATGGATTTCCCGAATGATCTCGTATCCATCAATGTTCATTCCGGGTCTTAGATTGGGGGGGAAGGGTAACTCAGTAACCCGCTGATAGATATCGTCAACATCTTCACTGGGAAGGGAGATGATCTTGACAAGTTGGCATGTAACGTTATCCGTACTGCCCTGTTCTAATGCGCTACTGGTAATAAGTTTAACAGCTTGCTGTACATTGCTGGAATGTTCTTCAATCAGTTTTTGTATCTGACGATCAGTCAGGAAGTCGTGCACACCATCCGTTGAAAAAAACAACAGATCCCCTGAGTAGAGTGAAACGGAGCGGTAATCGATCTCAAGGTGGGTATCGATTCCCATTGCTCGAGCCAATAAATCCTGCTCTTTAGAAACCCAGACACGATGATCGCGTGTTAATTGTTCCAGGGAGTTGTTTCGGTAGAGATATATTCGACTATCGCCTACATGGAAAAGATGTGCAGTGGTTGATTTGATAACGGCCGCACTGATGGTGGTGACCATTCCCTTTGGTGAATCGTAGCGGCTTTGGCCCTGTCCGCAGAGCCAGGTATTTAATGCACTCAGAATTTTACTGGCGGAAGTTTTCACACTCCATGATTCAGGTGTGCTGAAATAGTCGTTTAGAAAACCCGTGACACAAATTTGACTGGCTTCGTGCCCCCCTTCGCTACTACTCATGCCGTCGGCAATTACAGCGGCGACCCCTTTGCTTAATAGCAAATCGCCAGGAGGAATGCGGGCATCTGCGGCATCTGCATTCTCCTGTTTTACGCCTTTTTCAGTGCAGCAAGCGTAATCAATTACCAGGGTGGATGACATGAAGATCCCTCGTTTACATTCTGGTATGCGACGAGCATAAAGCATGCTCGTCGCAATCTACACTATCAACTAACATCAATCATCTGAACAGTGCCGTCTGGCATCACTTCTGCTGTTTGTCCTTCGGGTTCATCAAGGAACTGTACAGCCGCCAGGGTAACAATAGCAGCGGCAGCAATCACCAGAAAGAATGCTGAGGGCGTTACAAAAGAGAATACTGTCAGGAATAGCACCGCACCTACATTACCATAAGCACCTGCCATACCGGCGACCTGACCTGTCATGCGGCGTTTAACCAGTGGAACAATGGCAAATACCGCACCTTCACCCGCCTGCACAAAGAACGAACAAGCCATGGTAGCGAGCACAGCCAGTGCAATGGGCCACTCGGAAGTGATGTTACTGAGTACGATATATCCGACAGCCAAACCGCCAATCAGGATGGTAAGTGATCTCTTCCGACCAAATTTATCGCTAAACAATCCTCCTGTGGGTCGCGCCAGCAGATTCATAAATGCAAAGCCAGAGGCTAAGAGTCCAGCCTGAATCAGTGAGAGATCAAAGGTGTCTTTGAAAAACAGTGGCAACATGGATACAACGGCTAACTCAGATCCAAAAGTCACCAGATAGGCGACATCCAGAATAGCGACCTGTTTAAATTTATAGCGGTGTATCTCCGCTACAGGCTCTTTAAAGATATGGCCATTAATACGCCATACCTGGGATGTCTGGTATGCGTAGAGAGCAACCAGGCCTGCGTAGATGCCATAACTAACGGTTTCGCTCAACATGCCGAGATTAGCGGGGCTCAGCTTCCAGGTTAGAACGGCCAGTGCGGCGTACATCGGGATGTTCATCAGCAGGTAGAAAAAGAAATCGCCTTTGCTGGTGACTTCCATTGCACCCGTTTTTTTCGGCTTGAAATAGGTTGATCCTTTAGGCGTGTTACGCGCAAGTCTGTAATAGATGATGGAGTAAATCAGCGTAATCACACCCGTCGTAGCAATCGCATACCGCCATCCTTCATCACCACCGTAAAACAGAGCGAGCGTTGGAAGAGAGAGCGCTGCAGCGGCTGAACCAAAGTTACCCCATCCTCCATAAATACCTTCGGCCAATCCGACCTGTTTGGCTGGAAACCACTCGCCAATCATCCGTATACCGATGACAAATCCTGCACCAACAAAGCCAAGTAAGAAGCGCGTGATGGCCAGTGTTTCAAAAGAGTCTGCCAGGGCGAATGCAAAACAGATAAAACTCGAAACAAACAGGAGTAATGAGTAAACAATGCGTGGCCCGAATTTGTCTACCAGCATGCCAATGATGATGCGAGCAGGAATAGTGAGTGCCACGTTTAGTATCAATAGCGCTTTCACCTCCTGTGCGGAAAGCCCCAATGTTTGTTGAATGGATGCCAACAATGGGGCATGGTTAAACCACACCATGAAGGAGAGGAAAAAGGCAAACCAGGTAAGATGTAGCGTTCGTATTTTCCCTGAGAAAGACAAGAGGCTTATTTTGTTATCTGACATTACTGTGCTCCAAAGCGGTAAAAAACTTTTCTTTGCTATTGCACTGCTTATGCCAATTTTTTAACCCATTGTATTTACAGGTTAAAAGTAATATTTCTTGAGGTTGGTCAATCTATTTTGCACTGCGAAGGGGCAAATATTAGGTTTATTGCCCTTTTAGTGAACAGGGATTTATCTTTGCTCGGGGCATGCGTTTTTTCGGTGCAAAAATGTTTGTTTCAGCACCATGATGAATCATTTCTACGTTGTAAAACATTATGTATGGCCCTGTGAATGGAGCGGTTGATGGTTTTTTCTAAGTTGGCATAAGCGTTGCAGAAAGGGAGTCATTGAATTAGTTGGTCATTGACCCGGAATGTAAAGAGGCATCGCATGAAAGAGAGATTGGTATTGATTGGAAACGGCATGGCGGGGGTTAGAACCCTTGAAGAGTTGTTGAAGCTGGAGCCCAATAAATATGACATCACTGTCTTCGGTTCTGAACCTCATCCTAATTACAATCGCATCCTGCTTTCTCCTGTGTTAGCCGGTGAGAAAAAGTTTGAGGAGATCGTACTCAATAAAAGAGAGTGGTATGACAAAAACAGTATTACTCTGCATGCCGGTTCTCCTGTAGTGGAGATCAATCGCGTCAAACGTAAGGTGATTACGGCGGATGGCAGTGAAGCCGAATATGATCGATTGCTACTGGCTACTGGCTCTTCACCTTTCATTATTCCTGTGCCAGGGGCTGATCTTGAGGGTGTTATAAGCTTCAGGGATATTCATGATGTTGAGCAGATGCTGGCAGCATCAAAACAGTACAAGAATGCCGTTGTCATTGGTGGTGGTTTGCTGGGACTTGAAGCAGCGAATGGACTGATTAAACAGGGCATGGAAGTGTCGGTTGTTCATTTGATGGATACGCTGATGGAGCGACAGCTTGATGCCGCTGCAGGCGCTATGCTGAAGCGTTCACTGGAAGAGAACGGTATGCATTTCCTGATGGGGGCGCAGACGGATGCTATCCTGGGTGATAAGCGCGTTGAAAGTGTTCGTTTTGCAGATGGCTCGATTGTTAAAGCCGATCTTGTCGTGATGGCTGTGGGTATACGCCCCAATATTGAACTCGCTAAAAAGGCAGGCCTTTATTGTGAACGGGGTGTGGTGGTGAATGACACCATGCAGACCTACGACCCTCGGATTTATGCATTGGGTGAATGTGTGCAACATCGTGAAACCTGTTATGGATTGGTCGCACCCTTATTTGAGCAGGCCAAGGTGTGTGCCAATCATCTTGCCGAGTTGGGCTATGGACGCTATGAGGGTTCTGTTACTTCAACGAAATTAAAAGTAACTGGTATTGATCTCTTTTCAGCCGGTGATTTTCACGGCGATGACACCACGGAAGAGATTGTTTTTCAGGATCTCGCAGGAGGTACCTACAAGAAGCTGGTGATAAAGGATAATCGTATCAGTGGCGCTGTTCTATACGGTAATACCGTTGATGGTGCCTGGTATTTCCAGTTGATGCGTGAAGGGACGAATATCTCTGATATGCGTGAGAGCCTGCTATTTGGGCAGTCAGCCCATCTTGGTAGTTCAGGGCATGGGGGTGAGACGCAAGCCTCTGCCATGAGTGATGCCGCGCAGGTGTGTGACTGTAATGGGGTTTGCAAAGGTGACATCGTTAAGGCCATTACCAGCGAAGGCCTCTTTACTGTAGATGAGGTGAAGTCCCATACAAAAGCGGGTGCTTCTTGTGGCTCTTGTGTCGGATTGGTTGAACAGATTTTGGCAAATACTCTGGGTGGTGATTATTCTGCACCAGAAGCCAAGCCACTCTGTGCATGTACTGAGTTTACCCATGATCAGGTTCGTTCAACGATTCGTGAATATGAACTGATGGATAAACAAGCCGTTTTTGACAAAATGGATTGGCGTACACCGGATGGTTGCCATGTGTGTCGGCCAGCGATCAACTATTATCTGATATCAGCATGGCCAGGTAAGGCAAAGGATGATGCGCAGTCACGTTTTATTAATGAGCGGGTACATGGCAATATTCAAAAAGATGGCACCTTCTCTGTTATTCCAAGAATTTTAGGTGGACGTACTACACCCCATGAGTTGCGCACCATTGCCGAAGCTGCGGAGAAATTTAACGTGGGTGAAGTTCATTTCACCGGCGGGCAGCGTATCAATATGCTGGGAGTAAAAAAGGAAGATCTACCGGCAATGTGGGAGTTTCTTACCGATCGTGGAATGGTTTCAGGACATGCCTATGGTAAGGCGCTACGCACGGTAAAAACCTGTGTGGGATCAACCTGGTGTCGTTTTGGTACACAGGATTCAACCTCGCTCGGCATGCAATTGGAAGAGGCGACCTGGGCTTCATGGATGCCGCATAAATTCAAGATGGCCGTGTCAGGTTGTCCTCGAAACTGTGCTGAAGCGACAATCAAAGATTTTGGTGTTGTCTGTGTCGACTCCGGTTATGAGTTACATATTGGTGGTAATGGTGGCGTAAAGGTTCGGGCGACTGATGTGTTGTGTCGTGTGAATACAGAACAAGAAGTGATGGAGTACTGCACCGCTTTCATTCAGCTCTATAGAGAAGAGGCGCGTTATCTGGAACGCACAGCACCCTGGGTTGAACGTATAGGCCTCTCCTATATCAAAAAGCGTGTTGTAGAGGATGCGGTTGGAAGAAAGGAGTTGCGTCGTCGCTTTGTTGATTCCCAGGATGTGGCGCAGCATGACCCCTGGACTGCTCGCGCCAAGGGTGCTGAAGCACATGAATTTACACCAATGAAAAAGCTTGGAGAGTGATATGTCTGCAGTAATGACTGAAAAATGGGTCGAAGTTGGGCGTCTGTCAGAGATCCCGCGATTAGGTTCGCGGGTAGTTCAAACCAAGGATGACGAGATTGCTGTCTTTCGCGCGGCAGATGATACGGTTTTTGCACTTTCCAATCGCTGTCCGCATAAGCAAGGACCTCTGTCGGAAGGTATCTTGCACGGTCATCGTGTGACCTGTCCGCTGCATAACTGGGTGATTGAATTGGAAAATGGCGAAGCAGTTGCGCCGGATGTGGGTTGTACGAGGAATTATCCAGTGCGCATGGAAGGTGAGCAGATTTTGTTGGGAATTTGAGAGTATATTACAAAAATCTAATAATATATCCCCCGCATTTTATGACCACATAAAGACAATCCGGGTGGACAAAGGGGTGATAAATCAGCGATTACTAGGGTCAGCCCTGTTTCAGGCCGATACTGACGGAAAGTGAAAACCGCTGTTTATCACCTCATTCATAGCGTGAAGAGAGTCGGTTTTGTAGGTAGTCATACGTCGTTAGTAATAACAATAACAACAGCGCAGTAGTTTGGAACGGGTTGCATTTAACAACCGATGTTGTGCTGATTAATTGGAGGATGATGATATGCAGGTTAAAGAGATAATGACCAAGTCCCCACGGACAGTTACTCCGGATACCGGTCTTCTGGAAGTCGTTTCACTGATGTGTCTCTATCGCTACAGTGGATTACCCGTGATGGAAGGTGAGAAGATGGTCGGCTTTATTGCCGAGAAAGATGTGTTCCACCGTTTGTTCCCAACCCTTGAGGATATGATGTCTGATGGTTTGGGTGCGGGTGACTATTCCAACATGATGGATAAATACAAAGATGTGGTGAATCTTAAGGTGTCAGATCTTATGGCGACCGATGTGATTACTGTTTCCCCAAATCAACACATCTTGCAAGCCGCTACCACGATGGTGCGTCATAAGTTCAGACGCATTCCTGTTGCTGAAGCGGGTGTGCTGCAGGGCATGCTCAGTCTGGGTGATGTCCATAAAGCCATATTCCAGGCCAATATGGCGGGCAGCAAGACGGCAACTCCTCCGGTCGCCGTTGGAATGTAACGCTTCTTTTAAGCTCGTACTGCGACTGCATCTTTCATAGTGAGGCAGCACCCACTTCCGGGTGTTGTCTCGCTACACATTTCTCTCTGGAGTTGTTATCGTCGATACTGACTTCTTTGTAGAGATTGGCAGAATGGGCAAAACAGCCTTTAACTCACTCGTCCAAGATATTAAGCACTGCACACTCTGCAGTGATCATCTTCCCGCTGGTTGTAATCCCGTGTTTCGCGCCGATCCAGGCGCCGTCATTCTCATCGCGGGACAGGCTCCCGGCAGACGCGTACATGAAACCGGCATACCGTTCAATGACCCCAGTGGAGACCGCCTCCGATCTTGGATGGGCATTGATCGTGAGCAATTTTATGATGCTACACGTATTGCTATAATTCCGATGGGTTTTTGCTATCCGGGTACAGGGCAGCGCGGTGATCTGCCGCCTCGTCCAGAGTGTGCGAAACAATGGCATGAGCGTTTATTGGCGCACCTCCCAAATATTCAGTTGGTGCTGGCCATTGGGCAGTATGCGCAGGCCTACCACCTAAAAGAGATGCGTAAATCCAATCTCACCCAAACTGTGGCGCATTGGCAAGAATATTGGCCAGCTTTTTTACCGCTACCTCATCCCAGTCCGCGTAATAATCTCTGGTTGCGGCGTAACCCCTGGTTTGAGCAGGAGGTGATACCGGTACTGCAAAATCGAATTGCTCAGTTGCTGACTGATTAAGGTCGAGACTAACCGCATTAATCTCTCCTTTCAGCCAGTACCCGCTCTACCGTATCCACGATGGCCTGTGTCTGTGGGTCTATCTCTATATTCACCTGATCCTGTTCTGCTCTAAAGCCCATGTTGGTACGTTCTAGCGTCTCGGGAATCAGGTTGACGCAAAACTGATTGCCAACCACTTCTCCAATCGTCAGGCTTATGCCATCAATGCCAATATACCCTTTGGTAAAGATGTATCCTGTGTACTCCTGTGGGATCTCAAACCAGATTTGCCGATTGTTTTCACTTCGGATTATTCGGGTGATCGTGGCCATGCAGAGAATGTGACCCGACATCTGGTGTCCGCCTATCTCGTCACCAAAGCGTGCAGCCCGTTCAAAGTTTACTTTGTCACCCTTACTTAATAAGCCAAGATTGGTGACGCGCAGAGTCTCTTGCATGAGATCAAATGACACGAGATCATCTTCGATTCCAGTAACTGTAAGACAGCAACCGTTATGGGCTACCGATGCGCCGTTTACCAGGCCGTCGATATACTGTTTTGGTAGTCGAATAACATGGGTACGGAACTGCTCTTTTGCTTCGATTTTTATGATTTCTGCGGTGCCCTGGATAATGCCGGTGAACATCGAGTGATCTCCTATGAATGACAGCTAATCAATTTTAACATGCACCAATCAGGCGGCATTGGCTTGATGGTCACGGAAGCCTTCAGTGATGTATTCTGAAAGACACTGAATAGCCGGTGAAGATGAAGTCTTGGTTTTTAGCAGTGTGATTGCTGATTCAGGCAAAAGTGGAAATCCTTCAGCGGCTGTCAGGACACGCATGGCGTCGTTCACAATGCTGTTGACCAGCACGGTTACGCCCAGCCCACAACCGACGATCGCCTCAATGCCAGTAATACTGGGGCTGGAATAGGCGACACGATAAGGTTTATCAATCTTATCAAGCGCCTTCATTGCCCAATGGCGAAAGATGCAACCCGGTTGAAAAAGTACCAGAGGCAGTGGCTCTTCCTCATGGATGAAGTGATGTTTTGATGTTGCCCAGACAGTCGCCTCACGCCGCAATATTTCACCCTCCATGCTGCCAGGAACCGTGGTGACAATAGCTAGATCAATTTCACCGCCCTTAATAGCCTTGGTCAGATGCTCGCTGTGGTTACAGATCACCTCAACCTGAACCATGGGATAAGATTTGGCAAATCGGGCCATGATGCGCGGTATAAAGGCTGCTACATAGTCATCAGGGATACCGAGTCGAACGCTACCAACCATATCGGGTTGTTGCAGCGTTGATACCGCTTCATCGTGAAGCCTGAGTATCCGTCTCGCATAGTTGAGCAGAATCTCGCCATCGGATGTGAGTACCATACTGCGCCCCACTTTTTCAAAAAGCGGTCGGCCTACCATCTCTTCCAGTTTTTTCATCTGCATGCTGACGGCTGATTGAGAGCGGTGTACCTGTTCGGCGGCCCGGGTAAATCCGCCTGAATCTGCAATGGCTACAAAGGTACGGAGGAGCTCGTTATCAAATACGGGTGTCATATTTTAATCCATCAGTTCTATTGATGTATTCAATCAAAACTATTCGTTAGATTAATCTTTAGCATGAGCCCAGACTTTCTGCAACAGGTATTCAACGTATTGGATTTTCCCGATTAGGAGGCACTATGAAAAAACTCATTTATGCAGGGCAAGCCATTTCAGGTGGCGGATGTTGCTCAGGTGAAGAGGTGGCTGTAAAAATTTTCAGCCTGCGTACACTATTGATATTGCTGGCGAACAGATTGGATAGATGGCGTATATTGTCAAGGCAGCGATACCAACTCATGAGTATGAGTGATTATATGCTCAAGGATATTGGTATTAGTCGTGCGGATGCCGAAAGAGAAGCCATCAGACCCTTTTGGGATGAAAGGGGTGTCAAATGGTGAGGCTCAGAACTTGCAGCAGCACAGAAGCCATGCCTCTGTGCTGTCCTGAGAAACGGCCGTTTTTGTGCATTCAGAACCACTCCAACGCCTGAACAGGCTAGATAAGGGCCTTTTGTTTGCCCCATCAGTAAATAAAACCACGCTTTCGTCAATATAAACTACCCTGTCAGGTTAGATGCTGTCTAAACTTACTAGATAGCTTAATAAAATCGGTGGGTGGTCCACAAATGGGCATTACTTTTTGGGATTTCAGTTTAGGGTTGGCAGATTAATAATGGGAGCGGTGGTAAAAATACTCACGATAGAAGATGAAATGGCTGTCAGGCGGAGCTTGGTGGCACATCTTGAAGATCTGGAGTATGACTATATAGAAGCCTCCAGCGGCCGCGAAGGGATTGCGCTGTTCGATGAGACGAAACCTGACCTGGTGCTTTGTGATTTGCGCTTACCAGGAATGGATGGGCTGGATGTTCTTTCGACACTTGCGGAGCGTTCACCTGATACACCGATTATTATTGTTTCCGGGGCTAATCAGGTTGCGGACGCGATCCAGGCCCTGAAGCGTGGGGCTTGGGACTACATCACCAAGCCCATTGTGGATTTTCAGATTCTGGATACGGCTATTGAACGGGCCTTGAATCGGGCGCGATTGATCCAAGAGAACCGGGCGTATCAAAAGCATCTGGAGACGCTGAATATTGAGCTTTCTGTGGCGTTGGGGCAACTGAGAGAGGATGAAGAAGCTGCACGGGCGCTACAATCCAGTTTGCTACCGCCTCCCAGGGCCCGGTTTGGTGATTATGAGTTTCGCCGCCAGCTTTTTCCTTCGCTCCTGTTGAGCGGGGATTTTGTCGATTATTTTCCCATAGGCGATCATGAGGTTGGTTTTTACATTGCCGATATCTCCGGACACGGAGCGGCTTCTGCCTTTGTGACCGTGATGCTGAAGACTTTGTTTGAAAAGCACTTGGATGCTTTTCAGCGTGATCAGGAAGATATTATTAGACAACCTGGGGAAATGTTGGATCATCTGAATCGGGCGCTCTACCTCTCTCCCATCGAGAAATATCTGACCATATTCTATGGTGTGCTGGATCTTCGGGAACAACGCTTACGTTTCTGTTCAGGCGGACAGTTTCCATATCCGATGCTTTTTAGTAATGAAGGCATTAGCACGCTCACAAGTCATGATAAGCCGGTCGGCTTGTTTGAAGATTCCATCTTCATGCAGCACGAAATCGATTTCACACCTGTTAAGCAGATGTTGATGATTTCAGATGGCATCCTTGAGTTGTTTCCCAGGGATTCAGCTCGTAGAAGAACGGAGTGGTTATTGCAGATGGTCGCTGATGGCAGTCCTGAGATTGATGATTTGATAGAACGCTTCAATATTGAAGGACTCGATGAGATACCTGATGATATAGCCTTTTTATCCATAGTGCATGGTGGAAATGATGAATAGTAGCGGTCAGATATTGCATGGATCGCAGGATGGTGTGGAGATCCTCTGTTATAAGGGTGATATAAGGCATACCCTCTGCGTGGCGTTGGATCGCTATCTGCAAACGCTAATGGACAAAAAAGATCTTAAGGGTTTTGTTGTGGATCTTACGCAAGCTGAAAGTGTTGATAGCACCAATCTGGGTATCTTGGCGCGTTTGGCAAGAGTCATGCAGAAAGAGGGTCTGCCCAAGGTGACATTAATATCAGATCAACCTGATATTAATGAATTATTGGAAGCGGTCGGTTTTGATCGAGTATTTGATATTGTTGAAACCCGAGAGGGTGCGCTAGCTAAGCTTTCAGAAATCCCAGTCACTACCTCGGGTGATGTCAAAACCACACAACTCCTTCTAGAAGCACATCGTGCCTTGATGGCGTTGAATGAAGCAAATCGTGTTCAATTCCAGGATGTAGTAAAGGCCTTTGAGACGGCGCTGGAAGATTAAGTCAGAGCAGTCACGTGCTCAGCTATTAGCCCATCTGCAGACATCAAGATTAACATTTGAATCCTTCCATTTATGATGCCTGCCAACGTCTAGGCAAGTGCGCTGTCATCTATAATTCCCTTTTTGATTAGTTGATTCAGTATGCCGGTGCATTTCTCTTTAAAGGTATCTCTGAGCAATCGGACTGCAGGTGTAATCGATTGTCGACTCGGGCAGATGAGCCATAGTTCAGTCGATCTGGGTTTAAACTCAGACATGACGCTAACAACCTTTCCTGATAAAAGATCATTGGACATGTCGAGACAGGATTTAACGGCAATTCCTTTGCCTGCGACACACCAGCGTCTGACGAGATCACCATCATTGGATACGCGGTTACCACTCATCTTGATTTTGTACTCCTCGTCACGGTGCGAGAACGTCCAGTTATCGTGAGTGATATTGTAAAGCTGGTAAAAAAGGCCGTTATGAGACTCCAGATCGGAAGGGTGCTTGGGCGTGCCATATTTTTCAAGGTACTCCTGTGTAGCACAGAGTAGGCCTGGGACATTACAGATCTTGAATCCATAAAGATTGGCATCATCCGGCGAACCATAGCGCAGGGCAATATCAACCGAGTCGCGGTAAAAGTCGATATTACTGTCACTGATGTGTGTTCTTAACGTGATGCTTGGATAGGTTTCCATGAACTCATCCAGCCAGGAAGTCACCAGATTTCGTCCCAAATCAGAGGCCAGTGAGATACGCAGTTCACCATCAACAATATCCAGATCATCTTTCATGTTCTGTTTGGCCTGCTCCAGCATCAGCAGGGCCTGGTTACACTGGGGAATATACTTTTCACCTGCACTGGAGAGTCGAAGCTGACGCGTTGTGCGGATGAACAACTCCACGCCTAACGCACTCTCCACACGTTTGAGTGCGGCACTGGCCGTCGCTACACGCATATCCAAATCAGTGGCAGCTGCAGTAATACTGCGGAATTCAGCCACTTTTTGGATGACGAGAAGGTCTTCTAGCAGCATATTATCAAAAAATATTAGAAAATGATTCTTCCATTATGCTGTTTTTCAATGGGTAATCAAGGATTACTATTTCGCTCAGATAGCCACTGGATTTGACCCTGTGGACTACTGGCTTCCCTACTGCAGGGATTATTTAACTGGAGAATGATGATGAGCATTGCTCAAGAGATTAAGTCGATGACAATGAATGACATTCAAGCTCAGATCATGGAAGCCAATAACTTCCGCCATGCCACAAAAGTCTTTGATTCAGAGGCCAAGATCAGTGAGAGCGAGTTCAACACGATCCTGGAAACGGCACGCCTCTCTCCAAGTTCTTTCGGAATGGAGCCGTGGCAGCTTTTGGTTATCCAAAGTACTGAAAAGCGTGAGCTGTTTCGTGAGTTTGCTTGGGGGGCAAATGGTGCCACCAATGGGACTGCTGGGCAGCTTGGTACAGCCAGCCATTTTTGTATCTTCCTGGCACATACCGGGGCGACGATGGCGCACCATTCAGATTATCAGCAAAAACACATGAAGGAGGTTAAACAACTCCCGGATGAGGTGATCGGATTCATTAACGATGCTTTTCAGAAATTCCAAGAGCATGATTTTCATATTGAGGGTGACCGCCAGATTGTCGATTGGTCGGCACGTCAGGCCTACATCGCGCTTGGCAACATGATGACGGTTGCTGCGCTGATGGGTATTGATTCATGCCCAATCGAAGGATTCGAGATGGGCAAAACCATCGCTGTTCTTGAAGAGCGCTTTGGTATAGACCCTAAACTTTACAAACCTGCTGTTATGGGGGCCTTTGGTTATCGTGCTGACGGACCAGTGTTCCCCAAGACTCGTCGTAAGATGGAAGCTGTTGTCAGCTGGGTATGAGATCAAATCAGCTAACTGTAATAGAGGAAATAATGTGGAAAAATTAACTATCGTTGCAAATGTCACTGCCAAAGCTGATCAGATAGATCGGGTGAAAGCTGAACTTAAAAAGTTGATCGATGTTACCCGTGCTGAGGAAGGCTGCATTAATTATGATTTGCATCAGGATAATGAAAACCCGGCTCATTTCCTGTTTTATGAGAATTGGGCATCGCATGAATTGTGGGAGGCGCACATGAACAGCCAGCACTTAAAGAATTATATGGCTGCAACAGATGGCGCGGTAGAACTCTTTACTCTGAACGAGATGGTGCAAATTGCTTAAGCGTTATTCGGAGTATTCTTTCAACGGAGCTCAAAATGCCAACGCTAGTCGATAGTACTGAATTCCAGGCTATCAACCGGGGATACAACACCACGTTCCGTCCGAAACGGTTGAGCCTAGGTTTGGTGGCGCCGCTGGAGTCTTACTCAACGGGCCCAGTGCCTCGCATGATTCGGCATATTGAGCGAGTACAGCTGGCTGAGACGCTGGGTTTTTCGGCCATCTGGTTGCGAGACGTGCCGTTTAACGTACCAACATTTGGAGATGCCGGACAACTGTTTGATCCTTTCGTCTACCTGGGTTTGTTGGCAGGTCAGACGGAGCGCATTGCCTTGGGTGTCGCAAGTATCGTGCTACCACTGCGCCATCCGGCACATGTGGCTAAGGCAGCGGCCAGTGTTGATCTGTTATCCGGTGGGCGACTCATCCTGGGTATTGCTTCAGGTGATCGACCAGAAGAGTACCCAGCGCTTAATATGAACTTTGATGATCGTAGTGAGCGTTTTCGCGCAAGCTTTGAATATATAAACCGCATGTGGGATGACGCACCCTCGTTCGAGAATATATATGGTAGTCCCTATGGTGGCATGGACATGCTACCCAAACCCGTGTTGGGAAAACTGCCTTTGCTCATCACGGGTGGCAGCCAGCAAGACCCGGACTGGATTGCGCGTAATGGTGAGGGCTGGATAACCTATCCCCGCAATGTAATCGCGCAGGGGAAAATCATTAGCGATTGGCGCGCGCGCGTTGAGGCCGTGGGTGGTCCTGCCAAGCCAGCAGTGCAGTCGCTATACATCGATCTGGTCGAATCGTCCGACGCTCCTCCGGAGCCCATCCATCTGGGATTCCGGTCGGGAGTTAATCATCTTCGAGCTTATTTGAAATCACTGGAAGCGATTGGCATCAACCATGTGGCGTTGAACTTGCGATTTAACAAGCGTGATATTGAAACAACGCTACAACGTCTGGCTGAAGCGCTTCTCCCAGACTTCCCTGGATGAGGAGATACTAGCATGCCAAAAACCATTCTAATTACGGGCTCTACTGACGGCATCGGTTTGGAAACAGCAAAGTCGCTTACCTCGATGGGGCACCATGTTTTGCTGCACGGACGCAACCCAGCAAAGTTGGAACAAGCGGAAAAAGAACTTGCTGAGTTATCGGGTGGCGGGAAAGTGGAATGTTATGTCGTGGATCTGTCAAGCATGAGTAGTGTTGAGGCCTTCGCGAAGGCAGTGGTCCAGAAGCACGATAAGCTTGATGTGCTGATTAATAACGCCGGTATCTTTAAAACCCCCGATCCCATCACCCAGGACGGGCTGGATGTGCGCTTTGCGGTGAATACCATTGCACCTTATCTGCTAACGCAACGGCTTCTGCCACTGCTTAATGATTCCGGGCGTGTGATCAACCTTTCATCAGCAGCTCAGTCGCCGGTTAAACCAGAAGCGCTGGCTGGCCAAGTCAGGCTGATTGATGACTATGAGGCGTATGCGCAAAGCAAACTGGCCATCACCATGTGGTCTCGCGTTATGGCGCTTTCGATTAAGGATAAAGGCCCAATTTTTATCGCGGTGAATCCAGGATCGCTGTTGGCTACCAAAATGGTAAAAGAGGGCTTTGGGATGGCTGGCAACGACATCCGTATTGGTGCTGATATATTGATTCGTGCCGCACTGGCAGATGAGTTCGCCACAACTTCCGGACAGTATTTCGATAACGATTCAGGTCAATTCACCTCACCCCATCCCGATGCGCTTAATTCGCAGAAATCTGACACGATTGTCCACGCTATAGAGGCGGTTTTGGTGGCTAGGGGAAGCCAGTTAAGTTAATCCTTGTTCACTCCGTTTTAGGAAGCGCTGTTTAGAAATAAACGCTTGTCAGAAGATGCCTATAGCAAGCCCACCGCTGTTGGCTTTGAGCATCTCGATATGCAAAGAGTGCCGTCTGCGATCACGCAGCCCCGGAAAGCTGGATGTGCTTTTAGTGTGGGCTGTTTGGGTGCTGATGTTTGATCGATGATAGTATTTGCGAACAGCGATCGTTTGACCATGCAGTTGATGCCCATTCAGTACTCTAAGCATCTCTTCTTCTGGCTTGGATGTTTCCACTTCGGCTAGTCCATGACACTCTATCTCTCCGGATGTTCGATCAGTCATCCGGAGGATCGAAAAACTTTTCAAACGAGTTTGCTGGTTGGATGACAAGCCAAACCAGCGGTTACCGTTGATTTGCTTGTTGAGAAACAGATTCAGTTCTCTCTGGGTTGTGGTCAGTGGGATTTTCTGGATGATGATCCACATATTCTACCGCTCCTTGTCAGAAATGAGAGGTCAATGGATAGTCATTCTAGCGATCTTAGTACGGTTTGTTGTGCAGTGGATCGCAGATTGAATGGCGCTGAAGTTGCTGATTGCGGGATAAATTTACGTTTCTGAGTGTCTTTGATCGGACCGCTAAGGTTTCATTTTTTACCCGTATGGTGTAGATATGCTGTGCTATGAGACACCTCCCTATAAAAACTATGGGTTGTTTGCGGCGGCCAACCCTAAATCCTGTTCTTTTATTAGTGATTTTAATTATCCTTAACCTGTTTGCGCCTGCGCGATCACATGCTTTAGAGCAGCGCCTTACTATTGACGATGTGCTTGGGTTGTATCAGGAGAAAGTACAGCAGCGGCTGAAGCCCCGATTTGATTTTGCCGATGTGGATTGGCCGCCAGAGAAAGTTGCCCTGGTTGCTTTCAAGGACACCCGGCTTTTGGAATTGTGGGCGTATACTGCTGGCCGTTGGCAACACATCAAGGATTATCGTGTCAAAGGGATGAGCGGAACGCGTGGCCCCAAACTGCGTGAAGGGGATTATCAAGTACCAGAGGGGTCCTATGGCATTGAACTTTTAAACCCTAATAGTGCCTATCACCTGTCACTCAAACTGGATTACCCGAATGCCTATGATCGTCAACAGGCGGAACAGGATGGCCGGGTAGACTTGGGGGGGGATATCTTTATTCATGGGGGGCGATCGTCAAAGGGATGTTTGGCACTTGGTGATCGAGCCGCTGAAGAGTTGTTTATCATGGCGGCTATGATCGGTGAACAGAATGTTTCTGTATTGATCACACCAAGAGATTTTAGATTTCGCCCACAGCTACCCGTTGCGGATAATTTACCTGCTTGGACGGGTGAGTTGAATACACGGATTTCCAGTCATTTGCGGCGGTTTCCTTTGGCTGACAAGCGTAGCTGGTGATGTACCGGCTTTTCTCTCGATTAAACAGATGATTCCTCCATACACACAGATCAACCAATCAAGTAGCTGTTGATGGCCAAAACTCCTAGAACGACTAAAAAAGCGCTAGCAAAACGCAAGACAACTTCCCGTGCGAGACGTGCTAAATCGACAAAACGTAGGCCGCGGAAGGGCGGACGCTTTGGGCGCTGGTTTAGCCGCCTTTTAGCGCTTGGATTCCTGTTCTCTTTGGTTCTGGGTGTTTATGTCCTGTACCTGGATCATACCGTTCGGGTTAAATTTGAAGGGAAGCGCTGGGCGGTACCTGCCAGGGTATATGGCAGACCACTCGAACTCTATCCGGGGGCCTCTGTGTCAGCAGATCAGCTTGCGGCCGAATTGCAACGAATGGGTTATCAGAAGAGTACCCATCCAAAGCAGGCGGCCAGTTGGTCACGCAACAAAGAGCGCATCCTCATACGATCCAGAAGTTTCAATTTTTGGGATGGAGAAGAACCGGGTCGTTTTCTGGATGTGCGCTTTTCCGGCGGACAGATCGAACATCTCGCGGAAGTGGGTAAGGGTGATTTGGCTCTGATCAGGCTGGAAGCACCTGAAATTGGCAGTATCTATCCGGCGCATAATGAAGATCGCGTCTTGGTCCGGCGAGACGAACTGCCAGAAAAGTTAGTCAAAGCCTTGATCGTGATGGAGGATCGTACCTTCTATGAACATCACGGCGTTGACCCAAAGGCAATAGCGCGAGCCATTTGGGCCAACCTGAGAGCGGGTGGTGTGGTGCAGGGTGGAAGTACCTTGACCCAGCAGCTGGTTAAGAATTTCTATCTTACCCGTGAGCGAAGTTTGATTCGTAAGCTGAATGAAGCGGCTATGGCCCTGTTGCTGGATGCGCACTATGACAAGGATGAGATCCTGGGGGCCTATGCCAACGAGATCTATCTCGGACAGGATGGCGGGCGAGCCATCCATGGCTTTGGTCTGGCCAGTCATTTCTACTTTAATCGCAGCTTAGGTGAACTCAATCTTTCTCAGCTGGCACTGTTAGTGGCACAGGTGAGGGGGCCTTCCTTTTATGATCCTCGCCGCCATCCCAAGCGGGCAAAAGTGCGCAGAGACCTGGTTCTGACCGTGATGCAGGAACAGGGTCTGATCACGCAAAAAGAGGCTCTGGCCGCGATAAAGGCCCCATTGGGGGTTCAGCAGAAGGGGGATGGCCGTGGTAGTTATCCGGCCTTTATGGATCTCGTACGCAGGCAACTGCATCGTGACTATCGTGAAGAGGACCTGACCTCTGAAGGGCTGCGGATTTTTACAACCCTGGACCCATGGGCTCAGCAGCAGGCCGAGGAGGCTGTTACAGAGCGGCTATCCCGTTTGGAAAAGGGGTATCGCCTGCCATCGGGGAAGCTTGAGAGTGCGGCCATTCTGGTTGACAGTGAGAGTGGAGAGATACGTGCCCTTGTGGGTGGTAGAAGTGCCCGCTATGCCGGATTTAACCGCGCATTGGATGCTGTAAGACCGATAGGATCTTTGGTTAAGCCGGTAGTCTATCTGGCTGCATTGATGCAAACAGATCGCTATAACTTGGTAACCCGGATTGACGATACAGCGCCCAGCATCAAGGGTGAAGATGGTGAACTATGGACGCCGGACAATTATGATCACGTATCACATGGAAAAGTACCCCTGCATACCGCGCTGGCAAACTCCTATAACCTGGCTACTGTCAGGTTGGGTATGGAAGTGGGTTTGGGGACGGTATCCGATCTTCTGGAACAGATGGGCATCAGTCGGCCAATACAGCAAGTCCCGGCTATGCTGCTGGGATCGCTTTCACTCTCACCTCTCGAGGTGGCACAGCTCTACCAAACATTCGCGGCGGGTGGGTTTTATTCTCCCCTGAGAGCTATCCGGGGCGTGCAGTCCAATAGTGGTCAACCACTACAACGCTATCCTTTAACCGTAAAGCAATCAGTCCCGTCCGGTCCAGTGTATCTGTTAAACCGAAATCTGCAGGAAGTGGTGCGTAATGGGACAGGTAAAGGATTGGCTAATTATGTTGATACGTCACTGAATATTGCTGGGAAAACAGGCACAACAGATAAGTTGAGAGATAGCTGGTTTGCTGGGTTCAGTGGCGATAAGGTGGCCGTGGTTTGGGTCGGAAGGGATGATAATAAGCCGGCTGGTTTAACTGGATCCACAGGTGCATTGCAGGTCTGGGGTGATATGATGCGCCGACTACAGCCTGTCTCCCTGGAACTGCTCAGGCCTGATTCGGTAGAGACTGTGTGGATTGATCCTGAGTCTGGCTTCAGGGCAGATGAGGGGTGCGAAGGGGCTCGCCAGTATCCTTTTATCGCGGGTACGGCGCCTACGGTGACGGCTTCTTGTGTCGGTCAAGTGGGGACATCTATGCGGCGACTGTTTCGGAGTTTTTTTGAATGAATTTGAAGCACATATGTTTGGCGATTTTGCCTACTTTATTATTGGGTGGCTGTTATACCCCCCCGCAGCGACCCGCGGAGCCAATGACCCAACGGCCCAGTTATCCGCAATCGCCTGAATTGGAGCAGGGAGCAGTGATTGCGCCGGCACAGGAACGAGGGGGTATTCAGATCAGCGCTTATGAACCCGCCAGTCGGGTAAGCCTAGTACCCATGCACAGCAAGGCGGTTGAGGCATTGCTGAAAAGTGCCAATCAGCAAGCGCAGAACAATGACCTGGATGGGGCAGTCGGTACGATAGAGCGTGCCTTGCGAATCGAGCCACGCAATGCACATCTATGGCACCGCTTGGCAAATCTTCGCTTGGATCAGGGGAAGGTAATGCTGGCAAGTGATTTGGCCGTAAAGTCATTGGCACTGGCAGGCGCCGATGTAGAGTTAAAACAGAAAAATTGGCTGTTGATCGCCAGGGCAAAACGTTCTGCTGGCGATATCACGGGTGCCAAGGTGGCAGAACGTAAGGCACGTATGCTGCACTAAACGGGTGACCTTGAATTCTCCCTGCCTGTTACAACGAACCTTTTTTTGCAACAATGCAGCAGTTGCTAACTGTTTAGGATACAATTCCGCAGAAAGCTATTGAAATTCGTGGAGATTTATCGGCATGAGCCTATATGCCGCCGACAAGTTGATTGGTCAGGCTCGACAGCTAGCTGCCGAGTATCGGCGAACTATGGGCAAACCACTGCCAGGCATTAGCAATGAGATCGCGCTGCATGATGCCATCCGTTTGTTACGTCTGAAACCAGTTGATGCCTCTACGGGTGGTTATGATGCTGTGGATCCTTCCCGTGATAATCGGCGTATTCAAATCAAGAGTCGCACCATCTTTGACGAGAGCAAGACGGGGCAGCGAATTGGTCAGGTCAAGGCGGATCAGTCCTGGGATTGTGTAGTGCTGGTGCTCATGGATGAAGAGTACGAGCCCTATGAAATATACGAGGCTGACCGCAATGAACTGCTCGAATTCATGGAGCACTCAAGCAGCAACCGCGCCAAACGTGGCGCACTCTCAGTAGCCCGCTTCAAGATTATTGGTCGTTTGGCCTGGTCAAGAGATCAAGGATTGGCCCCTGAAATTTGGGACAATCAGGCCGGATAACGGGTGCATGTCTGAAATTGCAGATATTTTGGGGCCGGATGGTCTATTGGCTAATTGCGTGGATGGCTTCGCCTATCGTCCGCAGCAGGAGGCTATGGCTGAAGCCGTGCTGCAGGCCATGAGTGAGGGCGAGGTGCTGATCAGTGAGGCGGGCACTGGCACCGGCAAAACCTTCGCCTATTTGATACCGGCACTGCTCTCCTCCCAGAAAGTCATCATCTCTACCGGCACTAAAAACCTTCAGGATCAACTGTTTCATCGTGACTTGCCGCGAATTAAGCAGGCGCTGGCCATTCCTGTCGAAGTGGCCCTGCTGAAGGGGAGAGCCAACTACCTCTGTACTCATCGAATGGAGATGACCCTGCTGGAGGGTAGGTTGAATAGTCGTGAAATGGTCGATCAGTTGATGCAGATTCAACGCTGGTCAGGCCGTACCCGAAGTGGCGATGTGGCTGAGTTGTCTGATATCCCTGAGGATGCTCGGATTTGGCCGCTGGTGACATCGACAACCGAAAACTGTTTGGGGCAGGAGTGCAGTGCCTACAGTACCTGCCATCTGGTTGAGGCGCGCCGTCGGGCTCAGGAGGCCGATCTGGTAGTGATCAACCACCATCTACTGTGCGCTGATTTTGCGCTAAAAGAGGGGGGATTTGGTGAACTGTTGCCGAGTGCCGACTGTTTTATCATCGATGAGGCGCATCAACTACCCGAAGTGGCCGGGAACTTTTTTGGTTCCGGTATCAGTGGGCGACAGTTACTTGATCTCTGTCGTGATATCGAAACGGAGTATCAGCGCGAGGCGGGTGATCTGAAAGAGATCCCGGAACAATCCGCCGCGCTTAGCAAAGGTGTTAGAGATCTGCGGCTGTTATTTGGCTTGGATCTTCGTCGTGGTGCCTGGAAAGAGCTGTCTGCTGATCCGCAGATTATTAGAGGTCTCAACCTGGTAAGTGAGCGTCTGCAAGAGATGACAGACCTGTTGGCGGTCATCGAAGGACGAGGCAAGGGGTTGGATAGTTGCCTCACCCGTTGCAAATCAATTCGATTATGCCTTAATCAGCTGATAGCCGAAGATGAGACGCAGAGTGGCTATATTCGCTGGTTTGAAACCTACCGCCAAAGTTTTCGCTTAAACCGCACCCCGCTAGATATATCGGGTCTGTTTAAAGAGCAGATGAGTGCCCATCCAGGCAGTTGGATCTTTACCTCAGCGACCTTGGCGGTTGGGGGTAATTTTGACCACTTTCAGCGCCAACTTGGCTTGGAGAATGCCATCACTGCCTGTTGGGACAGTCCGTTTGATTATCAGAGACAGGCACTCTGGTTTGTCCCTAAAGGTATGCCGCAACCCCGAGAGTCGCACTACAATAAAGCTGTTTTGGATACGGTGGTGCCGGTGATAGAAGCGAGTCAGGGGCGGGCATTTATCCTGTTTACCAGTCATCGTGCTTTGCGTGAAGCCGCAGAGACGTTGGAATCCCGCGTTGAGTACCCCTTGCTGGTTCAAGGCAGTATGCCAAAGGGTGAGTTACTGGCCCGTTTTAGAAATCTGGGGAATGCCGTTTTATTGGGTACAGCCAGCTTCTGGGAAGGGGTAGATGTACGTGGCGAAGCGCTCTCTTGTGTGATTATTGATAAGCTGCCATTCGCCTCACCCGGTGATCCAGTGCTGCAGGCACGCATTGATGCCCTGAGGAAACAGGGGGGTAATCCCTTCATGGAGTTTCAGGTACCACAGGCCGCTATCGCATTAAAGCAGGGGGCGGGGCGTCTGATCCGGGATGAAACAGATCGCGGGGTGTTGGTGATTTGTGACCCCCGCCTACTGAAAAAAGGTTACGGACAGGTCTTCCTTGACAGCATGCCTCCCATGGCTCGCACGCGTGATATCCGTGACGTGGCAGATTTTTTTCAATTAGACTAGGTTTTGCCTTTGGTTCTTGTCAGAGCCGTCTTCTGTTTCGTCTCAATCACCAAACCCATACTGCTGAATCATGTCACGGATAGGGTCCAGTATCTCTTCGGTTGGATCAATTAGCTGGAAACCGGTGTCATAAAAGGCGTTATTGACGTCATTGTTGCTCCAGCGACTGACGGCCCTGAAGCGGATGATGTTGGGTGCACCTTCCATGTCATGGCTACGTATCTCCAACTCAAATTCTTTGCCGGTTTCAATGGGTTTTTCGCTGATCAACATCAGCCCGTCTATGTTGATATCAACAACATGGCCTATCTGTTTATCGGTTGCGGTGTCCCAGACGCGCAAATAGTAGATCAGGTGTCGTCGTAAAACGGCCCTGCGCTCATCACCGACACTCTCTCCCGGATGAGCTGTCTCATATTTATTTCCAAAGTACATAAGGGGCTCCGCAAGATGAAAAACATAATTACCCCAATTGTAGACAGAAAATGGCAGGGATGCTGTATAAAATGATCGATTACAGGGCAACCTGAGATACAATCGTTACTATGAAAATACTCGCTATTGAAACGGCAACCGAAGCCTGCTCAGCGGCCCTTCTGATCGATGGGGCGATATCTTTGCGCTATCAGGTTCAACCCCGTATGCACAGTCAATTGATTCTCCCCATGATGGAGGAGTTGTTGAACGAGGCTGGGATAGGCCTTTCCGCGCTGGATGCTATTGCGTTTGGTCGGGGGCCCGGTGCCTTTACCGGGGTGCGCATCGCGGTAGGTGTCGCGCAGGGTGCCGCATTTGCGGCTGATTTACCCGTGGTGCCTGTCTCTACCCTGGCGGCGCTTGCTCAAAGGGGGTATCGGGAGTTTGGCTTTAGACAGCTGTTACCCGCCTACGATGCGCGTATGCAAGAGGTGTACTGGGGCGGCTATGTTGTTGATGGACAAGGTCTCGTTCGATCTGTTTTTGATGAGGAAGTTTCAACCCCGGAAAGCGTCACATTGCCAGATGGGTTGAATTGGCAGGGTGTTGGGGCAGGGTGGGATAGTTATCGATCTGTGCTGGAAGCACGTCTGGGGAATGCCTTCAGTGGATGTGAGCCAGGATTGTTCTGCAGTGCCGAGGACGTGGCGTTGCTGGGGGCCGCTCTGTTTAACGAGGGTGAGTCAGTCGCTGCTGAGCAGGCACTGCCCGTCTATCTTCGTGATAAGGTGGCGGCCAAACCTAAACAGGTTAATCAGTAAACGTGCTTGGGGCTACCTTAGTTTGCGCCATTTTTCAGCGACGATCTGAAATTCACCAGGGCAGCCTTCAAGGATCAGTGTCTTAATCCCGGTGTCCTGATAATCAGCGCTACGATAATCCTGTCGAAACTTGATCTGATAGCGATTGCCGCGCAGTTCTTTGATCTTTATATCTGCGATCTTGATCTGCTGATCCGAGCGTTCATGGAAGATGGCTTGTTTATAGTCTCGCCACTGAGCGAGGTTTTTACCGCTGCCATCCTTGAACTGCTCGCCGTAGAAGCCGAGATACTGGGTTAGATCCTTGCTTCGCCAAGCATTCAGCCAGTCATTGATGAAGTGATCGATCTTCTGGTCGGTATAGCTGGCTGTTGAGAGGCCTGCATAGGATTCAGTAATCAGTTTAAGCTGCCCACCAATGCGTTTGAAGAAGAGCTTTTTCTTTCCTCGAGTGCTGATGTTGTCGGCACAATAGAACTGGGTAAAGTCAAATACCACCTGCTCGCCATCTTCTTTGAAGGCGTAGATGTCATCGGTCTCGATGCGGCGCTTTGGATAAAGTTGGCTTAGTTGGGCCTTACGTGCAACCCACATCTCCCGATCGATTCCGCCAGGGCTATGGAAATCGGGATGAAGATAGTTGCTTAGCTTATCGATATCGCCCGTTTCCCAGGCATCTATAAATCCATCAAATAGGGCAAACAGCGCTTCTCTTTGCTGTTGATACTCCGTGGCCGGGATAAACTCTGTTTCCCGGGTAATGATGACCGGTGTGTCCTTCTGCAACAGTGACCTTAGTTCGTCAATTTGGTTGTTATTGAATGCGACACAACCACGTGTGACCTGTTTTTTGGGGTCGCTCTCATCCCGCCCGTGAAGCCAGATACCGCTGCCGTTGCGACCTTCGATCTGATCCAGCGTATTTGGATAGTCGATGGGGAAAGCACCATCACCATAGATGGGCGCCAGTTTATCTTTTGGGATGTAGTGGGTGATGCGATAGACGCCTTCGGGTGTGCGCTTATCCCCTTCACGTGTCTTTTCGCCGTCGATCTCTCCAAATAGCAGATCATCGAAACTACGGGTTAACCGTGGCTCGTCCTGTTCCAGGTCAACCAGATAGGCTGAGCGCGTGCGCTTGTCCACCAATACCGTTGTGCTATTGCCGCCATTTCTTGAAAATATATGATTGGGTAACTCCTGCACCGCATGTGCTAGTCCTGATCCGGCAGAAAGTGCCAGTGCGAGCAGTCCACTGAGTAGCGGCATTGCACAGGGAGTGTTTTGCAGGGCGGTTGTTGTTGTGCACTCAATCATGGCCGGTTCTGGGTTATCTGGGCTCGAATATTTGGCGTCGGTTCGCGATTCTACAATTAGCTGACGGTTGCGGCAAATGTGTCGATATTAGGTATAATCGCCTTTTACAGTGATTTCTATGGGCATGGCAGGAAAATGATGTTTTTTGATGGACTCCAATGGTCGAGGAAGGCCCTGTTGCTGGCTGTTTCACTCGTAATCATGATCGGTGTGGTACAGGCCGATGAGCAAGTGGGTAAATTAATTGATCAGGGTGCTTACAGTGATGCGCTGAAGCGCATTGATGATTTGAACAATCAGGATGGATCGGATCTGGCCTCGCTCACGCTACTTAAAGGGGCCGTGCTGGTTAGAATGGGGCGGCTTGATGAGGGGATGACGCTGTTTAAACTGTTGTCTGAAAACTATCCAAATGATGCGGCCATTCATAATAACATTGGCGTGATCCATGCCGAACGGGGTGAGTTGGATAAGGCCAAAGAGGCCTTTGAAAAAGCCATTAAAATCAAGCCTGAGTACCATCAAGCCGTCCGCAATCTAGGGGATGTCCATGCTGAAATGGCTTGTCGTACCTATGGTCGGATTCCTGCCGGTTCAAGTATTAAGATTCCCGCGTTCTGTGAAGTGGTTGAGCCGAAGCCGATTGTTCCGGTAAAACCAATGACGGCTAAAACTGATGCGGATGAGCTGACCGAGTCCCTTATGAATGAGGTGCTGGATACACTGGGCCAATGGCGTACCGCTTGGGAAGCACAGGATGTGAAGCGCTATTTGGGTTTTTATTCTGTACGGTTTGTACCCAAGAAGAGCGCTCTCACACAATGGCGAGTTCAGCGGGAGCGATCCCTGAAACGCCCGGAGTGGATCAAGATTCAATTCGATACCCCTGTATTCTCCCTCTCTAATGCACAGATATCCGTACGCTTCAAACAACACTACAGTGCCAGTAACTATCAGGATGTCGTAACTAAGGAGTTAGTGTTCATCCGTGAAGGGACCGGGTGGAAAATTATCAGTGAGCGGATTATTTAAACAGGGTGGAGCGGTTTCTGCCCCCTTCTTTTGATTGATAGAGCGCCTTGTCAGACTGCTCCAGCCATTCGGTATGGCTCTTCAATGAATCGTCAATCTCAGAAATACCAAGGCTGATGGTGAATTTTATCAGCAGGTCTTCGTATATGACTTCTGTAGACTCCACCGCCTCTCGAAGTCTTTCAGCAAAGAGCATTCCACCTTGCTTGTCAGAACCAAGCAGAACGACACAAAACTCTTCACCACCGTAGCGGCCTGCAATATCCACTTCTCGTTTAGTCTCTTGCAGGAGTGCCGAGACGATGCGAATTACTTCGTCGCCGGCCTGGTGTCCATAAGTATCATTGACCTTCTTGAAGTGGTCAATGTCAAACATCACCAGACTTGATTTCTGGCCGCTACGGGGGAAACGCTTGAATTCAGATAGCATAGCATTTTCCCAGGCACGCCGATTAAGTAGCCCGGTCAATCCGTCTATGCGCCCCAGTCTATCCAGTTCCAGATTGGCTGATTGAAGTGCCTGTTCATCCAGGGCGGCATCAGTAGCGTCATAAAGCATCAGGCAGACATGTTCCACCTCACCGGAGACGCCCGTCAGCGGAAATATGGTCATATTCTGAAACATAGTTTCAGAGCGGCCGGTAATGGGATTATAGCTGTTGAACTTAAAAATATACGGCCGCTGCTGCCAGGATGAGAAGGCGCGATTGTTTAATAGAAAAACGGTATCCAATTTCTTTTGCAACCACTGTTTCGGCAGTAGAGGAAACTCTTCAAATAGATTCTTATCATTTAGGGTAGAGGGATTAATGCCACTGTGATTCCACATAAAGTGGTTCCAGATCTTGATTCTGTGTCCACGATCCAGTACCACAAGCCCCACGTCGACATTGTGAATAATACCCAGCAGTAAATGCATTTCTGAAATATCTTCGCTGAGTTGATTCATAGTTCAAAAATCTCCTCACCAGACCGCATCTTCATTGCGGGTATTGATTCAGGTGTGATGAGTACTAATTGATTGCAGCTTATCTGGTTGTCGCCAATCATGTAGTTGACCTCAATGGTCAAGATTTTATCGTGGGTATTGCTTTTATTCAGAATTCCCTCGCTGTCTTCTGTATGAATAGTGATACGTGGATGTCCTTGGCTGAAGCAGACATCCAGTTGTTCTGCAAAGCCTTTAAGAAATGCGCCTACCAGGACGTTAGCGATGTCCATGTAGAGCTCTATCTCTTTAGACTCTTCCAATTGGGCAACATCAAAATCCAGCATGCGAGCGACATGAGTGATATCGGTGTCGTGGAACATCAGCAGATTTTCTCCAGCAATGCCACCACCGATAAAGCCTTGGCTGATACAGGAAAAACTGTCACCCTGCGCTGCAGCATTGAGGGCCATTACCAATTCGCCTCTTTCCATCAGGCTGACATGGGGAATGCTCAGCTCTATTTTCTCATTAATGACCCGCACCAGCAGATCAGCTGCTCGCCCCATGGCAACATTGGTGATCTCCTGACACCATTCGTTGAAGGAGACTTGCACAGAATCTGTAACGATCTGTTCAGTGAGCAGACCCAGTACGCCAAAGTCATCCAATACCTTGGTCAGTTCAGCGGCATCGACCGGCTTTTTAATGAAGGCAACGGCACCAAGGGACATCACTCGGTTATAACTTTCCGGTTGAATATCACCGGATATGACGATCGGGAGAGTGGGGAGATCTTTTTTTCGGATATGTTCCAGTACACCAAAGCCGTCCATGACCGGCATGGTCAGATCAAGTAACAGGATGTCGCCTTTGCCAGCCTCAATCGCTTCAACCGCTTCGAGGCCGTTTTCACAGAAAGTAATGTCCACATCCCAGCCGGTTGGGAGGGCGCGCATAACCTGTTTTCGGGCAAAGCTTGAATCGTCACAGATGATGACAGGTGTTGGCATAGTAAGACCGAGTTGTAATTATTTTTAAAGTACTTGCCCGAAGTATAACAATAAAATGGTTGTCTGCCCCTAATAGCAAGCGTAACGGCGATAGACGGCCGGAGGCGTGTGCTGCATCGCACTTCTTCAGAATGACGTTTCTACTCGCCGCGGGCTTCCGGCAGCACGGGTACCAGTTCATTCCCCCCTTCCTGGAAATAGTAGTCATACTGACCGTGCAGGTGGGATGTGAGACTCCAGGCTTCTGTGAAGGTCAATCCACTATTCTCTGGGAAAATAACCTTGATATAGAGTCCGCTCGCCTGTTTTTGTTTAAGATCAGTCAGCAAGCTTTCCAGTTTTGCCTGGGAGATGGGGCTGTAGCCCTCTTTATCCTGGGTCTGATACTCAACAATGACGCTATCGGCGGGTTTGGTATAGCGGACCTCAACCAGATAGCGGCCCGCAGGTGTACGCGCCGGTCTAACCAGTTTGTCATATTTCAATTTCAGCCGATCAAAGTCACTCTTCAGGCTGCTTAGTTGCCGGCCACTTTCTCTTTCAGCGACTCGTGATGTCAACAGATCCCCTGTCTGTGTGTTGTATCGCTGTTGTAGTAAGCGAAGCTGTTCTTGGGTGGCGGCATGATCGGTTTCAAGGTTTTTAAGTTCAGCTCGTGTCGATGCTATTTCAGCCTGGAACTGTATGAGCTGACTCTCTGTTGAGCGTAATGTCTGTTGTAGTTCAGTCAAGATTTGCTGCTGCTGCGCAAGCGCCGCCTGGCTTTTAGTCAGTCGCTGATTCAGGGTGTAGTTTTCTGCATTTAACTGATCGCGTAGCAGTTGCAGTGACTCTTTTTCAGCCTGGAGGGTTACGATGTCTCGGTGTTGCAGATCGATCGTGCCCGCCTGTTTCAGTCCCTGCTCCTCCATCTGCATCAACTGCATGCGCAGCATGGAGTTATCATTCTCTGCAGTGAACAGCTTCAGCGCCAGGCTCTCCTTCTCTTCACCGGTCACCTTGGCCAGTTCCATGGCTGTGCGTTCAGCCTCCATGGTGGAACGCAACTGGTTGACCAGTTCAATATTTCGTAACAGCAGCACAACCATCGCGATAACAAAGATCATCACGATTACGGTCATTATGTCGGTAAAGGACGGCCAGAAACTCTCCTGGTTCTGGCCATCCTGACGGTTCAACCGCAGATCAACGAAGCTGCTGTCCGGGTTCATAGATCCTCGTGCAACCTGAAGCCATCCCGGAGAAGTTTCTTGATATCTTCCATCTCCTGTGTGACCGGCTGAATACGGTCGTCGTAGACCTTATTGACGGCATTACTGATGCATTGCTCCAGTGATTCGATGTTGCTCTGAGAATTCTGCATCTCATTGGCCAGGTTCTGAAATGAGGACTGCGAGGCTTCCATCTTGCTGATAAGGCTCTGCAGTGAGCGGATCAGACCGCTGAATTCAAACAGGACGCTCTCGGTCTGAATTTGGAATCGGGGCATCAGGTGGGTAGCGGTGACTTGCTCAATGCCACTGATCAGGTTGGTTTGTACATCAGTCAACTTCATATAGAAGTAACCGAAGTAGATGTAGCAAACTATCGCGGTTATCGTGGTTGAAAGTGCCGTGGACATACCATGAATGATCAGGCCCATTCCGTTTACGTTGACGGCCGACGCTAGCAGGTCTGATGCACCGATCAAGGCAATAGAGAGCGAAACAATGGTGCCAAATACGCCGGTTAAGATCAGTGTATTGTTAATGAATTTAGGTAGACTGTTGCGCGTGCTCTCTGAGGCAACCAGTGTTGTCGCCAGGGCATTGTGATTAATCGGGGTGTTGGCATTGCTCAGGACCTCCAGGTTGCGATAGCGCCTGGCGATCATGCGATTTTCAGAGATCTCGTAGATGGGGTCGACCTTGTCCCGAAGATTACGCATGAACTGAATCAGTGCACGCTCTTCCAGGCTATAGCTGAGCAGGATGCCGATGATCCTGAGTAGGCCCAGTACGAATAGCCCGACAATGGCGCCGTTGATGATGAGACCCGTCGGCGTTAACTGATCTCTGAAGTAGATATCATTAATAAAATCCAGCTTCCAGTAGAGTAGCCCGGCAACGATGGCACCGAGGACTAGCATGCGAAAGAGGATGTTGCGGCTGAAATAACGGCGTATCTGTATACTTTCCAAGTGTATTCCCCATGCGGTTCCCAAGCCGGCGTGAGCTTCAGCTTATCATATCTGGGTCTGGGGGATAGAATGGACCTTTTTTTATGCTGGCATAGAGTCAGTTCATAGCTCGTTCAAAACAGGAGTTGCTCCATGCTCGATATCGCACGTGCCCGAATCGATCTGCTGACTGTCTTTCAAGCGGGCCTGGCGCGTGTTGATGGCCGGGAATGCGTCAAGGAGACACTCAAAACCTTACAAGGAAACATTTCACTGGTGGCGATTGGAAAGGCCGCTCAGGCAATGACCCAAGGGGCCGTTGATGTGTTGGGTCACCGGGTAGTGGATGGGCTGGTGATCTCCAAGCCAGGGCATCTGGACCTTGATTGGTTAGCGTCAAAGGGGCTGAAAGGGTTGCAGGGTGGTCATCCGGTACCTAATGCGTCTAGTCTGGTGGCGGGCGAAGAATTGGTTCGCTATATAGAGGCGTTACCGCAAGATCGCCAAATGGTGTTTTTGATTTCAGGTGGGGCTTCCAGTCTGGTCGAGCGCTTACGGGAGTGTGTTGACCTGGCCCATTTACAACGAATCAATAGCTGGTTGCTCGGAAGTGGTCTGCCCATCGATGCAATGAACCGGGTGCGTAAATCAATCTCATGCATCAAGGGAGGTGGGTTGATTAATACTCTTGGGGGGCGTCCTGCACGTGTGTTGTTGATCTCTGATGTGCCGGGTGATGATCCTGCTGTGATCGGGTCGGGCTTGCTTGTTCCACAGCAGGCAGCGGCTGATGATCTGCAGGATCTCCAGTTGCCAGATTGGCTGCTAGAATGTCTACCCGAACCGACTGACCCTGCCGTGGAGGGGCTAACGCATATCCAGGTGGATATTGTCGCTTCACTGCGAATGGCCCGTGAAGCGGCGGCAGAAAAGGCGCGTGAGCTGGGCTACGTGGTTTCGGTATACCATGCCCATATCGGCGGCGATGTAGAGGTTGTTGGACGACGATTAGCCTATGAGTTACGCGATGCCTGGCCTGGATTATATATCTGGGGTGGTGAGCCGACGATCAAGCTTCCAGAACAGCCAGGGAGAGGGGGGCGAAACCAGCACCTGGCCCTCTCTGTGGCAGGGCAGATTGCCGGCAATCGACATGTCTGCTTTCTTTCTGCGGGAACGGATGGTGGGGATGGTCCTGGTGAGGATGCCGGTGCCGTGGTGGATGGTGCAACGATCAGCCGAGGCAGTCGAGCGTCCGGTTTGGATTATGAGGTGTGTTTGCTGAAGGCGGATAGTGGTACCTTTCTTGAAGCCAGTGGCGACCTGATCAATACCGGCCCAACCGGAACCAATGTGATGGATTTGATGCTCGGAATCAAACTTTGAACACTGCTCAGCGCAAGGTCGTCGCCATCTTATGAGGATATGTGATGTTTGAAGTCGCTACGATTTTGTTGTTTGTTTCATCAGCAATCCTGTTGGCCTTGTCGCCAGGGCCAGATAACATCTTTGTCTTGACCATCTCGATCTCTAGGGGGCCGCTGGCGGGTATCACAACGACTCTGGGTCTTTGTAGTGGGCTGGTAGTCCATACGCTTGCGGTAGTCCTCGGTGTGGCGGTGTTTATTCAGGAGTCAGCTCTGGCGTTTTCTCTGCTCAAGTTGGCCGGCGCGCTCTATCTGGCGTGGTTGGCGTGGAAGATTTTCAGGGCGCCGGCTGAGGAGCTGGTGTCATCGACCAGTAGCGAGAGCTATAAGCGGCTTTACTTTCGCGGGGTGTTGATGAACATCATGAACCCAAAAGTATCACTCTTCTTTCTCGCCTTTTTGCCTCAATTCGTCAATCCCCAATTGGGTAGTGTGACCTTGCAGATTGCACTGCTGGGTTTGATGTTTA
This sequence comes from Sedimenticola selenatireducens, assembly GCF_007625115.1. Lineage (GTDB taxonomy): Bacteria > Pseudomonadota > Gammaproteobacteria > Chromatiales > Chromatiaceae > Sedimenticola > Sedimenticola selenatireducens_A. Next base: position 28,904 of record NZ_VMNH01000011.1, on the reverse strand, counting down.
TGGGCAGCGCCTTTGCGGTATTTGGCCTGATCAGTCTCGCCGCAGGTCGAATTGGCCGCTTTCTTCGCAAAGGTAAAGGTGCCTTGATTCTCAATCGCCTCAGTGGTTTTGTGTTTGCCGGGCTGGCAGTTAAGCTGTTGTTATCTGAGCGTTAATACATATCTGTTGAGGGTGTCGGTGATTGCTTGTCTCTGCCATCTTCTTTATTAGAATATATCCAACTAGTTGTTTTAAAAGCACTTAATGAGGCACTTTCTTGACAGGGGTGGTGGTCTCTACTATGTTTATGCATACGATTTATCTATAAATCGCATATAAAACGAAATTATAATACCCGGATAGGAGGAGTTGCCCGTGAAGAAGATCCTGTTAGATCGAATACTGGTTCCCGTTCTCTGCAGTGTGCTTTTCAGTGGTTTGGCCATCGCCGCTACGCAATGGGATATGCCAACCCCCTATGGCGATGGGGTACACCACACCAAGAATGTGCGGCAGTTTGCTGCGGATGTGAAAAGTGCGACCAATGGGGAGCTGGATATCACCGTTCACTCGGGTGCCTCACTGTTCAAGCACCCGGAGATTCATCGGGCGATCAGGAGCGGTCAGGTCAGCATTGGTGAGATGTTTATGGGCTTATTGGGTAACCAGGATCCTGTGTTCAAGGTCGATAACATTCCTTTCCTGGCCAGTGATTTTGAAAGTACTCAGCAGCTGTGGAAGGCAAGCCGGCCCCATGTTGAGAAGAGTCTGGCCAAAGATGGTTTGCAGTTACTCTATGCGGTGCCTTGGCCACCCCAAGGGTTCTATACCAAAAAAGCGGTCTCTTCTGTGAAAGATTTCGAAGGGGTCAAGATGCGTGCCTATAGTCCGACTACGTCACGTCTGGCGGTTTTGCTAAAGGGCGCACCCACCACGGTCCAGACGCCAGAGATTCCGCAAGCCTTTAGTACGGGTATCATTGATGCCATGGTCACTTCACCCTCCACCGGTGTGAGCAGTCAGGCATGGGACTTTGTTGGTCACTATACCGATACTCAGGCGTGGATTCCGAAAAATATGGTCATTGTTAATGTGCGTGCGTTCAAACGTCTATCCGCAGATATGCAGAAGGCTGTATTGGATGCGGCTGCCAAGGCGGAGGCGCGAGGCTGGGAGATGGCTGTCACTGAAACGGCTGAAAAGACGGCCACGCTGAAGGAGAAGGGGATGCAGGTCAGTTCTCCCGCAGATCAGTTCAAGGCAGAATTGAAAGCGATCGGTCGCATTATGGGGGATGAGTGGGCCAAGGAGGCAGGTGAGACTGGAGCAGATATTCTCAAAGCGATGAAATAGTGGACAGGCGAACGGGTGACCCGGTTACCTGTTCGCCACTCTAGCCATGCGTCTATTACTCGACAGACTCTATCTAACGGCGGGCATCGTTGCCGGTATCTGCCTAGCGTTCATGGCCATGCTTATTCTGGCGCAGATTGTTGGTCGCTGGTTTGGTGTGGTCATTCCATCCACTGAAGATTTCTCAGGCTTTCTGCTGGCGGCCGCAAGCTTCCTGGCGTTGGCCTATACGCTGCGTAGCGGTGGTCACATCCGGGTCAACCTTGTGATTACGCATCTACAGGGGCGTGTTCGATATATGATTGAGGGCATGGTCTTGCTACTGGCGCTGACCCTGATTAGCTATGCGGCCTGGTCTGTCCTGTGGCTTGTTATTGAGTCCTATCAGTTTGAAGAACTGAGCCAAGGTTATATTCCAGTGCCTCTCTGGATACCCCAGGTACCGATGGCTTTGGGTCTGATTATTCTCTCTATAGCCGTGTTGGATGAATTGATCCTGCTTCTGCGTGGTCGGAAACCGCTGTATATGCAGCATGATGATGCGCTGATACAGAGTGAGGGTGAATGAGATGGATCCTCTGCTGCTTACACTGATTCTCACGCTGTTGTTGTTTGGTCTGTTGGCCAGTGGACTCTGGGTTGCCATTACCTTGTTCCTGGTAGCCTTCGTTGGCCTGGTGCTGAATGAGACCGGTAATATCGGCTTGATCATGGCGACTACAACCTGGGGTGCCTCGTCCAGTTGGACATTAACGGCCCTTCCTCTGTTTATTTGGATGGGAGAGATTCTGTTCCGTACCCGACTGTCCGAGGATCTGTTCAGTGGTCTGGCGCCTTGGCTGAATCATCTGCCTGGCCGGCTGCTGCATGTCAATATTTTAGGCTGTGGCATCTTTGCAGCCGTCTCTGGCTCATCCGCTGCGACCGCCGCGACGATCGGTCGTATGACGGCACCGGAACTGGAGCGGCGTGGCTATGATGAGCGGATGTCGCTTGGCACACTGGCGGGGTCGGGCACGCTGGGTCTGCTGATTCCACCCTCTATTATCCTGATTGTCTATGGTGTCTCTGCTGAAGTCTCTATTGCCCGATTGTTTGTCGCGGGGGCATTACCGGGGCTGATGCTGATTATGTTGTTCATGGGCTATACCATGATCTGGGCGCTGTTGAACCACAGTAAGATGCCACCCGCTGAACCGGATATGCCGCTCGTTCAGAAGTTCAAGGCCTCAATGAGTCTGTTCCCGGTGATTGGCTTGATCCTGTTTGTGTTGGGATCAATCTATGGTGGGTTGGCCACGGCGACCGAAGCGGCTGTCTTCGGTGTATTTGGCGCGCTGGTCCTGTCCTGGTTAACAGGAACGCTGACCCGTAAGACCTTCATGGCCAGTCTCATGGGGGCGACCCGTACCAGTTGCATGATTGCGTTCATTCTGGCGGGTGCAGCGTTTTTAACCATTGCGATGGGATTTACTGGAATTCCCCGGGCGTTGGCTGAATATATCGCCACGCTGGGCCTTTCACCTTTGGGTCTGATTGTTGTCCTGACCCTGTTTTTTGTCTTGCTTGGCTGTTTCCTGGATGGCATCTCAGTGGTGGTGCTGACCACCTCGGTGGTGTTGCCGATGGTGGAGCAGGCTGGTATTGATCTGCTCTGGTTTGGCATCTATCTGGTACTGGTGGTGGAGATGTCCCAGATCACACCGCCGGTCGGTTTCAACCTGTTTGTGTTGCAGGGATTAACCGGTAAAAACATCCTGCTAATTGCCCGTTATTCGTTACCGTTTTTTCTATTGCTGCTGATCGCGGTAGTACTGGTTACGGCCTTTCCAATGATTGCCACCTGGTTGCCTGCATTGATGACCCGGGGTTAATACGCTGTCTCAGGAATGATGATTTATGAGCGATGTTTCAGAAAATGTGAATCACTGTGCTGATAGTAAATGGCAGTTCTGGATTGATCGAGGTGGCACCTTTACCGATGTGGTAGCGCGCAAGCCTGATGGTGAGTTGGTGACCCACAAGTTGTTGTCCGAGAATCCAGCACAGTATCGGGATGCAGCCATTCAGGGTATACGTGACCTGTTGGGTGTGGCAAAGGATCAGCCTCTTCCGGCAGAGACGATTGATGCAGTCAAAATGGGCACTACGGTAGCCACCAATGCCCTGTTGGAACGTCAAGGCGAGCCAACGCTATTGGTGGTGACCAAGGGCTTTCGTGACGCGCTGAGAATTGGTTATCAGACGCGACCGGATCTATTTGCACTGGATATAGAGCTGCCAGAGATGCTCTATAGCCAGGTGCTTGAAGTTGATGAGCGTGTGGATGCACAGGGCGAACTCATCAAGGGCGTGGATGAAGCGGAAGTGCGCATAGGATTGCAGCAGGCCTATGATCAGGGCGTGCGAACCCTGGCGATCCTCTTTATGCATAGCTATCGCTATCCCACCCATGAACTGCAGGTGGCACAAATTGCAAAAGAGATTGGGTTTAGCCAGGTCTCTGTCAGCTCGGAAGTGAGCCCTTTGATGAAGCTGGTTAGTCGGGGTGATACCACGGTGGTAGATGCCTACCTTTCACCTATTCTGCGCCGTTATGTAGAGCAGGTTGCTGCTGCATTGGGCGGTATGCAGGAGTCCGGGGGACGTCTGCTGTTTATGCAGTCAAACGGCGGTTTGACCGATGCCTATCGTTTTCAAGGAAAGGATGCCATTTTGTCGGGCCCTGCCGGTGGCGTGGTGGGCATGGTGCGCACCGCCGAGGCGGCCGGTTTTGATAAGCTGATCGGATTCGACATGGGTGGTACTTCCACCGATGTCAGTCACTATGCCGGTGAGTATGAAAGAGCCTTCGAAACCCAAGTGGCGGGTATCCGGTTACGGGCGCCCATGATGCTGATTCATACCGTCGCAGCGGGTGGTGGATCGATGCTGCAGTTTGATGGATCACGTTTTCGGGTTGGACCGGAGTCTGCCGGCGCCAATCCTGGCCCGGCCTGTTACCGCAATGGTGGGCCACTGACAGTGACCGACTGCAATGTAATGCTTGGAAAACTCCAGCCAGATCATTTCCCCAGGGTGTTTGGTCCAGAGGCCGATCAGCCACTGGATGTGGACATTGTTCGACAAAAGTTTTCAGCGATGGCCGAACAGATAAACCAGGCGACGGGTGACCAGCGCACGCCTGAACAGGTCGCGGAAGGTTTCCTGGCGATTGCCGTTGAGAATATGGCTAATGCCATCAAGCGGATCTCGGTGCAGCGTGGTTATGATGTCTCTGAATATACCCTCTGCTGTTTCGGAGGGGCGGGTGGACAGCATGCCTGTCTGGTAGCGGATTCTCTGGGGATGAAACGGATCTACCTGCACCCTTACTCAGGGGTACTGTCTGCGTTTGGTATGGGGTTGGCCGACCGTCGGTTGATGCGGGATCAGGCGGTGGAAGCGTCCCTTGAACCAGATCTTATGGCTGAACTAAAGCGGGGGCTTGAGGCGTTAGAGGCAGAGGGTGTGGCAGAGATGCGGGTCCAGGGCGTTGCGTATTCTGCTATCCGGTGTGAGCAAAAACTGCACCTGCGTTACCAGGGTTCAGACACGGCGCTGCTGGTGAATTTTGCAAACCTGGAAAAGATTCAGGCGGAATTTGAGCAGGCCCATCAGCAACGTTTCGGATTTACGTCGCCTGAAAAAACATTGGTTGTAGAAGCGATTCAGGTAGAGATTATCGGTGCCGGTGAGCAGCCAGATCTGTCCAGCGTTAATGCCTGTGATAAAACGGAACTGCAGATTGGTGCCATGCATACCACCCGCATGGCAGGTGATGTTTGTGATACAGCTTTTTATGACCGGGACCAGCTCCCCTGTGATGAGCCAGTATCAGGGCCTGCGGTGCTGGTGGAGCGCACCGGGACGATCGTTATCGAGCCGGGCTGGCAGGCGACCCTGACCCCGGATAACAACATTGTGATGGAGCGCTACCTGCCGCTGCCGGAACGAGTGGCTATCGGCACCCAGGTTGACCCGGTGATGTTGGAGATCTTCAATAATCTGTTTATGTCCATTGCTGAGCAGATGGGTATGGTGCTGGAAAATACGGCCGCCTCGGTCAATATCAAGGAGCGGCTCGACTTCTCCTGCGCGGTGTTTGATCTGCAGGGTGATCTGATCGCCAATGCGCCCCATATGCCGGTTCATCTGGGTTCCATGAGTGAGAGTATCAAGACCGTTATCCGGGAGCGAACCGGCACGATGCAACCGGGTGATGCCTATCTGTTGAACGATCCCTATAACGGTGGCACCCATCTGCCGGATGTGACCCTGATAAAGCCGGTATTCAATCCGGCGGGTGATCGAGTGATTTTCTATGTCGCATCCCGTGGACACCATGCCGATATTGGTGGTACGACGCCCGGTTCCATGCCGCCAGATTCAACCTCGGTTGAACAAGAGGGGATCCTGATCAACAACGTCAAGCTGGTCGATCAGGGGCGCTTCTGTGAGCAGGAGATACGTACTCTGCTGGCCAGTGGTCCCTGGCCCGCACGCAATATCGACACCAATATTGCCGATTTTCAGGCCCAGCTCGCGGCCTGCGAAAAGGGTGTGCAGGAGTTGATGCGCATGGTAGATCACTTCGGCCTTGAGGTGGTGCATGCCTATATGGAGCATGTACAGGATAACGCTGAGGAGTCTGTGCGACGGGTACTCGATGTGCTCAATGATGGCGAATTCTGCTATCCCATGGATGATGGTCACCAGGTTTGTGTGAAGATTACCTTGGATAAGCCGGCGCGCCGGGCAACGATAGATTTCAGCGGTACCAGTGGGCAGCATCCGGGTAATTACAATGCCCCTGCGGCGGTCTGCCGTGCGGCTGTACTCTATGTATTCCGCTGTCTGGTGGGCGACATGATTCCGCTTAATGAAGGCTGCCTGAAACCACTTGAGGTGATTATCCCAGCGCACTCCATGATTAATCCCGATTATCCGGCGGCGGTAGTGGCCGGTAATGTGGAGACGTCACAGGTGATTGTGGATACCTTGCTGGGTGCCTTGGGTGTGGCGGCTGGGTCTCAAGGGACCATGAATAATTTCACCTGGGGAAATGCTCAGTATCAATATTACGAGACCATTTGTGGTGGGGCTGGCGCTACCCGTCAGCGGCCCGGCACCTCGGCCGTGCATACCCATATGACCAACTCCCGGCTGACCGACCCGGAGGTGCTGGAGTGGCGTTTCCCAGTGCGGCTGGAGTCCTTCTCTATTCGTCACGGCTCTGGTGGCGAAGGGAAGCATCGGGGTGGTGATGGGACGATTCGTCAGGTACGCTTTCTTGAAGCCATGACGGCCAATATCCTGGCGGGTCATCGTTCGGTGGCCCCCTACGGATTAGCCGGTGGTGGCTCGGGACGGGTGGGGCATAACACTGTTGAGCACCGCGATGGCCGGGTCACCGAATTGGCGCATCAGGGGCAGGTTGAGATGAAACCCGGTGATCTGTTTATTATTGAGACCCCAGGAGGAGGGGGCTATGGGGCTGACTGAGTATCTGGCATTCCTGTTGATTGCGATTGTGGCTACGGCATCACCGGGACCAGCGGTGTTACTGGCCGTGACCAATGCCGTCACCCATGGTATCAAACCCACCGTCATTGCTATCCTGGGTAATGTGTTAGGGGTGATTCTCCTGGCGGCAGTAACCTCTGCCGGTCTTGGCGCCTTGATGCAGACCTCTGAATTAGTGTTTCAGTTAGTCAAATGGGTCGGGGGGATCTACCTGATTTACCTTGGAGTACGCTTGTGGAAGATGCAGGTGACGCCTGTGCCAGAGTCTGGTGCAACCCGTAAATCACCCACTCCGAGACAGCTATTCCGGCAGGCATTTATTGTGGCGGTCACCAACCCGAAGGCGATCGCGTTTATAACAGCTCTGTTTCCCCAATTCATAGAACCAACGGCTTTGATGGCACCGCAGTTTGCCTTGTTAGCCGGCACCTTTGGCCTGCTCTCATTTCTATTTTTACTCGGCTATGCGTTGCTCGCCAGTCGATCCAGCCGTTGTTTTTTGAAGAGTCACCTGATGCGGCGATTTAATCGTGTGTCGGGTGGTCTGTTTGTGGGACTTGGTTCCTTGCTGATAACGACAGAGCGTTGATCTGATGATGGTCTGCAGGACTGGGGTCAGAGTCAAGCCGATCCATACTTTATAATACTGGCTGGACTGCAGTGAGCGGCGTGACTCTGACCCCCGGTAGAACGGCTGCATCTATTAACCAATAAACGTGAAGTCTTTTCATTGAGTCTGGTGCCGGGTTGGTGACGACAGAGCGTTGATCAGCGTGCTAGTCTGGGATTAGATTTTCGCCGTAGGTATTGCCTGATGTCAGAAAAAAAGAAACAGCCGATTGTATCCTCTTCACATCTTGTCTCTGAGAAGAGTACCGAACTCAGTGAGCTAGAGTATGGCCTCATCATCGCCGGTAATGCATTCAATCGCTGGATTGAACGCTGCATGACCGCTAGTGGCATGCCGGATCTCAATCCAACCGATATTCTGATACTCCACAATGTTAATCATCGTGGCCGGGCCAAAAAGGTCGCGGATATCTGTTTCAATCTCAATATTGAAGACACCCACACGGCCACCTACTCGCTGCGTAAGCTCAGCAAACTGGAATTGGTGGAGACCGAACGCCAGGGTAAGGAGAACTTTTTCTCGACGACAGTAAAAGGGGAGGCGCTTTGTCTCCGTTATAAAGAGATTCGTGAGGATTGCCTTGTTGACTCACTCGGTATTCTGGGGGCGGGCAATCAGGAGATCGGTGAGTTGGCCAAGGTGCTGCGTTCACTCTCAGGGCTTTATGATCAGGCAGCGCGTGCCGCATCGTCTCTCTAAGGGCAGGGTCAGAGTTAAGGCGAACCAGGTTTTCATAATACTGGCTGGACTGCAGTGAGCGACTTGACTCTGACCCGGTAAATAAGTCGTTATCTGAATAGCTACTATATAGAAGGCATCTCGTTCTGGTTATTCTCCTTTCGTGAGTCAGCAGCGCTAATCCCTTCAAATTGCCCTAGAGCAAGTAAACTATCCATTTATTGCGCTAAACTGGTTATCAAGTTACCGGTTAGTAGGTTTTCATATTTTTTAATTATGCTGCTCATTCTACTAATTACTCCCAGATAAAGGATTCGTATGGAGTCTTATATCGGTTGGTTTTGATCATTGATGAGATCATTTGTATCCCTTTAACTAACTGAATATAAGGGAATATATCTTTATTACAGGATCTTTTAGTCGGTTTTTAATGAAAGGAATATGGTGCTGGTTAATCGCTTTGCAGCAGGCCTCGGTGCTTTAGTCGAGTGGAATGGTTATGGCTGGCCTGTATTTTGCTCTACTTCAATCACCCGGGCTTGGGTATAACAATCTGTAATCTGGAGGGCTAGGTTGGCTCATGGGTAACGGTAGTGACAATATAGAAGGGCGTTTGGATATCCATATTCGGTTGGTTGATGGGGCTATTACGGATGTGGCTATCCAATCCTCCCGTCCTCTGCTCACGCCCCGAATTTTCACTGGCAAGTCTGTGGAGCATTTGCTTACCACCTTGCCTCTGTTGTACAGCATTTGTGGTACAGCCCAGGCCAATGCTGCGGTTACAGCTTGTGAGCAGGCGTTGGGCATTGCTCAAGAGCCCATCTGTACAAAGGCCAGAAGCCATCTGGTCTCTCTAGAGACCGCGAAAGAGCACCTCTGGCGCGTACTGCTGGATTGGCCTGATCTGCTTGGACTCTCGCCGGAAGCAACGGGTGTTGGCGAAACCATGCAGCTTATAAAGCGCTATCGACTCGCTTGTTATCCGAATGAGCGACCCTTTTTTCCGGGTGTTCACCCAGCGGCCGGGTTTGATGGATCAGCCGCAGGTTTAATCGTTGAACTGGAAACCTTGTTGGAGCAGCGGTTTTTTGGAATGCCAGCCGCAGAGTGGCTGGCCCTTGGTTCATATGATGCGTTGTTGCAATGGGCTGATCAGGTGGATACACCGGCCGCTGCCATGCTGCAGTTTGTTCAGACCAAAGAGTGGAATTCACTGGGCGCGGCCTCTATTGCATCATTACCAAACCAGTCCCACGGATTTTATGACCAACAGTTGGATGATGTGGAGGCTGATCAGTTTATAGCTGCCCCACAAATTGACGGTTGTTGTTTTGAGACATCACCCTTTACTCGGGTTCAGGATCATCCCCTGGTTGCAGCGGTATGCGCGATTGATGGGGCTGGGCTCTTTACCCGGCAGCTTGCAAGGCTGGTAGAGTTGGCCGGTATACCAAGCTATCTACGAAACACGGAAGAGCCGGTTCAAACGGATGATCCGAATAAGCAGTTGTCGGAAGGCGTGGGCATTGCCCAGATAGAAGCGGCCCGAGGTAGGCTTATTCATCGTGTCGTAATGGACAATGAGTTAATAACACGCTACCAGATCCTGGCTCCAACAGAGTGGAATTTCCATCCATCTGGTGTGGTCGTTGAAAGTTTAAAGGTATTGAATGCGGATTCAATTGATCAGTTGAAACAGCAGGCAGCCTTTTTGATTAATGCGATTGACCCCTGTGTGGGTTATGAGTTGCACATCGAGCCGCGGTAGGGTGGGCACGTATTCTGTGCCCACACAGCTTTATGATTCGGCGCAAACGCGTGGGCACAAACAACGTGCCCACCCTACGCGCTACAGAGATGTATCGAACGACTGGCCATGGAGGGCCAGGCCGGAACCAAGCTACAGGGATGTATTAGCGCACAGGTCTAATGAATGCACGAAATGTCGATATGCGAAGGAATATTAACGGTCATGGAAGAACAGGCCAGCAGCCAGCAGTTCAAACGGGTGAAATCCGTTTGGCTGGAGATTGGCCCGCTGGCGGGTGTCGAGATTGAAGCGTTGCGATTTGGCTTTGATGTGGTCACCCGAAACAGTCTGGCAGAAGGTGCCAAACTAGAGATTATCGAGATGCCAGGTGTGGCCTGGTGTCTGGAGTGTTCCAAAAATGTCCCGATCAAACAGCGCTTTGATGCCTGTCCTGATTGCGGAAGTTTTCAATTACAGATTACCGGCGGCGATGAGCTGCGTATTAAAGAACTGGAGGTGGACTGATGTGTACCGTATGTGGCTGTGGCGAGGGCGAGACTCGCATCGAAGGTCAGGAAGAGGGGCATCATCACCACGATCATGACCATGACCACCATCATGATCACACCCATGAGCATCATGGGCACGCGCATGCGCACAGCCATTCGCACGACCATGCTGGCCATACACATTCACACGATCATACCCATGATGATGAAGCGCATCACCATCACCACGATGGCCATAATCATGACTATGGCAAAGGGCCTGCTCACGCGCATGCGCCAGGTCTGAGTCAATCGCGCATGGTACAGATTGAGCAGGATATTCTGGGCAAGAATAATCAGTATGCACTGGCCAACAGACAACTGTTCAAATACCTCAACATACTGGCACTGAATCTGGTCTCCAGCCCCGGATCCGGCAAGACCACGTTACTGACGGCCAGTATTAATGATCTAAAGAGTGATCTCTCGATCGCAGTGATTGAGGGTGATCAGCAGACCGCCAATGATGCGGATCGCATTCGTGAAACCGGAGTGCCGGCGTTACAGATCAATACCGGTAAGGGGTGTCATCTGGATGCCCATATGATTGGCCATGCCATGGAGACACTGCGTCCGGAAAACAACAGCCTGCTGTTTATTGAAAACGTAGGGAATCTGGTCTGCCCGGCGGCCTTTGATCTGGGCGAGGCGCACAAGGTGGCAATTCTCTCTGTCACTGAAGGTGAAGACAAACCGATCAAGTATCCCGATATGTTCCATGCGGCCGACCTGATGATCTTGAATAAAACAGATCTGCTCCCTTATCTCGATTTTGATGTGGATAAGTGCATTGAGTATGCGCGTCGGGTCAATCCTGATATTGAAGTGATTCAACTCTCGGCCAAGAGTGGCGAGGGAATGGATCTCTGGTATCAGTGGATCAAGTCTCGTATGAGTCAGTCTTGATTTTTTTGTAAAACCAATCTGGAGTTGCTAAACGCATGTGCCTTGCAATACCTGGAAAAGTAGTCGCCCTCGATGAAGCGACGGATATGGCTACGGTCTCTGTGGGTAATGTGAAAAAGGATGTCTCCATTGCCTTGGTTGAGGATGTGAACCTGGGTGACTACCTACTGATTCATGTCGGCTATGCCCTGAACAAGATCAGTGAAGAGGAGGCCGCCAATACGCTGAAGATGTTTGAAGAGGCGGGCCTGACGGAGGCCGATGTATGAAATATGTCGATGAATTTCGTGCCAAGGCCACTGCGCAGAAACTTTCACGCGCTATCGCGGCAGAAGCCCACCCTGATCGTAAATACCATCTAATGGAATTCTGTGGCGGTCATACCCACGCCATCTTTCGTTATGGTGTGCAGGATCTGTTACCTGACAATGTAAAACTGGTGCATGGCCCCGGTTGCCCGGTCTGTGTTCTGCCGATATCCCGTATCGACATGGCGATCAATATGGCCGAGCAACACGGTGTGACCCTTTGCTCCTATGGTGACATGCTGCGTGTCCCAGCCTCCAAAAGAAGAAGCCTGCTGAAGGCCAAGGCAGAAGGGGCCGATATCCGCATGGTCTACTCCACTCAGGATGCCTTGAACATCGCCCAGGCGGAGCCTGAGAAGCAGGTGGTGTTTTTTGCCATAGGATTTGAAACAACCACGCCACCTACTGCTGTCGCCATAAAACAGGCCCAAACCATGGGGCTGAAGAATTTCTCTGTCTTCTGTAACCATGTACTTACACCGGCGGCGATACAAAATATTCTGGAGTCACCCGAAGTGCGTGAACTTGGAACTGTCTCACTGGATGGTTTTCTTGGCCCTTCTCATGTCAGCTCCATTATCGGCAGCCAGCCCTACGAGTTTTTTGCTGAAGAGTTTCAGCGTCCGGTAGTGATTGCCGGCTTTGAACCGCTGGATGTGATGCAGTCGATCCTGATGTTGGTGCGACAACTCAATGAAGGACGGCATGACGTAGAGAACGAATACACCCGGGTTGTTTCAGCTGAAGGCAATGTCAAAGCAAAAAAGCTGGTGGCAGAGATCTTCGAATTGCGTCGTACGTTCGAATGGCGCGGCCTTGGATTAGTGCCTTATAGCGCGCTGCGTATCAAGAAGCCGTTTGCTGAGTACGATGCCGAGTTACGCTTTCCGGTTGAAGAGGTACCTGCTGCGGATATTAAAGGGTGTGAATGCCCAGCGATTCTACGCGGGGTAAAACGCCCTACCGATTGCAAACTGTTCGGTACGGTCTGTACGCCGGAAAACCCCATGGGCTCCTGCATGGTGAGTTCTGAGGGCGCCTGTGCCGCCTACTGGACCTACGGTCGTTTCAGAGAACAGGCGGCATCATAAGTATTGTAGGGTGGGCACGTTGTGTGTGCCCACGCTGTTACGAACCGAGGGGTCGGAGTCAAAGTTGACTCCGACCCCGAAATCTAACAAGACGAATTCAATCAGATGAACAAAAAAAGATACACATCACGCTTGGATATTAAGAACGGTACCGTGGATATGACCCATGGCAGTGGCGGTCGTGCCATGGCGCAACTGATTGAAGAGCTGTTTATCAGCAATCTGGATAATGAACTGCTCAGGCAGGGTAATGATCAGGCGGCCTTTGATGTTGAGAAGGGCCGTATGGTGATGAGTGTGGATGGTCATGTGATCTCTCCGTTGTTTTTTCCGGGCGGTGATATCGGCTCGTTATCGGTACATGGCACTGTCAATGATGTAGCGATGTCGGGAGCCAAGCCACTCTATCTCTCTGCCGGCTTTATCCTGGAAGAGGGTTTTCCGCTGGCTGATCTTAAACGTATTGTCGAAAGTATGGCGGCCGCTGCAAACCTGGCGGGTGTGCCGGTTGTTACCGGTGACACCAAGGTGGTTGAAAAGGGTAAAGGTGACGGCGTATTCATCACCACCACGGGTATTGGCGTGGTGCCGGAAGGGGTCAATATATCAGGTGATCTGGCGCGACCCGGTGACAAGATTATTGTATCCGGCAGTATGGGCGATCATGGCGTGGCCATCATGTCCAAACGTGAAAACCTCACCTTTGAAACCACCATCGAATCGGATTCGCAGGCCCTGCATGATCTGATAGCGGAGATGGTGCAGGCGGTTCCAACGATTCACTGCCTGCGTGATCCCACTCGGGGCGGACTGGCATCGACGCTGAATGAGATGGCACAGCAGTCAAATGTCGGGATGAAATTGCGTGAGGAAGATATCCCGATCAAACCCGAGGTACATGCGGCCTGTGAGTTGCTGGGTCTTGATCCGCTTTATGTGGCGAACGAAGGGAAGCTGATTGCTATCTGCTCAGCGGATGACGCAGACAAGTTATTGGCGGTCATGCGTGCCCATCCAAAAGGAGAAGATGCCTCTATCATCGGTGATGTGATTGAAGATGAGCATAACTTTATCCAGATGGAAACCAGTTTTGGTGGCAGTCGGATTGTTGACTGGCTGGCTGGCGAACAGTTACCCAGAATCTGCTGAGCGGAATCGAATATGAAGATCTTACTCTTAACTCACGCCTTCAACAGCCTGACTCAGCGACTGCATATTGAACTAAAAAAACGGGGTCACGCCGTTTCCGTGGAGTTCGATGTCAATGACGCGGTTACCCAGCAGGCAGTTGATCAATCCACTCCTGATCTTATCCTGGCACCGTTTCTCAAACGTGCCATAGCGGAATCGATCTGGTCGAAATACCTGTGTCTGATTGTTCATCCAGGTATTAAAGGTGATCGCGGACCCTCGGCTCTGGATTGGGCAATCCTCAATGGCGAGAAAGAGTGGGGTGTCACTGTTCTTCAGGCTATAGAAGAGATGGATGCTGGCGATATCTGGGCCAGTGTCAACTTCCCCATGCGTGAAACCACCAAGGCGAGTCTCTATCGTAATGAGGTGACTGAGGCCGCACTGAAGGGTGTACTGCTGGCGGTCGATTCTATGCGTGAAGAGCAGTTCAAACCCGAGCCGCTGGATTACAACCAGGTTGATGTGCGTGGAAAACTGCAACCACTGATGCGCCAGACAGATAGGCGTATTGATTGGCAGCAGGATAATACAGAAACCGTATTGCGCAAGATACGTAGTGCGGATGGTTTTCCTGGCGTACAGGACATGCTGTATGGAAAAGAGCTGTCACTGTTTGATGCCCATAAGGCTGAAGGGTTGCGTGGTGAGCCGGGCGCCATACTGGGTTACTGTGGTGTAGCGATCTGTCGTGCCACCGTGGATGGCGCAGTCTGGATCGGTCATCTGAAAGACAAACAGGGGGCGCACCCCTTTAAGTTGCCCGCAACACAGGTGTTGGGTAAGCAGTTAGCCACGCTGACTGAAATAACGGATGGCTACAGTGATATCCGCTATGAAGAGCAGGAGGGTGTGGGTTATCTGCACTTCCGATTCTATAACGGTGCCATGAGTACCACGCAGTGTAATCGCCTGCGTGAGGCCTATATCGAGGCGCGCAAGCGGGATACCCGTGTGATTGTCCTGATGGGTGGCCCGGATTTCTGGTCAAACGGTATTCATCTTAATACGATTGAAGCGGCTGAGAGTCCTGCCGATGAGTCCTGGGCCAATATCAACGCCATCAATGATCTGGCTCGCGAGATCATCACTACAGAATCTCATGTCACGGTTTCGGCCTTACAGGGCAACGCGGGTGCGGGTGGTGTCTTCCTCGCACGTGCGGCCGATCATGTCTGGGCGCGCAGCGGTGTGGTGCTGAACCCTCACTACAAGGATATGGGTAATCTGTTTGGTTCAGAGTACTGGACCTATCTGTTACCGAAACGTGTCGGCGAAGAGCGTGCGCATCGTATCACCCAGGCCCGGCTGCCGATGGGAACGGTTGAAGCAAACGAGCTGGGACTGTTGGATGCCTACTTCGCCATTGATAACGTGGCCTTCGTTGAACAGCTCAAACAGCGGGCCAAGCTACTGGCAGAAGATCCTGCTTTAGCAGAAAAACTCGAACAGAAGTGCTCTACCCGGCAGGCGGATGAACAGGAAAAACCTCTGGCAGAGTATCGTCGGGAAGAGCTGGAGCGGATGAACCTGAACTTCTATGGCTTTGATCCCAGCTACCATGTAGCGCGGTATAACTTTGTCTATAAAGTACCAAAGTCACGCACGCCAGTTACCATTGCCCATCACCGGGATATCAGAAGGCGTAACAGCGAAGACTGGAGTGAGGTCTCATGAACAGACAACCCACCCTGTTGATTGTCGATGATGAAGTACGTGGCCTGGAGGCGCTGGCCCGTATTCTGGAAGATGACTTTGATGTTAAGACGGCAACCAATGCGAAGGATGCAGAACAGATATTGGAACGGGAGTGGGTCAGTATTGTGCTCTGTGATCAGCGTATGCCGGAGACAACCGGTGTAGAGTTTCTGACCAAAGTACGCCAACAGTGGCCCGATGTGGTACGCATGATTATCTCCGGCTATACCGATGCCGAAGATATTATTCAGGGTATTAACGAGGCAGGTATCTATCAGTACATCACCAAGCCCTGGCATCCCGATAGTTTACTGTTGACTTTGAAAAATGCTGCTCATCTTTTCAAGCTGCAACGTGAAAATGAACTGCTCAATATAGAACTGAAACGTAATCCGGATGTACTGGAAAAGAAGGTCAGTGATAAACGGAAACAGCTTAAGCAGCAGCACCATAGTGATGACGGCATTGTCCGTGCCGAAGGCAGTCCGATGGATGTGGTCTGTGCCAAGGTCAATCGCGTTTCACCATACGATGTCACGGTGTTGCTCTCTGGTGAGTCGGGTACGGGTAAAGAGTTGTGCGCACGAGCGCTGCACTATAACAGTCTGCGTGGCGATAAACCTTTTGTCGTGGAGAATTGCGCTGCACTGCCCGATGAGTTATTAGAAAGTGAACTGTTCGGCTACAAGCGTGGCGCATTCACTGGCGCAGTGGAAGATCGGGCTGGCCTGTTTGAACGAGCCGATGGCGGCACTATTTTTCTGGATGAGATCGGCGAAGTATCACCCGCATTTCAGGTGAAACTGTTGCGGGTTATTCAGGAGGGGGAGATTCGCCCGCTTGGCTGTGCCCGCAGACGCAATGTGGATGTACGCATAATTGCCGCAACTAACAAAGATCTTGAGACCGAAGTGCGTGCGGGACGCTTTCGGCAGGATCTCTATTATCGGCTCTCAACCATCTCTATTCATCTGCCGCCCTTGCGTGATCGCAAGATCGATATTCCGCCCATTGCCAATGCGCTGTTGCAATCTGCCATGCGATCGCTGAACAAGCAGGTCAACGGATTCAGTCGGGAAACACTGGCCTGCATGCAGGCCTATCACTGGCCAGGCAATGTACGTGAATTACAGAATGAAATTCAGCACATGCTGGTAATGAGCAACGATAAAATACTGGGCGCAGAACTGCTGTCTCCACGAGTGCTGCGTGCGGCTCCGAAAGAGGATGAGGCGCAGATGGATGTGCTTGCAACACTGGACGGTTCTTTGAAAGAGCGTATCGAGTCCATAGAGGCGCGCATACTGCGTGAGTCACTGATCCGACATCGCTGGAACAAGAGCCAGGCTGCACGGGATCTTGGCCTGTCCAGAGTTGGTTTACGTAGTAAATTGGAACGCTATGGATTGGAGCAGATTTCTCAGGTGGACGAGGTGTGTGGTGAAGCGGATGTCGATTCTAATATCTAAATCACAGGGCATAATTGCGCGGCCATGTTGCTCAAGCGCTAGCCGGGCGGTGGTGGCATGGTAACTGATTATTCAGCAAAACCTTCTGGCGGTTTGATTGCCAACCTTGGTACGGATAATCAGATGATGCATGACTCAGGTAGTGAAGAGGCGTGGATCGAAGTCATTCAAAAGATGGATTTGGTTTATGCTGATCTGGTTCGCTATCAAGTAGAGCTTGAAGAGAAGAACAGTGCGTTGGAAGAGGCGCAGCACTTTATTGAAAGTGTGCAGACGGCCATGACTGATGTATTGATTGTCTGTGATATTCAAGGTCGTATTCAACAGGCCAACAAGGCCTTGGAAACAATCACCGGTCGCTCCGAAAAAGAGTTGCTGAATCGCTCGTTTAAAGAGTTGTTTGGTGAATCCTCGCAACATCTTGTAGATGGTTTTGCCGACAAGATCCGTTCTGAGACGGTCTATGATTGCGAAGTTAACTTGCTTCGTGCAGATGGTAAGCCAACACCGCTGGCGATGAATTGCAGTTCACGTTATGACCATAATGGTCGGCTGGTGGGTATGGTGCTGATTGGTCGGCCCGTCGGTGAACTGCGCCGTGCCTATGAAGAGTTGCATGCCACGCATCGAGAGCTGAAGCAAGCGCAGGAACAACTGGTGCACTCTGAAAAGATGGCCTCACTGGGTCGTCTGGTGGCGGGCGTGGCCCATGAGTTGAATAACCCTATCAGTTTTGTATTTGGCAACATGCATGCACTCAAACGCTACGGCAGTCGTATCACTCAATATCTTGATGCCATTCATAAAGGAACAGCCGAAGAGGAGCGAGAAGCTTTACGCAAACAGCTCAAGATTGATCATATCTTGTCGGATATCGGATCACTGATTGATGGCACCCTGGAAGGTGCTGAGCGGGTCAGCGATATCGTGCTCGACTTGCGGCGTTTCTCCGGTAATCAACAAGAAGATACGCAGCCGTTCCCACTGGCACCTGTTGTCGCTACAGCGGTGGATTGGGTGGTGAAGGCTGCTCGTAGAAAACCGGAAGTATCCGTTGATATTCCTGAAGAACTGGAAGCTGTTGGTATTAAGGGGCTTGTTCACCAGATATTGGTCAATCTGGTACAAAATGCGATTGATGTAATGGATGAAGTTGATGCGCCGCGCTTACAGATCCGTGGCTGGCAGGATTGGGATAATGTGCGCATTGAGGTAAGGGATTTTGGTCCCGGTATACCCAAGCAGGATCTGATGCGAGTGTTCGATCCCTTCTTTACCACCAAGGATGTGGGGAAAGGTACGGGTCTTGGTCTTTATATCAGCTATGGATTAGCAAGTGATCAGGGAGGTTCCCTGATAGCATCCAACCACCCGGATGGGGGTGCCATGTTTACTCTCACACTGAAGGCAGTGTGAATGGAATCCCAAGGCGCCCATTGCAATCGATATTCGGTATGTCAGCGTAGGGTGATGTGATGTTGTCCATGCCCACGCGAACACGATATGGCATAACGGCATCGGCACACTATGTGTGCCCATGCATATAATGGAAAGCGGCAACAGAGATGGCAATCCAATGACACAACAGACAGGCTTCAACGTACTCTGGCTGCAATCGGGCGGCTGCGGCGGCTGCAGCCTGTCGCTGCTGAATGCTGAATCGCCCACTCTGCTTCATACACTGGAAGGCGCAGGGATTAATCTGTTGTGGCATCCCATGTTGAGTGAAGAGACTGGATCAGAGATGATTGCCCTGCTAACACAGATTGTGGCTGGTGAAATAAGATTGGACGCCCTCTGTATCGAAGGCGCAATTCTTCGCGGGCCAAATAAGACAGGCCGTTTTCACATTCTGGCGGGAACGGGTCGCTCAATGCTTGATTGGGTGCGTGATCTTTCAGTCGTGGCGAAATACACACTAGGCATTGGCACTGGCGCCAGCTTTGGTGGTATCACTGCGGGGGGCGGCAACCCAACCGATGCCTGTGGTCTTCAGTATGCAGAAACAGAACGGGGTGGAGCGCTCGGTGAGTCTTATCGATCACTCAGTAATATGCCGGTGATCAATGTGGCGGGTTGTCCCACCCATCCCAACTGGATTACTGAAACCCTGATGCAGTTGGCACTGGATGATTTCACTGAGGAGGACCTGGATGAATGGCAGCGCCCTCGGGGGTATGCCGATCATCTGGTTCATCACGGTTGCCCCCGTAATGAATATTACGAATTCAAGGCGAGCGCCGAAGAGCATTCACAACTCGGTTGCATGATGGAACACATGGGCTGTTTGGGTACACAGGCTCATGCCGATTGTAATACCCGCCTCTGGAATGGCGAGGGCTCCTGTCTGCGTGGTGGTTACGCCTGCATCAATTGTACGGCACCGGGCTTCCAAGAGCCGGGGCATCGTTTCCAGGAGACTCCGAAGATTGCTGGCATACCGATTGGCCTGCCATCGGATATGCCGAAGGCATGGTTTGTCGCCTTGGCCTCGCTCTCCAAGGCGGCAACACCTAAAAGACTGCGCCAGAATGCCGTAGCAGATCATATTGTTGTTCCACCACAGACCAAGAAAAAGGGAACATAATGAGCAGAACCATCGTCGGTCCATTCAATCGAGTCGAGGGCGATCTCGAGGTACAGCTGGAGATTGCCGACGGTAAGGTAAGTGAGGCTTGGGTGGTGTCACCGATGTATCGGGGGTTTGAGCAGATCCTGCACGGTAAGGATCCGCGCGATGCCCTCATCTACACCCCCCGTATCTGTGGTATCTGTTCTGTTTCCCAATCTATTGCAGCGGCAGATGCACTGGCCAATGCCCAGGGTGTTGAACGCCCAATGAATGGTGAACTGTCACTCAATCTGATTCACGCCTGTGAAAACCTGGCAGATCACTTTACCCATTTTTATCTCTTCTTCATGCCCGATTTTGCTCGGGCAATCTATACCAAAGAGCCCTGGTTTGAAGCAGTCGAAAAACGCTTCAAGGCGGTGAAGGGCAGGGCCGCGGCTGATGTCATGCAGGCCCGGGCTGAGTTCATGCACCTGATGGGGATCATGGCCGGTAAGTGGCCGCACACCTTGGGGATACAGCCGGGTGGCAGTGCCCGAAGTATCGAAGCCACGGAAAAGGTGCGACTGTTGTCTATCATTTCTGGTTTCAGACGCTTTCTTGAAGCGCGACTGTTTGGAACCGAACTCGAAGCTATACTGGAGATTACCAATCAACAACAGCTCGATAACTGGCGGGATGCAGGCGACCCCGGTCAGAGTGACTTCCGTCGTCTTCTGCAGCTCTCGCAGGACCTGCGGCTGGAAACGCTGGGCCAGACAACGGGTCGGTTCATGAGCTACGGTGTCTATCCGCTGGATGGGGAGCGCACTTTCAAATCAGGTGTCTGGTATGAAGGTCAGTTAACCGAATTGAATCCGAATAAGATCACAGAAGATATCAGCCATAGCTGGATGGAAGGACAGGCTGATCCAACACATCCCTATCACGGTGTAACACTACCCAATGCCGATATGGATTCCGGATACACCTGGTGCAAAGCCCCTCGTCTGGATGGGCAAGTGGTGGAAGTGGGCGCACTGGCACGGCAACTGATTGATGGGCAACCGCTGATCAATGATCTGGTAGCAAGCAGCGGCAGCAATGTGCGCAACCGCGTCATCGCCAGATTGCTGGAAATACCCCGTGTACTGATTGAGATGGAGCAGTGGTGTCGACAGCTAAAGCCGAAAGAACCCTTCTGTGTCGACAGCGGTGTCACTCGAGAGTCGGAAGGATTCGGTCTGACAGAAGCCGCGCGTGGCAGTCTCGGCCACTGGGTGCGGATCAAGAACGGCCGTATTCTCAACTACCAGATCGTCGCGCCCACCACCTGGAACTTCTCACCCCGTGATCAAGCGGGTGTCACCGGTCCGCTTGAGCAGGCACTGGTCGGTGCGCCTGTACGAGAAGGTGAGAATGAACCGGTGGCGGTGCAACATATAGTTAGGTCATTCGATCCCTGTATGGTCTGTACTGTTCACTGATTTAAGCTTTTAATATTGGAACTATTTAAGATAAACAGCAGCAAATAACCAAGAGTATCACTTGCCTGCGGTCTGCTCGGTCGTTCCGTTTGTTGCTGGCAGTCGGTGCGAGGTATTTGCCTTCACTGAAGAGCCAGGTCTGTTGTTCCGCAGGACTTTTAGTTTTAATTCAAATAGCAAGCGTGCAAATCTTTGTGGAGGCAGATCGCTCCAGGTCAGGTAGTAAGGCTGGTGGAGTAGTGCGCCCTTGGGTAGTGTCAGGGGCAATGTGGTAGCCCAGCAAAGTGCTGTCCCCAGTGCTACGGTGCGCTATTTTTTGGGGGGATGGGCGAGGCGATATCGAGCAGTGGTGCAGCATCGATGGTCTCGGCATCCATCATGCTGGCGACTCGCTGCAAGGATGAGAGTATTTGGGATTTCTCCCAGTCCTGAAGTCCCTCGAAGCGTTCAATGAACTTTTCATGCAACAGGGGCGGTGCCGAGGTCAGAATCTCACACCCCGATTCGGTCAGGCGGGCGTTGACAATACGCTTGTCGGTCTTGCTCCGTACGCGCTCAACCAGTTGACGGTCCTCCAGTCGATTGAGGATGGTGGTGACCGTTGCCTGGCTGAGTGAGATCTCATCCGAAATGCGTTTGACCGTGACATCTCCGAGCATGTCGATGGCCCGCAGTACCATCACTTGGGGGATGGTTAGGCCGCAATTTTTCACCATTCGCTTGGACTGCAGATCGGTGGCTCGAATGATGCGGCGCAGGGAGACCAGGACGTCCTGCCAGTAGAGGTTCTCGTGCATGTAATTGAGATCTCGGTATTGGGTTGAGGTCGCAGTATAGCGGCTCGTCATTTATTGTTCCTCAAAAATAACCATGTAGTTTGAACTCTAAACATTAGTGGTGTAAACTTCAACCCCTAACTATAGAAGCTAAGTAAATGGAGTAAATATGTGCGGTTTTGCCGGGCTGTACGCGCCCGATGCCGGGGAGTTGGATGTTTCACTGGTGGAGCGTATGACCCGAAGACTGGCCCCCAGGGGGCCAGACGGAGAGGGTGTTTTGGTGCGCAATGGCATTGCTATGGGGCACCGCCGTTTAAAGATTATTGACCTGTCAGAGCATGCCCAACAACCGATGTGCGACCCGGAACTCGGGTTGGATATGGTATTTAACGGCTGCATATACAACTATCAAGCCCTGCGTGAAGAACTCAAGCAACAGGGCTACCGGTTCTTTTCCCAAGGTGACAGCGAGGTCATTCTCAAGGCCTACCACGCCTGGGGTGTCGATTGCGTAAAGCGTTTTAATGGCATGTTCGCTTTTGCCATTCATGAGCGCGATACGGGGCGCCTGATACTGGCTCGTGATCGTCTGGGGATCAAGCCACTCTACATCGCCGAGACTGCCAACGGTCTGGCCTTTGCGTCGACTCTGCCGGCACTGCTCGAGTGCCCGGGTATCGATAAATCCATCGATCCGGTGGCACTCAATTTCTACATGAGTTTTCATGCCGTGGTACCGGCTCCCTACACCCTCCTGAAAGGCATAAGGAAGCTACCACCTGCCACAGTTCGGGTCTATGACGGCCTGGGCAAAGAGCAGAGCGAGAGCTACTGGCGTCTGAAAGTGGGCTGTAGCGACGCTGATCAAGCGTTGACCGTAAACGATTGGAAGGAGCAGCTTCTTGAGGCCTTGCGTCTGGCGGTTAAGCGCCGCATGGTCGCTGATGTGCCGGTGGGTGTGCTGTTGTCAGGCGGTGTCGACTCAAGCCTGATTGTAGGGTTGCTCGCTGAACAGGGCCAGACCGGCCTTGCCACCTTTTCGGTGGGATTCGAATCGGCGGGTGGTGAAAAGGGCGACGAATTCAAGTATTCGGACCTGATTGCCGAGCATTTCGGTACTGATCACCACAAGATTGAGGTGCCGTCGGCCAAGCTCCTAGAGACCCTGCCTGAGACCTTTCGTGCTATGTCGGAGCCGATGGTCAGCTACGATAATATTGGTTTCTACCTGCTTTCACAGGAGGTATCCAAGCATCTTAAGGTCGTGCAATCTGGCCAGGGGGCAGACGAGGTGTTCGGTGGATATCACTGGTACCCGCCACTGCTCGACAGTCGTAACGCCTCCGCTGATTATAGTCGCCTGTTCATGGACCGGGATTTTGCCGAGTACAGCTCGGTAGTCAACGGAGACTTTATTGATCACGATTTCGCCGGTGCATTCATCGACCTGCGGTTTGCTTTTAACGACGGCAGTGACCCGGTAGACAAGGCGCTGCAATTGGATACCACGGTGATGTTGACCGATGACCCGGTCAAACGTCTGGATAACATGACCATGGCCTGGGGGCTGGAGGCGCGCGTGCCCTTTCTTGACCATGAACTGGTCGAACTGGCCGGTCGCATGCCCGCTGAATTGAAAGTTCGCGATGAAGGTAAATGGATTCTCAAGGAGGTGGCGTGGCAGGTGATTCCCAGCCAAGTCATTGATCGGCCCAAGGGTTACTTCCCGGTGCCAGCCCTGAAGTATATTGAGGGACCCTACCTGGACTATGTTGCAGACACACTGCACTCTGATGCTTGCGCCCAGCGCAACCTTTTCAATCGTAATTATGTTGACCTGTTGCTCAAGGAGCCCAAGGAGCACATCACGCCTCTACGGGGATCCAAGCTGTGGCAGGTGGCGCTGCTCGAGTTGTGGCTGCAAACCCATGGGATATAGGAATGCCTGAAATGGAGACTCGGAAGAACAAACCACAACGCCAGCTTGAAATCGAAAATATGGCCTCGCTCAAGAGTTGGGGGGATCCCCCCAGCGCCCTTGCCCCTGAACTCACCCAGGAGACTGTGGTCGACTGTGGTTGGGGGCGGTTGATCTTTGGCCAGACCTTCGGTTCGAATAGCCGTTTGGCGCAAGAACTGAAAAACGAGCAACCGGGTCGGCGTGATGTTGCGCTGTATACACGCGACCCTCACGTAGTGGTATCGAAGGATCCCCAGGCACTGTTCATTGATCCCTCCCTGACTTATCGGTTGGAGTTACCGACCGCAGAGCTGGAGTTGAAATTACCCGAGGGGGTACAGATTCGAGCCTTGACCGGTGGCTGGGACGAGTATCACATCAATCGGATCTATAAGGCGCGCGGCATGGTTGAGCTTAAGCCACGCTTCAGCGAACATCTGTTGTCTGAACCGGCGTTACAGACCCTGGTGGCGGTGGATCAGCAGTCGGGGGATGTAATCGGCTGCGTGGCTGGGGTCGATCATTACCGAGCTTTTGATGATCCCGATAACGGCTGTAGTCTATGGGCCCTGGCGGTGGATCCACAGTGTTTGCACCCCGGTATCGGCCGGGCGCTGGTGACCTGGTTGGCACAAGAGTTTAAG
Organism: Sedimenticola selenatireducens; assembly: GCF_007625115.1. Lineage (GTDB taxonomy): Bacteria > Pseudomonadota > Gammaproteobacteria > Chromatiales > Chromatiaceae > Sedimenticola > Sedimenticola selenatireducens_A. The sequence goes on along the minus strand of NZ_VMNH01000011.1, from coordinate 4,313 downwards.
CAAGCGGGTCGTGCCTTTATGGATCTTTCGGTGATGCACGATAATGCTGAAGCGATACGGCTTTATCAGTCGCTGGGTTTCTATCAGGTGCCGGTCTATTGCGTAAAGACTAAGAACGTCATTAACGAACAGCTTTACGTCGGACCGCGTAGCGAGGAGTCACTCAATGTCTATGCCCAGATCATTGTGGATGAGGCCTGTCGCCGGGGTATCGCAGTGGATATCGTCGATGCATCGGGTGGTTTTTTTGATCTGAGCCTCGGTGGCCGGACAGTGAGTTGTCGCGAATCCCTCACCGAACTGACCAGTGCGGTGGCCTTGAGTCGCTGCGATGATAAATCGACCACGCGGCGCTTCCTGCAACGGGCTGGACTCAAAGTACCAGATCAGCAGGAGCTGCAATCGGAAAGCGATGCCCTGGAGTTCCTCTCCCGCCACCCGCGGGTGGTGATCAAGCCGGCCCGGGGAGAGCAAGGTGCCGGCGTGTTTGTCGATCTTCGGGCGCCGGATGAGACCGCGCAAGCCTTCCATACTGCTGCCAAGTTGTGCGACAAGGTACTGGGTGAGTCCTTTGTGGTGGGCGAGGATCTGCGCATTCTCGTTATTAACAACGAAGTTGTGGCGGCCGCGATCAGGCGTCCCGCTTCTATTGTGGGGGACGGTGCCAATACCGTGCGTCACTTGATAGAGAAGCAGAGCCGCCGGCGCAGCAGTGCTACCCAGGGCGAAAGCAGTATCCCGCTGGATGATGAAACCCAGCGCTGCGTCAGCAATGCCGGCTACGAGATGGAGCAGATCTTACCCAATGGAGTGGAGATCCAGGTGCGTAAGGCCGCTAATCTGCATACGGGTGGCACCCTGCATGATGTAACCGCAGAGTTGCACCCGATACTGCGCGATGCAGCAGTAGAGGCGGCCCAGGTTCTGGGTATGCCGTTGGTTGGTCTTGATTTTATTGTCGAATCCGCAGATCAGCCAAGTTACGCCATTATCGAGGCCAATGAACGCCCGGGCCTTGCCAACCACGAACCCCAACCCACCGCTGAACGCATGCTGGACATGCTGTTTCCACAGACCGCCGACCGCTCCTTGAGAACCCGTTATGAAAGCTATTGATATCGATCGTCAATTCCTGCGCGACACTTTGCTGGGTCTGCTTGAAGTCCCCAGCCCGACCGGTATGACTGACAATGTGGTGCAGTATGTTTGCGAAAAGCTCAATGAGTTGGGTGTTAGCTATGAGGTGACCCGGCGAGGGGCGATCCGTGCCAATCTTCCTGGTAAGGTACATTCACCCGATCGTGCCATTGCCGCGCATCTGGATACTCTGGGTGCGATGGTCAAGAACCTTAAGCCTAATGGTCGTTTGGAGGTGGTTTCGGTGGGGACTTGGCCGGCGCGTTCTGCCGAAGGGGCGCGGGTGACGTTGTTTTCTGATGGTGGGCGGCAGTATCGCGGCACCCTGATGCCGTTGAAGGCGTCAGGGCACGTGTTTGGCAAACAGGTGGATAGCCAGGAGGCAAGCTGGTCAAACCTGGAATTACGACTTGATGAACAGGTAGCCAGCAAGGCGGATCTGCAGCAGCTTGAGATTCACACTGGCGACATGATTGCTGTCGATCCTCAGCCGGAGTTTCTGAAAAACGGCTTTTGGGTCTCGCGCTTTCTGGATGACAAGGCGGGGGTTGCTGCCCTGTTAACGGCTACCAAGGCGGTGCTGGAGGCAAAGGCTGAGCTGCCGATGGATTGCCACTTACTGTTTACTATATCGGAAGAGACCGGTGCCGGGGCCTCGCATATTCTGCACGGCGATGTGGCGGAGCTGTTAGCGGTCGACAACGGGACCATTGCACCGGGTCAGAATACATCAGAGTACGGTGTAACCATTACCATGCAGGACTCGAGTGGTCCCTTCGACTGGTATCTGACCCGGCGACTCATCTTCATATCCCAGACCTACGGTATCGAGCACTCGCGGGATGTATTTAATTATTATCGCTCGGACGCTGCAGCAGCAGTGGAGGCGGGTAATGATATCCGTACTGCGCTGATCTGTTTTGCACTGGATGGTTCCCACGGTTATGAACGAACCCATGAAAAATCACTGGTAGCGGTGGCCCGGCTGATCAGCCTCTACATGCAGAGTGGTCCAATGTTTGAGCGTGACAAGGCGGCGATTGGTCCTCTGGCGGACTTTCCCGATGATCAATCCGAGTGGGATGAAACCGAGTTTAACGATACCAAGTTACTCCCCAGCGAAGATTGAGCCGAATCCCAAACGGATCTTACTGCAGGTGGTTGATAGGTTTTATTAGAAACAGGTTCACCTCCTTGAACTAAGCCGTCAGGGGAATTGTCTCAGTAGGATCATCCGAAAAAGTAGTGAAAATGCTATTTATCTTGTAATAGCTGCGCAACCTTCCTACCATTGCCGTTCATGTGATTTGATCCTGGAGAGACCTGTGAAGTATTCAGTAATTACCCTGATAATAACGTTGGCTTTAACCCTTGCTACCAGTAATGTGCTGGCGGGAACAGTATTACTCTGTCCAGATATGTCACAGGCAAAACAGGTTGGTGAGTGCGTCACGGAAGATGAAATAAAAAACATGTTCAAAAGAACATTTGGGCTGGAGTGTGATCCGCAGTTAAAAGATTCTATGGAGTGTGAAAAATACGCTGAATTCAAGCAAAAAAAATACAGTGCGCTCTGGGAGTCATTTGACGGCGAGTTTATGGGCTATGTGACTTGTAATGCGCCAGCTAGTGAGATCAGCAATGGAAAACCCTCCAGTGTCGCAATTTCACAGACGAATGGTTTGTATAAAATAACCTGCAATTATCAGAAAGGTGTTTCGTTGAGTATGCGTACTCGTAATGTTTGCAGGGTTGGTGCTGCACCGAGTTCTGCAGTTGTTACACGTGCAAGTTGTGATGGTGATGCCAATAATTGCAAGATCGAGTGTGATTGAAATAGCTTCACTATGCTTAAAGCCCTTTTTCTCGATTTAGATGAAACCCTCTGTGATACCAGAAAGGCCAATAATCTTGCCAAGGCGTTACTCGCGAAGTCGGTAGGTTCTGTATTCGATATTGAAGGTGATTTGTTTGCTAACGGTTATCTGGATGGTATATATCGCTTATGGCGTGACGACCAGCGAGTGCGCTATTTACCCATTATCCAGCAACAAGGCGAAGACGCCTTTCGACTGCAGTTGATTAGAGATCTGTTGATTGAACAGGGAGTGGCGACGGTGAGTGATGATGAGGCTCAAGCGCTACAGGATCAGTTTGACCGGGATCGTCTTGAAGCCTTTGATTATTTTCCGGGAATTTTAGCGTTTCTTGCAGAGGCCCGTCAGCTATTCACTACCGTAGTGATTACCAACGGCCCTGAATTTTCCCAAATCCCAAAGATTGAGGCGGTAAATCTATCGGCCCATGTGGATCATATTATCATCGGTGGTCAGGAGCCAGAAGAGAAGCCGGCGCGTTCCATTTTTGAAAAGGCCCTACGGTTGGCTAACTGTGAAGCGCATGAAGCTATTCATGTAGGCGATAGTCTGGCAGCAGATATAGCGGGTGCGCAGGGTAGCTGCATCACCTCTGTATGGGTACAGCACCAGCAACCACTGGATGCTGAGCTGGGTATCACGCCGCACCATACGGTGATGCATCCGAGTGAGATACCCGCTTTGATTCGTGGTTTATATCGGCAATGATCGTCATTGGCGCTGGATAAGGTATGTTTCCAATCATACATTCCGGCAAGTCAAACTACTGCACTTGTGTAACCGCCACCACATAGTTCTTCCCATAAAACTTGGCACACTTCGGGCAGGTGGTATAGAAGAAGTAACTCTTTTTTGTCTGCTTGCCTTGTTGTTTCACAAAGTCCCGCATCGCTTTGTCCCACTGCCCCATGTTTTTATAGGGCCCTTCAAATACTTTCGTTAAATAATCCCCGGATAGACGTACCATCTCCTGTTCTGGAACCTCTTTTGTGACGGCAAACAGGTGCTCGGCACGCCAAGCCGAAGGGTCATGTGACAGGACTATGAAATCAGTGTCGCTGGTGGCTTCGGCCTTTTCGATGGCGCCCAATGTTTTTGCAAAAACAGAACCCATGTTGATGGGCATGTGGAAGAGGCTGTTAGTGGTTGCGCGTACAAACAGTTTGTCTTTGAAGTGTAGCGCCTGATTATCCCAACCCTCAGGATGAAAACGCGGGCAACAGCTGGTCGGGTTGTCGCTCATGTCGTATTTGGGTAATGCATTGATCTCCATGTTCGCTCTCCTTGAGACAGATAGTG
>NZ_VMNH01000020.1 GCF_007625115.1 Sedimenticola selenatireducens | reverse complement strand
CGTTACTATTGATCATGAGGGTTACCTCTTTGTGTTTCGATTGAAAGTTCGCACTTCCATCAAAACTGGTAACCCTCTCTTTTTCAAGCGAAGTGTCAGATCAAGTCTGAACTACTACAGTTGAGCTTAAGTAAGTGCCATTCGGCCCAGCGTTCTTTTTTATCTTATACCGACATACCTAACAGGGATTGAATGGCAATCGAAGTGGCGGCCGCGCGATTATCTACCTGGATCTTACTGTAGATCTGTTCCAAGTGTTTATTGACCGTGCGTGGACTCAGCGTCAGTATCTCACCGATCTCACGATTGGTCTTACCTTGTGCAACCCAGAGCAACACCTCGGCTTCACGCTTCGTCACAGGCAGCGCAGCCTCGAGCACTGATGCATCAAGCAACTGATGTTGATCCACAATACGCAGCAGGTGTTCATCAGCGTGTACTGCTTTGAAGTAGCGGATAATCAGCGGGTGCTGTGGGGTATGAATAATCAGATCCTGCATCTGACCCTGGCTGCCTAACCAAGCCATAATATCACTGCTAAAACGAAACTCACCCACAGCTACCTCAATGCCATTACCCGCCAGCAGCTCCCGCGCTTCCGGAGTTGTCCACAACACCTCTCCTCTCCCATTCACTGAGATCACATGTTGTCGTGCAGAGTCCAAGGCCGCGCGCGCATCACCAATCAGATGTGCACTGCGCACGTGAGCCGTGATGCGTGCAAGTAATTCATCGGGATTAAGCGGTTTGGTGATGTAATCAGTCCCACCATGATCAAATGCTTTTACGATATGCTCAGGATCGGTTAAACCCGTCATAAACAAGATAGGTGTTAAAGGAAGCAGATTACGCATCTGCCGGCAGCTTTCGAAACCATCCATCACCGGCATCACTGCATCCATCAACACCACATCTGGCTGTATTCTTTCGACAATGTCCAGCGCCTGCTTTCCATTAAGTGCTACAAGAACAGTGTACCCTCCAGTCTGCAATGCCGTATGAATCATGCCCAGAGAATCGGGCGAGTCATCGACTACCAATACAATGGGATTACTTCGATCAAGTGGCATAATTGAACGCTCTGATAGTACGGATCAGTCCTTCCAAGTCACAGGCCTCGGCGCGAGATTTGAGATAGCGCAGATGAGTAGAATTGCTGTATCTCATTTCCAGCTCATCCAATTTTTCCAGTACCCCATTGAGGTAGCCAATTTTCGCCATGGATATCAATTCATCCAGATCGGCTCGTTGAGGTGCACTCTCCTCTGCTTCCGAAATAGCCAGTATTTTCTGTGATGCGTCCACAGCGTCCAGATCAAAAACCCACTGCAGATTCAAGGCCGCACCAATCTTTTCTAGCAGGCTCTCCAAATTAATCGGCTTAATCAGATACTCATTATGCAGTCGGCTGGTGAATTCTTCACGTTGAGTTTCTATTGCATTACCCGAGAGCATAAATATCGGTGCATCTACACTGCGGCTGCGCAGCCTCTGCGCAAGCTCCCAACCATCCATTAATGGCATACGCACATCCAGCAGGAACAGATCGATAACGTTCTCTTCAGCAAGCTGCAATCCTTGTTGCGCACTCTCCGCATCAAGCAGGGTAAATCCTAGCGGGGTCAGGAAATCACATATTAGCGCACGATGCCAAGGCTCATCATCCACCACCAGGAGTCTTTTTCGTTCTCCGGTATAGCCAAGTATGCGTTGTTTAGAAACAACCGGACGGGTAGGTTTATAGACAAAGGGCAACATGACGGCAAACGTAAAGGCACTGCCTTGACCGAACTCGCTTTTAAGGGAGAGGTCGCCACCCATTAAGGTGCAAAGCAGTCGTGAGATGGTTAGTCCCAAACCGGTACCCGTTACAAAGCGCGTCTCTTCATTCTGGATACGCTCGAATGGGGCGTAGATGCGTTCCCTGTCCACCTCTTTAATACCAATACCCGTATCATTAACAAAGAATTTCGCTACCTCGTTTCGATAGCTGATGTGAAATTGCACCTTACCAGTCTGGGTATACTTGACAGCATTGGAAAGCATATTCATAAGAATCTGTCGAAGACGCTTTTCATCAGTCAGTACACAGTTGGGGAGATCAGCATCACACTGATAATCAAACTGTAAATTCTTTGACTGAGCCTGCACGGTGAAGGTCTCAGCCAACTGATCAACTAACATGCGCAGATTCACTTCATCACGCAGTATGTCGATACGCCTGGCCTCAATTTTTGAAATCTCCAGTAATCCCTCAATAACATCAGAAAGGTGTTCACCATTGCGATGGATCACCTCGGCCGCCTTACGATTCCGTGCCGCTAATTGCACATCGGCTTTCAATAACTGTGCATAGCCCAGCACCGTGTTAAGCGGTGTTCGCAACTCATGACTGACGCCCGACAAGTACCGGCTCTTTGCCTGATTGGCGGTCACGGCCACCTCTTTGGCATCCTGTAGTTGCCTGGTTGTCTTTTTATGTGCGGCGACCTCTTGGTGCAGCTGATCTGCGCGATGGAGTGAATCATCCAGCGCCTTTCGTTTACTATCCTGTGCCAATACGTAGAGCCATACCAGCACGCCATTAACAATAAACAGCAACAAAAATGTCTTTTTCAATGCAGCCCCTGCAATCGCCGCTTGTTGAACTGAAGCATAATCACCGGAGCGATAGACAATGTAGAACAGTCCGGCAATGAGTAAGCTGGTCATCACCAGGATCACAAGGAAATGAACCACCGTTGGATTAAACGGTAACCGGCGCACACGGGGAAAAAGCCGGGTAATGAGTTGGACCAATTGTGCCTGCAGATGGGCTTTTGGCCTGCAACGGTCACGGCAACTGGCGTCAAGGGCACAACAGAGCGAGCAGATATCGCCCCCATAAACCGGGCAATCGATCATATCCGGGCCTTCAAAACTATTCGCACAGATTGCACAGTGCTCCGCGTGATGCGTGTCTGTGTGGTTATGATCCCTCACAAGGTAGTAGCGCCCACCGGTAAAAAAGGCGATAAGCGGTGCGGTAATAAAGGGGATAAAAAGAGAGATGAAGGGAGAAAGCGCCTTCACGGTAGGGCCAAGCATGCCAAGCTGGCCAATGATGCCGACTAAAGAGGCAATCGCCATGGAACCCACCCCTACCGGATTGATGTCGTACAAGCGGCCGCGTTTAAATTCCATGTGTCTGGGCCGCAAACCCAATGGGCGATTGACCACCAAGTCGGCCACGAGTGATCCCATCCAGGCCAGTACCAACGTAGAATAGGTAATCAGGATATTTTCAAAGGCCTGATACAACCCCAACTCCATCAACAGAAGCGCAATGGCGACATTGAAGAAGAGCCAGACTATTCGACCTGGGTGGTGATGGGTAATACGCGAAAAAAAGTTGGACCAGGCGAGTGATCCTGCGTACGCATTGGTCACATTGATTTTGAGCTGGGAAATGATAACGAAGGTAGCCGTCAAAACCAGCGCCACCTCTGGATGAACGGTTATATAGCTGAAGGCAACCCGATACATATGCGAGGGATCATCGGCAAGTTCAGCAGCAACCCCTTGCTGGATCGCCAGCACCGCGAGAAACGAACCTGCCAGTAACTTGATCACGCCGAACAGCGTCCATCCCGGCCCTGCAAGGGTAAGTGCCAACCACCATTTACCCGAACCCTCCTGCTCCTTCGGTAAAAAGCGCAGAAAATCCACCTGTTCACCATTCTGGGCAATCAACGGAAAAATGACCGCGGCCGCTGCACCAAACAACAGCAGGTTGAAGCCGCCTTCACCTGCCTGGTCAAGACCGGTAAATTCAGTCCAGTCCCTAACGGCCTCACCATGGTGATAAAGAATGAACAGCAAGGGCGCGAGCTGCAGCAATAACCATAAAGGTTGTGTCCACAACTGAAAACGACTGATCCGGGTAATGCCATGGGTGGCCAGTGGAATGACGATCAAAGCACTGATGACATAGCCCCATGCCAAGGGAATGCCCAGCAGCAGTTGCAGGGCCATGGACATTATGGCGGCTTCCAGTGCAAAGAAGATAAAGGTGAAAGAGGCATAGATCAGCGATGAAATCGTTGATCCGATATAGCCAAAACCAGCGCCACGGGTGAGCAGATCAATATCCAATCCTGATCGGGCGGCATGGTAACAAATGGGTAGCCCAAACAGGAAAATGAGGGCGCAGACCACAGCAATGGCCCACACGGAATTGGTAAATCCATACTGCAGCGTGATCGCACCGCCGATCGCCTCTAAAGCAAGAAAGGAGACAATACCCAAAGCGGTATTAGCCACGCGTGCATCTGACCATTTTCGTGCACGAGTTGCGGTATAACGCAGCGCAAAATCTTCCAACGTTTCATTGGCTACCCATTGATTGTAGCGGCGCTTTGTTGGATTGATCACTGGGTGGGTAGCCATCTTGTGCTTCATCTCGTCGCTTTTCATTTTGCAATGCACCTTTTTGGGGCAGCACTACACTAAATTCCCGCTGATGGGGTGACCATACGTCATTTGACGTATGCCGCTGGGCTTAACGCCGAATGGTGGTTCCAGTTCCCTCGGTAGAGACTAGACCTGCAAAAAGCTGGCGCCCGGTATACCCGGAGTGAGCAATTCCAGTGCCAAATTCATGCAACACATCACTTCTAAAGATTGTGGAGAGTACGAGATGAAAAAAAGTTATCTGAAAAGCAGCCTGATTTCGATGGCTATCGCCCTAGCGGGCATCAGTAATGCGCAGGCTGCTGAGACCATCAAAGTGGGAATCCTGCACTCCCTGTCCGGCACCATGGCGATCAGTGAAACCACACTAAAAGACACGATGTTGATGCTGATCGAAGAGCAAAACAAAAAAGGCGGGCTGCTCGGCAAACAACTGGAACCTGTAGTGGTTGACCCTGCATCCAACTGGCCTCTGTTTGCAGAAAAAGGTCGTGAACTACTCAGCCAGCATAAAGTCGCCGCCATATTTGGTAACTGGACATCGGTTTCAAGAAAATCGGTACTGCCGGTTGTTGAAGAACTGAATGGGTTACTGTTTTATCCAGTTCAGTACGAAGGTGAAGAGTCCTCCAAAAATGTCTTCTACACCGGAGCGGCCCCCAATCAGCAGGCCATTCCTGCCGTTGACTACCTTATGAATGATATTGGTGTAAAACGTTGGGTGCTGGCGGGTACAGACTATGTCTATCCCCGTACCACCAACAAAATCCTCGAAGCCTATCTGAAAGCAAAAGGCGTGGCGGATAAAGATATCATGATCAACTACACCCCATTCGGTCATTCAGATTGGCAATCCATCGTTTCCGATATTAAGAAGTTCGGCTCCACGGGTGTGAAGACCGCTGTTGTCTCCACCATCAACGGTGACGCTAACGTCCCTTTCTATAAAGAGCTGGGTAACCAAGGCCTCTCTGCCGAGGATATCCCTGTGGTTGCCTTCTCAGTGGGAGAAGAAGAGCTTTCCGGCATCGATACAAAACCACTGGTTGGACATCTCGCCGCCTGGAACTATTTCATGAGCGTGGATGACGAGGCCAACAGCAATTTCATCAGCGAGTGGAAAGCCTTCATCAAAAACGATAAACGTGTAACCAACGATCCAATGGAGGCACACTATATCGGCTTCAATATGTGGGTTAAGGCCGTTGAGAAAGCTGGCACGACGAATTCAGATGCTGTTCAGGAAGCCATTATCGGCGTCTCTGTTCCCAATCTGACCGGAGGCTACTCATCCATGCTGCCTAACCACCATGTGACCAAGCCCGTGCTGATCGGTGAGATTCAGGGTAACGGTCAGTTTGAGGTGGTATGGCAGACGTCAGGATTGGTTGCAGGTGATGCTTGGTCAGACTACCTCCCAGGATCGAAGGACATCATCTCCGACTGGAGAGCGCCACTATCGTGCGGCAACTACAACGTAAAAACGGCCAAATGTTCAGGCCAGAATTACGAATAACTTTCACTACCAGCGTTTGTTATGCAAGCCGGTCTGGCATGGCCGGCTTGCTCAAACCACCCACGAACACAGTACTAAAACGCTGAGTTTTACTTCTGAGATTCAGTGACACAGACTTAACGAGTAAACCTATGGCGAAGCTAATAACGTGGATACTGCTTATTATAGGTATCACTGTGGTATCGCTTAATCCAACCTACGCAAGTGGCCATCCCATAGCAGATGCGGCAGAGTTACTTAAATCTAAAAAGTTTACGGATAAGTACCGAGCAATTGAATTACTTGAAGCGGAGGGAAGCGAACAGGCCGAAAAGATACTGATCGCCCTGCAGGAAAGCCGCCTTTACTATCTTAAGCGAGACAAAAAACTCATCATACTTGCACCAGATGCAGAGCCTCTTACTGCAACCAATGCACTTACCCATGAAGACATCGGACCAATCAAAAAAAGCGCTGCCAAGAAAATCTCACTGAATAACAGAATGCGCAGTCAAATCCGCAATGTATTGGCCATGATGGATCTGCGTAATCCCCTTGCCGATAAGCGTTTAGCCGCAGTCAATCAAATGCTGGATAACCCCTCAGCGGAAAGTGCGACACTGATACAGACCCTACTCATTGATGAACAAGTTCCTGAAATTCGTGAGGCGATGGAAATTGTCATCGCCCTGGGAAAACTTACCTCGGGAGACAAGAATGAACGCCTCACCGCAGTAGCAGTCCTTGATGGAAACATACATCCCGCTGTCCGTAATGGCCTGAGGAAGCTGCAACAGCAGACGACTGACAAGGCCTTTGCTGCCGATATTAAACAAGTGCTTGATAACATCCAAGCCAAGTTGCAGCTATATAGTCTGGTAGAAAATATATTTTTTGGACTCAGCCTCGGATCGGTTCTGGTATTGGCAGCCATTGGCCTCGCGATTACCTTTGGTGTTATGGGCGTCATCAATATGGCCCATGGGGAATTGATCATGATTGGCGCCTACACCACCTATGTCATGCAACTGCTGTTACCCAATGACATTGGCCTCTCTTTATTGCTCTCCATACCCGCCGCATTTGTCATCTCTGGATTGGTTGGCATTGCGATCGAGCGTGGCGTGATCCGTTTTCTTTATGGACGTTCACTTGAGACATTGCTGGCCACTTTTGGTATCAGCCTCATTCTACAGCAAACCGTGCGTACCATTTTCTCACCACTTAATCGTTCTGTCGAAACGCCAACATGGATGAGCGGTAGCTGGGAGATCAACAGTGCGTTATCACTTACGCTAAACCGACTTTACATCATTGCATTCTGCTTGTTGGTATTCGGTGTTTTATATCTGGTATTGAAAAAAAGTGTGCTGGGACTTCAAGTGCGAGCAGTCTCGCAGAACCGCGCCATGGCCCGTGCCATGGGTGTCCGTTCCGAATGGGTTGATGCCATGACCTTTGGCCTGGGCTCAGGTATTGCAGGCATAGCAGGTGTTGCTTTAAGTCAGCTGACCAATGTAGGACCCAATCTCGGGCAGGCCTACATTATCGACAGCTTTATGGTGGTCGTATTTGGTGGTGTGGGCAATCTATGGGGGACACTGGTCAGTGGTATGGGACTGGGCATTGCCAACAAGTTTCTTGAACCCTGGTCGGGTGCGGTATTGGCCAAGATCCTGGTACTGGTGTTCATTATTCTCTTTATTCAGAAACGGCCCAGGGGACTGTTCCCGCAAAAAGGCCGGGCGGCCGAGGGTTGAAGCATGCGTATTATCAACCTCATAAAACACGATCGTGGTGGCCAGCTGTTTCTTTCCGTGCTGGCTCTGGCAACCGTACTGATTCCTTTGCTGAATCTACTGTTGCCTGAGGGGCATCCACTGCACATATCGACTTACACGGTCACACTGCTGGGTAAGTACCTCGCCTTCGCACTGCTGGCAATTGCCGTGGATCTGGCCTGGGGTTATCTGGGCATCCTTAGTCTTGGCCACGGCGCTTTTTTTGCGCTCGGCGGCTATGCCATGGGTATGTACCTGATGCGCCAAATTGGCGACCGTGGCGTCTATGGTGATCCCCTGCTACCTGACTTTATGGTCTTTCTGAACTGGGACGCCCTCCCCTGGTTTTGGTACGGCTTTGACATGTTCTGGTTCGCCATACTGATGGTAATGGTAGCACCTGGGTTGCTGGCTTTTGTTTTTGGCTGGCTGGCTTTTCGCTCACGCGTCACCGGCGTCTATCTCTCTATCATGACCCAAGCATTAACCTATGCCTTAATGCTCGCCTTCTTCCGCAACGAGATGGGCTTTGGTGGTAACAATGGATTGACCGACTTTAAAGAGCTGCTTGGTTTTAATCTGCAGGCCGACAGCACGCGTATTGGTCTGTTTATCGTCACAGCACTGATGCTTGCCCTTGGCTATATCATTTGCCGCGCTATTGTTACTTCACGATTAGGACGGGTTGCCGTGGCCGTACGTGATGCCGAGGACCGTACGCGCTTTATCGGTTACCGGGTCGAACATGTAAAGCTGGCCATCTTTACTTTTTCCGCTGTACTGGCCGGTATCGCGGGAGCGCTCTATGTCCCTCAAGTGGGCATTATCAATCCCGGAGAGTTTTCCCCACTCAACTCTATTGAGATGGTTATCTGGGTAGCCGTTGGTGGTCGGGGCACGCTCTATGGAGCCGCTGTCGGGGCACTCATGGTGAACTATGGAAAAACCTATCTGACTGGCGCACTACCGGAGGTCTGGCTGTTTGCATTGGGCGCACTCTTTGTACTGGTCACCATTCTCCTGCCGAAAGGTGTGATTGGTCTGATGAAACGAAAAGAGGCGCAATCATGAACTCATTGGATAATCTTCGTGAAGTGATGCGACGGGATCGAGTGTTTGACTTTATGTTGCAGACCACGGGTCTTGAAGTAGACCTGAGCCATGGCACCATTCTCTACCTTGAGGATATCTCGGTCAGCTTTGATGGTTTCAAGGCTATTAACGATCTGAATCTCTATATTGATGCCGGTGAGCTGCGTTGCATTATTGGTCCCAATGGTGCGGGCAAAACCACCATGATGGACATCATCACCGGTAAGACCCGGCCGGACAAAGGCAGCGCCTTCTTCGGACAAAATATTAATCTGATGCAGTTGAGTGAACCCGAGATCGCCCAGGCCGGTATCGGTAGAAAGTTCCAGAAACCCACTGTATTTGAATCCCACACAGTGTTTGAAAATCTTGAACTCTCCATGGCCGGTGATAAACGTATCTGGCCTACCCTAACGGCACAACTTAACGGTATACAGCGGGATAAAATCGACGAAGTTTTAGAGATCATCGCACTGCAGGAACAGCGCAATCTCTATGCCGGCGCCCTCTCCCATGGCCAGAAACAGTGGCTTGAGATTGGCATGTTACTGATGCAAAGCCCAAAACTGCTGTTAGTGGACGAGCCGGTTGCCGGTATGACACATCAAGAGATGGATCGTACCGCTGAACTGCTGACTTCACTTGCGGGAACCCACACTGTCGTCGTCGTAGAACATGATATGGATTTTGTTCGCTCCATTGCCCGTAAAGTCACCGTGTTGCATCAGGGCAGTGTACTGGCCGAGGGCAGTATGGATGAAGTTCAGGCTGATCCACGTGTTATCGAAGTCTACTTGGGCGAATAGCGAGGCCGGGAAACATGCTCAATATTGAACAAATCAATCAATTCTACGGCGAATCACATACGCTATGGGATCTTGACCTGCAGGTAGTCGAGGGTAAATGCACCTGCCTGATGGGCCGTAATGGTGTGGGTAAAACCACTCTACTCCAGTGTGTCATGGGTTTGTTGCCCATCCGATCCGGCGAGATCCTGTTCGAGGGTCAATCACTCAACCGACAGATTGCTGAACGCAGAGCCCCTCTGGGTATCGGTTATGTGCCACAAGGCCGGCAAATCTTCCCGACGTTGACAGTAGAAGAAAACCTGCGCATTGGCCTGCCAGCACGAAGGGAAAAGAGCCAGCAGATTCCCGAATTCATTTTTGAACTTTTCCCGGTATTAAAAGAGATGCTTGGACGTCGCGGCGGTGATCTTTCCGGTGGTCAACAGCAACAACTGGCCATTGGGCGTGCCTTGGTTATCGATCCAAAACTATTGATCCTTGATGAACCGACAGAAGGGATTCAACCCAATATCGTCCAAGAGATCGGCGACATTATTCTTCGACTCAATCGTGACATTGGCCTAACTGTTTTGCTGGTGGAACAAAAACTTCCGTTTGCACGTAAAGTTGCCGATCACTTTTGCATTCTTGATCGTGGTCGCAATGTGTCTGCCGGCGCAATGGGTGACCTCGGTGATGATTTAATTAAACAGTATCTGACGGTCTGATGGTCGCGCACTCCTCAATCCCCGCCAACGCTATAAAAAGCAGTGACTGGCTGGCCCAGTTGCACCTTGGATTCAGCAAGATCGCAGGAAAGACACACCTCGTAGAGCGTCATCGCAAAGGACCCCTGACTGTTCAACGGGCACTCTATCCCGAACAAGATCTGTGTCATGTTTACCTGCTGCATCCACCCGGCGGCGTTGCCGGTGGCGATCAGTTACACATCAACATTGATGTCCGTAAAAAGTCCGCCGCCCTGATTACTACACCTGGCGCAACCAAGTTCTACAGAACCAGTGAAGCCTGGTCATCACAACATCAAACGCTCACGGTATCTGATGGCTGTCTGGAGTGGCTGCCGCAGGAGAATATTTTTTTCCCGGGGGCAAAATCAGAATTACATACTACCGTTCATCTCAAAGGCGATGCGACCTTCATCGGCTGGGAGATCAACTGTCTTGGACGACCCAGCGTGCAAGAGTCCTTCGATCATGGCGAAGCACGCTTCCGCTTCAGCCTATTTCGTGATGGCTTGCCGTTACTGCATGAACGGCTGGTGATAAAAGACCAGAAGGATCTCTTCTCATGCGCCAAACTGAGGGGCCAGCCAGTGTTCGGAACGCTCTATGCCACAACTCAGGAAACCGGCCTTGTAGAGTCAATTCGCAGCCTGGTTCCAGAACACCATAAACATGAGTTGGCTATTACCCTGATAGACGGTCTATTGATTGCACGCTACCTGGGCGATTCAACGGAATCAGCCCGCACACTTTTTTGCGATCTATGGAAAGCATTAAGACCGGCCGTGGTCAAGCGCCCACCCTGCACCCCACGTATCTGGCATACATAACACCGAGGAGTCTTGCATGGATCTCACACCAAGAGAAAAAGACAAACTGTTACTTTTTACCGCCGCTCTGCTGGCAGAACGCCGCAAGGCAAGAGGTGTGAAACTGAATCACCCCGAGGCGGTTGCCTATATCAGTGCAGCGATCATGGAAGGTGCACGGGATGGCAGGACTGTTGCCGAGTTGATGGATTACGGCCGCACGCTACTCACTACCGAGGATGTCATGGAAGGTGTCGCCAGCATGATCCATGACGTACAGGTGGAAGCCACTTTTCCCGATGGCACCAAGCTGGTCACCGTACACGACCCGATCCTGCCAACAAAGGATATTCAGACAGACGCCATCATTCCAGGAGAGATCATCGCTGAACCCGGCAATCGAGAACTTAATAGTGGTAGAGAGACAGTGTCGCTTTCAGTGGCCAATACGGGCGACCGCCCAATCCAGGTGGGTTCCCACTACCACTTTGCCGAAACCAACCCGGCACTGACATTTGACCGCGGCATGGCCTGGGGATTTCGACTGGACATTGCCGCCGGTACGGCCGTTCGGTTTGAGCCTGGCCAAACCCGTCAAGTGACCCTGGTAGCTTATGCAGGCGACCGCAAGGTCTACGGTTT
Organism: Sedimenticola selenatireducens; assembly: GCF_007625115.1. Taxonomy (GTDB): domain Bacteria; phylum Pseudomonadota; class Gammaproteobacteria; order Chromatiales; family Chromatiaceae; genus Sedimenticola; species Sedimenticola selenatireducens_A. The sequence goes on along the minus strand of NZ_VMNH01000020.1, from coordinate 25,294 downwards.
TAACGGTGCCGTGATGGGCAACCTGGAGGATTAATCAATGGCAATCATCAGTAATCAAGCCTATGCCGAGATGTACGGTCCTACCACCGGCGATCGCGTACGGCTCGGAGACACAGCACTGCTGATCGAAGTGGAACATGACCATACCCGCTATGGCGACGAAGTAAAATTTGGCGGAGGAAAAGTGATCCGCGATGGCATGGGCCAGGGCCAGCGCCCCGCAGATGAGGTGGTGGATACCGTCATCACCAATGCGCTGATCCTTGATCACTGGGGCATTGTCAAAGCCGATGTAGGTATCAAAAACGGTCGCATCTGTGCCATTGGCAAGGCCGGTAATCCAGATATCCAACCGGGTGTGAATATCATCATTGGCGCCGGTACCGAAGCGATAGCCGGAGAAGGCAACATCCTTACGGCAGGGGGTATCGATTCCCATATCCACTTCATCTGTCCACAACAGGTGGACGATGCACTGATGTCAGGCGTCACTACCATGCTCGGGGGTGGCACCGGTCCGGCCACGGGTACCAACGCCACCACCTGTACACCCGGCCCCTGGCATATCCATCGCATGCTGGAGTCAGCAGAAGCCTTGCCCATGAATATCGGTTTTCTTGGAAAGGGCAATGCCAGCCTGCCCCTCCCCCTGGAAGAACAGGTAGTGGCCGGAGCTATTGGTCTTAAGCTGCATGAAGACTGGGGCACTACACCGGCCACCATTGATAACTGCTTGACGGTGGCTGATCAATTCGACGTACAGGTTGCCATTCACACGGACACACTGAATGAATCTGGCTTTGTTGAGCACACGCTGGCGGCAATGAAGGGCCGTACCATTCACACCTATCACACCGAAGGCGCAGGTGGCGGGCATGCACCTGACATCATCAAGGCATGCGGTCAATCGAATGTATTACCCTCCTCCACCAATCCAACACGCCCTTATACGATCAACACCATTGATGAACATCTCGATATGCTGATGGTCTGTCATCACCTTGATCCGAACATAGCAGAAGATGTGGCCTTTGCAGAATCACGCATCCGTCGTGAAACCATTGCGGCTGAAGATATCCTGCATGACCTCGGGGCATTTTCCATGATCGCTTCTGACTCCCAGGCGATGGGACGTGTGGGTGAGGTGATTACCCGTACCTGGCAGACAGCGCACAAGATGAAAGAACAACGCGGGAGCCTGGCGGGTGACAGCGCCAGAAATGATAACCTTCGGGCCAAACGTTATATTGCCAAATACACCATCAACCCGGCGATTACCCATGGCATTTCACATGAAGTTGGGTCAGTAGAAGTAGGCAAGCTGGCCGACCTGGTACTTTGGAAGCCAGCTATGTTTGGTACCAAACCGAGCCTGATCATAAAAGGCGGCATGATTTCCGCCGCACCCATGGGTGATCCCAACGCCTCCATTCCCACACCACAACCGGTGCACTATCGACCCATGTTTGGGGCATTGGGAACGGCCCGTCTCTCCACGCGCATGACGTTTCTCTCACAGGCGGGATATACAGCCGGTATTTCGGAACAACTCGGGCTCAGGTCACTGATTGGTGTGGTGAATAATTGTCGGACAGTCACAAAAAGCGATATGCGGCTGAACAGTTATCAACCTGAAATTGAAGTGGATCCACAAACCTATCAGGTAAGGGCAGATGGGCAATTACTCACCTGTGAACCGGCAGAACGCTTACCTATGGCGCAGCGCTACTTTTTATTTTAGCCCGACAGGTAAATCGACAGTTAGGTTGCACAATTCCAGATCAACACATTGAGTAGAGATTTATTATGATTAAGCTCACTGAAAAAACCATCAGCAGCGACCAATTCGATGCCACGCTCACTCTCCCCCTGCAGCATCGCATCAAAAGCCGATTGCGGGTGACTCTGGATAACGGGCAGGACGCCGGGCTTTTTTTACAGCGCGGTACAACGTTGAAAGATGGCGAAATGTTACGTTCCGAAGATGGCCTGATCATTCTAGTCAAAGCGGCTGAAGAGCCTGTCTCATCCATCATGAGTGATGATGCACATCTGCTATCGAGAGCCTGTTATCACCTGGGTAATCGTCACGTCTCAATACAAATTGAACCAGGGCGCATCAGCTACCTGCACGACCATGTTTTAGATGAAATGCTGCGTGGACTGGGGCTTGAAGTAACCGTCTCTACCGCACCCTTTGAACCTGAACCGGGTGCCTATGGTGGCAGTGCAGAAAAGGGACATCAAGGTCATCACCATGGTCACCACTGATTGTACGCTTGCGCAATTGCGGCTACTGCATCTCGTCAGTCCATCACTGCCCATTGGTGGATTCACCTACTCACAGGGTTTGGAGTGGGCTGTTGAGTGCGGCTGGGTGACAAACGAAGCACAACTTATGGAATGGCTTGACGACCTATTGACCACCAATATGGTGCACTTGGAGATCCCCATTCTTGCCCGTCTCTATAAGGCCATTGATGAAAAAGAGTTCGAGGCGCTGACCTATTGGAGTCACTATCTGATCGCATCCCGGGAGACACGGGAACTGCGGGAGGAAGAACGCAATCGTGGCCGGGCACTGGCAAGCCTGTTACCAAAACTGGGCATTGCAGTTCCCAAAGAAATAGCGCCTCTGATCAAAGGGTGTCAATCAACAGGATTCGCCCAGGCCGCGCACTTTTGGAACATCCCCCTTGCGGCGGCGGCAGCTGGTTTTATTTGGGGCTGGCTTGAGAATATCACCCTGGCCGGAGTCAAGATCGTGCCACTGGGACAGACCGCGGGACAGAAAATCATTGCCCAATTGACGACCCACATCCCAGACATTGTTAAGACCGGTCTACAAATAGAAGACGATTCCATCGGTAACGCTTGTCCAGCATTGGCAATTGCCAGCACCCTGCATGAAACTCAATACACCCGTATTTACAGATCCTAAAGAGAGGTCACTATGAAAACGACAAACACACCTTTGAGAATAGGCGTCGGCGGCCCGGTGGGTTCTGGTAAAACCGCACTGCTGGAGGTCCTGTGTAAGGCGATGCGTGATCAGTATCAACTTGCTGTAGTCACCAATGACATCTACACCCAGGAGGATGCCAAGTTCCTCATGCATAATAAAGCACTGGATGAAGCGCGCATCATTGGTGTAGAGACAGGCGGCTGCCCCCATACGGCCATCCGGGAAGATGCCTCAATGAACCTGGCCGCCGTTGAAGATCTCTGCGAACGTTTCCCCGATCTGGATATTGTTTTCATTGAAAGTGGTGGCGACAACCTCAGTGCCACCTTCAGTCCTGAACTGGCAGATCTGACTATTTATGTATTGGACGTTGCCGAGGGAGAAAAAATGCCGCGCAAGGGAGGCCCTGGCATTACCCGCTCTGATCTGTTGATCATCAACAAAATCGACCTGGCCCCCTATGTCGGCGCATCGTTGGAAGTCATGGAGCAAGATACACTTCGCATGCGCAAGACAAATCCGTTTGTCTTTTCAAATATGAAGACAGGCCAAGGCGTACAGGAAATTATAGACTTTATCGAGCATCGTGGGATGTTGACAGAATCTAAACCTGAGTGTTGTGCCGTTTGAAGGTAGCTTTTTAAAACTACCATTGCTCAGGTCTTAAACATGCCAGTAACCGCGCGTAACGTCTCGGCCTTCTCTGCAACAGCATGCGTCGTTTGGGCGATATCACTGGCAGCACCCTGACTGTCACCGACTTCCGCCGCAACCTGTTCAATACTTTTGCTGATCTCACGAATGGTCGCGCTCATCTGCTCTATGGCCGTGGCAATCTGTTCTGTGCGCTCTGAGGCCTTTGCCGTTTGGATCCTGATCTCCTCCATAGAACTCTTGGCCTCTTCGCCAAGAGTGACGCCTCGGGCAGCGGCCTGTTGACCATGATCCATGGCCTCCATCGCATCACGACTGCCACGCTGTATCTCTTCTACAGCTGTAGTGATTTGCGTAGTCGCCTGTACTGTCTTGGTGGCCAAATTGCGCACCTCGTCAGCGACCACAGCAAATCCGCGGCCCGCATCTCCAGCACGTGCAGCTTCTATCGCTGCATTAAGCGCAAGCAGATTGGTCTGTTCTGCAATCTCATTGATAACATCGACGACCATACCAATCTGATTTGAGCGATCTCCTAGCGCATTGACCATATCCGCAGCACCATTGACCACCCGGGATATATCCTGAATAGCCTCTTCGGTACGCCCGACCAAACGGGTACTGTCTACGCCCGCATCAGAGGTCTTCTTGGCTGATCGATTGAGATCATTGATTGTTCTTGCCACTTCATTGGCGGTAACACTCATCTCCTCAGAAGCTGCAGCGACCTGTTGTGTCTGATCAGCAATCTGTTGATTAACCGAGACTAACCGTGCTGTTGAATCGGTCAGTATTTGTGAAACCCCGGCCATCTCGATACTGGCATCATCCGCTTGATGAACTACTTGGCCTAGACGCGCTGCCATACCATTGGCCGCGAGTACTAGCTGGCCGAATTCATCCCGGCTCTTTTCATAGCCAGAGAGTCTGGCGGTCAAGTCGCCTTCAGCAATCCGTGTGAGGAGATCAACTGTTTCAGAAAGCCCTTTAGTAATAATTCTACCGATGGCAAAAAGTAGCATTACGAGCAGTACGGCGGTGATGATTGCGGCTATCACCAGCGTATAACGGGCATCGCTGCTTACCTTGTCTGAACTGTTCCGTGCAGTCGCCAATAGCTCTTTATTAATAAATGCGGCGGCATCTATAACAACACTTTCGATCTTAGGGAGTGCTGCCAGTAGGGATTGATCAATAGATTTTAGTTCAGTATAGCTTTCCAATGCCGGGCCATAAGCAAGTGCATAAGCGTCCATACCTGGCATAAAGGTCTCTTCAAACTCTAACTCGACAATCAGATTTTTAAGTTCATCCATGGCTTGGTTAAACAGCGTCCCATCCGAAGGTTGACTGCTGCCAAGATTATCTTTCTCGACCTCTATCACTTTTGCCAGCGTCCGTTCCATTTCCGAAAAGCCTTTGACCAGTGATTCAGCAGCGGCGGCCTTTTCACGCACAACACCCAGCAAACCGGATGCATCATTCAATCCCAGCGTCATTCGAATTTGATGCCATTGCACAAGCTGATCCAGATAGCGCTCCAGAAGCTGTTTCATTCCATCCAGTTTTCCACTCAGTTCAGCAGAGTTGACCAATTTTGATATTAGCGCTATCTGCTGTTTTTGTTCTTTCTGAAGCTGCTTAACACTATTCAAATAATCCGTTGCATTCCCCGTATTAAGACCCTGTTTTTGCAGAGTCAGGGTAAGCACCTCTGCCTGTATACTGGCAATGACTTGTGCAGCCTGTTGTGATGAAGCCAGGCGATCAGACGCCTTGTTCATGTCATCCAATACACCAAAGGTCACCACACCCTGTATTGCAATACCAAGCAAGGTAAAAACGATCACCAGTATAAGTTTATGTTTGATTGTGAGTCTGCTATGCATATCAATGACCGCTCTGGTTGTGGGCCATCCTCAGCCTTTTCTGTAAATCATCCAGCGCATAAAGAAGACCACCCAGTTCACCATTACGATTGGATTGGATCAGATCATTTAACTCATTTACTGATGTAGAGCGAACCGCCTGTGCAGCATGCCTTAAAGGCATAACCATGAACAACTGGAGTATCAACAGATAGGCGAATATTAAAATAATACCGAGTATTGCCAACTCTATGGCACGCTTACTCATTTCATCCGTTAAACGAGCCTTCATGAAAGGAAGCGAGATATGAACAACCGCCGTACCAATATGCTCCCCAGCATCTGTCAGGACCTCTTTGCTCATCACAACGGCATCACGCTCACTCAACAGAAAACCGGAACGACCTGATTCTCTCACTTTTTGGAAAAGCACCCGGCTATCTACTGGGTCAATAACTTCAATAGCCGATAGTTCACTCTGTGACATTTCAGAATTGATGGTCGCATTCACCTGCTGCTCATTGATAGACCAGAGTGGTGCCGCGATCTGTTTTGACAGACGACTTGCCGTTGACTCGGCGACGCCTGTCAAGCTTTTGATCAATTCAGCGCGTGCGTCAACATAGTGCAGTGCCAGATACCCAGCCAGAACGCCAAACACGATTAAAGAAACAGACAACACCATGCGCATGCTCATCTTTACAGTGCCTTTACTCATAATATTATTCCTCAGTGTGTTATAGGTTTAGTCAGTTAGGGTACTGAGCATGCTTATCGAATCAGGCAGGACCAATCCATAGCGATTCAACATACTTTTACTAAATAAATAGCGCCCCTGTTCTGCCGTCTTTGGATAGATTTTGGAGGGTTCTGCACCGGTCAGTATCTGTCCGGCGATTGAGCCTGCTAACCGCCCCTGCTCTTCACCACTCAAAACGAGACCACCTGCTGTCTTTCCCTTTCCAACACTGAAATCCCAAAAAGAGAAAAGGGGTATCTTTGAATTTTCCACCGTCCAGCTCATCACCTCATCTGCAGGGATGTTCTTCCCATGTACATCCGTAATGGTGTGATACAAGCCCATTATTATGGCGTCATAACCGTGTTGACGTGCGCGTGAAATCTGTACTTTCCACTCAACCCAACTTTTGATCAGCCGAAGCTTGGCAGACACGCCAAAAACATTGATCCCGATATCACCATCAAAGGCCTCAGTTACGGCCGCTTTGGCGGTTGTTCCGCCATCAAACAGTACAAGTATTTTCTTGGGTCTTGGTTTAAGTATTTTTGCGAGGGATGCAATCGAGCGTTTAAACAGGGGACGCTCCAACACACCGGTAAAATTAATTGGCGCCGTTTCAAAATAACTACGCGGGTTGTTGTTAATACCCAGGTAAACTACCGGCACATTCTCTTTGGCCAGTTTTGGTCCCAGATACTTCAAGGCATTGTCATCACCCAGTATGACAAGCCGAGGACGTTTCTGTTTATAGATCTGCCACGCCTTTTCTGCCTGCGCTGGATGAACCGAAGCGGGCAGCCTTTTAGTATCCATCTGAAAGAAGTCAAGGCTGTATTGATCACCCAGGCTTTCGATGAGCGCCCGCTTATAACTGGCATCCCATGAATACTCCTGATGATAGCTCTCCACTACCAGGATATCCGTTGCAGAGGCCTGTTTAGAAAGCATCAATAAAGAGAGTGACAGCATAAGTGCTGCTATTATTTTCATTGCATCCTCATCTTATGTAATTGTTTTTGATAAACTGCTTTTTAATAACGCGACTGCTCCTTCTTGATTATGATCACTGACATTAGTTTGACTGTTCTGCCGACTTGACTGAGTCAAAACAGCTATCCACTAAATAGACGATGGATTGGTACGAAATACCGGAATGAAGTGACAAACCTATCTCGCAGGTTCTGCTGTTAGAAACGCCCATTTCACAATCACTTGGCAGAGACTCTTTCAGTCGACTGAGTGCTGATGCATTTAACTCAGGCCTGGAAAACCCCTTATCGCCAGCGAAACCACAGCAGCCTTTGTCTTCAGATAAAATAACTTGCTCTGCACACTGCTCTGCTAAATTTAACATTTGATTTGCCAATCCCATCTTGCGACTGGTACAGGTAATGTGCAGGGCTAATGTGTTCTTTCGCGACACGGGGACGAGGTGAGGCAATAGGAACTTATTGATGAAGCCTACCGGCTCGCAGATCTCAATCGGCTTACTGATCTGTTCAATCATCCTGAATGTACAAGGGCTGGTATCACATACCACGGGATATCGTCCCTGCTGACTAGCCTCCCATAGGCATTGCTCAAGCCGTTCAAGGCTTTTATTGGCCTGATCAGGCAACCCTTTACTTTCAAGCGCCATACCACAACAAAGTGAGTCTAGACGCTCTGGGATAATGACCTCAAATCCGGCCTTGCGCATTAACGACAGCATCACCTGGTGTAAATCTTCCTGGTAAGGATCATCCTTGGCCGGCCCCATGGTTCGACTCACGCAACTTGGGAAATAGACCACTGTACCGTTATGTTTTGATAATGAAGAGGCAACAATATTCAGCTTGTTAGCCGCTTTTGGCATTGCAGAATTCCAACTTGGGATACGATCACCCGAGAGACGCCGCAGAAGATTCGAAGACTTTTCCATCACCCGATTTCCCAGCAAATTCTGTGACAAACTTGCCAATTTCAAGCCCACTCTGGTCATTGAGGTTACCTTTGAAAAATTGCCATCAACCCAATTGCCAATCTTCTCTGCACCTGCTCCATTCCGTACGTGGCGAATCTTCTTTGTCAGTTTCCCTGTATCGATACCCACCGGACATTCAATGGCACACAATCCATCAACCGCACAGGTCTCCAGACCTTGATAATCAAAGGCCTCTTCAAACCGCGCCAACCGTTCTGGGTCAGCACCCGATTGTTTAAGCTGTGAGATCTCACGCCAGGAAACGATACGCTGTCGAGGAGTCAGCGTGAGATTTCTTGAAGGGCAGATAGGTTCGCAAAAACCACACTCGATACACTTATCAATCAATGCATCAGCCGGTGGTAGCGGTTTGAGATTTTTCAGATGAATCTCTTCATCTTCATTCAAAATAACGCCCGGATTGAGCAGGTCTTCGGGATCGAACAACCATTTCAAGCGCCACATTAATTGATAAGCATCACTTCCCCACTCCATCTCAACAAAGGGGGCCATGTTTCTTCCTGTGCCGTGCTCGGCCTTCAGTGAACCACCATACTCACCTACGACTAAGTCACACACCTCATCCATTAACCCTTTATAGCGAATAACCTCGGCCTCAGTGCTAAAATCCTGTGTGAATACGAAGTGCAGATTACCTTCCAATGCATGACCGAAGATCAATGCCTCATGGTAATGATATTTTTCAAACAACAGATGCAATCCCCTGACGGCAGCTGCAAGTTCCGGAACGGGGAAAGCAATGTCTTCAATAATGACCGTCGTGCCTGTCGTACGCACCGCGCCGACAGCAGGAAATAACCCTTTGCGGATATTCCACAATGCCTGATAAGCCGCTTTATCAAATGTAAATTCAGCGTCACGAACCAGATCAATTCCTTTCAGTACCTCCTGAATAGATTCGACCGATTGATGTAGGGCAGCCTCATCAGCGGCACGCACATCCACCAGCAGGGCCGCTACTTCATCATCCAGATCATGCAGATAAGCGGGCATATTCGGCTTATCCTGTACCGACCGCAGCGCGGCGCGATCCATTAGCTCAACCGCAGTCACCTCTGTCTGCTTCAGAATGGCCACGGCCTTGCAAGCGATCTCTACTGTAGGAAACAGAATTAACGCAGTAGACTTGCAAGGATGGTCGGCCACAGTACGGTAACCAATCTCAGAAATGAAACCCAGCGTCCCTTCTGACCCGATCATTAGATGCTGCAAAATATCAATCGGATCTTCAAAATCAATCAGGGCATTAAGGCTATAACCTGTTGTATTTTTGAGTCGATATTTATGACGGATACGGTCCGACAAGACACTGTCTTCTCGTGTCTCCTTTGCGAGCGCAAACAGCCCTTCCAGGAGTTTTACGTGACTCTTTCTGAAGGCCTGTATGCTGGCTTCATCAGAAGTATCCAGCACCGATCCATCCGCCAGCACAACCCGCATACTGGCCAGCGTGTTATAGCTGTTTTGAGCTGTACCACAGCACATACCGCTGGCGTTGTTGGCGGCAATCCCCCCAATCTTTGCCGCATTGATAGAGGCAGGATCTGGGCCTATCTTCCGCTGATAAGGCGCCAGGTAATCATTAGCCCAAGCGCCAACCACGCCCGGCTGTAAAAGAATAATTGAAGCATCTTCATTAATATGATGATTGCGCCAGTAATCTCCCGACAACACGAGCAGTACCGAATCACTGATCGCCTGTCCTGAAAGACTGGTGCCAGCCGCCCTGAAGGTGACCGGTGTATGATGCCGATGGCAAGCAGACAGGATCGCGATCATCTCTGCTTCATTGTTGACCTTCACTACCAGTTTTGGAATCAGCCGGTAAAAGCTAGCATCCGTACCATACGCCAGAGTCCTAAGTGGATCATCAATCAATCGATCGCAGGAAATGTATTTCTGAAGATCCTGCTTTAACTGTCTATATCGCTCTGGCATGGGTTACCTGCACCTCACTAAGATCATGAATAGATGTTTGCAACTGATTGTGAGGCGTACAGGGTTAGACTATTTGCACCGTTTTGTCGGGCCAACAATCCATACATCCTGTACGCCGCACTCCAAGCTCAGCCACTATTTGCCATAGGCCACTGATGGTAACCAGGTCACAACATCCGGGAAGAATGCTACGACCAGCAGACCCAGCAACTGCAGAATGATAAAAGGGATAACACCCTTATAGATATCCATGAGCGATATTCCCGGAGGACAAACGCCTTTCAGATAGAACAGGGCAAATCCCACAGGCGGGGTCAAGAAGGATGTTTGCAAAGTCACCGCAACCAACAGTGCAAACCAGACCAGCTCAGGATTATCAACAACACCGTGTCCATCAATATCCAGCCCAAGCCCTTTGATAACCGGCGCTAACAGCGGCAGGATAATCAAGCTGATCTCGATCCAGTCCAGGAAAAAACCGAGCAGGAATACGACCACCAAAATGAAAGCGATAATGCCATAAGGCCCGAACGGCAGACCAGTCAGTGTGGACTCAATCAGCTCATCGCCACCCAGTTCACGCAGCACCAAAGCAAACACCGTGGCGCCCACAAAGATGGCGAAAATATAGGCTGAGGTGTTGAAGGTATTGATCGTCACCTCCTTCATCACCGCCCAGTTCAACTGACGGTAACTGGCAGCCATGACTATCGCCCCCAAGGCACCAATACCACTCGCTTCTGTAACAGTTGCAATACCGGCAAAGATGGAACCGAGTACCGCCAGGATCAATGCAGCGGGTGGCAGAATAGTTTTAAACACCCCCCAGACCACAGTCATGCTGACTGGTTGAACATCCTCAGCAAGAGGTGCCGATGCGGGTTTAAAGAAAGAGAAGCCAAGAATATAGAGAATATAGAAGACACCCAGAATGATCCCGGGGAAGACAGCACCCATGAACAGATCACCCACAGAGAGCCCCATCTGATCACCCATGATCACCAGCATAATACTGGGTGGAATCAGAATACCCAGGCAACCGGCACCGGCTACTGTACCCAATGCCAGGGTTTTACTGTATTTCTGGCGCATCATCACAGGCAGTGACATGACACCCAATAAAACCACTGAGGCACCAATAATGCCGGTTGATGCGGCGAGGATAATACCGATCAGCGTAACAGAGATGGCCAAACCACCGCGCACCCGACCAAACAGGCCCTGCATGGCATGCATCATGCGTTCGGCAACACCCGACTTATCCAACATCAAACCCATAAAGATAAACATAGGCAAGGCAACCAGTACCCAGTTATCCATGATGCCGAATATTCGCCCCACGGCGAGTCCCAGGGTGGAGTAATCCAGCCCCGTCATGGTATCAAGATGGGCATCAGCCAGATAACCGATACCTGCAAAGGCCACACCCACACCGGCCAAGGCCCAGGCAACGGGGAACCCAGTGAATAGCAGCGCGATGAAACTGACGAACATCGCAATAACAAGGATCTCATTCATCTCCACGGTTCAGCCCTCCCCATGTTTATCGGTAGTACGGGTTACGTCATCGCTCTGTTCCTGGACACGAAACAGGTGACGCAACATGGAGACGCGCCCCGGATAGGGCTCTTCCGGCTCACGGGCCAGATGCAACAACAACGTAATCTCGCGGATCAGGCGCGCAATAGCGGCGATGAACAGCAGTGCAAAGCTGATCGGAATGACCGACTTGACCACCCAGCGGTAAGGCATCCCGGTAGGGTTTTGGGAACTCTCTCCGATCTGGTAGGAGTAGTAGACCCACTCCACGCTGTGCAGAAAGATAACCACGATGAATGGCAGCAGTAGAAACATCAGGCCGAAGATTTCCCACCGATGCTGGGCGGTACGGGAGAGGTTCATGTGCACGATATCCACACGAATGTGGGAATCGTTAGTAATGGCGAAACTGAGGCCAAACATGAAACCAACGGCGTAGATGTGCCAGATCAGTTCTTCAAGATAAACCTGTCCGTTATTGAAGCCGTAACGCAGCACGACCTGCACCAGGATAATGCCGATCAGTAGCACGTTGCTCCATGCCATCACCTGGCCGATACGTTGCACGAATCCGTTCAGAGCATCGACGATAGGGATGCGGTATTCCAGATCGTTGGGTTGATTCATCTCTCGCCTCGATACTGTGTTAGATAAACCTGCCAAAGCTCAATCAATGGGCTATACGACAAAAGGCAGGTGCAAAAAAAGAGGGATCCCTCGCAGGGACCCCTCCTCCAGTCGCTTGTTTACTTCTCGCGAACCGTTCCTGGACGTGGCAGGAATGCCCACTTGTTCCAGACAGCATAACCATCACGGAACTGCTGCAGGTTATCCCAGATCGCTTTAAACTCTGGATCTTTACCAGACTCTTCAGCCACCACCTCAGACCACTTGCCCCGGAATGCATCCAGGATCTCTGCGGACCAATAGCGGTTCTCGACACCGTTCTTTTCCAGATTCTCTTTCATCTGTGGGAACTGGATCGCTTCGCCCAGCGCCAGGCCGTCCAGCATGGCCGCCTGACAGCTCATCTCAACCAGGCTCTGCTGGCTCTTCGCCATGCCTTTCCAGGTATCACCGTTAACGATCAGCTCAAACAGGGTTGCCGGCTGGTGCCAACCGGGGTAATAGTTGAATTTCAGGATCTTGTGGAAGCCGAGCAGCTTGTCGATGGCAGGCATGGAAAATTCGGTGGCATCGATGGCACCCTTCTCCAGCGCTGGGAAGATTTCGCTAGAGGGCAGCAAACTGGTAGAGACACCCATCTTTTCCATGACCAGTGCGCCCAGACCGAAGAAGCGCATGCGCACACCTTGCAAATCCTCTGGCTTATCGATCGGCTTGCTGAACCAGCCGGAGGTTTCAGGGGCGATAATGCCACAAGGAATGGCGTGTACATTCAGCCCTTTCTTGTCATACATCTCCTGCCACAACTTGCGTCCTTCACCATAATAGATCCAGGCGAGAAACTCAGGCGCATCGGGGCCGAAGGGCACTGCCGAGAAGATACCTGCCTTGTTACCCAATACACCGGTGTTGTAGCCGGGAGTGGTATAGCCAGCATTGACTTTACCGCTGGCTACGGACTCAAGAATCTCTTTGGGTGGAATCAATTTACCAGGCTCATAAACCTTGATTTTAACGCTACCGCCACTGGCTTCATTCAGATTCTCCGCCAACCATTTAGGCGTACTACCCAGACCAGTCAGGTGGGTACCAAAATAGACAGGCACTTTTAAAAGCGTTTTCTTCTCTGCTGAGAGTGCAGCACCGCTGGATACGGTTAGTGCCAGTGCTACAGCAGAAACTAAAGCAGTTAATTTTCGATTCATCGTTTTTTTCACTCCAATGGTGGAACAGAGTGACAACCCGCATATCAACCACCTTCTTTCTGGCTTTACCTCACTCAGATCAAAAATCCTGAGGCGGTTTGACTGGGTCATCCTGTGCACCTGCCAACTGGTTAATTGGTCAGGCCAATTTAGTTTTAACCCATGTCATTTGTAATGTCAAACATTCAAATTTACAGAAAATAAGCGCTTTTACACCCTATATATAGGTCATCTATAGCGCTCTTTTCAGTTGAATTTTGGTAAAATAGGGGCCTAGGACTTCTCTTTTTTCACAAATCGAACTAAACTCGGAGACAATTGGTCTTACCAGTTGTTGAGGGTATTTGAGACTACACGATGAAGCAGCAACGACTTTCTGACCAAATTGCAGAAAAACTGGAGGCGATGATTGCCAATGGCAACCTCTTGCCGGGGGAGAAACTCCCAGCCGAACGGGAACTGGCCCACCGACTGGAGGTATCACGCCCGTCACTGCGTGAGGCCATCCAGAAGATGAACAGCAAAGGTCTATTGACCACCCGTCATGGCGGCGGCACCTATGTGTGCGAAGAATCCTTGGAGCCCTCATTCGTCTCTCCATTGATCTCACTACTGAGTGATATGCCGGAATCACGCTATGACGTTTTAGAGATTCGACACGCACTGGAAGGTACGGCGGCTTATTACGCGGCCTTGCGCAGTACAAGTGAGGATAAAGAGAAGATAAAACGCTGTTTCGAGGTGATGATTAATAACCACGGCAGCCCCGATCCGATGGATGAAGCCAGAGCCGATGCGGCATTCCATCTATCGATTGTAGAAGCATCACACAATGTGGTGCTACTGCATGTCATGCGGGGATTGTTTACCTTGCTTCAAAGCAGTATCTCGCACAACCTGGACAAGCTCTATACCCTACCCCGGGTATTTGAGCCGCTGAGCAACCAGCATGAGCGGCTGATGAATGCCACCATAGAAGGTGATGCGGAACGAGCCAGGCAGGCCGCACAAGAACATTTGGTTTTTGTGGAAGAGTCGTTACAACAGATAGATCGTGAAGAGGTGCGCAAACAACGCGCACTGCGCGGATTAACCGCCTAAATAACTGTTTAAAATCTTAACTTCAGGAGTCACCATGTCTCTGGTAAAGCACTACCCGGATAAACCGCAAAAGGTTTATTTCTTTGGCACCTGCCTGATCGATATGCTCTATCCCGAGGCAGGTCTTGCCGGCATGCAACTACTGAAACGCGAAGGCATCCAGGTAATCTTTCCACAAAACCAGACCTGCTGTGGCCAACCGGCCTGGAACTCTGGCTATCGTGACGAAACGCCCGCCGTGGTAATGAACCAAGTGCGCAGTTTCCCCAAAGACTATCCTATTGTGGTTCCCTCCGGCTCCTGTGCCGGCATGATGCGCCACCACTATCCAGAAGTGTTTAAAGACAAACCTGAATCTGACTTGGTCAATGCTTTTTCTGAACGAGTTTTTGAACTGACCGAATTTCTAGTGCATGTACTGAAGATCGAATTGAAGGACCTCGGCGCCCCTACCAAAGTTGCTCTACACACATCTTGTTCTGCGCGACGCGAAATGGGCGTTGCAGACGAACATGAATCACTACTCAGACAGCTGGGCAATGTGCAACTCGTTGAACAGGTACGTAAGGCCGAGTGCTGTGGATTTGGCGGTACCTTTGCAGTCAAGCATCCTGACATATCGGCTGCCATGGTGGCCGACAAGGCACAAGCCATCACCGAAACCGGCGCCGAACAACTGGTCAGTGGCGATTGCGGCTGCCTGATGAACATCACCGGACATATGGAACACAAAGGCATCGGCCCAAAAGGTCAACACATTGCCAGTTTCCTTTGGGAGCGTACCCATGCATCAGACAGCTGAGTTTCACAAACGCGTAAAGGATGCGCTGAATAATTCACAACTGCGTAGCAACTTCCGTGTCGCCATGGATGGGCTGATGGAGAAGCGCAGTAACGCCTTCCCTGACAAGCAATTTCTTGAGGAATTGCGAATCACTGGCTCAAAGCTTCGCGCCAATGCCTTGGTCAAGCAAGCCGATCTGTTGGAACAACTTGAGGCAAACTGCACACGCAATGGCATCAAGGTCCACTGGGCTGAAACCATCGAAGAGGCCAACCATATCGTCCTCGGCATCATGGACAGCCACAATGCCACGCGCATGATCAAAGGCAAATCCATGGTCTCTGAAGAGATGGAACTGAACCATTTTCTGGAAGCACATGGCAAAGAGTGTGTGGAATCTGACTTGGGTGAATACATTATTCAGCTCGACCATGAGACGCCCTCTCACATCATTGCGCCGGCCATCCACAAAAGTAAGCAAGAGATCGCTAAACTGTTTCAGTCCAAACATCCAGACATTCCGTATAGCGAAGACATTGAGACCATGACCCGCAGCGCACGGCAGATTTTGCGCAGTAAATTTTATGATGCCGAGATCGGTCTTTCCGGTGTCAACTTTGCCGTGGCCGAAACCGGCACTATTTGCCTGGTGGAAAACGAAGGCAATGGCCGCATGTGTACCACGGCACCACCCGTGCATATTGCCGTGACCGGCATCGAAAAGGTTCTGGAAAAACTTGAGGATGTCCCTCCCCTGCTGAAACTGCTTACACGCTCTGCCAGTGGTCAGCACATTTCTACCTACTTCAACATGATCACCTCGCCACGCAAGCCCGGTGAAAAAGATGGTCCCAAAGAGGTCCATCTGGTGCTGCTGGATAACCAACGCTCCAAGATCTATGAGGACGAAGAACTTTTCGACAGCTTGCGCTGTATTCGTTGCGGGGCCTGCATGAACCACTGCCCGGTCTACACCAAGATTGGTGGACACGCCTATGGCTCACTGATCCCCGGCCCGATTGGCTCGGTCATTGAGCCACAGAAGTTTGGTCTGGATAAGTTTGGCATTCTGCCAACCAACTCAACACTCTGTGGTGCCTGCGGCGAAGTATGTCCGGTCAAGATACCTTTACCAAAACTGTTACATCGATTGCGCTACGAACAAGTCAGGAATGACCACACCGGAGCTACCAATGGACAAGGTTCCCGCCGCTCAGCAAAAGAGGCGATGATCTGGAAACTCTGGAGTTGGGCACATGCCAGACCCGCAGTCTACCGTACCGGCACTAAAGTGGCCGCGCTGTTCCGTGGATTAATGCCGAACAAGATGGGCCCGTGGACACGTGTGCGCACCGCACCCAAGATCGCACCAAAATCGTTACATGAACTCGCCCGTGAAGAGGGTTTTGACAATGAGTAATGCACGCGCAAACATTCTTGCCAGACTGCGAGCCCGCACGGCCGAGAAGACACCCGTTGACCTGGATCGCGGCTTTGAATCCCCTGACTGGAGCAAAGAAGAGCGCATCGAACATTTTTGCAAAGCGATGCGTTCCGTGAAAACTGAAGTACACCTGGTCAGCGCCACGGATTGGGCGAACAAACTGGCTGAGCTGGCAAAAGCGAAAGCGTTTAAGAATCTACTCTATGCACCCGCCGGACCCTTGGCAACGCAGATCGAAGCAGCCTGGAAAAAAGATTCTGAATTACCTGTGTTAGTGACGCGTGAAGTCGATGTGGACGGATGGAAAGAGGAGCTGTTCTTCGATATTGATGCCGCGATCACCTCAACCCGTAGCGGCATTGCAGAAGTGGGTGCCATGATCCTCTGGCCAACACCTGAAGAACCCCGTACCTTCTCGCTGGTACCACCTGTACACATCGCTGTTGTTGAAGCCGACAAACTGCACAACACCTTCTCTGACGCTATCATCAACGAGAAGTGGTATGAAGGGATGCCCACCAATTCACTACTTATCTCTGGTCCCTCTAAATCAGCCGATATTGAACAGACGCTGGCCTATGGTGTGCATGGACCGGTAGAATTGATTGTATTGTTGATCCAGTAAGCGAGACGCAACGACCTCGAATGTTTGAAACCGCGTTACAAAAAGAAGTTGAACAACTCACCCTTCAGTTGCTCAAAAGCGCCGGCGAACACTATGGCAAAGACCCCGGTAAGGTCGAACTAAAATTTGATCTTACCGGCAAAGCCGCTGGCATGGCGCTCTTTCCACGCCGCGCCAAACCTATTATTCGCCTTAATGCCTTACTGCTGATAGAGAACCAGGAAGATTTTCTTAAACGCACCGTACCGCATGAAGTGGCCCACATCATTGCACGGGGTTTTTTCGGTAAGCGTATAAAACCTCATGGCGCGGAGTGGCGAGAAGTCATGCAACTGTTCGGCGCCGAGGCCTCGCGCTGTCATAGCTATGATGTAAGCCGATCAACCCGACGCACACTAAAACGCTTTTCATATCACTGTGAATGCCGAACCCATCAGTTAAGTAGCATTCGACATAACCGCGCACTAAACGGCCAGTGTTATGTTTGTGTCCATTGCAAGAAACAGCTTGCTCATAAATAACACAACCACACGCATCAAGCTGATCGTCTATTACGTTTAAAACACCCACGCTTACTCGATCGATCTTTGAACTGACACTTTTCACATTTTTGTAATACCCATGCCTTAATCTTGCGCGGTCACTCGACTTGCACCACAAAGGTTACAGCCATGAAGATGCCTCTCTCACTGGAAGACTCTCTGAATAGGATTATTCAAGAACGTTCACTTACCGTCCTGTTTCAACCGATAGTCAGTAACAAACTCCGTGCTATATATGGCTATGAAGCGCTCATAAGAGGCCCTTCAAACACTCCCCTTCACTCCCCGGTGACCCTGTTCGAGACAGCCGCAAGTTGTGGGCGTCTGGTCGAATTGGAGATGCTCTGCCGAGAAGTCGCAATCAAGCAGTTCCTGCGATTAAATCTGCCGGAAAAGCTGTTTCTTAATACCAGTCCTGAAAGTCTTGCACAGCCCGGTTATCCAACCGGTTGTACTCTGGATATTGCAGAACAGGCTGGATTAAAACCTGAACGTGTCGTGATCGAGTTGACCGAACAGTATCCGACACAAAATTATGATGTCATAAGGGATGCCAAAAATCACTTTAAGGAGATGGGATTTGAGATTGCTATTGATGATCTCGGTGCCGGCTATGCCGGATTGAGAATGTGGTCGGAACTGCGGCCCGATTATGTCAAGATCGATCGCCATTTCATGCAGGACATTCACGAGGATAACGTCAAACAGGAGTTTGTCCGATCGATTTTAAATATTGCCCGCGGACTCAATTGTCGGGTCATCGGCGAAGGGGTTGAAACAATCGAGGAATATCGTTGCGTCACTAAAATGGGCATAGACTATATTCAAGGTTACTATTTTGCGCGCCCAACCAATATACCGATAGTACGCATTCCAAAAAACAGCTTTGCTTATCTGGCCCCTGATGAAAAAAAGCCGTTTGGTCGCAGTTACTTTTCCAAGACCATTGCAGACTTGCTACAAAGAACACCTGGCATCCCCTCCAGCACCACCGTGGATGAGTGCGCACAGATATTTCACATGGCCCCACAACTCGACAGCCTACCCATTGTTGACGGTGACATGCCGATAGGCCTGGCCAGAAAGAACACCCTGACGAGCCTTCTATTAACCCGTTTTGGACGTGAACTGCATGGAAAAAAAGCCATCTCCCGATTTATAGAAAACGAAGCGCTCATGCTTGAGTCAAATCTCCCTATAGAAGAAGCAAGCAGACGTGTCAGTGAACAGATGAAACAGGACAAGGCCCTTGATTTTATTATCTTAGAGAACGGATGCTATAAAGGTATGGGATCAGCTACTGATCTATTGACTGTCATTACCGAAATGCAGGTGCGCAGCGCCCGTTATGCCAACCCGCTAACTTTGCTGCCCGGTAATGTCCCAATATACGAAGAAGTAGACTATCTGCTCAGAGAAAAGCAAGAGTTTGTTGTCTGCTATTGTGATCTGGACAGCTTCAAGCCGTTTAATGACAAATACGGTTACGAGAAAGGCGATCAAGTCATTAAGGATCTGGCTGAAATCCTTAAAGCCAATGTTCCTGAAGAACATGATTTTGTCGGCCACATTGGTGGCGATGACTTTATTCTCATTTTACTAAGTGAAGACTGGCGGGATCGTTGCAAGAACATTCTTGCTCATTTTAAAAAAAATGTAGCCCGCTACTACACTCGCGAAGATATCAACCAGGGCGGCATCTGGTCTCAAGATAGAGCGGGGAAATACCGCTTCTTCCCCCTGTTAACACTCTCTATAGGCTGCGCCATTCCAGACCCCTATCGCTGCAAAAGCCATCATGATATCGCCGCACTAGCCACGGGCGCCAAGCACGAGGCAAAGCGTATTTCAGGCAATAGTCTATTTGTAGAGCGTCGACGTGTGCCCCTGAAATCCTTCGATAAAAACGAAGCAGTCGCCTAGCATCTGGCCCTTGTATTGGTATTGAAAACCAGTGCCTGTAAGAAAAACATGACCCAAGGGTCATCTACAGGTAATGACAATAGGCTAAAGCTGTACTCAATTTTATTAAACAATGTTTTTGGATTTGACATGAATATACTCAACAACCTGACCTTGCGCTTCCGATTGACCGCCGGCTTAACGGCCATCGTTGCCCTAATGGCCATTGTAGTGGTGATCAATCTGATCCAGATCAACCGGAACAATGAGTTAACAACCAAGATGGTCGACACCCAAGCCCCTCTGGTCCAGGAGAGCCTTAAACTAAAATCCGGCATTGATGCATCACTTGCAGCGCTGCGCGGGTGGATGGTACTCAATGATCCCAAGTTTCGTGAAACACGAAAACAGATCATTGAATTGGAGATCATGCCCGCACTCACACAGTTGGACGCACTCTCAACAGCGACCGACCCTGAAGCATCAGAACTGCTGCTTGGCATTAGCCAGGAGCTTGAAAATCTGATGGGCATACTTAAACGTATAGAGGATATCAGCCACACACCTGATAATATTCCAGCCCAAAGCCTCTTCACCGATAAGGCTGAACCACTGGCTGAAATCATGTCCAGTAAAATCGCCAAACTGATTGACCTGGAAAAGTATGAGCCTTCTGACAACCTGCGGAAGCAGGTACTGGTCAATATGGCTGAAGTCCAAGGCACATTGGGATTGACCATTGCAAACATACGCGCTTTTCTGCTAACCGGCGACCAGAAATTCAGTAACAAAGTAGACGTGTACTGGCTGCGCAACAATACCCGTTTCCAGGAGTTGGGTATGGCGGACACCCTGTTCAATGCAGAGCAGTTGGATGAATGGAAGGCCTATGTAAAGGCCCATCGTGCCTTCCGGAAGCTACCGGATGAGATTATCGAATTGCGTCAGCAGGATGACTGGAATCTGGCGAATGACTGGTTGGCCAATCAGGCGCTGCCAGCACAAGAGAAGCTGGAATCACTGTTATTGGAGCTATCAAATAAACAGGAAGGACTTCAGCAACTGGGCGCCACCCGGATAAAGGAGAACAGCCAAGAGATGATAACCACCAACTGGATTTTGCTCGGTATTGGTGCGCTCCTAGCACTGATTGTCGGCATGTCCGTTACGCGCAGTGTACTTGGCTCAATACGCCATTTGTCTGAGACTATTATGAAGGTAGAAGAAACAGGCATCCTCTATCTACGCGCATCAGTTCAAAGCAAGGATGACATTGGTTCCGCGGGTCAGGCCTTTAACAATCTGCTCACTTCCTGGCACCAGGTGATTGCCTCGGTCAATGAATTTATAGATCACCTCGTCAGCGAGGTTTCTCATTCATTGGACTCTAACCAGAAAACACTCACGACGATGCGAGAGCAACGGCAAAAGACCAAATCCATTGCCAATGCACTTTCCGACTTGCAAAATAATATTAATCAGGTGGCTCAAAATGCCGAACAGGCAGCCTCGATCAGTGACCAGGCCGATAACGAAGCAAGGCAAAGTGTCCGCATAGTAGAAGAGACCCGTCAGGTCGTCAGCGCATTATCCAGCGAACTCCAGAATGCCCACCATGAGGTTGATAAATTGGCACAAGACAGTGCTGAGATCGAAAACATACTCAAGGTCATTCAGGAAATCGCCAAGCAGACCAATCTTCTGGCCCTGAATGCCGCGATAGAGGCCGCCCGAGCGGGAGAAGTCGGTCGTGGATTCGCCGTGGTCGCTGATGAGGTACGCACGCTTTCACAGCGCACGCACGACTCCGTATTTCAGGTACAAACCACCATAGACAAGATACAGAGCCGTATCGTTTCGGTAGTGGGTTCAATAGATCGCAGCCACAACTGCATGGAGTCCACCGTTGAGCAGACAGGTGCCACCGAAGCCTCTCTTAAGCGTATTGCCAAGGGTATTACCACGCTATCCACCATGAACAGTGAAATCCTTGAGGCCGTTACCCATCAGCAAAGCGTCACCACACATATCAACAGCAATGCCCTGGATATTTCAGATTTTGCGGATCAGACTTTTGAGCAGGCCGAGCAGGCTGTGCAAGCGGGCGAAGGTCTCTCAAATCTTTCAATCGAACTGAAAAATCTGATCCTTAAATTCCAATTGCAAGAAACAGACCTGGAAGGCGCTCAGCAATCACTGATTACCCCGGCAACTGAAACGGATATCAGAGAGACATGTGAAACCATCAGTTTGCACAACGAACCTCAGGCCACTGAATATAAAATTCAGGATGAAGAACCTGAACCGCTGCGACTATCTGCTTGAGTTTTTCACAACCAAACCCTAATTGACCTGGCTGACTTATCAACATTTCAGCTTTTGCTGGCCCGATCTGGACGAGGTGGATTAAGCTCTTCAATCCCCTGACTACGCAGATACTCGTCATAGGTGCCCTTGAAATCAATCACACGATCCGCCTTGATCTCCAGAACTCTTGTCGCCAGTGAAGAGATAAACTCCCGATCATGGCTGATAAAGAACAGCGTACCGGGATAGTTTTCCAGCGCCAGATTGAGCGCTTCAATCGACTCCATATCCAGATGATTGGTCGGCTCATCCATCAACATGATATTGGGTTGCTGAAGCATCAGTTTACCGAATAGCATACGGCCCTGCTCTCCACCGGAGATCACCTTAACAGACTTGTTGATGTCATTTTGTGAAAACAGCAGACGCCCCAGGGTGCCACGAATCACCTGCTCATCATCTTTCTCCTGGCCCCACTGCTCCATCCAGGAGTAGAGATCCCGGTCCAGTTCAAAGTCAGCGGCATGATCTTGTGCAAAATAGCCAATATTGCAGTTACCTGACCACTTCACTTCACCGCTGTCCGCTTCCAGATCGCCCACCAGGGTACGCATCAAGGTTGTTTTACCAATACCATTCGCACCAATAATCGCCACCCGTTCGCCCACTTCAATTTGCAGATCGAGTTTCTTAAACAGTGGTTCCGCATCATAACCCTTGGTCAATCCTTCAACCTCAAGCGCCAAACGATAAAGTTTTTTAGTTTGGTTGAAACGAATAAAGGGACTGACACGGCTCGACGCCTTCACCTCATCCAGTTGAATCTTCTCTATCTGACGCGCACGCGAGGTGGCCTGTTTGGCCTTGGACGCATTGGCACTGAAGCGACTAACGAAGGTTTGAAGCTCGGCAATCTGTGCCTTCTTCTTGGCATTGCCAGATAGGAGACGTTCACGCGCCTGTGTTGCGGCAGTCATGTACTCGTCGTAATTACCGGGATAGATGCGCAACTCACCGTAATCCAGATCCGCCATGTGGGTGCAGACACTGTTCAGGAAATGGCGATCATGCGAGATGATAATCATCGTGCTGGAACGTTGATTCAACACCCCTTCCAACCAGCGGATGGTATTGATATCCAGGTTGTTGGTTGGCTCATCCAGTAGCAGAATATCGGGATTAGCAAACAGGGCCTGCGCCAACAACACCCGCAGCTTCCAGCCTGGCGCCACTTCACTCATCAAGCCAAAGTGCTGGGATTCCGGAATATCCAACCCCAGCAGCAGCTCGCCTGCACGTGCCTCGGCACTGTAGCCATCCAGCTCGGCGAATTCCACTTCTAGCTCAGCAACCTTCATACCGTCATCTTCGCTCATATCCGGCAATGAGTAGATACGATCACGCTCTCGCTTGACCTCCCAGAGTCGGTCATAACCCATGATGACGGTATCGATAACGGTAAACGTTTCGAAGGCAAACTGATCCTGACGCAGTTTACCCACCCGCTCGTTGCTATCTACTTTCACGTGACCGGCTGACGGCTCCAGGTCGCCCCCAAGAATCTTCATCAGGGTCGACTTGCCACACCCGTTGGCACCGATAAGGCCAAAGCGGTGGCCATTGCCAAACTTGGCCGAGATATTCTCAAACAACGGTTTGGCACCAAATTGCATGGTGATATTTGCGGTAATAATCACATCAAATTCCGATCAGCAGGGCCATCGAACAACCCACAAGTCATTCAATGAAATACAAAAAGAGAGTGTCGACGCCGTATAAGGGCATCCGACCAACACATAATCCGGGTTAAAGACCACAGACAGGCCGTCTGGGTCCAGACGTGCAGATTTACAGCCTATTCAAAATCGTGCGTATGTTAGAGAAAAGCACCCCATTGATCAAGCAAGAGAGTCCTCAGCCAGGATAACATCCGCCCTACATACCCTTTTATTCCCTAACACTGGTTTTCTGCATGCGGGAAGTCACTCCGCCAATACGTTGGACTCCGGGCAAATAAGACTAAAAGGTTCCCTGAATAAAAACATCCCTGTAAAATTCCCCTTTTAAATTTTTCTGCGGAGCAGCAGCACAATGGGCAGAGCCTATCAGAATCGCAAAGTGTCCATGGCTAAGACAGCTGACGCCAAAGCGAAGGTCTACAGTAAATACGGTCGTGAGATTTATGTCACTGCAAAGACCGGTGGTCTTGATCCAGCGGGTAATCTTGCACTCCGCGGGCTGATCGATCGCGCCAAGAAAGACCAAGTCCCTTCACATGTGATCGAAAAAGCCATCGACAAGGCCAAAGGCAGTGGCGGTGAAGACTTTTCACCTGCTCGATATGAGGGCTTCGGGCCCGGCGGCTGTATGGTGATGATTGACTGCCTGACCGATAACCCCAACCGTACCTTTGGTGATGTCCGCCAGTGCTTTACCAAGACAAAGTGCAAAATTGGTAACCAGGGCAGCGTCAGCCACATGTTTGACCACGCTGCGATTCTGGCCTTTGCGCATGATGATGAAGATGCCGTTCTGGAAGCCCTGCTCGGTGCCGATGTCGACGTAACTGACATTGAAAGTGACGGCGGAAAGATCACCCTCTTCGCACCCCACACTGAATACTTTAAAGCCAAGCAGGCCTTGATTGATGCCTTTGGTGAAATCGATTTTGATGTGGATGAAATTCAGTTCCTACCACAAGGCAGCACGCCGATTACCTCTGATGATGATATAGAAATGTTCAACAAGTTTATCGATATGCTAAATGACCTGGATGATGTTCAGAACATCTATCACGATGCTGAGATTGAATCGGAAGAGTAAGTCGACTCAATATTGAATCCCCTCATCAAAACAGGCCTGCAGTAACGCCTGCATCTTATCCCGACCGATTTTTTCCAGCAGCGCAATATTGCGCGCTGGAATACGGTCATGGCGACAACTCTCTTCCCATATCAAATGCAGTATGGGATAGGGCGACCTATTGATGATATTTGAAGAAGTATCACCGTTGTTTCTATTTTCCTTATTCGTGTGTTCTTCTCAAAAATGTTCAATCTTTCTGTTG
>NZ_VMNH01000032.1 GCF_007625115.1 Sedimenticola selenatireducens | reverse complement strand
AGGTAGAAAGACAATTTACTGGAGAGCTGTCCGAGTGGCTGACTCGAGGAGTTCCGAGAGAACGTCGCCTTTGGCGACGGCCCCGAAGGGGCGAGGGCGCAAGCCCGAGTAACGAGCACGCCGCGTGCTTGCACCTGAATCAGAAAAGAGATTCAAGGTAGAAAGACAATTTACTGGAGAGCTGTCCGAGTGGCTGAAGGAGCACGCCTGGAAAGTGTGTATACGGCAACGTATCGAGGGTTCGAATCCCTCGCTCTCCGCCATATAGCAAAAACCCTGTAATTACAACAAGTTACAGGGTTTTTTCTTGCCTGTTCCAACCCCCTTAAATCAGCTTTTTGATGAGTTACATGATTCTTCAGTCAATCTCACCTAATTGATCCATCACTTCAAAAATAGCATCAGCTAAAGCAGTGGATTGAGTCACTGATTCCTCAGTCTCTCCTGTGCCTGGGGTTCTCTCCTCAGCTACGGTGATCTGACCATCTTCTGTATCTTCTATTGTGATTGTTATCTTCATTGTTACCTTTCAGAGTGCCTGATTTATGATGAGGAATTATTTGATTATATTGTCCCACCTAATGTAGTCTTGGTCTAACAATATACCCACAGGGAATGTATAGAAGATGTCCCTCATCGATCCTCTGAAGGATGCGGAGAAAGGCTTAGGTGAGCGCCTTAGACAAACCCGCCTATCTGCAGGACTCACCCAACAGCAACTTGCTGACCTCGCTAGAGCTAACCAAGCCGTAATCCAGAAGATTGAGAACGGTAAATCTTTGAGACGAATGCAAAACGGGACATCCAAGTCTCCCTTTTGCACTCGATCTTTGACAGACTCTTATTGTCCCGACCGTCCCAGTTACCAGCACTACGCAACAACATCGCAAGCTCGTTACTGCTCCGGTGCGGTCTCCCGGCGTGACAGAGCGTCGTGTTCATAGTCGATCTTTGGATTCCCTCTGGCGCTATCCGCACGCCGGGTATCCAATATCGCTTCACAACTACCGGGGTCTAACCGCCTCGGCTTTCAGTCTTCCCTGGCGGCCAGTGATCAAACCCACTTATACAGATATAATTATAATTTTCGTGATGCGGGTCACATAATATTGACAAGAAATAAGTTCATATCCTAAACTTCTGTCATCTGAAAAAGGCTAACCGGTTCGAAAGGCCGGGTCGCAAAGCCACCAGTCTAACGGCTTAAAAACCCAGGATAGTGGTCGCTGCCAGACAATCAATATCTACCTATTGATGGGGTAGCGTGTGCCTACGTCAATATCTGATCATTTTGTCTTTCAGCCTTTGCGCACGACTGTTTCATACTCAAAACTATCAGTCCTAACCATCAGTAAAGCCGCTGGTGAAGCCAAGGGTCTTAAATGACATGAAAACACCCCCCCACATCAGCCACTGGGCGCTTCATTGGAAGAACCCATTTAGTGCTATTTCAACAACACTCTATTTTCTGGCTATTGTCATTCTGATCCTGTTTGCGCTGATCGCATGGCGATCGTGGAGTGACTACCGCCTGCTTGATGAAAAGGTAGCGTTAAATCAACTCTCGGCCAACCTGCGGACTGCTTCCGACCAGCTGGCGGCCGAGCGCGGATTCGCCACCGCTGCTATCAACGCGTCCGCTTCTGAGCGAGAAAAATTTCTGGCGGAGGTAGAAAAATACAGGAAAAGCGGGGACGCTATTCTTTTAGATGTGATGAGTTGGCTACAGGCGCAACAAGAGAGGCACGCAGAAAACATCATCATTGACCTTGGACTGCTGCACCTGAAGGAAGCAAAACGCCATATCATCGAGTTGCGAGAACGGGTGGACAGGCATGTTGGCGGTAACTCAGCCGAGATAACCACGGAGGTGTGGTTCAGTGGCATATCAGATGCCATCGGGCATGAACAACATGCACATGAGCTTATTATGGCTAATCAGTTAACGCATAGAAGCATAGACGGCTATGTGGCAATAAAGAACTGGGCATGGAGCATAAGCGAAAACGTGGGGCGGGTACGCGCCCTGCTGACACCCTACCTCATAAACAAACAACCCATACCTGACTTTGTGTCCTTCGAACTTGATAGTTATCAGCGGCAGGCCGAGCACGGGCTTGAAATGCTCCATAAGCTGGACTCGATAGGCTATGTGGACAAACGGGTAATCGACGCCCTTGGTAAAATGCGGGATTCACTGTCAGGGGATTTCAGTGATATTCGCACCAGGATCTACAAGGATGCAGCACATGGCAATTATGAAGTTAACGCAGAACAGTGGCTGGGTAGTGCTACCCAGACCATCGAATCGGTATTGTCTTTTTCCGAGCTATGTTCAGAGATCGTCAAGGAGCGTATCAATGAAGAAAAAGAGCAGAAGCTGCATACCATCGTACAACTGCTGTTAATTACCTTCGTAACGATTTTTCTGGTAGCAATCA
Source organism: Sedimenticola selenatireducens (assembly GCF_007625115.1). Taxonomy (GTDB): domain Bacteria; phylum Pseudomonadota; class Gammaproteobacteria; order Chromatiales; family Chromatiaceae; genus Sedimenticola; species Sedimenticola selenatireducens_A. The sequence continues at coordinate 19,201 of NZ_VMNH01000032.1, read as the reverse complement.
GCATCCGCAAGACAAGAGGCGCAGCGAAAAATCTCATCGAAGCCAAACGCACTGCGGAGGAGAGCACGGCGGAACTAAGAACGGAGGTGACATGGCGCAAGAGCGTCGAGGAGAAACTGCGCCTATCAGAGCAGAGCTTCTTGATGCTTGTCATGAAGAGCCCGGTTGGTATTGTTGTTACGGGGTCCGATGGAGCTTGCTTGTTTATCAATGCGGTTGCAGAAAAAATGCTCAACCAGCAGAAAAGCGAACCGCTCACCAACAAGGCCCTCTCCCTCGCGCGCCTGGGTTCTCGGCTAGAGATCGACATCCATCGTGAAGACCACCTTTGGGGCACGGCGGAGGCTGATATAAATGAGACCGTTTGGGGCAATAAAAAGCAGCGGTTGATTTTGCTTCACGACATTACATCCCGGAAAAACGTTGAAAATGAAATTGTACACATGGCCTATCATGACAACCTTACCGGGCTTGCCAACAGGACATTATTCAGAAGTCGTATCGAGCACGCAATCAATCGTGCGAGACAAAAGAACACCATAGTTGCCATTCTGTTTGTCGATATTGATGGTTTCAACGTTATAAACGATACCCTGGGACACGCCATTGGTGACGAGCTACTGGGTAGAATCGCCGGAAAATTATTGACCTGTGTTGATGATGGTGACACGGTCGGACGTATAGGCGGTGATGATTTTGCCGTTCTGCTCGAGGACGTCCAGACCCCGGAGGCGGCGGATGCTTGCGCACAGAGAATACAGAATGCGCTCTCTGAAAAGATTCCTATACGAGGACACTTTATCAATGTAAGCGCCTGCATCGGTATCAGTATGTATCCCAGGGACGCGGATGCCCCTGATCTACTGATGCAGTCTGCCAGCTCTGCCACGTTCCATGCCAAGGAGAAAGGGCGGGGCTCAATTTTGCACTTCAACCCCAGGATGGGAGAAAGATTCACGCATCGACTGGAACTGGAAAGCCACCTGCACCAGGCTGTAAAAAAACGGGAGTTTGAAATTTATTACCAGCCCATGGTAAGTGCCCGCAGTAAAAGGATTATAGGTGCTGAAGCCCTATTGAGATGGAAACACCCCCAACTGGGGGCCGTATCACCGGACACCTTCATACCGGCACTTGAAGAGATGGGACTGATCATCGATCTCGGAAGGTGGGTTATAGAGAATGTTTGTGAACAGAACAAGGCGTGGCAGGAGTCCGGTCTGAGCCATATTGTCACTTCGGTCAACCTCTCTCCGTTACAGCTGGTACTTGAATCACTCACACAAGATCTTCGGAAGATCCTGGCCGATTCCCGGTTATCACCGGAATACCTCGAACTCGAAGTAACCGAAACAGCCCTGATGCAAAGCCCCGAAACCTGCGCAATGATCCTACAGCAGATCATGGCGATGGGTATAAACATAGCTATCGATGATTTTGGCACGGGTTACTCTTCCCTCTCCCACCTGAGGAGCCTGCCCATCAACAAGCTTAAAATTGATCGCTCTTTCGTCATGGATATCCCGCATGATGAAGGTGATATGTCGATTACTCAAGCCATCATCAGCCTCGCGCATAACCTGAAGCTTGACGTGATAGCGGAAGGGGTAGAGACATCTGTCCAACTCGATTTCCTTGGGGAAAATGGCTGTGAAAAGATGCAGGGTTTCTATTTTAGCCAACCCCTCACGGCAATCCAGTTCGAGGCGTTGTTAAATGAACAGGCCAAGGATGACGAGCTGCCCAACAGGCGGCTCTCCATGCTTTGATTTGCCTCGTACGTGTCAAATAGCATTGAAATGCTGGCTGTTGATTTTTGCTTACCAGGGGAGAGGCACACGAATTGACTTTCTCATGACCGCCTACGTATGTTTCAGAGTTCCCCGCGCTCTCCGCCAAGCATAAAAGGATCGCTAATGTGCGATCCTTTTATGTACCTGGAAAAATGACATTCGAACCCTCGATATCAAAAAAGAAGGTTCGATCGCGGAGCGCGAAAGCGCGTAGCAAAGTGACCGCAGGGTATTCATCTCTCGCTCTCCGCCATATTTTAAAAATATCAGGAACGTGATTTAGTTAGCGCCGTTTCAGTAACTATATATACCTGGTTGTTACGATTAACCATTACGATCAGCGAGGGCATGGCTATGGAGTCAGCGCCAAGTATGTATTCACAAACCCGCCTTTTAAAGCGTTGCTCGACTTACTACTTTCGAGCCATGATCCCAAAGCCTCTCAATCCCCTGATTGCGTCTGGTTCTGGGAGATATCCATAAAATAGAAACGTTCGTAATGAAGGATTTTTATATTTCGATAATACTAGAATCTTGAAAATAAATAGTAAGCCGGCTATCATTGGCCCATGAATCAGGATCTCGCCGCCAAACGTTTTGCCGAACTGGGCCACAGCACCCGGCTGGGTATATTTCGCCATTTGGTGAAGTGTGGGCCGAATGGATGCCCGGTAGGCGAGGTGCAGCGCATCCTGGAGATACCGGGTTCAACGCTGTCACACCATATTGCGCGACTGGTCTCAGCCGGTCTGATTGAACAACAGCGGGATGGGCGGGTGCTCTATTGCCGCCCTCAGTTTGATGCGATTGACGAGACGCTGGCCTATCTGATGGATGCCTGCTGCAGTGGAGGTTGTACCGAGTAAAAAAATTTGGGCTTAATATTCGATAATTCTGGAAATATGGATAAGACATGACTTCCGCGTTGAGTGAAAAAATTCTGGATACCGCGCTTTATGCCGGTCAGCTGTTTGTCGAGCTGGCGGTGTTGTTTATCCTGATCAGTGCCCTGGTTGGCGCACTGCAGATCTGGTTGCCGGCGGAGAAGACCCGGCACTATCTTTCTGCCCGTCATGGTCACGGATATCTGATTGGGGCGCTGATTGGGGCTGCAACACCGTTCTGCAGTTGCTCAACGGTGCCGCTCACCCTGGGCCTGTTACGCTCCGGTGCCGGTTTTGGGCCGACCATGACGCTGCTTTTCACGTCACCCCTGGTCAATCCCATCATAGTGACCCTGTTCTTTATCACGTTCGGTCTGGAACTGACCCTGCTCTATACGGGCATGGCAATCAGCATGGCGCTGATCGTTTCTTGGTTGATGGACCGAGCCGGGTTTGAGCGCTACCTGAGGCGCGATCTGTTTCAGCCTGCCCCGCAGTCGGAACCACAATCGGTTACAGTTTCGTTTGATGCCTTACAGCCCAAGGCCAAGGTTGAAGGGGCCTGCTGCTCCGCTCCAGCGCCATCCACACCGGATCTGACGTTGCCGATTGCACCGGATGTCAGTGGGCTGGGTGTAATGCAACCGGTGAGCCACAACATTAATAGACGCATGGCAACGGCAAGACGATTGCTGGTTGAGGCGACCACGCAGTTCCGCAGTTTTCTGCCCCATGTCGCCATTGGTGTGTTGATTGGTGCTGTGGCCCATGGTTTTGTGCCGGATACCTGGCTGGTGACCTATGCCGGGGGGGATAACCTGTGGGCGATTCCGATAGCGGCCCTGGTGGGTGTCCCGTTGTATGTACGCGGTTCTACCATGATTCCCATTGCCCTGACGTTGACCGCCAAGGGGATGGGTATCGGCGCGGTGATTGCGTTGGTGATCGGCGGGGCCGGTGCCTCTCTGCCGGAGATGATCATGCTCAAGCGCATGTTCCACTGGCCGATCATGATCGCCTTTCTGGTATCGGTGTTTGGTATTGCCATCAGTACCGGGTTAATGGCGCAGATAGTGTTGTAAAACCGCACCGCTGTATTTATGCGTGGGTGGTGGTGTGGCCGGAACCTGGTAAGCGCCCTTATTTTCGGGTGCACTGTTTCTTTATTCATGGAGGGATTTGTTTTAACAAGATCCTGAGTGCCATTGATCTATTTATTCTCTTATCGCCTCTGAGTTAAACTTTGGGCATGTCGAAAATACCGAATCCCGTGTCGTCGCATTTAGCGAAGTCTGTTCGAATAACCTATATTCTATTGGGCGGGCTGTTTTTTGGTCTGGGTATGCTGGGTGTTATTTTACCTGTATTACCGACGACACCCTTTCTGTTACTTGCGCTTTGGGCCTTTTCAAATGGCTCAGATACGTTACATCACTGGCTTTACACGCATAAAACCTTTGGGCCAGCCCTTCAGCGTTGGCATCAATATCGAATCATACCGCGACACGCAAAGATCCTTATCGTCTTGAGTATGCTCGGCAGCCTGATTTTTCTGGGTGGTTTTAGTGAATTGTCTTGGCAGATGACTTCACTGGTTGCCATAGTTATGATGATTGTGGCCAGTTATCTGCTGACAAGACCCTCATCGCTACCAGCAGAAGATTGCACCGAATAAATAACAGATTTTTATTCTAAAAAGGAAGGGAGTCATGTCGAACTATACCGCACGTGTAAACTGGCAACGAGGTGATGCACCCTTTCTGGATAATAAATATAGCCGTGGTCATTTGTGGGAGTTTGATGGTGGCGTCACTGTGCCAGCCTCGTCATCACCCCATGTGGTACCGATTCCTCTCTCTGTTGAGGCCAATGTAGATCCAGAAGAGGCCTTTGTGGCATCGCTTTCCAGTTGTCATATGTTGTTTTTTCTTGCGCTGGCTGCCCAGCAAGGCTTTGTTGTTGACGCTTATGTTGATGATGCAGTCGGTGTAATGGGCTTAAATGATCAGGGTAAGACGGCAATGCTTTCAGTAACACTCAGGCCAAACATCATTTTTTCTGGAGAGAAACAGCCTGCTTCGGAGGCGCTGGCGGCACTGCACCACCAATCCCATGACCTCTGCTTTATAGCCAATTCAGTTACAACAGAGGTGGTGATTGAACCGGTCTAAAGTCTCTCAATGATGGAGCTGATTCAGGAACAGACAATTGCTTGCCCCTATTGCGGTGAGGATATTCAGATTCTGTTGGATTGCTCTGTGCCTGAGCAAGAGTATATAGAGGATTGTCAAGTATGTTGCCGGCCCATCATCATCACGCTCTCACTGTCAGATGAACAGATAACCGCATTGAACGTACGCTGTGAGGATGACTGATTGCTCTGCTGTCATTATTTGTTCATAGACTTGTAAATTTCACGTCATATCCCGGCGCTACTCTTCACCACAATCAAGTTGTGGAGATGGACTGTGCTAAACGTCGAACAGGTAATAACTGATCGGTTCCCGGATTTCTTTGAACGTAAACCGAGATTAGTCGCGCAACCACTGGTACGGTTTCTTCGAATGCTGTTTAACGAGCGTGAGATAAACCATTTTCTTGCTGTTAATGAAGGGGTCAAAGGACTCGATTTTATTGAGAAGGTCCTGGATTATTTTGATCTCGATTACTCCCTGATCAGTAAAGAGTTGGAAAATATCCCTTCCACGGGGCGGGTGGTGATTGTCGCCAATCACCCATTGGGTGCATTGGATGCACTGGCGTTAATCCTGATGATCAGTCGTGTAAGAAAGGATATTCGGGTTATTGCCAACGATCTGCTCTCTTCGTTAAGGCCTTTAGATGAACTGTTGTTGCCCGTTGATAATTTTGGCGGTGCCTCGCCAAAATCAAATATCAAACGTATCTATGGCGCCCTTCATAAAGAGCAGGCGGTCATTGTCTTTCCTGCGGGTGAGGTCTCCCGGTTGAGGCCAACGGGTGTGCGTGATGTTCACTGGAAACCGGGTTTCCTGCAGTTCGCCAAGCGCACCGCTTCGCCTATTGTACCTGTATATATTGATGCCAAGAATTCACCCCTGTTCTATGGCGTCTCGATGCTATCCAAACCATTGGCGGCGCTGTTGTTGGTAAGGGAGATGTTTCGCCAACGAAAAAATACCATCGGCTTTCGAGTGGGTGAGGCGATACCTATTCACGCCCTCGGTGAATCGGGTATTAACCACAAGGCGTTAGTGAAGATGCTACGTAAACATCTTTATCGCATGGGCCAGGGTAGGCCAGGTATTTTTGCTACAGAGAAGAGTATTGCCCATCCTGAATCGCGACAAGCACTGAAGAGTGAGTTACGTGAGGCAGAGTGTCTTGGTTCAACTGTCGATGGGAAACAGATTATCCTGTCAGACTGGAAGGCCGATTCCAGCTTTATCCGGGAGATCGGTAGACTTCGTGAGTTGAGTTTTCGCAAGGTGGGTGAAGGAACAGGCCTGCGTAGGGACGTTGATAGTTATGATCAGTACTATAAGCATCTGGTACTTTGGGATGATGAGGCGCTAGAGATCGCCGGCGCTTATCGCTTTGGTGAAACACGATCAATCGTTGAATCGAAAGGTCTGTCAGGACTCTACACCGCCACATTGTTCAAACTTGATCCATCCTTTTCCCAATACTGTATGCAAGGATTAGAGCTAGGGCGCAGTTTTATACAGCCCACCTTCTGGGGATCAAGGGCACTTGATTATCTATGGCAAGGGCTTGGTGCCTATGTGAAACATCATCCGGATGTACGCTATCTGTTTGGTCCTGTTAGCTTGAGTGCGCGATACCCTACCCATGCCCGTGATCTGATCGTCTATTACTTCAGTCATTATTATGGCAGCAGGTTGAATCTGGCTGAATCATATAACCCCTATCGAATCAGTCTCAGTACGCAGCAGGAGTGCCGGTCAATATTTTCAGGTGATGATGCCAAGGCCGATTATCAAGAACTGAAGCATCAATTATCCCTGTTTAATCTGACGGTACCGACACTCTATAAACAATACACGGAGTTCTGTGAAGAGGGGGGAGTGGAGTTTTTGGGATTTGGAATAGATACACAGTTTTCAGATTGTGTAGATGGATTGATTCTGGTTGATCTCACCAAAATGAAAGCAACAAAGAGAAAGCGTTATATCGGAGAGTAAACGTAAAAATACGTCGGAGGATAGCGGTATGGATATGGCAGATAGGGCTGACAAGTTTATTGAAGATCAAATCCTGACATCGGTGATGAAGATTCGTCAGCATGACAATTCACGGAAATTCACCAAGGTTGTACAGAACAAGTCATGTGATGCATGTGGCACTATTATTCCCAAGGCACGACTGAAACTTGTGCCGGGATGTACGCACTGTATACAGTGCGCCAGTAAACAAGAGCGGGAGTGTGCAGGGCTTTTCAGTGCGGGCGATCGACGCAGGATCAACTCAGAGTTAGATGATTATTTACTGAGTGTCTGCTGAGTTGAAGAGTGACACATTTTTTCACTGAGATGATATGCGCCACGGTGAGATTTTAGCAATTTCACCGTGGTGCTGTTTATTCTGCAAGTGGATCTAACAGATAGATTATTTCATGCAGGCGTGTGATCCCTCTCTGTTTGAAGCGGGTGTTCTTTTCAAGAATATCCTCAGTCAATAGCGTGCTGATCTGGAAGCTATCTGCGTAAAAATTGCGTACTTCATTATCGGTTACTGAGAAGGGTGGACCCTTCATCTCATCCTGCGGGTATTCCATCGTGATCAGTAACGTGGGGCGTTTTGCGGGAAAGAGTTGTAGAATCTTTTCAGCGTAGGCTGGACGCATAGCCGGTGGCATGGCAATGAGCGAGGCACGATCGTAGATCGCGTGACAGGCCATTACCTCTTCAGACGACAGCGAGAAGAAGTCGCCACAGAGTATGACCAACTCATCACAGGACCAGCGCTGAAAGCCCTTTTTAGTGGTGATTTCAGCCTGAAGATTGTTTTCACGAAAAAAATCAGCGACGGCTATTGGGCTGATCTCGATACCCAGTACAGAGTAGCCTTGCTCCAGTAGCCAAAGCATGTCGCGACTCTTCCCACAGAGTGGCACAAAAACACAAGCGCCTTTGGGCAGGTCTAACTTCGACCAGTAGGTTTGTAGATGACTGTTGATCTCATCCTGATGAAAACCAATCTGGTTGCTCTCCCAGCGGTCATGCCAAAATTGTTTTTCCATAATCGGCCTCAATAGCAAACGGATTGCCGTGTTTGGTGTATGTCTTTAGATGGAGAGCCAGTCAGTCGGTTTCAGATACCGCTCATATAATAAGGCTTCTTCAGTGTCAGGGTCAGGTTGCCAGTCATAGCGCCATTTAACGAGCGGTGGCAAGGACATCAGAATGGACTCTGTTCGACCGCCACTTTGCAAACCAAACAGCGTACCCCGGTCAAATACTAAGTTGAATTCAACATAGCGTCCACGGCGGTAGAGTTGGAAGTCACGCTGGCGGTCACCGTAAGGCTGATCCTTGCGGCGTTGTAGAATGGGCAGATAGGCTTGGGTGTAGTGGTTGCCGACGCTCTGCATAAACTTAAAGCAGGTGGCAAAATCCCATTCGTTCAAATCATCAAAAAACAGGCCGCCAATGCCTCGGGGTTCTTTTCGATGCCGGAGGTAAAAGTAGTCATCACACCACTGCTTGAAGCGAGGATATGTCTCTTCGCCAAAACCTTCACAGGCATTCTGTGCCGTTTGATGCCAGTGCCGACAATCCTCATCATTCCCATAGTAGGGCGTAAGATCAAAGCCACCACCGAACCACCAGATCGGATCCTCATCTTCGCGCTCAGCAATAAAAAATCGCACATTCATATGTGAGGTTGGCACATAGGGATTGAGTGGATGAATTACGAGTGACAATCCCATGGCCTCAAAGGCCCGCCCGGCCAGTTCAGGACGGTGTGCGCTGGCGGATGGGGGTAGGCTCTCACCCATGACATGGGAGAAGTTGACACCGCCCTGTTCGATGACGGCCCCGTTTGTGATAACCCGGGTGATACCGCCACCACCCAGACCATGCTGTCCATCACGCTGCCACTCATCGATGTCAAAGCGGGAAGAACCATCTTCCTGCTCCAGCGCTTCGCAGATCTGTTGTTGGAGTTGTAACAGGTAGTCAATGACAGCAGCTTTATTCGGTATGCTCATGTCGAGATGCGTTCCTGATCTTTGGGGTTACATGCCATTGCCAAACTTTTCATGATACGTGATGCCACTATTACGCACGCCAGTTAATGCGATAGCATATTGGTTGAGCAGTGCCAGTGACCATGCAATGCGCTCCCTGAAATAGCTATCGGCATCGGGATTATTCTCGGCCGGATCGTCGTTCAACACGCGTTCTACATTTCTCACAATAATTTGCTCGGGAATGTAGCAAATACGGTTGTTCTTATAGCTACTCATTCTCAGTTCAGCCACTGGATAGGCACCGCCATCACCGGATGAGACCGTCACGATCATCGCCGGTTTATGCCCAACCTCCTGTTTACTGCAGAGCAGAAACAGGTTTTTCAGGCCAGCAGGTACTTGACCGTGCCACTCGGGTGAGATCACTACAAAGGCATCACTGTTGTGAAACAGTGTCTGCATAGGTTCAAGGATCTCTTTCCAGTCAGGGCTTCCCTCCCAGATGCTCTGATCCCAGAGTGGTAGGGGGTTGCCGGCCAGGCTGAAGATCTCCGCCTCATCACAATAATCCGATGATAACAGTGTCCTCTGAATATGTTTTGCCACCTTCATGCTCTGTGAAGGCTCACGATGACTCCCGCTGATTATGGTCACTTTCATGTTACAACTTTCCTGCTGCTATAAAATGCCCACGAATTGTGGGCTGTTAATAACCAACGATAATGGTAGGTTATAGGGATGTCAAACCTAATGAGCCATGCTGATGCCCGCTACAGTAAGAACACTTGAGAATCTCAACTTTGATAACAGTTACACCCGCTTACCCGAATACTTTTATCAGCGTATTGATCCGAGTCCTTTGGAGTCAGCTCACTTAATCAGCATTAACCCGCAGGTGGCGCACTTATTAGACCTGGATCCAGCAACGCTGGATAGTGACTCATTGGCCCACTATTTCGGTGGACATGCAAATCTTCCCGGCGCTGAGAGTATTGCAATGAAATATACCGGGCACCAGTTTGGCGTCTACAACCCTGATCTGGGTGATGGGCGCGGGTTATTACTGGGGGAGGTGGTCAGCCATTCAGGGGAGCGTTGGGATCTGCATCTGAAAGGGGCGGGTAGAACGGCTTACTCGCGATCTGGCGATGGCCGTGCAGTACTCCGTTCCAGTATACGGGAGTATCTTGCAGGAGAGGCCATGCATGGCTTGGGTATACCAACAACCCGCGGGCTCTGTCTCGTGGGCAGTAAGGAACAGGTGTTCCGCGAGCAGATAGAGCACTGTGCAACCCTGCTGAGGGTCAGTCGTTGTCATATCCGGTTTGGGCATTTCGAGCACTTCTTCTATCGCGGTCGTCCCGACGACCTCAAGCGGTTGGCTGATTACTGCATTGATCGCTATTTTGTTGCCGCTAAATGTGCAGATAACCCTTATCTTGCCATGTATCAAGAGATTGTTGCGCGCACCGCACGACTGGTGGCCTTATGGCAAAGCTATGGTTTTGTGCACGGCGTACTCAACACGGACAACATGTCGATATTAGGGGAGTCATTTGATTACGGTCCTTACACTTTCATGGACAGCTACCAACCCGCCTACATAAGTAATCATACTGACCAGCAGGGCCGCTATGCCTTTAATCAACAGCCTGGCATTGTTCACTGGAATCTTTCCTGTCTGGCTCAGGCGCTTCTACCACTAATACCGCGTAAAGCACTTGAGATCGAACTAGAGCATTATCCGGAGCTGTTTGAACAATACTACCAGGAACGTATGCGCGCGCGTCTTGGATTGTTGAGGCCGCAAGAAGGGGATGCCGCACTGATCAATGATCTGTGTGAATTGATGAGTGCGCTAAAGATTGATATGACGCGTTTTCTCCGATCGCTTAGCAGTTATGAGGGTTCGGCCGATGCACAAGACGCGCTATTTGCAGTCGTTACTGAGACGCCAGAGTTGAGTCGTTGGCTTGAGCGATACTTATGCCGGGTTGAGCAGGAGGCGGCGAGTTTTCCAATTCGGGAGAAACAGATGCAGGCGGTCAATCCAAAATATATTTTACGCAACTATATGGCGGAGGAGGCGATTCGTGAGGCCCAGGAGGGCAATTACAAGCCTGTGAATGATCTGCTATCGCTGTTAAGGCATCCCTTTGGTGAGCAGCCAGATTATCAGGTGTATGCGGGAGAAATACCCGATTGGGCCGGCTGGATTTCGCTCAGTTGCTCCTCTTGAGTCTATTCTATCAGGCTACAGAGATCTCAAGATTCCGTCGTCGTTTGCAGGCATGGATACCCTCTGGAAGATTTTTTCTGCCGCCTATAATCAGGGTTCGGTCAACCCAGTTTCTGGCAGAAATCTTCTGTCCGTTAAGTTCTTTTCCATCCAGGTGACGGATTACCTTAGTAGCCGCTTTTTCAGGGTAGACATCAATCAAACCATGGTACTCAATTCCTCCGGTATCGACATCGAGTATCCTGATGAGATTACACTTGGCTACAGTCGCGCCGCTTCCAAAGGGAAAAAACCAGGATGGCTTAATGGCTTTTTGTACCAGTGCCAACAGGTCCTGGCGCTGTATACCATTGGGTACATAAGGTATGAATATTTTCATCTCTTCCCTGTGAGGTTATTGAATGCTACGGGGTTAGTATAACGTATTAGATGCCGGTGAAATGTGAATTAATAGACTCATTTGTAACATCTGGTGACAGAGGTATAAACATACTACGGGGTTTTTGGCGTGTGGGTGCGGAATGCACTAATAGGGTGTTTTGAGAACCCCTTAGTTGGTTGAGGCCACATCCAGTTGCGATAGAATCATTTCAAATTTTTCAAACTTGGGATGGGCTTGTAACCAGATGTCATTCTGATAGACATGACCCTCGGCATCCAGTTGGTAAATGGGCTCATAGCCTGACTCTGCTAAGCTCTTGATATCGTCATAAAGGTTATCCAGTACCAACGACTGATCCCCTTTGCCGATGATTAAAACCATGTGCGGTACGCCCTCCGGCGTGTGCACATAACTCAGTCTGAGTTGGTTGGCTGGAAAGGATTTCCGAAGCGCCGGATCGAGCATTTTGGCAATGCTGATGTCTTCGCAATCGCCCGTGCGGAGTTTGATTGTCTCATTTGGCGATTGCCAGTGATCTCTTAGCGAATCAGGCTTATAGGTGATGAAACGATTCCAGCTTTTATTAATATCCGCCAGATCAGTTTTAGTCAGTTTTTCATGAATACGTTTCTGCTGAACTTTCTGGTGAGCCGTTTGATTCTTCAGCTTATGCGTGGCACAGCCGGTGAACAACGCAGGTGCTGCTAACCCAATGAGTAGAAAACGGAGCAGTTTCTTCATTTGTTTAATACCTTTAATACTGCAGGTTTAGAAGGTGAATGACCTCACTCATACAGTAATTGTAGTCAGCTTAGCAAAACAAGGTTTATTATTCCACATATCGCTGGCTCAGTAAGTCAGTGTATTAATTAACAAAATTAGGATTAAGATGTTGCTTTATAGAGGGCGTCTGTCTAATCTCCGCGATAAATAACCCTTTATTTCGGTTGTTCTGCGGTATCGGTTGCAGCGCACTGCAAATATTGTTTGTTAAATAGTCCACTCGGGATGAGACGATACAGATTATCAACCGCACTTTTTGGCACAGTGGAAATAGCGCATGGATACTTCGGAATTTGGTTTCTGGGCAATGCTGGTTTTTTGGGGCAGTGCGATTGGGGGTATTGCACTTGGCATCAGTTGGGCCAAAATGAAAGGTCGCAATCCGGTAAATCGTTCATTGCTGGAAAAATCACTGCAAAAGCGTCTTGATGCAGGTGAGATCACGCCAGAGATATTTGAACAGAAAATTGAAGAACTCAATAGGAATAGTCACTAGTAGGCATCACGCTTCAAGGAGAAAGTAATGAGTCATTATTCTCAGGGATCTGTTAATGGGCAGTGTTTGTGTGGTTCCGTGAAATATCGGGTAGATGAAATTGGTGAAAAGATGGCGCATTGCCACTGTTCCATGTGTCGTCGTTTTCACGGCGCCGCATTTGCAACCTTTGGTGAAGCGCGTAAAGAGGATTTTCATTGGGTGGAAGGGGAGCATCTCTTGCAAAGTTATAAAGCGCCCAATGGTACGGTAAGAAGGTTTTGCTCCGTCTGCGGATCAAGCATGACATTTGCCCCGGCCAATGATTCGGGTGATCTGATTGAGTTCACGCTGGGTACGCTGGTGGATCAGCCTGCTCTTACGCCGGATGCCCATATCTTTATTGGTTCCAAGGCCAGTTGGTATGCCATTGAAGATAGCCTGCCTCAGTTTGAAGAGGGCAGGGATAGCAAGCAACTCGTTTGATCGACTGAAATATTTGAATAGGTGTAATGATTACCCTGAGCGATGGGCTCGCTCAGGGTAGCGAGGTGCATTAATATGCCGGCGCATCGGCCTCATAACGCAGTCCTTTCTTCTCCGCCTGTTCTTTCACCGCGCTAAAGATCTTATAATCCAGCGAGGCTTCTGCATCACCGCGTTCGGCGACTTCACTTTTTATGAAGGTAGAGCGTTGTTTCGCAAGTTTATCGATCTGTCTCTTCAGTTCGTCACGTTTAGCGGCTTTCTCCTTAATGACAGCCAACTGCTCAGCAGGGGCCATGGCCTGCATTGGCGCGGGCAGCTTCTCTGTTTCAATGCTGCTGATATCCACCCGACCACTGGCTACATCATCGACCAGTTCACCCTTGCCCAGAAAGTTATCCTTGCCGCTTTTGGATGCGTTAAAGGTGGCGCGTCTTGCGCGTGACTCAACGGATGAAGAGGCGTGGAGTTTTTCTGTGGCATCCAACTTCTTCTGCTGTTTCAGTTTCTCTTCCCGACTGCCATAGTAGAGTCGGGTCTTGTCCAGCTCTTCTGACAGCTTGGCAATCTTTGCATCGAAGGGTGTGGAGATAGCGAGGGCACTACCAGTCTGCTCTACCTGAAAATAACTGCCGTTACCGAGCTGGGCTATCTGATTCCATTTCTGCAGTGTGGAACGATCTTCACCGCATTGAATGGTGTTAATGACAATGCCATTCTGTTTAGCCAAGCGAATGGTTTCCGGATATTTTACGTCATCCTGATAGTCCATGTGTGGAGGGGCATCGCCGACCAGAAAGACAACTTTGTAAGTATCTTTATCATCACTCCAAGACATACGCGTGACGGCATCATTCAACGCCTGATTGACGCTCTCTGGGCCATCGCCCCCGCCCGCTGCTTTGAAGTCCATTAGTGCGGCGTACATGCTATCCAGATCTCCGGATAGATCCAGTACCTGGGTAACGTAACTGTCGCCTCGATCACGATAGGCCACTAGACCCATGCGGATCTGTGGGGCCGATTGTGCGGAGGCCATTGAGCTGGCGATTGACCAGATCTTCTCCTTGGCCGCTTCAATCATGCCGCCCATGCTGCCAGTGGTATCGAGTGCAAAAACCACTTCGATGACCTTTCGTTGCTGTGTGATGTTGTGGATCTCGGTAGGGGTGATGGGTTTGACTTCGATGGGTGTAACAGCCCCAATGCTGTTATACACAGGATAGAGTGTTACTGCACCAGCTGTGGCAGCGAACAGTGAAAAGGCAATGAGTTTAGCTTTCATGATACGGATCCTCGATAATTAATTAAGCGATGAGAGGCGGCGAAGCGCCGCTTCTGCGGCCTGCTCAGCCCGGTGAAAACGATCAGCGGATGGAATGTTGTTATCTACAGATGACACGCGCTTTTTCAGGTCTGACGGTATGGCGGTAAACAGGGCCTGGAGTAGAAAGAAGCACCAGATACTTAGAAAGATACTGCCGGTATGAACAGCCGCCCAAACGGCCGCCGCCAAACTCAGTCCACTCAAGCCAAAATCTGTTAATGCTGAGAAAAGGCTTGTATAGAAGTAGAGTGAACGAGTAAGCCATATCAGACCGATATGCATTAATAGGTAGAGTGTGAGTGGTGGATTAATGATCCAGATGATGACGGCACTGATGCACCAAGCGGATAGAGTGACGATGCGTCCCAGTCGCTCTCGGCTCCGTGAGAACAGATAAAGGGTGTAAAAGAGGCCGAGTCCTGCAACCAGTAGTTTGACCAGTTGCAGGTTTTCCATCATGGGCGATACTGTCGTGAACAGGATGGAACTGCCAACACTGGCGATAAGGGCAACGGCTACACCTTCCAGGAATGTTGGGTGCTTCATGACCGACTCCTCTTCTGCTTTTCACGCAGAAAGGCGATCTCGATATCCGCATCCTGTATCGTTGGCGTACTGATCTCCTGATAATCCTTTGAGGAAAAATCCTGCTGATTTTCATCCAGTAGTTGTGACTTCTGCCGCATGCTTTCGAGTTGGATGCGGTTTTCCTGGAGGCGTTGAGCAAGCTCAGACACTTTTTGGTGCAGGCTGTGCTGACGGGCTTCTAGCTGTTCAGAGAGCTGCTCGGTTTCAAGTTTTCGACGAATCAACTTCCGCGCCAGCGCCTCTTCTTCAGAGTGAAAGCAGATATCTAACTCTACTTCCATCGCATCCAGCTTTTTTTGGCAGACCTGCTGTCGACTCTCTAATTGACTTAATTCATGTTTGAGTAACTTGTTGCGTTGCTCATCTTCCGCGTGGGCGGCCTCCATTTCCCGGATAGCTTGTTTTAAGAGCAGGTCCGGCTCTTCAATGCGATCTAATACAGCATGCATGTCGGCTCGAAAAAGACGGGAAACCCGGTTGATCAGTGCCATAACGTACCTCCAGTGATAAGTGCTGTTTGATTGTGTAGGTACAGTCTAGGGGTGTGGTGTATTCGGTTGTAGACAGGGTTTGGTAAAAATATGATGGGATGATTTACAAAAAATTTACATGCTGATTCGGTTATAAACTGATAGGCTTTCCTCTATCCTGCAATCCACTGGGCTTGGTAGATTGAGAGAGTATTATGACGCGCAAGATACGCCTGTTAATTGTTGAAGATGAGGCCGCAATACGCACAGGCCTGATTGATCTGTTTGTGTTTCATGGCTATGAGGTGAATTCCACAGCGGATGGTGTAGAAGGGCTTAAATTGGCCTTGAGTGGACAGTATGACCTGATTCTGCTGGATGTGATGTTGCCGGGAATGAACGGTTTTGATATTTGCTCCGGTATACGCGAGCACGATAGAGAACAGCCCATTATCATGCTCACGGCTAAAAGCAATGATGAGGACATTGTCCAGGGCCTTGCGCTGGGTGCCGATGATTATGTGGCAAAACCCTTTTCTGTTGCGCAATTGGTTTTGCGTGTGCAAGCCGTGCTACGTCGCTCAGGTATTGGTGTCTCGCTGGAGAATCAGATCCACTTAGGCGATGAGTTGGTGCTGGATTGTCGTAATCTCTCGGGAACGCTTCAACAGACAGCACTCACATTTACCCGTCGTGAGATGGACATTCTTCAATATCTTCATGCTAATGCAGAGCGTCCAGTATCCCGGGATGAGTTGCTTACCAAGGTATGGGGCTATGCAAAGAATCTGGAACTGGAGACAAGAACGGTTGATATTCATATTGCCAAGCTGCGGCGTAAAATTGAACCTGATGCCGCTAATCCCCGTTACTTGGTCACGGTTCGCGGTGCGGGCTATCGGCTGATGGCAGAATAGTATGGATTTAGGTAGCCGACTCACGGGCCTCAATAAATCTCAACTGCGGCGTTGGATGCTGCTGTTTTTTCTGGCGCTGCTGATTCCGTCTGGCGTATTGATTCAGCAATCCTACAGTCAGTTGAAATGGGAGGCCTTTCACCGGTATCGGGTACAGGCTGAAGAGTTGACGGGGCGTATCAACAATCAACTGAATAAACTGGTCGACAGTGAAACGCTTCGTTCATTCACCGATTACAGTTTTTTGGTTGTGGCGGGTGATACTACAGCTAATTTTTTACAGCGCTCTGCCTTATCAGCTTTTCCTATAAACAGCGATATCCCCGGGATGATTGGTTATTTTCAAGTCGATGATCAGGGGAGTCTCACCACACCACTACTCCCCGCACAGCTAAAACAGGCCGATCGCTATGGCATAGCTGCAGAAGAGTTGATGGCCAGACAGTCACTGCAATCTAGAATGCAACAGATACTGAGTCAGAATCGGCTGGTTGTTGGAGGCACTCCGGGGCGGTTGATGGCTACCCCTGAGATTAAGTCAAAACCGATACGACCGGATACTTCAGTTAGTTTGGAAAGCGCTGCGCCAGCAGAATTGGCTAACAAGTTGGAGTTGAGGGCTCTAAAGGATGTCGTTCCAGAGCATGAAGTTGAGGGGTATGCAAAGCAGGAGGCCCGTGCGCCGACCTTGCAAGGACAGGCGGCGTTTGACCAACTGAATAGGGCAGATGTTCAGCGCCAGCCGGCTAAAAAGCAGATATTGTCAAAAAGCATTGGTCGAGTTGAAGATCTTAAATTGGATAAGCGCTACGAAGCCAAGCTCGCAGAAGAGCAGGCCATAACAGCGTTGAAGGAGAAGCTGTCACAGCAAGAACAAAGCGCTATACGTAGAGAGCGCAGTGTTATGCCAGCTCCCAGTGCAGTGGTGGAACAGGATGAAGCGGTTGCCGATTCGTCCGCCATGGTGCAGTCAGGCGTACGTATCAATACCTTTGAGAGTGAGATTGATGCCTTTGAGTTCAGCCTGCTGGATAGTGGGCATTTTGTCCTGTTTCGTAAAGTGTGGCGTGATGGGCGGCGCTATATTCAGGGGATGTTGATTGAGCAGGGGCCTTTTCTTGAATCACTCATAGCCGGTAGTTTCAGCGAGACGGCATTGTCTGAGATGAGTGAACTGTTAGTGGCCTATCGGGGCGAGCTGATTCGTACCTTTGGTGGTAAACGATCAGATCGCTACTACGCCAGTGTAGAAGAGCTCTCGGGTGCGCTGCTTTATCGCAGTTCGCTTTCAGCACCCTTAAATGATCTGGAAGTGATTTACAGCATCAGTCATCTGCCAGCGGGTCCAGGCGGTCAGATTATTAACTGGGTTGCCGCAACCTTGATACTGATTATGTGTGGTGGCTTTTATCTCATGTATCGACTTGGCTTGAGACAGATCGCCCTGGCTCGGCAGCAACAGGATTTTGTCTCAGCCGTCAGTCATGAGTTAAAGACACCGCTGACTTCAATCCGCATGTATGGCGAGATGCTGCGCGAGGGGTGGGCCAGTGAAGAGAAGAAGCGCGTTTACTATGATTATATCCATGATGAGAGTGAGCGGTTAACGCGACTGATCAATAATGTACTGCAACTGGCGCGCATGACACGCCATGATCTGCAGCTGGATTGTCGTCCGGTCACTATTGCTGAATCGATGGATGGTATTCGCTCAAAGATCACCTCACAGGTTGAACGCGCAGGATTTGAGTTGAATCTAAACGGTGATGCCGCAAACAGCGATCGCCAAATTCTGTTGGATGGTGATAGCTTTAGCCAGATTGTAATCAATCTGGTCGATAACGCGATCAAGTTTTCAGCCAAGTCAGCAATCAAGCGTATCGATATCAGTGCCACGATAGCGCGTGATAGTCAGGTCGTTTTTACCGTTAGAGATTATGGTCCCGGTGTGCCGAGGGATCAAATGAAAAAGATCTTTCGACTCTTCTACCGCACAGAGAACGAACTGACACGTGAAACCATCGGTACGGGAATCGGCTTGGCGTTGGTGAGTCAGCTTACGTTGGCCATGAAGGGGCGGGTGGATGTGATCAACCAGCAACCGGGCGCTGCATTCAGGGTGTCATTTCCGCTCCTGCCCCCGAAGGATGAGCGTTAGAAATTTAGAAGTTATCTGGAAAACGCGCCTATTAGTTTTAAAGCTATCTTCTGCTGCATTACAGGCGGTTGATACAGCAGGGGGCAGAGAGCAATAAAGGCTAATATTAGGAACAATTGCTCTCTGACCCGAATGCCACATCCGTTAAACTACGGGGAGCTTTCCCCCGTCCCCTTTAACTACAATTAATGCGGTGTGTAATAAACACCATGAATATAATTGTAGAGATCATCAATCACGATCTCTTGTTCGCTGATAATGCTCTTCACCACATCACCAATGCTGATCAGGCCAATCAGTTGATTGCCTTCCATCACGGGTAGATGACGTATCCTTTTATCGGACATGATGGCCAGACATTCATCCAGTTTTTTCTTTTTATCTACATAGCAGACTTCATTGGTCATCACTTCCTTGACCAGTGTCTCCTTGGATGATTTTCCCTTGATGATAATCTTTCGGGCGTAGTCGCGTTCTGAAAGGATGCCTATCAGTTTCTCATT
>NZ_VMNH01000028.1 GCF_007625115.1 Sedimenticola selenatireducens | reverse complement strand
TTCGCAAAATATAATCTTAATGAATATATGAATCTTCCTAGCTCATATAGCCAACGCATATTTGAAATTCTAAAATCATGGGATGATAAGCCAGAAGTCATCATTCCACTAGCTGAACTCTATGAAATGCTTAAAACTCCAAGCTCACAAAAGAAAACTTTTGGAGAATTCCGGCGCAGAGTTCTTGAAAAAGCATACAAAGACATTCACAAACACACTTCATTGCGTTTTGAATGGGAGTCCATAAAGACAGGTCGAAAGGTTACTGCAATTCGTTTTGTTTTCTCAAAGCCTCGAAAAAATGAAATCCTAGAAAGCAAACAGGGCATACAAGAACAAAAGGAACAAAAGAAATCCAGCAAACAGCATCAAGCAGCTCTTGCTGCCATAAATTGCTACAAGCAGGGGAACTGCATCCCGAACAAATCATTGCGCTGCACAATTTGTAAACGGCTTTTTAATTTTGAATAGCGAAATATTAATTATTCTAGGCCTTTTGCTGGATAACGGTGACAAATTCCACGTTGGCCAGGATAACTAGGCTTTCACTTTCGAGAAACGAAAGCAGGACCGAGGGAGCCGAGGGCAATTTGTGTTACAAATTGCGTATCCTGCCAAATCAGAAAGCCCTCTTTAAAGCTTGATTTCTAGGGTGTTAAGCACAATGGGGATATGCATTTTGTAGCAGCAACAAAAACACGTGTAGCAGTCGCTCTTTCACGCGTAGCAGGCTTACAAATTGTTGTAGCACCTCGTTTTTTAGGTGTAGCAGTCTTACTTTTTGCTGTAGCAGGCTTTTTACCCCAAATTTTAAATCTGCGTGGCAGTTTTAGATTCGGCTTGGATCTGCTTCATCACGAGTTTGAATCTAAAGCTGTCACGCAGATCTTTTTTTAAGACCTAACTGCAATTCTAATCACCCTCTATTTCCCTCAAATTTAGCTCCTGTGCCTTTTTCTTTTTTTTTACGTCCCTATGTTCATTTTGATGTCAAAAAGATTTCTAGCGGTATTTCTGGCTTTTTTCAGGAGTCTTCCTTTCAAGGCTGCCTTAATTTTTCGTATGCAGTAACTTTTTCGTTCTCTAAACGCGAAGAGCTTTAAATTTTTTGTGTCAAATTAGGCCAAGGTAATTTTTGACCTCAGGATTCGCTACACGGTTTCTTTTCTTCGGGGTGGGGGAGGAGCAAAGCGACGGGCGGCGGACGGAGTCCGGGGCCTTTCTAACGCGCGCGCGTGCGCTCGAGCGCGCGCTTCTTTCTTTTCTTCTTTCTTTTCTTCTTTTCCCCCGGCTGGGAAGCCCCGCCAGCCGCCAACTTTCGAATTTAAAAGTGGCAAAATTCACGTGGAAAAGTGGCAAAATTCACGTGAAAAGGTGGCAAAAGTCACGTGAAAAGTGGCAAAATTCACGTGAAAATGGGTGGCAAAACTTGTTGAATGCCACTATTCTTTGTTACAGCTAAAAAAAGCCCACCTAAATGTCTCAAATTTAGATGGGCAAAATAGACCTTCAGGAGATCTAACATGAATAAAAAAGTCTTAAATCACTCTGGAGAAATCGTCAAAATGTCTAACGCACTAGCTAGGGGTCGATGGCTGCCAAAGTCGATCTATGAACCTCGTCTTATCGCGCAGGTAGCAGCTCGCGTCCACAAGGATGACCAAGAATTTAAAACTTATGAGATTCCAGTTACTGCAATTTTACAGGGAAAGGTCGACGGTAGGACTTATAAAATTCTTGCAGATGCCGCAGACAATCTTATGGGAAAGGTAATCACAGTGGATACAGACAATAAGAGAGGATGGATAAAATATACCATCTTCTCTTATTGTGAATATGATGCAAAAAATGGATGTATCCGAGCACGCTTTGACCCCGATCTAAAGCCTCATTATCTAAATCTCAAATCAAATTTCGCAAAATATAATCTTAATGAATATATGAATCTTCCTAGCTCATATAGCCAACGCATATTTGAAATTCTAAAATCATGGGATGATAAGCCAGAAGTCATCATTCCACTAGCTGAACT
>NZ_VMNH01000013.1 GCF_007625115.1 Sedimenticola selenatireducens | reverse complement strand
AGCCGTGCCGTCAGGCACACCTTAAACAAACGACTTGTGTTGCTGCGCAACGCTTGGTGGGTTACGCAAAAGACGCTAACCCACCCTACAGTTGAGCTTAAGTAAGTGCCATTCGACTCCGACCCCTGCCCTGCCCTCGTATAAATTCTAAAATCGATATTCTCCTCGTCATTGTCGTTTCACTACACTATAGTGAAACCCATACCGTTGGAGGCAGAGTATGTCCATCTCAACATTTGAACTCTTCAAGATTGGCATAGGCCCTTCAAGTTCCCACACAGTGGGTCCGATGAGGGCTGCCAGGCGCTACACACTCAGACTCAAACAACTCAAATTACTGCTTGAAACGCACAGGATTAAAGTGGAATTATTTGGTTCACTGGGCGCTACCGGAAAAGGCCATGGGAGTGACAAGGCCGTCTTATTGGGTTTAGTCGGAGAAGAACCAGACAGCACCGATATCGAGCAAATTGAAACCAGACTAGCGGACATTCGTAATTCAAAACAACTCAGTCTATCCGGTCAACACAGCATCGGTTTCAATGAAACATCAGACTTGATTCTGCACAAAAGAAAAACACTCCCTTATCATCCCAATGGCATGCAATTCAGTGCTTTTGATGACAGTGGGCTACTACTGGATACCCAGAACTACTACTCCATTGGTGGGGGTTTCATTGTTGACGAAGCTGAATTGGAAATAAATAAGATCCCCCAAGATATCAAACAAGTACCCTATCCTTTTACTACCGGTGATGAGTTGCTTGCGCTCTGTAAATCGACAGGATTTAGCATTAGCAAACTGATGCTGGAAAATGAAAAGACCTGGATACCAGAAGATCAAATAAAGAAAAGCCTCCTCACTATTTGGCAAGTCATGCAGGAATGCGTCACACGCGGATGCCATACTGAGGGAATTCTGCCGGGAGGCATGAAGGTCAAGCGCAGAGCGGCTGGACTCTACAGAAAGCTTAAGGCCGAATCTGAACGGGGGGCAAGTCCTCTCAGCGCCATGGACTGGACCAATCTTTACGCCCTGGCAGTCAATGAAGAGAATGCTGCGGGTGGCAGGGTGGTAACGGCTCCAACCAACGGTGCCGCCGGGATCATACCAGCCGTACTTCACTATTATCTGCGCTTTTGCGAGGGCGCTGATGATGAGAGTGTAGTCAGATTCCTGCTGACTGCAGGTGCAATAGGCATTCTCTATAAAATTAATGCCTCGATATCCGGTGCCGAAGTCGGTTGTCAGGGAGAAGTGGGCTCGGCTTGTTCTATGGCGGCCGGCGGTCTTACTGAAGCCCTCGGTGGCACCCCAGAACAGGTGGAAAACGCGGCCGAAATTGGAATGGAGCACAATTTGGGGCTGACCTGCGACCCCGTTGGAGGCCTCGTACAAGTACCCTGCATCGAAAGAAACGCCATGGCCGCAGTCAAGGCCATTAATGCGTCCCGCATGGCGCTTTATGGGGATGGGAACCACTTTGTCTCCCTCGACAAAGTAATCAAGACAATGCGTGAAACGGGTCTCGACATGAAGACCAAATATAAAGAGACCGCCCGTGGAGGATTAGCGGTCAATATTGTTGATTGCTAATCCAACTATCAATGCTGTGAATATTTTGCTTCAGCAATAGAGCGCTCCGCCAACTCTGGATCCTGGTGTTCCTTAGGCATTGATAGGTGATAAGGCAAACTGTAGGGTGTCTCAGCCAAAGCAATTGCCCCAGACTCGATAAGCCGCTCAATGACTGACCCCATTGTCTTCAGATAATTTTCAGGGACATTATCCTGATAACGACTCGCCACGTAATCTATTAATTCTTGCAGTGTATGCTGACCATCAGCCAATTGAATCACCAGGCCCAACCAAGGCTCAAGTGGAATAAGGGAATGTGGTGGTAATTTCTCAAATACACTGACCTGACCTTTCACATCAGAATAGACCAGTGTGCGATAAAAATAATTTGATAAATCCACGCCTAACCCCTGTCTAAGAACTTAATCTGCACTATTATCCTCAAACTACAGCCACGCGTCACTTAACAAGTTAATTCTTTTATCAAAAGCCTAAACTTTGACCCAAATGTGTCGCTACCCTTACTAGTTTTTGTTTATTAAAAACGCAAGGAAAGCCAGATAATTATCAATAATTATCAGTCAGTTAACGGAAATCATCCTCAGAGAAAAAGATGCGCAAAAAGATTTTGACAGAGCAGTTAATCGTCGGAATGTTTGTAGAGCTACCACTCTCCTGGACAGAACACCCCTTTCTCAAGAATCGTTTCTTGATAAAGAATCAAGACCAAATTAAAAAGATCAGGGCCTGCGGAGTCAAGCAGGTCATGATAGACACCGAGCTCGGTGATCCGAAGGCACTGACCGCTGATCAGGACAACGCGTCCTCCGAAATTGTACTCGACCCCAAGGGTCAAGAAATACCGGCCATCTGGAATCCAGAAACACTTGTACCTGATGCTTTATTCGAAGCAATGAGTGACGCCAAGATGGCCTCTGAGCTGAAAGCCAAAGCGGTTTATGATCATTCAAAAACCATGATAGAACGACTCCTTGAAACCCCAACCGCTGAGAACATTGTTACCAGTAAAAAGGTGATCGCCTCTATTACCGATCTCGTGCTCACTGATGATCAGACTGCCAGCAACATGCTACGCATCACCTCCCATGATTTCTACACATACACACATTCAGTCAATGTCGGCATCACATCTATCATGCTATCAAAAGCACTTTTCAAAAACTCCGATGCCCACAATCTCCATGAGATGGGCGCCGGATTTTTTCTGCATGATCTTGGAAAGGTCATGGTTGATGCCGATGTGATCAATAAACCCGGTAAACTGACTGATGCTGAGATGGCGCACATGCGTATCCACCCCTTCCAGGGATTTAAGATTCTAAAACATGCCAACGCCCTATCCGACGAATGCCGCTGTATCGTTATGCAACATCATGAATATGATGACGGGTCGGGCTACCCTAAGCACCTCAAAGGGAAAGAGATTCATCGTTATGCCAAAATCTGCTGCATTGCCGATGTATTCGATGCCCTAACCTCCGAGCGCTCCTACAAGAAGGCGATGAAACCGTTCGACGCCCTGAAACTGATGCAACAGCAGATGTCAGCACATTTTGATAAGGAGTTATTTGCTGAGTTTGTTTTGTTGTTTAAGTAAGACATAAAAAAACGGGCTCATAAAGAGCCCGTTTTCCCACTTGCACTGTGTACTTTTCAGCTTATGCTTTTCTGCGACGTGCGCCAGCACCTAAGAGCAGCAAGGTACCGCCGAACAGCGCCAAGGTGCTGGGCTCTGGTACGTTGAATACAGCACTACCGTCGTGGTTGCCAGTTAAGGTAAAGGTACCATCCAGGTTATCTGTAATACTGATCTGAGATGCATTGGTGTTAAAGTCAGCCAAGAATCCAATTTCCATCAGAGGAAGACCCGTGCCATCGCAATTCAACCATATATCATAGAAACCGGTTGCGCCATTACAGGTTGCACCATCTGAATTAAACATGTTGTACATGCTTACAGGAAGCGCATCTACATTGGTAAAGTCGACTACACCGGCTAACAGAGTACCACCGCTACCCGAAGCCGCACCGGTAACTTTAATATCCATGAAGTTAACAGTGGTTAGACCATTATCGGTACTGTAATACAAATCGAAGTTACCAACCGGTCCATATGCCAACTCAAGACTGACATTTGGCGTATACTGTACAATCTGTCCGGCCAACCCAGTAAAGCTAAAACTAAGTTGCCAACCAGGTGTGACTGGAGTTGTAGGCCCGTAACCGTTGTCGTTATTGGTTAAATATCCGCCACCAGGATTAAATCCGGTTACCCGGTTAAAGCCGAAAGCGCCTACCGCCAGGCCACCACTGGTGGTAACAGTATCACCAGCATCTATACCATTCGCATCAGTATCTGTAACGGTCGTTACTGATTGATAGGCGTAGGTAATTTCATTCTTAGATGAGGTACAGGTATCACAGGCCTTATCAGTAGTTACCGTAGTTCCCCCATCCCAGTTTGTCCCTGTGTCTACATAAAAGGGTGAGGCTACAGCTGACCCGGTCAGTCCTAACAGGCTAAGTGCAAGTAGTGTCTTTTTCATCATTCTCATTCCTAATGCTGAATAATTGTTCGTGTGCCTAACAGAAAGCACCATCTATGCCAATATTTATATCTTATTGTTTTTATTATTATTAATTGCCGACGGCTGACCAATAATACCGTTTAAATCAAAAATATGTAAAAAATACTGACAGATCATAATAAAGGGGCCTCAACATCATTTCTTAGCATGCGCATACAGAAGACGGTACGATTTTATTCGCATTAATCCAATAAAAGTAATTACTTAGCGGGTTTCCATACTTTACCTTAAGTCTCTACCCAGGATAACCAAGGATTCGTGTCCTATATTTTCGCTCATACTACTAGCTTAACCCAAGAGTGCGATTATTAATCCGTAAAATATTTTGACAACACGCAAACAAACCACCTAAACCAATGAACAAGGTCATAATATGAATTACTATCGTACGGTATGCTTTCTTTACAGAGACTGACTTGACGCATCGGAGCGAGGCAGGTTTTATCAATGGAATCTATGAAACCCCATTTATTGGTTATTGGCGCAAGTGGACAGCTTGGCAGCGCCATACTGAGACGAATAGCTATAGAGGGTGATATTGCTGCGACAGCCTTTGTCCGTTCCAGCTCAAATTATCAACTGCCCAGTGCAGAAAATATCTCTCTGCATACGGGTGATCTGACTGACTTCGACAGTGTAAATGCGGCTTGTCGGCAAAAAGTATCGCATGTGATTGCGACGGCAAGTTCTATTGTGCCACGCAAAGGTGATTCTTTCGGAATTGATGACCTCCTCTTTTATGAGAATATTATTCGCGCCTGTAAAGAGAATCACATTGAGCACCTTATATATATATCGGCGTTCCCCTCACCCTTTGATGATCAGGTACCAGAATTTGTTATCAAACGTCAGATTGAACAGATGATAGTGGCCTCTGGCGTTCCCTATACTATCTTTAGAGGGGCGGCCTTTATGGATATCTATTTTGCTGTCATGGGAAGCCGTGCGGTAATGCAGGGTGTTGGCCATCCCACCCTTTTGCGTGGATACTGGCTTTCGCGTCTCTGGTCTTCTTTAACCAGTGGCATACTCGAAAAATATGGTATCGCACTACTACCTGGAAACGGTAAGACTAGACAGTCATTTATCTGCATTGATGACGTCGCCAACTGCATGCTTCATGCCGTAAACCAACCTGGACTGATAAACCAGATCATTGATTTGGGAGGCCCTCAAGCCATCTCATGGCGAGAGGTCGCTGATCTTTATGGTCATTTACTGAATAAAAAAGTCATGAAAATTCCCTTGCCCATCTGGCTACTCAAGACACTTGAAGTCATCATGCGGAAAGGTACGCCAGCCGGAGCAAATATGATGAGTATTCTCGCGCTACTCGGACACTATGAGTTCACACCCGACATGAGCCAGCTTACTCATCAACTGCAGATTAAATTGACAGATAGCCGATCTTTTATCGCAAAAAAGCTCGCAGAAACAAAATTGTAAAGATCAGATAAAGTACCTATTTTACTCAGAGCAGGTGGAATAAATAATGAGTGGTTTCGATTATAATCTTGCATTTTCACGCAACCATGGCATCACCTCGGATCAGGAGCAGATGCGGCTTAAAAATGCCACTGTGGCAATTGCGGGTATGGGAGGTGTTGGAGGGGACTATCTCATAACGCTAGCAAGGGCTGGCGTGGGTAATTTTAAAATCTCTGACTTTGATGAATTTGAAGTCGGTAACTTCAATCGCCAGTACGGCGCCACCATGTCGGCAGTCGGCAAACCCAAAATGTCTGTCATGCATGATCTGGCTTTGGATATCAATCCTGAATCAAATATTGAAACCTTTGGGGACGGCATTAACGAATCAAATATTGATGCTTTTTTGAATGGCGTGGATGTCTTTGTTGACGCTGTTGAGTTCTTTGAAATTGAGACCCACAGGATGATCATTAACGCCTGTAGGGAACGGAATATACCTGCCATTTTCGGGGTGCCGCTGGGCTTTGGTGTCGGTCTGCTTATTTATACCAATGAGGGCATGTCATTTGATGATTACTTTGATATTGACTATTCAGCATCCCTTGAAAACCAGGTATTAAAGATGTCCCTTGGATGCGCACCCGCGGGCTTCCATTTGAAATATGTGGACCCTGAATCGGTCGATCTAAGCCAGCGCAAAGCACCCAGTATCGCCAGTGGCTGTAAACTGGCTACCGGAATGGTCATCACCCAGACATTACTCGCAATTCTTCACCCAGAAGAGTTGAAACCGATCCCCTACTATACCTGCTATGACGCACGCCTTAACAAACTTAAGAAAGGCACACTCTGGTTCGGCAACAAAAATCCGATTCAGAAAATTAAATTTTCAATAGCGAAACGGTTGCTCGGATTGTAAATTCAGCATACTAAACCTAACTTGAATGGCGCCTGTATCAGCAATTAATTGTTAGGTCATAAGCAAGCGCAAGGATTCTCACTCACTGAGAAATGTTTCTACAGTGCGTCGCATTGACCGGTTTGGAGCGCACTTTGAATAGCCTATTCGAAACAGCATAACCAGTTGTCTATCCGTACCCTGGTAAGAGGGCGTTATATCTGCAAATGCTTCCTCCAACCGTTCTAACTGTGATATCTGAGTATCGGAAAATCCTTCACCATCAACTGTTGATAGTCTCGCCAGAAAGAGGGGGAAAGCCCCTAACGGTTGCACACTCAGGCCACAGCTCGTGGCCTGCAGCCAAAACCTCTCCATGGCTCTTCCAAAATCGAGGTAATCAGCGGGGCCTGTATGTACGATTGAGACCAAACTGGGTGATGTAACCATGGGTAACCAGACGCCGCGCAAAGCCATCATATGGTGCAAACCTACCATCCTGTTCAAGAGATGGGTTAATCTCCATGGCCTGAGATAGCGCAGTATCGGTATAAAAACCGATTCAATACCCAACGTCTCTTGGGCTAATCCATCTTTGGATTTTTCAGCATGATCGCCGAATCGTAATACATCGTAAAAATCATTATGTATTGCTTCATGACTGAAGCGTATAGTATCCGCCTTGTATACTATCTTGGTAAATGCTTTGCGTTGATTATCAAGATCATAGAATGTCAGTGAATAATCACTGAGTGATCTGACTGCGTCATCTAACTTTTTACGATCGGCCTCATTAACCTGCAGACTTTTTCTATAAAGCCCTCTGTCCGTGCAGCGCGAAAACACTTCAGTTGCATAGTGATCAGATCGCTGTTGATCATGGGCGGTAAACGTCATTCGAATCGGAGTGCTCTGATCAGTCACCGAATAAGGATCAATATCAATACTTAATCCCATAGAGCGTGCTTGTTGATCAATATTTTCAAGAACAGCGCCACAACCCATCTTACTGGCAACATCTGCAGGATCAAAGAAGAGTCCCATCAAATTCCTGTCTAGCGATAATTCAAGGCAATCACCATCAATTCTAAATTTCCATGGCTGCATATTGTCTGCAGAGGGTGCCAGTATGCCTGCCTGTATTAGCTTCAGCATCTCATCTCTAAGCATTTATTCAGTTCCTTGAACTCCAATACGAATTGCTAATATCACTGTTTCTGCAAATACTTTTTTCTATCGAAATTAAGTGCATCAATAAGCACATATCACATCATAAGGTAATCGATCAGCTGTGTCGTTTAGTACTGAGGCTATACTTTCAATCCACGCCAAATAGAATTTAATTCTTTTGTTTGTGTGAGATAAAGAATCCGCCCTAAATTGTAAGCAATTTTGCATTAACTTGAGGGCGTTAAAGGACCACAATGCTAGTATCTATTAATCAATCCATGATATATGATTTTATTTCCGTTCTTTTTACTGAGTCAATGAAATCGCCCTGATTGGATAGATCAGGTGCCGGAATGGTACTATATTACGTTGTAGTGATGGTTCTAACTTCTTGCAGGAACCACTTGATATTTAAATATTTCATCCATCACAAGAATTTGGGTTATAAGCTGTGACTTTAGATCAAGGGTACGTGGTGTGTAATCGGGGAGGCTCTATGCAGGATGGCGTCAGATTTGCCGAAACAGAAGAAGACAATCAAGCTTCCTTCAGACTACGTTATCAGATTTATGTGAAAAGCATGGGGCGCCTTAAAGATAAAGGCGATCATGAAAAGCAGGAACTGAGAGATGAATACGATAAGTCGGCACGCGCCGTTATTGCCATTCAAAATGGCGAACCTATCGGAACGCTCAGGCTCTTTTGGGGAGGAGATGTTCCCTTTACAGATTCTTTAATTGAGGCCTACAGTATTGCACCCTTCCTCGGTGTATTAAGCCAAGATCAGATCTGTATCGTTGAGCGGTTGATGGTCACAGAGGAGCATAGAGGGAGCAATGTAACGCTGAGGATGTATAAGGAAGTAATGAATTTTGTCCTTAAACATCGTGCTGAGATTGTCCTTTTGGACTGCGAACCCCACCATCTGAACTCTTATTTAAAGCTAGGGTTCAGGCCGTTTACTACCCCCTACACCTATCCCGGCATCGGTCTTGTCATTCCAATGGCATTGATCGTAGGTGATTATGACCACCTGAAACGAATTGGCTCACCATTTGCCATGCTGACCAAACCGGAAGACCTTGCTTACTGCCGCTTTGCAGATGAACTGACACACGTAATTGATAACAAAACGAATGTTCATAGCCTAACGGTTTCTAATACAGCACAATTTCTTGATGAAATCAGTTCGCTCTCACCTGGGAAAGATTGGTCATTTAATACTACACCCAGCCTATTTGATTCTCTCGAAGCAGAAGAGATCGAGCGACTTATTCAAAAAAGCCACATTATTGCCTGCAAAAAAGGTAACCACATTATAGAGAAAGATAACTCGGCAAAAACCATGTTCATTCTACTATCCGGCCACGTTGCCGTCGAGAAAGGTGGTCAGATGATCGCCATGGTATCGCCAGGTGAGGTAATTGGTGAGATTGCCTTTTTCTTGGGTGTTCCCAGAACAGCCAGTATTATTGCAGCCACAGATGACGTAAAGGTTCTGTCACTTGATGAAAAAGGCCTATCACGTCTTTTGAAACATGAAGGCCAATTGGCCAATAAGGTATTAATGAATCTTTGTCGCGGATTATGCTCCCGCATCCTGGCAGGCAGTGAAACCGCCGACTTTCGAGTCAATTAAACTACAGCCAAATCGCAATAACCCACTGTAAAACAGAATGCTATCCCTTGTTCAGCTTTTCGAGCAGTGCCTTGGCTTCTGCTTTTTCTGAAAACTCCTGCTCCTTTTTCAGCAGATCAGTGAGAATCTCAACCGCTATTTTGTTATTTCCAGCCATCGAGTTAATTAACGCTTCGTGATAACGCAAAGTTGGGTTATTAGACTCCAGATAGCCCACCTCCTTGATTGTGCGCAGTGCCAGCTCTGTCTCTTTATTGGCTAGGTAGACCAGTGCCAATGTGTCCATCAGGGCTACTGACCCTGGCTTTAACTCATTCGCTCTTTGTATGTAGGTTAATGCCTGCTCGGGATCATAAGTTCGCATGACCCAAGCCAAATTATTCAATACTCTTATATCATCAGGTGCCACAGCCAATGCACGCTGATAATACTTCGCTGCCAAATCATATTTCTTCAATCGAGTATACGATTCAGCCAGAATAAAGTTTGCGTTGTACTCTTCACTATGACTCTCTGCCCATTTTTCCTGCAAACTCAACGCCCCTGCGCTGTCTCCTACCCGTAAACGCTGTCTGGATAAGGCGAGCATATTGTCAATATTTGGATAGGCTGAAAACACCTCTTCTGCAAGTTTCAACGCTTGTTGTTGATCACCCTTTAATTCCTCAAGGGCAAAGGCCACTTTCATTACATCTTCATTTTTACTGGTAAATGTTTTCAAAGAGGCGATTTCACGCTCGACCGCCGGAATATCCTGTTTTTTCACAAGGAGTCGTAGAAGCGCTATACGCGCTGGTAAATACTGATCATCCTTTTCAATTGCTGTTAATAAGGCTTTCTCAGCCAACTTCAGATTGTCTTGCCCCGCATAGGCCTGTGCCAACAGATAGTGACCTTCCGGACCATCCGGCTTCTTTGCTATGATATCTGACGCGGACTTTTCCACAGCCTTGTAATTTTTTTGCGCTATCGCCTGGATGGCAAGCACTTCCAAAACCGGTAATTGTTTTCGTGCCTCAAAATCGAGTGTTTCTATCAACCCGGTCACCTGCGCTGGATTCCCTGAATTGATATAGTACCTTGCCAGCATCAAACGAGGCTTTACAGCACCAGGATATAGACGAATCGCCCTTTCTAACCGCTGTACTTGTTGTTCTGCTTTCCCCTCAATCACATCCAGTTCCGCCAACTTCACTAAGGTTTCAAGATTGTCAGGGTGAGCCGAAATAACCCCGTTGAGAAAATCTCTAGCCTGGGCATATTGCTTATCCTGAATAGCCAGAATTGCCAGATTATGACCAGCATCGGTATTGCCTGGTTTGATTTTCCATGATTGTTCCAGCGCTTTCCTGGCGCCTTGCAAATCCCTCTCTGCAATAAAAATCATGCCCATCAAGTTATGCGGTATCTCACTCTCAGGAGCTCTTTTCAGAAAATCAGCTGCTGCCTGATGTGCTTTCTCCATTTCCTTCAATCTTAGGTAACTTAATACCCGCAATGTATCTGCTTGATGGTCATCCTTATCCTGTGCTATTGCAGTCTCTAGCTGGGCAAAACCCTCCGATTGATTACCACTCATCAAGAGTCCAGCCCCAAGTCGTACCCTCGCTTCTGCAGACTCTGGATTACGTTCTACTATCTGATTAAGAAGAGCGATACCCTCAGCAGTCTCACCACGCATCAGTTTTGTTTTTGCCAATATGTTTAGGAGTTCATCATCCTCTCGATTGGCTTCCAGTACCGGATTGATCAGCGTATCAACATAGTCATACTCTTTCTTTGAATACTTGATATCAGCCAGTAATTTTCTGTTGGCGAGATGCCCTGGATTTAACGTGAAATACCGCTCTGCATGGGTTTCTGCCTGGGCAATGCTGCCTAAACGATAATTGACATAGGCAAGATAAAATAACGACAAGGGATAGCGATCCTGATCAAGCAGGGCCAAATCAAATGCGGATTTAGCATCTTCCAACTTATTGGATGCCAGATACACCAACCCCTGAGAGAAGGCCACACCCGCGTTACCAGGAAGCATCTTTTTTAAAATATCCAGATCGTACTGCGCCTTTTTCAGATCATTCAATAGGATATTGACGGTCACACGCTTGTTGCGATCGGCCAGATTCGTCGGCATTAGCGACATCGATTTGGTGTAGGCGTCACGGGCTAATTCCAGATTCTTCTCATTGGCCTCGATATCGCCCAACAGACTCCAGGCAGCCGGGAAGTTATTATCAATCTCAAATGCCCGCTTTAACTCTTCTCGCGCGTTTGTAAGAGACTTTTCAGCCATCATAAAAGCACTGGCCTTTGCAACATGTACATAAGCCGAGCCTGGGGCAATCTCTACAGCACGGTCTATTTGCTTAATTGCATTTTCATGGTCACTCCGTACCAACAATGCAACGCCCTGTGCCGCTAGCACCTCTCCTTGTTCATTCGGTCGGAGATGGCTCGTCTTTATCGCAATGACATCATCCAGTTTTCTCAACTGTAGGAGTACCTTGCTGAGATAAGGGAATATCTCATTGTCATCTGCACCAAGTTCTAGCGCTTTTTTCAACTCTTTCTCTGCTGCTGCAAAATTCCCTGCCTTCAAATAAAGCTGTCCCAACAGGGTTCGTGCGTTGCCGTTTTGTGGATTTTGTTGGATAGAACTTTTAAGTTCAATTAGCGCAGATTTCTGATCGCCATTTGCCAGGAATTTCTTTGCATTTTCGATATGTTGCAGATCATCAACAGACCCGCAGCCGGCAATAAACAATAGTGAGGTGAAAGAGAGTGCAAACTTTAATTTCTTATTCATGAAACTTCCCATCTGTAGATTCAAAAGCAGTGCAAGGCTGAGTAAATCTGGACTCTATATGCTGCTTGAGAATGCTGCGAGAACCACAATAACTAACATCAATGGTACTCAATCCTATTTGGATATATCTTCCAAAATATACGTTCTAATAATCGATACATAATGCCCGAGACATGCAAACCCGGCAACAGGGAGATGAATTTTTGGCTGTATGCTTCACACGTAACTTATTGATTCACTCATGGTACATCCGTAATTATAAGAATATTTTTCCTTTACATTCGATGCCGGGATAATCCAATACCCGTTCATATAACTTATGAATCATCCAAAAACCTGGGGGATTATACATTTTCAGTCGAGCCTGGAGTGTAACATCCACTATCAATTGTTTATTTTTGGGCAGTATATTCAATCGTTTACCATCATCAATGAGACACACTATAATAGACAAGTCGGCAGTGACCCATCAATTATTTATAAAGCAGCACTTACCATCAGAAATAGTCGTCACTGAGTTGATGGATTAGCCCTTCATACCACTGAAATCAAACTGAAATGACTCCATCTGTCTCGTCTACGACTCATCGCGCATCATCCTCACTAGTATTTTTGCAATGCATGCTTGCAGTCGTAATGCTTGCGATTGTCACAATAACACTACTGGAATTTCCAGCGGGAAACCTTTGGCTTGGGGCTGGCCTTTGTACCTATTTTATACTCCTCTGGCGCTATCCGTGGCTCTGGCTGATTGTGGTCCCTACTCTACTGCCTGTAATGGATTTAACCCCGACTACCGGCCGTATATTTTTTAGTGAGTTCGATCTGCTTGTTTTAGTCAGTGTTGCTTCTGGTCTATTACGTCGTGACGCCTGGATTGCACCGTTACAACTCAATTGGAAACGCTGGGCACTGATTTTTCTGCTGATTATTTGGCAGACCTACACAGCATTAAAGGGACTGCTACCTCTACAACCCATTGATGCTAACGCTTTTACCAGCTACTACAGTCACTACAACAGTCTACGGTTGGCTAAAGGTTTTTTCTGGGCACTCTTGCTCTTGCCACTTTTAGGTCAAGCCATCAACAGAGGGAATAAGGTCACTCAGCTGTTTATTTTTGGCATGATCGGCGGACTCGCGGCCGACCTTACTGCAATACTCTGGGAGCGCGCCCTATTTGCCGGTGTTTTTAACTTCTCAAAACCCTATCGTGTAACAGCACTGTTTTCCGGTATGACCACGGGTGGCGCCCCGCTTGATGCGCACCTAATTTTCTCTCTACCCTTCATCACCGCACTGTTCCTGATCCGGAATTCCCGCCTTCTCCATCTGATCGGATTTGGCCTACTCTTATTCGCATTCTACGGTCTAGCCGTCACATTTAGCCGCGCTGACTATGCTGCAGTGATTATTGCAATCATTACCGGCTTGGCCGCCTGGTTTTATCTTAAAAGGCATGTGGACTCTTCGCATCATGGGAAAGGATGGTATCTGGGCGGCATTCTACTGTTGGCACTGATTATTTCGGCACCGTTTATCAGTGGAGAATTTATCAAGCACCGTTTCAGTACCGTTAGTAGTGATCTTTCTGGCAGATTTGTTCATTGGAACTCGGCCATTGAGATGATGGGTAATAGCCCTGAGAACAAGCTATGGGGTATGGGAAGGGGCTCATTTCCAAGACACTATTACTGGTCACACCCGGTTGATTCACTACCGCCAACGATGCTGCACATCAAAGAAGATGCCAATAATTTTCTGCGCATGGATAAAAGCAACAATAGCGGCGATCTGTTTCTGACTCAGCGCTTTGATGTTTCTGAGCCAGGGACTTACCGGCTTTCCATATCATTGCGCCCAAGAACAGAACAGCCAACCCGACTACTAGTTGAGATATGTGAACGCCTGATTTACCAACCCTACAAAAACTGTAAATGGATGGGAATTGACACCGGTTCAAAAAGCACAGAATGGGTCAATTTCAATAAAAAATTCAGCGTAAATGATCTAGGGAAGAAGTATTGGTATGGCTCTCGGCCGGTGCAGATCTCGATCTTAAATCGTGGTTTGACAAAGGGTCTTGATATTGATGATGTGCAAATCATCACACCCAGTGGAAAGAGTCTACTCAGTAATAGTAGCTTTGATAAAGGTTTGGACCACTGGTTTTTCTATTCAGGCAATCATCTTAGCTGGCATATAAAGAATATCTGGGTTGATACCTTCTTCGAAGGGGGTTGGATTGGTCTTGCTATTTTTACTCTCCTGATCTTATACAGCCTGCTCATTTCAATAAAACGCCTGCGGCAACGGGATAGCTATCCTCTACTCTATCTTCCTGCACTCACCGGGTTGTTGGTGGTGGGTCTTTTCGACAGTATTTTAGATGAGCCCAAACTGACGCTACTACTCTTCTTATGCACATGGATTCTGTTGGCGAGTCGATCAACTGCACTTGTCCTAGCGCCAACAACACCTGCGACACCCGGCATTCCAGCTAAACTGTTCCGGCAATTCCGCATGCTACCCCCTTCTCGACAATTGGGAATAATTGCCACGAGTCTAGTTGTATTCATAATCTTTGGAACCTGGGGTGCTACGCGAGTAACGGGAATGGGTCCCAGACAGTTGGCATTGCGCACACTGGATAAACTGGGACAACAGGATGGCTACCTGGTACAGGCCCTTCTACCAAACCGTTTCCACAGTGATCACAAATTGGTTGGGAAAGTTCGGGCCACTCATCCTCGGATACTATTTCCCGAACTCTCTCAGTGGCCTGGAAATGACATCTCACCACAGATGAAGCAACGGATTGAACAATATAGTGATTATGACCGAAAACACTATTCTCCCTGCTCAAGTAACAGCCTACCAGGGCTCACAGCCTGTTGGTTAAGCACCGGAAAACCGGCCACAGCCGAGCGGATTATTAATGTGCTGAAAACTGGTTACATGCAGGTTGCCAGAAATAACGAGAGTTATGGTAATCTCTGGCACTATGCCTTTGCCTATGATTTTATACGTCGCTATCCCGATCTAAAAGAGACTGATCGAGTAGTTATTGAGGCAAGAATCCGCGGAGCTCTGCGTCACGCGCTGTTACTGCTTGAAGGTGACAACATGTCGCTTTGGCATGGACGCGCTACACTCTCCTCAATTGCTTGGCTTGCAGCTATAGTTTTGGATCCAGAGAATCCGGATGACCTGAACCTCATCACTCAAGCTCAGGGACACTTCCTTGAATCCCTGAAGGCTTTAGCGATGACTGAGGCCTGGCCTGAAGGCTACAACTACTGGATTAATAATCGTGCATTTCTGATCTCACTCGCTACCACGGCCTATCTGAATGGCTTAGAGGTTGCGGAAAATCACGACCAAGTAATGGAGACACTCAGACGCATTGGCTACTGGCACATTTACAATACCCGACCAGATAACAAGGCCCACGGACTGGGCGATGAAGGACCCCGTGTTGACCTGAAAGATGAGACAAGACGAATCATCGACCTCATCACTCAAGCAACCAAAGACCCCGTACTGGCGGCCTACTCAAACTATCTTGGCGAGTTGCACCGCCATGCCAGTTATTATCAGGATTATCGCTGGGGATTCATCCTGTTCAACGACCCCTCCATTATTCCTGAAGCACAGCCCACTAAAAAGACGCTTAGTTTTGCTCAACGACTACCCACTGCAGCCCTATTTGGAATAAATGCCATGAATATGGCCTACTTCCGCTCAGGTTGGTCACCGCAAGACACTTTTATTACGCTACGGTCCGGCAACAACTTTACCCATCATGGTCATTACGATGCCGGTCATTTCACCCTATTCAAAGGTGCGCCACTGGTCAGCAACAGCGGTACTTACGGTGGATTCTTCGACGAGCATCGGCTCAACTACAGTCTGCGTACCGTATCCAAAAACTCCCTGCTCATTCTTCGCAAAGATGAAGAGGTCAAACCCAACAGATTCTTCAAAGAGAACGTTTCTGCTGGAGGACAACGCATCACACTGCCTACCGGTAGTTCAATTAGCAGCACCATCCAATGGGCCGAGCAGTTGAATGACGGACAACACCTCGAAGGTGGAAAACTCAATGCATATGACTTCGATAATACAAACGGCTACCACTATCTCGCTACAGATCTCACACCTGCTTACAACAACACACATTATGATGAAACGGGTGAAGATGGAAAGGTCACCTCGGTTGTCCGAGAACTTCTCTATCTTGTTGAAGCTGATCAACTGTTCATTCACGATAAAATCGTCAGCACCCATCCTGATTACACCAAGAAATGGTTATTACACACTATCAACCGCCCCACCCTGGAAAACACCACCATATTAAAAGGCACTGAATCCAATGGAATATTAGAAAGTCGATCGGACAGCTTAAAGATAGTAAATGGTGTGGGCAGGTTAAGAGTCGATCGAATCTATCCTGAAAAGGCCGTTACCCGTCTGATTGGTGGAACCGACTATCAGTTTTACGTTGAAAAGGATGGCGATGATTCCGATCTGGATGGCAAAAATATGGTGGAGGGCGTAAACAAACAGCCCTGGTTTGATGACAGTCAATGGCGCATTGAGATACAGCCGGAAGAAGCAAACCTGGAGGATCATTTTTTAACGGTATTAACTCCTAGTATCGATGAATTTAGTACTATAAAGCCCAGTCCACTAAAAACTGATCGCTCCAACGTATACGGCACACGCAGCCAGGAAAATTTGATTCTGTTCCTTACTGATCTGAATGAAAGCAGCGTTTCATTAATGAAAAAAGCGGGTGATAAAACCCTTTATCTCCTGGGACGCAATCCCGGCAGCCAGATAACGCTCTCTTTCAACGGCAGCGAAAAACATTACGTTTCAAACAGTGCTGGCATAACCCTAGTTGAGTTCCCTGATGCGCTGGAGGGAACCATTCATATCAGATTGTAACCTGGCGGCATGGGTAGTTTGCTCCTCCTTATACACTATGTGTGTGGTCTCTTCATTGGTAACTCACTATAGGGCGCTCCATGGGTGCCGTCGGCGGGCACAGCCCGCCCTATGCATCTAAACAACCAGTGATCAAAGCTGAAATTAGCCATGGCTATAACGGTAATGGGTAACGCTGCAACATAGAGTGAGCAGAAGCTAAGTGTCCACCCCGTACAATCTACTGTTTTTTAGCATCCTTCAACAATGCATGAACATACTTAACAGGAATTGCATAGCTGATACCTGAGGGTCTTTCCAGCAGAGTCTCCTTAGACTCCTTTACAAAAACACTGTTCAAAACGCCTACAACCCGTCCTGACTGTGCATCATAAACCGGGCTACCACTGTTGCCCGGATAGGCGGTACCATCCAGCTGATACACCTCGAAACGATTGCGCATACGCTGAATCTGTTTTGCCGTAAGGTTCTTGGAGTTATTCGATGGAATCACTATCGGGGTAATGGCAGATATAATGCCCCTATGTGTTATCGGGTAGAGTCCCAAGACCATTCCAATCGGAAAGCCCGTAAATGCAATGGCCTCACCCTCCCGAATTTCAGTCTCCGCTGCCAGTGACATAGGCTGCAGTGGCCCATTGGATATCTCCAAAAGAACCAGGTCATGATCAGGATCGGCCTTGACAATCTTTGCTGGGTGTACCTTGGCCTTTTCGCCTCGCCCACTGAATACCGCCAATGTCTCCTTTTTAGCAACATCGATCAGATCGGGAATCACATGATGATTGGAGATGACCAGATTACCATTACCGATAACAAAACCCGTTCCCATAAACTGGGCAGACGGACGCCTCAAGGGCATGACAGTACCCACTGCCACCACACTCGGCCTGATTCGATCAATAATATCAGGCAGCTCTGCACTGTTGACGTGAGAAGAAAACAGGCTCAACAGCACCATGCCATAGATAGCCAAGGCTGGTAATCTCATAGATAATACCTCGTAACGACTTTATAACGGTGAGTGTAAATTGATCTGCCATGAGATACAAAGAGACGATGCCCGATGCTTGAACGCGCAAGAAAAATAATCCGGCCATTAGCATGGATAGTTCTATAGTGAATACCACCTAACATTCAGCAGCTTTGACTCAATTAGAATAATGACATCACCACCACTTATCGCACACGTCATTCATCATTTATGGATCGGCGGTCTGGAAAATGGATTAATCAATCTGATTAATCGGATTCCAGCAGATCGCTACCGTCATGTAATTGTCTGTATGGAGGATTACTCAGACTTCAAAGATCGACTGCAACGCGATGATGTTCAAGTAATCGCCATCAATAAAAAGCCCGGTCGTGATATCGGTGCAAAATGGCGACTCTTTAAAGTGTTCAGAGAACTCAAGCCAGATATCCTTCACTCGCGCAATCTTTCAGGACTTGACGCCCTACTCCCGGCCTATCTGGCTGGGGTTAAACATCGCATTCATGGCGAACATGGAAGAGATATAGACGATCTGGATGGCAGCAATAAGAAATTACAGCTCTTACGGCGTCTACATCGCCCGCTCGTTGAACGATATATACCCCTCTCGCAAGACCTCGAGCGCTATCTAAAGGAACAGATCGGCGTCGATTCTTCACGGATCACCCAAATCTATAATGGCGTCGACACTGACAAGTTCAAACCAGCACCAGACGCAAAGCCATCTCTGCCAGCAAAGGAAGGGTTTTCCAACGAGGATTCCGTCATTATTGGAACCGTCGGCCGTTTCCAGCCGGTTAAAGATCAGATGAATCTTGCTGAAGGGTTTATTCAGTTACTCAACAACTGTCCAGACTTGAAACAGACTGCACGCCTTGTCATTGTCGGTGATGGCCCGCTCAGAGATACCGTAATGGAGCGACTCACAACAGCTGGCTATGCCGATTTAGTGTGGGCACCCGGCGCGAGAGATGATGTGTCCAACCTCATGCAATCATTGGATATTTTCGTTTTACCCTCACTTGCCGAAGGTATATCCAATACTCTACTGGAAGCCATGTCTTGCGGATTACCCGTTATTGCCACCGCTGTTGGGGGGAATCCAGAACTCGTTGAGGATGGAAAGACCGGTACACTGGTTCCAGCTGGAAACAGTCACGCACTGGCCAAAACATTGGAGATGTACGTCCGGGGTAAATCATTACGAAAGTCACAGGGTCAGGCGGCCCGATTGCGGGCTGAGGAACATTTTAGTATTGCGGCAATGGTGGAGCGTTATGTGGCTGTCTATGATAAGTTATCAAACACATAACAAGACCAATGATAACCAAGGAAAACGCACCATGATCCGAATAGTTTCAACAAAAGGTTAAAAATCAGGATGTCAGGATTGATCCACCAATTTATAGCAAACTCTGCTCAACAAAACCCCACCGCAACTGCACTTATCCACAAAAATACCGAGTACAGCTATGCGGCACTTCAGACAGAGATAGATTCAACTGCCACTGGACTGATTCAATTAGGCCTAGCGCCATCTGAACGGGTTGCTATCTATCTGCCAAAACAACCGGAAACGGTGTTTGGCCTCTTTGGTGCAGCTCAGGCTGGCGGGGTATTTGTACCCGTTAATCCGCTACTCAAACCCCATCAGGTAGCCTACATACTGAAAGATTGTAATGTCCGGGTACTGATTACTTCTGCTGATCGTCTTAGGTTGCTGTCTGATGCACTGGCCCAGTGTCACGACCTGCGTACAGTGATCATTGTCGGACAACAGCAAACTGAATTACCTGTTGTCTCCAATATCAGTATCCTCACTTGGGAAACGGCTTTCTCCCACTCTTCTGACATTGTTACCCAAACACACCGTCGCATTGATACCGACATGGCAGCCATTCTCTATACTTCCGGCAGCACGGGTAACCCCAAAGGCGTAGTGCTCTCCCACCGTAACATGGTAGCGGGGGCTGAAAGTGTGGCGGAGTATCTAGAGAACAATGCAGATGATCGACTATTAGCTGTACTTCCGTTCAGTTTTGACTATGGCTTAAGTCAAATGACCACGGCTTTCAGTGTTGGGGCCAGCGTCGTGCTGATGGATTATCTGTTGCCCAGAGACGTTATCCGCGCTGTAGAACGCTATCAAATCACCGGGCTGGCCGCTGTGCCACCTCTATGGAACCAGCTGGCACAACTCGAGTGGCCCGAAGGCGCTGTCAATACACTTCGCTAT
The DNA here is from genome assembly GCF_007625115.1 of Sedimenticola selenatireducens. Taxonomy (GTDB): domain Bacteria; phylum Pseudomonadota; class Gammaproteobacteria; order Chromatiales; family Chromatiaceae; genus Sedimenticola; species Sedimenticola selenatireducens_A. The sequence goes on along the minus strand of NZ_VMNH01000013.1, from coordinate 234,893 downwards.
ATCACCAATTCCGGTGGCGCGATGCCCAAGGCCACCACTCAAAAATTGCAGCAGTCACTTCCACAAACCAATATCTTTCTCATGTACGGTCTTACCGAAGCCTTCCGTTCAACCTACCTTCCACCCGATCAGGTCAATAGCCGCCCTGAGTCGATGGGCAAGGCGATACCTAACGCGGAAATTCTGGTAATTAGAGAAGATGGCTCGGAATGCGCCCCTGGAGAGCCCGGTGAACTGGTTCACCGGGGTGCATTGGTTGCAATGGGCTACTGGAATGATCCGGAAAAGACCGCCGAGCGATTCAAACCCAGCCCCAGTCAACTCTCAGAGATACCCTTGACAGAGATAGCGGTCTGGTCAGGTGATCAGGTAAAAAAAGATGAAGAGGGCTATCTCTACTTCATTAGTCGCAAAGATGAGATGATCAAGACCTCCGGTTATCGGGTTAGCCCAACCGAGATTGAAGAGGTTATCTACAGCTCTAAAATGGTCAATGAAGTGGCCGCGTTAGGTCTGACACATCCAGTCTTGGGACAGGCCATCTTGCTGGTGATTGCGGGCGATGAAAACACCGATCGTGAAGCCATACTCAAGCACTGCCAGAAGGAGTTACCAAACTTCATGATTCCCCAGGCTATTGAGGTAAAATCGAACCTACCACGCAATCAGAACGGAAAAATAGACCGAAAAGGACTCTCGACTGAATACAAGGATATCTTCCTGGGAAAAACAGCGCCATGAAAGAGACACCCAAGCATGCAGATATGATGCAGTTCCCCATTCAGGATAACGAGCTGCTGATTGGTGGAATTCCGCTCACCAGACTGGCATCCCGCGTAGGACAGACCCCCTTCTATGCTTATGATCGCAAGGTAATAACAGATCGACTACAGCAACTTCGCGCCATTCTGCCAAAAGAGATCCATCTGCATTACGCCATCAAGGCCAACTCTATGCCTGCGGTGGTTCAACACCTGTCAGGATTGACCGATGGACTGGATGTTGCCTCTTTGGGTGAGATGAAGGTTGCACTGGATACCGGCATGGCTGCAGACAAGATCAGTTTTGCCGGTCCGGGAAAAAGTGATAAAGAGCTGACCGCTGCTGTAGCAGCCGGTGTCACCATCAACATGGAATCAGAAGGTGAGATGGAACGCATTGCCACTATTGGCAACAAGTTATCTATCCAACCCCGTGTATCTGTACGCGTTAATCCGGACTTTGAACTAAAAACTTCTGGCATGAAAATGAGCGGTGGCCCAAAACCCTTTGGCATTGATGCTGAACGTGTGCCGGATGTGCTTAAGCGTATTGCCAACTTGAGTCTGGATTTCCAGGGATTTCATATCTTCAGTGGATCACAGAATCTTCGGCCTGAAGCACTCATTGAGGCCCAGACAAACACCTTTGAACTCGCCTATCGAATGGCAGAATATGCACCCTCACCTATTACCTGGCTCAATATTGGTGGTGGTTTTGGTATTCCTTACTTCCCAGGCGAAAAGCCGCTTGATCTGCAACCTGTGGCGGACAATCTGCAAAGTCTAGTCGATGAATGTAAGACTCGATTACCCGATGCAGAAATTGTTATAGAACTGGGTCGCTATCTCGTGGGAGAAGCCGGCGTTTATGTCTGTGAGGTGATTGACAAAAAAATATCGCGGGGAGAAACCTTTATCGTAACCAATGGTGGATTACATCACCATCTGGCGGCATCAGGGAATTTTGGCCAAGTGATTCGAAAAAACTATCCCGTTTGTGTTGGTAACCATGTAGTCAGTGAAAATAGTGAAATTGTGAATGTTGTAGGTCCACTCTGTACGCCACTCGATATCCTTGCCAATAAGATTGAACTACCGGTAATTACTATTGGTGATTTGATTGTTGTTTATCAATCAGGTGCTTATGGGCTCAATGCGAGTCCTCAAGGTTTTCTGAGTCATCCGGCTACAATAGAGGTTTTTGTATAATGCCTTTATAGGGTATCTCTACAGGTCCAAGACCAGCATCCTTTCGGCTTTGAAACATCTGATTCTGGCGGCTCATATCAGGAATATGATCTTCTCCATCAAAACGCATACGTCCGGTACTCTCTATGATTCGGTTCTGTGACACATCAAAGTGAGAAACAGGTGCGCGCCAGGTAAATATTCTATTAAAGCCATAATCGGCGGATGGCTCATCCGCTGATTCTTCCCTATCAAATATCAACCAACTATTTTTTATTGATATATCTGATGAATGAACTCCACCACCGCAGTTTTGCGGTTCTGTACCTACACTTATCAAATCAATATTATCCGTCTGCTTTCCTTGTTGCAGTACACTATTCCGAATGGTCAGTTTGCCCCCACAGGGAAAATCAATGATTCTGGAGTGACGCCCATCTAGTCCTGCGAGCACACTGTTCTCAATCAAAGTGTCAGACGCCCTACTTTTAAAGATATGCCCCTTTCCAAAAGAGCGCCGAACAATCGAATTTTTGACGATCACCTTATCGATATCACCAGCGTAAAAACCGTGGCCCAGCGTACTTGATCCACCGCCTATTCCTGTGTCTTCTATTATACTGTCTTCAAGTATCACCTGACCGCCACGGTTATCAGTAAGAACGCCCATAACCGTTTTACTGATACGTGCATTCTTCAAGGTTAGGTTGAAATTATTTCCCTCAGCTTTAATCCCAGCACAATTCCCCCATTGACAATTAGCGACTGCACCATCACCGACAAAATCATCGATCAACACGTTACAGTTATCACAGGAAATATTAATAATACTTTTCTTGTTGACAGTACCCCTAAAAATAACACCATTAAGCCCAAGATGAAGTGATTTGTTGACAAATATCCCATGCCGGTAGGTGCCAGGAGGGATTGTAACTTTATCACCGGGCTTGGATTTATTAACCAGATCTTGTGGATTAATGTTCGAGTACTGTGTGTAAGTCGGATTTTCAGGATGTTTATATACCCACACACCCGTTTTATGGGTTGATAATCCAACAAACAAATCTTCCTTATCCAGATAGACCCATTTTCCGTAGACTCTGCCATCACCTGTTGGTGGGCCATTAATACTCCACTCAAGTGTTTTCCATTGTCGATCACCATCGGGGTCAATAACCGAAATGCTTGATGTGCCATCCCACGCATACAACCGCTTATCCTTAGCAACCGCCAAGGATTTACCATGTGGGGAATCAGCTGATAACTTGTAAAGAAAACTCCCCCTATCTCCATCAAATGCAAGTAGCGCCTTATTGTGCAATGACCATACGATATTTCTGTAAGAGTCATAAATCTTTGTTCCATCACCCCAATCTGCCTGCGCTGAAAATGGCGAGAAGGATCGTTGACTTATGTTTTCTGGATTGTACTTAACTGTTTTATATCTGGAACCGAAAACAATACTCCCATTATTGAGTAGTGTACTCACCGGATACCCTTGATGTATTGCTTTACTTTTCAACTGCTCAAAAGTTAATACCTTTCTCCAGGATAAAGGAGGCAAGTTGTTTTGAGTGATTTTATTACTTGGATTGAATTCATACCAACCTATCGTATCTGCAGTTGTTCCCAAGACGAGGGGATCACTTTTAAATTTATCACTCTGATCCTCAATACAGGATCCATTAGCAGCACCCATTACATACAAGAATATAGTTTGTGTTATATCACTAAAGATAAGCCCGTCATATGTATGCGTGCTTGCTGGTACTGTGTTGATGTTAGGTATCCAACACAGTCTACGCCATGGTTTTTTCTTATCAGCATCATAATCTCTTGATATAAATAAGTAATCCAATGGCGAAGGCTCAGTAATTCTACTCCATGAACCATTTTTAAGATCAAACTCATATACTTCATTTCCACCATAGTCTGCATGTCCACCACTCATAAAGAATAGTTTATATCTTGAAGCGTCAAAAGCAGCACTATTCCATGCATGCAAAATTGAAGATGGACCAGTTATCATCCGCGTTTTATTATCAATATTTTTAGGCCATACAGAAGAAATTGATGGGTAAAGGTCACTGTGGCGAATCTCACACCAGCCACCTGATCGAGATTTCAGTTTACTGGCACAGTCATCAATATTTTTACCACGCAGAGGACGATAATCGGCGGCCAAATGATCAACTCCCGAAAAAGCAAAATCATATGGAAAAAGAAGAAAAAAAATAATTAGCAGAATAGGCATATTATATACATCCTGTAGTATCTATACCGTAGTTAGAATTCAAGAAACGAATAACCGCCGCTAGCTACTCAGTGTTCAACTCGAACTTACTTTTATTACATCGCAATTTAGCCTATACATCATTCAATCTAAAAACCTATTCTATTGGCTATTATTGAACCTTTGATTGCAAAATCGCGTCAAACCATTTCGCTAATAATCGAGCAGCTGATTGTCGTGAGTACTTCGCTACAGCTTCATCTGAAGCAATTGCCGCTGAGCCTGACTTTAGTTTAGTCATAAACGCCAACAATGTTTGCTTTATTAATTCGGAATCATCAAGTGGGGCGATATCAGTCAATCCAGCATCTGCCAATGTTTTGGCAGTATCCCCTGCTGCATCTGTAAGTGCTAATACTGGCTTACGAGCTCTGAAGTACTCATAAACTTTCGCCGGGACTTGATGATTACAGTTTGCTGCTTGAAAAATAATCAACCCATCTGCTAACAACATCTCTTTTAATGCATCACGATAAGGTATTCCAGTTTCCAGATTTACTATATCCTGAATATTCAGATCCTCAAGGATGGGGCGAAATTGCTCATCATGGCCTGTTGCTCTCAAGATAACCTTTAATCCCTTTCCATTAATTTTATGCTGTTTCTTTAACTCAGATATTGCCTGAAAAAAAGGCTTTGGATCTCTTTCGTCTGGATATATAACGCCACTGTGTACCAATGTTATAGGGCCATCCTCTCTAACCAGGGATTGAGTTGCACCGAGTGAATCAACATTTTCGATTTCTGAAAAAATCTCCTCATTATAACCATTCGGCATCAATAGCCATTTATCACTTGGTAAATCAGGATACCGTTCCCTATACATTTCAACTGCGCCAGGTGTTGTGAAAATCGCTTTCGAGCAGGCGTGAACAGTTCTCTTTTCGATCCACAAAAACACTTTACGTCTGGCCCCTTCTCTCGGATAAGTCGGCTCCGTCATGGAATCTCGAAAATCAGCCACCCAGGGCAAACCTGTCAGCTTGTGAAGTGTTAATCCAATGAGGTGAGCGGTCGCTATTGGATAAGTACTCCATATCAACTTTGGTTTATATTTACGGATAATCCGTAAACCGGACCAAACACCACCAAGCCACCAACTGGACCAGCGATCAGGTAGTGCCAGAGCATCCAGATAACGTCCCCCAATTGAGAGGTGCTTACTCGTATCAAGCGCAAAAGCGCTAACCACAGGAATATCAGAAGGAATATCCTGCAGCTGATCCGTACTGACATTGGCATATGCACGTGGATTTGCTGACAGGACTATAGGTGCCCATCCATGTTCACGAATGTACTTTGAAAAAGCGAGGGTTCGCTGTAAACCACTGCTTACTTGAACAGGAGGATAATGGTAGGCCACCATAAGTACACGCTTCACCATGATTTCAGCCAATTCACTGTTTCGGTAGCCACTGAATTGCGCCAGACTCTTCTGGAGAAGGTATGATCTGCATCCCCCATTTTTATGGTCCGGCTATTTCCCTGATCCAATATAGTCTGGAAACGGGGCGATGCATCAACTGTTTGCTGGAACTCCGCCGCTGTTAAATCATTGCCACTGAGCACAAACAATAACTTACCCTTAAATTGTCCCAAGGCATCCTCCATTTTATGGCCTAAGGATAAGCCAGGGGTGTTTATTATCATGTCGATATCCTTCGTGGAGGTATTCGAGGGACTATCTGTTCTTCCAGATGCCTTCCTGATCATTTGCCGAAGTGAGTGTAAAGATTGCAACAGATTAAACCGTCCACTAATTATTTTTTTCCAGAAACCCTTGCTTAACAGGCGCTTCACATAATAGTGCTTAATATACGCTTTCGCCTCGCCTACCTCACTCCGCACCCAAGGGTTGAGCAGAACAAGCCCACTGATTCTATTATCCAATGGAGCATAAAAAGCGGCTGCAGTGGCCGCATCACACAACCCCCAAATCACGACTTCTGTAACAGAAGGACACTCCATTTGAAAACAATCTATTGCTGAACAGATATCATCACTAATGTTATCAAAACCAGTCAGGAGACCAGTCCCATCACCTATACCCCGATAATCAAACCGAAACGCAGGCACGCCCTTCTCCGCTAAATCTCTCGCCAGAAGGACGAACTGTCTATGACTACCCACGCGATACTGCGGCCCACCAACCACAATCAAGACACCACGCTTAGCTGCTCTTTTCCCTGGATGAACAATGGCAGGCAATAACTCATTATTACAAGTAAAAGAGGCCGTATGCTCACTGATAAAATCCTGTGGTTCAGGATCAGTCAATAAAAATACCGATTCACCCTCTGAAATACTTTTATTTGCTATAAGCGCATCTGTGGTTCTTTTAATCAGACTTGGGGCCATCGTTATTTCCTGCGTTGTCCAAAAGGGATCACCCGCAACTAATTCAGCATCAATATCTATGCCCTCTTGCCGCCACTGATCAACAATCTTCTTACTCGCAATCGACAACGGCTTTTCAGTATTACTCGATATTTCAAACCAAAAGACCGGCAAGCCAGCATTAGGCGTTATATTCTGCATCGAGAGTTCATCAATTCTGGATACGAGCTTCGAAGATAACTCATAACCGGCAACCTCTAACGCACCCTCTATTTCCAACCGACTTCTCAGGTCACTTACCTTTTCCTGAGTTCCATCCATCATACTGGCAGCCATCCGTAGTCTCAGAAATTGAGTCATTGACTGCTGCCCATTGATGACTGGCTGCCAAAACAATAGACCCGAGACCACTCCAGCAAGTTGTTTACTGACTTCCAGAGCAAGCAGTGAACCAAGCCGTATACCCCAGAAATAAATCTTTTTACCCCCCTGTCCTCTAATCCATGCAACCAATCCGAGCATATCAGTACACCATGTGTCCCAATCTGCATCCGAAAAGTCACCACCACTATCACCTGTCCCGTACAGATCGGGAATAACCACCGCAATACCAGTAGATGACCACGATCTAGCCTGGGCGCTCATCATTTTACGACTTTTATTCATCTCCTCGGCAAAAGGAGGAAAACAGATCACCCAACTGTCTGTGGTATTTTTGGGGTGAAAGAGAGAGAGGTGAATCGCCCCTGCTTTTCCTTGAATAAATCGGGATTGCATGGGTACTGATCAATCAGCGCTTTTTTGAACTATAAATTCATGCAGGCTACCCACGGTTTCAAACAACTCGGCAGAGACCTCATCATCCTCAACTATAAATCCATAGTTGTCTTCAATCGCTGTGATTACGGATACAACGGCCATTGAATCAAATTCGGGGACACTACCCAGTAACGGGGTATCGGCATCAAAACGAGTCGCCCGTTCACCTAGCTGTAACACTTCGGCAATAATCTCAATCGTATCCGACAAATTGGACATCAAAATCTCCTAGTAAATATAATTTCCGCAAACACCTTAGCATCTAAGAAACAGATGTTGATGATAACTATCTAGCATTGCGAATAATGCTGCGGGAATTATATTACAATTTATTGGCACAGAAAGTGTTATTATTCATGAACTTCAACGCCTAATAGATCAATTAATTATTTACCTGGATATAATCAGTATAAATTGCATGGAAGTCTCAACCATCCCAGATCACACCCAGCCCCCAATTGACGACTGTCCCAAAATTCCACCGGGGCCAGTACTCACTGCGAATGCATTTTTTGGAAGTGATGACAAAACAGCCAATCTACTCGACGTCGGGCAGTCCCTTTATTTGACAAGTGGGCGGATGGCTATTGCTCTGGCCTTAGAATTGGGGAAAATAACGCGGGGTGATGAAGTGCTTGTGCCTGCCTATCATTGTAGTTCTATGGTTGCCCCGATACTCCATGCGGGTGCTTTACCCACTTATTACAAAATTCTACCTGATATGTCCATAGACCTGGATGATGTGGCTAAAAAGCTTACCCGCAACACTAAAGCACTACTCGCAACACATTATTTTGGATTTATGCAAGACCTGCCTAAGTTACGGGCTTTTTGTGATGAACATGGCCTTCTGTTGATTGAGGACTGCGCTCATGCTTTTTTTGGCGAAGTCAATAATTTACCTGTAGGTAGCTATGGAGACTATGCCATTGGTAGCCTGATGAAATTTTTCCCGGTCTTTGATGGAGGATGCCTGGTCTCAAATCGCCACGATCTATCAGGCGTTACCTTACATTCTGGTGGGAAGGGCTTCGAATTCCAGTCATTATTAAATAATCTTGAAAAATCTTTCCAATACGGAAGGCTCCCGGTACTTAAATGGCTACTGATACTCCCTTTGACTATGATGAGTGCCGTGTGGAGATCGGTCAAAAACAACCGTATAAAACGAGGGCAGTCCACAAAAAGTGCACCCGTTGCATCAGGGGGGGGGTTTGATTTTGACCATGAATGGATACACACTCGCAGCTCCCGTAGTACAAACCTATTGATTGAAACTCTGCCAAACTCTCCGCTTATCGAAAAGCGCAGGAACAATTATAACTATCTTGCAGATGCTCTACGCGAATGCAGCGCCTATCATCCCCTGAAAGAAACCCTTGGTACATCAACGGTACCCTATGTATTTCCCCTTTATGTGGAAAATCCAGACCCAGGATTTTACAAACTCCGATCGGCTGGTGTTCCATTAATGAGATGGGAATTTGTTTCTGATGGCGTTGATGAAAGCACTTGTCAAATCAGCTTTCTCTATAGCAGACACCTCATACAGATCCCGTGCCATCAAGCACTTGATAGGGAAGAAATTGATTGGATGATTGATACTATAAAACAAGTATTTGCTTGACAACGGCATAGTAGGACTATTGTTTTCAATCGTAGTATTTGTATTGGAAATCGATCCACAATACCAATAGAATCAATATATTAATAACACTCCTAGGAAAAGGAAAATAATATGGGATGGCGAGTACTACCCGCCAGCGCTTTCTGCGACTATCAGGAAGAGTGGGATCGTATAAATCAGGAAGGGACTAATAGCCCCGTTTTAAACTCTTCGTTCATATCATGCGCACTTGATGCATTTGGGGCCGATAACAGGAAATTGGCGCTCTTTGAAGCAGAGGGTCAGATCGCCACAATGGCGGTTCTTGAAAAGCGTAAATTTGGCGTTTGGGACACCTACCAGCCCTCCCAATCTCCACTAGGTTTTTGGATAAATCAAAGCAGTATTCCTCTCAATGAGCTATTAGGAGCATTGTGTAAAGCATTACCGGGGATAGCACTAAAAATCGGAATCACGCAGCAAGACCCTGATATTTACCCAAGACCAGATACCCTTGATAAGATTAGCACCCTTGACTATATAGATACCGCCAAAATTGAATTAACAGGCACATTTGAGGAATATTGGGCCGCAAGAGGAAAAAATCTTAGGCACAACTTGAAGCGTCAACGAAATAGATTAGATAAAGAACAGGTAACACTATCCCTTAATACCATCACAAATCATGAATTTATTCCTGATGCCATTCGCGTCTATGGTGCGATTGAAAGTGCTGGATGGAAATCGGAAACCGGAACAGCTATCCATACTGATAATGCACAAGGTAAGTTTTATATAAATTTACTCCAGGCTTTCAGTAAAAACGGTAAAAGCAGAATCTATCAGTACGCCTATAATGATGAGATTGTTGCTACTGATTTGTGTATTGAACAAGGGGGAACGTTCGTCATACTCAAAACAACGTATGATGAAAATATCAAGACATCTTCACCTGCCTTCCTAATGCGGCAGGATATCTTTTGTCAGCTGTTTGATGATAAGCAGGTTAAATCAATCGAATTTTATGGGAAGGTGATGGATTGGCATACGAAGTGGAGTGATCAAGCGCGGACTATTTATCATATTAATTACATGAACTTTGGTATTAATATGAACCGCAATTGGAGTACTCAATGATAAAAGTTGCAGTAATTATTCCTTACTATCAAAAACAGTTAGGGATACTAAAAAAGGCTATTGACTCGGTCATTTCCCAGAAAAACATAGCGAATATTTCTATTCATATAATCATAATTGACGATGGATCTCCAATATCAGCAATTGAAGAAATTAAATCGTTGCCGAGAGTAAATGGGATTAAAGTATCATGCTTTGACAAGGTAAATGGTGGTCCTGCAAGCGCAAGGAATTTTGGCTTAGATAAAGTTGAAGATACTACAGATTTCATAGCATTTCTTGACTCAGATGACACGTGGGAACCTGAGCATATTTATAACGCAGTAATGGCGCTTAATGAATCATACGATTTCTATTTTGCTGATTTTTTTCAGCTTGATCAAAATATCAGTGCATTTAAAAGAGCAAAAAAAATAAACCCAGAAGAGCATAGTCAAATATGTAATACTCCGTTTCTACATAAGTACAACGGAAATATGATAAACCAAATTATTACTGGCAATATCATAGGCACACCGACAGTTGTAATCAGAAAAACGGTCATTGACAAAATCCGATTCCGGGAAGAATTTACCAGTGCCGGAGAAGATTATCTTTTTTGGATTGAGGTTTGTAAGAAAACTCAAAAAATAGCATTTTCTTCAAAACCCGAGTGTCGATGTGGTCGTGGCGTTAATGTATATTCTGGTGCAAAGTGGGGTTCAACAGAGCTATTAATTCGATTGTATAATGAACTAAAATATCGAAAAACAACAATGACTGAACTGGTACTTGATAATGACCTACAAATTTTCCTGAATAGTAAAATAAAATTGTTACGAAAAGAAATTTCCAGGCTTATTATTCATAGAATATTGCACGGTAAAAATATACCACTCCAGTTAATTGGTAAAATATCTAAAATGGATCCCCGAGCTATTTTCCTATTACCGTTAAATTATTTTTAAATGGCATGTCATATATGAAAAACATTTTTCTTAGTATACTTGCTGCAACATTACCCACCATTCTTTATGCTGACACGAATCCCCAATTTATTGGTGAAGATTTCTCCGGCAGACCTTGTGTTGGATCAATTGGTTCATATGGACCCTTTGATTACACGAAGCGAGTAAATTATCCAAAAGAACTCTATTTAGTAGAGTCAGCTCATTTCACTACAAATGTTGAAACCTTAGTTAAGGGTAGTACCTCCTCCCTTCCCTATGGCGACTTAGCCTACACACTTAGAGCTTGGCCAAATCACCACAGAGCACTTAATTCTATTTCGCGGTATCACTTAAAATTTAAAAGGATAGGAAAAAGCATTCCAATTTCAGCCGAATGCTGGTTTCAAAGGGCAATTAACTACAGCCCAAATGACGCAACCACTTATATGTTATATGGCATGTATCTACACAATTCAAAGAAGCTAAAGCAAGCTGATGCCAATTACCAGACCGCGCTGAGGCTCGACCCTGATAACATTCAGTCACATTATAATTATGGCCTTTTACTAGTCGCACAAAAAAAGTTCTCAGAGGCTAAAAAGCATGCCGAAATCGCATATGCACAATCCTATCCTCTGCAGGGATTACGTAATAAATTAAAAGCAGCCGGCCAGTGGCCCAATAAATAGAATAGCTAAATGCCTACAACATTCCTTACACCCGGTCTATGTGGCTGGCATCATATTGATGCTCGCAATAGTGGAAATAGTGACACTTTATTGGCAATGCAGAGTGCACTAAACACCACTCTCACATTTAGTGAAGTAGTTAACCAACATAGCGCATGTGCTACCACAGGCGATATTTGCCAATTAGGAGACAAAGGCAACGTTGTAGTGATAGGAAAGCCTGTATTTGATGATGAAGCGTTAAATCTGAAGCTACAGAATGAAGGTCCCGCCAAAGCAATTTCAGCAGCCTATCTTAAAAATGACATTGAATTTCTGAAGAGTCTTTCAGGTGATTTTTTAGTTATCATAAATGACGTAGATAAAACTCGTTGTATCGGTGCAGTCGATCACCTTGGTCGTCACCCGCTATATTATGCGAAAATCAACGGTGGGGTTGTATTTTCATCGGCAGCGAGTTCATTGCACATACACCCCGATATTTCGTCATCACTCTGTAACCAGGGGATCTACAACTACGTTTATTTTCATATGGTACCTAGTCCCTCTTCTATCTACACAGGAATACATAAACTCCCTGCTGGTAGTTTCTTTGACACTGACGGGAAAGACATTAAGGTATCAAATTACTGGTCTCCTAAATTTGAGAGCAATAGCATTTCTGGTTTTGATAGTTTAACCAGGGATCTTAAGGGCTTACTAAAAAAATCAGTTGAAAAATATTCTGATCCACAACTACGGATTGGAGCCTTTCTAAGCGGGGGACTTGATAGCTCTACAGTCGTCGGAATGATGTCAGAAATTGCTGATAAACAGACCGATGCATTCTCTATTGGCTTCTCCGCCAAAGGCTATGATGAAATGGCTTTTGCCAGAATTACCGCAAACCATTTTGGCGTTAAGCTTCATGAATATTATGTCACACCTGAAGATGTTGTTGAGGCACTGCCAAAAGTAGCCACAAGCTATGACGAGCCTTTTGGTAATTCATCTGCGCTACCTGCGTATTTTTGCGCGAAATTCGCAAAAGAACATGGTATTGAACGCCTACTAGCAGGTGATGGTGGAGATGAACTGTTTGCAGGTAATGAGCGTTATGCTAAACAGGGAGTTTTTGAGGCCTATCACCATATTCCCGGATGGATTAGAGCAGGCGCTATCGAACCTCTTGCATCAGCACTTCCCAGTAAGCTGACACTTCTTGGAAAGATTAAAAGCTATATTACTCAGGCAAATATTCCACTACCAGACCGCCTTCAGACATATAATTTTCTTCATCGACATCAACCGGAAGAGATATTTTCAACCGATTTTCTCTCTGAGGTTGATCCAGCACTACCATTAGAGTATCAGAGAAATATCTATAATACGCCTAACGATGCAACAGCACTGAATCGAATGTTATATCTGGATTGGCAGTACACTCTGGCCGACAATGACTTGCGTAAAGTAAGTCATATGTGTGCTATGGCGGGAGTTGAAGTATCGTACCCAATGCTTGACGATGAACTTGTTCATTTCTCAACTAAAATACCGGACAAATGGAAATTAGATGGCCAGAAGCTTCGTCACTTTTATAAAGAATCACTAAAGGGATGGCTTCCAGATGAAACCATTAATAAGAAAAAGCAGGGGTTTGGTCTGCCATTTGGGGTATGGATGCGAACCCACAAACCACTCCAAGATATGGCTTACGATACATTATCGCAATTAAAAAAACGACACTATTTCAATCAGTCATTTCTAGATCAGGTTATAGATCTTCATCGCCATGGTCATGCATCGTACTATGGTGAGCTTGTTTGGATATTAACAGTTTTGGAGTTTTGGCTGGCCGCCCATGCAAATAATGATTAATCCAATTCGACACAATACCATTTACTTCACCAAGTAGTATTTAATAACAGTGCAAATTGTATACTAAAGCTCTTGTCTGTTATGTAGCAAAGTAATTTCTCATTAACCGCATGAGGAATCGTAATGGTGCATTATCCCAAGGCGTAAATCGCTTTAACTGATAGAGATCCGTCGTATTACTCGAAACACCCCATTGTGTTGATACCGCACATTCAAATCCCAATTTTCGAACAATGTCCACATCCTCCATTCTATAGTCCACCCCTGGCTTCCCATTTGGATACGCAAATGTTCGAACCGGATTTCCCGTTATTTCCTCAAGCTGAATTTTTCCATTATGTATTTCTTTAGTCGCACTATCAGGATTCAAGGTCAAAAGAATTGGGTGTGAAACAGTATGCCCACCGATCTCCATACCTGCATCACTCAGGGCTTTTACCTGCGATCTTGTCATCATAAGATCAGTAGGTAGTTGCTTAGGTGTCAATGAGGCAATCTGCAAAGTTTTTTGAAGTCTTTTCTCTTGAGGTAAATGCTTTAATTTCGAAATTAATGATTGAACACAATTCTGCCGATCTTCCATGGATTCTAGTCGAAACACCCCAAATCCATGATCAGTTAAATCCAGCTTTCCAGCTGTAATAGAGCGAATAGTCTCAATAATTGTATCATTCCACATACGCCCATCGTCCAAATAACCGGATGCAATAAAGAACGTTGCTGTTAGGCCATGCCTTTGTAAAATGGGTAATGCAACAGTTTCATTATCTGCATAGCCGTCATCAAAGGTAATACAGAGACTACGCGGGGGTAATTTATTTTCTCGGAGTAATTGAACTGCATCCGTTAATGGCAAAACAGTGAATATTTTTGAGACGAGTTCCATCTGCCAATTGAACTTATTCGAATCAACCTCACCGGGGCACATAGGGTCTTCTACTTCATGAACACGATGATAGATAAGAATCGATAGCTTATTACGCCCTAAATAGGATGCTGCTTGCCTAAAGAAAAATATAACAATGGATTTCCACATGGCAAATTAAACACCCAGCCTAGTTTGAGATAAAACTTCCTTTTCTTTTCCTCCCGACACCAGGGTCTTTTTAACAATTTCCTTTACAAGGACAATTATTGCAATGATGTGCCACGGAAGATCGAAGTAAGACAGACTTAAGAAAGCCCCCGCTGAACCGTATGAAATCATGCTCACTTGCAACATTCGAGCGAGGTTAACAGCCCAACTTAGTTGATGATGGTCCCTTGCATTTCTAATAATCCAGCTATTGCTTCGCCAAGCCGCAACTAAGATACCAAGCCAAAGCAGTAAACCTATCCAGCCATGATCAGCAAGCACACCGAAATAAATACTGTGTGCCGCATGAACAGCATCGGGATCTGGGGCGTATTGCGCAAAAGTTAAACTACTCCACGAATCAAATCCTGCCCCAGTAATTCTATCATTTGCAACATTTATGCTGTATTTCCAGGCATTAATCCTACCCATTGCAGAGGCGTCTTGTTCATATTCCTCAATTGTGCTCATTCGGTCATGCCATTGCTGAGGCATAAACATAAAACCAAATACGCCAATAATAATAATTGCCATGAACGCCAATACTTTCTGTTTTGACTTCATCACCATAAATAGGCCCATTGCCACAATACCAATAAGGGCACCACGTGATTGTGAACCAAATATAGATAAAGCCACTATTGGCATAGAAAACAGTAATCCTCGCTTAATCCAAATATTTTTTGCTTGCAAGTACAGATAATAAATAAGTGGGAGAATCATCAGCAGCGCAAGTGCCAGACTATTATTCTCTTGGATAAAACTTCCCGCAGGGCCCCATACACGCGCTTCGCCACCAGCAAGAAGGGTAAATATCCCTCCTTTAACGCCATAAAATCCAATGGACAGTACAATCACCCAGACTAATAGATCAATTTTTCGCCTTGATGTCATAAGCATGACAGTAAAAATCGTAACCAGTTGTATCTTGAGTACTTTAATTAACTGATCTGTAGCATACTCTGGGAAGATTGAAAAAAGCGTTGTTATACACATCCAGAATAGAAAAATACCCCAAAGAACTGTAAGACCGGTTCTCGGAATTCTTAAACGTTCTCTTGAAAAAACAATTGAGAAACAAAGAACAATTGCCACGATGTAGGCAAACGGAAAGCCCTTTGCAAAACCCCACGCCAGCTTATGGGGATTCATGTAGCTAATCCACGACCAAACAAGCACTCCAATATACGGTTGCTTTAAAATTAACGGCAATGAACCAAAAACAATAAGTACTAAAAGTAGGTCACGCATATCGATCTATTACCGTTATCCTGTTCGTTTTAGTATTATATAAAGGGCTATTAATGTCGGGATAATTTATGCTCATTGAGTTTGCACTTAAGTAATTCAACAATAGCATCAACTCGATTCGACCAATCCTGCTTGGCTGCGTATTCATAACCTGCATTAATCTTACTGTACTTCCCTTCAAGTATATTTCTAACTGAGCTCACCCACTCTTCATTGGTGTATGCCACATCAACCAGCTCTTCAAGCCCCTCCACAGAAGAGAGTTCGCAGCTTACAACAGGCACTCGAGTGGCCAAATATTCGTTGAGTTTAAGAGGGTAAGAATATTTGGCCCATAGCTTCGGTGAAGTGTCGTAACACATGAGCAGACAATCCATTGCCTTGGCATAGGCCGGTAACTCTGTATGAGGTTTTGACCCTAAAAAATATACATTCTTTTGTTGTTTTAGTTTATCAAACACACTTTTCTTCTGACCCAGAAATCCTACATTACCAATTAAAATAATACTTGCGTGTTCATATTCATTCGAAAGTAAATAGAGAAGATCTAAATCAACTTTTATGTTGATACTTCCAATATAACAAATTCTTGGTTTGGCTAAACTAGATATTTCGGTGGCCTGGGTATTAATGTTCCCTGTCGAAAACGCATCGAAGTCTACCCCGTTATTAATAGTATGGATATCTTCTCTGTTATACTCCACCTTTAGATTTTGTGTTAGACTCAGCGATGGAGTGATGACTATATCAGCTTGATTAATTAACAACGCCTCCTCCACCACACTTTGTTCACTCATTACTCCCTGCTTTGAGAAATCATCATAGGGGTGGTAGACAAGTATATCGTGGTCTATTGTGTCAATATACTCGGCAAACATCGGGTGAAAAATATAGAGCACTCGTGTTTTATTTGATTGCATAACCAAGTTTTTAGAGTGCAACTTCAATACAAATTTATTGAGGACAGGTATCTTCCCTATACGTATAAGCAGTGAAGATGGGAAATCGACCGTTACATTATTATCATCCTTAAAATAGCTCTTTATATTACCAAACAATTGTGACGCACCACTTAACTCCCAGGAAAAAGGGATGCCTTGGCTATATATAACTTTTGAGTATCGTCCAATTCGACTAAACAGTTGTTGCCGATTCATCCATTGACCGGACCAGCTATTCGGAGCCATAACGACAAACTCACAGCCATCCAAAACATATGATCGATTACTTTCATTATCCGTCATGGACATTATTTTTTACTCTGATCATCAGCACGGAAACTAATATTAAAGATTATTAGTGATATTTAACCATGCATACTATAAAGAAAGTGCCCTATAAATTTCATCATATGCTTTACTGCACAGTCTACTGTCAAAATTATTAAGTACTTTGAAACGTAATTCATTTCCAAATCGTATACGTTTCTCATCATCAGTAAGTAACTCAATGGTTTTGGTTGCCAAAGCTACAGGATCTTCAGTAGGAACAAGATAACCATTGACCGCATCATCTATCACTTCCGAAACGCCCCCAACATCTGATCCAACAATCGGCAGACGGGCCATTCCTGCCTCAAGGCAAACCGCCGGTAGTCCCTCTGATCTGGAAGGTAGCAAAAGCAATAGTGCTTTAGACATCAGAATTCTTACCGTGCTATTCTCCTGCCCTCCAAGAAGAATAATTCGCTCTTTTGCATTTGAGGTGTTAATTAATGACTGGTATTCAGAGTAAGCGTCACCATCCCCGACTATCAACAAATAGATCTCTGGATCATGTGCATACACTTCATTCCAGGAATTAATGGCAATATCAATGCCCTTAACTGGATGAAGGCGACCTACTATTAAACAATAACGATCTGGTAACTCTAGAGGAAAATCGACAATAACGTTATTTTGATCGACGCTTTGGACTTCTTCTGTATCGATACCATTATGAATGGCAGTAATATCAGATATCTCTGGAAATACATCGCCTGCCGATTTTTTCAGTGCCACTGAAACTGCCACGACCGCATCGGCGCCTCTTATGACAAACCTCACTAACTTACGATGTTGCCACGGTATTTTATTAAAATATACTGTTTCACTTCCGTGTAAAGTGACGATGTACTTTATTCCTTTTATAAAGCATAGAATTCTAAAGATATAATTGTAAGAATGGTAAGTTGTATGAATGACCTGTATTTCTCTACTTTCCAGTAATTTATATAGTTGATAAATTACACTAGGAAAAAACCTCAACCAAACAAGTAATGTACGTATCGGAGTCTGCCGGCTGATAGGCATTGGAATCATTAATTTGTATACATTAATATCATTTACTTTATGACAGTGCATGGTTTTTTCAGCACAATCATCTGGGGCAAAAACGGATATATCATGCTTATCCTTCATCTTATCAATCAACCATGAGGCATAACTGAGATGACCATTCGCCATTCTTGGATAACCAGGCAGAACATAGAGGATGCGTAGCCGCTCCAAATTATCTTGATGCTGTTTGCTATCCCCTACCATTTTTTTCATTTAGTGATAGTCTCCTTCTTCACACTAAAAAAAAGTTCCAATATACGTTTTTCTGCACTATTCGGTTTACCCACCAACACCCAAAACAGGAAATGTAACGCTATATAAGTGACAGCACCTAGCAGAATCTTGAGCGTGAGTTGAGTAACCAAGTCACGGAAGGAATCTGTAAATATCAGGATATGGTCAATTGCCGAAACCATATAGATCATCACTATAAGCGATATAACGGTACGCCACAGGCTACTGATAGCAAAGAATAGAGGAAGATTGAGCATCTTGGCTAGCACACTCAAGCTTATAATTAATGAGAATATTGTTGTTGCTAATATGGCCCAGGCCGCTCCTTCTGCTCCGTCGAGATGAGTCCACCATACAAGCAGGATAACGCGTGTAATAGTACTGACCCCAGCAATCATGGTTACTGTTTTTACTCTAGCCAAGGCATACATTACAGAGCCAGCACTGGCGCCCATAACACGAAATGCACCACTGATAGCCAATATTTCCAATAGCGGAATGGCGAGGAGCCATTTATCACCAAGGATAACTTTAACCATTGGATCGGCAACAAGCGCGATTCCAATACCGAGCGGTGCAGCAAGCATCACAACGAGTGAAAATGTCGCGAGATAAGTCCTCCTTAGTTCATCCAGATCAGATGCTATTTTTGAGAAGCCTGGAAAAAGTGCCCGTTGTATAGGATATATGAGTTCTGTTGTGGGTAAACTCGCGACCTCATTTGCCACACCGTACAGACCAACCCATTTAGCACCTACAGCACTCCCTATAATCAAGTTATCTGAACGATTAGACACATAATTTAGAATATTAATAATCACCAGCCATTTGGAGAAATGGAAAATGGACTTCCATTCCGATAAGTCAAAACTAGGCCGGTATGTCACCATGCGGTAACTCAACAAAAGCCCAATCACATGGCCAGTCAATATACCCGCTACAAGTGCCCAGTAATTTCTCCAGTAGTAAGCAAATATTAGCGTAATAAAAAAAGATGCCAGCTTTTGAATAACCTGAAATATGAGTTCCTTGTGGAGTAAGAGCTCTTTCCTGAATTCCACAATACCAATATTTGCAAAGCCCTGAACAAGCGCCCCGAGTGCCAACCAGTTGAGCACAGCAACCAGCCTGACATCATCAAATAATGATGCCAAATATTCAGAGCCCAGAAATACCAATAGAAACAGAACAGCTCCTCGCAACACCTGTAAAGTCCACGCGGTGTCATATACGCTTTTTGAGGCATCCTGCCGAGTGATTAGCACTGTATCGAGACCAAACTCTCCCATAACCTCAATAATGCCGACACAGGTTGTTGCAACAACAACTAGGCCAAAATCTTCCGGGACCAGTAATCGAGCCAGTATAAGGGTACTTATAAATCCAAGGCTGCGCACAATCAGCCGGGAAATTACGCTCCATCCTGCTCCTTTTGCCATCCGTCGATTTATACTTTCTGCAGGTGCATTCATTGAGATGTGTTCATTGCTGTAGTTGATGGAGTGTTTTGCATTCGAGTTTTATTAGTTATAGCTTAACGAGTGTTACACTAAGGGGTATGAATATCCATGACTGATTAAGTGAGCTTTAGATTACTTTTGACATATCGAAATTTTCCTGATTTTTCTGCGACTATCTTGTCAACTTTTTTAATACTTACTTCAACTTTCTCTCCGAGCCGCGCTTGAAAGCCCTCTACAATCTTTTGAGTATCTGTTTCTTTATACTCATCTGACACGACAAGTTTAATTGTAATTTGATCAAGGCTCTCTTGAACAATCTGAAATTCTTGTATTGTTGGTATGTCACGCAGGATATAAATCAACGCCAGCCCATGCATTACTGTGCCATTCTGGGCCACAATAAAATCAGTCGTTCTACCTTGAATCTCTTTGAGTAATGGCAGCCCCCTACCACACTCACAGATTGCATCATCCAACACAGCGACGTCACCAGTTCGATAGCGGATAAAGGGAAACTCGCCCGTTGCGAGATGCGTAATGACCACTTCGCCTGGCACACCGTGTGGGACTACATCCCCATTGCTATCGATAAGCTCTACAATGATATCTTCCGCTGTGATGTGCATACTACCTGAGGGACATTGATGGGCTATAAAGCCCGCATCTCTGCCGCCATACCCATTGGCGGTGGGGCATCCAAATATTGATTCAATGTCATTTTTCTGTTCGTCGTATAGTCGCTCAGAGGTGACAAAGGCGACTTTTATGCCGAGATCATCCATAGCAATGCCTTGCTTCCTGGCATGTCGTGCAATCAATGAGAGTGACGATGGATAGCCAAACAGCATCGTTGGCCTCGTCTGGCGAATTCTTTCAACAAATCTACTCAGATTATCATCAGACATCTCAAAGGCAGGGATCAGCTCCGTTCTGAGTAGTTTGTCCCTTAACTCACGCACTCTGTCCTGAGCACCTAGCTCAACGGGGGATCCCCATACCACAATCTCTGGATCACCGATATCGACACCCCACCAACGTGTCGCACGCCACTTGGCGGCAACATCATGGGTGACACGCTCTTTTCCTATATAAAAGATCAGCGGCTCACCTGTCGAACCACCGGTATTGAATCGCTGGAGTTGGGGATGGGTATCAGATTTCAGTTCATCGGTATGTTGCTTGATCAAAGGCTTTGTCAGGAACGGCAGGCGCTGTAAATCTTCAAGCGTTGAAATATCAGTTGGCTTTAGCTGACGCTCATCCATGACGTTGCGATAATAGGGTACATGCTGATAAACATGAGTCATCAATTTTTTTAGACGAGCCAATTGAAAGTTATTAATCTGCTCCCTATCCCACCATTGGCTCTGCTCCATCTCTTTTCTGATCGCAACGGTATCGTGTCCTTTCAATTGCTCATGAAGGGGGAATAGAAATTTGCTGACCAGTTTTGTATATAGAGACATAATTATATGTGTGGCTGTTAGTTCATTATTGAATGGTTGCACAAAGATTATTCGGCTTATTTCCTAAAGCCTCTGAATATATAGCCATCCACAGAGGTTGAACTGATTTCCAGCGGTAGCGAAAGACATCCTCAACCCCATTCTCAGATAGTCGTTGATAAAGCGTATCCTGCTGCAAAAGCATAAGCGCCGCATCCGCAATACCTTGCCAGTCCCCGACCGGCCGAAGTAAAGCGGTCTGATCATTCTCCACCATATAGGGAATACCGCCCGCATCGGTAGACACAATGGGTACACCTGCTGACATGGCCTCCAAAAGCGCATTGGGCATATTATCGACACGACTTGTATTCAACATAACATCGGCTGACTTATAGAGCGACGCCATTTTTTCAGGATCCAACCTACCGGTAAAGGCAACCTGCGGCTCAAGACAGAGATCCTTCACCCGCTGTTCAAGAGCGGACCGTTCTGGACCTTCACCTGCAATGGTTAGTCGTGCTTGAGGATAAGATGCAACAATCGATGAAAAAGCCCGGATGGCGGTCTCCACATCATAAATTGCCTCAAGATTTCGACAAACAATAAAATGGGGTGAAGATTTATTCAGTGTTCGTTTTTCGTCACTGCTAAACCGATCCAGGTCAATAATGTTTGGAACCACCTCTGATGCGACATCGAAGCTTGCAAATACCTGCGCCAGAAACCCAGAGGGGACAACCACTTTGGCGACACGTCGCAAACTTGGCCTTACCCAGGAATTGGACTTTGTAAGAAACGCATTGGCTTCACCTCCTCGATAATTCACTACTACAGGGACTTTTTTGAGGTGCGCCATCCAGATTACAGGCGCAGCAAAGAGGTGCCAGGACCAACCTGAATTGGCCATGAGGTGCACAAGCTGAACCTTCTGGAGTGTCATCCAGATATTCAGCAAATACGGAATAAGTCGAAACAGTGCACGAACTCCCTTTATCCTACCCATCCATTTCGGCCGATAAGGAGCATTGGTACGAACCAATACCACTTCCACACCCTCACCTTCAAGTAACTTTGCAAGTTGCAGTGTTTGATTGGCCATTCCACCAAAGGGCGGTGGCAAAGGGCCAACAAGTGCGATGCTTTGTGGTTTAACCAAATCCATATCTTTTGCTATCCACTGATATTGTTGATATGGAATGGAGGCATATTATTCTCCGGCCAATAAAGCGCTGTAAACGTTTTTATAGTTCGCCACGCTCACAACCCAGTTCCGCTCTTTCTCTACATACTCAAGTCCGTTCCGACGTAATTCGCTCGAATCGTCAGTTTTTTTAATCATATCAAGCGCTGCGTTAGCTAAAGAGGTTTTATCGCCTGCCCTGAACAAGCGTCCATTCTCTCCATCACGAATCAGTTCTTTATGACCACCCACATCCGAAGCGAGTACCAGTTTTTCCTGCGCCATTGCCTCGAGTGGTTTTAATGGGGTAACCAGATCAGTCAGACGCATATGCAGTCTGGGATAAACAAAAATATCGACCAGATTGTAATACCGGGTTACATCTGCATGGGGTACGCGTCCAGTAAAAATAATTTTGTCCTGGAGTCCAAGTTCATTACTCAGTTGCTTTAACTTTGCATCATCCGGGCCACCGCCAACCAATAATAATCGTGTATCCGGTGCTTTTTTGAGAATGTCAGGCAATGCACTTACCAACAGCAGCAAGCCTTCATAGGCATAGAATGAGCCGATAAAACCCAGCACCTTTTTATCCGTAAGTTTTAATTCATCCGAAAGCTGACGATCATCCGCATCTTGACGCTGTGAAAAGTGCACCAGATCAACTGCGTTAGGTATCACGGTGATTTTATCTGGGCGAATGCCCCTCGCCTGAATATCACCTTTAAGGCCACTACAAATCGTAGTTACAGCATCAGCGTTTTTAAAGGCATAGGTCTCTAGTGCCCGGGTAATGCGATAGCGTAATCCCCACTCTTTACTGGTGCCGTGATCTACTGCAGCATCTTCCCAGAAAGCACGACACTCATACACCACCGGAAGATTATGCTTTCTGCCTGCACGAATGGCCGCTATTCCATTAAGACTGGGTGAATGAGCATGCAGGACATCCGGTTTTTCGATGGAAATCACCTGATCCAATCTTTTGGTTAAAGAGTTGATCACATCCATCTGGTTCATCAGGGGTAAGCGTGTTAAAGCGGATTCAGAAGGTCGTGTTCGATAAAAAAGTAAACCATCTACCTCCTCCGTATCTTGATACTCTGCAGTGTGCTTACTGCTCGTGATATGGGCCGTTTCCCATCCCAGCTTGCGTTGTTGCTCTAAGATGGCCCGTGTGCGAAAAGTATAGCCACTGTGCAGCGGTATAGAGTGATCAAGTATGTGGAGTATTTTCATCTCTTAAGTCTCAGGCTGACATTTTCTTAAGAAATGAATGGAACATGAGGAGTGTCCAGATACTGGCACTATAATCCCTAACACCCGATTGATGATGGTTGACTAAGGTTTCAAGATAACGTTGATTAAACAGTCCAGAATCGAGCATCTCTCGGCTCAACAGATTGTTGCGTACTTTTTCTTTAAGGGGGCCTCTGAACCAGCTGGCCAAAGGCACAGCAAAGCCCATTTTTTTTCTATAGAGAATTTCATGGGGCAACATGGGTTCAAGGGCCTTTTTGAATAGATACTTACCTTCGGTACCGCGCAGTTTCATATCAGGTGATAAACCTGACATCCAGTCAACCAAGTGGTGATCCAATATCGGGACGCGCACTTCTAAAGCATGCGCCATACTGGCTCTATCAACCTTGGTTAAGATATCTCCAACGAGATAAGTCTTGAGGTCGAGATACTGAACCAATGAAAGCGGGTGGTCTGTAGGCGATTGTTTAGCATGTCGCTTGAACACTTCAATGGCATGGTAGCCTTGAAGGTCTTTTTTCAGTGAATCGCTGAACAGTTGGCTACGCATCTGATTCGAGAGTATCGAAACACTGTGCATGTAGCCCTGTAGTGTGTCTCTTGCCATCGACTCAAAAGTGGATTTTGCCCGGAAGACACGGGGTGCCCAATCCGCTTTGGGATAGGCCTTTCCTAACAATCCAAAAAGTGGTTGCCGAAGAGATGCGGGTAGTAAGTTACGCATCCGCTCTTCATAGGTATGCCAGCGGTAGCGGCGATACCCTGCCATATTTTCATCACCACCATCGCCGGACAATACAACGGTGACCTCCTTCTTGGCCAACTCACAGACACGGAATGTGGGCAATGCTGAGCTGTCAGCATAGGGCTCATCATAAAGATCAGCCAAGTGGTCGATCAGATCAAAATCGTCCGGGTCAACCTGTTCAACACGATGGGCAGTTTTAAATTTTTTTGCAACAAGGGCTGCGTACTGGGACTCATTGAATTTGGGATCACCAAAGGATATGGAACAGGTATTGACAGGCTGATCAGAAAGCCCTGCCATTAGTCCAACAATCGCACTCGAGTCCACCCCTCCAGACAGAAATGCACCAAGAGGTACTTCCGCCATCATGCGGATTTTTACGGCCTCTTCGAGGCGTGCTATCAGTTCATCACCAGCACTCGACTCAGAGAGAAGTCCATGTGATTTGAACGCGACATCCCAGTACTGTTTTGGTTCGGGTAACCCCGCCCCTCTTTTCAAGGTTAAACTAAAACCGGGTGAGAGCTTATATACCTGTTTAAAAATAGTCCGTGGCTCAGGTATGTAACCAAAGGTGAAGTACTCTTCAACAGCGGCTGGATCAATCGTGGTTGGCAGTGTGTCATGAACCCGTAACGACTTCAGTTCAGAACCAAAGATAAATCGGCCATCGGGTAATAGTGCGTAGAAGAGTGGCTTAATACCAAGACGATCACGGGCCAGAAAGAGTGTTCCTCTGTTTCTGTCCCATACGGCGAAGGCAAACATACCGCGAAATCTTTCAACACAGGATTCGCCCCACTCTTCCCAGGCATGCACGATAACTTCTGTATCTGAGTGCGTCCGAAACTGGTGACCAAGGGCCTTCAGCTCATCAGATAATTGAGGGAAGTTATAGATCTCACCGTTATAAGTTACTACTACGGTGTGATCTTCATTAAAGAGTGGTTGCTGACCGCTGGCGAGATCAATGATCGACAAACGGCGATGTCCAAATCCCAGTCCCGGCTCAGTGTGAAGACCTCCCTCATCCGGGCCGCGATGAAACTGGGTCTCATTCATTCTTGAGAGTAGATCTCTATCGATCTCCCTCACACCGGTCGTGTCAAAAATTCCAACAATTCCGCACATATTTTATTGTTCTTTACGATTAGCTAATGGGGTACTCGCGAAAAGATCCAACTCTTTTCCCAGTGCAGGAATCAACAAGTCAAAGAATTTTTGATCAGGCAACTGTAATTGTGTCATATCAGGATTATGTGGAATAACCATCACCACACGCGCACTATCCTGTCGGCCAAATGTGAGTCGATAGTATGCCTCAAGTAATTTACCCTGATAGCGGCTTGATGTGTGATAGTCGCCTATGCGATACCAGCTGAGCACCTGATACGAATGGTCTTTTCCCTTTATAAGATACTGATCAACAGGAAGAGTGCTGCCCGAATGCTCAATGTTGATTTTTTTGTGTTCAGATATGCGCCAGGCAGGGTCCTCGTCTATACCCATTAGCGCGTTCTTGCTGTTGATCAGTTCTTTGCCTTCTTCCTGTTTACCATAAACACCAACAGATAGATCAACTGCATTGTCGCCTAAACGGTAACTGATCAATGTGGAGTGCGTTGTACCCAGAAAACGGGGTTGCCAGTCGCTGACTGGATCATTGTCTCCACGCCACTCGCCCAGGGCGCTTGGTAATGTGACAGTAGCTGTGGAGTAATCAACAGAGCGATGGGTCATGGCATAGCCGAGGAGTGGCCACACGCTTACGGCAGATAATATGGCAACTGATGCCAGCAGATTCGAACGACTACTAAACGGCTTTTGATTAGAAATGTGTCCCTCTCCTTCCGTCCCATCTACGAAACTTTTAGAATCGTCACGCCATCTTGCACCAATGGCAAATAGAATCAGCATGACCAAACCGAAAAAGAGCCAGCCGTAAATCAGATGATCAACACCTGTGGCAATTTTCATATCACTCATATGACCAAGCATGACGATCATGTAGGCCCTAAGGGTATTGGCAATAATTGGCACAATAGCCGATACAATAATGAAAATTACCCGCTTAGAGACAGCGCTGTAAGTAAGGTAAGCATAGAGCGCTCCCAAGGTGACGGAAGCAATTAAATAGCGAACACCACTGCAGGCTTCCACCACCGACCAGTTACCGGAAGGTAATGAAAAATACAATCCCTCCCTGAATACGGGAACACCCGTCATTTTGATCAGAAATACCGTCGCGGTCGCGGTTACTTCCATTAAATGAGGTACCAGATCCTCACCCATCGGTACTGCAAAAAAAAGATACGCTAATGGAAATGAGATAAGCCAAGTAATCCTGTTTCCAAGTACCACCCAAATACTAAAGATAATTAAGCTAACGAGTGCTAATTGCTGGATTACCAGGGCACTTACCAGATAGCCCAATAACCAGAGAAATCCTGCACCTGACAGGAGTACTAATACACGGTATTCAGGGACCGGATGGAGCGTGCTGAGTACTTTGCGTTTTTCCCAGATCAACCAGAGTGTAATGGGGAGAATAATAAATCCATGCGCAAAGGTTTCTGAACGATACCAGATAGAAACCATTGACCAGACGGTTTCATAAAATATTGCCAGCAAACCCACGAGCATTAGAATCAGTACGGGAATGGCGCTAGACCATATCCCAGATGGCGCTGTATTTGTCTGAGTCAGCTCACTTGTTGATTTATCTGTCATAATTCCCTTTATCTGCCTCAAGCCAATGGCCCACTATAGGTAGGTTCGCCTCCCAGTTGAAGTCAGATTGTACTCTGCTTCTGGCAATAGATCCCATTCTCGGATAATCCCCAGAAACCACTTTAGGAATTATGTTAATCATTTCCTGCGCGTTTTCTGCGATTATCACTTCTGTCCCAATTACTGCATTTATCCCTTCATAACCTTGAGGAGTAACAACAACGGTCTTTTCCATTGCCATCGCCTCAAGCACCTTATTCTGAATACCCCGCGCAACTCGCATCGGCGCAACGGCTACTTTTGCAAATTGTAAGTAAGGACGAATATCCTCTACCCGACCGGTTACCTCGATACGCGGTAAATCGGCTAACTTCCTCACGTTTTCAGACGGATTACTTCCGACAATATAGAAGTACAAATCAGGGTTGTGCCGCGCTATTTCAGGCAACACTTCCTGTGCAAACCAGATGACCGCATCGATATTTGGCCAATAATCCATCGCCCCGGTAAAAACTACAATATCTCTATCCTCTGGATACGGGTTTACAAAATCAGATGAGGGAGAGAAATAGTCTGTATCAACACCATTATTATAATAGGTAATTTCCTCATCACTTGTCGCTATCAATGAACGAAACAGATCGGCTTCAGCCGATGATACAAACAGACTCGCATCAAAACTTGTAGATATGAATTTTTCATAAGAAAGCAGTTTTTTGGCTTCACGTCGATAAATCCAATTCATCGGCCAGGTTTTCTTTTCTGCGTATTGGCGCCACTTATCTGAATCAATATCAACAAAGTCAATTACGCGTTTTGTAATAGTTGAATTATTCTCTTCAACGTATTGTGCCATTGCTGACGAATAAACAATCACACGTTCAATATGTTTCTGAGTAACTATTTGGTTAACCCACTCCGCCATTTTTCGATTGAAGTAATAAGGCAGGGTGAGTGCCTCACCATTTACCAGGGCAGTCAGGCTGCGTATTTTTGCTCGTGACGGGTTTAAGGCCAAGAAGAGACTTTCACTGCACATCTCATTAACAACGGAGACATATTTCCAATCATTAGGATCGTCAATAAAAGCCCCTAAATACACTTCGTAATGCTCGCATAGATATCGTAAAAGATGGTACGAGCGAATCTTGTCACCTTTATTGGGTGGATAGGGAATCCGATGACAGAGATAGAGTAGTGGTGGCTTCATAACAGAGCAGTCAGCCCAAACTTCTGGCAAGAACAGGACCCACTGCATTAGCAACCGAGAGTGGAAGCTTTTTCCAGGCCTTTATAAAAAGATCATACTTAGGATTATTAGGATTAATCTCAGGTATTGCAGCAGATTTCACAAGATAGTATTCGTAATGCAGTGGTTCGGGTGTAAAACCCCAGTTTTTCTTAAAACTGTATGATCCAGCCCCAACCTTGCTTCGACCATAATCGAAAATGCGAATACCCCGCTCCCCACACTGACGCATGAGTTCCCAATACATGAAGTCATTCCCCTTTAGATTGCGGGCTAGAGGAATACTTCCCCCATAATAGGGCAATACCTCATCCTTATAATAGAAGCTCATAACCCCGGCTATATCCTGCCCTTCGTGAGTAATCATTAAGACATCACAGGCACTCCCAAATACTTCCTGTAGTATTCGAAAATACTTTGCAGGCATGACCGGGGTTCCCAGATTCCGAACACTTTCGGAGTAAACACGGAAAAATCGATCGGTATCAGAACAAAACTCACTGCATAGACCCGCGTTAATCCCCTTCCGGACCATCGCGCGCTGTTTCCTCGGTATCGCCTTTAGATTCTCCTCAGCATCACCTGAGATCTCTTTACGGAACGTCACATAAAGATCTTTGACTGGCCACCCAGAATCCGATGGCGCCCTGTTTTTTAGTTCCAGTGCATCAACACCTAGACCCTCCGCAATTTCTGTTGCTTTATCCCGCAATGCTGAGGCCGCTTCACTATTGACAGCGAGGATTCCACCGTAGACACAGAAAGGCACTGAAATAAGCGTATTACCGAACAGTAGACTTTTGATGTGCCCTAGGGGAAGTACGCCGGTTATCTCTCCCTCTTGTTCCGTATAGAGATAGTAGGTGCGGTAATTGAATGCACGCTCGAGCACCACTTTCCACCCGGAAAGGTGGAAAAAAGTCCCTTCGTCTGCCTGGTTGACAAAAGAATCCCAGCGAGAGAAATCACCCGATGTCAGTTCTGTGACGGTGATGGGCTTTGATTTAAAAGCTAGCTCACTGGAATTGATTTGGTTGCCCGTTTCACTCACTTTAAATTCCTTCTCTACAAATACCAGGCGAACAAGGTCGACCTAATTCAGTTAAACACTCTTAGTATCGGCACGCTCATCTAACAATTTAGAAATTAAAAAAGGTAATTCCTTAATAATTCCCATTGTACAGGGGAGTGCATATCGATTACCTAGAATATTGATTGATATAACCTATTTTTAAAAAAAGGTTATTACTTAATTGAGAGCCTGTTTTTCCAGTGTCGATCAGATTATGCAGATAAAAACAACTCATCCATCCTGCCCCATCTGAAGTCGCTACAAAGACGTGCGAGACGCTTTTCAGTATGATTCAAGTTGAGATAGTGCCTAAATGTGGTTTTAAGGCTGATATTGCACTGCCTGGGTTGATCCGGATCGATCTCCCAGGGATGAAAATAGAATATCCCTGGTTGCTGATCCGTACGATTTACCCGATTGAGTAAAGCTCTGGAAAAAAAATAGGGGAAAAAACGAAAATAACCCCCGCCACCGGCTGGGAATTTTTTATTGAGTAAAAAAGATGTAGTAATTGGTATTTCAAGAAAATCAGAATCGGCAATGGGCCGATAGGCAAAACGCGGAGCATCAGGTATACCATAGTGGTCATGGCTGATGGGATAGATACTTGAACTGTAGCGATAGCCTGCCTTTTCCAGCACTTCATGTGCCCACAAGCTCTCTTTTCCAATAGAGTAACTGGGTGCTCTATAGCCGATAACTTCCTGTCCGCTCAGATCTTCCAGCAGCTTTTTTGTATCGATTATCTCTTCAGCAAACTCAGATTGAGTTTGGCTACTCACCCGCCGATGCCAGTAACTGTGGCAAGCTATTTCGTGACCATCTTGTGCAATTGTTTTTATTAATGCCGGATATCGCTCGGCGACCCAGCCTAAGGTAAAGAATGTGGCTTTAATGTTATGCTGACGGTAGAGATCCAGAATCCGATCGATATTACGCTCGATCCTGCACTCCAATCCTTCCCATTGGTTTTTTTTGATGTGGTTTTCAAAAGCAGAAACGTGAAAGTAATCTTCCACATCAACCGTCATTGCATTAATGATCTGCTGCTGATCAGGTGACTTGCCACCATTTAACATCAGATCGCCCCGCTAGTGTTCTCTGCTGCCCAGCTTGCAATAACTTCAACGATCCTTTCCGCCGCCTTTCCATCCCAATATTCTGGAACCCTTCCCGACTTCCCACCGGTTTGAAGGATATTATCGACACATGCATGAATCGCTTGCGGGTCAATTCCCACCACAGTATTGGTGCCCTCATCAGCCGTAATGGGACGTTCGGTATTTTCACGAAGCGTCACACAGGGAACACCCAATGCCGTTGTCTCCTCCTGAATACCACCAGAATCGGTCAACACCAGCTTTGCCTGCTTCATTAACCCGAGTAACTCAAGATAGCCCTGTGGAGGCAATTGAATAATCCTGTTTGATTCAATTAATGATTCAAATCCGTTTTCCTTGATGCGCTGTGCTGTCCGGGGATGTATCGGAAAGATAAGCGGCATTTGTGTACTGATCTTGCCGAGCGTCTGTAACAAGCTTTTAAGATTTCCAGGATTATCCACATTCGAGGGACGATGCATTGTTACCAAGGCATAGCCTTTCTGGAAACTGGCTTGCTGAGTAGTACACGCCAAGTCCGCTATCATCTCTGCGGGATTAACAGCCCGATCAAGATTATAGAGGAGTGTATCAATCATCACATTGCCGACAAAATGGACACGCGATGTATCAATACCTTCTCGGGCAAGATTGCCTTCAGCACTGCGCTCTGTGGTAAACAGAAGATCAGAAATCTGATCGGTTAATACACGATTTACCTCTTCAGGCATGCCACGATCGTAACTCCGCAGACCGGCCTCTACATGAATGACAGGAATACCCTTTTTCACTGCAACCAATGCACAAGCGATGGTGGAGTTAACATCACCAAGTACCAGAACAGCCGTGGGTTTCAAATCATCAAGCACCGGTTCAAAACGCAACATAATCTCGGCTGTTTGCACGGTATGACTTCCAGAGCCTACGCCGAGATCAATATCAGGCTCAGGTATGTGCAACTGATCAAAAAAGGCTGTTTTCATCGCCGCGTCGTAATGTTGCCCGGTATGTAACAAGGTGGCCTCAATACGATGGCTTGCGTTTTGAATAGCACGCATGATTGGCGCAATTTTCATAAAGTTGGGGCGAGCGCCCACAACACAAAGGACTTTAATAGGTTGCTTTGACATACTTACCGCGAAATTTACAGTGTGTGATTGAGCGTCAAAGAGAGTCGATTCTCTTCATAACTCTGCCCAGATTGATTAGAACTACGATCTGTAAAGCTGTAGTTTAGTCTGAGATTGGTTTTGGGTCCGAGTTCTTGATTGATACCGGCGCTTAATCGCCAGGTATCTGATTGTGTGGATGCCGTACCCTTCTCTTCTGATTCGCTCCAGTTCAGTCCCAAATCACCCGAGATTTTACCTGAAAGTTGACGATTAATTGATGCGCCAAGACCATACTGCGAAACTTCACGACTTGAATCTTGGTAGGTTTGCTCAGAAATATTGCCATTTAAGGATAGGGTGGTTCGTCTTCCCTTTAACGAATAGCCGACCGTTAACTGATCATTTACAAATGTGCTATTACCAATAGTTGATATATTCTGCGCTAGCAGAAACGGATCTCCCGTAACAGGATTGATGATGGGTTGTCCAAATTGATCCACTACCTGAAATACAACTTGATCGCTAAGTAGCGTAGTGGAGTCCGTCAAATCCTGTGAATAAGACGCTGTGAGTGTTGACCGTCTACCTGTATGGGTAAAACTGAATCGTTTCGTACTACCAAAGAAGCGATCCCCAAAACCAAAATCAAATACCGTTCTTGGATTAGGCGTCCATACAGCCCCTATGTCCCAACGTGATCCATCCCGGTTGGTGGATACTGAGTTGAAATCATTGGACTCTGTTCCAATAGAACCCGTCACACGCCAGCGCCTATTTAATTGGTATCCCAGATCAAAATCAGCAGAGCTGAGTTCACTGACCTGCCCCTGTTCATTATCGGTTACCTTATTACTGGCATTCACACCCCAAGAAAAGAGTTTAAAATCAGGTCCACTCGTTATGGAAAGGTTAACCGTTTCGCTGCTGGTATCACCCACGCTTCCTTCGCTATGATTGAGATCATTATAGGTATAACGAAGCTCAGTATCGGCCAGACCTTTAAACCTGCTCTTCAGGTAAGGGCTAATTTTATAGCTATAGGTGGTGGTTTTGTTACCACGATTATTCAGATTACCACTGCCAGATACCGCAAGCGGTTCAATCGCATTTTGTGTAGCCGTTGCATTAAGATCAATAAAGGCTACCCTTTCAAAAAGCTCCGCCTTAGCATCCGCCTGAAGCCTGGGATTAACTGAATCATTGCCGCCACCCTGGCCATTGAACTCTGCTGCCGCTGTTAAATCAACGGTTGCACGAGCCCCTTTGCCATGAAGCGAAATGCTGGGTGTGAGCGTTGGCGTAAGATCACTCTCTTTACCAGTAGTGACCAAATTCACATTATCTGTATAGACTGCACTGGCGTTTATGCTTGCAGTACTGTTCCATTCAGCAGCTAAAGCTGAGAAAGAAAACAGTGTTAAACCAGACAAACTAATTACTCTGGTTATAGGATACGATCTCCCCGATATGATCATCCCATTCAGCCTCTATTCGTTACCTGTGCGTTCACGACCATAGCCATAGCCATAGCCGTAGCCATAGCCGTATGCACCCTTACCCTGTTTTTTAGATTTATTCAGGACGAGTCCAATAATTTTATCTTCGCCTAGACGACTCAGCGCTTCCGTTACTTTATTCTGTGGTGTCTGATTCTCTGCGACAACGAAAACTATCTGCCCCATAAGACTGGCAAGCACACCGGCCTCGGTAGTATATAGTAGGGGGGGAGAATCAAATACAATCACCCGATCGGGATACCGTTGAGCCAACTCCTCCATCAATTGCTGCATGCTTTCACTTGCTAGCAACTCCGTAGAACGTTCGTGGGGATGTCCAGCAGGCAAAATTCTTAAATTAGGAATATTGGTATGTAACAAGACATCACTGATCTGTGTTCCTTTATTCATTAGTAGATCAATTAGACCAGGCACATCATCGGCTATACCTAGCATTGCCGCAGCAGAGGCTTTAGCCACATCAGCATCGACAAGAAGCACCGTCTTATCCTGTTCCATCGCAATACTGATCGCGAGATTAATCGCCGTAAAGGTTTTACCTTCACCAGGTTCAGCACTGGTGACCATGATCAAGTTTGGATTATTAGCACCTGCTGAGACCTGACCGGCAATATTCATCAGCAATGGCCGTTTAATAATTCGGTTCTCTTCTGCAATGCCGCTTCTTGGTTTATCGGGTGTTACCATTCCTTGCGCATCGAGACGCGCCAAAGGTAACTCCATATAATGCCTGGGTTTGCTTGAAGCCCCACTCTTGTTAGCTGTGGAGGCAGCAACCGCTTCGACTTTATCAATATTGGCATTGAAGTCGGAAGCGTGGCTTTTCTCCATTACAGAAGGGCTTTTCAAGCCATCACTAATGGACTTGCTTCCTTCAGCATTAAGCTTTTCTACAGCCTTCTCAATAATGCTCATAAAATCTTTGCTCTAAGACTCTGCAATTTATCTACCAGGTCAATCCCCAAGTCCTGCATCAAACTGACACCGATAAAAGCCGTTGCTAACAATAAGATCATTGAAAAGAACATGGCCCCTGCCATCCGCTCTTTTCGAGTCTGCATTGCGGACGTTATTAGTGTAACCGAGCCAAGCACCGGCAAACCTGTTATACGATTGAGAGCACCACGAGAATAAAAAACGGGCCGAATGATTGAAATCAAAAGAGCCAATCCAATACCAGCGCCTAAGCCCGCAACAAAAACAACCGCATTCAGCAGCAGTTTATTCGGCTCTGTAGGTTTCAAGGGAACAAAAGGTGGATCAATCACACGAAACTTGACTTCAGAGGCATCCTGCTCTGCTTTTTCGGATAGATGTGCAGACTCTCTCCGGGATAGTAGCTGTTGATGCTGTTCTGAAACAGCTTGGTAATCTCGATTGAGTTGTTGCAACTCAGCCTCAATCAAAGGTATTTGATCTACTTTACCTTCGATCTCTTCTACCCGCTTCTTATATTCGGCCGCCCTGACACGAAGCTCCGCTGCCCGGGCCTCTGACTCAGCAAGCATGCTGCGCATCTGTTGATAAACAGGACTGGATTGTAGACCTTGTTGCGGAGAGGCCATCTGAGCTTCTGAACGCGTTGCCAACTCCTCTTCACGCTCTTTTTCGAGATCAGCAATGATAGCTTTCAGTTCAATAACATCAGGATGTTTATCGGTGTATTTCAGCAGGAGATCATCCATGCGAGTTTGTAAGTTCTGTATCCTTTGATCCAACTTTGATTCGACCCCAAACTCTTCAGTCCCGCTCGGTATAAATACGGGCTCTTCACCCGCTAGTTGCCGCTTGAGTTCGTTTCGTCTATTTTCTGCCTCGCGCAACTCAAGCTCAGCTCCACTCAGCAGCCCCCGCGCCATCTCCAGACGCTGATAGTAGCCACCCTGCTCACCCGGCATTGTGCCAACATAGCGACGTTTGAAATCAGCTAAGCGGCCTTCCGCCTCAGCAAGTCTCACTTCATACTCGGCAATTTGTTTGTCCAAGAATTCTTGGGCGCCTGCGCTGTCCTTTCGCTTATCACCCAGCGTACTCTCGATAAAGATAGAGATAAGGGACTGCACTACCCGTTGAGCGATCAATCGATCAGAGTGGGTATAGGAAATGGAATAGAGTGAAGCGTTTCTACTATCGCCAGACAGGCCGACATTATCACGTAACTCGGTGATTATTCCTTCTTTATCTGAATCATTTCTGACTTTCAGATCAAGATCGACCATCCGCATCAACTTTTCCATGTTGGGGCGGCTTAAGAGGGTCTTACTCATGAGTGCAACGCGTTGCCCAACGTCTGGCTGGATCGCAAGACCTCTCAATAGCGGACGCAAAACACTATTCGAATCTACATGCAGACGCGCTGTTGCCATAAATTTATCGGGCAACTGGGCAACAAACACCCATCCGGCAATAGCCACCACCCAAGCAGCAATAAGCGCTACCCAGCGGTAGCGCCATATGCCAGACAAATACTCATATAACTGTTCAAGTAGCTCTTGCATTATTCCCTGCTACACCCATAAAACGGGTGGACCATCGTTCATCCAATGATTGGGGTTTCAATATTCAACAACAAACGACTACTAAAACCATGCTTCAGGAATAATCATGATATCCCCAGGCATCAAAGCCAGGTTGGCAGAAATATCACCTTCCTTAATCAGGTCTTCAAGTCTGACATTATAGACTTGCTGCTCGCCATTCTGATTACGAATCAGAACAGACTTGTTTCCGTCAGCAAACTCTGTCAGACCACCGACGGCAACCATAAGATCAAGCAGCGTCATGTGTTTTCTGAACGGTACCGATAGTGGCTCTGCCGCTTCACCCACAACCCGAACTTGTTGTGATGGAATACCAACAAAACTATCCACAATTACGGTTACAACAGCATTTTTAACGTACTCAGAATAGGCCTTCTCAACGTCACGCGCTAACTGGGTAGGCGTCTTTCCGCTGGCCTCGATATCTTCCACCAAACGGGTGGTGATCTTGCCATCTGGGCGCACCGGTACGGTTACTGTCAGTTCAGTGTTACCCCAGACAAAGATATTCAGGCTATCGCCAGGACCGATGAGATAATCAAAATCTTGTTCAGCCTGAACCTGGTCACCTGTAACCTGCGGATATTTTGATGCGCACCCTGTAAGTAACACTATCAAGGACAGCAAAATGCATTGAAGTAGTATCCGACGCGCTGTAAGTAGTTTGTAGATAGGCACGAGCATGTTCTCCCTACGCTATGTGTTTCTCTGTGATAAATCGAGTATTAAAACACCCTTACTTGGATAAGGGACAAAGAACCTATTTTCTTGTAACCAATTTGTACACTGTGACTGATACCACGGTCTCTAACACTTAATTTTTCACTCATAACCTGAAGTTAAGAAGCCAACTTACTGGGTATATTGATAAATTAGACCCCAATACTACCTTACAGAACCGTGTTGAGCCAATACTTAAGAGTAAAATCCTATCATGAGAAGCCTCATTCAGAATACACAAACGAAAAAATAGAGGATTTGGCCGCTTTCATACCCTGATAAAGGCATTATCTTATTGTTTATACATGGATTTAATTACTACTTTATTGATTTTTTTCCTACCCACTTGGTATGAACTTCCCGGGAAGAATTGCCGTTTGATCTACAATTGTTCATATGACACCGGTTTTTGGATTGCTATTTTGTATCGATTTAATTCTGGATCGTTTCAGATGTATGCAAGGTAGGTACAGTGATGAACCTGGATGAAGCGATAAAGTCACCCTGTGTGCGTATGTGTACCCTCGATGATGACGACATCTGCATCGGCTGTGGCCGCTCGCTTGAAGAGATTAAACAGTGGAACGCTTATACCCCGTTCGAACGGACGGAAAAGCTGGTTATCTGTCGACAAAGAAGATATCAGCGACGAATCAAATACCGACCAATGTTGAGTTGAGCACCCAAGAGTAACAAGGGCGGTTTATTCGGTCGAATCCAGCACACCATCAATATAGCGATCCCGAGCCTGTTTTGCCCGGGTGAAGATCTCCAATAACGCCTCACCATCGCCCCGCTCAATGGTCTGAGCTAGTTCCTGCATCTCGTTCAGGTAATGCGACATCATTTTCCCCAACGCCCGACGGTTGGCAACGCAGACATCACGCCACATCACCGGGTTGCTCGATGCAATACGCGTAAAATCACGAAAGCCACCGGCCGCATAGCGGAAAATCTCATCATTCTCTTTCATCTGCGCCAGCGTATCGACCAGCCCAAAGGCGAGCATATGGGGCAAATGGGATGTTGCTGCGAGTACCTCATCGTGGTGTTCGACGCTCATCAGTGTTATCTCGCCCCCACACGCCTGCCACATTGCCTGCACCCGAGCCAGCGCATCATCCGCAGTCTCAGCCGTTGGGGTCAGGATAATCCGGCGGTTCTGATAGAGCTCCGCGAATGAGGCCTCTACCCCACTATTTTCAGTCCCTGCGATAGGATGACCCGCCACCAGATTGGATAGGACCTCACCAAACACTTCGCGACAATCATCAATGACACTGAATTTTGCACTACCCCCATCGGTGATCACAGCATCAGCCGAGAGATGCCCTTTCATGGCTGCAAATGT
Source organism: Sedimenticola selenatireducens (assembly GCF_007625115.1). Taxonomy (GTDB): domain Bacteria; phylum Pseudomonadota; class Gammaproteobacteria; order Chromatiales; family Chromatiaceae; genus Sedimenticola; species Sedimenticola selenatireducens_A. The sequence goes on along the minus strand of NZ_VMNH01000013.1, from coordinate 196,906 downwards.
CTCCCGCATAGCCCCGAGTGGCACGGCAAGGAAGATCATGTCTGCCCCACGGATCGCCTCACCCACATCGTGGCTATAACGATCAACCACTCCCAGCTCAACGGCCTTATCAAGATTCTCCTTGCCACGTCCACAGCCCACAATTTCGCCTACCGCGCCCGCATTACGCAGGGCCCGCGCCAGCGATCCACCGATCAATCCAACGCCGATGATTGCCAGCCGTCGAATCATCATCCTGCTAATGCCTGTTTCAGTGCAGCCAGCACACGACTGTTCTGATTTTCAAGTCCAACAGTGATACGCAGATGGTTGGGTAGCCCGTAATTGGCTACCGGTCGGGTGATGCAGCCCGCACGCAGCAGGGCCTGATCAATCTCTGCAGCCGAACGACCCAGATCCACTGTCACGAAGTTGCCTACTGAAGGAATATACTCCAGACCCATGGCTTCAAATGCACTGGTCAGCTGCGCCATACCCTGCCGATTTGTTTCTACGGAACGCTGGATAAAGGTCTGGTCATCCAGTGCAGCCAATGCTGCCGCCAAGGCCATGCTATTGACATTAAACGGCTGTCTGACCCGGTTCAGCAGATCAGTAATATCAGGATGAGCCAAGCCATAGCCAACCCGTAGGGAGGCCAGTCCATAACTCTTGGAGAAGGTACGGGTAACAATCAGGTTAGGATATTTATCCAGCCAAAGACTGGCATCGGGATAGTCCGCTTCATCCACATATTCGATATAAGCCTCATCCACAACCACAATGACATTGCCCGGTACTGCCGCAATAAAACCTTCCAGCTCCTCACTATTGAGCCAGGTACCGGTTGGGTTGTTGGGATTGGCGATCCAGACCACACGGGTCTTCTCACCTACCCGGTTGAGCATCTCTTCCAGGTCATGACCATAATCTTTCGCAGGCACGATATTCAGTGTGGCCCCAACCGCCTGACTGCTGATCGGATACACCGCAAAGGCATACTGGGAAAAGAGTGATTCATAACCCGGTGCCAGGAACACTCGAGCAATCATATCCAGGACATCATTAGAACCATTGCCCAGGGTAATGCAATTGGGTGCAACGTTGTGTTTGGCAGCCAACGCCGTCCGCAAGGCCACGCCCCCCCCATCAGGATAGAGCGCCACATCTGCAAGTTCAGCCTGGATGGCGGCCTTGGCTAACTCACTGCAGCCAAGTGGGTTTTCATTGGACGCCAGCTTTACCGAATCGGTAATCCCAAGCTCACGTTCCAATTCAGAGATCGGCTTACCTGGAACGTAGGGCTTCAGATTGGTCACCCCAGGTACAGCTATGTCAAGAAACTGGTTCGGTTTATCAGTCATGATGGATTACCTTGGCTATTAAAGTACGGCGTTTGGATATGAGCCCAATACCTTGAGCAGCCTGGATTCATTCTCCAGAGCGGCGATGGCTTTCTGAACAGTCGGGTTATCCCGATGCCCATTGATATCAATAAAGAACAGATAATCCCAGTTGCCCTGTCTGGAAGGGCGTGATTCGATTCGGGACATACTGATGCCATGCTCTGCCAACGGTGTCAGTAACGCGCTGAGTCCACCCGCCACATTACGTGTGGCACACATCAAGGTGGTTTTATCTTCGCCACTGGGTGAGGCCTTCTGGCGTCCAACCACCAGAAAACGGGTGGTGTTGTCCGGCTCATCCTCTATATTCCGTGCTAATCCCTTCAGCTGATAAAGCTCTGCCGCCATTTCACCCGCAATCGCCGCACTGCCACTCTCTTTTCCTGCCAGTCGCGCCGCTTCGGCATTACTGCCGACGGTGATCTGTTCAGCGTGAGGCAGATTGCGATCCAGCCAGAGCCGGCACTGGGCCAAGGATTGCTGATGAGAGTAGACCCGCTTGATTGATGCCAGATCAGACTCTTGACTCAACAGGTGGTGATGGATACGCATCATCACCTCACCACATATGGAGAGCGAGGAAGAGATGAACATGTCCAGGGTATGGTTGATTACGCCCTCGGTTGAGTTCTCGACGGGTACCACGCCATAGTGGGCATTGCCCGATTCCACTTCACGAAAGATATCTGGAATGGCGTGCATCGGTACGGTTTCAACAGAGTGACCAAAGTGCTTCAGTGCTGCCGCCTGGGTAAAGGTTCCAGCTGGGCCAAGAAAGGCGACGCGCATCGGCAACTCAAGGGCAAGACAGGCCGACATGATTTCACGAAACAGGCGCGCCATCTCCTCGCTGCCCATCGGGCCGGTATTGCGTGCCTTGATGGTCCTAAGAATGGCGGCTTCACGTTCCGGACGATAAAAAAAGGCATCCTTATCTTCCGAAAGCTTAATCTGGGCCACCTCTTGAGCGGCGGCGGCTCGCTGATTGATCAACTCCTGGATCTGATTATCCAGTCCATCAATACGCGCTCTGATTTGATCAAGTTTATCCGAGTCACTCATAATTCTCAGGCCAAGTACGGAACATTTGTAGCGTTCCAATTTAAAAGGGGGCATTCTACCTCATGGCGATTCAACCGACGAGCGCCCTTTCTTAGCTTAATAGACGCTATATTAAGTGCCTCCAACTAAAATCGGCTGAACACCGAGCCTAATCAGGTGTTCAGCCGATAGTCCACTGGATTATTCAGAGCAACCCATGCAGCGCACAGAGAGTACACCCTTTATATTCTCAATGCGTTGTAATGTCGCCTCATCCGGTGCCGCATCGACATCAATCAAGGTAACCGCCACATCGTTTCTGGATTTATTCAACATATCGATGATATTCAGACCACCCTCCGCCAGATCCGTGGAGATTTGACCCAACATATTAGGCACATTGGAATTCACTACAGCAATGCGATGCCCGCCGTTTCGTGGCAGATTAATCTCTGGGAAATTGACAGAGTTGGTGATATTGCCATCTTCCAGATAACTGCGTACCTGGTCAGCAACCATCACTGCACAGTTCTCTTCTGCTTCTGCTGTGGATGCACCCAAGTGCGGCAGAGTGATGCAACGGGGATGATCTTTCAGCAGGTTACTGGGGAAATCACAGATGTAGGCATACAGTTTACCGCTGTCGAGGGCAGCTACTGCAGCCTCATCATCAATAATGCCGGAACGGGCAAAATTCAGCAGTACACTGTTCTTTTTCATGCACTTGAGACGCTCTGCGTTGATCATGTGCTTGGTTGATTCAATCAGTGGTACATGGAAGGTAATGAAGTCACAGCGTGAAACCAGGTCATCCACACTCAAGGCCTGCTTGATATCCGATGAGAGCTGCCAGGCACTTCTGACAGTAATGGTTGGATCGTAACCGATGACATTCATACCCAGAGCATGGGCCGCATTGGCCACCCTGACACCGATCGCACCCAGGCCAATCACACCCAGGGTACGTCCGGGCAATTCAAAACCGACGAAATTCTTTTTGCCCGCCTCAACCGCTTTATTGATCTCGGCATCTTCGCCACTTAATCCTTTAGAAAAGGCCCAGGCCTGGCCAATATTGCGTGCTGCCATCAGCATGCCTGCCAAAACCAATTCTTTTACTGCATTGGAATTGGCACCAGGGGCATTGAACACCACCACACCCTGTTCGGTCATACGATCGACAGGGATATTATTGACCCCCGCGCCAGCACGCCCAATCGCCTTCACCGTCTTGGGGATCTCCATTTCGTGCATTTTGTAGGAGCGCAGCAGAATGGCATCCGGGTGAGTAATCTCCGAAGCAATTTCAAAACTGTCTCGGGGTAGCCGATCCAATCCAGCCACGGAAATGTTATTCAAGGTCAATATTTTGTGCATAGATGTTCTCCCTCTTTTTTATATTTTAATAAGGGAACGCAGCACATCTGGAGATTAAACAAAGAGTACCGGGGAGAATAACCTCCCCGGTATCGGGTTGCTGAGGGCGGTACGATTTATCGCTAAAAAAGCGCAACAAAATAGATTATAAATAATTCGTAATTCATTGTTTTTAATAAATTACGCGTATTATTTTATTACATCAAAACCACCCTATCTCTATCTATCCCACGTCCCTGAATAATCAGCCGTTACGCTTTTCGAAATCAGCCATGAAATCGATCAGGGCCTGCACGCCAGCCTCCGGCATGGCGTTATAGATGCTGGCACGCATACCACCGACAGAGCGATGTCCCTTCAGCGTCACAAGACCGGCCTCTTTCGCATCAGCCAGGAACTTCGCGTCCAGTTCTGCGTCCGCCAAGGTAAAGGGCACATTCATCCAGGAGCGGCAATTCACCTCAACCGGATTATTGTAGAAATCTGAGGCGTCAATTGCGGCATACAACGCAGCAGATTTGCGTTGATTGATCTCAGCCATCCCGGCAAGTCCACCTTTACTCTTCAACCACTGGAACACCAGGCCGGCCAGATACCAACCGTAGGTCGGTGGTGTGTTATACATGGACTCGCCTTCCGACTGTATCTGGTAATCAAACATGGCCGGTGTGCCGGCAATGGTCTCACCAATCAGATCTTCACGGACAATCACCACCGTCAAACCAGCAGGGCCGATGTTTTTCTGGGCACCCGCATAGATCACACCATACTTGGATACATCGACTGGACGGGAAAGGATAGTAGAGGAGAAATCTCCTACCAAGGGTACGTCACCACTTTCTGGCAGATAGGGGAACTCGATACCCTGAATAGTTTCATTTGGGGTGTAGTGCAGATAGGCCGCATCAGCATTGAGCTGTAGCGAATCGGCAGCAGGAACGGTAAATTGTCCCGCAGGTGTTTCACCTACCACATTGACATTACAGTATTTTTTCGCCTCAGAGATGGCTTTTTTAGACCAGGAGCCGGTATTGATATAATCGGCACTGCTCTTGCCCCGTAGCAGGTTCATCGGGACCATTGAGAACTGACTGGAGGCACCGCCCTGGAGAAACAGCACTTTGTAATTGGCAGGCACTGCCATCAGCTCACGCAGATCAGCTTCAGCCTGCGCTGCGATAGACATAAACTCTTTGCCACGATGGCTCATCTCCATGACGGACATACCGCAACCGTGCCAATCGACCATCTCTTCCTGGGCCTGCTTCAGTACCTCTTCCGGCAGGGCCGCTGGCCCAGCGCTGAAATTGTAGACTCGTGACATCATTAACTCTCCAGCTCTCTATTTTATAAAACGAGGAGTGTTACTCCTCGGTAGATTCAGTATCCCTATCGGCGGCGTCATCAGCGAGATCGACCTCAGAATCATCATCGTCACCCTCAAGCGACTCAATGCGCTCGATTTTGACCAGCTTCTCCTTCTTGGAGAGACGAATCATGGTGACGCCCTGGGTATCACGCCCCATAACTGATACATCGGAAATAGGGGTACGTACCAACGTGCCACCATCGGTAATCAGCATCACCTCATCGCCTTCATCCACCAGCACCGCACCTACCTGCTCACCATTGCGGGCAGACGCCTTGATGGAGATCACACCCATACCACCACGACCCCGTAACGGGAACTGTTCAACCGGGGTGCGCTTACCATAGCCATTTTCGGTCACAGTGAGTACCGTCTTACCCGACTCAGCAATCATCAATGAGATCACCTGCTGGCCTTCAGCCAGTTTCACACCACGTACACCACAGGCGGTACGTCCCATCGGGCGCACCTGAGATTCGTTAAAGCGAATCGCCTTGCTGGCCGAGGTAAACAGCATGATATCCTGCTGGCCATCCGTTACTGCAACACCGATCAACTGATCATCTTCCCGCAGATCCACAGCAATAATGCCACTGGCGCGTTGTCGCGAGAAATTAATCAACGGTGTCTTCTTCACGGTACCTGAACTGGTCGCCATGAAGATGTATTTATCTTCGGAATACTCACGAATAGGCAAAACGGCGTTGATCCGCTCATCTTTTTCCAGTGGTAGAAGATTGACAATCGGCTTGCCGCGGGCATTTCGACCGGCCTGCGGCAGTTCATAGACCTTCATCCAGTAGACCCGCCCCCGACTTGAGAAGCAGAGAATCGTATCGTGGGTATTGGCCACAAACAGCTGATCAACAAAATCTTCGTCTTTGGTACTGGTGGCTGTCTTGCCTTTTCCGCCACGCCGTTGAGCTTGATAGATATCCAGCGTCTGGGCTTTGGCGTATCCGGCATGCGAAAGCGTAACAACCACGTCCTCTTCCGTTATCAGATCTTCCAACGTGAGATCCAGTCGGGTGGTGATAATCTCAGTACGACGCTCATCACCATATTGATCGCGTATGGCAATCAGCTCATCACGAATCACCTGCATCAATCGATCAGGGCTAGATAAAATATCAAGTAAATCTTTAATTTTATCTATTATCTCACTGTATTCGTTTAATATTTTATCCTGCTCAAGACCTGTCAATCGATGCAAACGCAGATCAAGAATTGCCTGGGCCTGAGTCTCGGTCAGGCGGTAACCCTGCTCACCGAGTCCAAACTCTGCGGCCAGTTCCTGGGGACGTGAAGCGTTGGAACCGGCCCGCTCCAACATCGCTTCGACAGCACCCGACTTCCAATGACGTTCGAGCAAACCGCGCTTGGCATCGGCCGGGCTGGCCGCTTCGCGGATCATCTTGATCACTTCATCGATATTGGCCAGCGCAACGGCAAGACCTTCCAACACATGGGCGCGATCTCTCGCCTTGCGTAGTTCAAACAGGGTCCGGCGGGTGACCACCTCACGACGATGGCGGATGAAGTACTCCAGCATCTGCTTCAGATTGAGCAGGCGTGGTTGACCATCCACCAGGGAGACCATATTGATGCCGAATACATTCTGCATCTGGGTGTGCTGATAGAGGTTGTTCAATATCACCTCGGCCACTTCACCGCGACGCAATTCAATCACCATACGCATGCCATCCTTATCGGACTCATCACGTAGTTCGGTAATACCCTCTATGCGCTTCTCTTTGACCAGTTCGGCAATCTTTTCCAGCAGGCGGGCCTTGTTGACCTGGTACGGTAGCTCATGAACCACGATGGTCTGCTTACCGGTCTTTTCGTTGGTCTCAATTTCGGTGCGCGCCCGCACATAGATGCGGCCACGACCCGTGTGGTAGGCCTCATGGATGCCTCGAGCACCATTAATAATGGCTGCCGTGGGAAAATCGGGTCCTGGAATATATTCCATCAGCCCATCAATGGTGATACTCGGATCATCAATCAGCGCAATACAGCCGTTGACGGTCTCTGTCAGATTATGCGGCGGAATATTCGTCGCCATGCCCACCGCAATACCGGTGGAACCATTGACTAGCAGATTAGGGGTCCTGGCTGGCAATACCGCCGGCTCATGCTCCGATTCATCATAGTTGGCGGTGAAATCAACGGTCTCTTTATCGAGATCGTCCAACATGCTGTGGGCGATTCGAGCCATGCGTACTTCGGTGTAACGCATCGCAGCCGGCGCATCGCCGTCCACAGAACCGAAGTTACCCTGACCATCGACCAGCATATAGCGCATGGAGAAAGGCTGGGCCATACGTACGATGGTGTCATAAACAGCGGTATCACCGTGCGGGTGATACTTACCAATGACATCACCCACCACACGGGCAGATTTCTTATAGGGTTTATTCCAGTCATTTCCCAGCACGCTCATGGCGTAAAGCACACGCCGATGGACGGGTTTCAGTCCGTCACGTACATCAGGGAGGGCGCGTCCGACGATAACGCTCATGGCATAATCGAGATAGGACGCCTGCATCTCATCTTCGAGATTGACCGGGAGGACTTCTTTGGCAAAATCGGTCATAAGCGGTTCATTAACCCTGTCTTTTAAGACAACTTTCTTTCTAATTTGGGACAACCCAGGCCAAGATATTCATAGACCTGACTCGCGGCTTTTCTAAGCCGCTTATAATAACACATTCCGGGAAGGTACTACCTGAAAAAAAAGCCGCTGAAAACGGCATTTTGCGGCTCTCAGCTTAAACGCCCATCAATTCAGCCATCTTTTTACTATTTGGCGATAATACAACCCCACGTTCGGTGACGATCGCATCAACCAAAGCCGCTGGCGTCACATCAAATACAGGATTCCAGGCATCAACACCCGGCGCCGCGATCTGGCGGCCATGCCATTTGAGCACTTCGGCAGAATCTCTGAATTCAATAGGAATGTCAGCGCCAGAGGCTGCCGACATGTCAATCGTGGAGGTCGGTGCCGCTACCATGACCTTCACACCATGGAATTTTGCCGCCACCGCTAAATTGTAAGTGCCGATCTTGTTCGCCACATCACCATTGGCTGCAATGCGATCAGAGCCCACGATAATCCAACCAATTCCCCCTCGCGCCATTCGACTGGCTGCTGCACCATCCGTCAAAAGCGTGACAGGAATACTGTCTTGAGCCAATTCCCAGGCCGTCAATCGGGATCCCTGCATCCAGGGGCGCGTCTCATCGGCATAGACCCTTTCGATTTTATTGGCGGCATGGGCACTGCGAATCACACCCAATGCGGTGCCATAGCCTCCCGTGGCCAACGCACCGGCGTTGCAATGGGTAATGACAGAGGTATTGCCTTCAATCAGGGCAGCACCCAATGCCCCCATTGCTTTGTTAGCTGCGATATCTTGCTGATGAATCAGCATCGCTTCCTGCAAAAGTCGTGGTTCTGGATTTTCCTCACCCATTGATGCAATCAGTTGCTTCATTCGCGACAAGGCCCAGAAAAGATTCACCGCCGTCGGGCGTGATGCAGCCAGAATATCCAGCTCATCCTGAATCAGTTCACGCCAGTTTTCAGTTGATGCCTTGAAAGCGGAGCGTGCTGCCAGCACCACACCAAATGCGGCCGTTATGCCAATGGCAGGCGCACCGCGTACTACCATATCGCGGATTGCATCAGCGGTAGCGGTTGCCGTCTGTAACTCGATATAACCCTCTTGTGTAGGCAAAATTCGCTGGTCCAGCAGATAGAGTCGATCATGTTCCCAGACAATGGCTTTATCAGGATTCGCGCGAATCGTGAGCGGTTGTGCTTCCATCTTGTTTAAACCCATGGCAAATTCGGTTTATTCTAACCGATTAAGCCCGACAGGCGCACACCAAACGGACAGACACTTGATAATTGATACACTCATATTTGCTCGATGGATTATTCCGGTCATTCCTGAGCAGCAGGTCCTCATTGATCACGCCCTGGCCGTCCAGGGAGGTAAAATCCTGGAGATACTGCCCGCCGACCAGGCCCGTGCAAAGTATCAACCCAAGAGCGTACATGAGCTCCCACGGCATGCGCTGATACCCGGGCTGATCAATGCCCACACCCATGCCAGCATGAGTTTGATGCGCGGCTTGGCAGATGACCTGCCACTGATGACTTGGCTTAACGAGCACATCTGGCCTACGGAAGGACGCTGGATCAACGAAGAATTCATTGCCGATGGCACTCGCCTGGCCATCGCAGAGATGATCCGAGGTGGCACCACCTGCTTTAACGACATGTACTTCTTCCCAGAGGTCACCGGCAAGGTCTGTGCCGCAGCCGGCATGCGAGCCGTTGTCGGCCTGATCACTATTGACTTTCCCTCAGCCTGGGCCAATAACGCCGATGAGTACATCAGCCGAGGACTGGAGGTACATGATCAGTTTCGCAGTCACAGCCTGATCAGCACCGCCTTTGCACCCCATGCCCCCTATACCGTGTCCGACGCCCCATTTAAACGCATTCGGGTACTGGCTGATGAATTGGAGATCCCTATACACATGCATGTGCATGAAACCAAAGATGAGATTAGCCAGGGGATAAGTCACTACGGTAACCGGCCGATTGAACGGCTCCAACAGCTGGGACTCCTCTCCCCCGCCCTAACCGCCGTACACATGACCCAGCTTGAACCGGAAGAGATCGAACTTTTCGCCAGCAGTGGAGCCAGTGTGGTTCATTGTCCTGAATCCAATCTGAAATTGGCCTCAGGCTTCTGCCCAGTGGCAACGCTCCATCAGGCAGGCATTAATATCGCCCTTGGAACCGACGGCGCGGCCAGTAATAATGATCTCGATATGTTCAGTGAGATGCACACTGCCGCACTGCTTGCCAAAGGTATCGCCAATGACGCGAGTGCCATACCGGCACACACAGCCCTACGCATGGCGACAATCAATGGTGCCATTGCATTAGGCATTGCCGATAAGACAGGCTCACTGGAAGCGGGTAAGGCCGCCGATCTCACGGCGGTCAATCTGGGAGGTCTGGAGACACAACCGATCTATCATCCGATATCCCAGCTCGTCTATGCCACCGGCAGAGAGAAAGTAACGGATGTGTGGATCGCCGGAAAGCAGGTTCTCCACGGTGGCCGCCTTACCACGCTCGACAGCCAGGAGATCATCCAGCAGGCCCAGATCTGGCAGGAGCGTATCGCTGAATTTGAATAATTATCTATCTGTATATCTGTATTAAAGGGGAATATAGGTGACTACTGCTGCTTCTCACCTGTTACCCTAATGTTATTCATGCACATCAGGTATTAAAGGAGTCAATGATGCGCCACCTCACACTGATTTTACTACTTACCCATAGCACACTGGCGCTGGCCCAGGAACCCATTACCCCTAAAGACGCCCCTATCGTCGTCTACCAGCTGCAGGACGACTATGATTCGATCAAATCCAATCTGGATATCGCCATCACTGGCCGCGGCATGCTGATCACAAACACCCTGCACATCAGCGACATGTTCAACCGCACTGCAGCCGACACCGGCCTTGCCAATGCCATTTATGAAAAAGCCGAGTCATTTGAGTTCTGCAACATCAAGCTATCCCATCAGATGTCCAGCGCTCACCCCGCGAACCTCTCCATTTGTCCGCTGACAGTTGGCATCTACACACTGCAATCCCATCCCGGATCAGTGTTCCTGACTTACCGAAGCCCACACATGCTGGGTAAAGCAGACGAAGCAGAAAAAGCGCTGATCACACTCTATGAAGGGATCATACGAGAAGCCATGGAGTGATCTGTGAGACTGCCGGATTAATCCGGTTGGAGCGAAAACACTGGGGACGAATCAAATTAGATTATCGGACAAGGTGAATAGCGAGCCTATTTAACGAGTCTGATGGCTGAGCTGATCGCCATCCAGGGATTTCCAGCCAAGCAGCATTAAATCCGACAGACTCCTAGGGTATACTCTGTCTTGCTGTCGGCATTGCCGACTTCGAGCCACCCAATAGATAATTAATGAGAGAGTGAAGAGCTCAATAACATGACTGACAGCAGCATCAATGTCGATCACGCCGAGATCAGCAAATTCGAAGAACTGGCCGCCCGCTGGTGGGATCCACACAGCGAATTCAAACCCCTGCACGAAATCAATCCCCTGCGTCTCGGTTATATCAACCAGATAGCCGGTCTACAGGGCAAGCGGGTACTTGATGTCGGCTGTGGCGGCGGTATTCTTTCAGAAAGCATGGCACGTGAAGGTGCCGATGTTACCGGCATCGACATGGGCGAAGCACCCCTTGAAGTAGCCAGATTACATCTACTCGAATCTGACCTGGACGTTCATTACCAAAGAATTCCGGTAGAACAGTTGGCCGACGAACAGCCCGCGTCGTTTGATGTCGTCACCTGCATGGAGATGCTGGAACACGTGCCCGATCCCTCCTCTGTAGTAGCGGCCTGCGCACGACTGGCAAAACCGGGTGGGCACATCTTTTTCTCCACCCTTAATCGCAATCCAAAATCCTATCTGTTTGCCATTGTGGGGGCCGAATACCTGTTGCGCCTGTTACCCAGAGGGACTCATGATTTCTCCAAATTCATCAAACCCTCTGAACTGGACAGCTGGATTCGTCATGCTGATCTTCAGTGCAATGAGATGATCGGCTTAACCTACAACCCATTAACAGGCCATTACCGGCTTGTACCTGGCGATGTCGATGTCAATTACATGGTGAGTTGCAGCAAGGATTCAGATGAATCATAAGGCCTCCTTCGGCGGTCGCCCTATTCATCTGGTACTGTTTGATCTGGATGGCACCCTGGCCGATACCGCGCCCGATCTGGCTTATGCACTGAACCAGACGCTGGAAAAACATGGCCGGGACCCATTGCCGTTCGCAAAGATTCGCCCCCATGTATCGCATGGTGGTATCGCCCTGATCCGTGCAGGGTTTGGCATTGAACCTGAACACCCTGAGTTTCAGCAGTACCGTGAGGATCTCCTGGATATTTATCAAAAAAATATCGCCCGTGAAACAGTGCTGTTTCCCGACATGCCTCAGGTACTCGAACAGTTGGAGCAGCATGGAATAGGCTGGGGAATTGTCACGAACAAACCCGCTTGGCTCACTGATCCGCTGATGCAAGGAATGGGCCTGACCCATCGTGCTGCATGCATCATCAGCGGAGATACGACGCCTAACAGCAAACCCCATCCCGGGCCTATACTTTATGCGTGCAAGAGCGCTGGCATTACACCGAAGGCCTGCCTTTATATCGGCGATGCAGAACGGGACATTGTTGCAGGACGTGATGCGGGCACAGCCACACTCACGGCGCTGTTCGGCTATTTAGATGAAAAGGATCAGCCCGACAGTTGGGGCGCAGATGATTGTATTGCTGAACCGCTGGATATCCTCAGAAAAATTGGGCTATTAGTTAACGACTGATCTGTACACGGGACACTCGAATGGTAAATGAGGCCCGGTTAGAATACCCAGACACTACACTTTAGGATGAGACCATGCGCGATTACCACCCCCCAAAAGATCTTTTGACTGGACGCACCCTTCTTATTACGGGTGCAGGCGATGGCCTGGGGAAAACTGCGGCTATCGCCTGTGCGACACACGGCGCAACGGTAATCCTGTTAGGTCGAACCATTGCCAAGCTGGAGGCCGTATACGATGCCATTGAGGCCGCTGGCGGTGTGCAGCCGGCCATCTATCCAATGAACCTGGAAGGGGCCACCCCCCACGACTATTCCGAATTGGCAGAGACCCTGGGGAAAGAGTTCGGATCACTCGAAGGATTACTGCACAATGCGGCGCAGTTACGTCTGTTGAGTCGTATTGATGACTATGATGCCGAAACCTGGTATCAAGTCATGCAGGTCAACCTGAATGCCCCTTTCCTGCTGACCCAGGCTTGCCTACCCCTTTTACGCAAGGCCAACGACGCATCCATTGTGTTCACCTCTGATCAGGTGGGGCGTGAAGGCAAGGCCTACTGGGGTGCCTATGGTGTATCAAAGTTTGGCCTGGAAGGATTGATGCAGATCCTTGCCGAAGAGACCCGAGACAGCAGCAACATCCGGGTTAACAGCTTTGATCCCGGGCCTACCCGATCAAAACTACGACTAACAGCTTATCCTGGCGAGGATGCCGAAACCCTCAAAACCCCCGACGCACTGATTCCTGATTACCTCTGGCTCATGGGCCCGGACAGCATGGGAACAACGGGACAGGCACTGAGCTACAGCTGATGCCCGAAAGCGGCAACACATAATGCCGCCATACCGGCAACAGGCGGCAAAAAACAGCCGCAAAAATATGTCATATAATTGACATTTAAATATTTATTATTTACATCTTGTTGTTTTTACTGGTTATTTTATAGTTGGCACAGATATCGCTATTAACACTGCGTATATTATGGCGTATGGCTAGTTGGGAATACTGATTATGACAAACCAGTTTCAACACATCTCTGGAAACCTAAAAAGGGTGAGTCCGCATCCGGCCCATCCAGACAATAACCAAGAGACTCACTATAGGTTTGCCTCAAAAATACTTGCACTGAGTGGGATTCTCCAGAGCACTTTAGAAATTAATGAGTTATTGGCGCTGTTTGCAAAAGAGATTCGCCAATTCATTAAATACGATGGTCTCACCTATCGGTTTCCATCACTCAAGATTGATATCAAGCTGGGCGATCAACCGGTTAACAACTGTGCTTACGAATTAGTCGTTGCGGGAGACCATCTGGGTGATCTGAATTTCTTCCGCAAGTATCCCTTTGAAGATTCAGAATTAGAGTTGATAGAGAACCTCCTTGCTGGCCTACTCTATCCGCTTAGAAACACCCTGCTCTATCAACGCGCTGTCGAATCAGCCACTATTGATCCCTTGACCGGTGTCAGAAACCGGGCCTCGATGGATGCGTCTATGAAACGGGAGATTGGCTTGGCACAACGCCACAACTCCCCGCTATCTGTGATCCTGATGGATATAGACCATTTCAAAGCAATCAATGATCAACATGGTCATCTGTATGGCGATCAGGCACTAAAAGCCGCAGCCCAATGCGCTGAACAGAGCATAAGGGAAAGCGACATGATCTTCCGCTATGGTGGAGAAGAGTTCCTTGTACTACTGACTGGCACAGATTTAGAGGGTGCACAGCTACTGGCTGAAAGAATACGCGTTAATGTGCAGAATCTTGAACCTATATCTGACAAGGACATACAGATGACGGTGAGTTTAGGTGTCACCAAGCTTACCGCTCAAGATAGCACAGACACCCTGTTCCAACGTATCGACGCCGCACTCTATCGGGCAAAAAATGAGGGCAGAAACCGGGTAATTATTGATGACCTGACTGAATAGGCATTAAAAACCCTTGACCTGTCACCAGGGCCGCCGATAATCGGACGGCCCTTTTTTATCGCTGTCACTATGTCCCGATTAATACTATTCAATAAGCCATTTGGCGTGCTCACCCAGTTCACTGACGCTGCAGGGCGAGAGACTTTGGCCAGTTATATTGATCAAAAAGGTGTTTATCCAGCCGGACGACTCGACCGCGACAGCGAAGGTCTCCTGCTATTAACAGACGATGGAAAACTGCAACATAGACTTGCTAATCCAACGGAAAAGACCTGGAAACAGTATTGGGTTGAGGTAGAGGGAATACCCGATGAAACCGCATTGCAACAGCTCCGCGATGGAATCGAACTAAAAGATGGCGCAACACTCCCTGCAAAAGCCAGACTGCTTGAACAGCCCGCGTTATGGGATCGCAACCCACCGGTCAGATTCCGCGCAAACATCCCAACCCAATGGTTAGAGATCGAAATCCGCGAAGGTCGAAATCGGCAAGTACGCCGCATGACTGCCGCTATCGGCTTCCCGACATTGCGACTAGTCCGAATGCGTATTGGACAATGGGATATTGGTTCACTGGCTCCAGGACAATGGCTCGAGATGGCTGTACCCTCTCCCGCCTTGAAATCCCGACCTAAAGACAGAAAGAAGCGCCGAGCCAAAACGCCAGCAGGCAAGTAAAAATCAGGTTAAAATGCGGACATGATCTGGACACCCCATACCACCGTAGCCTCCGTGATAGAAAAGGAGGGCCGATTCCTCATGATCGAAGAGCTAAACAGCAATGGAGAAGCTGTCATCAATCAACCGGCCGGCCATCTGGAAGAGGCCGAATCCCTGATCGATGCGGTTATCCGTGAAACACGAGAGGAGACGGCCTGGGGCTTTACCCCAGAGTCGCTCATTGGAATCTACCGATGGCAGGTCCCCCCAGCCGAAGCCACCTACTTGCGCTTCTGTTTTCACGGCAGTTGTCACGACCACCAACCACACCTTCCACTGGATGAAGGCATACTCGGTACGGTCTGGTTGACACGCGATGAGCTGACTGAGCATGCGGATCGGCTACGTAGCCCCATGGTGTTGCGCTGTGTGGATGATTTCCTGGCGGGACATCGCTATCCCCTGGCATTAATCAGTGATCTTGACTAAGCAATTTCTGGCAATTGATCTCTTACTCGTGCTACTGATCCTGCCCTATTCTACACACGCCGTGGTCTTTATCAGTGAAGAGATCAATACAACGCCGACCCCAGAAAACTTCTCCGTCTGCTTTGATCTCAGCTGTAAATCGATTGCCCAGTTATCATTAAATCAGAATCAGTGGCAATC
This sequence comes from Sedimenticola selenatireducens, assembly GCF_007625115.1. GTDB lineage: Bacteria > Pseudomonadota > Gammaproteobacteria > Chromatiales > Chromatiaceae > Sedimenticola > Sedimenticola selenatireducens_A. Next base: position 181,000 of record NZ_VMNH01000013.1, on the reverse strand, counting down.
CATCCGTCAGCTATTTCTACCTAGGGCAAATACAGCCGCAAAAGAACGTGAACATATTGGCCGCGCCATCGCACGCATGGAACAACTTGTCGGTGAAATGACCAACACCAACAAGGATAAAGGCGAAAATGAATCAACTGATGATCCACGTGATCATCAAATGGACTGCATCGATGAATCCACCAATACAACCAATTATATTTACATGATGCAGGAGGCGGGGCTGCTACAATGGCACCACATCAAAGAGCCCGTTACTCGCGGCTTCTTTTTCTTTGGCTGGCCACATACCACCGCAGTGATTGAAGAAAAAGCCAATGCAACGAATTGGGCAATCGACTCGTGGTTTCATGACAATGGCATAAAGCCGGAAATCATTCCACTGCCTCAGTGGAAATCTGGCTGGCATCCCGAAACCAAATGATATCGTCCAGATATAGAGTATTGGTGTTACTCACTTTCTCTTTTTCTGCGAAAGCATGGGATGCACCACCACCGTTTCAGACCTGCACAGACTACCACTGTGATATCCTACAACCGGTAGCACTAGAATCCTCACACTGGCGAGAGATCAGGGCGCTGTTCCCCCCTCAGCGGACTGCCAAAGATGAACGTGGACAGATCAGCAAGGCCATCGCACAATTAGAGCAGATAGTTGGCAAGATCAACGGCACTTGGCGTGACCTTGCTGAAAATGATGGCGAGGGCTCTGAACCAGGCCAGTTGGATTGCATCGCGGAATCACTTAATACCACCACTTACCTGCAACTCATGGAACAGGACAACCTGTTAAAATGGCACCGCGTGGAAGCGCGTCAGAGACGCAATCCCTGGCTATTTGATGTTCATTGGACAGCGACCATTCTAGATCGAGAAGCCCAACAAATATATGCGGTAGATTCCTGGTTTTTTGAGAACGGTCACCCACCGATAATACAACCCATTGAGGCGTGGCTATCAGGTCAAGCCTTCATAAAGAATTAGATGATGAGTAAAAGTAAGCGAATAATTGTGGGCATGTCTGGTGGCGTAGACTCCTCCGTTGCAGCCTTGCTATTGATTGAGCAAGGCTATCAGGTTGAGGGCCTGTTCATGAAAAACTGGGAAGAGGATGATACCCAAGAGTATTGCTCAGCCACTGTTGATCTTGCCGACGCCCAGTCCGTTGCTGACCAGTTAGGCATTCGGCTGCATACAGTTAATTTTTCTGGCGAATACTGGGACAATGTCTTTGAGTATTTCCTCGATGAATACCGTGCTGGACGCACACCGAATCCCGATGTCCTCTGTAACAGGGAAATCAAGTTCAAGGCATTTCTGGACTATGCACTGCATCTGGGTGCAGAGGGCATTGCGACCGGCCACTATGCTGCAATCAAACAGCAGGGCAATCAGTTGCAAATGATCCGCGCCAAAGATGAAAACAAAGACCAGACCTACTTTCTTTACATGCTAGGACAGGCGCAGCTTAGACACAGTCTTTTCCCACTCGGCGAATTAGATAAATCAGACGTTCGTATCCTGGCTGAAAAAGCCGGCTTACCCAATCACAAAAAGAAAGACAGCACCGGGATCTGCTTCATTGGGGAGCGAAAATTCACCGAGTTTCTCAGCCAATATCTCCCCGCTAATCCAGGCATGATGGTTACGCCTGAAGGTGACCCCATTGGTGAACACCAAGGCCTTATGTATTACACATTGGGTCAACGCAAAGGATTAGGCATCGGTGGTCGAGCGGACAGTGAAGCCAACCCCTGGTTTGTGGTTGATAAGGAGCTAAAAAACAACCGGCTTATCGTGGCACAAGGGCACAATCATCCCCTGCTTCTGAAACAGGGACTAGTAGCCAATCAATTACACTGGATTGCAGATACAGCTCCCGCGATGCCACTCAACTGTCTGGCACGAATCCGACACAGACAACCCTTGCAAAAATGTCACATCACACAGCTTGAAAATGACCAGGTACAGGTCCAATTTGAGCAGAAGCAGCGGGCCGTCACACCGGGGCAATCTGTGGTCTTGTATCAGGACAGGGTTTGTCTTGGCGGCGGAATCATTGAGCGGACTTATTAAAAAATGAAGAGTAACAAAGATCGATGCATCGCTTTGGCTGGCGTATTTCAAGCAGCGAGTATGGCGGCACAGATTGCTGAGAGCGGCACTGCCGAGAGTGAAAATATGGAGGCAAGCATCCGTAGCCTGTTCAAAATTAATGCCGACAGCGTGGAAGATGTCTACGGAGGGCTACGCGGGGTAGAACTCGGATTACGCCTCATTCAGCGTCAACTCGGTGAAAAACAGACAGACAATGTCATGGTAACCCAATACGTCATTGCACTCCTCCACCTGGAAGGGAAACTGAGAAAAAACCCGGCCATGCTGGAACAAATCAAGGAAGGGATTCAGCTTGCTGATCGGCGAATGGATCACTTCCCCCTGCTGCACGCAAATATTATTGCTCAACTGGCCGATATCTATTCCAACAGCATTAGCACGCTCAAGCCACGCATCATGGTTCAAGGCGACCCACTCCATCTGCAAAATCCGGACAATGTAAACCGCATTCGCGCCCTTCTCCTCTCAGGCATCCGCTCAGCAATATTATGGCGTCAGTGTGGTGGTGGGAGATTCCAAGTGATTTTCAACCGAAAAAAACTGGCTGAAGAGGCGCGCCGTCTGTTGCACGTACTCTAAGCGCTCTTTACCTGTGCGGGTGATCACAAAATTTGTTTACATTACCGGTCTGCAGCCTAAAACCGGGAACCATTCACAGATACCAGACTCACATGGAGTGGCACAATAGCCCCCTAATATAGCCACGGAATTTACCCATGCAAAAACGACTCTTTCAACTGCTACTGCTGATACTTTGGTTTTCGTTACTGAGTATCTCGGCTCTTGCAGATAACGAACCCGCTGATGAACTCAGCGCCCATGCTGAAACATCATCCACCAGCGCACAAGAGAGCTGGGATAAAACCAAGGAGATAAGTTCTAACGCACTCGAATCAAGTCAGGAGTTTGGATCAACCGCTGTTGAAAAGACAAAAGCGTTATACCAATCCGCCAAGGTAAAAGGAGCGCACGCTGGTCAGGTCATTGCCGAGACTTCTCGTTCTGCTTGGCAGAAAACCAAAGCGTTTGGAGCAGACGTTGCCGAAAAGGCCTCTGAATTTACTGAATCTATAAAAAACTGATTATAAATACCTCATATAACACTCGCCTACCAACGCACACCTAGCAGAGCTTCCATAGAAAAGAGCCTCCGCGAGTATCTCCCTGCCTGTATATGCCGGATATATGATCAATTATTGTCATAGGTCAAATATCTGACGCTCAATAATCCCTACACTCCACACTCTGAAGCAGCAAACATTGACCAATATCAATTAACTTTCCTCGCCAGTGGTCGCTGAACTGTTATGCAATTGTGTATATCGGCATCTAAATCAATGAGGGCAAAACAATGACAGAGGGGTTTAACAAGGAGTGTTACGGAAATCACCCCTCCCGCTTGTTATGCTGGATCTAAAATCCAAACTGCTGATTACCATCGGGACTGTGTTCCTGATCTCTTTTGGCGTGCTCACCTATATCGACTACCAGAATACCCGCAAAGAGATCGTAGCGGCCCTGACCAATGAAGCCCGCTCAATCAGGGGCATGATGGCGGCTACACGCCGGGTCTATCGCCACCAGTTCATGATCAGTGGCCTGCCCCTGAATGAAACAACAGTCGGATTTCTCCCCGCTCATGCCTTGACCCGTATTTCCCAGGAATTCACCCAGTGGGTCACATCCGGACTCACCTTTAACAATGTATCCGATCATCCACGCAATCCGGCCCTCATGGCAGATGCGGTGGAGATGGAGGCCATTCAATACTTCAGGCAAAATGATGGCAAGAAGGAGCGTATGGTTCCATTCGCTGCCGAGGGTAAATCGTTCTATCATTTTTCGACCCCCATCTGGATTACTAAAGATTGCCTCCAATGCCACGGAAAACGGGAAGATGCGCCACCCAGCATTCGCGATAAATATGACCTGGCCTATAATTACCAGCTGGGAGAGTTACGCGGCATCTTAAGTATCAAGCTCCCGGCTGAAGAGCTGGAAAAACGCGCCATCAACCAGGTTTGGAACTCCAGCTTGAGCTACTTGTTCGGCTTTATCTTCACCTTTCTGGCGGTATTTCTACTATTAAAACAGACTGTTCTTACCCGAATGGCAAAGCTGACCCGGGCCGCAACAGACCTTGCTGCAGGGGACTATTCCGTACGACTCCACGCCAAAGGAAGCGATGAAATTCAGCAGGTATCATCAGCATTTAACGCCATGGCTGAAGCGATAGCGCTGCGTACAGAGGATTTAGAAGAGAGCGAACAGCGTACTCGGGCAATTGTTGAAGCCGCTGGCGATGGCATTCTGCTTATCGACAATGACGGCATCATTCAAGACTTTAATCCAGCGGCAGGTCGTATCTTTGGTTTTTCACCTCAGGTAATCATAGGAAAACCACTCTCAATCTTACTGCCAAATGAGATCAGTCTGAATCAACCTGAAGGGCTTAAACAGCTACTCGAATTAACCGATGACAAAGGCTTTAATCAGGAGAGAATTGAGGTCACAGGTCAACATTTTAATGGCGCTCTTTTCCCACTTGACCTCATTATGACCCCAGTCCAGATCCGCGAGGAGCAGTTCTATCTGGCTATGATTCAAGACATCTCCATTCGAAAACAGACTGAGCAGGCGATTCAGGAGAAACAGGCATTTCTACAATCAGTAATTGATGGTGTGATCGATCCTATTATGGTGATTCGCAGTGATTACCGCGTCATCATGATGAATCAGGCCGCAAGTAAATACATACCTACAGGTAAAACAGTTGAGGATGAATACCTCTGTTACCAGCTCTCTCATAACAGAACCACACCTTGCGATGGCGAAGAGCACCCCTGCCCCTTAAAGGAGGTAATGACGACAGGAAAACCGGCCACTATGGTTCATGAGCATCAATGCTCAAAATATGGAACACGTTTATTTGAACTGGATGCGTCACCCTATTGGGAGAGTAACGGCTTCCTCTCCGGAATCATTGAGATCTCAAAAGATATTACTGAACGCCTCAAGACCGAACGGCAACTCAGAGACAACGAAGCAAGGCTGCGCCATCAGGCGGAACATGATGCACTGACAGGATTGCCCAATCGCATTTTATTTCATGATCGCCTAGATCATGCTATGCATAAGGCCCATAGAACAGGCACGCAAGTTGCTGTGTTATTTCTGGATCTGGATCGCTTTAAGAATATTAACGATGGCCTGGGCCATGATGTTGGTGACGGCATGCTCAAAGAGGTCGCCATACGTCTTCAAGAAGCCATTCGTGGAGATGACACGGTTGCCCGTCTGGGTGGTGATGAGTTTGTTATCATCATTGAAGAGATATCCGACCCAAACAATGTGGCAGCAATAGCCACAAAATGTTTGAAAAAGCTCTCACAAAAAATGGTCATTAAGAATATTGAAGTTTTCCCAACGGTCAGTATCGGCATAAGCCTGTTTCCAGATGATGGCATCAGTGTTGATGGTCTGATGAAATGCGCCGATGCAGCGATGTATCGTGCCAAAGACGCCGGGCGCAATACCTTCCAGTTTTACACCAGTGATATGAATGACCAGACCATCCGGCTGTTACTGCTTGAAGGCAGTCTGCGCCATGCGCTGGACGAGGAGCAGCTGCAACTCTACTATCAACCAAAGCTCGAACTTGCGAGCCGCAAGCTGATTGGTATGGAAGCACTCATACGCTGGCATCATCCAGAAAAAGGGGTCATCTCTCCTGCTGATTTCATACCGCTTGCCGAAGACACCGGCATGATTGTCGCCATTGGAGACTGGGTGATCAAAACGGCCTGCCAACAACTCGCTCTGTGGAAGAACACGGCATTTGAAAAGCTGCATATTGCAGTGAATATTTCCGCCAGACATTTCAACCCTTCTCTACTGAAAACCATCGACGAGGAGTTGAATGCCAATCAACTATCACCGGAACTGCTTGAACTTGAGATCACGGAGAGTGTCTTGATGGACAATGCTGACGCCGCTATATCCATTCTGAATCAGATACGAGAGATGGGCATATCACTGGCCATTGATGATTTTGGAACTGGCTATTCATCACTCAGTTATCTTAAACGATTCCCTATCTCATCCCTAAAAATTGATCGCTCGTTTGTCAAAGATGTTATAGAAGATAATAACGACGCTGCGATTGTTTCATCCATTGTTGCTTTGGCCAAAAACATGGATTTATTGGTCACCGCGGAAGGCGTAGAAACAGAAGAGCAACTGGCCTTCATTGAAGGATTGGGATGTGATTATGGGCAAGGCTATTTACTCGGACGCCCGGCGCCCGTGTCAGAGTTTGAGGCACGCTATCTGAACACAAAGCCGATATTGGCTGATGAAGCACTACCGGATAACTGACACACTCACTCTCGTAACACTATTTCGTATAACCACCCATAAAAAAGCCCCTGAGCATTAACCACTCAGGGGCTTTATTACGCGTTGTCAGTTTAGCATCAAGCGGTAAATTCCACCCTATTGGCTACTGACTGATAGGCCTCTATCTGATTGAAGTTCATGTAGCGGAAGATATCATCCGCCATGGCATCAATCTGATCTGCGTAGACCATGTACTCTTCAACCGTTGGAAGTTTACCAAGAATCGCCGCAACAGCCGCTAGTTCAGCGGATGACAGATAGACATTGGCCCCTGTTCCAAGACGGTTAGGGAAGTTACGGGTTGATGTGGAAACTACCGTTGCATTATCACGCACCCGAGCCTGGTTACCCATGCAGAGCGAACATCCAGGCATCTCCATACGCGCACCTGCCTTACCAAAGGTAGCGTAGTAGCCCTCTTCATTCAGGATGTAGGCATCCATCTTGGTGGGCGGAGCCATCCACAAACGAGTCGGCAGATCATGCTTGCCTTCCAACAGTTTACCCGCTGCACGGAAATGGCCGATGTTAGTCATACAGGAACCGATGAACACCTCATCGATCTTTTCTCCGGCCAACTCTGAAAGCAGTTTGACGTCATCCGGATCGTTCGGACAGGCCAGAATCGGTTCATTAACGTCGGCCAGATCAATCTCAATGACAGCCGCATATTCCGCGTCCGCATCCCCTTCCAACAACTCGGGATTCTCGAGCCATTTTTCCATGCCTTCAATACGACGCTGCAGGGTACGTGGATCTTTATAACCACTGGCAATCATCCACTTCAACAGCGTGATATTGGAATTGAGATACTCAATGATCGGCGCCTTATCCAACTTAATGCTACAACCGGCAGCAGATCTTTCCGCAGAGGCATCAGACAACTCAAAGGCCTGCTCGACTTTCAAATCAGGCAATCCCTCAATCTCCAGGATTCGGCCCGAGAAGATATTTGTCTTACCCGCTTTGGCAACCGTTAGCAGACCCTGCTTAATGGCGTAATAAGGAATGGCATTGACCAGATCACGCAAGGTGATACCCGGTTGCAATTTACCCTTGAATCGGACCAGCACTGACTCAGGCATATCCAGTGGCATCACACCCGTAGCCGCTGCAAACGCCACCAGGCCAGAACCGGCAGGGAAAGAGATACCAATGGGGAAACGGGTATGGGAATCGCCACCGGTACCCAGGGTATCTGGCAACAACATACGATTGAGCCAGGAGTGAATGATACCGTCACCAGGCCGCAGGGCCACACCCGCACGGGATGAGATGAAATCAGGCAGTGTGTGATGGGTCGTTATATCCACCGGTTTTGGATAAGCCGCCGTATGACAGAATGACTGCATTACCAGGTCTGCCGAGAAACCCAGGCAAGCCAGATCTTTCAGTTCATCACGGGTCATTGGCCCGGTAGTATCCTGAGAACCAACGGTGGTCATCTTGGGCTCACAATAGGCACCCGGACGAACCCCCTCAACACCGCAGGCCTTACCGACCATCTTCTGCGCCAGCGAGTAGCCTTTACCCGTATCGGCAACAGGCGCCGCCGCCTTAAACAGGGTGGATGGCTCAAGACCCAATGCCTCACGGGCACGTGCAGTCAGACCACGTCCAATAATCAGGGGAATACGACCACCCGCCCGAACCTCATCGAGTATGACATCGGTCTTCAGCTGAAAACGACAAAGCTCTTCGCCCGTGTCATGGTTTTTAACGACACCTTCATAGGGATAAACATCAATCACATCACCCATATTCATCTTCGAAACATCACATTCGAAGGGCAAGGCCCCGGCATCTTCCATGGTATTGAAGAAGATAGGCGCAATCTTGCCACCAAGACAGTAACCACCGGCGCGTTTATTAGGGATAAAGGGGATATCATCACCCATGTGCCACAACACAGAGTTGGTGGCAGACTTACGGGAAGAACCCGTACCCACCACATCGCCCACGTAGGCAACTGGATGGCCCTTGGCCTTCAACTCTTCAATCAATTTGATGGGGCCAATGGTTCCAGGCTGATCGGGAACAATACCCTCTCTCGCCATCTTCAACATCGCATTGGCGTGCAGTGGAATATCGGGGCGCGACCAGGCATCGGGGGCCGGAGAAAGATCGTCGGTATTGGTTTCACCCGTCACCTTAAATACGGTCAGGGTGACCATCTCGGCCTGCTCTGGGCTTTGCGTGAACCACTCGCCTTCTGCCCAGGATTTCAGTACAACCTGCGCATGACTATTGCCTGCATCGGCTTTCTCTTTCACGTCATTGAAGGCATCGAACACTAACAATGTGTGGGAGAGTGCCTTAACTGCCGTTGGCGCTAACTCGTCATCATCAAGCGCGTCCACTAAAGGAGCGATATTGTAGCCACCCAACATCGTGCCCAGCAGCTCAGTCGCTTTCACACGATCAATTAGCGGGCAGGTGCAGTTGCCTTTAGCGACATCAGCCAAGAATGCAGCCTTAACATAGGCCGACTGATCCACACCGGCAGGTACGCGATTAGTGATCAGTTCCAATAGAAATGCTTCTTCACCTGCAGGAGGATTCTTTAGCAGTTCAACCAGCTGAGCTGTCTGTTCTGGATTGAGCGGAAGCGCCGGGATACCTTCTGCGGCACGCTCTTCTACGTGTTTGCGATAGCTTTCTAACACCGAGTGATCCTCCTGGGTTGATGCCTGGATCAGGCTCTTTCATCTAAATATTCAAGGGATTAGAGTGAGTCATTACATGACCGAGTTCTATTTATAACGTAAAACAGGAATAATTTCTGCACCGCAGCACAATTTAATTCCAAAAAAATATCCGGAAATATTTGGACAGTCATCCTTTTTCAAATATTTCGTGCAAGGATATTAACCCATAGCCGACCTTTTAGCGAGCAACTACGCTATTCCCAGGGATATAAATCAGACTAACATTTGGCCATGCCGGTCGCTCAAATGGTACAATTATTCAAATTTGAGCCTTAACAGCACGCAGGAATCCCATGGAACTCACTACTCTAACCGCAATTTCTCCGGTTGACGGCCGTTATGGCAGTAAAACCACAAGCCTTCGACCAATCTTTAGTGAATATGGCCTGATATTCGCCCGTGTCCAAGTCGAAGTTAAATGGCTACAGGCACTGGCCAGCCATCCTGCTATCGTCGAAGTACCACCGCTGAGTCCAGAGGCAAACACTGCACTCGATAGAATTTTAGACGATTTCAGCACGGACGATGCACAGCTGGTAAAAGATATCGAACGTGAGACCAATCATGACGTTAAGGCCGTAGAGTATTTCCTAAAACGAAAGATTAATGGTAACAGTGAGTTAGAGGCGGTCAGTGAGTTTATCCACTTTGCCTGCACCTCGGAGGATATCAACAATCTCTCTCACGGCTTAATGCTCCAGCAGGGTCGCAAACAGCAACTACTACCTGAAATGGACCAGTTGATTGAGGCGATACGCAAACTGGCGCATGCCCACGCTGAAATTCCCATGCTGTCACGTACCCATGGACAACCCGCATCACCAAGCACGCTGGGAAAAGAGATGGCCAATGTAGTGTATCGCCTGCAGCGACAACGCGACCAAGTTGCCAACGTACCTCTACTCGGCAAAATCAATGGCGCTGTTGGTAACTATAACGCCCACCTATCAGCCTATCCCCAGATTGATTGGGAAAGTTTCGCACAACAATTTGTAGAATCGCTCGGACTGACCTGGAACCCGTACACAACCCAAATCGAACCCCATGACTACATGGCAGAGCTGTTTGATGCGACCGCTCGCTTCAACACCATCAGCATAGATTTCTCCAGAGACATTTGGGGCTATATCTCTCTGGGTTATTTCAAACAAAGGACTGTCGCAGGCGAGGTAGGCTCCTCCACTATGCCGCATAAAGTCAATCCGATCGACTTTGAAAATGGCGAAGGAAACCTGGGCATTGCCAATGCCCTGTTCAGTCATCTTGCAATGAAACTGCCCATCTCACGTTGGCAGCGCGACCTGACCGACTCCACGGTTCTGAGAAATGTCGGCGTCGGGTTTGCGTATACCTCTATAGCACTGCAGTCTATTCTCAAAGGCATTAGTAAACTGGAGGCCAACGCGGCTCTCCTTGCCAATGATCTGGATAACAACTGGGAAGTGCTTGCCGAACCGATTCAGACAGTGATGCGTCGTTATGGCATTGAGAAACCTTACGAAAAGTTAAAAGACCTGACGCGCGGCCAGCGGATTGGCGCCGCAGAATTACGCACTTTTGTTGACGCGCTTGATATGCCTGAAGAGGCCAAGGCGGCGTTGCGGCAGCTCACACCAGCCAGCTATATCGGCAATGCGATTGATCAAGCAAAAAAGATTTAACCGTCAACTGAGCCCTTAACAAATCGCTTTAGAACATCCCAGTGCTCACACTCTAACGTTTCCATGCATTAAAAAACCGGGGCTTGTTAAGCCCCGGTTTCCTTAGTACGAAATAGCCGCCTTAGCGACTAACATCGCTTTACTTCATCATTACGTTAAATTCAACGCGACGATTCATCGCACGACCGGCCTTGGTATCATTACCAAATGCGGGCTGTGACTCACCTGCGCCATTTGCTTGCAGTTTGCTGGCATCAGCACCCTGGCTGATCAGGTAATCGCGTACCGTATTGGCACGGCGCTCTGACAGACCCTGGTTATATGCATCAGATCCAATACTGTCAGTATGACCAGTGATAAGGACAGACTTAACGGCGTCATTACCCTTAAACTTGGCATAGCTGCTATCCAGTACATCGTTCGCTCCGCCCTTCAGCGCAGCACTGTCAAAATCAAACAGCAGGATGTTATCGATGACAACCTTCTCCATCTTAGCCATCGGTTTCATGACCTCACAGCCATCTTTATCAACCTTGGCCCCAGCTTTGGTGCCTGGGCACTTATCCAGGTAATCAGGCACACCATCGCCATCTGAATCCAGCGGACAGCCTTTAGCATTGACCGGTGCGCCCCTTGGGGTACCAGGACACATATCTTTATCGTCAGTTACACCATCGCCATCTGAATCAACAGAAACCATATCACCACAGGCCTCCATTTTTTCCATAATGCCACCAACGGTGAACCAACACTCTCCTGCAGAGTTTTTAACGACTCCCTTTGATGCATCAATCGCATAGCGATTGTGGCTATCAGCGAAGCCCTCTACAGACAGAGCCATTCCACCGATCAGACCCAGAGGGGCGAGGATTGCGATAAGTTTTTTCTGTTTGAATTGTGCCATTTTTTCCTCTCTATTATTAACTATGGCGCCTGATGTTCAGACATCTTCTGCCCTGAAGTATTGAATCGACCAACTGAAGTAAACTGAATGTTTCAGCTGCCCTCTTCGTTCTGTCATAAGCAGCTTGTCACAGCCACGAAGGAATATCTAGGGTATGAAACAAATTATTACAATTGATTAATTCCCCACATAAAATAAGCAAATAAACTTGGCAGATCCATTCCCTTCAGGTTGCATAGTAAAACTCAGTGCCAAGCTATTCCACACCATCATTACTCAAGAGAAGTATAGCTGAGTCATGTCATAAAGCGCCGTCACCTCAAATATTTTATTTCAAGAGGGTGTGTTTAGCGCCCGCAACACTTCTTATATTTTTTACCACTACCACATGAACAGGGATCATTTCGTCCAATCTTTGGTGTCTCATTTCTAATAGTTGCAGGAGGAACAATATCGCCATCGACAAAAAACCATTCACCAGCCGCTTTACTAAAGTTACTACGCTCGTGATGATGACGCACAACACCCTTTTCTTTAAAAGTCGCTATAAACTCTACCACCCCGGTTGAATCGTCCACGCCGCCCTTCTTGGTATCAACTATCTGCAAGCCAAGCCATTCTGAATTTTCAGCCCATCTTCGGGTCGCCTCAACGTCATGATCATTACGGTGGTCTGGATGTAAACTCTGGCCCAGGAAATCAATATTACCGAGAGTAAAGGCGCTATAGCGTGCACGCATCAAACGCTCAGCAGTATCAGCCTTCTGCTCACCTAAAAGAATGGGCGTACAACAAGATGCGGCCGGTTGATTGGAACCACAAAGACAAGACGACATTAATTGGTTACTCCTGGTAAGTGCATATTGCATTAAGTATGCAATGATACGGTTTCTGTTGCTAGCAGCATGGTTTTATAGGCTTACTCATCAATACCAAATAGCGTATATTCTAGGCATAAGAAAACATTAAGAGATCGAATATATTCGTCAGCCAATGCGGACATTTTCAATATATCCATGATGACTAACTAACGGATTTTCAATGTGAAAAGGGTATACTCTCCTTATATTGCCGGCATAACAGTCCTCTTGGTCACTGTTATTGTCACGCTCATGGTGGAGAAAAATCAATCGCGGGAGTTTGAGCGACAGAGCCGCAATGAAGCCCTTACCTATCTCAGTGCAGTGCGCGCCCGCCTTGAAGGCACATTTAACTCAACCATCTATTTGACACGGGCACTCACCGTCCTGGTAACGGCACAAGATGGCATTTCTCGCAGTAAATTCAATCAGATAGCTCGAGAACTCATGTCCAGCAGTCACCACATACGCAATGTTGCCCTGGCTGAGGGCTATGTCATCAATTACATGTACCCGATATCAGGCAACCAGAAAGCGATTGGACTGGATTATCGCAAGTTACCCGCTCAATGGGACGCAGTGAAACGTGCAATCGATACCGGACAAACCGTTATCGCGGGTCCGGTAAAACTGGTACAGGGTGGTGAAGCCTTTATTAACAGAACCCCTATTTTCAAATCAGCCTTTTCAGATAAACCCGATTCAGGGGAGTACTGGGGCATCGCCAGTATTGTCATCAATATGGACACCGTTTTTGAAGAAGCCGGTCTGCCCGATACCGACTCAAAATATCGAGTAGCCATACGTGGCAAGGATGGCTTGGGGGAAAAAGGCGCGGTATTTTGGGGGGACGGCAACCTATTTGAACAAAACCCTGAACGCCTGGAAGTGACGTTTCCCAATGGCCAGTGGCAACTAGCCACCATCCCCACCGAAGGTTGGATTAGCAGTCGGAGTAATAGCAACTGGATATTAATCAGCGGCATCATCATCGGAATACTACTTGCCGCACTGACCATCATTGTCCAGCGAAACAGTATGCGGCTGCAGCACTATGCGCTACATGACCCATTGACCAAACTACCCAATCGCCTGCTGTTCAATGACCGTGTCTCCCAGGCACTTGCCCAGGCACAACGTAGTCGTGGCCAGATAGCCTTAGCGGTGCTGGATCTGAATAAATTTAAGCCGGTAAATGATACTTATGGACACCTTGCGGGAGATTATGTGCTGGAGCAAGTGGCCTACCGTATTCGAGCAACACTGCGAAAAGTGGATATTGTCGCCAGGACAGGAGGTGATGAATTCACACTGCTCTTCGTTAATATAAAATCCCTGGATAATATTGCCGTTGTTGTCGATAAATTAACCGCCCGACTGCTTGACCCCTTCATCTGGCATGGCCAACAAATCAGTGTCGGTGTCAGTATTGGCATAGCGATTTACCCAGAGCATGGCCAGGATCTGACAGAACTGTTCCATAATGCAGACAGTGCCATGTATGAAGCAAAACATGATCCTAATACCAACTGGAAAATCATGACGACAGAAAAATCCAAGCTATCGTCTGTAACGCAGACCGCAGACATTTCATAGCAGGGCCAATTGCTACAGTCCAAGCGCCTTCCAGCGCTTTTCTATTCGTTTTACCGATACGGGATAAGCGGTCTTTAACTCCTGGGCAAACAGTGACACGCGCAGTTCTTCCAACGACCAACGAATCTCCTCCAGACGCTCATCCTGCCGACCCTTTTTTCGCTCCCGCAAATCTCTTTCTTGCCACTGCTGATAAACGCCCTGCATCTCCCTGATCAACTGCTGATCCCTTGTCGCCGCATGATTAAGCTTTTCTATACGGTGTAAAAGCGCGGCCAGGTAACGCGGAATCTCGCGCAGTTGCTCAATCGGGGTCACACTTAAAAAACCCTTAAAGACCATCCGGTCGAGCTGTTGCCGTGCATCCTGGAGAGATGACATCCAGTTTATCTGAGTGATGGAAGACAATTTCTTGTTTACGAGTTGATAGTGTTCAAATATCTCACCGGCAAGCATTGTTACGTTGTTAGCTGTAACTATTAAACGTGATTTCCGCTCATCGATGCGGTCATTAAACGCGGTACCATCCCTGATCTCTGGCAAGTCATCGATGAAGGTCAGATCAAAGATTAACCTAACGAGCTCCTGCTCAAGATCAACCTTAACATCACCCTTTTTGCCCTCCAGGTCGGTTGCTTTTGCATACTGCAAACGCATCTTTTGCAGGCCTTGTATGTTACGCCTGATATAACGAACATCTTTAGCCAACTTGAGCATAAATAGCCGCGTCAAGCCAATACGGTGCAGCGCCTTTGCATTCTGCTCAGAGTCAACAATCCGAACCGCCACCTTATCCCTTGACTCAACCAATGCAGGAAAACCCGGCAACGTGATCCCGCCACGATCCAGATCAATCCTGTGTGGAAGTGGACCAAAATACCAATCTGTAACCTCATCAAGTTCCAGACCGCTCTCTGTTTCAGGATGATAGCGATCTTCCCCCTGACTAGCGTAGCGCGTTTTCAATTGCTGCAGATTCCGTCCTGAATCCACAACCTTCCCTTGTTCATTGAGCACTACAAAATTCATCTGCAGATGCTGATCCACGTTATCAGCCTGCCAAGCGTCTTCCGGAATATAGACTCCGGTCATCTCCAGTAGCTGTTCAGAAAGCACTCGGGTTAGCGGTTTGTCTGACGGCTCCATTGCGTTGAGACAGGCGTCGGCATAATCAGGGACAGGTACAAAGGATTTACGTAAGGCCTTGGGTAATGACTTTAACAACGCAATAATTCGCTCACGCAATAACCCTGGAACCAACCATTCACAGCGCTCTTCAGAGACCTGGTTGAGCACCGACTGTGGGATTTTTATACTCACGCCATCGGCCTTATGGCCTGGATCAAAATGATAGGCCAGTGGTAATTGCAGACTGTCCATCTTCAGCGCATCTGGAAATGCGTCATTGATTTGACCCGCCTCATTCGCCATCAAATCCTCAGCCCGCATATGCAGTAATTTAGGCTGATCATGTGTTACTTTGCGTAGCCACTTCTCAAACTGGGCCGCACTATAGATACCACTGGGCAGACGCTTATCGTAATAGTCATAGATCGCCTGCTCATCGATTAGCAGATCACGCCGCCTCGTTTTATGCTCAAGCAACTCAATTGATTGGATGGTTTCACGATTGTGCCGCCAAAAGGGTGCACGTGTTTCAAAGTCTTGATCGACTAACGCTGATCGGATAAAAATCTCCCGCGCTTCCACCGGGTTGATCAGTCCATAATTCACCTTGCGCTTTGGAATTATTGGAAGGCCGAAGAGCGTAATTCGTACAAAAGCGGCAACCTGTCCACGCTTTTTTTCCCAGTGAGGTTCAGAATAATTTTTCTTGACCAGATCGCCCGCGATTTCCTCAACCCATTCTGGTTGAATCTGGGCAACCGATCGTGCATACAGTTTTGTTGTTTCTACCAACTCAGCCGCCATCACCCACTTAGGCTGCTTCTTGAAAAGCGCCGATCCAGGAAAAATAAAAAAGTGGCTATTCCTCGCACCAAGATACTCCCTGCTGTTACCTCCCTGTTTGAATCCGATATTACTCAGTAAGCCCGTCAGTAGTGAGCGGTGAATCGCCTCATAATTGGCCGCTTGCTCATTCTCCCGATGCCCCATCTCATGCAGTTGGCCACGCAATTGATGATGGATATCGCGCCACTCCTGAACCCTTGTCCAGGATATGAAGTGCGTACGACAATGTGTTTGGAATTTACGTCGTGATAGATGCCGTTGCTGTTCCTCCAGATGTCTCCACATATTTAACAAGCCAAGAAAATCTGATGACTCATCGCGAAACGATCGATGAGCCTCATCTGCAGCTTGCTGTTTATCCATGGGTCGCTCACGTGGGTCCTGCACACTCAAGGCCGCCGCAATCACCAACACTTCATTGAGACAATCGGCCTCCGCAGCAGCCATAAGCATACGCCCAATCCGCGGATCAACTGGTAAACGGGAAAGCGATTTGCCGATCGAAGTAACACGGCGGGCGGCGTCAATTGCACCAATCTCTTCCAGGACACGATAACCATCTTTGATCAAACGGCCGTCAGGCTTGTCGACGAAAGGAAATTGCTCAATATCGCCAAAACCGAGCAAACGCATCTGTAAAATCACCGAGGCCAGGTTTGTCCGTTGAATCTCGGGTTCGGTAAACTCAGGCCGCGATAAAAAATCCTCCTCTTCATAGAGACGAATACAGACACCCGCCGCGACACGACCACAGCGACCTTTGCGTTGATCAGCACTGGCCTGTGATATGCGCTCCACCGGCAACCGTTGAACCTTACTACGATGGCTGTAACGACTGACACGGGCATAGCCCACATCGATTACATAGCGTATGCCTGGCACAGTAAGAGAGGTCTCAGCCACATTAGTGGCCAGAATAATGCGGCGGCTCCCACCCGGCTTAAAGACCCTTGTCTGCTCAGACGGTCCAAGCCGTGCATAGAGCGGGAGCACTTCTGTCAACTGAAGCTTATGTTTTCGTAAGTTTTCAGCTGTTTCACGGATCTCTCGTTCACCACTGAGAAACACCAGGATATCGCCCCGATCAATTCGTGAAAGTTCATCTACAGCAGAGAGAATAGCCTGTTGCATGGCATCATCGCGCTCGCTATTACCCTCATCCACTGGCGGACGGTAGCGCAGTTCTACTGGAAAGGTTCTGCCACTGACATTGATAATTGGAGCACCCCAGAAATGAGTGGAAAAACGCTCTGGATCAATTGTGGCAGAGGTGATGATCAACTTGAGGTCCGGTCGCTTTGGCAAAAGCTCCTTGAGATAGCCTAATAGAAAATCAATATTAAGGCTGCGCTCATGGGCCTCATCAATAATCAGTGTGTCATAGTCATTGAGATAACGGTCTTGCTGGACCTCAGCCAACAACATACCATCGGTCATCAGCTTAATGTGGCTATGCGGTCCAACACGGTCATGGAAACGCACTTTATAGCCTACCGAATCACCCAGTTCCCGCCCTAACTCGGATGAAATCCTCGAGGCCAGGGCACGAGCGGCGATACGCCTCGGTTGGGTATGCCCAATACGACCGAATACGCCTCTTTCCAGGGCAAGACATATTTTGGGTAGCTGGGTGGATTTTCCGGAACCCGTCTCACCACATAGAATGATCACCTGATGCTGCGTTATCAGTGCCGCTATCTCTTCCCAGCGCTCACTGATTGGCAATTCCTCGGGGAAATCCGCTTTCGGGAGCCGCTGTTTACGTTGCGTGGCAATCTGCCTTGATGTCTCAATACGTTCTAGAACACGGGCCAATCCCGCTTCAATGGGTTTCTTTTGAGCGCGCTGACGTTGTAATCCCCGGATTTGATTACGCAGAACATGCCGATCCCTTATCAGGCAACCCTCTACCGCCTCCAACGCAGATTTCAGATCAAAACTCACAATTAAATAACCCCTATGACAACAGCCCCTATTTTACAGATTTGGCGATCACGGCACACACTCCTTTAAAAACATTAATTTATAAATGGAATATTGACCCAGATCATTTAACTAAGGTATGTCCCCGCCCTTTCCTAAAGTTATACCCATAAGCGACGCAACATGGGGTAGAAATTTTATTGAATATTCGCTGAAGGACAGGCGCTCAAATTAATCTCCGGGGAATACAAATGAACAAGCCCAGTAATACCACCGAGAAAGGACTCTCGATCAGTACCAAGATCGATCTCGCGCTTATTATTCTCTTTTTGGTGATCCTGCTCGTCTCCGCCCTTTATCAGTTCAACAGCCAAAGAAATCTGGTTGAAGAGCTGGTTATGGACCAGACAGAAACCTTGGCTGACAGTTACTTTGATAACGTCAACACCTTGATGCTGACTGGGGGCATGGCCAATAAGGAGATCGCACGCAAAAAAGTAACCGCACGAGAAGAGGTCTTGGATGCCCGCATTATCCGCGGTGAGGGCATTGTCAAGTTTTTTGGTGCAGGGGATGAATTGAATGCAGTCAAAGATGATTTTGACAAACGCGCCCTGAACGGAGAAAAGATTGACACCATTATTACGGATGAACGAGGGCGAGTCCTCACGGTAGTCATACCCATGCGTGCCGAGAAAGACTATCGAGGCACCAACTGCCTGCTCTGCCATCCTGTGGCTGAAGGCGATGTTCTGGGTGCTGTGCGGGTGGACTACTCTTTACAGAAACTGGACAACACCGTATTTAAAGAGCTTTGGTTGAATATCGGACTGAATTCAGCGCTGTTAATTGCTGGCCTACTGATTATCAGTTTCATCCTGAAAAAGCTGGTTGTTTCACCCATTAGAAAAGTAACCGAAGTCGTACGCGCTATCGAACAACAATCTGACCTCAGTCTTCGAGCTGAGGTTAAATCAAAAGATGAATTGGGTCGACTCGCCATAGCCATCAACCTGATGATGGAAAAATTCGGCTCTATTATAACCCGTGTAAGTGCTTCGACGCTCCAGCTTGCGGAAGAGTCAGCACAGCTTACCAACATCACTACCCAGAGTATTGATGGCGTTCGTAAACAGCAACAGGAGAGCCAACAGGTAGCAACCGCCATGACGGAGATGGAGGCCAATGCCAATGAGGTTGCAGGCAGTGCCAGCAACGCCTCTGATGCCGCCAACCAAGCAGATGCACAAGCTAAAGAGGGCGGTAAGGTTGTGAATAATGCGATTGCCTGTATCAATACGCTCGCAGATGATGTCAGTCAGGCATTCGATGTTATCCGTCAATTGGAAACCGATAGCGATGGTATCGGTAAAGTCGTTGAAGTCATCACCAATATTGCCGAGCAGACCAATTTGCTCGCATTAAACGCGGCGATTGAGGCCGCACGTGCAGGTGAACAGGGACGCGGCTTTGCGGTAGTCGCCGATGAGGTAAGAACACTGGCTACCCGTACGCATAAAGCAACCCAAGAGATTCAGACCATGATCGAGGGATTACAGCGGCAATCACAGAATGCAGCGAATATGATGTCTCAAAGCCAGAAGCGTGTGGAGACCAGTGTTACCGAGGCCGCGCATGCAGGTGACTCTCTGAATAAGATCACACACTCTATCAGCACCATCAGTCAGATGAATGAACATATCGCCTCAGCATCACATCAGCAATCGATGGTGGCAAGTGAGATCAGTCGCAACATCACCGTGATCAGTGATGTGACAGATCAAACTGCTGATAACTCGGAGAAGATTGCCCATACCAGCCAACAACTTGCTCAGCTTGCCTATGAATTAAAACAGGTGATGGGCCAGTTCAAAGTTTAAACCACAACCGTCCATAAGCCGGAGTTACTCCGGCTTATGGACTTCAACTACGCCCCTGTAGGCTCTCTTTAGCCAATAAAAAAAACTGCAGTACGCCCTCTTCTCCTGCAAGCTTGACGTCATCATCCCGGTACTCAGTTTCAAGGTGCTTAGCATAAGTATGTGCTGCATTGAGATTGCTCGCGTAGTGATCACGCCGTTCTGCCTCAGATAGGCTTTCCGCTCCAAAGAAGACGCTATTCAGTGCATCTTCAAGAGAGAGTGAGGCCGATAACAATTGAGGTTGCTTGTGTGTCCAAAGCCCCGTAGTCGAATCAAATCGATACAGCGCAAGATACTTAAAGCCATTCTCAGCAATAAATTTCACCGCTTCTAAAATGTATTCCACCTCCGCATCATCAAACAGATAATGAAAACCGATCCGACACCATCCGGGTTTAATACCACAGTGTCCCTCTGCAATAACCGCTCGAAACTCCTGCGCTTTCTCCTCATCAATACCCAGCAACTTGTGGCCATACGGACCAGCACAAGAACAACCCGCCCGACTCTGAATACCAAACAGATCATCCAGCAGTGTTGTAATGAAACGCGGATGGTAATAGCGATCCCCCGGCCCCTTCAGATTGAATGAGACAATCCCTGTACGTCGCGTCGGATCAGGATTTCCCATGATTTCAATATTCGGATGTTCGCCCCATTGCCCCAGCGCACGGGTGACATAATCTGACTCACGTTGTTCAATCACCTTAACCCCGACAGCCTGCTTGATCTCAAAGACCAATGCAGCCTTGAGTGTCTGGAGAATGCCCGGAGTCCCTGCATTCTCACGGGTTTCGATATCCTTGATAAAATCATGGGTCTCAGGCCCCACATAATCAACCGTACCGCCACCCGCTACACTGGGCGGTAGTTCGGGATGGTAGCAGCGCTGGTTAAATACCAATACACCGCTGGCACCCGGTCCACCCACAAACTTATGGGGCGAGATGAATACCGCATCCAGTGATGCATCACCCTCATCAGCTTCCATCGACGGGTTCATATTAATCTCTACATAGGGTGCACTGGCCGCATAATCAAAGAAGGCCAGGGCATCATAGCGATGCAGCAGTTTTGCAATCTCATGAACGGGGGAAATCATGCCGGTGACATTCGACGCAGCAGAAAAAGAACCCATGCGCATGCGCCCCTGATACGCGGGTAACTGTAATAACCGTTCCAGGTCCGCCAGATCAATTCCACCATCTTCTGCCAATCGTACCTCGACAACAGTCGCCATACTTTCACGCCAGGATACTTCATTGGAATGGTGCTCATACGGCCCTACAAACACCACGGGCTGGTGCTCACGGCAATACGCCGTAAAAGCGCACGCTACATCATCTCCGGCAGAACCACTCAGCAACGACAACAGAGACAATCGAGTCGCCGCTGGCAATTTCACACCCACCAACTGTTGCATGCGATCAATCGCACCCGTCGCACCTGTTCCGCAGGCGATAATTCGTCCGTCAGATCCTGCATTGACGGCTCGCTTTATAATCTGCTCGGCTTGATGCAATAACTGAGTTGTTGTGCGACCACTGGTATCGTCTTCTGTGTGACTATTTGCATAGAGCACCTGAATCTGTTTCAGATAATCCTCAATAAAATGTAACCCGCGACCAGACGCCGTGTAGTCGGCATAGACCATGTGCCGTTCACCAAATGGCGTGGTGAGTTTGGCATCTACTCCGATGATCTGGCTACGCAAGTATTCCGGTGTGAGGCTCTGCAATTTCATTGAATGACCTTCTGAGGGTGACCTGATGTTAACTATGCTACACCCACCGCACTGAAAGTTGTTTCTATATTGACTCTGATTTGACCTATAATGGACACTATTATCCTATTTTACTACATTATTAGAGTAATTTTTTCTATGGATAGGACTGATAAGAAGATTCTCAACCTACTTCAGCAAAATTGCAGTCTCTCTACGGCAGAGATTGCCGAGCAGATTGGCTTGAGCACAACACCCTGCTGGCGACGCATACAAAACCTGGAAAAATGCGGAGTAATTCAAAAGCGTGTAGCGCTATTGGATCGTAAATCGATCAATCTGGGTGTGGATGTCTTTGTGGCGATAAAGACCCGGCATCACAACGCGGAGTGGCTGGATGCCTTTGCAGAGGCCGTATCCGCGTTCTCAGAAGTGGTTGAGTTTTATCGAATGAGTGGTGATATCGACTATCTGATGCGGGTCGTTGTACCCGACATCAACGCCTATGACCGTTTCTACAAACGACTCATAGAGAAGGTCGATATTCAGGATGTCAGCTCCAGCTTTGCGATGGAACAGATTAAATACACCACCTCATTACCTGTGGACTATGCATAAAGTCTTTTGAAGACTGTCATCTTCCCTGACCCGATCATAAGGATCGAGTCAGGCAATGGCATTCACCCTACGATTCAACAAAGGCCCGTTCAATGACATAGTGACCAACCACGCCATTACGCGACTCGGTAAATCCCTGGTTATCCAATATCGCACAGGTATCTTTCAGCATGCTCGGGCTACCACAGATCATGAACCGATCATGCTGGATATCAAATGGTTCCAGACCAACATCATCAAACAGCTTACCGCGCTCCATCAAGTCAGTGAGTCGACCCGAGTTATGGAAGGGCTCGCGAGTCACTGTTGGATAATAGGTCAGCTTCTCCTTGATCATCTCGCCAAAGAACTCATTTTCAGGCAGTTCATTTTGTATATAGTGGGCATAAGCGAGTTCAGATACGTAACGCACACCATGCGTAAGGATGACACGATCATATCGCTCATAGATTTCCGGGTCTTTGATAATACTCATGAAGGGTGCCAATCCGGTACCCGTACTGATCAAAAACAGATTCCGACCCGGCAATAAATTATCCACCAGCAAGGTGCCGGTTGGTTTGCGGCTCAAGATCAGCTCATCACCCACCTGAATATTCTGTAGTCGAGATGTCAGGGCACCATCAGCCACTTTAATACTGAAGAATTCCAGTTCATCTTCATAGTTGGCACTGGCAATACTGTAAGCACGCATTAACGGCTTACCTTCCAGCTCAATACCAATCATCGTGAAGTGTCCGTTATGAAAACGGAACGAGGGATCACGACTGGTCTTAAAACTGAACAAGGTGTCATTCCAGTGATGTACACTGGTCACTGTCTCTTTTGTCAAACTGGCCATTGTTAATACATCTTCCTTTTGAGGGGTTATTATTCCAAATAAAAACCACTCTATACCGTCTATTCCCAATGGGTGAAATACCCAATGCTTCTTAGCTTATGCCGTTTAATTGATTACCTGGAGCAGATTAAGTTCCACTAGCACCCACGCCAGTGTGACACAGAAGATAGGCGATTAATATATGCGTAAGGGATTGACAAACGTACAGCGAAGCAAAAATGGCCGCTTTTGCGTAGCGCAATAAATTCTAATGCTATTAAGTACAGATTACTTGGGCAGAGTTAAACTTTTTGCCGGGGAGAAATACCCCCGGCATGTTAGCTTCCGTCGTTAATATTTCACTATCGCCGATAGCGCCTCATTACCAGCATACCTAAACCGAAAAGCGCCAAACTACCTGGTACGGGTACAGCACTCACACTGTAAAGTGTTGTGGTTCCAGAACCTTCATTGGCAACGGCAACATAACCGTATCCGCCACTGCCATAGGCTAAATTACCCAGTGACACAAACAGCAGTCCTTCAGGGCTTAGGTCACCCGCTTCCACTATATAACTTTGATAGAGGGGATTAGTGGGATCGGTAATATCAAATATCATCACACCATTGGTTCGCTCTAATCCGACAAGTGCATACATCCACTGTCCTAACTGTGCAATGGTGATACTTTCCGGCTCCGGACCCTTGTCATCCGAACGACCATCTGCCCATTGCCCTGAATACTGATTGGCTAATATCTGTTCAATCAAGTTTCCACTGTCATAGACCTGGTTGCCATTCTCATCCCAGATAGAGAAGGAGCGTGCGCCAAATGAGTAGATTTGCTCTGTCAGGCCATCACCGTCACTATCGCCATTGGCGGTGGTGGTCTTCAAGCGACCCAGATTTCCATTTTTCTGCAGAAGGAAATCGCCATCGCTTAGTCCGCCAGGACTTCCCAGGTTATCCGTATCATCAGCATCACTGTCAGCAATATTATTATTATTCAAATCAAGCGCTAAATCTTTTACTCTCACCTCTTCGGAATAACCGCTGTAATCACGGGCATCGCCTTCATTGGCCGTAACATAGTAAAGATTTCCATTCACTACATAGGAGTCAATGGCATCCGGCTGGTACATCCCCATAACATTCCAATTCTGCAGATTACCGTTAATACCGTCCTTATCTGATGCATCAAACTCATTACCCGGAAGGGTGTAATCCTTATAGCCCAATCCCTGTATTTCAGTGATTGTGTTGGTAGTAAGATCGATCTTGGCAACTGCATTGTTCTCCTGCAATGTAACAAAAGCGGTTTTACCATCAGGTGAAACCGTGATGTACTCGGGCTCCAGGTCCTGCGATACGGTTGCGCTATTGTTATTACCAAATACCCGACCACCATCGGCCTCAATCGCTGCCTCGCTGAATGCGCCAAAGCCCAAGTGAGTAGCCGTTGCGGAGGCCACACCAGTCGACAGATCAATTACAGTCACCGTGCCATTCGGATCATTGGTGTAACTGTCATTCGGCTCTCCTTCATTCGCCACCAGAAGCTTACTACCATCAGGCGTGAAGGTAACCATATCGGGGAGTGCGCCGACTGTCACTTTACGGGTAAAGGATGCCGTTGCAGCGTCAAAAAACCAGACTTCACCCGCGTCCTGTTTATTAGCTGAATTTTCTACGGCTACAGCAACAACACCATTTTTTACTGCAACACTGTTGGGAGACCCCATGACTGATGTATCGAGAGTGGCAATTTTTACACCGCTTTTATCCAGAACATCAACCCCTTTCTCACGACCATTAATGACAAAAAAGCGCTCGCTTGCAGTGTCATAGCTGACAATCTCTGCTTCCGGTGCCAGATCAAAATCGGTCACACCCTGATCAGCATAGCTGTCGAGCACACTATTACCTGCATCGTATGTCCAGAGCTTCTGAAAATTGAGTATTGGGGCGGCCATAGCCGGTGACCCAATGATTAGGGAAGTAAAGAGTATTGCCGTCACTCCATAACGCGTTTTAATTCTTAGCATGATTTTCCCGACAGAATGCAAAATGAAATTTCACACTCATGCTATGTCGATAATGTTACAGGTTGTTGAAGGAAAGCTTACGCTGTTTTACTCTTGCGCCAGTCTCCGCAACACGTAATGCAGAATCCCACCATTTTCATAGTAGGCAAACTCATTGGGAGTATCGATTCGAATAGTCGCACTTAATGTAATTACGTCACCCGATGCTCTGCGAATCGTTACTTCAACAGATTCCTGACCAACAGCTACAGCAGGAATAGAAAAATATTCTGTACCATCCAACCCATTTGTGTCGGCTGACTCCCCTGCTTTGAATTGCAGTGGCAAAATCCCCATACCAATCAGATTCGAACGGTGTATTCGTTCATAGCTCTCGGCGATGACGACTTTCACCCCTAAAAGCGCCGGTCCCTTGGCTGCCCAGTCTCTTGATGAACCTGTCCCGTACTCTTTACCCGCTATTACAATCAGCGGTGTCTGCTCTTTACGATATAACTCGGCTGCATCAAAGATAGAACACTGTTGATTGCTTGGAAAATGGGTGGTCCAACTCCCTTCCGTGCCTGGAGCTAAAAGATTTTTCAGTCGAATATTGGCAAAGGTACCTCGCATCATCACCTCATGATTACCACGCCTTGAACCGTATGAGTTGAAATCCTGTGGCGCAACCTGACGTGATTGCAAATAGCGCCCTGCTGGACTGTCAATCGCAATGGCACCGGCAGGGGAGATATGATCGGTCGTAATACTGTCCCCCACTTTAACTAGACAACGGGCATCCTCAATCGAGCTGACCCCGGGCTGAGTGCTGGCAATATTTTCAAAAAAGGTTGGTAAACGCACGTAGGTGGATTCAGGCCAGGCAAAGCGTTCACTCTTTTCTATCGGCAGATTGTTCCAGAGTTCATTACCGGCATAAACATCCCGATATTTGGACTTGAACATCGCTTCATCCAATGAATCCAGCATCAGTTGTTGAATCGTTTTTCCATCGGGCCAGATATCGACCAATGTAATGGGATTATTATCAGCATCATATCCGAGTGGGTCAGTATAGAGATCCACCCCCATATTACCTGCCAGGGCATAGGCCACGACCAACGGTGGCGAGGCGAGATAGTTCGCCTGCACATCCTGATGGATACGGCCTTCAAAGTTACGGTTACCGGAGAGGACCGAGGTAACCAGCAGCTTACCTTTATGGATAGCTTGGCTAATCTCCGTAGCCAACGGCCCGGAATTCCCTATACAGGTGGTACAGCCATACCCCACGACATAGAAGCCCAATGCCTCAAGATCTTCCATCAAACCAGTACGCTGCAGATATTCAGTTACCACTTTTGATCCAGGTGCCAAGCTGGTTTTAACCCATGGTTTGGTCTTCAGGCCAAGCTTTCTGGCATTTCTTGCGACCAATCCTGCGGCAATCAGCACCGCAGGATTAGAGGTATTGGTACAACTGGTAATGGCTGCAATCACCACCGCACCATGTTCCAGATTAAACGTTTTCCCCTGATAGCTGACGTTCACAGCGCCCGCTTCAATCGGTGTATGGCCACCCTCTTCATCAAAATCAGTGACGTTGTCAGACGCCTGCTCGGAGTGTCTAAAAGTTGCGAGGACATCTTTGAAGCTCGATTTCGCTTCCGTTAGGGGAATCCTATCCTGCGGCCGCTTCGGGCCGGCAATCGAGGGAACCACATCGGAAAGATCCAGCGACAATACTGCACTGTATTGAGCGGTCGGCGTATTGATGTCATGCCACAGCCCCATACGACGCATATAGCTTTCGACCAGTGCCAGGCTGTGCTGATTGCGACCGGTCAGTCTCAGGTAACGGATGGTTTCCGCATCTACGGGGAAAATACCGCAGGTAGCCCCATATTCTGGCGCCATATTGGCAATGGTGGCACGATCGGCCAAGCTCAGATTTTCCAATCCTGGACCAAAGAACTCGACAAACTTTCCGACAACCCCATGTTTACGTAAACGCTCTGTTACTGTCAGAACAAGATCCGTCGCCGTTGCACCCTCAGCAAGTTTACCCTCCACCCTGAAGCCCACTACCTGAGGAATCAACATGGTGATCGGTTGTCCCAGCATGGCAGCCTCAGCCTCAATACCGCCAACCCCCCACCCAAGAACCCCCAGCCCATTAATCATGGTGGTGTGTGAATCAGTACCTACCAGCGTATCGGGATAGGCCTCACTGCCAGCATCATCCTCACGGGTAAAGACGCCGCGTGCCAGATACTCCAGATTGACCTGGTGAACAATACCCGTACCCGGTGGGACAACCTGAAAATTATCAAACGCGTTCTGACCCCAGCGCAGAAACTGATAACGTTCCCTATTACGACCAATCTCGATCTCGGTATTCTTATTCAGTGAATCGGCTGAGCCAAAATGATCCACCATGACCGAATGATCAATCACCAGTTCCACTGGCGTAAGCGGGTTGATCTTGGTTGGCGAACCACCCAACTCCACCATAGCATCGCGCATGGCAGCAAGATCCACAATCGCAGGCACACCGGTAAAATCCTGCAGCAACACCCTGGCGGGTACAAAGGCGATCTCTTGTGAAGGTTCTACGGATGGATCCCAGTTGACCAAAGCGTGAATATCATCATCGGTTACGTATGATTCATCGCCATGTCGAAGCAGGTTTTCCAGCAGGATACGCAGTGAGAAAGGAAGGCTATCAACAGGATACTTCCCCCGCAGGTGATCAAACGGATAGATGGTATATTCCCTGTTATCGACGTTCAGCAATTCCGCTTGTTTGTAGGATGTGCTCATACCCCTGATCCTCCTCGTCTTCCTTATAGCTCATATTGTCTTGCACCTATAAGGTTTAGGCTTCGTAGCCGGTAGATAGTTCGATTGTTTCAACATTAACGTAAAACCGGCCCCTAAGGACCGGTAGATCATCAATCCCCGCCAACAATCAGCGCCTTTCCTGCTGCTGAATCATCCCAGGTATTCGCTGCATGATGCAGCCTAACATCTTTTCTGCCTCTACCATCGAGAGCTCATTGCGGGGCTTGTTTGCCAACCGATCGCACTCAGCCGACCCTCCTCCGCCTTGAGTATTTACTTTCACATACCGCTCCCAGTCACTGACGCTCAAGGCACGTTGCTGATTGGCATCTGCAATCTCAAACCCAATCAGCATCTTTTGACCAGGCTGGACTTCCCCCTCGTGCAGTTTGAGGGTGTGAAAACCATCAGCCTTTGTGGTGAGTTTTACTGTATGTGTGTCTGATAACAACCCGGCGCCATCATACGCATGGACTTGTGCACCCTGATTGGACAGAAGACAGAAAAAATCACCCAAAGTAGTCGCCTGCCCTGCACCCCAGAGCCGCTCCGCAGCATCACCCGATGAAATGTTGGCCGCGTCCAGTGTTTTATTACAGGCAATTTGCCGCATCTCTTCAACGATCTCCGAACCACGCATCTGGACAGCTTGATGGTAAGGGTTCATCACTGGAATTTTTTGCTTTATTCCAGTTAATCTGGCGACAGAACCATCAATCTGGCTTAATCCTTCCTGATTCATCGGTAACGTCTGCAGTTGTTGCTTAAACGGTTCCAACATATCCGCAACAGCCCGGTTAAACCGCTGCCAAAAGGCCATGGTCATGGAATTACTTCGACTCCGCTCACCTTGCGCTTGCAACACCTTACCCATGCTTATGCCCTCTTCCCAGAGTTTTCCAAGGTCAGCCGGTTGATGGACTTCGTAGTCATCCAGCTTTTCAACCATTGACGCCATCAATTTGGCGCTCTTCTTCTGCTGCTCCTGCTGCTGTTTCAGTTCAATTTCCTGGCGCTTGATTGCGACCGCTTTATTGTATGATTTGGCTTTCTCAGGTGCTGCCTGGGAGAGCGCAGGCAACTGGGACAACTCATCCAGCCGACCCAATCCTTCTGTTGTCTCAGGAAGTTGTTGTATTTCCTGAAGGGCTGTATCGAGCTCGGTCGACGCCTCTGCTTGGGCAGCAAGCTGCGCCTTTTCTATCGCCTGCTTTTGTGCCTCAAGGCGACTTGAGTAGTTTTCAATATCAGTGCCTGCAAGGTGACGTTGAGATTGGACGAGATCAAGCAGGGGTTGTTGTTTATCTCGAGACATACCCCGTAGCTTGGGCCTGATCTCTTTTCCTTGTAACACCGCCTCCGCCAACTCGATCAGTGCAACTGTTTCCGCATTCGCCTCGCGCTCAACCAATGAAACAACCGCGGCTTCACTCTTTGTTCGCGCTTGTATTAATCCCACGAGCGGTCGTTGGGCACTTGCAACCAATTTGGTTGCCTGCTGCAGTTTTCCCCGTGCCGTTCGATCACGCCGCTTTGAAGCCGCCTTACTACAGCCCCTCATAACCTGATTAAATTCATTAAAGTCACCCTTAGACCAGTCAAAGATAGAGTGACCAAACAGTGGAATCAACAAATCATCTTCAGCAAGCGCACTCAACTCAAAACCGGGCGAGACAGTTACTTTCGAAGCCGATTTATCTGACGCTGCCCACTGCTCCAATTGGTTACAGTCAGGCTTGTTCAGTGCAGCAACATAAGGGCTATAGATGAGCAGAAGGGAAATGACTAAAATATTATTCAGGTGCATCATGCCTACCTCCGTTTTGTTCTCCTTTTATAAAAACTGACAGTACACTACTCCTGTATGTGGGGTTAAGTTTAGCAGCTTGATCCTGTCGTGCAGACATTCACTCGATAATTCTGAAGAGCGGCATTCAAACGATAGACAAGCTATCTAATGCACTCTACATTACGCCATTTTTATAAGATCAGGCCTAAGAGGAAAACAATAATACTCGGGCTTTGGACCGGTAAGTGCTAAGATATCCCTACAGGCCAGCAAAAAGATGGATAACGCATGACCAATAATACAATGCTGACACTGGGCTGGAGGGAATGGCTGACACTGCCTGAACTGGGCATCGCCCGCATCAAAGCCAAAGTCGATACAGGCGCCCGCACCTCTGCGCTACACGCCTTCTTTATTGAGCCATTTAGGGAAGGTAAACGGGATCGCGTAAAATTCGGGGTACACCCCTTGCAGAAGGATCGGGATACCGAGATCATCTGCATCGCCGACCTCCTTGATCAACGCATGGTAACGGACTCCGGCGGGCATCGTGAAAGTCGCTATGTCATAGAGACTGAAGCGATAATTGGAGATATCAGCAAAAGAATTGAGATCACGCTGACAGATCGTGACACCATGCTGTTTCGTATGTTGCTGGGACGCACTGCATTGCGGGGTGACTTCCTTGTCGATGCCGCTCGCTCATACCAGACGGGACAGAACACAGTCTAAAAACTGAAATAATCAGGAAACCATATGAAAATCGCTATCCTCTCCCGCAACAGTAAACTCTACTCAACCAGCCGCCTGATAGAAGCGGCTAAAGAGCGCGGGCATCAGGTACGCGTGGTTGACCCATTGCGCTGTTACATGAATATCACATCGCATCGTCCATCGATTCACTATAAGGGTGAGATACTGGATGATTTCGACGCAGTCATTCCCCGCATCGGCGCATCAATCACCTTCTATGGCACAGCGGTGCTGCGCCAGTTCGAGATGATGGGTGTCTATCCACTCAATGAGTCAGTGGCCATTTCACGGGCGCGTGACAAACTCCGTTCTGCCCAGTTATTGGCACGCAAAGGCATTGGTCTTCCTGTGACTGGTTTTGCCCACTCACCTGATGACATCAATGACCTTATGGCCCAGGTTGGTGGCGCGCCCGTTGTCATTAAACTACTGGAAGGCACCCAAGGTATTGGTGTAGTACTGGCAGAAACGGATAAGGCGGCAGAGAGTGTAATCCAGGCCTTCATGGGACTTAAGGCAAACATCATGGTTCAGGAGTTTATTGGAGAAGCCAAAGGGGCCGATCTTCGCTGTCTGGTTATCGGTGACAAAGTCGTCGCCGCCATGAAACGCCAGGCCAAAGAGGGAGAATTTCGCTCCAACCTGCATCGGGGCGGTTCGGCTGCTCTGGTCAGAATTACGCCAGAAGAACGTTCTACAGCGGTGCGTGCCGCACGGGTGATGGGGCTGAATGTCTGCGGCGTTGATCTCTTACGCTCTAATCACGGACCGGTTGTTATGGAGGTGAACTCATCGCCAGGCCTGGAAGGTATTGAGAATGCTACTAACAAGGACATTGCCAGCACTATAATCGAATTTATCGAAAAGCATGGTGGGCCGAACAAAACCAAGACCCGAGGCAGGGGCTAATTAATGAGCAATCCCCTTCTCATTGGTGATAAGGAGGTCAAGCCGGGACAAAACCTCACCATTGACCTCCCACTCGCACAACTCTACACCCATACGCCCATGACCATGCCTGTACATGTGATTCGGGGTAAAAAAGCCGGTCCACGGTTGTTTGTCTGCGCGGCGATTCACGGTGATGAGATCAATGGCGTAGAAATCATTCGTCGCTTACTCAACCTGCCACTGTTAAAACGCCTACGAGGCGATCTGATTGCAGTACCCATTGTTAACGTTCCAGGTTTTCTGCACAGGTCACGCTATCTGCCTGATCGCCGCGACCTGAACCGTTCATTCCCTGGCTCTGAAAAAGGCTCCCTCGCGGGTCGTGTTGCCCATCTGTTTCTTAATGAAATCGTCGCTCAGTGTACGCATGGCATAGACCTGCATACAGCGGCTATTGATCGCGCCAACATGCCGCAGGTACGCGCCCATCTTGAAGACCCTATTGCCGCCGAAATGGCCGAAGCATTTCGTACACCCGTAACACTCAATGCCGGTTTGAGAGAGGGTTCTGTCAGGCAGTCCGGTGCTGCGCTTGGCGTTCCAATCGTGGTCTATGAGTGTGGTGAAGCCCTGCGTTTTGATGAGCACTCTATCCGTATTGGTCTGCGTGGCATCATCCGCGTCATGCGCCACCTGAACATGCTGCCAGCATCTCGAAGCAAAAGCAGCAGTCAGCAGACCATTCTTACTCATGCCAGCTCTTGGGTTCGAGCATCGCAAAGCGGTATACTCCGCGCCATTGCTCCGCTTGGAGGGACAGTCGGAAAAAATGAGATTCTCGGGTACATCAGTGATCCCTTTGGCGAGCGGGAATCCAAAGTGAAGTCACCCTCCCGGGGTATTGTGATTGGCCGCACAACACTCCCCCTCGCCTATCAGGGTGAGGCACTCTTCCATATTGCACGACTGGAACAGGAGGAGGTGGATCTATTGGATGATGCCATGCAGGAAGAAGATCCTTTGCCTTCCATCCCTTATTTACAGGATGAACCCATTATCGTTTGATCGCGGGATCTAAGAATCACGGGGTCGGAGTCAAATTAAATCAGTATTGTCGCTTGCAACACCCTGTTCCTTGATCAGTTTGACTCCGCCCCCTATATTTCCATCAATGCCCACCACCCTTCAAGGCACCTGCCAGTCCTTCGCAAACCGCTTTCGCATCACCAAAGATCAGTGAACAGTTATCCTGGTAATAGAGCAGATTATCAACGCCAGCATAACCGGGGTTCATGGAACGCTTGATAACGTAAATCTGTTTTGCCTTACTGACATCCAGAATCGGCATGCCGTAAATGGGACTTGATGAGTCGGTCTTAGCCGCCGGGTTGGTTACATCATTGGCACCCACCACCAACGCTACATCAGCGGTTGGGAATTCCGGATTAATTTCATCCATCTCAAGAACATGATCGTAAGGAATATCCGCCTCGGCCAATAACACATTCATGTGTCCAGGCATACGACCGGCCACGGGATGAATGGCAAATTTCACTTCAACACCCCGTTCAATCAACAGCTCCATAAACTCCTTGAGTGCATGCTGAGCCTGTGCGACGGCCATGCCATAACCTGGGATGATAATGACCTTGCTGGCATCTTCCATCCAGTAAATGGCATCTTCTACAGAAGCTGCACGAACACCTTTCTCGAGGGCCGCAGCCGCCGCGCTGGATTCACCACCCGCCGAGTCACTGCCAAAGCCACCAAATACCACATTAATGATCGAGCGGTTCATCGCCTTACACATGATGAAAGAGAGAATGGCGCCAGAGAATCCCACCAGCGCACCGACGATAATCAGGAGATTGTTCTGCAGGGTAAAGCCCGTAGCCGCCGCGGCCCAACCTGAATAGCTGTTTAGCATGGAGATGATTACCGGCATATCGGCACCGCCGATAGGGATAATCAGGGTGAAGCCCAGTACGAAAGCCAGTAGTGTCATCATGGTGAGCGAGAACACGCTTTCAGTCATGCCGAAGTGTGCACCAAAGGCAATAATGACAATACCCAGCAATGCATTAAGTATGTGCTGCCCTTTGAACACCACCGGCTTGCCACTTATCAATCCCTGCAGTTTTCCAAACGCAATCACTGATCCACTGAAGGTAATGGCACCAATCACAATACCAACAGCAAGTTCTGTCATCAGCACTGGATTCAGCGTACCCGCAGCAGCGCGATTCACATAGGTGCCAATGGCGACCAGTACGGCAGCCATACCTACAAAACTGTGCAACGCGGCAACCAACTGCGGCATTGCGGTCATCTGAACCTTCGAGGCCAGCACCGCACCTATCAGGGCACCTGCAGCGACACCCGCAATGATGAAACCGTATGACTGCACTTCCGCGCCCAGAAGGGTTGCGATAACTGCCAGTGCCATACCGGCCATACCGTAGTAATTACCCCGCCTGGCAGTAGACGGATGGGTCAAGCCCTTTAGCGCAAAGATAAACAGGATCGCTGACACCAGATAGGCGAGCGCCTGTGTATTGGCTGAAAATTGCATGATCGACAGGCTCCCTTATTTCTTCTTTTTAAACATGGCGAGCATGCGATTGGTCACCAGAAAGCCACCAAAAACATTGATCGATGCCAGTAATACGGCGAAAAAGCCCATGATTTGGGCCGTTGTACTGGCCTCTTCCAAACCCGTGACCAGTAGCGCGCCAACGATGATAATGCCAGAGATGGCATTCGTCAGTGCAACCAGTGGCGTATGCAGTGAAGGGGTTACCCCCCAGATAACGTAATAGCCAATAAAGCATGCAAGCACAAATACGTAGAGTGCTACCAATGTATCAGGCATCTCACTGCCCTCCTGTAAAATCTTTGATGAACCCGAGCAAAGCCGTTATGCCTCTGGTCGAACCAGAGCAGACTGGGTAATCTCGTCGGTCTCGAAATCATTCAACACCAGTTTGCCTTCCTGTGAAGTGACCATGATGTCCAACAGATTGGCGATATTCTTGGCAAAGAAGGCACTGGCATCCGACGGCATTCTGGAGGGGTAATTAGTATGCCCGACCAGGATAACACCATGCTTGTTGACCACCTGATGTTTCTCTGTGAGTGGACAGTTGCCACCTGTCTCTGCAGCCAAATCAACAATTACCGATCCTTCACGCATGCGCTTGACCACATCTTCCGTCACCAATACAGGCGCAGGGCGACACGGAATCAGCGCAGTGGTAATCAAAATATGGGCTTTACACAGCTCATCGGCCAGCAACTGCTGCTGTCTTGCCTTGGCCTCATCAGAGAGCTCTTTGGCGTAGCCCCCTTCTCCGGCGCCACTTTCGCCGATATCCAGATCAATAGGCTTGGCACCCAAAGACAGAATTTGTTCACGCGTCTCGGGCCGCACATCGTAGGCATATACCTCGGCACCCAGACGTTTAGCCGTGGCGATGGCCTGCAGTCCAGCGACACCGACACCCAGCACAACCACACGCGCTGGCTTGGCAGAACCTGCAGAGGTCATCATCAAGGGGAAGAAACGACCAAACTGATTGGCAGCTTCAATGACGGCACGATAACCCGCAATATTGCTTTGCGAAGAGAGTGCATCCATGGATTGCGCACGTGAAATGCGGGGAACACGCTCAAGCGCCATGGCGCGAATATTTTTATCAAACAAGGCCTTGAGCGTGCCATCATCTTCACAGATCTCGATGAAGCCGATCAGCACCGCGCCATCAATCATCATGCTGATCTCTTCCAGCGATGGCTTTCTCACCTTAAGCACGATATCTGCAGCAAAGGCTTCCGCTGTATCGACCAGAGTCGCACCGGCAGCCTGATACTCATCATCGGTAAAATGAGCCGCTTCGCCAGCACCCCTTGCGACCAACACAGAAAAACCTTTGATGACCAGTTTTTTTACGATATCAGGCGTGGAAGCGACGCGCTTTTCCCCTGTCACCGTCTCTTTTGGAACCCCAATTTTCATATTTTTGTCTTTCGCAGCACTCTTAAAAAAGAGGATAATTTATTAATAAAAACAGTTCATTATGTTTTTTATGCAAGCGCAGCACAAGTGGGATATCTTATGGAATGCCAAAGAATTTTTTATCTGGATATCCCCCATTGAATCTACTTATAAACGCCGACTAGAAAGACCGCGCATACGTTTGAGTGTAGTGGGTTTTTGAGCCTATTTCAGGACTTTATCAATAGAGCCAACGGCCCATCGATAATGCAGAGCGTTATGGGAACACAGCAGCACCGACACTATCTGGACCGCACCGCCTTAACGATACGCGACGAGACCTCTTCGATCGAGTGGGTCGTGGTATCGAGTACCCAGATATTGTGCTTCTTAAACATCTGCAGGGCCTGGCGTACCTCAGAGGCACAACGTTTGAGTGATGCATAGTCACTGCCAGGCCGTCGCTCTTCACGGATACGACTGAGGCGAGGTGGGTCAATGGTGAGCGCCACCAACTTCTCTTTATTTTTAAGCAGGTGATCGGGGATCTTGTTCAGCTCAAAATCATCGGGCGTCAGCGGATAGTTTGCCGCTTTTATACCGAAATGCATGGCGAGATAGAGACAGGTAGGTGTCTTACCCGAGCGCGAAACACCAATAAGGATGACATCAGCCTGATCATATTTATCCAGACGTGCGCCATCATCATTAACCATGGCAAAGTTAATGATATCCATTCTGTCCTCATAGCTGTCTCCGTTTGCCATACCATGACTAAGACCCGTCTTGCCGGAGGGGTTGACGCCCAACTCCCTGCTCAAGGGGGCAATAAAGGTATCGAACAGTTCAATGTAGAGGCAGTTTGAGCGTTTCAGGATGACACGGATTTCATACTCAACCATGGTGGCAAAGACAATCGGACGGGCACCATCGGCTTTAGCCACCATATTAAACTGATTGGTCAGCTTCTTTGCCTTTTCAACCGTGTTAATAAATGGCATATAGACCGTCTTGAATTCGATGGTCTGCTCGAACTGTGAAATCAGACTATGCCCTAGCGTCTCTGCGGTAATACCTGTGCTTTCAGATACGTAATAAACTGTCCGCTTCTGTGTCATCTGAATTCCTATTGGATCACTGATTAGTCTGCTATTGGCTGTATGCCGTCAATCATTGCAATAGTGGTATCCAACATGCGATTGGCAAATCCCCACTCATTGTCAAACCAGGTCACGACCTTGGCGAAATGATGATTACAAACTTGCGTCTGATTGCTATCGACAATCGAGGAGCGACTATCGTGGTTAAAATCACAGGAAACCAGCAACTCTTCAATATAACCGAACAATCGACCGCCCTGCTTCTGACTCAATCCTTTTAAGGCCTGATTAAGTGCCTCACGGTTTGTCGGTTTTTCCAGCTCAACCGAAAGGTCCATCATAGAGACATTAATAGTCGGCACACGAATGGCCTGTGCATGGACACGGTTTTTCAGTTCGGGGAGTATTCTGACGACACCCTTAGCAAGACCGGTCTCAACAGGAATGATGGATTGCAGTGCGGAACGTGTCTTACGAAGATCACTGTCATAGGCATCAATCACCGGCTGATCATGCATCGCAGAGTGAATCGTGGTTATTAGGGCGCACTCAATACCGAAGGTCTCCTGCAACACATTCAACACGGGAATGATGGCATTCGTAGTACAGGAGGCATTCGAGACAATCGTATGCTCCGGTTTCAACAGATGATTATTCACACCAAATACAATCGTGGCATCGACATCCTGCTCGGCTGGTTGTGAAAAAAGCACCTTGCTTGCACCCGCCTGAAGATGTCGTTCCGCATCCTGGCGTGTCTTGAAGACGCCACTGCATTCAAGCACCAGATCAACACCCAACTGTCGCCAGGGAAGCAACTCGGGTTTCGGCTCACTTAACAGGTCAATCTTATCCCCATTGATGAGCAGATGACTCTCATCACGCGCTACGGTTCCTGGAAACCGGCCATGAGTGGTATCGTATTTAGTCAGATGAGTAACCGCATCAAGATCGGCCAGTTCATTGATAGCGACAATATCAATAAAACTACGGTAGTAATCGGATTCATACAAAGCGCGTAATATACAACGCCCGATGCGTCCATAGCCGTTAATGGCAACTTTTAGCTTCATGAAACCGGATGCTCGATGCTCGTTGAACTGACTGATTAATGAGGAGAGTGAGAACACCTAAATTAAAGGTGAATTTTCCCACATTTCACGGGCATTTCCCACCCGTCACTGCGTATCAGGCATATTATGAATAACGATTTCAAGGATCACTTCTCGAGCAACGCATCGAACTACTCACGTTTCAGGCCGAGTTATCCTGCAGAACTCTATCGATATCTCGCCACGCTCACGCCAAATCATGACCAGGCCTGGGATTGCGCCACCGGCAATGGACAAGCCGCCGTGCAACTTGCCGAGCACTTCAAGCGAGTCATTGCGACAGATGCCAGCCGCCATCAAATAGCCGCCGCGACAAAGCACAACAACATTAAATACAGTGTTTCACCTGCCGAGAAGACGGATATCGACAGCCACTCTATTGATCTGGTGACTGTCGCCCAAGCACTGCACTGGTTTGATTTGGAGCGCTTTTATCAAGAAGTGAAGCGGGTACTGAATCCCAAGGGCGTTATTGCAGTATGGACCTATAATCTTTTCAGAATCAATGACGATGTCGATGCACTGATTGATTCGCTATACCACAACACACTGGAAGATTACTGGCCACCAGAGCGTCGTCTGGTCGAAAATGGCTATGCTGATCTACCCTTCCCGTTCAACCCTGCAACCCCTATCCCCAACTTCGCTATGTCTGCAAGCTGGACCCTGCCGCACATGCAAGGCTATCTGCGTACCTGGTCGGCTGTTTCACGTTACATTGAGATAACAGCGGTAGACCCGGTTTCACAGATTGCCACTCAACTTGAACAGGCCTGGGGAGATCCCAAACAGGAACGCGCTGTTGTCTGGCCATTGAGTATGCGGATTGGTTTCAATCACTGATACACATTAACCCAACAACAACGCGTTCACCGCTGTTTGTCACATCATCTGCCGCTAGCGCTTATCCACCTAATAGTGAAGCGCGCTCCCGTCCTTGGGAAGGGCGTCGCCGCCTATTGGTTGACGCCGGAGTTGATTTTGATGCTGTAGTGGCTTTGGGTTGCGGCTTATGCTCTTTTGCAACCCGCGTATTACCATTGGCTTTTTCTGCAGAACCCTCAGCACGCACACGATTTCCACGGCCTTCGCGGTTTTGTCGTGGCTTCTGACTGTCATTTCTCGGCCGCTGCTGAGACTGCTGTTGCCGACCGCCACGCCCACGGCTGCGATCACCACCTCTCTGGATGGGTTCCGCCTTAATGCTCGGATCAGGCTCGTATCCAGGCAGAATTTCCTTGGTAATTTCTCTCTTCAGCACACGCTCAATATCGCGCAGCAGTCCGTTTTCGTCCACACAGACCAGTGAAATCGCCTCACCTTCATTACCGGCACGACCGGTACGGCCGATGCGATGCACATAATCTTCAGCAACATTGGGCAATTCAAAATTGACCACATGAGGAAGCTGGTCAATATCCAATCCGCGCGCAGCGATATCGGTTGCCACCAACACACGCACTTCACCCTGTTTAAACCCGGCCAAGGCACGGGTTCTTGCACCCTGACTCTTGTTGCCATGAATGGCCGATGCGGTAAGGCCATCTTTCTCAAGTTGCTGCGCCAACCGGTTTGCACCGTGTTTGGTACGGGTAAACACCAGCACCTGCTTCCAGTTATTCGAACCGATCAAATGAGAGAGCAGTTCCCGTTTGCGCTCGCGATCCACCGCATAGACACGTTGCTGAACCGTTTCTGCCGCCGTATTGCGTCGAGCCACCTCAATCAATACCGGGTTATTCAGCAACTTATCGGCCAGGGTTTTGATCTCTGATGAATAGGTCGCTGAGAACAGCAGGTTCTGCCGCTCTTTCGGCAACAGGGCCAACACCTTACGAATATCATGAATGAAACCCATATCGAGCATACGATCGGCTTCATCCAGTACCAGAATTTCGACTTTCGAAAGATCCAGGGTCTTTTGTTGTACATGGTCCAACAGGCGTCCCGGTGTCGCCACCAGGATATCCACACCATGCCGCAGCTTTTCTATTTGCGGGTTGATCTTGACCCCACCGAATATCACAGTGGATTTCAATGGAAGATGCTTACCATAGGTTTCTACACTCTCACCAACCTGTGCCGCCAGTTCACGCGTAGGGGTCAAGACGAGCGCACGTACCGCACGATGGCCTTTACCCTGAGCATGTTGGTTAAGAAGTTGCAGCAACGGCAAGGTGAAACCCGCCGTCTTGCCCGTACCCGTCTGGGCACCGGCTAAAATATCTTTTCCTTGTAAAACAACAGGAATGGCTTGTGCCTGTACAGGCGTAGGCTCCGTGTAGCCCTCTTCTGCGACAGCACGGAGTAATTCGGCCGAAAGGCCGAGGGAATCAAACGACATACTTATTATTGCTCCTGGATGCCTACCCGCTTGGGGCCCAGCCTAGGCAAAACTTAAAGATTGATGCTAAATCGAGGTGTTCCTGAAGGTGTTACCGCGATGGAGTCAGCGCAGACCGGAGTGCGCGAAGGGTGGCATTGTAGACCTTTCCCTGATAAACACAAGAAATCATTAAAAAATAACCTTTTAGTTATTCGACGTATACTCCTGACAAGATCACTGAATAATGATTGAATGTGATGCAGCGTAATCTGTTTAAGCAAGCGCGTGAGGTAGCAGCATAATGACTCTGTTGCAGGCCGTAGGGGGTCTGGGTATTTTTCTTCTTGGCATGTTGATCATGACCGAAGGGCTACGTGCCCTAACCGGTAATGCCATACAACGTTTACTGATCCGATTTACCCAAACACCCACCTCAGGCGCATTCACTGGCGCTATTGCCACCGCCATTCTGCAATCCTCCAGCGCTACGACTGTTGCTGCCGTCGGTTTTGTCGGAGCCGGGCTACTTACCTTCCCAGCCGCCCTGGGCATCATCTTTGGTGCCAATATAGGCACAACCATCACCGGTTGGCTGGTAGCACTGATTGGATTCAAATTGCAATTGGGCACCTTGGTGATGCCGCTGATTTTAGCCGGCGTGTTGATGCGTCTGTTTGCAAGGGTCCGACTGGGACAGATTGGCTTTGCACTGGCCGGATTTGGGCTCATTTTTGTAGGCATAGAGGCCATGCAACACGGCATGGCGGGACTTGAATCACATTTCATGGCAGACACCTTCCCTGCCAACACATTCACTGGCCGCCTGATACTGGTACTGCTCGGTATCGTTGTCACACTCATCACCCAATCATCCAGTGCCGGTGTAGCCGCCGCGCTTACCGCCCTGTTCACAGGCACTATTGAATTCGAACAGGCCGCTGCACTTATCATTGGCATGGACGTCGGCACAACCGTTACAGCAATAATCGCGACCATTGGTGGTTCTGTTGGCTCTCGTAGGACCGGCCTTTCACATATGGTCTATAACCTGATGACTGCGCTTTTGGCCCTTATCCTGCTCACGCCCTACATCGCCGCATGGAACCAACTGTTTCCCAACCAACTAATTACGAATGCAGAGATGGCGCTGGTTGGCTTTCACACCCTGTTCAATTTTGTTGGATTACTGGTCATTCTTCCCTTTACCAAACAGTTTGCAGCGTTAATCATTCGACTGGTTCCTGACAAGCCAACCGGGTATACCGATCGACTGGACAAACAGCTGATCAATGATCCCATTGTGGCCATGAGCGTTGTCGATTCAACCATTCAGACGATGTTAATTGCCCTGCTCAATCACATCCGTGCCCAGCTCAGTGCCGCATGCCATGGCAAGCTCGTTGATATGGCCACACTGCAGCAGGCGCTGGATGAAACCCACACCTATGCCGATTTAATACACATCGCTCCAGACAAGGAGATAGAGCTAAAACATGCAAGCGATATATTGCACATACTGGATCATATGCAGCGCCTGCATGAACGTTGTGATGAAGATCGCGATAGAGTGAATAGAGCCCTGCAAGAAAAACAACTCCACGATTTCTGTCTGCAGCTTGAAAGCAGTATCGAAAATATCATTGATGCTTTAAAAGAAAACAACTACTCAGCGGCTCAATCAATCAGTCTGAATCTCCTTGCAACAACCCATTCAAAAATGGACGCTATCAGAAGCCGTATCATGGCTGAGACAGCTACCGGATCACGGGATGTACCAGACGCCAACCGTGCATTAGAAGCCGTTCGCTGGTTACGCCGTGTCGTGATACATATCAATCGAATCATGCACCATTTAGCTGGACTAGCTTAGCAATGTGTCGGCATGGGAGAACAGGGAAAGACTGGATTACTGATTAACTTGAAGCATCACTGATGGCGATAACGACACAACCCAATCGCTGTTCAGTTTCTACTCTATGATGTG
The DNA here is from genome assembly GCF_007625115.1 of Sedimenticola selenatireducens. GTDB lineage: Bacteria > Pseudomonadota > Gammaproteobacteria > Chromatiales > Chromatiaceae > Sedimenticola > Sedimenticola selenatireducens_A. Next base: position 138,958 of record NZ_VMNH01000013.1, on the reverse strand, counting down.
CTTCAGCAGCCTGCTCAAGTGAATAGACGTTATCAACAATTGATTTGATGCTCCCTTCCTCAATCATCTTTTTAAGTGTGAGAAGCTCCTCTTCCTTCTCTTCAGCAAATGCAAAGAATACACGCTTATCGCTAACCAGTGAGGTCAGCACAGACCTCAGCATATTGAATAAACGTGGATTTGCCATCAAGTAGCGTCCCTTTGGATTAAGCGACTTCAGACATCCGTCGTAAGAACTACCAGCAACCATATCAAGGATCACATCATATCTTTCACCCGTTTTGGTGAAATCGTCTTTTGCATAATCAAAAAAGTGATCCACCCCGATACGGCGCAGCATCGTCTCTTTAATGCCGCTATCGACGGCCGTCACCTCTGCACCCATCGCTTTAGCAATCTGCACACCAAACGTACCGATACTTCCACCCGCTCCATTCACCAAGACCTTCTCACCCTTTTGGATCTTGGCCTTTCGTAGAAAATGAAGGGCATTCAGCCCGCCTAGCGGTACTGCTGCGGCCTCTTCATAATTCATGTTGATAGGCTTGGGGACGATCGTATAATTATCGGGCAGCGATAAATATTCAGCGTAGGCGCCGAAGCGAAGTTTAGTAGCGCCAAAAACTTGGTCACCCTGTTTGAACTTTACAACATCGTTGCCAACAGCTTCGACTTCTCCTGCAAAATAGCCGCCTAACACCTCTCTTTTGGGTCGTCTTATACCCATCACAATGCGCAAGGGTAGCCAAAACCACTTCACCGCAAATTTGAAGCTTCGTAATTCACAGTCAGCCTTAGTCGCTTCAGCAGCATAAACGCGTATTAAAATCTCGTTATCCAGAGGTGTGGGCTTGTCAATCTCTTTGCGTCGAAGAACATCAGGCGAGCCATATTGGCTGTATACCATCGCTTTCATAAATATCCTTATTGTAATTTGCACAGCCTATCTTTCTGTTGTTCAGCAAAGATAATATATTCGCCTATTCACAGCCAGGGTGATTAATGCGTCGCCTTATCACCCCAAATCTCTTTTAAACGTTGATCCCGCCCACAATTCCAACGGTAGAACTTATACCGAACCGAATTGGTCTTGTAATAATCCTGATGGTAGCTTTCATTACCTTTTATCGGGTAAAAAGTTTTTGCGTCTAAGATGGGTGTAACCACCTTTTGATCAGGGAACTGTGCTTGCACAGCTTGTTTAGATTGCTCAGCTATTGCTCTCTCTTTATCGTTTGCCACAAAGATGGCACTTAAATAGCTGTGCCCTTTATCGCAAAACTGTCCACGTGCATCGAACGGGTCGATATTGACCCAGTAATAAGCAAGTAGTGCCTGGTAACTCACTTTCGCGGGATCATAGGTAATCTCTACAGCCTCATAGTGACCGGTATGATCACCATTATAGGTAGGATTTTCCGCTGTTCCTCCGGTAAACCCAGAAACCACATCAATGACACCGGGATGTTTCTCAAAATCAGACTCCATGCACCAAAAACAGCCACCCGCTAATACAGTCTTCTCGGCCATAACATTCGATGCACCAAACAGTAAACTGGTTAATAGAAAGACCACCCATTTCTGTTTCACAATACTTCTCCCTTTAAACAATGATGTTATCACGCAAGGCCTGGATACCTTTCCCTCACTAAGCGCATCATTTATTGAGCATGAGGTAGGCGCCTGACACTGCCGTTCAATAACTCTCTCCCTTATTGACCTTGCTGACAACCGAAATAGTTCAACTGTTATCAATTTGTTATAAATGGCCCTGTTTTTGATAGGCCATTGCCATAATTAGGGCTTAAATTTAAGACCCGATCCCCAGAACACCCCTATTTTGATTCGCAAGAATCATATTTTTAAACTATCTTAATAAACAGAGACTGAAACACTTACCCATTGGGCACAACAGGTAACACATGACGGCGCTATTTTCAGGAGGAATTAACAGTCTGCAGATAGTTGAGTATCCATAAAGACTCACAAAGCGCAGATTAAATATACGGCAGCTACTTCTGCCAAGATTGCTGGGGAGTTAACGAAGCGCATCATCCTATTGATGATTGATGCGACTTATAGTTGATAACCGTAACCGTGAAGGACAACACCTTTCCTGATCGGAAAAAGAGGCAGTCATGAAAACATTACTACTGCTAGCATCACTCGTCACACCGCCCCTGTCATTTGTCTCGATAGATTGCACCCAATACGGCAGACCAGGAACACCCTACCTGATCATGTCCCACCTGGGCACTGGCGTGACCTTACCTGTCCGTAAATTACCACAGTATCCCCAAGCGGTGATGCTACTCGAAGAGATTGAGGCCGTTGACCATGAGCGATGGATCGATCCCAAGTGCAAGTGGATCAAATCATAGCGGTGTTTTAAATGACTAAATCCGGCTCATGACGACACTAAAGACAGAATGGGTATAGGTACTCACGTGGGCACAAAAGTGTGCCCACGCTACAGGCGGCAAAATGTGAACACCCATACATTGACTCGGCAGCCAACTTACTCTTTCCAGAAGGGCTTACTACCCTCATTGTCTGCTTCTGCACGATTGACACCAATATCACTTAGCATACGGTCATCCAACTTGAGTAACGCATTGCGTTGGCGTTTTCGCTCATAGGCGGCATAAAGCCACTGAAAGGCCTTACTTACAAACTGCTTTAGCTCAAACGAGTGAGCGTGGGAATCCGGTATATTAAGGCAGGTTGTTTGCATCTTCATGATCACTCCTTATCCTGATTTGTGTGATCAAGCTACGCCTCACCCTATATTTGATCCAATCGCATAATCAGATAGCGCCCTTCAGGAATTGTGATGACACTTTTAGGCTATTATCTGTTTTAATAAATCATCACTACGGTCCTTGGCGAGAAAGCAATGGAACTCTATCACCTCAAAACCTTTGTAAAGGTTGCAGACGAAGGCAATCTATCAAGAGCAGCCGAACTCCTGTTTACTAGCCAACCTGCCATCAGCGCCCACATTAAGGCCCTTGAAGAAGAGTTAGGGATCAATCTGTTCCAGCGTACGCCGAAAGGGATGCGACTCACCCCATCCGGTGAGCTTTTGTATCAGAAGGCTGCGGGAATCCTCAACTCAGCCGATGAGTTAAAATCTGAGGCTCAGTCGCTCCGACAAGAATTGGTAGGTGATCTCAAGATCGGCGTACATACCGATTTCGAATTTGTTCGCATCGCTCCTTTGCTACAAAACTTTGCGCGTAAACATCCCAAAGTAAGAGTACATTTCCTGGCCGGTATGTCTGCCACCAACATACCGGATGTACGCAAGGGAAATATTGATGGCGGCTTTTTCTTTGGTCCAGCAAAAAGCGCCGATTTAACCACCATTGAGTTAGCAACAATTCCAATCAGAGTAGTCGCACCCGCCACATGGCAAGACCGAGTAGAGCATGCATCCCCTGAAGCGTTGTGTGCCCTGCCCTGGATCTATACTTCACAAAACTGTCCATTCTATGACCTGCACAGCCAAATATTTAGCGACTATCAGTGCACACCCAACCAAGTCGCCTTTGTGGATAGTGAAGATGCAATCAGGGAGTTGGTCAAAGCCGAGTCTGGTTTAGCACTGCTACGTGAAGAAGATGCCAAACAGATGGAACAACAAGGGCTGGGTTACTGTTGGGCGGGTGAGGTTCCTTCAATAGCGCTCAGTTTTGCCGTACAGAAGCGGCGCAGAAGTGAACCACTGATTAATGCCATTATTGAGGAGATCTGTTCTCTGTGGGGTGTTGAGAATGAATCAACAAACGAAATGATGATAGATTCGGCTTGAATCCAGTTAGATTTTAGATAAATGAAACGACTTGGAAATGGGGATTTTCAACACAGACCTCTAGCTTGGCGATATCATCCAAAATCACTAAACTTTCGACATCCGCAATTTCCACCTTAATACACTCTTCACGTGCATCATTACATTGGGTATCAAGCGCTGTGCATTCGATAACAGCGCCAGACTTCATTTCAAGTTTAATGGGATAACCATACATGCACACTATTTCAATGAAGTCATATTGAGTGCAGCTGATCATAGAATTAACCTTTCGATGTGGAATAGCTCACCATCAATCTAACGATCATTCTTTGCAACGTCCTATTATCCCTGTGGCTCATGGTGTCTATAGTGAGTTCCCGGGTGCCCTTGATGGAAGTAGTTAAGTACATTGAACATGATCATCACATGTATAAAAAAACATGGCTCAGTGAATTTTGAATCCGTTATACACGAGTAAAAGAGAAAGCGCCCAAACGGCAACAGACGGAAGCAACAGGATCAGACCCACCACACGCCGCCACAGTACTCGCTGAACAATCAACCAGGCAGAACAACAAACGCCCAGAGCGGGAACAAAAAACAATACCAGATATAGGCCTATTTCTCGCACCAGAAATAGATGATTAGAAACACCCATCGCCCAAACCAGGCTGGTAACAATAAATACAGCGGTCAATGTATAGCGAGTACTTTTTTCCATAACTACCCACGTACATCCTGATTCTAATTGGCCGCCCGGCGTACGACAGGCGCTTTCAGATGGGAACACATATAGGGACGCCCGGGGTTGATGTCAATCGTTATCTTGGAACGGAGGTCCAGTCGGTCGCGAACAGGATCACAGATCCTATTGTGCTGGTGATTCGAATTTTGTAGACGTATAAATGTGTGATATCACACACCTCTCCACCCTGCATGCCACCCTAAAACACTTAATATTTGCAAGCTTATTATTATCGACTCATACTGTACCTCTGCCATAAGGCAGAATTCCTATAAGAAACAGAGAACTGGAGGAGCAATAAATGGCGTTGAAAAAAACGTTACGGGTTGCATTTACGGGAGGATTGATGATTGGCGCATTGACTGTCCACGCCGACCCCAGCCCACAAATGCTTTCACAAACCTGTGCCGCCTGCCACGGCACCATGGGTTCCAGCATTGCCGTTATTCCCACTATCGCAGGAGCAGATCCCGAGTACTTCGTTGAGAGCATGCAGGCCTTCAAGAACGGTGAGCGTAAAGCTACCGTGATGGACCGCGTAGCTAAGGGTTACAGTGACGAGCAGATCACCGCCATGGCGAACTACTTTGCGGCGCAGAAACCGGTACCCATGAACCAGTCATTCTCCGCCGACAAGGCGAAGCTGGGTGCCAAGCTGCATAACGACTACTGCGAGAAGTGCCACGAAGACGGTGGCACCAATACCGAGGCCAGCGCCCTGCTCGCAGGCCAGTCCATGCGCTATCTGAAGTACAGCATGGAGGATTTCAAGGCAGGCCACCGAGAGGTGCCTAAGAAGATGAAGACACAGGTCAAGAAGATGCTCGATAAACACGGCCCGAGCTCTATCGAGTCTGTACTCAACTTCTACGGCAGCCAGCAATAAGGGGGAGGCATGAACAAAATCAACAGAAGAGAATTTATCAAGTTATCGGCCGCTGCCGCAGCACTGGGCACGCTGGCCGGATGTACCGGTTCGACTACCCGCAGCAAAGGCGCCCGAATCGTTGTAATTGGCGGTGGCCCGGGTGGCGCGACGGCAGCCAAGCAGATTCGGATGATGGATCCATCCATTCAGGTAACCCTGGTCGAGGCCAACAAACACTACCACACCTGCTTCATGAGCAATGAAGTGCTAGCTGGCGATCGGACCCTGGATTCCATCCAGTTCGGCTTTAACGGCCTGCGTGGTCACGGCGTAAACGTGGTACATGACATGGTGACCGGCATCGATCCCAAGACGCGCATGGTGATGACCAAGGGTGGTCAGAGCCTGCCCTATGATCGCTGTATCGTATCTCCTGGTGTTGACTTCAAGTGGGAGGCGATTGAGGGCTACGACGCCAATGTGGCAGAAAAAATACCCCACGCCTGGAAGGCGGGTCCACAGACCGCGATCCTGCGTCGCCAGCTGGAAGCGATGCCCAACGGCGGCACCGTTATCATCGCCCCGCCGGGCAATCCGTTCCGCTGCCCACCCGGACCCTACGAACGGGCGAGTCAGATTGCCCACTACCTGAAACAGCACAAGCCCCGTTCCAAGATCCTGATCCTGGATGCCAAGGACAAGTTCTCAAAGCAGGGCCTGTTCATCCAGGGTTGGAAGCGGCTCTACGGCTACGGCACCGATAACTCCATGATCGAGTGGGTGTCGGCTGCCGGAGGCGGCAAGATCGAGAGCGTCAATGCAGGTGCCATGTCGGTACAAGGCGCAGTGGAGAGCTTCAAGGGCGATGTGATCAACGTCATCCCACCACAGAAAGCAGGAAAGCTTGCCTTTGTCGCCGGCCTCACCAAGGGCGACTGGTGCCCGGTCAACAAGAAGACCTTCGAGTCGCTGATCCATGCCAATATCCACGTGTTGGGTGATGCCTCGATTGCCGCCGGCATGCCCAAATCGGGCTACAGCGCCAACGTACAGGCCAAGGTCTGCGCCATGGCGGTGGTGGATATGCTCAACGACCGCGAGCCGGGAGATCCGTCTTACATGAACACCTGCTACAGCGTGGTGGGTAAGGACTACGGCATCTCGGTGAGTGTGGTCTACTCGCTGGACGAGACGAAGAACGCGATTGTCGCGGTGAAGGGGGCTGGTGGTCTAACACCGAGCGATGCCACCCCGGAGATGCTAGCCCGGGAGGCACACTACGCCCACGGCTGGTTCGCCAACATCACCAACGATATCTTCGGATAAGAAGAGAAACCGGTCGGGATGCCAATCCCGTCCACCCATTGCCATGATACGTTTACGGGGCCTTCGGGCCCCGTTTTTTATATGTTGGTTTTTGGGCGCGGTGTATCGGCAATAGGTTCGCGGGCATGGAAGTGCTGTTTGAATTCGAGTGTCTATCTGTCACTATTCTGCTTCTTTGCTTGTCCCATATCATACCCATTCAATAGACAGGTAGGTTCGGAATGCTTGTGTGCCTAAGCGGATGTAATCAAATCAAACAAATAAGCAAAAAAGATGCCCCGATGCCAACGCGGAAGGCTCCCTAAATAAGAATTCCTCATACAAGAGTATTATCTCGAATCAATTGTAGAATAGATTGTACCGTTTAACCGAAAGGAAATTTTCTCGTGTTGCGGCCAAGTTTTACAGCACACCAAACAGCCAGGCCCCGCTCCCTCCAATTACAAGCCACATACCAGTAGCTAAAAATACTGATCTCATGGAAGAACCAAGCTTGCTGGCAAAAGCAATGGGGACAACGGCAATGGCGAATCCGAGTAGGCCCAACACCTCGTTATCATCAAAATAAGTGAAATTCACAAATCCAATGCCAATCACAATGGCCCAAGGCATGAGACCTAAAAAGAGGGCAATGGTTGTAGATTTTGCTTGATCGGGAGCGTCAATTATCGGGTACTGATGACTGACTGATAGCAGTTTTAAGCCACGCCTAACCACATAAAAGGCGCCGTAAGCGAAGAGTCCCACAATGGCCGGCAGCAGTAGAGAGAGTATCCCGGATCCGATACCTGTTTCAAAGCTATAGCTAACGAAATCAAATAGCCCATTTATCACCATATAGACGATACCCAGCCCAATCAGAAGCCCGCTGGCAAACGATATAATGATGGTTTCATTGCTGGCGATCCAAACACTCTCTTTGCAAGAGTCGCAGGCAAACAAAATACCTTTTTCACGTGCCGGATGGGGGAAGTTCTCCACCTCTTCGACTTTTGCTTGCATTTTTCCACCGCAGTTTTTGCAGCACCGTATCAGAGAGCGTTTAAACGGCTGAAGGGGTTGTTCGATGTAATCCCAATCTGATTTTTTCAGTTTATCCTTCTCGGTCATAGTTCTCACTGTCTTGGATGCTGTTTTCTGCAGACCCTTATCGGCATATATCAGGAAAACCTAAGGGAGAACGAATCAATTCATTTTCAATATGACTTATGTCACCCCTCCCCCGTAGATTATTAAATTTCAGTGCGCAATACATCTTTAGGTCACCTGCTTTTCTTTTACTACAAAAGGAAATTAAAGTTTTTTCTACACCTGCCGTATTAACATTAGGTGTTGATAACTACCTAGGTAAACAAGGCATTAATAGGAAGCACTGCTTATCAATTATAACTTTAGATGCTGGAAAGCTTTGTTCTCGAATAGCTATCTAGTGGTCGTCGCCGTATTTTTTTATGTTGTACCAACGGCCCATGCCGAATCGATCTTTTCAGTTGATACCCAGTATCAAAAGCGGTTCATATTAACCGATGATACAGGGGCAACCAACTTGGCAAACGCCCGCTTAAAGATCACTATCTATGTGTATGATGGTGTACTGGTCGATACTAATGCTGTTCAACTAAAAGTTATCTATATAGATAGACCGTTGGTTGGACTACCTTATTCAACTGTTTTTTCAGGGGCTGAGTTAAAAGCTGCCCTAGCAAGATATCATGGCGTCAATGGGAAGTTTAATCCAAAAGATCACGAGGCTGGATACTATTTTGTCTGGGAGATTGATCTGAATGGTGACAGCCAGTTTTGCCCTGGCGATCTCATGATGGATTCTGATAGAAGTGATGATTTCTATCCAGTTATTGGCGACATTTTCAATCACACGCTTACAGTTGGGTTTACATCAGTAAAGGGACAAACGTGTAACCCATTTTAAATCATCTGGTATCTCTTGGCGGGGTCCGTATAGCATACCCATTCCTAGGTGCCAAATCCGTACACAAAACTACCAGATCTCAGGGTGCATACGCTAATTAGGCAACACAGTAGTGATTCTGTAAGTTTGAATATTGATGTGACATGAGCTGATTCAGTGGAATTGGTTACGCAAAAAAACATTTACAAAAATAAACGGGGCAGTTAATGAAGCAACTTCAGTTTTCACATGGTTCGATTTGGGTCTTTCTATCGTTACTAACAGCTCCCCTGATGGGCCATGCAGATCAGGATATGGGGTGGCAAGGCTATAACAGCGGCCCGAGCACACCCAATATTCAATCATGTGATGACCAGCCCGGCGTCAAGCTAGGGAACAGATGGAATTGGCACTATCCCCGTGAAACACCAAAAATAAAAAATGGCACCAAGGAATTGAAATGCACAAGTGGTAAGAAAGGTATTCTTTATACCCGTGACGACATTGAAGGGAAATACTTTGTAACCAATGCCAAATACCTGAAGGTCACCCCGGTGATGGATGAGGCTTGTACAGCTATAAAGCGTTATTGCAATCCGAAAATCATTGAGTTACCACCCGTTACGCATAAGGATTACAAAGGCACATTATCGTACCAATTTCCACACGGCGTCTACACCCGGGCAGACTTGGAGATGCTTGCCTCAGGGCAGGTGCAGAATAAAACATTGCTAGCTGTATTCGAGCATAGCGGCTGGATCAAAGATGGCGTCGTTGTATCCATGAACGTATTACCGAGCAAGAAGGCTAAAATCAAGTCGCTTGCAGGATTGTTGAATGACGATCGAGAAATAATGAGTGTCATGAACATTGATCACGGTGGCTCTAGTCAGACAGTAATCGCAACGTGGGATATCGCTACAGAGCAGTTGGTACGTATGGTTGCTTTGGCCTCTACCATATTCACCAGCGGAGTGGTTACACCAGATCTTCGTAGGATATTTGCTATAGATACTTCCGAGAGGAGTAAAGCAAAGTTTACGATGATTGATACTCAAACAGGTAAGCTAATTAAAGTGATACACGAGGGATCTACTGAACCTTTCCCAGTAATCAGTCCTGATGGTCAATACATTGCAGCAATGACAGTAGATGGACCGCATAAAGACAGGCTGTCAAATGATTACTGGCGGGTATGGCGTGTTTCTGATAGCCAGGAGATGGCACATTTTTCCAGTATGACCGCCTGTTTTGACCATCGCCACTTAGTTGGGGATGTAGAGTTTACCTTTTCCCCTGATTCATCGAAATTCTATATAGGCTGGCAATGCGGGAAGTCTACCACTGAAGATGGAAATTTTTCCAATGGTAAGAGTTATGGCTGGTTAGGCAGTACCGAAACATGGCAGGCGGGAAGAGTTGAAGAATTCGATGATGTGATCGGGGATGGAGAGTTTTCAGCTGACGGGACACAGTTGGTTACTTATAGCAAGAATTATAATCTGCGCAGTAGAGTACAGAGCAAATTTACTCACTGCAAAGGCGATCAAAGAGAGCTTGGTAAGGCAATTCCTGATACACCTATGCACCTCTACATAACTGATGACACATACGAGTTTCGTACGGCACTGAATAATCAGTGCCGAATAGTCGCAAGCGGCCCTATTGGCTTCAATTCAGGCGTTAACGAAAGCACTTTGATGACAGGTGACCGTAAACGAATGGTTATTCTAAAAGAGAAGGATGACATCGGCTCAATTGAAGTCTTTAACATTAATTTCCCTGATGCCAACGCTCTAAGCAAACTACAAGATAGTGCACAGGCACAGGCCAAACGCGATAAAGAAGCCGCAGACGAAAAAGCCAAACTGACTAAGGTTACTGACGAAGCACAAAAACTCTATGACGCGGGATTCGTAGCGCAAGCATTGGATATGCTCGACGAATATGCTGAAAGACCGAATACCCCACCAAGTGCCGTTATCACCAACACTGCTTTAACCTGGGCTAAGAAGCTGCCGCTGGAGCGTGTCGGAAAAACGTTACTCAATATGTACAAAAAACAGATGTCGCAACCTGTTAAGACAGGTGATGGTTTTTCTGGTGATGATGACATCAGTTTGCCAGAAGGTTTTTCGGTTAAACTTGTATTCCCTGAAACCAGCGCTGAGAGAGCAGGCCTTCGAAAAGGCGATGTTGTGTTAGCGGCGAATGGGGTCAAGGTTAATAGTGATGCAGAGTTTAAAGAGATACTGCGCAATCATAAACCAGATGATGTCATAGTGCTGACAGTATTGCACAATGCGACTCGTCAGAAACTATCAATAACACTAGACGAAGCGTTACCCAATTCGGGTGCTGTCTGGGCGGTTTTCCATTTACTGGAGTACGGCATGGTAGCGGCGGCGGCCGGGCATCCTGATCTAACCCTGGATGCAGCGAACGAGGCGCAAAGGGTTTCAGATAAGTATAAATCATCCTTGCATAAAGAGAAGATCAAGTCCTTTATCACTGCATTGAAGGCGCTGAGTATTGCAGGTAAAGGAGACACAAAAAAAGCTTACTCCTATGCAGTGAAAGAGGGGGGCTTTATTATAGGAGGTTTTGATCTACTAAGAACCTTTTATATCGGGCAAAATCCTAATTCTCAATTTTGGGCGCCGCTCTATAGCGACCGTAAAAAACTCGCCTATCTGCTGAAAACAGAAGCAAGCAAATTGCCCGAAACACCTACGTACAATTTTGGGAAACAACCCTACCCCAACTTGAAAGGCCAGATGACGAAAAAACCAAGTAAGAAAAAGAGTGAATCTAAAAAATCCAAAGTCACCATTTTGGATGACTAGCTGCAATTGGCGTTACTCAAACTCCCCTTTTTACTTGGTACTCGAATGAACTTACTAAAAGCCTGGCCGATCATTTCTCTCGGTTTGATTCTAGCCATCTTTGCTTCACCAGCAAGCTATGCAGTAGATGAACAAACCGTAAGTGATTTTAAACAAGATATTCAAGGACTCTATAAGGACTTGGATCGCCTCTTCCCTCGTTTTCAAGAAGCATTTACTTACGAAGTGCGTGTACTCAGATTACGTGCAAAGGAAAAAGCGCAATTTTGGCGCGAAACAGGCTTGCTGGAAGGAGATTTCAATTTATTTGAGGAATTTCGCCACCAATTCGCCAATGTACACAAAATAATGGACTTGGATTTTTCCAAAGTCCATGGTGCGTATACCATCCTGCAACGACAGATTCATGGAATGCAAATCGTAGCTACCGGAAGGTTATACGCTGGCGACGATGACAACACGAAACGCAAAGCAAATGCTCCTGAAATGACTCGCGATTCCAATGGTAACCGTTATGACATGAATGAGCGTATTAATATCGACAGTCAACGCAACGAGTTATCCCATAGCCTATTAGCCGTTTACCTCAGTGCGTTAGCATCAGACACACCCGAAGAAGGTGAACAAGAGATGAAAGCTTTTGCCACCGTATTACAGAATCTTGGGGATGCAAATCGCGATCTGATCCTTGATGAAGTAACTAAGTTACAGATTCAAGAAGAGAAGATGTTGTTTGAATTGATCCCTATTTTTGGTGATGCGGTTAGCTTGGCTGAAACTTACCAAGGTGAAGACATATGGGGCAAGAAAATGTCTTGGGTGGATTATGGCTTAGCCATAATGACGATTTTTTCATCAGTTGGTGATGTAGCGGATGTAGCAAAGCTTTCTAAACGCTTTCCCAAGAAAATGGCCCAACTCCAATCCAACCTGGCCACCGTCCACAATATGGCAAAAAGGATGTCCCCGGATGAACTAAGAATGCTCACTAAAAATTACCCGGCTGATGCATTGGAACGGTTGATGAACGTGGATCTCCATCAACTGTTAGCGGGTAGTGAAAAAGTATCGAAGATCGATGCAGGAAAAATCAGTGACCTACCCGTTATCAAGCTAACGGGAAAGCAGGAGTTTTCTGACATTGGAGATATAGCAAACCTGAGAGCCATGTCATTGGCGCGTACCTCTATCGCAGAGCAACAAACAGCTGTGACCGTGATCAATAACCTTGATGAGGCACGGCACAGTGAAGTACTCGCCACGGCGTCAGAAAGACTTACTCAAGCTGCACCCGCACTCGATGTCAGACGACTGGCCAATCCAGATCAAATGAACCCAGAAGATTGGGATAATTTGCGCCAATCAATGCAGCATTTAAAGCCTGAGCGCCAGGCTGACCTCGAAAGAGCCATCATGCAACCCGAACTCTTACCCGCATTTTTAGAAGCAGAAACAGGTATCCCTATCCTCGCACTACAAACTAAAGCGGATGCTATCGGGGAAGGTCAGTATGTGGCTTATCGTAAAGCCAATGCGGGTGGATTGCGGTTAATGAATAAGGCTCCGGATGATAATTTCGCGGGCGTTGTTACCAAGCATAAGGATATTAAAGGTAAAAGCGGCCCTGGTGGACTCATTCCGTTTGACCAAGAGTTCAGTAAAATGGCAGCTCAATTGGATGCTGCAGAAGCAAGCGGCGATGCAGAAGAAATTGCAAAGGTGCGCGCAACAATCAGAAAGTCAGATCGTGGTGTTAGGCAATTGGTAGGACGGGGAGGCGTGAGCTTAAGTACCCGATTGGAAGGGCGAGATGTTATCGCCGTAACGCGCACGATTGATGGCGCCCCTCGCCGTTCACTGGTTACTCGAGACCCCGTCGATGGCGCGTTTTATGACATAGAGAGTGGCAATAGGATTGTTGAAGATACCATCAGTCCCATTACCTCTAAAAATGGCAAGATAAAAAAAGTCCCTATTCTTGTGGATAGTAGAGGCCGGGCCTATTTGGCAGATGCTGACCCCCACATTATTGGCACTCGAAACTCAGCTGACCTTGTCGATGATTCGCATGTTAACGGCTTTATCACACGCTCAGAGCAAGAGCTGATTGATACTCAAAATCGGGCATTACGAGCAGCAGGGGCACCCATCCTAACTCAGCATGGTGCTCAGGTTAGAGCTTATGGACTCGACCTTCCTGTTGATGAAACTTTTTATGTCATCGAACAGGGTGGCAGAATTCGCTTCATTCAGCAGGACAATCTTCCCGATTTAGTTCACTACCATCGGATCAATGGGACAGTTGCCCCGATTGATCCCAGCTGGCGCTGGGGTGGTTATGATGCGGATGGATTTGAGGTTTCTCGCGGAGCAAAACAATGAGAAGTTTCTGGACTAGATTCGCACTCATTATCATTGTTTTAACAGGTATATCACCTTTAGCCACTCAGGCTGAAGCAACAGACTCACAACAGTTAGCCGAGCGATTAGAAGAACTAAAGGTTGAGTATAAACGGATTGAAACTGACATCACGGGCATGTCTCGCTTTATAGGCAAAGTCAAAGAAGACCGAGCCAGTATTGATACCTTGTCAAAATTTCTCTTTAGACTGTCGGTCGTCTCCAAAGAGATTGATAGTTTATCCAGAAAAGCAGATGCCCTGAGCGTAGAAGAAAAGCCCTTTGCTATCAGTAAAATATGGACGACCGATACAATCAAAAGTGAAAAAGCGCTATCCACTATTGCTGAAGGTGAAGCCGTCTATCTTTATCTCGCTTTCAATATGCCCAAAAAACTAGAAGCTATTGATATTGCTTTCACAGTGGTTGAACTAAAGAGCGGAAAAAAAGTCGCCGCCATCAGTCGGACCCGGCCACGAAAGGGAGCAGAGGAAGCACAACGCACCGGCATCAAAATTGAATCAGATGATTTGACGTTGGGTGCCAGCTATGAGTGGCTGGCAAAACTAACCTCAAGTGATGGAAAAACTGTTTCTAAAAAACTGCAGTTTAGGTATGGTCACTCCGTAATCCCCTTGGAAAAGATTAGCCTCATCGCCAGTAATATTGAAACCGGACAACCACTGGGGTCCGACATCGCAGACGATGTTTCAATTAAATTCGAAGCCACGGTGCCTCTCCTAGAATCAGGTGAAGGTGAAATTACCTGGCAGCTAATTGATACCAGTAAAAAGCCGATTGAGTCAAAGGGAAAAGTTGAATCGTTCAGCGAGGTAGGCGGTAGTAAAAAATCCACCTATAAACTTACAAGCCAGGAGCTAGCACCGGGACAGTATTCCGTTTCAGTGATACATACATTGAAAGGGAGTAGTAAAAGCAAAACAGAAAGTACTATTGCTTTTAATGTGATGGGTGGGATCAATATCCACAAGCTTGCCGTCTCTAATTCAAAAAAGGGGGATATTGCCAGTGGTACGCTGAAGGCAGGCGATTTACCCCATCTTTTCATTCACTACACGGCACTAAAACCAATCAAAACGGGCTCCTTACGAATTTACGATGCTAAAAGTGGAAAGGAGTACTATTCGAGCGATATCGCTGAACGGGTTAAGGCTGATAAAAAACCACACCGAATAGGTACGCGTCTCGGTGCAGATTTGCTGCCTTTGGATCGCGAGGTCATTTTCGAAGTTCGTTTCGTTGATATGAATGACAACGATATCGCAAACAAACGCTCAATTCGAATCAATCGCCATAAGCTCGATGTTAAGCTTGCAAAACAGCTTACATCAGGAAAAGACTATACGTTTTCAATTACACCACCCGCTGGATTTGTTTCTCCCTATACCGTGGCATACCAGCCTTCTAACCTTATCGTTCATGAAAGCGCCAATAATCCACTTAAAGGTTATGTAACGGGAATAACCGAGCAAAAGAAAGCATCTGCTGGCCTGAAAATTGAACTGACAGATGCGGCTGGGCAAGTAGCCGTCGCTTACAGAGAATTGATGGTTATCGGTAGTCGCCAGAAGCAACCGATCACACAGCCTCGTTCTATAGTGACACAGAAACACTCTGCCGGAGATCTCTTCTCTTCTCTCTGGGGGTATAAAGAGGGCGATTATCGAAACGACCCAATAATAAAACAGTTAAACAGATTGTCACGCAGCGAATCTGGTCAAGACCATGCGTTTGAACGCTGCCTTCCTGGAATAATAACAGATGGATCCATTGGTACTATTGATTCAGATCGAGCACTTATGGGGAAGCTTAAAGAGATGCGGAAGAAAATCACTAAGAGACAAACTAAATGCTCCACTGGGGAACCCTATTATCGCATGTCATTTTCTCTTAAGTGGAGAAATTTCCCTCAGAAAACTGTAAATGGGTACAAAGAATTTAACGTTAGCTATGGGGCCTCCTGTCGGCCTATTAAACCGAAAAATCAGGGGAGATATCGCTATCTGGAGTATGACGGTGGTTACTATGCCGAATTTTATAAGAAATTCACTTCTGATGATGCCGATAGTGTCATCAATATGATGGTCATGAGCTGCCTTGCACCCTCAACATTCCTTAAGAAATTCATTCCAGAGGCACCAACGAGTGCTACTAAGCCAATGGGTTGTACATCGGTACCGGACAGCCGAGAGGGATTTTATGAGCACTCTTGCCGGATGCCAATGTCAGAGTTACCACGCAAGCTGTGGTGACTATTTCCATTGATATCCGCCATGTGTAATTTTCTCATTGCAATTCTTAATGCCATCAGTACTACCGGAGTAGAAACTCTTTCTAATTTATCGGAAAACACCCTAATTAACGGATAGCAAACAAGCATAGACACCCACAACAATCTTTTTCATTCATTCTCGCCTGCAGACAGGTAATGAGCTTTGTAAGCAATTACCTCGCCTTCCCAGAAGGGAAAAGTTTTTCCTTTTGCCATTCGTGCAACTGAGAACTTAAAAGGAATCATGACCCCCTCCACATCACGATAATCTGATCGTGAAACAAATTCACCTGATCCGTGATAAGGAGTTGTCAGATCACCATCTTGTTCAGCATGCAGACTGATAAGCCGCCCATCATCTTCAGCAAAAGTGGCTACCATATCGATACTACTGGTTTTATAACTTACTACAGCCCTTGCATGCAGATCATCAATTGGCTCCCACTTCAGATAAGCACTGGGTCGTAGTGCTTGAGGGTAAAGAGAGGCCTCCAACAACCAGCGTCTTAATGATATTCGATCAAGGTTAATCGATGACTTCTCATCAACAACTGTAAACAGTGAAAAAAGTTTAGCCTTCATCTCCATCTCACCATCTAGATAAGCGTCATAGACAGTGGCATAAAAACCTGGAAAAATAGGCGTGTGGGCTTCAAACACCAATGCTGGAACATTTGGCACCAGTGTCTGCTGAGCGGTTGTCGGCTCAAATGTTTCAGTTTAACGCTGCTCAAAACATTTCTCTCTTTTTAAAATCCAAATAAAAAAACCGGCATGTGCCGGCTTTTTTATTCGTCTGCATCACCCATTAGCTATAAAACAACTGCGACCAGCGTCCCTGATCTATCATCTTTTGTTTCATAGCTTGCCATTTTTCTTCAGATCCCGCGGCTGCGCCGAATACCTTGTCCATTGAGTCCAACAATTTGCTCAGTCCGGCCACACACACATAGGTGTTGGATTGCTGTATTAACGCCCATGCCTCTTCAACATGCCGTTCCAATGACTGTTCCAGTGCCTGCGTATCCGTCATCAGCGGTTTACCCGCCAGTGCGTTATAGGCTGCGAATGTGACTTCGTCAAAATACTCTTTCAGGTCGCTGTTCTCATCGTTCATGTAGAGCATGTCCATGCCCGTTTTTGCACCATAAAACAAGCGCACCTTGCCCTGCCATGCGCCTTTATCTTTATAGAGATGTTGGAGAAAGGCACGAAATGGCGCAATGCCGGTACCCACACCAATCATCACTAAATTGGCGCCAGTGTCAGACGGTACATTAAAGGGGCTTTTATAAGGGCCTGTGATGGATATCGTTTTACCGGGTTTGGCATCACAGAGATAGTTTGATGCAGTACCCGGGTAACGCTCACCATTTACGGGATCAATATAAAAACAGCGACGAACCAATATGGAGAATTCGACTCCCTCTTCAGCACCTGTTGGACGATCATTGGCAATCGAGTATCGACGCATATGGTATTTGTTGCCGAAGGCATGCGGCCCTGGCACGACAACACCGATGGATTGCCCTTTCATATAACGGAATGAGGGCTCATCAACCCGTAATACAATATGCCGCACCTCATCGGTTGATTCGGGTGTTATCCGTTTACTCTCTATGACCGTAGCCGTTACTGCAGGTCCTAATTCTACGTCACTCATAAATCCTCCGCGCCCGTTCTATGCTATTACATGACGGGCTATTATTTTTTACAACTGGACCCACCACTGCAGGAGCAGTTGCCACCGCAACCTCGTTTCTCCTGATAGGGACCAAATTCAGGATGACGCCGGGCAAATTCCCGTGCCATCTGCTGCACTAAAATCCAACCAACCAGTACGGCCATGATTACAGCGCTTGCCAGTAGAAACTTAAGCATGGGAACTTCCCAGTCCGGCAAATCCCATGAAGGCCAGCGAAAGCAGCCCCGCCAGCATCAAACCCATCGCGGCACCTTGACTGACTGTGGGCAATTTTGCCAGTTCCAACTTTTCGCGTAACCCTGCCATCAGCATCAACGCGACGGTAAAACCAACGCCGGCACCGGTACTGAAAGCCAGTGATTGTAGAAAGTCATATTCACGGAATGTCTGGAACAGGGCAAGACCCAGAATGGCACAGTTGGTGGTGATGAGCGGTAGAAAAATACCTAGCGCACGAAACAGTCCTGGGCTGAATTTTTTAACCGTCATCTCCACAAGCTGTACGGCTGAAGCAATGACTGCGATGTAACAGATCAGACGCAGAAATTCGATTTCAAATTTCACCAATATCCAGTTGATGCCATAAGCTGAGATTGAACTCACCAACATGACAAACATAGTAGCCATGCCCATATTCCACGCCGTCTCTTTTTTAGCCGACACGCCGAGAAACGGACAGAGCCCCAAAAACAGTGCCAATACAAAATTATTGATCAGGGCGGCATTGAGAAAGATGAATGTCAGTGAATTAGGATCCATTGGTGGTCGCCCCCTCAGCAGCAAGCAGTTTCTGCTCTTTGCGCTGTTTCAAATACTCAAACAGGAGTAACCAGGCTCCCAGCACGAAGAATCCACCTGGAGGTAAGATCATGACGACCCATGGCTCAAAGTTACTGCTGAAAATCTGGTAACCCAGAATTGTACCGGCACCCAGCAACTCACGCACCGTACCGAGACAGAGTAGCGCGATGGTAAAGCCCACACCCATGCCGATGGCATTAATGATGGAGGCGCTGACCTTCTGTTTGGAAGCATAGGCCTCTGCCCTGCCCAGTATCACGCAGTTGGCAACAATTAGCTGAATAAAGGCACCCAGCGCGTTATAAAGATCCAGACTGATGGCCTGTATCACATAATCCACGATCGTCACGAAGGTGGCAATAATGATGATATAGGTGGCAATACGCACCTGCTTGGGGATCATCTTGCGCAGCAGTGAAACCAGCGTGCTGGAGGCTACGAGTACAAACAGCGTGGCCAAACCCATGGCAATCGCGTTCATGGTGGAGTTGGTGACAGCCAACACAGGACAGAGTCCCAGTAGCATCACAAACACCGGGTTCTCTTCCCAGAGCCCGCGCATGAAGGTGTCCAGGGTTACTTGCTCTTGTTGATTGGGTAGTACTGACATATTCCCTACCTCACCCCTTCTGTCCAGTTCTCAAGGCATCCAGATGCTTGATGATCAGCGGGAACATACGTTCACCACTCTGATTGATCATGCGTCCAATGGCCTTGGAGGAGATGGTGGCACCCGAGATCGAATCGATCTCCCACTGCTCCCGCTTGGTACCGTGCTTAACGGTTACGATGGCGTTTTCGAGTCCACTCTTCTGAGTATTCAAACGTGCATCAAGTGCCTCAAAATTTTTCAGAAAATCTGGATCAAAGGCGATCTTGTCACCCAACCCGGGGGTTTCGGCCATCTTCAATATTTTTATACCAGTGACGCACTGACAATCCTGGTTGTAACCGTAGAGAATACGAATTACATCCTGATAGCCCGTAGCAGCCGCTTCCAGTGCGATACCTTTCAGCTCACCCTTATCGTCATAAGCGGCGTATATTTTCTCACCAGTAGCCGTTTTATCTCCGTCTGCTGGAAAAAGACCCTCAGCACTCAGTAGAAAATCTTTTTTACTCACAACACCGGGGATAACTTGCGAAACCGCCTTTTCAATGGCGATGCGTTTATTCTCTTCAATAATCGGTTGGGTATATTGAAAAACCAAAACCACCAGCAGACCGGAGAGCATGGCGATACCACCCAAGGTACGCAGCATGGCAAAGCTGGGGGTTTGTGGTTGAACCTGAACCTGTTCATTACTGCTCATGATTCAGCCTCTTGCTTTTGTGCACCATAAATCTTCGGTTGGGTTACCGAGGCAATCAACGGTGACAACGCGTTAGCGACCAGAATGGCATACATCACGCCTTCTGTGAGCCCACCAAACAGACGAATAAGTACAGTCAATAAGCCAATCACCAATCCATAAAGCCAGACACCTTTTGCAGTCATCGGTGAAACCACCATGTCAGTCGCCATAAACATGGCGCCTAGCATCAGACCACCCGACAGCATCATAAACAGCGGCGAAGGATAGAGGGTTGAATTCATCAGATAGAGCGGCAACGAGATCAGTGTCACCCCAACAAAGATAGACAACGGTATACGCCAGTCCATCATCTTGCGAAACGCCAGATAGAGTCCGCAGACAAAGATCAATAGTGCAGAGGTTTCACCCGCCGATCCAGCCACCATGCCGGTCAAAAGATCAATAGTATCGACAGTGACATGCTCAAACTTTTGTAACGCCAAGGGCGTTGCACCGGTAAATCCATCCAGGGCGTGTTGCTTCACCCATACATCGGTATTCACAGGCGACATGAACGGTAGTGCCAGTGAGGATGGAATAAACTCTACGAAACGGCCTGTGACAAATCCGGGTGTCCAGGTGGTGATCGCAACGGGAAACGCCGCCTGCACAAAGGCACGCCCAATCAACGCGGGATTCATCACGTTGAAGCCCAGACCACCGAACAGCGATTTTCCCAGACCAATTGCAATAAACCCTGCAACCACTGCCATCCACAGAGGGAAGCCAGGTGGCAGTGTCAGTGCTAACAACAGTGCTGTAATTACAACACTGTAGTCACCGACACTGTTGGGCCGGCCAGAGAGTTTACAGAAGAGCGACTCTGTCAATATGCAGGTGAGTGTTGTCACCAGGATCAGCGCAAAGGCACTGATGCCAAACTGAAATACCGACCAGCCACAGACCGGCAACAAGGCATACACCACATTGCGCATAATCTGCTCAACAGAGATCGCCTTCTTCAAATGGGGTGAAGTGCGTATCTCAACTACTTTTTTTTGCTTTTTGCTCATGCTCTACCCTGCATGGGGCTTCCTGTCCCGTTTACTACTTGAGGATTTGGCAACCATCGGTTTGACGGCAACGCACTCCCCGCTTATCTATCAAGCGGCTACCGCTTTTGTTTCCCGATTGATCGCCTTGGCAATGCGGAAATATTGTGTCAGTGGTATGTTGGATGGACAGACATAACTGCAACATCCACATTCAAAACAGTCTTTCAGATGATAGTCCGTCTCCATCACTTCGTATTGTCTGACGCTGGCCAGTTGACCCAACATTGATGGATTCAGATTAATCGGACAGGCATCTAGGCAGGCACCGCATTTGATACAGGGATAGACCGGCCGATTTTTTTGATCTTCATTCTCTTCTTTAAAGACCACAACACCGGATACGCCTTTGGTCACCGGTACATCCAGTGATGCTACCGTCATGCCCATCATCGGCCCACCGACAATCACTTCATTGGCATCCGAACTGGAGCCCGCCTGCTCCATCAGAAACCGGAGAGGCGTTCCAATAGGGACCAGGTAGTTACCGGGTTTACTGACACCCGGCCCCGATACGGTAACCACACGTTCAATCAGCCCACGACTTTGTGGAATTAATTCACCCAGTTGAGCCATAGTGCCGACATTATAGACGGCCACCCCAATATCCACCGGCAGACCACCGGACGGAACCTCTTTATTCAACAGGCTCTTTATCAGCATCTTCTCCGCACCCTGCGGATACTTGGTCTCTACAGCCTCACAGGTAATGGCGTCATCCTTGACAAGCTTTTCACGAATTTTCGAGACTGCATCCAGCTTGTTATCTTCAACGCCAATGATGGCCTGCCTTGCCCCGGTCGCACGCATGATGGTGCGGATACCAGCCAGCAGTTTGTCGGTCTGCTCCAACATCACTCGATGATCGCAAGTCAGATAGGGCTCACACTCACAGCCATTAATAATCAGGGTGTCGATCGACTTGCCTTCCGGCGGCAACAGCTTCACATGACTGGGAAACGCCGCACCGCCCAATCCGACCATGCCACTGGCCTGCACCGCCTCGATCAACGCTTCGCGAGAGAGTGATTCCAGATCTTGTTCCAACCCATACAACACTTCTTGCCTTGAAGCCTCGTATGTTTCGATGATGATAGCCGGTGTCTTGGGGCCGGCTGCGGTTGGAACGAGTTGATCTATCGAACGCACAATCCCTGTCACAGGCGCATGCATCGGTACAGAGACAAAACCACCCGCTTCTGCAATCGGCTCACCACGCACCACTTCCTGCCCTGGCTTTACCAGCGGCACTGCCGGGGCGCCAATATGCTGAGCAAGCGGAATAACCATCTTGGGGGCAAAAGGCAGACGCTTGATCGCCAGATGGGCGGTCTGCTCTTTGTGCGCCATCGGATGCACACCGTGCTTGAAGGTCTTGGTCCGTCGAAATAGATTGAATAGACCCATTGTCTCTCCGCTGATCTCTACTGCCAGAGCGTACTACACAGTGCCATCCCCTACAGCGATGGCACCAGGTTGTACACTCCTTATTTCAACGCCTCAAGCGCTGCATCATAGTCTGGTTCATCGGCTATCTCTGGAACCAGTTGGGTATAGGTAACAATGCCATTTTCATCGACAACCACGACCGCACGACAAGTCAAACCCATCAATGGACCGTCATTGATGAATACACCATAATCCTTGGCGAAGTTCTTACCACGCATTAATGATAGTGTGACTACATTTTCCAGCCCTTCTGTTTCACAGAAACGGCCTTGTGCAAAAGGCAGATCAGCCGAAATCACCATAGCAACCGCATCATCACGACCGGCAAAAGATTCATTGAACTTCTTGGTCGAGATGGCGCAGGTAGGCGTATCCAGACTCGGAACAATATTCAGCAGACGCTTCTTGCCAGCAAAATCGGCCAGACCAATATTGGCCAACTCTTTATTGGCCAGAGAGAACTCTGGTGCCTTACTCCCCACAGCCGGCAGATCACCATTGGTGGTTACCGGATTACCTAAAAATGTCACTGTAGCCATATTCTATCTCCTCGTTGTTTAGAATTACTGGTACTTCGCTGCGCGCTTAACCAGTTTATCGAGATCCTTTTCATTCGCATCCCAGGGCGTACCGGGATGCAAACAGCCGGCCGTACATTTTTCTGCGGCCTTGACTATATCTTTATAGCTGCCGCCTTTCGGATTGACTACTACTGCCATTTTGTCGTCGTTGTACTGGAAGATACCGGGCGCGATATCCACACACTCGTCACAGGTGGTACATTCCGGTGTTTCAATCCACACAGGCTCATAGTCAGCCGCATTGGCAGCTGCAGGTGCCGAGCCCCCAGTACTGCTCACTGCAGGCGCATCAGTCAACGCACTGATATCACCATCATTCGCCATGGCCAGTAGATTGGCGGTCAGTTTCTGCGCCATCTCAGCCTTGGTGCGATTGACGATCTCAGCCTCACTCACCCCTTCACCGTAACCTGAAAGTGATCTTAGCTGATGCCAGAAGGTTCTGCGTTCTTCACAGGAGAGTACGATCTCCTGGGCCACCAATACCCGCATCAGGTGACTCTTTTTATCTACCGCCCAGATGTAGGGATAACGACCATCACGATCATCCTCATCCATATTGAGGAACTCATGCAGCTCGACCATGTCGTCATTCCAGGCATCCTGGGGAACGGCACGGAAATGCTTGCGGAATCGTCCTTCACTGAAGGCGAAGTCGGCAAAGGTAACCGGCAACTCGAGTTTCGCCTCTTTGCCTTTTTCATCCTGGTAGGTCAGTGAATAGGTCGGCCAATCGGAATCGATTGCCGGGTTGCCTTCGATACTGCAGCACTCACTGAAGGTCACACCCGCATCCGGATCGAATCGGAACATCGGGTAAGCGCGTGACTCCAACGCCATCTTGGCCTGAGCTTCAGAGGCATCATCCGCCACACCATGTTCTGGCTGACAGGTGGTATAGAGGTTGAACATGGCGGGACGTCGACTGTTCAGACCATCAATGAAACCCTCAATCAGATGGGTCACGTTGGCTTGAGAGCTCTGCAGTACAAAACTGGTACGATGTGCCATACCAATGATACCCATCTCTTTACGGATTTCGGTCTTACCCTTCCACGCCTTTCCGTAGGGCGACATATCGGCAACCTGACCGACGAAACCTGAGGTACAGGCCTGCCCACCGGTATTTGAATAGACCTGTGTATCCAGGATCAACACCTTGATCGGTACGCCAGAGGCCAGGGCACGGGAGAGATTCTGGAAGCCGATATCGTACATGGCACCATCACCACCAATCGATACAACAGGCGGACAGAGCAGCCACTCTTCTTCACTGAATCCTTTCCAGTCAAAATAGGTGAAGAATTCATCGTGGATGTCAGCATCGAACTTACCTTCCAACTCCAGCTTGGCCTGACGGATCGTCTTGAAGCCTGCGGCCATCTTGGCCATGTGGCCTTCAAAGATACCCATCGCCACTGAAGGACTGTCCTGGAACAGGTGGCTAGTCCATGGGAAGGGATACGGGTTGAACGGGAAGGTAGAACCCCAGACCGAGGTACAACCCGTCGAATTAATGATACCCATGGTGGCACGACCTTGGTTGGTCTGGCCGTCCGTATAGAGCCACTTCAAATGGCGCAGCTTTTCCAGCAATTGGGTCGCCCATCTCAGCCACTTGGGATCAACCGGATCAACGACTTTACCTTCTGACAGAGTTGCCGCCAGATTGGTCAAGGTCAGATCGGTGTCTTTGTTCTCTTCAACCGCATCATTAATTGCTGCGGTATTGGAAAGATCCATTCCCGCCGCCAGTTTCAGGCGAATATGAGTTTCCAGACGATTAATCAAATCGTCCAGCTCAGCAATATGCGCCTTGACCCTTGGTTGCATCAGCGCAGTAGCGGTACCTGTAAAGAGATGAATCGCGGTCTTTTCACCACACCCAAGACAGGCGCCATCACCGGAGACCATAGACTGATAGTTGGTCTTATCCAGCAGAAGGGTTTCAAGCGCACCAATCTTTTCATTCAGATCGTCGATACGGATAAAGTCCGCATCGGTGGTAGGTAGATCCATCCAGAATTTCCAATCCTGCTGCATCTTCTGAACGGCCGCTTCGGTCTGCAGATCAACCACCAGCGCACCATCATCGCACACCTCCACACACTCCATACAGCCTTTACAGGTGTATGGGTTGACGGTGATAGAGAAGAGACCACCAGAGCCTTTGTTCTTCTTCTCACGCGTGGTGTAATAAGGCTTGGTAACGGAGAATTCAAAGCCACCGATGGATTCCAGGAATAGACCAAACTCGCGCTCCAGTCCGGCCTTTTTCTGCTCATCCAGATCCGATTCAGCCAGCAATTCAAGTACGGCCTGATCAAGCAATTTGGAAACAACCGCCGTCTCGCCCTGCTCTTCAATCAACCCACGCAGACGCTTTTCAACATTACGGCTTTCACGACGCAGATAAAGTGTGGGTGTCCCCTTCTTTTCGATCCGCTCAATCGCGGTGTTAAAAATATCACTGATACTATTCACCAGACCTGGGATAGCACTGTCTGGACAGGCGGTATAACAGTCACCACAAGCGGTACAGTTTTCTGTGATAAATTTGGGATAGTCAAAACGGATCTGCGTCATGTCACGGAAGATACCGGTAGCGGCCGGGATCAGACTGGTAGCCATGAAGGGATCAACCAGATTTTCAGAGCCCATTCCGCTCATATAGAAAGAACCCGTCTGCTCCCAGAAACGATGCACATCGGATAGTTTCCCATCACCTTCTGGAAGTTCCTGAAGCATGACAGGAATATTGGCTGATTTGCGAATATCCTGCTGGGTAAGGCCAATCTGTTTATCGGTGATCTCTCTGATCTCATCAAAGCCACGACGCACAACGCGTAGATTGTCCTCAACTACGCGCTCACCCTTGCCACCAAACTTATCCCGCAGCTGTGCGGTAATGGCATCAAAAAGACCTTGCTCGGTAAGATGAGCACGCTCAAGCAATGGTGAAGCAGCAAAGAAGGCACCCTGGAAGGCGTTACCCTGCATACGGAATTGCAGTTCTGCATCGGACGCCTCCTCCTTGGCAATCTTGAACCCATCAACAAAGTAGACATGGATATTGTGGTCAACAATGTACTTCTGATATTTCACCGGGATCTGCGCCCACACCTCTGCTTCAGTCTCCAGATGACTCTGGATAATGAAGAAACCACCCTCTTTCAATCCATACAGCGGATTAGAGTGCAGGAATACATTGGGATCCGGCGACAACACCACATCAACATGATGATACTCGCAGTTCAGACGAATGGGTTCGGGTGCAGCGGACAGATAATAGGTCGTTGGCTGACCTTTTTTCTCAGAACCATATTTTGGATTGGCACGAATGTCATAACCCAAAAGATCATACAGCGTCATCGCCAGGTTCTTACCCGTGGTGATAGCGCCCCAGCCACCCACTGAGTGCATGCGTACCGTAATGGCCTCTTTCGGTAACAGGTCCGGGTTTTCGCTACCGCGTATAGACATCTTGGCGATATGCGGGTAGGCCTCCAGTAATTCCTGCTGGCGTATCTCTGCCTTGGGATCCGCTGACTCACGAACAAAATCCACACCCAGGTAGAAGAAGCGCTGCTTTCTGCCCTCAGGCAACATGTTTTCGATTGCACCGATCAACCCTTCCGGTTGCAAATCACGCGAGCCCAACCCATAGGAGCCGGAGAATAGCGCGGGTGCTTGGCCTGCCTTGTACGACTCATAATTAGGATAGGGTTTATCCGCACTGGAATATCCGCCATTCTCAATACACTTGGTCAGCGCTGCACGGACCTCACGTATCATAGGTAGATCTTCGGCCAAAGGCTGATCGGTACGCTCAAGTACCACAACTCCTTTACGACCCTTTAACACTTTGCCTATGAGATCACCTGGGAATGGACGATACATGGTGAGGTTCATGACACCCACTTTCAGTTTGCGGGTCTCACGCAGATAATCAGCCACCGCCTGTGCCTGAACAATCATTGAACCCTGTCCGGCAATGATGTAATCGGCATCATCCATCTTATACTGACCAACGCGGTTATAACGCCGGCCTGTCAGTTCGTAATACTCATCCATTACCTGATCGGCAATATTTGAAATGTGATCAAAGAAATAAGGACGTTGCGCGGCAACAGCCTGCATATAGGCGTCCTGATTCTGTACTGATCCAGAGAGCATGGGGTTATCGACGTTCCACACTTCAGGTACGCGGCGACGCTTCTCGCCGTAGATCATCTTTTGTGAAGGAGTGGGACAGGTGATGATATCATCAGGGCGTCCACAGAACTCTTCGATCAATTCGCGCTCCGGCACCATCACCGGCTCAATCAGATGAGTCGTCAGAAAACCGTCTTGTGCTACAGCCGCCGGCGTCAAACTCAATTCAGCAATCTTCCGACTAATCAGATTAAGATCAGCGGCCTCTTGGGCATCCGCACCAAAGACCTGGAAGAAACCCGTATCATCAATACAGTGGTAATCGTCGTGTCCACAATGAACATTCAAAGAGGCCTTGGTGATAGCCCGGGTACCAATATTAAGCACGTAAGGTAGACGCTTGCCCACTGCGGCATAGAGCGACTCATGCATGAAAGCCACGCCCTGTGCAGAGGAGAAGTTGGTGGCGCGCAATCCCGTCATCGCCATACCGGCGGTCACTGCAGCAGCGGCATGTTCGGATTCAGGTTCAACGAATATCAAGGGCTTGCCAGCTACATTGATATGGCCTTTCGCCACCTCTTCTGCCCAATATTCACCCATCTGTGTCGAGGGAGTAATAGGATAGGCCCCGGCAGCATCAGACGCCTCTCTCTCGCACATGATGACTGCGGTGTTGCCATCCATCGCCATGCGGATACCCGGATACTTAAACTGCTTTTGCTCTTTTTTACCGAACATGGATACTTCCTCTTCTACAATTCGGGATCAACCATCACTGCTGGCAGTCCAACTGAAAAATCTTTTACTACCCGATGGGCAGCATCTCTTTGCGGATAATTTTCTTGGCATCTTTACCCACTTGATAACCACCCTGCTTATCAAACCAGACAATCGCTCCTGTTGGACAACGCTCTATAGCAACCTTTGAGGCCAGATCATTTTTGCTGTAATCAATAACCGCCAGGTTATTCTGCATTGTGATCAAACCTTCGGGTGAATCCACGGCACAACGCTCACAGGCGGTGCAGATCACTTCGCACTCGTTCTCGGCCTCTTCGCCTTTTTCAAGATTTTTACAGGCTACAAACAACTGCTCATTGATGGAGTGGAGCTCAAACAGATCTTTTGGACACACCTCAACACAATCATTACAGGCTGTGCAGCGATCTTCATTGACAATCGGCAGGCCGTACTTATTCATGGTGATTGCATCGAAATCACAGACAACCGCGCAATCACCCATACCGAGACATCCCCAGGCACAACCTTTACCACCCCCGGATACCAGGGCAGCTGCACGACAGGAGTTTAATCCAGCATAGCTTGCGCGGATAAAGGCAACATGCGAACCACCTGCACAGGCAAGGCGAGCTACTCGTTTATTCTCGGCACCCAAATCCACACCGAGGTAATCCGCAATTAATTTGTTCGCCTCTTTGGAATTAACGGTACACTGTGCTGGCTGAAAGGTGCCGACGATCAATCCTTCAGCAAACGGCCTGCAACCTGGACTACCACAGGCACCACAGTTGGCTCGAGGCAATAGATCTTCAACATCATCAATGCGGGGATCTTCATAAACAAAGAGGCGCTTGTTGGCTAAAATAAGAACCATTGCCAGAACAGAGCCAAGCAAAGCCATAAAGCCAACGGAGATAGCAATGCTGGTGACATCGGTCATTAAAGTGGCACCTCAAACTAAACTACAGTTAATGGCCGGATAAAAATACTTAATAGTTACAAGTAATACTATTTATTTCCTATAAATATCAATCCCTTGTATAACTTTTACTTGAATTTATCAGGCGCGTTATCGCAAGTGCAGCAAAGTGTAGTAGAAAATGTGGTATTTGACAGGCCAATTATTTCAATGCTTACTATTAACATCAGCAATAAAGTAACAAGAGAGCATCATGGCTTCACCCGCGCCAATATATTACAAACAGAATAGACTCAAGCAGTTACGCGCTTTTTGCCATGCAGCAAGAACGGGCAGTATCAGTGAGGCTGCTGATAAGGTTTTTCTTAGCCAGCCCACTGTCTCATTACAGATCCAAGCCCTTGAAAGAGAACTTGAGACAGTATTGTTTGAACGACGTGGGCCAAAAATTCGTTTAACACCGGAAGGCAAAATCCTGTTTAAACTCTCACAGCCATTAGTTGAGGGTATGGATAAATTGCATGAAACCTTCATTGCACAACAAGGATTACTTGAGGCAGGCGATCTGAATATTGCCGCCGGTGAGTCCACTATTCTGTACGTCATACCAAAGCCACTTAAACTTTTTATGGAACAGCACCCTAAAATCAGGGTCAAGCTCCACAACGTAACAGGCGGACGTGATGGTCTTTCAAGACTGCGCGCCGATGAAGCCGATTTTGCTGTGGGGTCGATGCTGGATGTCCCCGACGACATCGTCTACAAACCGCTGGTCACCTATTCGCCCGAGCTAATCGTTCCACTGGGTCATCCGTTGGCCGAAAAACAATCTGTCTCACTTAAGGATATCGCCCCCTATGGCTTGATTCTGCCGCCGCCAAGTTTAACGACCTGGAGAATGGTTGATCTGGTATTCCGTCAGCATGAGCTGATAGCGAAAACCGGACTCGAAGCCGGCGGCTGGGAAGTGATCAAAAAGTACGTTGAATTGGGGATGGGTATCTCTATTGTTACCGACGTATGTCTGACGGGTGAGGAGAAGCTGGTAAAAATTCCATTGGATGAATATTTTCCCAAGCGAACCTACGGTATCGTGCTGCGCCGCGGCAAATACCTGTCACCTCAAGCAAAACGTTTCATTGACCTCATGGAAGCATGTTATGAAGGCGATAGTGCGACAGATTTAACGGCAGAAATACTCTAACGCATACTACCGGCATCACCTTTATCTATTTGTTAATTATAGTAATTTTAACTAAACCATGACCATTACAAAACAACGCTTTAGCGTATTAATAGATCTGTATTTAGTTCTTGACTCCTGAACAAACCACATGGAGAATGAGACGAATTAACGCAGGTTGCTGAAATTGAAAGAATAACCCGCCTGAGTATGATCAAAATTATACTGGCACTGGTTAGTGGGTAGATGGAAAAGAGTCGAGGTATCCTGGGATCTTTTCCATCTATCTAAATTTGAGATAGATGGACGCGTTATCGCACACCGGCAACATTCGAAGGGCCAGTGTTTTTTTGAAATGCCAACTCAGTTGGCGCTGTTATATATAGTACGAGGGTTATATGTCTGATTTAGTTACCGGTGTCGTTAAGTGGTTTAACGATGACAAAGGATTTGGTTTCATCGAGCGCGAAGGCGGTTCTGATGTATTCGTTCACTTCCGTGCCATCAATGGTACTGGCCGTCGCACACTGGCAGAAGGACAGAAGGTCACTTTTGAAGTGACTCAGGGTCAAAAAGGTCCCCAGGCTGAAAACGTAACCATCGTTTAAGCTACAAACATTTATTCACCGGGGGTGTGTAAGCACCTCCGGTGAATTGCTTTACAAGCTCCTCTCTTCCCTCAGAATCGGATCATTTACCGAGCGCTGAAAGGAGTCCCTGCTGTTTAAAAATATTAATCAGCAGTTATTCGGGCAATCGGATCATTCACCAAGAATCAGATCCAGTGATACTTTTTTCTCCCCAAAAAGCACACTCTTTCTGAGTATCTCGATTCTAACCTGATCACCAGGCCGTTTATCCAACAAGCCAATCCTTAAATCTGCTGGTGCCGTTACGTTCAGTTCGTCAAAGGAAAGAATGATGTCACCCTTTTCGACACCGGCCTTATTTGCTGCGCCATCGTCGGCAACGCCGCTGACACGAACACCAATATCTGCTGGCTCCATGTAGATCCCCATTAATGCGGCTGATGGCAAACTGACTTTTTGTGGAAAAATCACGTAATCTGCGATCTCCGGCTCAATCCTCAGCTCACCACCCGGCAAGATAATGGCGGAAGAAACTGGCACTCTCCGCTCAACACGACTGGGAATACCCGAACCATACATAAGATGACCGCTACCAGCCAGGACTACAAGATGCTTACCGGGATTATCTTTGAGAAAACTCGCAATCCGCTCAGCCATACCCTCATCCCATAACAACTGAACCTGTAAAAAACGCTCGAAGTTACGATCGGCCTTTTCTCCATGCTGCATGAATATACTGCGCAATCGCTCAGTATAGGCGCTGTCTGAATAATCAATATCGACTGGTATTTGTTTTCGTTGCTGATCGGATAATGATTCAATACCCTTCTGTGAGACTTGGCCTGTAATTTCGCGCGGGGTATTCAGAGCGATAACCGGAATGGCGTGTGTTTTTGCAAAAGTGAGTATCGGGCGATAGTGGCGATAATCATAGGACCAGCGCTCGTACCATTCTGTTTTACGTAACATCTCTGCTTCGGTGATGACACCGCCTATATAGTCATCAAGATACGGGTGGAACGGCCTTTGGAACATCTCCATTCCTATAGCAAGATCTACACCGGCAAACCTCAATGCAGTGATAATCTCCAATTGAGCCATGTGATGACTATAATTGTCGTGCGTTTCACCGATATAGATTACGCGCTTAGTAAGCAGATCCGGAATCAATGCCTTGATATCTTTGGTCGCATTCAGATCCAGCAAAGAAGCACTCGCCGCTGTTACAGGCGGCACATCGACTGTTTCATGCCCAGTCGATCTCACTACCGGCTCATGTACAAGCGCGTTTCCACATGCTGTCAGCATCTGCACCGACATAATCATCACCAGCAAAAAGGGATATCGTGCTATAACCATAACTATCTCACTTCAACTTCACGTAAGGCACTCTGACACTTCAAAAGTGGATTGATTCAAAAGAGGTTCACACCTTGTTATATTCAAAAAGCCCGCGCACCACTTACAACACTCAGCTTATCCATACTATCAGAAGGTATATCGCGCTTCTGTTACTTTTCTGTTCGCCTGTGCTCAGCTCCACTCCACATGAATCACTTGTACATCATAATCTACAGGTAGAGATTCACCCCGAATCAGGCGATTTGATCGCGATAGATACCATTCATCTCGTTGAAGATACTCGTGTAATTTCGTTTTTACTTCATGCCGACCTATCTGTCGCTCTAATTGATGACGCAGGCACTCTGACAAAGGGGGCGCTATTACAAGGATCTGTCCCTATCAGACAATACCAAGTACATTTCTCAACCCCTTCACAAAAAGTCACGCTCAAATACGCAGGCACTATTGCCCATGCACTCAGTGCCGAAGGCGAATCATCATCACTGCGCCAATCCACGCCAGGAAAAATATCGATCCAAGGCGTATTTCTCAGCGCAACGAGTTACTGGTATCCACAGGTAGCGGATGCCCTGATCAGCTTCAAAATGCAGGTAAAACTGCCTGATGGTTGGCGATCAGTAAGCCAAGGTAGATCGCTTCCTGGACATAATGGCTGGGAAGAGCAACAACCCCAGGAAGAGATCTACCTCATTGCCGCCCCCTATCATTATTACAATATGGCAGAAGGCAGCACCCTTGCCGAGGTTTATCTGCGCGACAATAACCCCACCTTGGCAAAGCGCTATCTACTGGCAACCTTTGACTATTTATCACAGTACGAAAAACTGATTGGTCCCTATCCTTACACTAAATTCGCATTGGTAGAAAACTTCTGGGAGAGTGGCTACGGCATGCCTTCTTTTACGCTTTTGGGGCCTCGCGTAATACAACTCCCGTTTATCATTCACACCTCCTACCCTCATGAGATTCTACACAACTGGTGGGGGAACGGAGTCTACACAGATATAGCATCCGGAAACTGGAGCGAAGGACTCACAACCTATCTATCCGACCATCTAATTAAAGAGCAGCAGGGAGAAGGCGCAAAATACAGAAGAAATACACTTCAAAATTATGCCAACTATGTAAGGGCGCAAGATGATTTTCCGCTTATACATTTCCGCGGCAATCAAGGACAGATCAGTCAATCGATTGGTTATGGAAAGACGCTCATGTTATTTCATATGCTTCGCAATGAGATAGGCGACGAACTGTTCATAAGGGGACTGCAACAATTTTATAAAAACTATAAATTCCGTAAAGCAGGATTTGCCCAGATCAGGGAGAGTTTTGAATCCGTCTCGGGTCAATCACTCAAACCTTTCTTCGAGCAATGGCTTACACGCACAGGTGCACCGACCCTGAAGCTGTCTAAAGTAAATATCATACAAGCAGAAAACCGCACAAAGCTTTCAATTACCGTTGAACAGACACAATCAGAAAGTCCCTACTGGCTCAAGATTCCTCTTTTCGTGGTTGGCGAGGGGCTAAATCAGACCGAGCGGCATACTTTGGAGATGAAAAATCGAAAAACCACATGGGTTATTGATACGGCAACTTCGCCGGTCAGTGTATCCATCGATCCGTTATTTGATCTTTTCCGAAGACCAGATCCCAGTGAGATCCCCAGCAACCTGGGTCAACTGTTTGGAAGCCAAAAGATAATGGCAATACTGCCCAGTAATGATCCAGGAGAACTTAAACAGGCCTATCAAGCGTTAGTTACTCAGTGGCAGCAACGTCAACCAGGACTCACTTACCTATGGGATAATCAGATTAATGCCTTACCACAACAAGGGCACCTGTGGATTATCGGTGCGAGAAACCGATTTGCTGATCACTTTAGTCACTTGGTAACCAATAGCGAAATCACTCAGGGGGCCAGCAGCCTAGCTTTGACTCAAACCAACGCCGTGCACCCCAACCAGACCCTGGGCTACATTCATAGTGATTCGATCGAGGCTATAGGGGGACTGGCCAAAAAACTACCTCATTATGGACGTTATAGTTATGCCTTGTTCAATGGCAACCAGCCACAGATAACTCAACGCGGTGAATGGGAGGTTGGTGACAGCGCCTTATCACAGCGTATCCAAAAGAACTACCCAGGGCCTATGGGTCAGATAAGAGACCATAGCCCCCTGACAGACTATACTCAGTAAGCGATCTCCTGCAGCAATGAAATATCGCTTATGACTTCGGTTTTTTATCCGGTATTCCCAGCGATAGCTTGCCTTTGCCAAAGCGATCCGTAGCCTCATCCATCATGCTATAGAGACGGTGATCACGATCAGAGGGTTGCGTTGAATCAAACAGATCCAGCATGGTACCACTGCCTTCCCCCCAATCAGAGACACCCATCCCTATCAGACGAATCGGCTGACCCATTTTCCCCGAAGTTGCAAAAAGCTCCCAGGCTACGGTAAACAGCATACTATCCCTGTCTTCTGCAAAGGCTAAACGGCGCTGTCGTGTATAGGTTTCAAAGCCAGGAAGTCGCACTTTAATCGATACCACTTGGCCTTTCAGCCCTTCTCTCCGCAAGGTTCGACCCACTTCCGCAGTCAGTTGCCTGAGCGTGTCCCGAAGTTTTCGCAAATCTTTTGTATCCTCTCCAAAGGTTGTCTCCTTGGAAATCGACGAACGCTCCCCACGTACCCCAACATGAGCTGACGCTTCTCCCCTGGCCTGCCGATAGAGCCCCCCTCCCATCTTTTCGCCAAAATAGTGCTGCAATGACTCGAGGGTATATTCGCGCAATTGTCTCACTGTTCGAATACCCAGACGCTGAACTGTTTTGAGTGTTTGAGGACCCACACCCCGCAGATTGGCAACGGGCATTGGATCTAAAAATGCCACTATTTGATCGGCTAAAACCACCGTCAACCCATCTGGCTTATTGTGTTCAGAAGCCAACTTGGCGATTAACCGATTGCTGCCCACACCGACGGAACAACTCAATTCGGTTGCCTGCCAGACAGCCGCTTTAATTTTACGCCCAATGGTTTCGGGTGAACCGTGCAGGCGCTCCAAACCACTGATATCCAGATAGGCCTCATCGACAGAAACCTGTTCAACAACTGGAGAGATTGAAGCCAGAATAGCCATGACTTTATCCGAAGCCTCTGAATAACTCCGCATATTAGGCTTAAGAAAAGTCGCATTTGGACAACGGCGATAGGCCTCGGCAATCGGCATTGCGGAACGAATCCCGAATTCACGGGCCTCGTAAGAACAAGTGGAGACTACACCGCGATTGCCTGGGAGTGCGCCAACCACTACTGGCCTACTCCTGCATTCGGGACGATCTCTCTGCTCAATAGATGCAAAAAAGGCATCCATGTCGACATGAGCAATCAATCGTGGCGCTAATTTTTCTTGCATGCTTTATTGTACCGGCTTCCTAATTTCCCACCAAATAGGTCGGATAGACTTTTTCACTGAATTACGGTTGAGCCCGCCAATCTACGTCACCTATTACGTCCAACCCGCTTGTCGAGGCAGTAAAAAGTGGATAGATTACACTGAGTTGACTTACAATACAGACACCGTTTATACCAGGGACGACTCTGCTTTCTAAGAGAAGTTGTTGCGGCGGATCTATCGGCCATACGTTGGTCGCTAGCGTGAAGCATCACATAATTACGGTTATCAAACGAACCTGCCCATTGGAGTAGTAAATTGTCTCAGAACAATACAACCCACAACAGTGACGAGCCTCGCGTTGAGCTTGAAAATTTTATTCCATACCGGCTCTCGGTGCTAAGCAACTTTGTCTCCGGCAGCATCGCCACAATCTACTCTGAACGCTTTAATATCAGCATTATGGAGTGGAGAGTAATTGCCGTATTGGGGAATTACCAACCCCTGTCCGCCAATGAGATTTGTGAACGCACTAATATGGACAAGGTGCAAGTCAGTCGTGCCGTTTCCAGCCTTACCAAATCAGGGCGAGTGCTGAGAAAGACCGACAAAAAGGATCGCCGCAAGTCGCAGCTTCGTTTGGCAGCTAAAGGAATGAAGGTCTATCAACAGATAGTACCGCTTGCCCTTGAACGAGAAAGACAACTGCTCACTCCTTTTAATGCCAAAGAGATGAAAGAGTTTGACGAACTCCTGCGCAAACTGGAGATCCGTGCACGTGAACTCTGTGCCACCGAATAATCTTTAAACTATTAACAGCGATACCGTCTCTACTGAATGGCTGAGATTGATCTTTCAGACTCGAAACAACCGAT
Organism: Sedimenticola selenatireducens; assembly: GCF_007625115.1. Lineage (GTDB taxonomy): Bacteria > Pseudomonadota > Gammaproteobacteria > Chromatiales > Chromatiaceae > Sedimenticola > Sedimenticola selenatireducens_A. Next base: position 102,599 of record NZ_VMNH01000013.1, on the reverse strand, counting down.
AACCTCCTTCATTCTGCATCAAACATCCGTATTTAACATCCAGTTTAACTCGAATCATCAAGCCTACAAGTAGGCTAACTTAATTAGCCTTATTATTCAGTTTGTTATAACAAATAAGGCCGGTTAGCATTGCCCTCCCTCCTCTGTCCCGGTATTCCTGACAGGGGAAACGAGTCATCCGCGTAATATCAAGAACTATACTTTTGGCAGGATGAAATGCCAATAAACCCACAATATCCAGTGTTGTTATTAGTTACGTATGCAACTATATTTACAATAACAACTGACATTTGTCATTTTTTGCCGTTTCATTGGTAACCAATGTTCCACAGACCGAATCAACTGAAGGTATCACGCAATGAGTAAGAAATTCGCATCCCATGCTGACGTCGAAGAGAAGAACGTATCATTCGATAAACTGGCCGAAGGCGTCTACGCCTATACCGCTGAGGGTGATCCCAACACCGGCATCATCATCGGTGATGACAGCGTTATGGTGATTGATACCCAGGCCACACCCGACATGGCGCAGGATGTTATTCGCCGGATTCGCGAAGTGACGGACAAGCCAATCGAATATGTGGTGCTGTCTCACTACCATGCCGTTCGGGTCATGGGGGCTTCGGCCTATAATCCCAAGCAGATCATTGCCAGCCAGGCGACCTATGACCTGATTGTTGAGCGCGGCCAGTTTGATTTTGATTCCGAAGTCGGTCGTTTTCCACGGCTCTTCCAGGGCGTTGAATCCGTACCTGGCCTCACCTGGCCAACCCTGACCTTTGAAAGCGCCATGACCCTCTGGATGGGTAAGCGTCGTGTTGAACTGATGCATGTCGGTCGCGGCCACACCAAGGGTGACATCGTAGTCTGGTTACCTGAAGAGAAGATCTTGTTTAGCGGCGACCTGGTAGAGTTTGGTGCCACGCCTTACACCGGCGACGCCTATCTGACCGATTGGCCCCAGACCCTGGCCAATGTCCGCGCACTGGGCGCTGAAAAACTGGTTCCAGGTCGTGGCGATGCCTTGACCACCCCCGAAACAGTTGAAGCTGCCATTAGTGGCACTCAGGATTTCCTCACCCAGATGTTCGAGAGTGTTAAAAAAGGGCGTTCCGAAGGCAAGGCGTTGAACGAGATCTATACCGAAACCTATCAGGTACTCAAACCAAAATTTGGTGACTGGGTAATTTTTGAGCACTGCCTCCCCTTTGATATTACCCGTGCCTTCGATGAGGCTGGTGAATACCCCGATCCACGCATCTGGACCGCTGAACGCGATACCGAGATGTGGCACTCATTGCAAGACGCACTTTGATTAGCGCCCTCCTTCGGGAGGGCCTGAATAAAATTAGAAGGCGGAAAGCCAAACGAGGAGGATCGCAAGATCATGTTGCAAAGCCATCAGAACCCTGTCTATGAGTTTGTTCACTCAAGCGACCAGGATGCCCCTACACCAGTCCATCACCCGGTTATCATTGTGGGTGCCGGACCGGTGGGTATGGCGGCCGGCCTGGATGCGGCCAAACAGGGTATAGCTGCGCTGATACTGGATGACAACAACACCGTCAGTATCGGTTCACGCGCCGTCTGCTATGCCAAACGCGCACTGGAAGTACTTGATCGCCTCGGCTGTGGCCAGCGCATGGTGGATAAAGGGATCACCTGGAATCTGGGTAAAGTCTTTTTCCGTGACGATCAGGTCTACTCTTTCAACCTGCTCCCCGAAGCGGATCATGAGCGCCCCGCCTTCATCAATCTTCAGCAGTATTATCTGGAAGAGTACATGGTGGACCAAATCAACCAGCAGGAAACGGTTGAGTTACGCTGGAAGAGTCGTGTCACACAGGTAGAAGAGAAAGCCAATCACGTGCAGATTCAGGTAGAAACGCCTGAAGGCGAATACACCCTCACCTGCGATTATCTACTGGTAGGTGATGGCGCAAACAGCGGCATCCGCAAGATGATGGGGCTAGAGAGCAGCGGTCAGGTATTTCAGGATCGCTTCTTGATTGCCGACGTGGTCATGGAGACCGACTTTCCACCCGAGCGCTGGTTCTGGTTTGACCCTCCTTTCCATAAAGGCGGCTCTACTCTACTGCATCGTCAGGCCGATAATGTCTGGCGGATTGATTTCCAGCTGGGCTGGGATGCCGATCCCGAAGAAGAGAAAAAACCGGAGAATGTCATCCCCCGCCTGAAGGCGATGCTGGGTGAAGAGACCGAGTTTGAGTTGGAGTGGACCTCGGTCTACACCTTCCAGTGTCGACGCATGGAAAAATTCCGCCACGGCCGACTACTGTTTATTGGTGATGCGGCCCATCAGGTCTCACCCTTCGGTGCTCGCGGTGCCAACAGCGGCATTCAAGATACAGACAACCTGTTATGGAAAGTCAAACTGGTACTGGATGGCAAGGCCCCTGACACACTGCTCGACAGCTATGACGAAGAACGTGTCTATGCGGCCGATGAAAACCTGTTGAACTCAACCCGCAGTACAGATTTTATTACACCAAAGAGTCCTGTCAGCAACACCTTCCGCAATGCCACACTGCTACTGGCCGAGGAGTATCCCTTTGCCCGCACCTTGGTCAATAGTGGTCGTCTCTCTCTGCCTTCGGTCTATCACTCATCCAGCCTGAATACGGCTGATGAAGATGAATTTGACAGCAACATGGTACCCGGTACCCCAAGTACCGATGCGCCAGTCAATGAATCGGATTGGTTCCTGCGTGTCATTGGCAACAACCGTTTCAATGGACTCTTTTTTGCCGAGCAAGATGGCACGATTTCAGAGGCTAACAGAAACCTATTAACCACACTGGCCAATAGCGACGACATTGCCATCAATATCCTGATCGTTGGCCTGACTGCAGATCAAACACTGCCGAATGGCATGGTCCGATTGGCAGACAACAAAGGTCTATTAACGGAACGCTTCGATGGCAAGCCCGGCACCTTTTATCTGTTCCGACCGGATCAGCATATCGCTGCACGCTGGCGCGCGCTGGATCAACAGAAAATTGCAGCGGCGCTGAACAGAGCAACCGGCCGGAGCTGAAGGAGCAAAAGATGATCGAGACACAACACCTGAATGTTCAACCGGCCCTGAAACGTCCGGATGATTTTTACAACGCGCTAGTGGATATGCACCGCGACCTGAGCGAAGAACAGAGCCAACTGGCCAATGCCAAACTGATACTGCTGCTCGCTAATCACATTGGTGATGAGGCCACCCTTGAAGAGGCGCTGAAGATAGCAACCGAAGGCCTCAACTAATCAGTAACAGAATTTTAAACTTTAGATTTAACAGGAGCAGAACCTGTGGACATTAAACAGATCCATCACGTTGCATACCGCTGTAAAGATGCCAAGGAGACTGTGGATTTTTATACCAAAAATCTCAACATGGATTTTCTCCTTGCCATCTCGGAAGACAGAGTGCCTTCTACCAAAGAGCCTGATCCCTATATGCATCTGTTTCTGGATGCCGGCATGGGGAATATTCTCGCCTTTTTCGAGATTCCCAACTCACCCCCTATGGGCAAGGATCCAAATACCCCGGATTGGGTGCAGCACATCTCCTTCCGACTGGAAGATGAAGCCGCCTTGTTAGAAGCCAAAGCGCAACTGGAAGCCAATGGTATTGATGTGATTGGTCCCACCAATCATGAGATCATCAAGTCCATCTATTTCTTTGATCCCAATGGTCACCGTCTGGAACTGACAACGGTTACCGCCACTCAAGAGATGCTTCAAGAGCTGCACGACATCGCCCCGGCCATGCTGGAGGAGTGGAGCAAAACCAAGAAGGTGGTCACCCATGCCTCCTGGCTGCACGAGAAGGAGTTCAAGACGTAGGGCTGTTTGGAAACAAACAGATGTAGGGTGGGCACGCTTTTTTGTGCCCACGCGGATTGGGCAACGGGGATAACAGCGTGGGCACACAAGACGTGCCCACCCTACAGAAGAATCAAATCGTTATCCGCGTGTATGTGTATTCATTCGCGGCTAACAGTTTTATGAGACAACCCCGTTTCGCGGGCAGAAGGAAAATTCAATGAAACTAGCTTCCTTAAAACAGGGGCGTGATGGCGCACTTATTCTCGTCTCCAGAGACCTGAAACGGGCTGTATCTGCAGGCGACATTGCGGCCACACTGCAGGCAGCGCTGGATGATTGGGCGCGCTCGCAACCGAAACTGCAGGCACGCTACGAACAGATCAATGCAGGAACGGTAGAAGGCGCTTTTGATCTGGAGATGGACAAGCTGGCCTCACCACTACCCCGCGCCTATCAGTGGGCCGATGGCAGCGCTTATGTCAATCATGTTGAGCTGGTTCGTAAGGCACGGGGTGCAGAGATCCCCGAGAGTTTCTGGCACGATCCCCTGATGTATCAAGGAGGTTCCGACAGTTTCCTCGGGCCGCGGGAACCGATCAAGATGGCGGATACAGCTTGGGGTATCGATTTCGAGGGTGAGGTCGCCGTTGTTACCGATGATGTCCCTATGGGCTGTTCAACGGAACAGGCCGCCGACAGCATCCGTCTACTGATGCTGGTGAATGACATCTCACTGCGCGGGTTGATTCCTGCGGAGCTGGCCAAAGGTTTTGGCTTTTTTCAATCCAAACCCTCCAGCGCCTTCTCCCCTGTTGCCATCACGCCGGATGAACTGGGTGACAGCTGGCAGGATGGCCGGGTCAAACTCCCCTTGTTGATGGATTACAATAACAAACCTTTTGGCAAAGCCAATGCCGGTGTGGATATGACCTTTAACTTTCCCCAGCTGATTGCTCATGCCGCCAAGTCCCGTCCACTCGGAGCCGGGGCAATCATCGGTTCAGGTACTGTATCCAACAAACAGAATACCGAATGGGGTTCAGCCATCGCTGATGGCGGTGTGGGTTACTCCTGTATCGCTGAAGTACGCATGATTGAAACCATCAACAGCGGCAAACCTGAAACGCCCTTCATGGGTTATGGCGATACCATCCGTATTCGCATGGAAGACAGTGAGGGCAACAACATCTTTGGCGATATTGATCAGGTAGTGGAGCCCTACGAGGCAGATTAATGAAACTGTTCGACTACTTTCGCTCTTCCGCAGCTTATCGAGTACGTATCGTACTTAATCTGAAAGGCATTGCGTATACGCACGCAGGCATTAATCTGTTAAAGGGAGAGGATGGCGATCCAGAGTATCACGCGGTCAATCCGCAGGGGCTTGTTCCTTCATTGCAGGATGGATCACACACACTCACACAGTCACTGGCGATCTGTGAATACCTTGATGAAATCCATCCCACACCCACACTGCTTCCAGGTACGGCACTGGAGCGTGCCCGCATCAGGGCCTTGGCCCAAATGGTCGCCTGTGATATTCATCCGGTCAATAATCTGCGCATTCTAAAATACCTGACCAGTGAATTGGGTGTAACAGAAGAGCAGAAATTAACCTGGTATCGACATTGGGTGCAGGAGGGTTTTATCGCATTGGAAGCCCTACTCTCATCCTCTGCTGAAACGGGCCAATACTGTCATGGTGACACCATGACCCTGGCAGATGTCTGCCTGGTACCCCAGGTCTATAACGCACGCCGTTTTAAGCTGGATCTGGCACCCTTCCCTACAATTGAACGCATTGAACAACACTGCCTGAAGCAAAACGCTTTTGAGCGTGCTCAACCCGAAAACCAACCAGATGCCATTTGAACTTACCCGTTCAACCCGGTATCCAATAATAGAAACCACAGGCGGCGATCCTGCCTGATGCACTGAGCGGCCACCCGCCAGGAGGAGAAAAGATGGGACAACTCTGGGACAACCCCATGGGAACCGATGGTTTTGAATTTGTGGAATACACCTCCCCGGAACCTGAAGCGCTGGGACAACTTTTTGAACGGATGGGTTTTGTCGCGATAGCCCGCCACCGTTCCAAGGATGTCACGCTCTATCGCCAAGGCGATGTGAATTTCATTATCAACGCCGAAAAAACCGGCTTCCCCCGCTCTTTTTCTCAACAGCACGGTCCCAGTGCCTGCGCCATCGCCTTTCGGGTGAAGGATGCGGCACACGCCTATAGCATGGCCCTGGAGCACGGCGCCTGGGGTGTGGAGACCAGGGCCGGCCCGATGGAGCTGAACATTCCGACCATTAAAGGGATTGGTGACTCGCTGATCTATCTGGTGGATCGCTATGGCGATAAGGGTAGCATCTATGATGTGGACTTTGTGCCGATCAAAGGCGTTGACCAGCATCCCAAGGGCGTTGGGTTTACCTATATTGATCACCTGACCCACAATGTCTATCGCGGTCGTATGGATGAGTGGGCCGATTTTTACTCCCGCCTGTTCAACTTTAAAGAGGTGGGCTATTTCGATATCGAAGGCAAACTGACCGGACTTAAATCCCGCGCCATGACCAGCCCCTGTGGAAAAATCCGCATCCCAATTAATGAAAGCAGTGATGACAAGTCGCAAATTCAGGAGTACCTCCACGCCTATCACGGTGAAGGTATACAGCATATCGCACTGGGAACGGATGACATCTACAGCACTGTTGATCAATTGCGTGCAAAGCAGGTCCCGCTACAGGACACCCTGGATGCCTACTATGATTTGATTGATGAACGGGTTCCGGGTCATGGTGAGGATATTGCCAGACTACGTGAAAACAGCATCTTGATCGATGGCGCACCGACTGAAGGACAGGGTCTGTTATTACAGATCTTCACCAGCACAGTGATTGGCCCAATCTTCTTTGAGATCATTCAACGCAAGGGTAATGAAGGATTCGGTGAGGGCAATTTTCGCGCCCTGTTTGAATCGATTGAACTGGATCAGCTACGCCGCGGTGTGATCAGCGAAGATAACGCAAGCCACTGAGAGTGCTGCTATCATACTGACTCCTCTGTTGTTATTCGCAGAGGAGTTTTTTTTATGCTCTGATCAATGCTATCCTTTATGACGTTTACGTTAACGTTAACTTATTAATCGGTGGAGATATCCATGCTACAACCCCTCTGGCAACCCACTCCTGAGCAGATCGAATCCGCCAACATGACCCGGTTTCGGGTCTATCTGAACGACAAGCTAGGCACGCAACTAGCTGATTATAATGACCTTTATCAATGGTCGATTGATCAGCCAGAAGCCTTCTGGCGCGCACTGTGGGATGAGAGTGGTGTAATCGCTGAAACCCGTGGCTCCGTGGTACTGACGGAGGGTGACAAGATGCCTGGGGCGCACTGGTTTCCTGAGGCACGTCTGAACTTTGCCGAGAATCTACTGCGCCGCCGTGATGATGGCGATGCCCTGATATTTTGGGGTGAAGATAAGGTTCGTCGATGCGTGAGTTACAAGGCGCTCTATGATCAGGTTTCCCAGGTCGCGCAGGCCCTCAAGGCCGCCGGTATCCGTGAAGGTGATCGGGTAGCGGGTTACCTCCCGAACATGCCGGAGGCCGCTATGGCCATGCTGGCTGTCAGCAGCCTCGGTGCCATCTGGTCAAGCTGCTCGCCGGATTTTGGGGTCAATGGCGTAGTTGATCGGTTTGGCCAGATTGAACCTAAAATCCTGTTTGCCGCTGACGGTTATTTCTACAACGGCAAGACCCATGACAGTCTGGAGAAGATCGCCGAGATCCAACAGCGCATACCGAGCCTCGAAAAGGTGGTCATTGTCCCCTATACCCGTGAAACATTCCCGCTGGATGCAATCAAAAATGCCCTACCTCTGCCGCAGTTCGTGGCCGATTACCAACCCGAAGCAATCACCTTCAAACAGCTACCGTTTGATCACCCGCTCTATATCATGTTCTCTTCCGGCACCACCGGTGTACCGAAATGTATTGTGCATGGTGCGGGTGGCACCCTGCTGCAACACCTTAAAGAGCATCGTCTGCATACGGATGTAAAGCCTGGTGATCGTACCTTCTTCTTCACCACCTGTGGCTGGATGATGTGGAACTGGCTGATCTCTGGACTGGCTGCAGAGACCACCATCCTGTTATATGACGGCTCCCCCTTCTATCCCGATGGCAATGTGCTGTTCGATTATGCCGATGCAGAAAAAATGACCCAGTTTGGCACCTCGGCCAAGTTTATCGATGCCATCAACAAGGCCGGACTCTCACCGAAAACCAGTCACAATCTTTCAACCGTCCGCACGCTCTGTTCTACCGGTTCACCACTTGTTCCTGAGGCGTTTGACTTCGTCTATGAGCAGATCAAGCAGGATATGTGTCTCTCCTCTATCTCTGGCGGAACCGACATCATCTCCTGCTTTGCACTGGGTAATCCGGTGCTGCCGGTCTATCGTGGTGAACTGCAGTGTCGTGGCCTGGCGATGCAGGTTGAGGTGTGGAACGATGAGGGACAACCGGTACGCGGTGAGAAAGGTGAACTGGTCTGTACCCGCCCCTTCCCCTCCATGCCGATCGGTTTCTGGAATGACCCTGACGGTGAAAAATATCACAGCGCCTATTTTGATCGATTCCCAAATGTCTGGTGTCACGGTGATTACGTGGAACTGACCGCACAAGATGGTATCGTCATCTATGGCCGCTCAGATGCGGTTCTCAATCCCGGTGGTGTGCGTATCGGCACCGCCGAGATCTATCGCCAGGTCGAACAACTGGAATCCGTTGTTGAGAGTCTGGTAATTGGTCAGGAGTGGGAAGGTGATGTGCGTGTCGTACTGTTTGTCAGACTGCGCGACGGACTGACCCTGGATGATACCCTGATCGATCAGATCAAAAAACAGATTCGGGCCAATACCACACCACGCCATGTTCCAGCTCGGGTGGTTCAGGTCAGCGATATCCCCCGCACCAAGAGTGGCAAGATTGTGGAATTGGCCGTGCGGGAAGTGGTGCATAACCGGCCAGTTAAAAACAAGGAGGCATTGGCTAATCCAGAGGCACTGGAGCTGTTTTCAAATCGTCCTGAGCTTCAATCATGATCGCTTTATTTTAAAGACCAATGTAAAACGCCCACAGATCGTTGTGGGCGTTTTGGTTAGAGCTATACCACTGGGAATAACGATTAGTGCATACGCCCCATGCCCCGCATTGGACGCATCTCATCGGCCAGCTTCTGCTGTTCTGGGGTCAGCTGGGAATAGAGCTGCTCAATGGCATCTGCCATCTCGGTCATTTGACCGGCTCCCGTGCGCATCTTCTCAACCCGTTCGCCTACGGTCATTTGGGCTTTAAAACCGCCGGCCTTTTTATATTCCACCATCTTTTCGACCTTGGATTTCAGCACTTGCTCAAAAGACTGCCAGGCGGGTTCCTGCGCTTCAGTGATCCGAAGCTTATACTTCATCATATCCAGCCCTTGTGCCATGCGCTCGGAAGGATCACCCCGCATACCACGACCATGCCGTCCCTGTTCACTGTATCCGCTCTCCTGCATACCCATTCCTCCTTGTCCATAGCCACAACGATCAAACCGGCCATTGGCGGCAACCGCTGTACTGATACCAATAACCGCTACAGCCGCAATAATAATTTTACTTGAACGTTTCATCTCACTTTCCTCTCTTGTTCGGAGCAGTTTGCCCCTTCTGTGAGGACTATGAAAACATCCGGGTGTAACGGGTGGATGTCAAAAATGATCTTTTTTGTAAGCCTGAGTAACAACCGACAAACTGTTACACTCTGTTACAAAGAGCGTCAGGTTTTCTAGAGCAATTCAGGTATAAAGGAGCCATGGAAAAACAGCGACATATTCTGGTAGTCGATGACGACCTCGACATACGACAACTGCTACAGGCCTACCTGGAGCAGAATGGCTATCGTGTAACGACAGTGGGTGAAGGCAAATCAATGAGCCGGGCGCTGGATGAGCAGCGCATTGATCTGGTGGTGCTCGATCTGATGCTACCGGGTACCGATGGATTGGAACTGTGCCGCAACCTGCGGGTAAAGTCCAAAATACCCATTATTATGTTGACCGCCCGGGGCGATGAGATGGATCGTATCCTGGGATTAGAGATGGGTGCCGATGATTATCTACCTAAACCCTTCAATCCCAGAGAGTTGCTTGCACGTATCAAGGTCGTATTGCGGCGCGCGGTATCACTGCCATTTGATCAGGAGGAGTCCGTTTCACCCTCCATTCACTTTGGTCACTGGCAACTGGATTCCGTGGCACGCCACCTCATCTCAGAATCAGGTGCTGTGGTGCCACTGAGTGGGGCCGAGTATCGATTACTGAAGGTGTTTCTGGAACATCCAAATCGTGTATTAAATCGTGATCAGTTACTGGACCTGACCCAGGGGCGGGAGTCTGACCCGTTCGACCGCAGTATCGACGTGCTGATCAGTCGACTCAGACGTCGCCTGGAAGATGACCCAAAAGATCCCGAGATCATCAAAACAGTCCGGGGTGAAGGGTATGTGCTGACAACCAAAGTACATAACCTGGGTGATACCGCGTGAGACTACTGCCCCGCTCCCTGTTTGGTCGTCTGGTACTGATTTTGATTGGCGGCCTGCTACTGGCGCAATTTCTCAGTACCGGCCTGTTACTCAAAGACCGTGGTGAGATCCTTCGGGAAAACACCGGCCAACAACTGGTACAGCGTATTGCCTCCATTGTTAATCTGATAGAAGACACACCCACGCCAGAACGACAGCGTATCATCCGTGCCTTCAGCACACCCACATTCCGCGTAAGCCTGGCAGACGCACCTGTTAGGCAAGACCCTGAAGCCCACGCCCTGCCATCACATCATCTCGAGATGATGTTGCACCAGGCATTGAACAAAAACACAGAGTTGCAGGTTGCCATTCTACCCTTTAAGGCGGGCTTTAAAGAGGATTCTCCACCTTGGCGCAGGCGCCATGATAGCGATGCTGATAGAAGATATGGATCCGGCGAACGCCCCTTACGTCCCAATCGATTGAGCGGATTTCAAGCCAGCATTCGTCTCTCTGACAACAGTTGGCTAACCGTTCAGCGGCCCCTGCCAGAAGGTATTGAGAGCTGGCCGAAGAAACTGCTGGGCTATCTCGGGGTACTGCTACTCTCGATCATCCTGATCTCTCTGCTAGCCGTTCGCTGGGTGACGAAACCGCTCGGCACCTTGGCGGATGCGGCACACAACCTGGGCAAGGATATCGCCCATCCACCGCTTGACGAAAAAGGTCCTAAAGAAGTCAGACAGGCGGCCCAGGCCTTCAATACCATGCAGTCCAGACTACGGCGCTATATTGAAGATCGCAGCAGTGTGCTGGCAGCCGTCTCCCATGATCTAAAAACACCCATCACCCGCTTGCGACTGCGCCTGGCACTTTTACAGGACAGTGATCTGCAAGCACGCTTTGACAAAGACCTGACTGAGATGGAGCAGATGGTTACCGCAACCCTGGATTATCTCAGGGGAACAGAGAGCAAGGAGAAGCGGGTTAACATCAACATCAACTCACTGCTTGAATCACTGCAGGATGATGCCCAGGAGTTGGGTTGGAACATGACTCTGGCAACCGGCAAGGTATTGCCCTATATGGGCCGTCCATTGGCACTGAAACGTTGCCTGATGAATCTGATTGAAAACGCAGTACGCTATGGTCATGCAGCTAACGTGCGCATTGAAGATTCTGAAAAATCACTTACCCTGATTATTGCTGACCAGGGAGAAGAAACTATTTCCGAGGAGGAATTGGAAAACCTGTTTAATCCATTCTATAGAAGAGAAGAGTCCCGCGCCAAAGAGACCGGCGGCACAGGCTTGGGCTTGGGCATCGCCCGAAACATCGCGCGCGCTCATGGAGGCGATGTAATCTTACGTAAAGGAAGAACACAGGGTCTTGAAGCGATTATCACATTACCCAGGTAGAGCGAAGGCAACTGAGATTAATTCCAGAAATAGAATACTTTTCGAGCTGTCTGATCCTGAAACAAAAGAGGCGATCCATGAAGCACGTGCCATACGTAAATAAATTATTATGACTATCCCAGGTTAGTACTTGAAGACCTTATTCCAGCCCCGCATTTATCTAGCAAACTTCCTACTGCTTTCTAAAAAGCGGGTCAATTTTCATGACTGCGGGGTGTCGTGAATAAATGATCATTAATAATGCAGGTAATAACATCAGGTCAAAGATAAGCGCCGCCACCAAACCAATACTTGTCAAAAGTCCGAAGTGGGTTGTCGGAACAAACTGAGATAAGGTCAACACCAGAAATTGCGCGCTCAATATGATCGTTGTGGTCATCACGGCCCGACCTGCCTGCCGATAGGTCTTCACCAATGCCGCAACAGGACTGACACCCCGTTTTACTCTACTAATAAAGCCGTGATACACGTGAATGGTGTCATCGACAGCAATACCTACAGCAACACTTGCAATCATGGCCGTCGCCATATCTAGCCATATACCAAAAAATCCCATGATAATAAAAATCATCACAATAGGAGAAAGATTTGGCACCATGCATAGCAGCGCACTGCCAAAAGAGCGCCACTGAATTAGCATCAATAAAAATATCAATCCTAAGGCTCCAAACAAACTCTTGATCTGGCCTTCTATTAGCAGATCTTCCTGATCAGCAAACATACGACCAAATCCAGCGATATCCCATTCGACCCCTTTTATTGGATGATCAGCAAGGTAGCCTCGTAAACTTTCGATCAGAATGGAGAGATCATTGGCTCCATGTACATTCACATTAAGGTTAATATGGGTGATCCGATACTCTTCATCAACAAAATCAAACAGATCATTGCCATCGTAGACCAGTAGATATTGGCTGATCAGCGCTTCATTTTCAGGAATTCGTTTGTATTTCTGATTTTCAGCATTGAACCCCCAGTGCATTTCCTCAATGAAATCAGCCATTGAGATACTTTTATCCACCTGAGGCAGACCTTCAACCCAACGCTGAAAATCCCGAATGGCATTGAGCGTCTTTGGATGTTTGAACACCCCAACCTCGCGGCTTTTTAGTACGACATCCAGGGATGACGTTCCAACCAGCTTACTTTCAATTCGATCCGTCGTCTTACGAATTGCGTGATCCGGATAAAAGAACTCCTGAAAGTTAGTCTCAACTACGATGTTAGACAATTGCGGTAAAGAGACACCTAACGCCGCAACGATGCCGCCAACAACGTATAAGGGATAGCGAACACCCGTATGAAAAAGTTTTCCGACCAACCAGTCCATCGCAGTTAATCCTGATTTTCGCTGCGGCCACTCTGAGTAATCAAAGCGAGAAAAAATAGTTGGCACCAGGTGAATAACAATGAAATAGATCAGCGCCACACCCACCGCGGATATAAGACCAAAAACCTTAATCGGTGGGATCGGACTTAAGCCGAGTGAAGCAAGACCAGCAACCGTCGTCAATGCCGTATAAAAAGCGGGCTTTTGAACCTCTTTTAGTGCACTTGCCACACGTTGCGGACCGGTCAATCCTCGCTTGGAAGCGTAGTGAAGTGCATTAAATAGGTGAACCAGCGCCGCAACTGTTAAAGCTGATAAAAGTGGTGGAATAATACTCGATATAAGATTGAACGGCTGATTAAACAGTACATAAAAAGCAACCGTTGAACTCACTACCACACCAATAACAACACCAGCAACAATGACAGCCAACCAGCGATGGAACAGCCACCAGATCAACAGCAATCCAATGACGGTCGTGGCAGGGATAAAGATCATATTATCCTGCAGCATAGAACGCATCTGTGCCACATCTGTGGTTATTTGCCCTGCCATGCCCTTCAGGTAACCATCAAGATTGACGCTCGCTATAGTCTCGAGTATCTGATCCTCTAAGGCCAGACGCTCCAGGCTGGAGTTGATTTCGACAGGAATCACAAGCATCGCGACCGCTGACCCATCAAGTGCCACTAATGTATTCTGGGCAAAGCGATCACTAAAGGCACGCTGTTGACGTTCAGTGGCACGAGTTTTATCCAGCGTCTTTACATTCACCAGAGGTTCAACAATAAAGCCATCTTCCGTACCACTGATATGATCTTGCGTGGTCATATTGATCACATCATCAATCAATGGATTCGAAGAGAGCTTATCAGCAAGCTCCTTGAAGGCCACCGCAAAACCCTCAGAGTAAAGCGCAACACCTTCAAACAGTAACAGTACAGCCTGATCACTGGGAAAATAGTGTCTTAACTCATTATCGGCAATAACAGACGGTGCATCGACGGGCAAATAGACTTTGGGGGTATTGTTGATATTGAGATTTAGAAGTAAACCATTTGGAAGCACAGTAAATAAAAACAGAAAAAGCACACTGAAATAAAACTTCCATGGCAAACGAAGAAACACATTCTTAAGGTGAAGATCGGCCTCAGTCGTAAGAGAAAACTCTATCGCATCCTCCCCTTCGATTACCGCATGGCAGGAGTTCAGTATCGCAACAAGATGGATTCCATCATGTCGCAAAAAGGTGACTTTCGCTTTTGCATAATCTTTTGCAGACCGATCGACTCGACTTGCATCTATGAAATGACCACGAAGCCGCTCCCAATGCCGATCAACCACTAAATCCAGTACAGGAATAGCTTCCAATTCGTCAAATGAGTCGTACCCCAGCAGGGTTATAAAGGCGGGATTTGCATAGACGAACATACCGTCATGCTGAATCGCGATCGGTTTTCGATCGTGATCATATTTGGCATATCTTGTGGCATCGTCTTGCATAGAGAGTGGGACTATCCTTTCAATATAGCGCTATGCTCAACACTTATTGAGCATAGCGGCTTCAGACAATGCAATCCTTAGTAAAATATTCGTGAATCTGCGTTTCGAATAGTTGATTTAGAACTTAGCGCGCCAACCAAGTGTTAAGATGGAGTGATCCTGGTGATAGCCTCCAGGAGTACCCGCCGCACCTTCAAAATAGTGGGCATCCAGATAGATCTCTTGTGAATCTATGCCGGTATATGCGATCTCCGGATTGAGATAGAGGTCATGCTTGTCCAGTCCTTTGTAGAAGCGACCCTTTACCCGCCAACGATCTTGCGCAAATGGCATTTCAAACGAGCCGCCCAGTAAATATATTTCTGTGCGATCAAGTACGGCTGGGGCATCAATATGATTGATACCCGTAACCTGTAAATTGACGCGTGCATCACCATCGCCGGGGAAAAACTCAACCCCTGCACCCCAGCTTATACTTTCGACGGTATCAAATGCCCCACTCAAATGGGTAACCGGGGCGTCACTCTGCCAGCCGGCCTCGATACGCCATATTGCACCCGCAGCCTCGACCCCAACATCACCCCCTACAATCCAGGAACGCGGGTATCTAGCCTCAAGCACACCGCGTGATGTGTTGTAATTAAAATAGGGTAATGACTGCCTCACTTTTTGCAAAGTAACGGCATAATCCATCCCCTCTCCAGTCCCGCTGTAGCGAACACCAAACCCACCATCGCTATCTGATGCTTTATAATCTACCGGCGAGGTCTGCACCAAAGCCCTGGTTGCGGGCGTCGAATTGAGACCAAGAATCTCTCCTGACCGGCGATTGACAGGGAACCAGACACTCTCAGAGCCCGGTAGTTCGGCCTCGCGAAAATGCGGCAGGAAAACCAGATCCCACTTTTTATCACCTGAAAAATATTCATAACGTATAGCAGCAGATGCACGCCGCCTATCGGATAAGTCATCCAATATGTATCTAGATAAGTCGTGGGTACTCATACGATCCGTAGGAGGGAACTCGTCAATGCGTCCCCACAATATTTTCTGTGCGCCCGCGGTTATTCTGTAATTGTCACTACGATACCTGACGAACGTTTCATCATAATCCAGATTCACCAAGTCCCAATCCTGATTGCCATGCTGTTTATAGCCATCCACTCTTACTGAGGCTTGTAGGTCCCACTGACTGGAAGGCAACCAGCGCGCCGTTCCCCTACCATGCAGATACCCCAAGCCATGAGCATTGGCATTACCATCTGGAAAAACACCGTATTCAGCCCACAACTCATTTAGACGAAGGGTAAATTGTGGCTCTTGCTCAGCCCCATCGCCCAAGGCAACGACATCTGCTTGTGTATCTGCAGGCTCATCAATAGTAATCTGTTCATCCTTGCCTTCAAATTGAGGTTGTTTTTTATCATCATCTTCAATCAGAAGAAGCTCTTTAGGTTCCGCCTCTTCTATGACAAGCACTTCAGGCTCGCCCGGTTTAGCAGCCTCGTCCTCAATAATAAGAACCTCATCATCTGCCGATGTATCTGCAGCCCAAGAGATTGCTGGGCTTGCACCCATCGTCAAGCATGCTGAGAATACGATAGTTCTATAAACTTTGAGTTGCTTGGCCATCATCCCCTAATCCTTTTTTTGACCCAGTTGCACATTAAGGTCGAAATCGCTTTTCGAAACTGGTATCCGTTAAATCTCTCCGCGTAAAGAGTCGATCAGGAAGTCCCTGATCATATTTAATCTTTTGCGTAATCAACTGAGTTTTGTGTCCGGTTTTCAAGTCATACATGGTGCTTTCCAGAATAGTCCAGACACCTTGTATTTTTTTAATCTTTCGTGCGGTCATTTTTTTGCTGGGTTTATCCTGCCCTTTCTCAAACAACTCTACGGTCAAGGGCACCAATATCTTGCTATAAATACAACTGACCCGTTTAGAATAGACAGAGTTGTCTGGGTCCTTCGGCACACTTACCAGTAAGTCACAGGGAACCTTGCCGACGCTACCCTTTCCTTTCAAGAAGTGATGATCCATCTCTACTTCCCGGTCCAGTAGATCTTCATAAAAAAAATCGGATCCCACAAAACGGCCGCCTTTACGTGAGGATGAGATTCGCCGAACTTTTTTTAGCGCTGGAAGATAAAGCCATTGGTCACTTTCATCACCCGGATGATCTTGTGTCAACAATCCCGTACCCCTGACATCATCTGGCTTAATAAAGCGCATCAAAGACCAACGCTCACCACCACCCTTCTCTTTACCGTAACTATAGAGTTCCCTCTGCCGGGGATTTCCGTTACTACTCTGCAACTTCATAACAACAAACGCACTAAAATCATCCCCATTTGGACGATCATAAACAGCCTTTGCCAATGCAAGGCCCTCTGCATTACTCAGCGAGTCCAAAGCAAATGAGCGTGCCGCACAAAACATCAGCATCAAGCCCAATATACTGAGGAAACCCCCTCTTGATATGCCTTTAGCTATCATTTTAGCTACAGTTGCGCCTATAACTTAATAATTAATATTTGAAATATTCTATAACCACTTGAATATATTGCAAGATATTTCTAAGCTGGAGTGCTGCGCGATTATCATGGAACACTTAAATGCTCATCAGTGGTGATCAAAGTTAGACCCAGACAAACTGAAGCGATAATGACCTATGTATAGGTGATGGTACAGTCTATTGCATTGAAATTATTGCATTTCATTAGCACTACTGGGACAGCAGTCACAGAAATTGTAATCCTAATAAAAACTCCGCTCCTGTGATTCCAAACGAAGCGGAGATAGGACTATCAATATGATTAGTTCCCGATTTTTTTCAACAAAGCATCCACTTCTGCCATATCTTCGAACTGCCGGGAACTCCCCTTAATCTCTCCAAGTAGCTTGCTTGCTTCAGCCTTACGGTCCAACTGAACAAGCGTTGATGCGAGGTGATATTTTACAGAAGGATTTCCATAGTCGTAGACCAATGCCTCACGAAACGTACCTAATGCCTCTTCCAAATCACCCATTCGACTCTGAATCCAGCCCAATGTATCCAAGAAATTTGCATTTTTTGGTGCAGCCGCTATCGCTTTCCTTGCCATAGCCACAGCCTCTCCCGGCATGGCCGAAAGATAAAAAGTTTCAGCTGCGCTATTAAGTATCCGAGGAGAATCTGGATGCTGCTTTAACAATTTTTCATACCGGTTTTTTGCGCTTTTCATGGCGCCTAATCGGGTATAGGCCTCGGCCAGGGCCAACTCAACCTCTGGATCATCAGGGTATCTCTTCAGCCACCCACCCAATCGCTCAACCACTCGATCATTTGCTTTTTTAAATGAATAAATTCCTGCCAAGCCTAATATGGCTTGCCTGCTATCACCCAGGGTCAAGGCCTTCTCATAACTTGCCAGAGCCCTATCTTGATCACCCAGTCCACGATACAACTCTGCAGTTAACAGATCACCTGCTGGTGTATCTGGCGTAAGCTTCCTAACCTGGGAAATGAGACGCAGAGCATGCACTTCATCACGCTCTTCAATTACTAGTTTTATTAAGGCGATATAGCCGGCCAAATAATTCTCATCATATACCAAGGCCTTCTTCAATGACGCAATTGCTCCCGCCCTGTCATCCGCATCAGCCTGTGCTTTCGCCAGTGTCATGTATGACTTACCTTTGTTTAGTGCAAAGTTGGTTGCTGTCGTAAATGACTCAATCGCCTTTTGTCGCTGATTCAGCTGTTGATAGACTCGTCCCATCATTGTGAACGCCTGTGCGTCAGTAGGATTTCGGCCAATAAATTCATCAAGCACAATGAGTGCCTTTTCAGAGTCTCCCGATTTAACGAGCGTGTCTACAAGGCCATCTAGAGTAAAGTGAATGTCATTTTTAAGTAAAAACGCCTTGTTGTACCATAGTAGTGCCGATTTTATATCGCCCAAGATGCTATAGGTGTTACCCAACTCGACCATCAATTCGTAGCGCTCAGGATAATCGGCCACCTTAGTCTCAAGATAATCCAGTGACGCCTTCCCTTTGCCCCGGACCAGATCCATCCTCGACAGATGTATCATGGCATCGGTATTAGCTGGATCAAGCTCCAGCGCCCTTTTAAACCAGGTTTCAGCACCTTTCAAATCACCACTCAGTCCCAAAGTGGCGCCGTACTGCTGGGCAAATCGTGAGCTCTTCGGCGAGGACTCAACTAATTGCTTATAGATTCCAATCGCGTTTCTGTAGTCTTTCTTCTTCAGATAGGCATCAGCAAGCAACAGATCCAATTCAACCCTATCCTCACCATCTTCCTTGACCTGTACTAACAGCCCAATCGCCTCGGTTAACTCACCTGACGCCACCTTACTACGGGCGAGATTAATCCTGCCTAACTCCGACCCCGGAGCCAACTTCACAACCCTCTCAAAATACTGCTGAGCCAAGTCATAGCTCTCCATATCCATGTACGCCATACCCAATAATGAAAGGATATTAGGGTTATCTGGGTAGACCACATTCACTTTTGCCAGAATACCTCGGGCATTTTCAGGCTTTCCGCCGATGAGTTCTATAGTGGCAAGTGTTCGAATCGATTCAAGATCATTAGGTACGACTTGCAAGTATTTATTCAAGTAGGATTTAGCCACATCGTAGCTACCCAACTGAAAACTGGTTATTCCTGCCAAATACAGGTAACTAGGATTTGTTCGCATCACATCAGGTGGCACTGATTTCAGCGTTGCAACGACATCCCCAATCCGAGATTCGGCATCTTTCTTATCACCTTTTAGAGCACTGATGATAGATTTCAGGTATTTAGCGCGCGGCTCGCGGGGTATCTGCGCGAGGATAAAATCAACATCCAATTCCGCTCCCTGCAAATCGCCTTTTTGCATAAGAAGGCCCGATCGCGCAAGACGAGCAGCCAAATGATTTGGCACCAAGGTAATGGCACGATTAAGGGATGTCAGCGATCCGGAAAAATCGCTTCTCAGACGCTGAATATTGGCATTCAACAACCAGGCATTTGCAGAAGCTGAGCCGCTGCTCAAAACCTCATCCAGAATAATAGCAGCCTGATTGACCTGATCACGCTGTAGAAGCACCTGTGCCTTGCCAAGCTTCGCCTCTGTCAGATTGGGCTGCAGTTTTAGTGCCTGATCAAATTCACGATACGCAGAACTTAATTGAAAAAGGCCAAGATGAGCCCTACCCCTGAAGTACCCCAGCCGCGCCTCCAGATTCCGCTCTCTACTTGCTGGTTTTGCAATATCAAGTGCCTGTTGATACTTGTCCTGAAGCAGATATGCCTCTGCAAAGAGGGGCAAGAGCCTATTGGCACTCGCACCATGTGCTTTAGCAAACTCTAATTCGGCTTCAGCAACGACCCCATTTCCTTGGCCGATAAGGACCTCCGCCATGAGCAGCCTTGAAGGCAAATGATCCGGATCGAGTTGCAGTGCATTCTTAAGGTGGATTATCGCATTGGAAAACTGCTCGCCCTGAAAACTTTTTAATGCATCTTCATAATAGTGTCCAATATCTTCAGCAGCCGCGGATAAGGGAGACCATGAACAAAGAATCAGAACAAAGAATACAAAAAGCTTCTTCATGTAAAACGCACCATTATGAAATAAAAAAGAAAGTTCACGTAGTCGGCAATTTGAGACATCTGTGACATAAATAAAGCATCATGACAGCCCGCACCATAGTAAATAAACAAAGAATATTATGCGAAGGTCAATATCAAAAAATAGCTATTAGTTGACAGCTTACCAGAACAAATCACTCGAAGATGCCTGATCTCCCAGATCAAAGCCTCAAAGAGAAATACCATCGATCTTAAGTATTTTTCCAACCTTTTCGGTCGTTATAATGGGCAGGCTGAACCATCCGGTTAGTGTCAGTATTTTTTACACAGGATCAAAAATGCACGCGATATAATAACCATTAGTATTTGTTTTATATCAAATAAATATTAGTGGCCCAATAATTGCTTGCTTGCAGATATAGGTTAAACTTCAACTCAGTGAGTTTGTATTATGAAAAAACGTAGCGTCATTAACACCCTACTGGTAGCACTTTTACTTTCTGGGTTCGCCACTTCTGCATGGGCTGCAAATTCAGTTACAACCACCATTATTGATCCACCAGACAATCCCTACGGAGCAGACAACATCTATGGGATTTCGAGTATGAATGTTAACTGGAACTCTAATGACGATGTGGTTGTAGACGTCTACACTGCATTCGCTGGTAAGTCCAATGCATACTATTACGGCGGCTCAAAAATTCTCTATGGCGATCTCATGATCAGCACCGGAAGTGGCTGGGACTATGCCTTTCATATCCATAATAAAACTTCAAACGTCGGCGGGGATGGCTGGCTGATTGATTATGCCAATTCCGATGGTTATCTCGAAGTTCAGGATTATCACAACACCAACGAAAGCAGGAAAAACACTGTTGTCGCCGTAGACCATGGCGCAAACCAGCTTACAGCAGCTAATCAGGGATCGTGGTCCGTCGGCTCTGGCGTAGTATCATTTTCATTTAACGTCTCCAGCCTTAATCTTTCTGATCCAGCCCAACTTGCATTTCGCTGGGCTATGACGTGTGCAAACGATATCATCTCGGGAGTCGCTTACGGCCCAGGTGGCAATCACCAAGTACCTGAGCCCGCCATATTAGCCTTATTCCTATCGGGTCTTGTCGGCTTTGGCGTGATGAGAAAACGCTCATTGAAAGGCACATTACTAGAGGCGTAAGGTATTACAGTAGGTAAGTAATATCACTACTCAGGAAAATTTGGGATAGAATAGTACACGTAGTGGTAATCTCTGCTAAAGGAATGAAGCCACTAAACGCTATAAACACATGCTCTGTTATCTAGGATGTTGACGCCATGTCAGACAGTAATGATAAAAAATCTGGTGTAGTTGAAAATGAGGCCGATCAGAAGCCGGTTTCCACCAGTCGTAGGAATTTCACTAAAGCAAGTCTACTTGCCACCCCTGTTCTGATGAGCGTAGCCAGCAAACCTGTCTGGGCTACCACAGGAAGGCGATGTACCGTATCTGTTCTTATGTCTGGCAACACATCTGTCCCCATAGACTGGACCAGCTGTAGATCTTGTAGCCCGGGCTACTGGCACCATGAACGATCATGCTGGAGCACTGCTGGCATGAATCACGAGAAAGACACCACTTTTGGTGCGTTTTTCTTAGGCAGCTTCAACAGAGATCACTACTTCAAGGATGAAAAAAAGGCGCTCGACACACCTTTAGAAGATTTTTTCCCATCCGTTGGCGGTGACGAACCTTTCATGAAATTCGCTAGAGCAGCAACCGCCAGCTATCTTAATGCGATGGCTATTGGACATCTGTTTGGTGGCAATATACCAACTGCCGCACAGATTCAGACACTTATTGCTAACGTCTTCTATACTTCAAGGCTAGGCAAACCAAGCAAGGAAAATCGCGATACCAGACGGATTCTTGCTGGCGAGAAGGCTACAGACTTGTCTCGCTATTATGATGAAGGCTCAGAAGAGTGTATTCTTCCAAATAATGGTAGATGCCCAGAACAGGGATTTAGGACTTAAAATAAGAAATCAGTCTCTGATTTAAGATTTCTTGTAGACAAACTCAATGAACTTAAATGGCGCCAGCCTGAAAGTTAGTCATAGCGCCTGGAGTTTAGCGACAAGTGGAGAATATCACTGGGCACAGTGGAATGACTCGGATGAGATCGTGCTCTACTTCACTGGCTCTGGGGATACCTTTCTAATCAGTTACTTTGGCTACCTTCTACTCGACGCACTTAAGGGTTCGCCGAAAACGGCTGAGGATCTCGACAAACTCCTCAGCGCATCGGACAGTATCCCGCATGACCTTTTACCAATCCCAAAAGAGATGATAGATTCACATCTATTTCATTTTCAAAAGTTGGGCTTGATAGAATTGTGACCGATACAATCAGTGCTTTGCCGTTTGACCATTTCTCTGGCTTCCTTAAAGGTGAAGGAATCAGAATAGAGACAGGTCCATTCATTACACGACTGCAGACTAAACTTACTGATGTTATTGAAAACCTGGCGCTGCTCTATTCCGATTACCCAATCTCCACTGAAGCCGGCTTTTCTGACTTCCATCTGGATATCCATAAACCAAATTCAATACGGCGCTGGATCCACCCCCAAGTTAACTTCACATTCGATGGGATAACACCTTTTAAGCCCTTACCTCGCCCACAAGCGTACGCAATTTTCGAGTGGGGTCTTAATTGGTGCATTTCAAATTACGCCCATCAATACCTCATTATTCATTCTGCCGTGCTGGAAAAAAATGGCGCAGCAATTGTTCTGCCAGGTATACCAGGGGCAGGAAAAAGTACACTATGTGCAGGGTTAGCGCTCAGTGGGTGGCGCTTATTTTCTGATGAAATGGCTTTGATAGAACCTAGCAGTGGTCAGTTGGTCAGTAGCCCACGACCTATAAGCTTAAAAAACGAATCCATTAATATCATCAAAAACTTCAGTTCTTCTGCAGTTTTTGGCATTACTATTAACGATACTACTAAAGGCTCAATTGCTCACCTGAAACCTCAAATAGAGAGTATTCAGCGCTGCAAGGAAAAGACAACCCCAAGGATTATTGCTTTTCCCAAGTATCGGACAGGCGCCAGAACATCCCTGACCCCCTTAACTAAAAGTCGCGCCTTTATGACACTTTGCGAAAATTCATTTAACTACTCCATCCAAGGAAAACTAGGATTTGAAACGATCAAGTCATTGATTAGCAGTTGTGACTGCTTTGAATTTGAGTACAGTAGTCTGGATGAAGCCATCAAGACTTTTGATACACTTATTGAACAGATGGAATAGCGTTCAATATGAATCTTGTCGTAGAAGCTCTTGTAAATCCAGAATCAGTTAAAAATCTGAGCGATACTCAGTGGGATCTCCTTATTCGCCAAGCCCGAAGTTCTGAATTGCTGGCACATCTTTACCATCGCTTTATGGCAGAAGGCATTTTTTCTTCGATACCCGAAAAACCAAAGAACCATCTTAAATCTGACGAAGTACTTGCCACCAAGCAGCACGAAGCGGCTCGCTGGGAAATTCTGCAAATATACCAAGCACTCGAATCAATCGGAACACCCTTACTTTTACTCAAAGGGGCAGCATACCTACATGCAGATCTTCCACCTGCTCCCGGTAGATTTTTCAGCGATATCGATATACTTGTGCCCAAAACAGTTATCAATGACGCCGAAGAGAAGCTTCATCAATGGGGATGGTTAACCACGCATAATGATGACTATGACCAGCGCTATTACCGTAAATGGATGCATGAAATACCCCCGTTACAGCATGTTGGTCGACACAGCACCATAGACGTCCACCACAACATACTACCACTCACAGCACGCCTGCATCCTGACCCGGAAAAAATGATTCAGGCTTCTGTTCAGATCGATGAATCATTCGAGCTCTACACGCTATGTCCTGCCGATATGATTCTTCATAGCGCAACTCATCTTTTTCATGATGGAGAGCTAGAGCATGGACTGCGTGATCTGGTGGACCTCGACCGGCTATTACGACATTTTGGGAATGACGCAAGTTTCTGGGAAACCCTGATAAACCGTGCCAATGAAATTGACTTATCTCGTCCTCTCTTTTATGCACTAAGATATACCTCAAAAATCCTTAATACACCGATACCTTTAAAAGCATTAAACTCGAAACAACTCGATAAGCCGGCCTATCCTGTTCAGTTTTTCATGGATCACCTCTTTTTAAGAGCGCTCGCCCCAGCGCACAAAAGCAGTAACGATTGGTTTACGGGTATAGCGAGATGGTTCTTATATATTAGATCCCATTACCTTCGGATGCCTTTGCACTTACTAATACCGCATCTGTTTTACAAGGCATACTTAAGACCTTATAAAGAATGGAGAGAGAATCGAGGTGCCGATTCAGGTAAAAAAACGGGTGGACATAAGGAGTCTGAATCCGAAATAGATATTTTCGAGTAGACCCCCTGTTCGAGACAGTATATAAACAGTAGAACAATAAAACACTAGGAGAAGATTATGGCTTCCCTGCTTTCCAACATTGGTTCACTCATTGGATTTCTTGGAATAGTAATATGCCTCGTAGCAGGTGTAACACGTCTATCGGGCAGTTTCTTTTTAGCTGGATATGGTTTACAAAGCCTGCTTTTGGCAGGAATGGGGCTATTGCTAGTAGGTTGCTTTTTGAAACTGGAAGCGCTCACGCGAGAATAAGCCGTAGCATCAGCTATCACGGTACCCGTTTGGGTTATTAGATTGCCAGCGCCAGGCATCTTGGCACATCGCATCCAAGCCCAGCATTGCATGCCATCCCAGTTCTTTCTCCGCAAGTGACGGATCAGCATAGCAGGCCGCTATATCACCTGGCCGTCTATCGACTATTCTGTATGGAACATCCCTACCGCTTGTCTGCACAAACGCATTCACCATATCAAGTACCGAATAGCCCTGCCCTGTTCCCAGGTTGTGTATGATAAGCCCCGGTTTCTCATCCAATTTATCAAGTGCAGCGATGTGTCCTTTGGCCAGATCAACCACATGAATATAATCCCGCACCCCTGTGCCATCTGCTGTTGGATAGTCATTTCCATACACCGATAACTGCTCCAATCTCCCGGCAGCTACTTGAGCTATATAGGGCATCAGATTATTGGGTATTCCATTGGGATCTTCACCAATCAGGCCGCTCTTATGTGCACCGGCTGGATTGAAATAACGAAGAATAGAGATATTCCAGGATTTATCCGATGCATATATATCTCGCAGAATATCCTCAATAATGAGTTTTGAACGCCCATAAGGATTTGAAGCAGATAACGGAAACTCTTCACGAATGGGCAGGGCTTCAGGATCACCATACACAGTGGCAGATGAGCTAAATACAAAAGTTTTCACCCCTGCGGATTTCATCGCCTCCAATAAGGTAAGCGTACCTGCGATATTATTCTGGTAGTAGTCGAGTGGAATCTCGGTGGATTCACCCACAGCCTTGAGGCCCGCGAAATGGATCACTGCATCAACGGGGTGTTGTTGAAATGTATTTTCCAGTAGCGCGGCATCCCGTATGTCACCCTGGATAAAGAGTACATCTTTACCTGCAATCTGTTTTACGCGATTCAATGACTCGCGATAGCTATTACACAAATTATCAACTACAACCACCTCATGGCCTGCCTCAAGCAGTTCAACACATGTGTGTGAGCCAATATATCCCGCACCACCGGTTACCAATATTCGCATACTTAAATATCCGTTACTTCCATCAACTGAAAAACATTGTCCATTATTCAACAAATAGCAGAGTCAAACCACGCAGAATCTCCCGAAGACGAGCTTTCGGTTAAAACCAGATTGATTATTTGAAACAAAGAATGGTGCCCGGGGCCGGACTTGAACCGGCACGGTCGCAATGACCGGCGGATTTTAAGTCCGCTGCGTCTACCAATTTCGCCACCCGGGCAGGGTCTTTTTATAAAGCGGATAAAAAATGGAGGCTGAGCCCGGAGTCGAACCGAGGTAGACGGTTTTGCAAACCGCTGCATAACCACTTTGCTACTCAGCCATTTTTCTTTTCAGGGGCGCAAGTATCCTGTATTTTTCAGGATTTTTCCACTACCTGAAGAAGAAAACCCCGAGCTGTTACCCGGGGTATTCTGAATACTTGGAGCGGGAAACGAGATTCGAACTCGCGACCCCAACCTTGGCAAGGTTGTGCTCTACCAGCTGAGCTATTCCCGCATCGCCTGATGCGCGGGCTATTGTAGTCTCCCAGCCGACCGTGTCAAGCCGTAGATTGCTCGACTAGCCGTTTTTTTCCTCTTCAACGAGTGACTGATCATTCAGGCTGGGCCAAGCGGCCTTGATATACATGACCATCGACCAGAGCGTCAGAATGACTGCAACATAGAGCAGTACAAATCCTATGGTATACATCGGCAGAGTAAAGAAATCATCGCGATAGATCATTAGAAAGATCGCCGTCATCTGAAAAGCGGTTTTTATCTTACCTATGGCCGATACGGCAATAGTCGCCCGGGCACCTACCTCTGCCATCCACTCCCGCAGAGCAGAAATTGTAATTTCGCGCCCGATAATCACCAGTACAGGTATCGCCAATCCCGGTATGGGATCTTGTTGAACAAGCAGAATCAACGCTGCTGCAACCATTAATTTATCTGCCACAGGATCCAGAAACGCACCCAATGCAGATACCTGCTCCAATTTTCTAGCGAGATAACCATCAAACCAATCTGTGATAGCCGCTAATGCAAACACCAATGCACAGGCCTGTGCGGCATGCTGCCATGGCAGATAAAATATAATCACGAAGACTGGAATTAGAAGTATCCGCAAGAGCGTCAGTATGTTGGGTATATTTTTGAACATGCGTCTCGTCTATTCTTCGTGAAAAGCGGCATAGATCTGTTCAGCCAATGTCCGGCTAATGCCCTCAACCCGCTCCAAATCTATAATCCCGGCCCTAGCAATCCCTTGAATTCCGCCAAAATGTTTCAACAGACCCTGGCGTCTCTTAGCACCGATGCCGCTTATCTGTTCAAGAACCGACGTCTTTCTACTTTTGTTCCTGCGCTGACGGTGCCCTGTAATGGCGAAGCGATGCGCTTCATCACGAATCTGCTGAATCAGATGTAAAGCCGGCGAATCTGCAGGCAGTATAATGGGCAGATCTTCCCCTAACAAGAAAAGCTGCTCCATCCCTGCTCGCCTATCCGGACCTTTGGCAACACCTACTAACAATACGCCGACGATAGCAAGCTCTTCCAATACATTCGCCGCAGCGTGAAGTTGCCCTTTTCCTCCGTCAATAAACAATATGTCCGGTAATACACCTTCCCCAGACTGGATGCGTGTGTAACGACGGGTCAGCGCCTGTGTCATCGCCGCATAATCATCCCCCCCCTGGATCCCTTCAATATTAAAACGCCGATAATCTGTTTTTAAAGGTCCATTCGAGTCAAACACCACACAGGACGCAACCGTTAGCTCACCACTGGTATGACTGATATCAAAGCACTCCATTCTGCTGGGTGTATCGTCAAGATTGAGTCCTCGCTGCAGTGCCTCTAGTCGATCTCTCATACCCGCTTTACTTGCCAGCTTTGCATCCAAAGCCAACATCGCATTCTGCATCGCCATGCGAAGCCATTGGGCTCTGTTGGCCCTCACCTTTTGGCGCACGTTCACTTGACGCCCCGCCTCCAGTGACAATACCTCTTCAAGTAAAGCCCGGTCATCGGGCGGGTGGCTCACGATAATTTCAGCCGGAATCTGTTTGCCAAGATAGTACTGAGTGATGAACGCCGACAGTATCTCACCCTCGTTATCTACTCCTGCCGTATTTGGAAAAAAGGCCTTATTGCCAAGATTGCGTCCATGTCGAATTAAAAACAGCTGGATACAGGTGCTACCACCTTTTTGACTACAGGCAATAATATCCAGATCACCCCGCTCGCCGGTTATGTACTGTTTTTCCTGTATTCGGCTCAAAGCGGCTATCTGGTCACGCAGTCTTGCGGCTTGTTCAAACGCCAGCACGGAGGAAGCCTTCTCCATGCGCGCCACTAGTCCATCAATGACCTCAGCGGTTCTACCCTCTAAGAACAGTACAGCGTCTTTTACATCCTCAGCATAGGCCTCTTCCGAAATAAATCCCACACAGGGAGCGCTACAACGTTTGATCTGATATTGCAAACAGGGTCTGGATCGATTGCTATAGAAGCTGTCGTCACATTGTCTTACGGGAAACAGTTTTTGTAATAACTGCAATGTCTCACGCATTGAACCAGCATTGGGATAAGGACCAAAAAAACGCCCTTTAGCCTTCCGCTTTCCCCGATGATAGGCAAGCCGAGGAAACTCATCCGCAGAGAGATAGATATAGGGATAACTTTTATCATCCCGCAATAAGATATTATATTTTGGTTTGAGCGACTTGATCAGGTTATTTTCAAGGATCAGCGCCTCAGCCTCGGTATGCGTTACCGTTACCTCAATGCCCTGTATTTTCGCAACCATGAGCTGGATACGGCGATTCTGGGCGCGTGTGAAATAGCTACTGACACGTCGCTTCAGATCCTTGGCCTTTCCAACATAAAGCACACTGCCATCACCCGCCATCATCCGATAGACACCCGGCAATCGGGTCAGACTTTTCAGAAAATGCTTGTGATCGAAGAATGTGTTGCCGTGTTCAAGCGCCATAGGGCGATTATAGAGCGTTTAGCAGACTTCTGGCACGCTCAAAGACAGCCTGGAACATTTCTGGCGTTAAACGACGTGTTTGTGTGTTGTATCGACTACAGTGATACGAATCGAGCAGTTCAATCTTGCCTGGCATTTTATGCTGCGCCAGATGGGCAAACTTGTAGGCACTTAACTTCAACCCCATGGCCTTGAGCACAGCATTATGGGCGACTAACCCAAGGGCGATGATAACACCACCCTCTGGCAGGGTCTTTAGCTCTTCTGTGAGGAATTGATTACAGGTATTTATTTCACTACCAAGGGGCTTGTTTTGTGGGGGTAGGCATTTAACAGCGTTGGTAATTCTGCAGTCAATTAATCGCAAACCATCAGATGCAGACAGAGACTCTGGCTTAGTGGAAAAGCCATAGCGATGCAATGTTTCGTACAACAGTATGCCTGCATAATCTCCTGTAAATGGACGCCCTGTTGCATTGGCACCATGCATTCCAGGAGCCAACCCAACCACCAGCAAGCGGGCAGAATCTTCCCCAAAAGGAGGAACAGGTCTGGCAAAATAGTCGGGGAAATCTGACTTCACCTGATCCAGGAATGTGGACAGGCGAGAACAACGACGACACGCAGGATCAAACACTGGATGATTCAGAAGCAGTGATCAAACCATGACGAAGGGCAAGGAGTGTCAATTCAACATCCGTTTCAACATCCAACTTTTCAAATAGCCGATGACGATAGGTACTCACAGTCTTGGGGCTCAGACAGAGAGAATCTGAGATAAACTGGGTTTTTTGTCCTTGAGTGATCATCATTAAAACTTGCATTTCACGTTGCGAAAGCCGGCTAAAGGGAGAATCAGGGTTTGCACCAGACATTCTGGCCAATGTAAGTTTTTGCGAAACTTCACTGGAGATAAAGGGACGACCAGCAGCAACTACCTTGATCGCCTGAAACAGTTCATTTGCGGGACAACCCTTGGTCAGATAACCCAGAGCACCAGCCTCGTGCAGTTGTTCTGGGAAGGGGGCATCTGATAGAACGGTAACAACAATAACCTGGGTATCCGGATTCTGCCTTCGAATGCGTCGAGTTGCCTCAATGCCCCCTATTCCGGGCATGTTGATATCCATCATAACCAAATCTGGTTTTAACTGCTTGGCCTTGAGAACCGCATCCTCACCACTTTCAGCCTCACCAATAACTTCAATACCCTGGGAATCATTGAGAATATGGCGGAATCCAGTCCGCACCAATTCATGATCGTCGACGAGCATCACCTTGATCACACGATTACCCCATTAAAGTTACTGAACAAAAATCCAGAATGATTGGAATAGCAAATAGTAAAATTCAAGCCAATCATATGGCCTTGTTAATTTTTTTAAGCCGAAACCACCCGCTCAAGTCATTTCATTCTTAATTATCACCTTATATTATCGAGCTTGACTGCTCTTGAAAAGCATTCATTTAAATCTAAAGGTTAAATTAGATAGAGGCTTTGGCTCAGTAATCAAACCTGTTTTTGATACATTTTCTGCATTGCAACGACAAATTCATCATATGAATCAAGGGGTAAATGATTAATACCCGCTGCTGCTGCCCTGCCGCCACCAGTTGGAAACATGCCACAAACTTCATCAGCGCCCGATCGCTTGGAGAGTGGCGCCCGTACACTCACCAAATATCCGCCCTGATGATTGCCTGTCAACACAGCATGTGCCCGATCTGGATCAGCGTTGGTCAGCTGGTTCCCTAAAGCCCCACTCACTCTTCTAGCCCAAGGCTCATCGGGTAATATTATTATTTTGATCGCTTCTGTCTGAAAATCACACTTTACACGCCCCGCGAGAGTGAGATCATCATAGTAACCTGCCTTAAGTAATGAGTAGCAGGAAGATGAATCATTAACGAAATCAATCGGCTCAGGGTAATCCAGCAGTGATAAATAAAGCTTGTCAGGTGCTATGTGCAAATCGTCGATCGTTTCACCATAGCCATTATAATTTAGGCAAACCCCTAATACCTCCAGTTGACTGATTCTATCGGCAGAATAGTGCATAGTGCGTCCAATCGATTCTGCTTGGCGAATCATATTGTCACCAAACGCCGCCGTAATCGCCCATGCTTTAAATTGACCACCCAAGTAGTCATTAACCAACAAACTGGTACAGGTCTCTGGTGCCGTATTTATTATAGCGTTTAAGTGTGGATGCTGGGGAACCTCACCCGCTCTATGATGGTCGACATAAAATACGTTAACTCCTTGACCCAACAGACGAATAAGATCCGTATGGTTCTTCTCCATTGAGATATCAAACACATTCAGCTGGTCATCGTTGTTTGCATCGACCCGGCTTAATAGCTGAATATCACGCTTTACACCCGTCACCAAGGTGCTTTTTTGTGGATCAGCCAGACGCATCTGCAGTAAGGCACAAATGCCATCTGCATCGCCATTAAATACGTCAATTATCGCCATTGAGTCATCACATCCTTCATTTACTACAATCAGATGTACTATTAAGTGGTACAGATCGCTATTTTACATGGAAAAGGCTTGACCTACGTAAATTCCACATCTGAGCAATGTAATAAATACTGCAATAAGTGGAGAGAATTTCCTCACGATCAAAGTTACCGATGATGGACACATCACCGTAGCTGAGGAGAGAACTCCCGACAAAGGAGAAACGGCGAACAGGTTATAGAGGTGAGCTTGAATAAAGAATCATGTGATTCATCAAACAGCTGACTTATAGGGGTTAGAACGGGGTTATATGAGGCAAGAAAAAACCCTGTAACTCGTTGAATTTACAGGGTTTTTGCTATGTGGCGGAGAGACAGGGATTCGAACCCTGGGAGGGCTACAAACCCTCGCTGGTTTTCAAGACCAGTGCATTCAACCGCTCTGCCATCTCTCCAAATTTTTGAGTTGCGAAATATACCCGATCCTCAAAGGTTACGCCAGTACTTCAGAAGACTTATTTTACTCTTGAATTATTGATCTCCCGCCACAATTCATTATGCTATGATCAACCTAATCGCCATGAACCAACTTATTATTTTGTAGTCATACTAAATAGATTGGTCGGCTAGACAAATTGCGTAACCATTGAATTACCTGGAGAAAATGCAAAATGAATCGATTTAACCAGACTATCGCTCAACCTGCACAAAGTGCACTGGCGGTAAATAAAGTCATCAAGAACACCTATATGCTGCTTTCTGCAACACTGTTGTTCAGCGGCGTGATGGCGATGGTTTCCATGTTCTTCGCCATGCCACCGATGGCTTATCTCATCTCAGTAATTGGTGCAATGCTCCTGGGTATGTTCGTGCTACCGCGCACGGCTAATTCATCTGCGGGCCTGGGGGTCATCTTCCTGATTACCGGCATGCTCGGTTTTGGGCTCGGCGCGATTCTTACCCTCTATCTGCAGCTACCCCATGGTCCACAGACTATCGCTACGGCGCTCGGTGGTACCGGCGTTATCTTTCTGGGTCTTTCAGGTTACGCATTGACCAGCAAACGTGATTTCAGCTTCATGGGTGGGTTTGTATTTGCTGGCATGCTGGTGATGATGGTTGCCATTGTTGCAAACATCTTCCTGAGCCTGCCCTTCCTGTCACTGGCTATTTCCGCTGGTGTCATGCTGCTGATGAGCGCTTACATCCTATTCCAGACCAGTCAGATGATAAATGGCGGCGAGACAAACTATATCTACGCCACTTACAGCCTGTACATGGCTATCTTCAATATCTTTATATCTCTGCTGCAGATTCTGGGCGTTTTCGGTGGGGATGACTAATATCCTGATCTGAACTTAATCGGATCAAACCCCGGCCAGATGCCGGGGTTTTTGTTGGAGATAATAATGGACAATATCTGGCTACAGATTGCCATGGCCGTGACCATCGGCATGATGATTTTCTTCCTCTTTCCCAGGGCGATGCACTGGATGAAGAATGGCCCGAAAGCAGGCCAAGGGGATTGGATGGCTGCCGTTATCCCCTTGGTCGCTGTTGTTGCCTTTGTCATCCTCTTGGTGATGATGGTTTAGGGTTTATGTTTCTTCAGGTACAAAAAAGCGGCCGATTGGCCGCTTTTTTGTACCTGACTTTGATTCATCAAACCAAACGATCTACACCGCCCATGTAGGGTCTTAAAACCTCTGGCACAACGATACTACCGTCTTCTTGTTGGTAATTCTCGATCACTGCAACCAGTGTCCGGCCAACGGCGAGACCTGATCCATTCAAGGTATGAACCAACTCAGGTTTCCCGGTTTCCGGATTACGCCAACGCGCTTGTAAACGACGCGCCTGAAAATCCTCAAAGTTTGAACAGGATGATATCTCGCGGTAGGTATTCTGTGCCGGTAGCCACACCTCAATGTCATAAGTTTTAGCTGCTGAGAAACCGATATCGCCAGTACACAAGGTAACCACACGATAGGGCAACCCTAGCTTCTGCAGGATATTCTCAGCATGCCCGGTCAACACTTCCAATGCCGCATAAGAGTCGGTGGGCCTGACAACCTGCACCATTTCAACTTTCTCAAACTGATGCTGGCGTATCATGCCGCGCGTATCCCGGCCGTATGATCCGGCCTCACTCCTAAAGCATGGCGTTTGTGAAACCCACTTGCGGGGCATGTCGACATCTTCAACAATCGTATCTCGGACGAGATTGGTGACAGGCACTTCTGCCGTTGGAATAAGATAGTAGGGAAACTCGCCCGCCAGTTTGAAGAGATCCTCCTCAAACTTGGGCAATTGGCCGGTTCCCTGAAGGCTGTCAGCATTCACCATAAATGGGACATAGGCCTCGGTGTAACCGTGCTCACTCGTGTGAATATCCAACATAAATTGCGCCAACGCCCGATGCATACGGGCCAGCGGCCCTTGCATAGTGACGAAGCGAGAGCCGGTTATCTTGGCGGCAGTTTCAAAATCCATCCACCCTTTTGCGCTACCAAGATCAACGTGATCTTTGGGCTCGAAACCAAATACCTTGGGCTCTCCCCAACGACGCTCTTCTCTATTATCAGCCTCATCTCTCCCGTCTGGAACCGACGGATGGGGAATATTTGGAATACCCAGGGCGATCTCACTTAACTGCACCTGAACATCATTCAAATCATCTTGAGCCGTCTTGAGCCTGTCACCTAGATGGGCAACCTCATCCAGCAAGGGTTGAATATCCTCCCCTGACGCCTTGGCCTTACCGATCTGTTTGGATCGGCTGTTCCGCTCATTCTGCAATTCCTGGGCAGCGACCTGCAGATGCTTCCTGGAATCTTCCAGCGTCTTTATCCGCTCAACATCCAACTCAACACCACGACGTTTAAGTTTCGTTGCGGTCTCTTCAAGTTCATTTCTCAGTAAGCGAGGGTCGAGCATTTTTTATTCACCACTATTTACATTTGCGGGCCAACTAACGATATGGCCTGGCTTGATTAAAGAATTAAGATGATTCAGTACGATTTCAACTTTTGCCGGTTCGTCGAAGAACTCCAAAATCATCGGTAGGTCCAGTGACATATCCAGTAAGCTAGAGGAGTGAATTTTCCCCGATCGCCCAAAGCCGGTTATGCCACGAAATGCGGTTACCCCCGCCACCTGCTCCTGGTCATGCAGTAACGCCAGTATCTGCTGATACTGATGTGTTCCTTCTGTCAGATAGATTCGAACCATAGTTACAGGCTTGGTACTCATATCTGTCTCCCTAGAATGACACCACCCCAACAGGCGAACAAGCAGGCGGCTACTGACAAGATCATATTTAATCCTGCCTTGGCATACTCAGCCTGTTCGACAAGATTCAGTGTTTCAATAGAGAAGGTAGAAAAGGTGGTAAATGCCCCGAGGAAACCAATCAACAAGGCCCCTCTCCATTCTGGGCTGACACTCATCCGCTCCAGAAACAGGATATACAGCAGACCCATCACGAACGAGCCGAGCACATTTACCGCCAAGGTTCCGTAAGGAAAACCACGCCCCAGCACAGCATAAATGCCATTGGAGACCCAAAAACGCATCAATGCGCCAACGGCCCCTCCAGCAGCAATAGTCAAAACCTGAGACAATGGTCAATGCTCCGATAGCATTTCAACAAAAAGAGGCATTTTACACGCAGTTAGGTATTGAGAATACTCAGCATATCCAATGGTGATGATTATGCACTCGCTTACTTTTCACCCCGCGCCTGCTTATCCAGAGCCCTTAGTCGATCCAGTTTTTCACCGATCTTGATCTCTAAACCGCGTTTTACGGGGAAATAATAGCGGGTCTCATGCATTGACTCCGGGAAATAATGCTCTCCTGCGGCATAAGCATCCGGCTCATCATGCGCATAGCGATAGTTGTGCCCATAGCCTAACTCTTTCATGAGGCGGGTGGGCGCATTCCTCAGGTGTACGGGTATCTCATGGGAGCCTGCATTACGAATATCCTGCATGGCGGCCTTGTACGCCATATAGACTGCATTACTCTTCGGAGCACAGGCCAGATAAAGGACTGCCTGCGCAATCGCCAGCTCCCCTTCAGGACTCCCCAGTCGTTCCTGCGTCTCCCAAGCATTCAAGGCCACTGTCAGGGCGCGCGGATCAGCATTACCAATATCTTCAGAAGCCATCCGCACCACACGTCGTGCCACATAGAGTGGATCACACCCCCCATCAATCATCCGAGCAAACCAATAGAGGGCGGCATCTGGTGCAGAACCGCGCACCGATTTATGCAGTGCAGAGATTTGATCATAGAAGGCGTCCCCGCCCTTATCAAAGCGACGGACACTACCGGCAACAACTTCTTTCACGGCAGACTGGGAGATAATCTGATCCGTCGTAAGATCTGCCGATATTTCCAATAGATTAAGAGCACGCCGCGCATCTCCATCGGCTGCTTCAGCCAGTATGCGACGCAACTCCGGCGCCAGCGTCAACTCACGATCACCTAATCCGCGTTCGCGGTCTGCTAACGCCTGGTCAATGATCTGTTCCAGATCGTCCACATCCAGACTTTTCAGGACATAGGTGCGTGCCCGGGACAATAGGGCGTTGTTCAATTCAAATGAAGGGTTCTCAGTTGTCGCACCTATAAACAGGACAGTGCCATCTTCCACATGAGGCAGGAAGGCGTCTTGCTGAGACTTGTTGAAGCGGTGCACCTCATCAATAAACAGTACTGTTTTTCGGCCATCAAGACGCTGTGCCTCTCGCGCCTTGTCGACAGCCGCACGGATATCCTTTACTCCCGAAAGTACCGCAGAGAGACTCAGGAACTGGGCACCCGAGTGTCGAGCAATCAGAGTAGCCAAGGTGGTTTTACCCGTACCGGGTGGCCCCCAGAAGATCAGGGAGTGTAGGCGATCTGATTCGATTGCCATGCGTAACGGTTTACTCTCACCCACGATATGGGACTGACCAAGAAACTGTTCAAGCGTCTCAGG
Organism: Sedimenticola selenatireducens; assembly: GCF_007625115.1. Taxonomy (GTDB): domain Bacteria; phylum Pseudomonadota; class Gammaproteobacteria; order Chromatiales; family Chromatiaceae; genus Sedimenticola; species Sedimenticola selenatireducens_A. Next base: position 66,168 of record NZ_VMNH01000013.1, on the reverse strand, counting down.
ACGCATGCGATCGGCAAGGGGTCTTATCCGTTCAGGTGCATCGCTGGCGAACAGATCAGTAGAAGAGGTCACAGCGCTTATGCCTACTGTTGATAAAGGTCGAAGGCATCGGGCCGGGTAAAGACAAAAAAGCCCCGTTCAAAGACTGGATTTTGTTTAATATCGTAGAATTGGAAACGCGTAATCTGACCGAAAGCATCTGTCATCTCCATACGATGCAATTGGTTATCACTGAATGCAAGCAACACCCGAACAAACTGGCTCTCTTTATCTCTTGGGATCAGTTCAACCCAGGCAAAGCCCTGACTATCCCCGATATCAATCACCTCAAAGTGCTTCGCAACCGGATCGCCACCGATCAAAAATTGCGCAGGGGTTCCCTTCAGAGCGGTATCTTGCGTCTGAACACTCACCTGCTCAAGTTCTGGGTCCAACAACCATATCTGCCTACCATCTGCAACGATTTGTTGCTTATCAGGCTCCGAGTAATCCCAGCGAAAGAGATCCGGACGCTGCATGGAAAAAATCCCCTGTGAACGAGCCGCCTGTCGCTGTTGAGGGTCCAACACTGACTGCTCGAAACGCGCCTGCAGGCTCTGCAACTCATTCAGAAAGACATCCATCTGCTGCAGTCCAGTATTGGCAGAAGATGTCGAGAGGGAGAGCGCCAATTGAATAAAGACGCACAACCGGATTAAGTATTTATTGAAAATCACATCACATCTCGGGTGGTGGTGGGGCCAATACTTCCCTATTTCCATTGGACTGCGCCGCGGAAACAATGCCCGTGCGCTCCATCTCTTCAATAAGCCGGGCGGCACGGTTGTAACCAATCTTCAATCGCCGCTGTACTCCGGATATGGATGCACGTCGCGATTCAGTGACTATCTGGACAGCTTCATCATATAAGGGATCACTGTCCTCTGTATCAACGTTCTCTCCTGAGAGACCCGGAATCATCTCGGTTGGTTCCCTGAGAATCTCCTCAATATAATTTGGTGCACCGGTCTTTTTGAGATGCTCAACCACACGATGGACTTCATTATCATCCACAAAGGCGCCATGCATGCGCTGGGTAATACTGCCGCCAGGCTGCATATAGAGCATATCGCCATGCCCTAGAAGATGCTCGGCCCCCATCTGATCAAGGATGGTCCTTGAATCAATGCGGGACGAAACCTGGAAAGCAATTCGGGTAGGTATATTGGCCTTGATAAGGCCTGTAATAACATCCACTGAGGGACGTTGAGTAGCCAACAACAAATGGATACCTGATGCCCGCGCCTTTTGCGCCAGACGAGCGATGAGCTCTTCAACTTTTTTACCCACGACCATCATCATATCGGCCAACTCATCAATGATGACCACAATATAAGGCAGTCGGCTCAGGTTAGGTACCTCCTGCGCCTCAAACATGGGATTGGGCTGGAACAGGGGATCTTTGATCGGTTCGCCGCGCTTCTCTGCATCACTGATTTTTTTGTTATAACCGGCGATATTGCGAACGCCCAGAGAAGCCATCAATCGATAACGGCGCTCCATCTCGCCGACACACCAACGCAAGGCATTGGCCGCCTCCCGCATATCCGTGACGACCGGGGTAAGAAGATGAGGAATACCCTCGTAGACAGAGAGTTCCAGCATCTTGGGGTCCACCATGATCAGCCTGACCTCTTCCGGCGTTGCCTTGTAGAGTAGACTCAAGATCATGGCGTTAATTGCCACTGATTTACCCGATCCGGTGGTACCGGCAATCAGGGCATGCGGCATCTTGCCAAGGTCCGCAACCGCAGGATTACCAGCGATATCCTTTCCAAGCGCAAGCGTCAGGCGGGACTTAGCGGAATCATAGGCCTCTGATTTCAGCACTTCGCTTAGATAGACCATTTCGCGGTGTTCATTGGGGATCTCCAGACCAATAACCGTCTTACCTGGAATCACCTCTACTACACGGACACTGATGGTGGAGAGTGCCCTGGCAAGGTCTTTCGACAGATTGGTGATCTTGCTAGCCTTGGTCCCCGGTGCCAGTTGCAACTCAAACAGCGTGATCACGGGTCCGGGATGTACAGCCACCACCTCGACCTCAATACCAAAATCTTTTAGCTTGAGCTCAACCAGTTGCGACATGGCTGCGAGCGCTTCTTTGGAATAGCCGAGGCCACTCTTTCTGGCCACATCCAGCAAACCTAGCGGGGGCAGACTCCCCTCAGCTGGGGTATCAAAGAGCGGGACCTGCTTCTCCTTTTCGACCCGCTCGCTGGTTTTGACTTCACGAATAGTAGGTTCGATTTTGGGTGGTGTGCGGGTCTCAAAGCGCTTCTTCTCCACTTTGAAGGTTTCGCTACGCTTCTTTTTAACCGCTTTCGCTCTGCGCGTCTCCTCCAGGCGACCTCGAATCGACCCTAGATAACGAAAAAGCCTGAGTACCAGCCCCCCCAAGCCATCCATCACCCTGAACCAGGAGATTCCCGTGAACAGGGTAAAGCCCGATAACATCAGGGCAAGCAGTAGTAGGCTGCCGCCAGCAAAACTGAATACACTAACCAGCTGCTCTTGAAAGAAAGCACCTAAGATGCCCCCAGAACCACTGGGTAAGAAGGTGGCCACATGGGTCAGATGCAGGGCGGCTAAACTACTCCCTGCAATGAGGGTCAATAGAAATCCAACCCAGCGCAACGTAACCATTGGAATATTCAGCGTATTGTCTGGATTGCGTTCTTTTAATATAAGCCAGCCACTCCAGCCGACCATCAGGGGAAACAGATATCCCCAGAGCCCAAACAGATTGAGCAGCACGTCTGCAAGCCAGGCGCCGACAAGACCACCCGCATTTTCGGCAAACTCACGCGGCCCTGCATAGGACCACCCAGGATCATTCTCTGTGTAGGTAACCAACGAGAGTAGCAGGTAGGCGGATATAGCCACCAGCAGCACCAGCGCACCCTCTCGCAACCGCTGTCCAGCGACCGTTCCCGGGTTGTTCTGCAATTGTTCTGTTTGACTGGCCTGCGCCACCGAATTCACCAAGTTAAAAATAGATTTTAAATTATATAGTTAGAAGCACTATTTAGTCTAATTTCATAACTGACTATCAAAAGGCATAACGAAACTGTCTCACTGCCCAATAATGAGGAATTGCACGAAAAGAGTCTTTACCCTCCATCACGCTTTCCGTACCATCATCTCCCAAATTCCTCTTGGGTTTAAAATCCCACTGAGGATCAGGGTTATCCAATACCTTCCGATACCCTTTGATAACGAGCTTACCGCCTGAATCACGCCAATCTGTAGGCGTGTGTTTCAGTCTACAAGGTTTTTAGCAGGAGTAATTATACATGAGTGATACCAAGCATTGTCGCCTTCTAATTCTCGGCTCCGGCCCCGCCGGTTATACCGCCGCAGTGTACGCAGCACGGGCCAATCTTAATCCGGTATTAATCACCGGCATGGAACAAGGCGGACAATTGACCACGACCACCGAAGTAGATAACTGGCCGGGGGATTTTGAAGGGGTACAGGGTCCTGAACTTATGGATCGGATGCTTAAGCACGCTGAGCGCTTCGATACCGAGGTGATTTTTGATCATATTCACACAGCTGAATTAACCCAGCGTCCCTTTCGTTTAACCGGCGATCAAGGCACTTACACCTGTGATGCCCTGATTATTGCAACAGGTGCCTCTGCGCAGTATCTGGGGATGGAGTCTGAAGAAGCCTTTAAAGGACGCGGCGTTTCAGCCTGCGCAACTTGTGACGGCTTTTTCTATAGAAACCAGAAGGTTGCCGTAATCGGCGGGGGCAATACCGCGGTAGAAGAAGCACTGTATCTGTCAAACATCGCAGCCGAAGTTGTAGTTGTCCATCGTCGCGACAAATTCCGTTCTGAAAAAATACTCGCCGATCAATTGATCCAGAAAGCCGAGAATGGCAACGTCACTATTGAATGGGACCACGTATTGGATGAAGTATTAGGTGATCAAAGCGGTGTAACCGGGATGCGCATCAAAAACGTCAAGGATGGTACCACCAAAGAGATCGATCTGATGGGCATATTTATCGCCATCGGTCATAAACCGAATACGGACCTATTCCAGGGACAACTCGAAATGCGCCACGGCTATTTAACCGTACAGGGAGGCCTGGAAGGTAACGCCACTCAGACCAGCATTGAAGGCGTGTATGCAGCAGGAGATGTGGCCGATCATGTCTATCGACAAGCCATCACCTCGGCCGGCAGTGGCTGTATGGCCGCGCTGGATGCTGAACGCTATCTGGATGCAAAAGAAGCAAAATAATCTATATGAAACGTCGCATCTACAGACCAGAAATCTGTAGATGCGACGCGTGTACTGACAGATTTCAACTACGAGCCTTTAATTTCAGGACGCAGTTGTTCAGCATCACTTCCTGGAAGCGATTGACCTGCTGAAATGAGATACCACAGCAGTAACGACTATCTTCAGGATCATTATTGTGACTGATGACTGATCGATTGCAGATATCTGTCAGGACCATAATCTGCTCCTTCTCGCCACACACATCTACCTCAAACTTCACCACCAAACGTTCGCCTTTTCGACCGAGAGGCTCAAGACTTTCCAACCTGGCTCCAGTCATACTGAGATCCTTCACCAATGCGGGTTGCCACGAATCATCATTATCAGGATCCCGAGTATTGCGCACCAATGCAGGCAGATTGGCATTGATCCGCTCAGCATTGCGTACAGCAAGGCTTTCAATATTTTCCGGATAACTCAAATGAAGATGGGGAAATGGTTTGGTTGCCGAGTGTGTGACTGTCGAGATAAAACCCATCACATTACTGCCTTGAAGAATGCGTACTGCAAAGCGCATCCCATCTTTTATAAACTGGACCTTTTCATGTACCAGCGGTGTGGTAACAATCAGCCCCCTCCCCTCAAGGTAACCGATCAATGTGACCGTATAGCGATCGGTATACTCGGGTGAGATTCGCTGTAACTGAAGTGTGTTACCAACATGCAGATTGAGTATTTTTTCAGCCATAGAAATTATTTCAAGATACCTATACTCTTCATATTGCAGAGATTTGGTAAAAAGGCAAGTGCCTGTAAAAATATGATTTCATTACTTGACCCCGATAACCCGCACGCACCCTTTCCCCCGGTCGATTCCGCAGAACGGGAACCTGATGGGCTACTCGCCGTCGGCGGCGACCTTTCCCCTGTCCGTCTGCTCAATGCATATCGTCAGGGGATCTTCCCATGGTACTCTGAAGAACAACCCATACTCTGGTGGTCACCCAACCCCAGGATGGTGCTATTTCCCCAGAAAATCAAAGTCTCCAAAAGCTTAAATAAAACACTGCGTAATCGTGGATATGTTTTTAGTTTTGATCAAGCTTTTTCATCTGTAATAAACCATTGCGCCATGCCACAACCCGGTAGAGAAGAGACCTGGATAACGGATGAGATGATGGATGCTTATATTCACCTTCACAAGCTCGGCTTTGCACACTCGGCAGAGGTGTGGGAAGAAGACCGCCTGGTTGGCGGTCTTTACGGCGTTGCGATTGGTCGCGTCTTCTTTGGTGAGTCAATGTTCAGCTTGTCACGGGATGCCTCAAAGATTGCCCTCGTACATCTCGCAAATGCCTTAGCTGAACAAGCCTTCGAACTGATTGATTGCCAAGTCTATACCGCGCATTTGGTCACGTTGGGCGCAGAAGAGATAGACAGAGACTCATTTACACAACTACTCAATCACCACTGCCAGCAGACAGGTTTTATTGGCTCTTGGCAAAAAGGCATCAACCCACAATGAACCAACAAGGATCTCAACCACAAAGGGTCATGCTTTACCTGTCAGGTGACCACCCCTGCTCCTATCTTGATGCACACATCGCCAGAACCCTGTTTGTTGATCCAAACCAAGCGCATAGGCAAGCCCTCTACAATGAACTGATTCACCAGGGGTTTCGTCGTAGTGGCGAGATGATCTATCGGCCTGATTGCACATCCTGCCAAGAGTGCATCTCGCTACGGCTAGACGTGGATCAGTTCAAACCCCGGCGTACTCAGCAACGTGCATGGAAACGCCTGAAAGACAACCTCCAGATTGTTGAACAACCGGCAGAGTACAATCCCGATCATTTCACGCTCTTCAAACAGTACGTCATTCATCGTCACCAGGAGGGAGAGATGGCTGACATGACGGAGATCGAATACCAAAACTTTATCTCCAGCCAGTGGTCAGACAGCCGCATATTTGCATTTCACCAGAAGGATGAACTGGTTGCTATTGCCGTTACGGATCTCCTCCGCGACGGACTCTCTGCTGTCTATACTTTTTTCGACCCTAATCTTGAATTCCTGAGTTTGGGAACATTCAGCCTGCTTTGGCAAATTGAAGAGTGCAAACGGCGTAATCTCCCATGGCTTTATCTGGGCTATTGGATTAAGGGGTGCAAAAAGATGGCCTACAAGAATCAATTTCATCCCCATGAAGCCTTTATCGATGGACTTTGGGTCAAAAACTCAATCAACAAGCCACACCAAAAAATCATTTAATTGGACAAAATGCTTGCCATTAGTTGATTTTCACTCATAATTGCGCGCTTGTTTTAGTCGGCTTTGTGATATAATGCTCGGCTAGCGACTCAAGGGTAACCAGGAAACCGAATGGCTAAAGAAGATTTTATTGAGATGGACGGTACAGTCGTTGAGACTCTGCCCAACACTATGTTTCGCGTTGAGCTGGAAAACGGCCACGTGGTCACCGCTCACATCTCAGGCAAAATGCGTAAGCACTATATCCGTATCTTGACCGGCGACACTGTCACTGTACAGTTAACGCCCTATGACCTGAGCAAAGGCCGCATTACCTACCGCGCACGCTAATCAGGATTCTGCGCTGCGTCAGTGAATGGCGCAGCCCTCCATATCCAGCACCAGCTCTCCGTCTACAACTGTCACGCGGATTATGCCGCCCTCAGTAAGGCTACCAAAGAGCAGTTCCTCTGCCATGGGCTTTTTGATCCTCTCTTGGATCAAGCGCGCCATCGGACGAGCTCCCATCGCTGCATCATAACCGTGCTCAGCAAGCCAGTATTTGGCCTTGTCATCCAGCTTCAAGATTACGCCCTTATCTTCTAGCTGACCTTCCAATTCAAAAACAAACTTCTCCACAACATGTGTAATCACATCAGGAGGCAGTGATTTGAACTGAATAATGGCATCCAGTCGGTTGCGGAATTCCGGTGAAAAGAGCTTTTTAATCGACTCCATACCATCACTCGTGTGGTCCTGATGGGTAAAGCCAATGGATGAACGTGCCATCTCCCCAGCACCGGCATTGGTAGTCATCACGATCACGACATTTCTGAAATCCGCTTTTCTGCCATTGTTATCCGTCAGTGTCCCATGATCCATTACCTGCAGTAACAGGTTAAACACATCAGGATGGGCCTTCTCTACTTCATCCAATAACAGAACAGAGTGTGGATGTTTACTAATCTCCTCAGTTAACAAACCACCCTGGTCATAACCTACATACCCAGGAGGGGCGCCAATGAGGCGCGAAACGGTATGACGCTCCATGTATTCAGACATATCAAAGCGGATCAATTCAATACCCAAAATTCTTGCAAGTTGTCGTGTAACTTCAGTTTTACCAACACCTGTTGGACCCGCGAACAGGAATGACCCCACAGGTTTTTGATCTGATCCGAGACCAGAACGACTCATACGAATCGCCGCTGTTAAGGTGGAGATAGCCTCATCTTGACCATAGACCACCATCTTTAGATCACGGTCAAGATTCTTCAATGCTTCAACATCGGAGACGGAGACGCTCTTGGGTGGAATACGTGCCATTTTGGCAATAATATTCTCAATATCCGCCACTTCAATGCTGGTTTTTCTGTTTTCAGCATCCATCAACTGGACACTGGCTCCTGCCTCATCAATGACGTCGATCGCCTTGTCAGGCAGATGCCTGTCGTTGATATACCGCTCAGAAAGTTCGGCGGCAGTTCTCAATGCCTCCATCGAGTAACTGATCTTGTGGTGCGCCTCGAAGCGGCTTTTCAAGCCCTTAAGGATCTCAATGGTCTCTTCCACCGAGGGCTCTTCAACATCAATCTTCTGAAAACGCCGCGCAAGCGCCCGATCTTTTTCAAAAATCCCGCGAAACTCTTGATAGGTAGTAGATCCGATACAGCGCAATTCACCAGAGGCCAATACGGGCTTGATCAGGTTAGACGCATCCATAACACCGCCTGACGCGGCACCCGCGCCAATGACGGTATGAATCTCGTCAATAAAGAGTATTGTTTCGGGTTCTTTTTTAAGTTGCGCCAATACTGCTTTGAGTCTCTTCTCGAAATCTCCACGATATTTTGTTCCGGCAACCAGGCTACCCAGATCCAGTGAATAGATCGTACATTTAGAGAGAATCTCTGGCACTTGGCTGTCTACAATTTTCTTGGCTAATCCTTCTGCGATAGCGGTCTTACCCACACCCGCTTCACCGACCAGCAGTGGATTGTTTTTGCGCCGGCGACAAAGAATCTGAATCGTACGCTCAATTTCATTACTGCGGCCAATCAAGGGATCAATTTTCCCAAGTTTCGCCTGTTCATTCAGGTTAGAAGCAAAATTTTCCAGCGGATTTGATGAAGAAGAGTCCACTTCAATCTCTTCGCTGCTTCTGCCGATCTCACTCTGCTGTTCTGATTCACCATGAACCTTAGAAATGCCATGGGAGATATAATTAACGATGTCGAGGCGGGCGATATCCTGCTGATGCAAAAAGAACACAGCCTGGGACTCTTGCTCACTAAAAATAGCGACCAGCACATTAGCCCCGGTCACTTCATCACGCCCCGAGGATTGGACATGATAAACCGCCCGCTGGAGAACCCGCTGAAAACCGAGTGTTGGCTGGGTTTCATGCTCAGTGTCATCGGGCAGTAACGGAGTGGTTTCCTCAATGAATTGATCGATATCCTGTCGCAGAGCCTCTGTATCTGCCCCGCATGCCCGCAAGACATTGGCGGCTGTTGGATTATCCAGCAAAGCCAACAACAGGTGTTCCACCGTCATGTACTCATGATGCCTGTCTCGGGCCTCCATGAAGGCCTGATTGAGGGTGAGTTCTAGCTCTTTACTTAACATGGCAGACTTCGCTTCCTGGTAACATAGCGTGACAAATACAGGTCGTACAATCTATTGACTACCTAATCATCGAACAGTTCGACATCCTGTCTCATGCTTCCTCCGAAGCACAAAGCAGTGGATGTTGATGGCTTCGGGAAAATTCATTCACCTGTGCCACTTTCGTCTCTGCTACATCCTTAGTGTAGACGCCACAAACGCCAACGCCACGCGTGTGAACATTCAACATGATCTGAGTCGCTTTCTCACGGTTCAGTTTGAAAAAAGACTCCAGCACCAAGACCACGAACTCCATGGGAGTATAGTCGTCATTCAACAGTAGTACCTTATACATAGGTGGTCTTTTGAGTTTAGGCTTTGCCGTCTCAACCGCCAATCCACCATCATCGTCATAAGGGTTCGATTTATCCGTCATAATCCAATTCTAGTAAAAATTTGTTCCGTAATATTACGAACTTAAGGAAAATTATAAAGTGGGGTTAAATCCTTAACATGCAATAACCCTTGGTTATCAATTATCGCCTATTTAACGCCAAAATGATCTAGTCGTACTACCCTATTATATTTAAGAAAAATGTATAATATTTGACCAATTCTACCGAATCGTTATACTAATTAGATTGAGAGGGGTAGAAATTTATTTTATAGCTACTCTGTTTTCAACCCTCTCAAGTAGTCGTGGCAAGCATGATGTAAAGGGCAGCGTCCAATAACTATAGCCCAACCATCCATGCCGAAGCGAAATGAGTCTGTACTGGAGTACTGGAGGAGTACGCGTTATGGCAACTGGCACTGTAAAATGGTTCAACAACGCAAAGGGCTATGGGTTTGTAACCCCGGATCATGGCGAGCAAGATATATTCATCCACTTTTCCGCTATCACAATGGATGGCTATAAAACACTGAAAGAGGGCCAGAAGGTTCAATTTGAACTGGAAGAGGGTCCAAAAGGGCTACATGCAGCCAATCTTCAATCGGTAACAGAGATCTGATTTCAGGTATTATCCCGGCCTCACCTGCTGAGCATTGAATCCGGGAATACAGAATAATTAATGCTGCACCCACTTAGCACCCTAATGTTAAGCGGGCAGGTGTTCTTAAAACTGCGTAATCTGTAAATCATGAGCTCTAATACACAAAAAGGCCTGCAGTGAAATATCACTGCAGGCCTTTTTAGTACGCGTTTTTTCGGTTTACATATTGTCAATCATGGCATCACCAAAGGCCGAGCAACTCAACAGCGTAGCGTCATCCATGAGTCGTTCAAAGTCATAGGTGACTGTCTGAGCCTTGATAGCGCCAGACATCGCCTTAACAACCAAATCTGCGGCCTCAATCCAACCCATGTGACGTAGCATCATCTCAGCTGACAGAATCAAGGAACCGGGGTTCACCTTATCCAGGCCTGCATACTTTGGCGCAGTACCGTGGGTTGCTTCAAACATGGCCACGTCATCTGACAAATTGGCGCCTGGTGCAATGCCAATACCACCCACCTGAGCCGCGAGCGCATCAGAGACATAATCACCATTCAGATTCAGGGTAGCAATCACGTCATACTCTGCGGGACGTAGAAGAATCTGCTGAAGGAAGGCATCCGCAATTGAATCTTTTACAGTAATTTCATTGCCGGTTTTAGGATTCTTGAAGCGACACCAAGGTCCACCGTCAATTTCGACCGCACCAAACTCTTCTTTGGCGATTTCATAGCCCCAATTTTTGAAGGCACCTTCGGTAAATTTCATGATGTTTCCCTTGTGCACCAAGGTAACAGAGCTGCGATCGTTATCAATGGCATACTGCAGGGCCTTACGAACCAGACGACGGGTACCATCACGCGATACGGGCTTCACACCGATACCGGAACACTCAGGGAAACGAATCTTGGTAACACCCATCTCCTTCTGAAGAAAATCGATAATCTTCTTCACATCATCGGTCCCCTCTTCCCATTCGATACCGGCATAGATGTCTTCTGAATTTTCACGGAAGATCACCATATTAGTAAGGTCTGGACGCTTCAGCGGACTTGGAGTGCCATCGTAATATCGAATAGGACGCAGGCAGACATAGAGGTCGAGCACTTGACGCAATGCAACGTTCAGTGAGCGCATCCCACCGCCAACAGGCGTCGTGAGTGGGCCTTTAATGGAAACAGCAAACTCTTTTACTGCTTCGTAGGTTTCATCGGGCAGCCAGGTATCCCCACCGTAGAGATTATTGGCCTTTTCACCGGCATAGATTTCCATCCAAGCAATACTACGTTCGCCGTTATAGGCCTTTTCCACCGCCGCATTGATCACCTTAATCATCACGGGCGTGATATCAATACCGATACCGTCACCTTCAATAAAGGGGATGATCGGGTGATTGGGCACGCTGAGGGAAAAATCGGAATTTACGGTGATTTTTTCACCATCAGCCGGAACTATAATCTTATCGTATGCCATGCGTGTTCCCATCGTCGTCTAAAAGGATAATATTAACATTGCCTTTATCAGTTAGGCGAAAAATTTTTCAGGTCATTCGTAAGACAATCATACTATTTCTTACTGAACTGGCAATGTAACTTGATTATGCACTGATCACAGCGCGGTTTTACGCGACAAGCGTACTTGGCGTGATAGACAATCAATGCATGATACTCGTTATAAATTGCTGCACTAGCACCAAGCTCACGTTCAAACTGTGCTCGGAGCGTCTCATAGGATTCATTACCGGACACGAGTCCTATTCTTGAAAAAATCCGTCGGGTATACGCATCGATCACGAATACAGGTCTATCGTAGGCATACAGAAGGATATCATCCGCTGTCTCTGGACCTATCCCATTCACTGCGAGTAAGGTTGATCGCAATGAGTCCGTAGAGAGATCCCGGCCCTCTTCAAGTCCCAACTCCAGAACCCACTTACACAGATTCTTTAATCGAACAGCCTTTACATTAAAGTAGCCGGAAGGCCGCAGAAGATCCGCAAGCGCCGTTTGTGGAGAGTGATCAATCGCTTGTGGCGAGAGTATTCCGGCCTGCTTCAAGTTTTGAATAGCACGTTCAACATTTGGCCAGGCCGTATTCTGGGTCAACACGGCACCCACCATCACTTCGAACGAGGTCTCTCCCGGCCACCACTGCTGTGGACCATATTCTGCCAATAGCCGGTCGTATATATTACGGAGATCGGCCTCTGCAAGAGACCCATTTACCGTCATCTCTTGACGGGTGATTTTCGACGGGGTGCCCTGCCTTTTACAGCCATTTTTTTAGCGCGGCCTTTTTTGGGAGCTTCGGCACTTTTTTCTCCGGCGGTCGCCACCACCAACTCCTTCAGTTCATCTTCGGTGAGCGCCCGATATTTGCCCACAGCAAGACTACTATCCAGGAATATGGGGCCATAACGCACCCGTTTTAGTCGATTGACTTTCAGGTCCACCGCTTCCCAAAGTCGTCGAACCTCGCGGTTACGCCCTTCCATGATCACGACATGGAACCAACGATTTCTCCCTTCACCGCCAGATTCCACAATCTCTTCAAATCGAGCCGGGCCATCATCCAGCTCAACGCCGTTAACAAGCTGCTTGAGCTTTTCCTCAGTGGCATCACCGTTGACTCGAACGGCATACTCCCGCTCGATCAGTTGTGAGGGGTGCATCAACTTATTGGCCAACTCACCATCCGTAGTAAATAGCATCAACCCAGTGGTGTTCAAATCGAGACGCCCAACAGCAATCCAGCGCCCACCTACCAATTTAGGCAATTGAGTGAATACTGTCGACCGACCTTCTGGATCACTCCGAGTGACCAGCACCCCTTCGGGTTTATTATAAACAATCGTCTGGTGTTCCTGTGGCTTGAGTCGCCACGCCCCCACTCGGGTCCGTCCTATATAGATGATGTCCTCTGGGGTTACCCTGTCACCCAGTTTAGCCGTCTCGCCATTGACTGAAACCTCACCGGCTTCAATCTGCTTTTCCAATTCGCGTCGCGAACCGAATCCAGCATTTGCCAGCACTTTCTGCAATCGTTCACCCGTTGCAGCCGGCGCTTGTTTGTTACTCTTTTCTCGTTTCATCTGAATCAGTCTGTATGCTCTCTTCGGTTAAAGCCATTATCTGGTCATCATTGGTCGATTCAGAGGTTTGCTCATTGTCTGCTGTAAGATCTGCTGAACTATCAGGTTCAGGATGGATCGCAATCACCTCTGCGAGATGTTCCGGCTCAGCAAAAACATCGGCTTCATCGGCTTGCGCATCTTCATCATCCAGTAAATTGACAGCGGATTCAGTCAATTGAGAAAGCGCTTCATCTTCCGGGATTTCACTGCCCGGATCAGCCAGTTCCAGTTCTCGGTTAATGGAATCAAGATCACGAATTTGCTGCAGTGTGGGCAGTTCATCCAAACTCTTGAGGCCAAAGTAGTTTAGAAATTCACGGGTAGTCGCATAAAGCGAAGGCTTACCCGGTACATCACGGGTTCCTACGACGCGCACCCACTCACGCTCCAACAGGGTCTTTACGATGTTGCTGCTGACACTAACGCCACGAACCTCTTCTATCTCGCTTCGGGTGATTGGTTGGCGATAGGCGATCAACGCCAATGTCTCCATCAACGCTCTGGAGTAGCGCGGTGCCCGCTCTTCCCATAATCTGGACACCCAGGGAGCAAATTGTTCCCTGACATTGATACGAAAGCCACCGCCTACTTCTGCTATTTCGATCCCACGTCCGATATAATCATCGCTTAACGCAGCAAGGGCGTCACGTAAGTCTTTTTTCTCCGGACGCTCTTCTTCAAGAAACAGCTCCTGCAAGCGATCAAGAGTCAACGGCTCACCCGCTGCCAGCAGTGCGGCTTCTACAATCTGTTTTAGTTTATCCATCATCGATTGTTCAGCTAATCAAGTCTCATCGAAAGGGTTTAATATCGGCCCTATAAATCAGCCGATAAGGAATTATTGAACGGCTAGTGCTCGGCCACTGATACGGCTTTGACATGGATTGGGCCAAAGCTTTCTGCCTGAATCATATCGATCAGCGATCCTTTGATGAGTTCCAGGATGGCAAGAAAAGTTACGACCACGCCAAGGCGACCTTCACTGGGCTCAAAGAGATCTGTAAACAGGGTGAAGCTTTCTGCAGTGAGACGCTCCAGGATACCAGACATTTTTTCACGCACCGAGAGTGCTTCCATCTGCACATGATGGTGACTGAACATATCCACCCGATGCAGTACCTCTTTTAACGCAAACAGGATCTCACGCAAATCTACGTCCGGTGGCCGCCGCTGTATGATCCGATCAGGCACATCGGCTTCTGCCTGGAACAGATCCCGTCCCAACCTGGGAAGATTATCGATATCTTCCGCCGCCTGCTTGTAGCGTTCATACTCTTGCAGCCGTCTTATCAGCTCAGCGCGGGGATCACCCTCTTCATCTTCAAGGTCTTCCTGACGCGGCAGCAACATGCGGGATTTAATCTCTGCCAGCATGGCCGCCATGACCAGATACTCAGCCGCCAACTCCAGTCGGATGTCCTTCATGAGATCGACATACTCCATGTACTGCGCAGTAATTTGCGCAATGGGTATGTCCAGAATATCCAGATTCTGTCGCTTGATCAGATAAAGCAACAAGTCCAAAGGCCCCTCAAAGGCATCCAGAAAGACCTCTAGCGCATCAGGCGGGATATAGAGGTCCTTGGGCATCGTTGACCAGGGTGCGCCCTGTACCACGGCAAAAGGCATCTCTTCCTGTTCAGGATGAGGATGGAGCGGCAAATTCAACTCGTTATCTGTCATCTTGTGCCTTTGGCCGATCGCTGTAATGGAGCCTGATACCCTATCAGCTTATGGGGGCTTTGCGAATGATTACGCAGAGCCATATCCATTAACGATAATTGAGTGACATGGCGTGACGCACTTCTGCCATGGTTGATTGCGCCATGTCCCGTGCTGCCTCACACCCTTCGGCAATAATATTTCGCACCACATCAGGCTGACTTTCAAACGCTCTGGCGCGCGCTTGAATCGGCTTCAATTCCTGGAGTACCGCATCAATCACAGGCTGTTTGCACTCAACACAGCCGATCCCCGCACTGCGGCAGCCTTCCTGAACCCAAGCCTTAACAGACTCATCTGAATAAACCAGATGAAATTGCCACACCGGGCAGCGCTCAGGCTCTCCAGGATCGGTTCGTCTCACCCGATTGGTATCTGTCGGCATGGTACGTAGGGCTTTCTCGATTACTTCAGGATCATCCCGCAGGGCAATCGTATTACCATAGGATTTGGACATCTTCTGACCATCCAGCCCTGGCATCTTAGACGCTTTGGTCAACAAGGGCTGGGGCTCCGGTAGGATTACACGACCGCTGCCCTCGAGATAACCAAACAACCTATCACGATCATTTACCGTGATATTCTGCTGACTATCGAGCAACGCCCTCGCCGCATCCAGTGCATCCTGGTCACCCTGCTCCTGATATGACTTGCGATATCGGTTATAGACCTTGGCGTTCTTTTTGCCCATTTTCTTGATGGCCTGTTCGGCCAAATCCTCGAACCCGGTCTCCCGTCCATAAATATGGTTGAACCGCCGAGCAACCTCACGTGTCAGTTCTACGTGGGCGACCTGATCTTCGCCCACGGGCACCAAACCGGCTTTATACATCAGGATATCTGCGGCCTGCAGCAGTGGGTAACCCAAGAAGCCATAGGTGGCCAGATCCTTCTCTTTCAGCTTCTCCTGTTGATCTTTATAGCTTGGGACGCGTTCCAACCAACCCAAAGGGGTAATCATGGACAACAACAGATGCAGTTCGGCGTGCTCTGGCACCTGCGACTGAATGAAGATTTTGGCCTCACCCTGATTGACCCCTGCGGCCAGCCAGTCAATCACCATCTCACTGACGCTGTTAGGGATAATCGTGGGATCTTCGTAGTGGGTGGTCAGGGCATGCCAGTCCGCCACAAAGAAGAAGCACTCATATTCGTGCTGGAGTTCGACCCAGTTTTTCAATACGCCATGGTAGTGGCCCAGATGAAGCCGGCCAGTCGGTCGCATGCCAGAGAGTACACGGGCATGTTGTGCAGGAACAGAGTTCAAGATTTCCACCTCAAGTTAATGTTTTCTTTATCAGCAACGTCAGTATCAATTATCAGGAATAAGATTAACAAACCATTCAACCTAAACCTACTATCCAGGCGCTAAAACTTTGTACCAACCCTACGCCAGGATGGACTATATTTCCCAAAACGCCTGTAAACAGCAATGCGACCACAATCATCAGTCCCCAAGGCTCTAATCTTGCGTACTGTATGGCGAGACGTGGCGGCAAGAGAGCAGCAACAACCCGCCCCCCATCAAGGGGTAAAATCGGAATCAGGTTCAGCACCATCAAAAAGGCATTAATCAAAATACCCGCTGAGCCCATATAGATCATGGGTAGCGCAAACCAGGCATACTCATCACCGAAGATAATTCCCAGATGAATAAGACCTGCCCAACAGATCGCCATGATCAGGTTGGCTCCAGGACCGGCGATCGCAACCAGCGCCATATCGCGTCTCGGCTGCCTGAGGTTTCTGCCATCTACCGGCACCGGTTTTGCCCAGCCAAAAAGAAACCCTGTCAGGGCAAACATGGCCATAGGCAATATAATCGTGCCAATCAGATCAATATGTTTCAGTGGATTGAGCGTAACACGCCCAAGAAGTGCAGCGGTCTGATCCCCAAGACGTTTAGCCATCCAGCCATGTGCCGCCTCGTGTGCGGTGATCGCGAACAGAACGGGCAGGAACAGCACGGCCAGCTTTTGAATTGTTGTTAAACCTTCCATCGATTGATTATTCCTGTGGCAACCGATCAGACATCAAACAGCGAGGTGTCGCCTTTGCCGGCACGGACAACAAACGGAGTATCACCTTCCATATCCACTACCGTGGAATCCTCGATGCCACAATAACCCCCATCAATCACCAGATCCACTTGATGACTTAGGATATCACGCATCTCATAAGGGTCGGTTAAGGGCAGTTCTTCACCCGGTAAAATCAGGGTTGAACTCATCATCGGCTCAGCCAATTCTGCGAGCAGGGCCTGGGCAATTGGATTTTCAGGAACACGGATACCAATGGTTTTTTTCTTGGGATGCTGAAGCCGCCGGGGAACCTGCTTGGTCGCCTTGTGGATAAAAGTATAAGGGCCTGGTGTGAGGCTTTTGAGCATCCGGTAGTGCTGGTTTTCTATCTTGGCATAGACCGCAATTTCCGACAGATCACGACAGACCAAGGTGAAATTATGCTTGTCATCCAGCTTACGTATGGTACGAATACGCTCCATGGCGTTTTTATCACCAATATGGCAGCCCAAGGCATAACTGGAGTCAGTAGGATAGATCACCACTCCCCCTTGGCGGATGATCTCTACTGCGCTGCGAATCAGTCGTAACTGTGGATTTTCGGGGTGGATCTGAAAAAACTGTGCCATGAATAAGGTATCGAAAGATAAATAAAAATTAAGGTGGATTAGGCAGAATCGGTCTCTGCAGCAATCGTCCAATTGTCCCAAATCGGGCGGATCTGATCCGGTAGGGCAGAGAGTCTACCCAAATTGGCCCAGGGTGTCTCTGGTCCGTGGTAATCGGACCCCACCGAGGCCAAAAGCGAGTGCTCTTTTGCGTGTCGGGCCATGGTAAATATTTCATCCCGGCTGTGGCTGCTCGAGACGACCTCAAGGGCCACACCACCGGCCTCCTGAAACTCACCGATCAAGCGTCGCAATTTGCTACGGGTCATTGAGTAGCGCGCAGGATGAGCGATCACAGCCTCTCCTCCCGCGTTATTGATCCACTCCACCGCTTGACCCAGCTCGGCCCATTCACCCGAAACATGCCCTGGTTTACCTGTCGTAAGATAGTGTTTAAACACCTTTTTCATATCAGTCGAATAGCCGTTGGCAACCAGAAATCGGGCAAAATGAGTACGACTGATCAGGCGACCGTTTGACAGGGCCTTCGCGCCTTCATAGGCGCCATCAATCCCTTTCTTACTCAAACGCCTTCCAATCTCTTTGGCTCGCCAGTGACGAAACTCACGTAAACCCGCGAGCCCCGCCTGCAAAGCTTTATCCGCTGGATCAAAACCTAAGCCGACAATATGCACCACCTGAGCTCCCCAGGTGACTGAAATCTCTACCCCCGTAACGAGGTGAATCGACCTGTCAGCCGCCGCCACAGCGGCTTCCGCCAAACCCTCCGTGGTATCGTGGTCGGTCAAGGCAAGTACATCCACCCCAGCCTCAACCGCGAGGTCAACCAGGGCTGTCGGGGTCAGGGTGCCATCTGATGCGGTGGAATGCGTATGCAGGTCGTACTGGGCCATCATTCGGGCATTGTAACTCAAAGCGTTAGGGATTGATTCACCACTGAGTTGTTAAAGGATCGAGCGTCTGTATTCGGGGCCAAGCCTATTTCACTGGCTAAAGCAGAAATATGCTATGCTGGGCTGATATTAAGCATTATCAAAGCAGAATCATGAAATTTCTTCACGACCTTTTCCCTGTCATCCTCTTTTTTATCGCGTACAAGATGTATGACTTCTATGTCGCTACCGCGGTAATAATCGTCGCCACCATCGTCCAAGTCGGATATGGCTGGATTAAACACCATAAAGTTGAACGGATGCACCTGATCACCCTTGTACTGGTGCTGGTGTTTGGTGGACTAACACTCTATCTAAAAGACCCTTTGTTTCTAAAATGGAAGCCAACCGTGGTCAACTGGTTGTTTGCCATAGTATTTCTAGGAAGCCACTTTATCGGAAAAATACCTCTGGTAGAGCGAATGATGCGCAATAGTGTCTCTCTGCCCTCACCTATCTGGTTCCGGTTGAATATCGCCTGGACCCTGTTCTTCGTCGTTATGGGCGTTGTCAATCTTTACGTCGCCTTCAACTATACCGAAGAGACATGGGTCAACTTCAAATTATTCGGCATGATGGGCATGACCTTTCTGTTTGTTATATTGCAAGCCTTTTATCTGGCACGATATATTTCCGAAACAGATCAGGCTGCCACGCAGGAGGAGAGTTAAGTGTTTTACGCAATCATGGGTACGGATAGAGAAGACAGTCTGGAAGCACGTATGCTGGCTCGCCCAGAACATGTGGAAAGGCTCAAACAGTTGCAGAATGAGGGACGCCTGCTGATTGCCGGGCCGCATCCCGCCATTGACAGTCCCGATCCTGGTCCTGCCGGATTCACTGGCAGTCTTATCGTGGCTGAATTCCCAAGCCTCGAAGACGCCAAGGCGTGGGCCGACACCGATCCCTATACTCAGACCGGCGTTTTTTCTCAGATCTCGGTTAAACCGTATAACAAAGTACTGCCCTGAGTCATTCAGGTTTGGTAACTACTTCCGCTTAATCCCTTCACCCACGCCATCCGCCTGATGCATAGTGGGCTGGGTGAAGAGCTTCGGCTCTTCAAGGTAATCCATAATGAAGGGCATTGAATCAAAACCCCAGAATACCTCGTCTTCAACGATGAACCCGGGCACACCAAAAATCCCTTTTGCAATCGCCGCATCCGTTTCAGAGATGAGTCGCGCCTTGACAGCTTGATCGCCAATCAGCTTCTCCGCCTGTTCAACGGTTAAACCAAAATCAGAGACCAATGCAGCCCAAGCCACAGGGTCATCGCTACTATTACCTTCCGCCCAGACAAAGCGAAAAAGCCTGTCGGCAATGTCCAGGCGCTCACCCAATGCAATATTGAGGCGCAACAGTTTTAACGGGTTAAAGGGATGAATAGGAGGAAAATTGAGTGGTATTGCATGTTTTTCAGCCAACCAAGCGATCTGCCGATAGGTGAATTTACGCATGGGCGCAATCTCCCCAGGCCCTCTGGTATCCCACTGTTTCAAGATCCCTGCAAACAGTATGGGGCGACATTCAATCTCAACGGTACTCGGAAACCGATCTAACGCCTGACTCGCCAGATAGGCGTATGGAGAGATAAAGTCGTAATACCAAACAATCTTTTTTGGGCTGTGCATGTCTTATACCCAGGTCAGTGATTATCCACCTGTCATAGACATTACCCGAACCACTTGATCCGGATTAGTATTGAACTCATGCTTCTCTGGCTTTCGCTGAATGGCCGCCAGAATCTCTTCTTTGAGCTGTTCATCAGAGAGTCCTTTCCGAAGCAGTGGCTTCAGTTCCAGTTTATCTTGCTGTCCGAGACAGAGATAAAGCGTGCCTTCTGAAGAGAGCCTGACACGATTGCAGTCTTCACAGAAGTGCTGGGACATGGGGGTGATGAAGCCGATCTTGATCCGCTTATCCACAATTTTGAAATATTTTGCAGGCCCCGCACCTTTCATTCGGGCCGGCTCCAGTTTAAATCGCTGCTCAAGGATTTCACGCACTTCATCCAGTGGCACATAACGATCCCTTGCCTCCTGGCCTGCGGCGCCAACAGGCATGGTCTCGATAAACCGCAGGGTAAATCGGTTCTTAATACAGAAATCAACCATATCCCCCACTTCGGAGAGATTCAGATCACGCATCACAACCATATTAATCTTGATAGGATGGAGATCGACACGTTTCGCCTCCATTAGACCTGCAATGACCTTGCTCAGATCACCCTGAGTAATCTGACGGAAGGTATCTGGATTAAGTGAATCGAGGCTGACATTGACTCGTCCAACACCCGTATCTTTCAGCATCTGGGCATGATCAGCCAGATGAGAGGCATTGGTGCTCATGGAAAAATCTTCAATATCCGGTAGCGCGGCAATACCCCGCACCATTGCTTCAATATCCTTGTGGATAAGCGGCTCCCCCCCGGTCAGGCGGACCTTGCTCACACCCATTTCACTGAATACCCGAATCAAGCGGATGAACTCATCCAGCTTCAGTCGATCCTCAACCTCGGTGAATCCTTTAAACCCTTTAGGGATACAGTAGAAGCAACGAAAATCACACCGATCCGTTACGGAGAGTCGCAGATACTCGATCTTTCGATTGAAACGGTCGATGAGTGCAGTCATGGATTTCTATCCTACCAAGTGAAATGCAATTGTTTCCTGTTCTCACTTAAAAAACAATAGCCCGATGGTGCTTTCCATCGGGCCCTGCTCAAAAAGAATAATACACCTAAACGCTCAATTCCCACCCGGTGCATCTTCCGAGGGGTCATATCCCTCGGGCAATGAGTGTGCAATACCCTTATGACAGTCGATACAGGTGTAACCCTTCTCGATAGCGTCATCATGAGAATCCGCACTGCGGCTCTCCTGACGACTGAAATCCATTGAATCAAAATCGTGGCAATTTCGACACTCGCGTGAGTCGGTCTTCTTCATCGCCTTCCAGACATTTTGCGCAAGCTGAAGACGTTTCTCTTCAAACTTCTCAGGGGTGTCGATGGTGCCCATCAGTTTGTGATAGATCTCATTACTCGCCTGAATCTTGCGGACAACCTTGTGTATCCACTCTTTAGGAACATGGCAATCGGGGCAGGTAGCTCGCACGCCTGTTCTGTTGGTGAAATGGATAGTGTCCTGTAACTCCTGATATACATTCTCTTCCATTTCATGGCATGAGATACAGAATTGCTCCGTGTTGGTTGCCTCCATGGCTGTGTTGAATCCACCCCAGAGGATGATACCCAAGACAATGCCCATGACAAGCAAACCCATTACTCCGCGCTTTGCGCCTTTGTTCATTTTAATAACCCCACTGTCTTTAATATTATCTAGCACGCATAATAACGATGACGTCTTTGTAAGTAATTGCCTATGATCAATAAAAAACCCCGACCCAACAAATTGTTAGATCGGGGATAATTTTCACATCAACAAACAGGCTTATTTCGCGCCTTCGAATTTGTTCTCAACGATAGGCGATGCATCTAACTGAGGTGCATGACACTGGTTACAAAAATAACGACGGCTTGAGACAGTTTCCAACACTTTGCCATCACGAGTAACATAGTGTGAATCACCTGCTTTAGGTGCCTTTTTCTCTTCAAAGGTCTTTTCAGAGTGACACTTCATGCAGGTGTTAGTCTTCAGGTTAATGGTTTCCTTATCGATCTTATGTGGGATCATCGGAGGTTGAATTTTATAGCTGCGTTCAACACCACCCTGAGTAATCACTTGCTTGCGCATAGGATTCTCATCAGCGGGGGCTGTTAGCTCTTTATCACCCCGAAGTGAAGCCACTCCAGTGGAAAAGGCAGCCGTAGTGAACATGAGTGTCACCATGGCAACCAGAAGGGTTACGATTACTTTTTTCATCTCGATCTCCATAAAGCTCTTAATCATGATATCCGGATGCTTGAAGGTTCAAGTTTTTGAAGGCTTGGCAGACTCTTGCTTGCCACTCATGCCTTCTGTCCCGGATGCGTTCACCATCAGGTTGTTAAAACGGCTACCAAACTGGAATACATCTTTTGCACAGACATCAATACAACGACCACAATTTGTGCAATTAGCAGAGAGAATCACCGGCCCAATACCTTGCTCTGCGCCCTTTAGGGCAGGCTTGATCACCTGCTTTTCCGGACAGATGACAAAGCAATCCATACAGTCGTTACAGTGCTCCCGCTCAACTGCAACAACCCTGACTGCGCTCCTGGTTCCCAGCAGGCTATAAAACGCTCCTACCGGGCAGAGTCTTCCACACCATCCATCTTTCGCTACTAACAGATCGAACAGAAAGACTCCCACAATCAGAATCCACGCCATGCCCATCCCGAAGACAATGCCACGAAACAGCATTGACACCGGGTTGAACAACTCCCAGACCAGGGAACCCGTTACCAGTGGCAGGATCAGCGTCAACCCCAACATCCAGTAACGTGTCGACCGGGAAATCTGGGAGGTGGTTTTAATACCCAGTTTCCGGCGTAACCAGGCAGCAGCATCCGTCACCATGTTTACCGGGCATACCCAGGAGCAGTAGACCCTTCCTCCCACCAGCAGATAGAAGGCAATCACAATGACAACACCGACAATGGCCGACAACTCAGGTACCACACCCGAAAGCGCAGACTGTAACAGGACATGGGGATCGGTAAGCGGCAGTACGTCCAGTGTCATACTGGCTGCCAGATTGCCTTTCACTATCCATATCCCTGCTAAAGGACCAATAAGAAAAAGAGCCAGAATCGAAAGCTGACTGACACGACGAAGAATCAACCACTGATGGGCTTTCAACCAACCTTTGGTGGCAATGGCATCGGCACCTACGACTAACTTCTCAGCCATTATTGATTCTCCAGTCCACGGTTAAGTCTATCGAGCGGATTAGAGGAAAACGGCGATTGCTGTTGTCCCTCCGGCTCCACTATCAAGCCCTTACCCTGCAAGTCGTATTGCACCCCTTCAGGAAGGTTGTAACGGTGCTCTACATCCGGTGTCACCAGCGATTTACCTGCCTTCTCCTTCTCTTTCCAACCGAGTCGATAGTGTCTGCCCAATTCTCCCTTCGCCATATGGGTAGGGAAGATTTTGATTGCTGCCTCTTCGAGGATGCAGGCTTTTTCACAGAGGCCGCAGCCGGTACATGCTTCAGAATGGACGACAGGTAAAAACCTGGCATGTTTTCCTGAACGCACGTTGTGCTCGTACTCCAGTGATATCGCCTTACCCCGAATTGGACAGATGTTGAAACAGACTTCACAACGCAGTCCCAAAAAAGCGATACAGGTCTCTTGATCTACCAATACAGCCAAGCCCATGCGGGCATCGTTTATATCGGTTAACTCATGATCAAGTGCATTGGTCGGGCAAGCCACCACACAGGGGATATCCTCACACATCTCGCAAGGATCCGTCCTCGCGTAAAAGTAAGGTGTGCCTGTCGCCACCTCATCCCCCAACTGCCCCAGCGACAAGATGTCATACGGACAATCCCGCACGCACAGACCACACCGAATGCAGGCGCCAAGGAAATCCTCTTCCGGCAACGCCCCTGGCGGTCTGATCGCCATCGCTGGCAGAGACTCGGCCTGTCTAGCATAAAAGCCGAGCCCCATACCCATCAGGCCTACACCGCAGGCGGTCTTGAGCGTTTGGCTCAAAAACTGCCGACGATTGACGCCTTTACCTTTGCTTTCACCTGAATCTGACATCTTGTTACTGCTCTGTTATCGATCCGGTAGTTCTCTATTCCAGCTTGCTGATCCAACCGGTATTATCCGGCTAGATCATTCAGCCGCTCATTACGCCTTGATGACCTTCACCGCACACTTCTTGTAGTCCGTTTCTTTGGACAGCGGGTCGGTTGCATCCAGGGTCAACTTGTTAACCAATCGGCTGGCATCAAACCAGGGGATGAAAACCAAGCCCTCAGGAGGCCGGTTACGTCCACGAGTCTCAACACGTGCCACAAGCTCACCACGACGTGTCTGCAGCTTGGCCATTTGGCCATCACGCAGCTTACGTTTCTTGGCATCGTTCCTATGCATGAAGACCACAGCATCGGGTACTGCACGATGCAGCTCAGGCACGCGATTGGTCATAGAGCCAGAGTGCCAATGCTCAAGCACACGTCCAGTACAGAGCCAAAGATCAAACTCTTTGTCCGGGCTCTCGGCAGCAGGCTCGAAAGGTGCAGAAATAATGTTGGCTTTGCCGTCAGGCTTACCATAAAACTTCACCCCTTCTCCTTTGGCAACATGGGGATCATAACCCTCACGGAAACGCCACAGCGTCTCCTTCCCATCAATCACAGGCCAACGCAATCCACGGGCGGTGTGATAAGCATCAAAAGGTGCCATTTCATGGCCTTTCTTGATGATGTTGTCTGCAGAGTTAAACATCCTATACTCTTCAAACAGGCCTTTCTGAGGATAGAAACCAAAGTCAGCCATCTCATCATTGTCATAGACGTTGCCCTGACTATCCTTCACTTCCTGGACGGCAAATTTATTCACCTGGTCGTTGGTATAAAGGATGTCAAACAGGGTCTTGCCCTTATACTCGGGCGCTTTGTCAAGCAACTCTGCAGGCCATACCTCTTCCATATTGAAGCGTTTGGCAAACTCCATCAGCTGCCACAGATCTGATTTGGACTCACCAGGCGCTTTAACCTGTTGACGCCAGAACTGTGTACGACGCTCTGCATTACCGTAGGCACCCTCTTTCTCTGCCCACATAGCCGTTGGCAGAATTAGATCAGCCGCCATCGCCGAGACAGTTGGGTAGGGGTCAGATACGGTGATGAAATTGGCCGGATTACGCCAACCAGGATAAGACTCTTCATTTAAGTTAGCCGCAGCCTGCATGTTGTTGTTACACATGACCCAGAAGGTGTTCATCTTGCTGTCTTTGAGCATACGATGCATCAATACAGCGTGATAGCCGACCTTACCGTTCAAGGTTCCTTCAGGTAGTTTCCATACCTGCTCCGAGAACTTACGATGTGCAGGATTAGCCACAACCAAATCCGCTGGCAGACGATGACAGAAAGTACCGACTTCGCGAGCCGTACCACAGGCAGAAGGTTGTCCGGTCAGTGAGAATGGGCTGTTTCCAGGCTCAGAGATCTTACCCATCAGCAGATGGATGTTGTAAACCAGTCCATTGATCCAGACACCACGGGTGTGTTGGTTCATACCCATGGTCCAGTAAGAAGTGACCTTCTTATTGGGATCGGCATAAAGTTTGGCCAAGCGCTCCAAGTCTTTCGCTGGAACACCGGACATCTCAGCGGCCTTCTCAAGGGTATAAGGTGCTACTGAAGCCGCATACTCTTCAAAGCTGATCTTAGAGAGAGCACCCTTACCTGCATTTTTAGCTGCCTTCTCAAGGGGATGATCAGGACGCAAACCATAACCAATGTCGGTAGCTGTCTGAGTGAAATTGACATGCTTACCAATAAAGTCTTGATTGTAGGCCTTGTTCTGAATGATGTAGTTGGCAATATAGTTAGCAATTGCCAAATCTGACTGTGGATGGAATACCATGCCATTATCAGCCAACTCGAAACAGCGATGCTCATAGGTTGAGAGGACATGCACTTCACAGTCTTTCTTGGTGAGTCGGGTGTCGGTCAGACGAGACCAGAGGATCGGGTGCATCTCGGCCATATTGGCGCCCCAGAGCACGAATGCATCGGCGTGTTCCAGATCATCGTAGCAGCCCATTGGCTCATCAATACCAAAGGCTCGCATAAACGCACCTACAGCTGAGGCCATACAGTGGCGGGCATTGGGGTCCAGATTATTGGAACGGAAACCGGCCTTCATCAATTTTGATGCGGCATAACCTTCCCAAACAGTCCACTGACCAGAACCGAACATACCGACAGAGGAGGTCATCTTGTCGACCGGCTGACCGGCATTCTTTTCCATATCCTTCTTCAGGGCCACTTTCCAGTGCTCGGCCATGACATCAAAGGCTTCATCCCAGGAAACCGGCTCGAACTTACCGTCTTTGGCAAATTTCCCGCCTTTCTTACGCAGCAGTGGCTGAGTCAGACGATCCTCTCCGTAGAGGATCTTAGGTAGGAAATAACCCTTGATACAGTTCAATCCTTTATTTACAGGTGCGTCCGGGTCGCCCTGGCTGGCAACCATCTTGCCACCCTTGGTTCCGACCAAAACTGAACAGCCAGTACCGCAGAAGCGGCAGGCTATCTTGTCCCAACGAATTCCGTCAGCATCCATACCGTCGGCAGTTGCTGCATTGGCCACTTGAATGGCTGGCAGTGATACACCTGCTGCCACGGCTGCTGCTGCTGCCGCATTGCTCTTAACAAAGTCACGCCTGGTTAGTTTCACTTCATTACCTCCATATCAGCAGGTTCATCCCCGCAGTAGTGATAAATCATCACTGTATTGATTACACCGGATACATCATTAAATTTGGCCATGGTGTCCGCCAGGGCATCATCACCCTCCCCTTCGAGAGTCACGATCAACTTCCCCTGTTCCGCTCCACCATGTACCTGAACTCCAGCAAACTCCTCTAAACTTGCCTGAACGATACCGGCCACTTCAGGCTTGGCATGTACAATGGCGCTACAGATATTCATTGTTGTAATTCACTCCTTTTACGCGGCTTGATCGCGCGGTTCGTTTATTGAAGATAGCGTTACTGCTCGTATGGGGCAGACGGCAAAACAAGCACCACAGCCCGTACACTGATCGAGATCGAGCAACGGTGTCGCCACGCCGCCAACCTCTAATTTGAAACGAATGGCTCGCTCATCACAGACCTCACCACAAGATCTGCAGATCACTGCATTCATGGAAAGACAATTCGGTTGAATCGTCGCCTTAATATCCCAAGGGGGGGATGCCTGTTCAGAATCCAACTTCAATGCGGCGGGCTCGCAGGCTGTCAGGCAGTCGCCGCAAAAATCACAGCCACCCCGGGTGAAATCCATTTGGGGTAGCTTGCCACGCCCCTGAATAATCAATGTGTCTGGACAGATCGCGATGCAGTCCCCACAGCCCGTACACTGTTCAATAAATTCAATCTCAGCCAATGCCCACGGAGGACGGAATACCGTTTTCTCCCCGCTGAGGTCACCCCTCAACAACTGTGCTCGACTGACGTTATGATCCATAAGCGTATGTTTGAGACTATAATCACCTACTCAATTTAGGGCTTTATAGACCTGCCATCACGGACCATCGTTGACCTAAATCAAGTTTTCCAGTTGCACAGAGTTCTTGTTGACCTATATCAACAAACGCCAAACATGGGATTTTTTTTCTTGTCCATGACTATAAATTAGACCTTCGATACTCAGCCCAGGTGTGCGAAAATTGCGAGCTGATTCTTTGCCAGCAACCGCTATGACCAATCCGCCATCACCGAACGCCGATATATTGACTAATCCACTCATTCCACCCGTACCCACTAAGGAGCAGGAACGCATTCAGTGGGGGCGTCTCTATGGCATGGGTGATGTGGTCGCTATGGCCTCTGCAGCTAAAGCATTTTCTGGCATTACACTGGTCGTTGCAGATGATGCTCAGAGTGCGGCAAAAATTGAAGATGGCTTGCGTTTTTTCTTGAAAGATCAGGCCATTAGCATATTAGGCTTTCCAGATTGGGAGACCCTGCCCTACGATGTCTTCTCTCCTCTTCCTGAATTGGTTTCACAGCGACTCCTTACCCTCTATCAACTTGAACAGGCACAACCAGCTGTATTGATCGTCCCGGTTGGGACGCTGTTACAACGACTCCCCCCTAAACCCTACATTCATGCCAATACCCTGATGCTGAATGTGGGTGATACGCTTTCATTGGATGGTATGCGTCTGCAACTCGAGCAGGCCGGTTATCAATGTGTCTCTCAGGTGGTAGGGCATGGTGAGTTTACGATTCGTGGTTCGCTGCTAGATATCTTCCCAATGGGAAATAATATCCCTTTTCGGATTGATCTGTTCGATGAGGAAATTGAGAGTATCCGGACGTTTGACCCTGAGACACAACGAACTATTGATCGTGTTGAAGGGATCAAAATGTTACCCGCAAGAGAGTACCCTCTGGATGAAGCGGGCATTACTCACTTCCGTCAAGCCTTTCGCAACTCCTTTGAAGGAGACCCTCAACGCAGCCTGATCTACAGTGAAGTTTCCGCCGGCCGCGCCCCAGGAGGATTAGAGTACTACCTCCCTCTCTTTTTCGAGCAGACAGCAACGCTATTCGACTTCCTTCCTGACAATCTACTAATAATTCGAACAGACGAAACCCGTGATCGGGCTGATCAATTCCTGACCCAGGTTGGTGAGCGTTACGAGCAACGTCGTTATGACATAGAGCGTCCTATTCTCAGTCCAGATACCCTCTATCTGAGGGTCGATCAATTAATTTCACACTTAAACCAGGGTCAGTCTATCCGGATTCAACGGACCGAGATTATTGAACGTAAACGCGGTTACAGCAGTTTTTATAATTTCTCTACCCGACAACCGAGGCCACTCAGCTTTCAAGCAAGGGCTGAGCATCCTGCCGCCGCACTGCAACAGTTCATTGCAGAAGAACCCGGTAAAATCCTGTTCATCGCTGAAAGTGCCGGCCGCCGAGAGATGCTTAAAGAGACGCTGGCCAGCTATGACATTCGCCCCAGACTCATAGAGGGGTGGCAAGCATTTATTGATTCTGATGAAAAGTTGCTGTTGACTGTTGCGCCCCTTGAGGAGGGGTTATGGTTGGATCAACCGCGACTGGTTGTAATCCCTGAGAGTCAACTACTGGGCGAGCGAGTCAGACAGGAACGCCGCAGAAAGGCCAAGCAACGCGACGCAGACCAGATTGTCCGCAACCTGACAGAACTTCATGTCGGTGCACCGGTAGTTCATGAAAATCATGGGGTTGGGCGTTATCTGGGGCTACAAGTACTTGAAGTCGGCGGTATGACGACTGAGTTTCTGACACTGGAATATGCCAAAGGCGATAAACTTTATGTCCCTGTCTCATCACTGCATCTGATTAGCCGTTATGCGGGAGCCTCGGCCGAGACGGCACCTCTGCATCGGTTAGGTGGCGATCAATGGGAGCGGGTTAAACGCAAAGCCGCCGAGCGGGCACGTGATGTGGCGGCAGAACTGCTGGAAATTTATGCCCGTCGGGCCGCACATAAAGGATACGCCTTCCCGCCTGCAGAAGAGGAGTATGCCAGTTTTGCCGCTTCCTTTGATTTTGAAGAGACACCTGACCAGCAGCAAACCATAGAAGCAGTGATTAGTGACATGACCTCACCCCATCCGATGGATCGGGTTGTCTGTGGCGATGTAGGATTCGGAAAAACAGAAGTCGCCATGCGCGCAGCCTTCATGGCCGTGCACGGTGGTAAGCAGGTGGCCATCCTGGTACCTACGACCCTGCTGGCGCAGCAGCATTTCGAGAACTTTTCAGACCGCTTTGCTGACTGGCCAGTTAAGGTGGAGAGCCTCTCCCGCTTCCGTACTGCAAAACAACAGAAGTCGATTATCGACGGCTTGGCAGCGGGTAAAGTCGATATCGTAGTCGGCACTCATAAGCTGCTCCAGGAGAGTATTCGCTATAAAAATCTTGGCCTGGTCGTAATTGACGAAGAACATCGCTTTGGCGTCCGCCATAAGGAAAAACTGAAAGCATTGCGCAGTGAAGTAGATATGCTGACACTGACCGCTACCCCCATCCCAAGAACACTGAATATGGCCATGTCCGGGATGCGTGATCTCTCTATCATTGCCACGCCTCCAGCATCAAGACACCCAATTAAGACCTTTATCAGCCAGTGGAATGATGCACTGGTTGTGGAAGCCTGCCAGCGCGAGATCAAACGCGGTGGCCAGGTCTACTTCCTCCACAACGAAGTCAGCACTATCGAGAACACCGCCCAAAAGCTGGAGAAACTGCTACCGGGAGTAAAAGTCCAGGTGGCTCACGGTCAGATGCGCGAGCGTGAACTGGAATCGATCATGCGGGATTTCTATCACCAACGGTTCAACATCCTGGTCTGTACAACGATTGTTGAAAGCGGTATCGATGTACCCAGTGCCAACACCATTGTTATAAACCGGGCAGACAAGCTCGGTCTGGCGCAACTTCATCAGCTACGGGGTCGGGTTGGCCGCTCTCACCATAGGGCCTATGCCTACCTGATCACCCCGCCACCAAAAATGCTCTCTGCCGACGCAAAAAAACGCCTGGAGGCGATCGAGTCGCTTGAAGACCTTGGCGCAGGCTTTACCTTGGCAACACATGACCTGGAGATACGCGGTGCTGGCGAACTTCTGGGCGAAGGACAAAGCGGACAAATTCACGAAGTCGGTTTTACGCTCTACAGTGAACTGCTGGAACGCGCGGTCAAAGCCTTGAAATCAGGGCAACATCCCAATCTAGACCGGCCGCTCGATCATGGCGCGGAGATCGATCTGCAACTGCCTGCACTACTACCAGACGACTATCTCCCAGATGTCCATTCACGCCTGGTGTTGTACAAACGGATTGCCAGTGCCAACTCTAAAGATGAACTGCGTGAGATTCAGGTTGAGATGATTGACCGCTTTGGTCTTCTACCTGAGGCAACCAAAAATCTGTTTGGTATTACAGAACTGAAACTAAAGGTAAATCCACTCGGGATTCGCAAAATCGAAGCCGGGCCCGCGGGTGGCCGTATTCTGTTTGACGGTGAATCCAAAGTCGATCCTGGGCGCATCATTCGCCTGATTCAGACCCGACCAAAGGAGTTCAAACTTGATGGCGGCGAAAAAATCCGCTTCTTTAAAGATCTCAGTGACCAACAACGCCGCATTCCCCAAGTCACTGATATTCTGAATGAAGTTTGTGGCTAAGTCGTGATCAGCCCATCAGAATGAGATCCCGTAATCAGTCATTAATTAATTTACGCTATACATTTTTTAACACGACAGAGACAATCATCCGTCTTAATCGATAGAACAGCTCAATATCTGACTCGCAAAAATTATGATGAAACTGGCCCAACTCCTTCTTGCGCTACTACTCAGTGCCGCCCCATTATCGCAAGCAATCGCAGCAGAAAATGAAGCCACCTGGTATGACGTTGAACTGATACTGTTTAAACAGGGATCGCCGGGGGCCGGCAACACTGAGCACTGGCCTGCAGACCCAGGAAGCCCGGACTGGAGTAACAGCATTAATCTGGTCCCAGCAGGGGCAGAAAAAACAGACCAGCAACAACCCTTTACCCTGTTACCCAGAAAGGACTGGCGGTTAACACCCGTGTTTAATGCACTCCATAAAACACGCGGTGAGATTGAGCCTCTGTTTCATCAAGCTTGGCGTCAGCCGGTGGCATCCTCCGGTAGCGCCAAGACCATCAACCTCGGATCTGCACAAATAGGAGACACGACTGTTGTACCATTTGAAGGTGTAATCAAAATCAGTGTTAGTCGCTACCTGCATGTCGATCTGGATCTCCTCCTGAAACAGGCCACGCTCCCACCCACACCATCGAATAACGCTGAGGCGCTGCTAAGCCCATCCTATGGCAGCGTCCGCTTTACCGGCAATCGGCGCATGCGCAGCGGAGAAGTGCATTACATTGATCATCCCATGATGGGGGCACTGATTTTGATCAGCCGTATTGAGGTGCCTCAGGAGGAACCTGGGGCAACAGCAGCCGCAGAAAAAATTACAGAACCAACTGCGCCGACCGAGAAAACCGCACCCACGGCCACGACTAACTAGTCAGGCACGCCTGCTCAATGAACAGTTATTATCTACCCGGCGGCTTACTGCTGGCATTCATAATTGCCTGGTTTGCACCAGAGGCAGGGGCGATACTGCAAGAGATTGGTCTGATACCTTGGATGGTCGTCACCATCTTTTTGATTAATGGTTACCAGACTCAACTCAATGCGATGCCCCTATCTGGGAGGATTTGGACCACCGCCCTGATTGCCGTGGTCATTAACCTTATTTTAAGTCCGTTTCTTGGCCTCCTAACAGCCACACTCCTGGCACTGCCTACAGGTGCCGCCATCGGTATCATCGTCACAGCCACCGTACCCTCAACCCTTTCATCCGGCATTGTGATGACCCATCTAGCCGGGGGTGACAGCGCCAAGGCTCTTTTTCTAACCATTCTGCTGAACTTGCTCGGGGTCTTTACGATTCCGTTCATGCTCCCCGTGGTTCTTGAGAATGTGGGGAGTATCGAATTGTCTCCCTGGCCACTTTTAAAGCAACTCATGATTATTGTATTAATCCCATTTATCATCGGCATGTTGGGACGACGTACGCTGCAGATATCACCCAAGCACGTAATAATCCGTTATCTGCCTTCGACCTGTGTGATCGCCACAGTCTGGATGTCGGTCTCAGCTTCCAGCGAGACACTTAAGGAGATCAGTCTGACGCTGATTGGCATAATAATCTTTGGAGCAATCCTGTTGCATGCCGTTCTTTTACTGCTCTGCCTGGGATCACGCATATTTAATCCTTCAGATCGAGGTGAGTGGATCGCGTTAATGTTCACGGCATCCCAAAAAACTTTACCGGTTGCAGTAGGTGTGCTGGCAGCGCTCAATCAACCTATTGGCGTTGCACTTGTGGCCTGTATCCTGTTTCACTTCCTTCAGTTGTTTGTCGATTCTATCTTGGCCGCCAGACTGGCAAAAAGCGGCGATCTCTCAATATGATGGACAATAGCGGCCAGTTTTGCAGAACCAATAGAAGATAATGCGCTTTTCCTGGAACTCGCTACAGGGTACGCTGTCGGACTTTTACAGACACTAACGCCCGTTGG
Source organism: Sedimenticola selenatireducens (assembly GCF_007625115.1). GTDB lineage: Bacteria > Pseudomonadota > Gammaproteobacteria > Chromatiales > Chromatiaceae > Sedimenticola > Sedimenticola selenatireducens_A. Next base: position 32,767 of record NZ_VMNH01000013.1, on the reverse strand, counting down.
GCATCCAAGCCTTAAGGATCATCGATGAAGCCATTCAAGCTGTTCGCAATCACCCTGACCCTGTTCAGTTTCTCTCTCTCAAACCTCGTTGCAGCCGATAGCCTGCTGACAGAACAGAGTGTCATTGGGACCGTAGACGGCAAAGAGGTTCGCCTTTCAGACATCGAAGATCAAAAGATCAATGAGCTGCGCATACAACTGCACGATGCCCTTCAGGAAGCCTTTATCCGTCAAGCAGTCAAGCAACTCACAGAAACATCAGGCGATTACAAACTCGCGCCAAGTACCGTCATCACGGATGAACAGGTCGAAACTTTTTACCTTAAGAACAACCTGCAGAGTCGCGGGTCGATGGATCAATTAGGTCCAATGATCCGGGAATATATGGAAGGTATGGATAAGGCACGCAGCGAAATCGAACTCTATCAGCGAGCCAGCAGCAAAGGCGATATCGTATCAAACCTCAGCAAGCCTCAGGAGATGCTGCTTAAACTCCCCGTAGAAACCGCATTTTTACGCGGTAATGACAAAGCTCGGGTTATGGTCATGGAGTTTTCTGATTATCAATGTCCCTTCTGTAAGCGGGCACAAAGCACCGTTAAAGCACTTATTGAACAATACAACGATCGTGTTGCCTTTGGTTATCGCCACTTCCCACTGGCCTTTCACAAAGAAGCCGATGAAGCCTCCAACGCTGTTGAATGCGCGCGTGACCAAGGTGGCTTTGAAGCCATGCACGAGATCTTATTCAATCAGCCCGACCAACTGTTCCCTGACCAGTTAAAAGCGGTGGCCAAACAGATTGAGCTGAAAGATCTGGAAAAATTCAACAACTGTCTCGACAACAACACCTACAGCGCGCGTGTATCCCGTGATATGGCTGTGGGACAGTCCGTTGGTATCACAGGTACCCCTGGCTTTATTATTGGCTTCCACAATCCTGCTGACGGCACTCTGGAAGGTGAACTCATCTCTGGAGCTCAGCCTGCTACCGTGTTTATAGCCGCTATTGAAAAATACTTACTCAACACCAAGTAAGTTTTTCCTCCCCCAAAGCAAAAGCCCGGCTATTCGCCGGGCTTTTGCTTGTCATGAATACCTCAATTACGTTTTATTCCACAGTATCCACAGGCAGGTTTCGTCCTCAGAAAAAACCGAGTGGATTTACATCGTAACTGACCAGTAGATTCTTGGTCTGCTGATAGTGATCCAACATCATCTTATGAGTTTCACGTCCCACACCGGATTTTTTGTAACCTCCAAATGCAGCATGTGCCGGATAGTGATGATAACAATTGGTCCAGACACGTCCAGCCTCAATGCCACGACCCATACGGTAGGCAAGATTCATATCCCGGGTCCAGACTCCGGCACCCAGACCAAACTCGGTATCATTGGCAATAGCCAACGCCTCGGCTTCATCCTTGAAAGTTGTAACCGATACTACCGGACCAAATATCTCCTCCTGGAATACCCGCATCTTATTGTTACCTTTTAAGAGTGTTGGCTGAATATAATAGCCTGCACCAAGACCATCACCCATCTGTTCAATACCACCACCGATGAGCACCTCAGCACCCTCTTGTTTACCGATCTCCAGATAGGTCAGGATCTTGTCAAACTGCTCTTGAGAGGCCTGCGCGCCCACCATGGTCTCGGTGTCTAGGGGATTACCCCGTTTAATCTGTTTGGCCCGCTCTACAATCTTGGCAATAAAATCTTCGTAGATATCTTCCTGTATCAGCAAACGTGAGGGACAGGTACAGACCTCACCTTGGTTGAAGAAAGCCAGTACTGCCCCCTCAATACATTTACTGACATAGGCATCTTCCTGCTGTAACACATCGTTAAAGTAGATGTTTGGCGACTTGCCACCCAATTCCACTGTCGAAGGTATAATATTCTCAGCAGCACATTTCAGGATATGCGAACCGACCGGAGTGGAACCTGTGAAGGCAATCTTGGCAATACGAGTGCTGGTCGCCAAGGCTTGGCCAGCTTCTTTACCATAACCATTGACGATATTCAGTACACCCGCTGGCAACAGATCTTCAATCACCTCCATCAGCTTAAGAATAGAGGCCGGCGTCTGTTCCGCCGGTTTCAATACAACACAGTTACCCGCAGCCAATGCTGGAGCAATCTTCCAGGCCGCCATCAGTAAGGGAAAATTCCAGGGTATGATCTGTCCAACCACACCCAGCGGCTCATGGAAATGATAGGCCACGGTATGTTCATCAATCTCGCCGACTGAACCCTCCTGGGCACGGATACAACCTGCATAGTAGCGGAAATGATCTACGGCGAGCGGTACATCCGCAGCCAGCGTCTCACGCACGGCCTTCCCGTTATCCCAAGTCTCGGCAACCGCAAGCGCTTCCAGATTCTGCTCAATTCTGTCGGCAATTTTAAGTAGCAAGTTGGACCGTGCGGTCACAGAGGTCTTGCCCCATGAAACTTTTGCAGCATGTGCGGCATCCAGCGCCAGATCAATATCCTCAGCGGTGGATCGGGGTATTTCACAGATAACCTCACCAGTAACTGGACTGTGATTGGCAAAATAGGCGCCCTTGACCGGTGCAACCCACTCTCCCCCTATAAAATTCTCATAACGTGCGTTAAATGAAACAACCGAACCTTCTGTTCCTGGCATGGCATATATCATGGATATCTCCTCCTGCTTTTCTAGTTGAAAATCTGCAGGATTAACCTACCGCTATCACCTGTCGAAAACTTGTCTGGTATTCCATATCACTTGACTCAGGATCCATTCACAACGCATGCTATTCGTCATCAAGGGGCATTAAGACCTCTGACTTTTGATCAATTTCTTTTCTGATTAAAGTATTCAAAGTGAGGAGCTGACATGCGTTCAGCAGAATTGAGTAAGCTGCGACAACCTCAAAAGCTGGTTGAGAATCGCATCAGTTTTGCGGGTCCTGAATCCGAACTAAGCATCTATGACACCTACTATGCAGCCTCAAGGGTTGGGCTGGATGCTGATCAGCTACTCTATTGTGGCATGGTCAAGGGTCGCAAGATCATGCACGACAAGCATGACACTGCAGACCAGGTATTCCTACCCCATGAGTCCTTTGTCATGGCGCCTGGTGAGTATGTTGAGATTGACTTTCCCGATGCAACGATTGCCAACCCCACCACCTGCCTCACTGTTGAGATATCGAAGGAAAAAGTTGAAAAACTGTCCGAGCGCATGATGGATGTTTATCCTCTCGAATCCGGACCCGAGGGCTGGCACTATAGCAGCCAGATACTGCACACCCATCACACCTCAGAGACACAACATCTGTTAATGCGGCTGGTCTCTTTCTTTACTGAAAATCACCCTGACCGGGATGTCATGGTAGATTTTGGTGTCTCGGAATTGATTATCAGAATGCTGCGACATCAGGAACGCGAATTCCTGCTCAACTATTGTCGCAACACGCCCGATTCCAGCGGTCTAAGTAGCGCACTCAATCACATAGAGAAACATCTCTCTGAACCACTGGATATTGATCGACTGACAAAACTGGCCTGCATGAGTCGCAGCCGTCTGTACACCGAATTTAAAAACCAACTCGGCTGTTCCCCAAGCGAATTACAACAGCAACTGCGACTTAAACAAGCCGCTAAACGATTGGAGAAAGGTGAACAGATTACCGCCGTTTGTTATGATCTTGGCTTCTCAAATCCAAGCCATTTCAGTCGCCGTTTTCGGGATTTTTTTGGGCATTCTCCACGTGCTTACCAGAACAGGAGCACCCAAGCCAGGCAGTGATCATTCAGTCAAAAAAAAGACCCGACCATCGCTGATCGAGTCTCTCTGTTGGCGTCCCCTAGGGGGTTCGAACCCCTGTTACCGCCGTGAAAGGGCGGTGTCCTAGGCCTCTAGACGAAGGGGACTTGGACTGCTTCCGTATAACACCGACAGGCTGGTTTATCGGTCAGGCCTCCGGCCTTTCTCTGTTTTGGTGGAGCCAGGCGGGATCGAACCGCCGACCTCGACACTGCCAGTGTAGCGCTCTCCCAGCTGAGCTATGGCCCCGAAACAAGCCGCGCATGGTAAGGTATCCAGTCGAATTTGTCTAGCACTGCACCCCATTTTATTCACATTACTTGGGCAGTTAGCTTTGATTGCTGCTTATCTGCAATTAACAGAACCGTGGGAATTAATATTCGTATAGCCATGCGATGAGCCATTCTTACTGGCCGCGAAGACGTGCCATCAGTAGAGTATCGTTACGGACTTCCTCCTCCGTCAATTCAATATCGGGTTGAAGCCCTTTATCCTGGCAATGGATGCCGTCAGGTAACTCAATCTCAAAATTGGTAAAATGAAGCTGTGAACCATCGGATAAGCGCCTGACTGTTTGTGAAACGCATTTACCTCTTGTTTGCTTCCCGGCCAAGACAGCACGCCCTTGTGCCTGAAGAATACCAGCAAACACCTCACCTGCACTTGCCGTATTGCGACTGACAAGAAGGGTCAATGGCTTGGTGACCTTGATTGAGTAGGGTGAATAATAGCGTCTCCTTCTGCTCTCTCTATCCACCGTGGCCGCCAGCTCTTTGCCTCCTTGTAGAAACAGCGCTGCTACATCCATGGCCTCGAATAGATCCCCACCCTGACAATCGCGTAAATCCAGGATTAACGGCGTAAACCCATCCATTGTTGCCAGAGATCGCTCCAATAAAAAACGCGTTTCCCAAACTTTAAAGCCGCGCACCCGCAGAATAGTTTGCCCAGCGACTGTCACTTGTTCTACTGAGCTTTTACGAATGGGTTCAAGCGCTATTTGTAGATTTTCGGGTTCGTCACACCCGGACCGACATATTTTTAACCCCAGTACACGCCCCTCATTACCTGTCAGGAGTTGGGCTATTTCGGCAAGTGGCACTCCTTCCACCAGTTTATCGTTAACCGCGTATAATTCAATCCGATCCTCTATGCCTGCCCGGGTAAGTGGACTATTGGCATAAGGCATCACCCAGGGGCGGCCTTTATCCATATAGAGTTCTCCACCAATACCTGCCGTAGACGAATCACTCAATAAGTCAGGCTTTATAATTACATCAGCCCAAGGATCAATCGCCTTTAACCCCTTTTTTAGGTTTTGACTCGTCAAGGCATTGAGTTGTGATTCATCCGGCTTGTTGAGTGCCTGCTCTCTCAAGATAGTTCGGATCTCCTCTACCAGCGTTGATTCAGACGCCATTACAGCTGCCGGCCAGATAAAACAACCCATCAGAATCAGGCTAATACCTTTACATTTCACTTTGCCAGCATCAGTGTCAGATTGAGAAGATCATCATACTCCTGCTGCAGTTCCAGCCGTTGCGCTTCCAGTTGTTGACGACGAGAATCGGTTGGCATGCCTGAACGGGTGCCTTCCAGTGCATCTGCACCACCCACACCGTTACCTTCAAGCGCATCCAACGAGTTTTGCTGTGTTGATAGTTGTGATTTCAAATCCTTCAACCGTGTTTGTATAGCAGCCAGCCGCTTGTCCGACGCCCCTTTCTCCTTTTGCATTGATGCCAATTTGATTTCCAACGCTTTGACATCAGTAGTGAGTGTTGCTAACTGACGTCTTTCCTCATCAAGTATCATCTGCCGCTTCTGCTTTTGCGCATCAAGGCTTGTCGTCTCCTGATTGAGTTCTTCCTGCAATGCCCGCATTTTTGCCAGATTATCTTCCCGTTCTTGTGCGCGCCGTTCATACGCACCACTTGAAAGACCATGAATGCCACCAAACAACCCACCTTCCTTTGGGTTCTCATTCGCCACACAACCACTCAAAAGGGCAACCAATGCAATGAGCTGTATTGATTGAATCTTCATACTGACAACCTCTCATTGATCTCAGCTAGCTGAGTGCTGTCATTGCGCAATGTTTGTATCTGAGCCTTAAGATCACTATTTTCTTTCTCAAGTGCGATCAGATACGGGTCTTCGGTATTTCGTGTCTTACGCTCTTCAGCAAGGACTTCCGAGTTAATCTCAAACTCTTTTTGCAGTACTGACTCAAGCTCATTATTTTTGTCCAGTTTCTCTTTCAACTGCTGCTGTTTTGCCAGCATTTGCTGTCTATTTGCCTGACCAGATTTATATTGCGCACGTAATGTTTCTGCCTCATCATCAAGTGCTGCAATCTCTACACGCAGACGCTCATGATGCGCTCTGGCGGTTTGATTAAACTCGGCTGTCCGTGCTATTTCCGCATCAAGGAACTCCTCATTAGTTGCATAAGCTTGTTTGCGTTTGGCTATCTCATTGCCTACGACATAGCCCACACCGGCACCTATCACCGCACCGACCGCAGCATTTTTCTTGTCACCCGTAGCCATACCGAGAAGCCCACCCAAGAGCGCACCAAAAACAGCGCCTTCCGTTTTTGTTCGGCTGGAATCTGACTGTGGCTGAGGTGATCCAGCTGTACTAGCCGAATCATTTTTTGGTTGATTACTTACACAACCCGTGACCATTGCTCCGATCAATAGTGTCGGTATAATTTTTCTTGCTAAGGTTTTCATACTTCACCTCTTATTCCGTGAATGCTTTAAAAATATTATTAAACTGCGCTAACCAGCCCGGTTTATCCTCCGCACGGTTCTCACTGTAATGTTGTACGTGTTGCTCTGCTAATTCCAAAACCCGACTCTCTCTCGAGCTCAGTTTCTTTTCACGCATCACCTTGAATGCATGCTCCCTGAATTCCTGCTGATACTCCCCGATCAGAAGCACCTTATCCAAATACGCTTTGTACTGCTCATTCGCTGCGGAACTGTTTTCATCAAGGGTTTTCTGAACCGCATCCACTTGTGCCTGATAGCGGGTCGATTTACTCAGCAAACGACTGGCCGTTTCCATAGCTCTATCAAGGGTCACGCGTTTACTGATCAGTACACTTAAATTTGTGCCATTTCGCGAAGCGTCCTGCAGCAGACTGCGGGCGTTATCACGCTGCGCCTGAACAAGCTGGCCTCTCGCAGTGTCGACATAGCTTTGTATTGACGCAACTTGATCTTGTGCATCCGGATAACGATCAAGCAGCCTTTTAAGGACACTATCAACGGTATCCAACTGACTGGATGCCTGGCTAACAAGATTATCCAGCGTCCGACCCACTGGGGTTTCGCGACGTAATGTTTTTCTGTATTCGGCATACTCATTTTCAAGCCGGTTACGCGTAGATGAGCTAACTACCACATTCGAACCAAGGGCAAGACGCGCACCAATATTGAATGTCCGCCGCAATCCCATCTCCTTTGTTTCTGCATTCCAGGCATAAGTATCAAACTCTGTTCTATAACTCGAGCGCACATCACCAACAGGACTTGAAACGCTGGCACCCCGCACGGGAACCCCACCAGGCTTTCCCTGCCATATTTCGGGCCGGAACAGCCCTGCTGTCATTTCATGAACATTGCCATAGAGATCATGCAGTCCTAATTGATTGGCTTTTCGCAGGCCAATCGGGCGTGGTTTGTTTTTCGCATTACCCAGATGCCAGGCATACTCGTTGAGCTGACGTGGTGAAAAAGGTAAACGGTCACTAAAGGTTCCATCCTTCAAGGCAGCCATACCACCGCGAGCCGCATACTCCCACTCATCTTCAGCCGCCAATCGGATGAAACCTGGAACGCCATCAATCGTTGGCAATTCAGTCCGGCGCTCAGGATGCTCCGGATCAAACAGCCAGTGATTATAGGCACGCAGAAAATCTTCAACTGCCTGATAATCTATCCATGACAGCGGCATTGCCTGGGCCTGCTTTAAATTCCGCCCCGTTAATTCTGCATATTTCATATCTACCGGGTTGCCGCTGGCAGCTGCCAGGGCCTCGGCACCCATAACGGCAACAAACTGTCCTTTGGTCAGTTCATACTTGGCCAGCCAGATTACCCATCGCTGATTTCCAGGTTCTTCAAATGATCCTGCAACCATGGATTGCTGTACCCCTTCAAACGCACCACCCGTGGCATCACCCAGTTGCACAACCCGTTCCCGGTCACCCCAGAAACCTTTTCCTGGCACCCTGATAGGACGCAGTACCAGTTCAGCACCATTGGGCATCGGCAGCACCAGATCACCCTCCTCCGGACTCGGGTTATAGATACTCTTCGCTGGAATCGCTGGCCAGACATTCAGTGCCAATAACAGCAGACACAGAAACCAAAGCACCCTATTCTTCACGTATTGCCTCCGCAGGTTCAATCAGTGTCGCCTTCCAGGCGGCAATCAGGGAGCTCATTATTGCCAAGGTGAGAGTCGCCAGCATAGCCAACCAGGGATAGCCTGCTGGCAATCGGCAGATCGCCTGTCCATCAGATAACTCATTCCCAAACACGCGATTAATCACCTCTGATAACAGTGAATAACCGCCCCATGCAAGAGCGACACCCAACATGGCGATAAGCGCACCCTGAAATACAGGAAACAGAAACACATCCTTACGCGCCAAACCGATCAGACGCAAAACACCCAAGTCCTTGCGTTCACGCTCAACCGCAGCATAAAGACTGGCGATCAGTACGGCACTCGCGCCAACGACACCTAATACAGCAATCAGCCAAAAGAGCTGGGTCAAACCACGATCCAGCACCTGGATACGTTCAATAGCGTCCACAGCCGCAACAACCTCCAGACCTTGCCCCCGAAGCTGCGCCACCAGGGATGGGACGTCGTCGATATTTCGCGCGTAGAGTCGAAATCCTCGAAAACCGGCACGTTGCAGAACAAGATCATCCGTTTCGGCCTGATAAACAACCGCCCGATCACGGGCTGTACGCAGCATACCAATCAGCTCGATTGGAACCAGCGCTCGTTTAACTTGGGATGGTGCACCCACTACCTTCAAGGGGAAGGTCACCGGACTGGCACCATAAAAAGTGGCCATTAACGAAGTGCCGACAGAAACATCATCTCCTGGTAATAGAATCTGCATCAGTCGAGTCGACTCCAGTGCAGTTGCCGAGAGTTGTCCCCAGGGCAAGGCGGGCCAAGCCAATTTTTCAGCCCAATCCGTATTGATGGAAAGCCCCACAATGGCAAGCTCCTTTTCAGGTAGCTGTAATATCAGATCATTCACATAGGGAATTAACAGGGCTTCTCTACCGCGTAGTTTTCGTTTCAGTGCTTCAATGCTTGAATAATTTACACTGCCGGCCGGAATGGAGAGATTGTAGGGGTACCAACCATCAGGCAAGGAGAGACCAGTTAGTGAAGCAAAGGCCTCACTATCCATAGGGTCTGCCTTAAGCAGTCCTGTATTAACCACCAGGCCAGTACGGAGAACAGGATCAAGCATTGATTGGGATAACACCAGCACACCATCAAAACTCATATACGGCTGTGAAGATTGTCCCGCCCAGCCACGTGCTGCAACACCTCGCCCCTCTTTATAAGATTCAACATCCACAACAAATTCAAGCGGCGTGTATACCCTTGCCAAACTCCCTGCACGAGATGATAAAACCGCCTTTACACGAAGGTCTTGTTCAACTGTTTCGTAACGCCCCCCTCGACTGCGCGTGACGCGTGCCACAATGGACTCATTGACTTTTACACCCAGACGTCTTGCCGCTTCATTGCTCAAGACGCATTCACCTTCCTGCGGGATTGCCCCATCATTTTCCAGTAACAGAGGGTCATCATCTGCGGTGGGGACCAGATCAATCAACTCGGCATCCGTACCATTAGCAACAAGATGGATCATTGACGATGCAGGTAAAATAGTGGTTGTAAGAAAGGCCACACGTTCATCACTCTGAAGCTGTTCCATCCACTCCTTGTCAAAGGTACGGGTAATTGCAGGACGAATTTCCCGATACACTGGATCCTGTACCAAACGATCACGCAATGTCTCAATCGTTCCCTCTTTCAAACCCATTAAAATTAATAACGGAGCAAGTACTGCCGCCAAGGCTGATACCAGACACAGGGTCAAAACCCATTCATGTTTCAGGTGAGCCGCCGCAAGCCCAAATACTCTCAGTCGTTGACTTACCCCACTATCCATCACAACACCTCTTGGCTACAGATGGAGAGCGTTTCATTTTCCGAGACCTGGCTCACTTCAAATCCATAGGTCCTATCCGCTACTTCATGAACCAAATCCAGATCATGCGTAACCATAATGATTGATAGCCCTTCATCCCGAGCCAACGAGCGTAAATCTTGCACAATTAACCGGGCGCGTCGTTTATCCACGGCAGCGGTAGGTTCATCGGCCAATACCAACCGAGGCGAATGAGAGAGGGCCCGTAATATAGCCACCCGTTGACGTTGACCACCGGAGAGTGATTCTGGCAGGCGATTCAAGCAGTCCGCTACACCCATGCGTTCTGCCATCTCCTTTACGCGTTTACTACCACCCGGGAGTCGATTAATACGCATGGGTAAAAGCAGGTTGTCACGCACATTCAGATAAGGCAGTAAACCACCTGTCTGTAAAACATACCCGAGGTGCTGGCGTCTTATACTCGCAAGGGCATACTCGTCATTGCGGCTCCATAGATCAGCCACATCGTGCTGCTCACTGTCTGCAAATACCAGCCGATAACAATCAGCGGCGTCAGGTTTGGAGATCAGTGCCAGCAGATCAAGCAAGGTACTTTTACCACAACCACTCTCACCAACAACTGCAACAAACTCGCCAGGCGAAACCGACAGTTCAGGTACTACAAGTTGAAAACTGCTACCTGCATGTGACCGGGACTTGACCACTTGTTGCAACAATAAGAGTGGCACCGACCCGCTTTCCTTCGCAGCTAGCGATGTATTCACTCTTGCAACAGGGTCGGTAACGTTCACATCAATCACGGCAAATAATCAATATGCAGCGGATGAACCAGTTCACTGGCAGGATCGGACTCATTCAACCGATGCCAAGCATCCACCTCTTCATTGATAGCCACATACTGAGCCAGCTTGGCCTTTAATCCCCATTCCAGTTGAACCCGCTGCTCTGGGGTAAAGCTGGCATACATATCATTAGTCAGCGAAAGAATAGCGCTGTGATAGGGCAGACTCTGTATAAAGGAAGGCAATAGCCCGGTTTCTGCCAAGTTCTGTGCATGCCCCAAATCTTCCGGGCGTTTCATAGCCTGGCCTGAGAGGCTCTGCAGCGCCTCAAAAAACTGACCCTGACTCTTTTCAGACTTTTCAAATGCTTCCAGCACACGATCCAACGCCTGTACCAAACTGCTCAGCTGTTCACGCGTAACCAACACACGGACTTCCAGCGCGGTGTCCGTTGGATTTAGCAGATCCCGGTCCATTGCCCAAGCGACGATATCTTTTGGCGGCCGAGCACCTTTGCCCAGGTATTCGATCAAGGCGGCTTCCCAGACCTTGTTAATCGCCACCTGACCCTGAGTCGCTGTATCCAAGTCAGCGCCATACTCCGGCATCGGCGGTGGGGGTGGTAGGCTACGCAGTGCCAGAGACTGTTCAAAACGGGTCACCACACCACCTACTACGCTATCAACAGCCGCTTCAAAATCACCCTCTTTAAACGCATTCACCACGATCAGTGCCTGTTGCCCATCACTACCACGAACCTGGGCCAGTTGGCCAAACTGAACAATGGCCTGATTGTGATCTTCCGCCGCACGCTGATCCTGAAGATGAATCGAGATCAGATGAACACCCGCATCATCCAGTTCGCGGCGCAAGTCTGTTTCATCTTTTCCGGTGGTATTCTGAGGATGTCCCCGGGGATGGGCACTCGCATCACCGACCAGAACAATAAAGCGCAATGCACCAGGTCGCCACTCTGAGCGCAGGCCGACATCCACACCTGCAAACACCTCTTCTGCATAGTCAAGACTACCGGCCGGAGTCGCCTTGGCATCATTCGTAAGCACATCAATTAAGGCATTGGCATCAACCAGTTCCGGGGTGAAATTACGACTGGTGTACTCAACCGCTGGAGCAGCCGCAACTGAATCACGATAACCCACCAGGCCAAACTTCACCTTGTCTTTTAATCTGTCACCCGTCGCCTGAACCATGCGTTTTACCGCATCGCGGGTTTTATCTATGTAGGGCTGCATGCTGCGGGTGGTATCCATTACAAACACCACATCAATCGACAAATTGTCCAGTCCAGCGCCCTGATCAACCTCGCGACCGGTATTGGCCTGATCCATATAGCCGCTATCATTCAACGTGTCAGCACCACGTTGACCCGGTACCGCTGCCGCAATCTGGAGCAAGCGTACTTCATCGCCATAGATATCCAGCTGTTCCCAATCGAGAATGGGCAGGATATAAAACTGTCGGTTAATATCGATGTAGCGCTTCGGTTCCATGCTGATCACTGACTCAGGTGGTTCAGACTTTTCTACCGCGGCATACACTCCGGCCGCCTTGGACGCCATATCCTCCGCGTCAACAATACTGCGCAGTGATTCTGCATCCTTAAACATCAATACCGGCTTGCGCCCCTCTGCAATACCCCCAGGATGGGTATAGGCTACAACCAGTGCCTGACGCCATTCCAACGCGTCCCGCGCCTGCATCCAACCCGCAGCTTGCGTAGCATTGCTGCCCACCTGGTACCAGCCTTGTGGCTCAGATGGGTCGGAAAGATCGATTCCTTCACGGGCGAACACATACAGAGGACTAAAAGCCTGCACATTAGCCATTGCCACCGCATTTGCATTGGCCTGCTGCTCCAGATAGATATTACTGAAAGGTCTGGGGAGCACCTTCAGTGGCAGGCCTGTGCTGGTTTCAATACAGGGTGATTGTCCATCACACTTTACTGGCGAAGCATTGATGCCTCCCTCCAACGCATCGGCTGACATTGTTCCGCCACCTTCAAGTGCATCAGCACCCACACCATTGCCCCCTTCCAAGGCATCAGTCCCGGTATTGGCAATCGCTGCGTTGCTCCATATCAATCCGCTTAACAGCACGGTACTCAACCATTTAAGCCCATCATGCCTGTTCACAACGCCACCTCCGAATTTAAGACCAGGAATCTGATATCACCTGAAACCATTAATAATTGATCCATTAATAACTTGTGCTTTCTTTTCATTGAGTGGACGCCTTCCCGTTCAATACCCCATCGACTAACTGGATATGTTTTTCCAATCGATAATCCGGATATAACCTGAGACTCTGACGATACATGTTGATCGCCTCCTGCAGACGTCCCTTTGCCTGCAGTTTTCCACCCTCTATGCGTAATCGTTTGGCCTGCTCATAGCGTTCACGCATTTTTGGATCCATGGCAGCGGTATTCGCAGCTGCTGCAGATTCAACACGCTGAGCTGCAAGTCTCTCTTCCCGCTTCACTCGTTGCATAACGCCATTAGTCGTTTGAAACAGATCAAGTGCCAACTCACTCTCAGAATTTGGCCACAACAGCCCCTGTTGTTCCGCGCCAGCCACAACCCGTTCTTCTCCCTCCTTGGGTTGGGCAGCACAGACAACATCTACCGATAATGGTTTAACAACACCCTGTTGGTTGACGACCATGGCATCAATCGTCTGTTTACCAAACCGCAGTGGTAAATCCACATGTGCCTCTGTACCGGCTAGCACGGCTTTATGCCAGGGCCCACCTGCCGCACGCACCCCGACAAGTGCCGTTTTTTCCGGGATAGCAATCATCACATGGGCATGTCGCTCTGCAATCGTCTCTGCCTTCTTGGGGGTTATTATCCGTGCATCCGGCTCTGCCGCATTGACCGTTACCGTAACGGCTTCAGTTGCACTGTTACCCTCGGTATCCACCACTCTCAGTTCAATACGATGATTACCCGGCTGCAACAACAACTCCGCCCTGATCTTCTCCTTCGTAGGAGCAAGTTCGCTCCAGAGTCCGCCATCGATCGACAGAGACTGTTCGACACTTCCCGCCTCCGGATTCACCGTTGCATCGAGTGTGACCTGTGGTGTCGCCGATGTAACATTCGTCTTCGGCTGGTTAAAGGTGATCTTTATCGGCTTCTCCTCACCCTTGATCGGCAGGAAAAATACCGCTTCGTTGTTTACTGTATCGAGATCATCGAGCTGGTTATCCGGGTCAGCCACCAGGATGAACTTGCTCGATCCTGCCGTCGCCTTCCAGGCCATCTTTGCTGTTGCCGAGCCGTGAAGGGTGACCTGGTCGACCACCACCCGGGCGATCTCCTCCCTTGCCCTACCACGCGTTTCACGAAACAGCACCACGTCGGCCTCGGGCACAGCCACCGACCCCAGGTTGCGCACCGGTATCTCAACCTTGATCTCATCCCCCGCCTTGGCCTCGGTCGGGGCATCCAGCCTGAGTTCTGCAGAGGAGATACTCAGATCCGGCGAGGCGATCGCCACCCCACCGAGCTGGGCTACTGACTGGCGGGCATCTGCCTCGGATTTCGCCACGGTCCAGACCGGTGTGGCGGTGAGGCGAAACTTGAAGCGGAAATCACTGTTCACCACGTAGTGACCTCCCCGCAGGTGCTTGGAGTTGATACCCACCTTGTTACTCCCGGGCATGCCACTCTTGTCAAACCGCAGCGCAGCCGGTGGTATGCGGAAACTGTAGTTGCCCTCGGGAATGGTATCCCGCAGACTTCCGATCACCGTGCCGTTGAGCACGATATCCGTATCATGGGGATGGTAGCTGGTCCGGTTCCACGGCAAGCTGAAGCCCATCTCCAGCCAGGCCTCCACCAGATTGGTCTTGTGCCACGTTTCCTGCTCCAGGATGGCGGAGTATTCAAAGATACCGTCATCGGCGATATCGGCATGGACGAAGTCGATCTCGCCATCGGCATCGGTGTCATCCCCGACCCAGCGTACCTCACCGATATTCATCGACCAGCGATCTGCACGGCCATCACGGTCGAGATCCTCCGGGTTGTCACGACGGCGCCAATCGACCTTTGCCGGATCCAGCTGTTCAGCCTTCGCCGCATGGGCGATCAGCTCCGGCTCCTTGTCACGCAGTACCTCATCGGTGGGATCGATACCCGGAAAGAGCCAGATGCGACGTACACGCTCACCCTCGGCCAGTTTCATCTCGTAGGGGTAGTCGAAGGATTTATCCAGACCACGGGCAAGGATCTTGCTCTGGACACCCGTGAAGCCCTCATAGAAGCGTGGGGTCACGGTAAACTCGATGCTGCGGCCACTTTGCAGCAGGCCGTGCTGAATGGTCGGTGAGATCCGTACCGCCTGGTTCTTTTCGCTGCTCACCTGGAGGTCGGTGATGGTATCCCCCTTATTGCGCAAGCGCAGTTTGCGTCCATGCCCCAGCGGCAGAGGCCCAAGATCCTCCCATGCCAGTTCGACATGGGGCAGGCGCACATGCACCGCCACCTCGGCCTCGTCACTCAGACCATTATTCGAGACGATACGGATAGGGACTGAATGGTCGGCGGTGTTCACATCCTGGGCGCTGATACCAAGGAGGAAATCCCGCGCCTCACCAGGTGCCAGGTTGATCGGCTTATCCTCTGAGCCTTCACCGACAAAACCAACCAGCAGGGTGGGATCCTTCGGTTTTCCGCACTCGAGGCGGACACTCAACGGCTCATCCCCATTATTGCGCACACTGATAGCCACTCGCTGATCATAGTCCCGCCGGACATTGGCGCCGTATCGGCTGCGGCTGAAGGCAAGCCCCTTGACCCGGGTGAGGGTCTGTACAGGACCATCCTCAACCCCACCCAGTGGCTGAACCTCGTAAGGCACCGCGGCATCCAGTTCTTTCAGTTCGACCACCCGCAGGCGGCCACTCTGACCGCGAAGCGTCTGCCACTCTTCACTGCCCTGCTTGCGGTAACGAAGCAGTGACTCGCCGTACTTCGGAGCCAGCCAGCTGACCCGGATAGACTCGCCGGAAAGTACCGCCCCATTGGGCGGTGAGATATCAAAATACTCGGACAGATTGAATTGCCGACTCACCTTGGCCTCGACACCATTGGCATCATAGGCCACCACCTCCACAGTGTGTTTTCCCGCCGCCAGTGTCTGCCAGTTCACATCGACGTCGTAGGGGGCTGAGTAATCCGTTGCCAGGGCCTGGCCATCCAGGCGGTAGCGCACTCCAGCCACGGGTCGCCCACTGTAACTGATCACCTGGGCAGCCAATTTGACTGGCCGGTCAATGGTCTGCCCCTCCATCGGTGTATTGAGGAACAGTGCAATTCCCTCACGTGAACGGTTGCCGGTGGCCTGCACCCAGAGTCTCTCCCTGGCGACCTGTCCGTCGGCGCC
The DNA here is from genome assembly GCF_007625115.1 of Sedimenticola selenatireducens. Taxonomy (GTDB): domain Bacteria; phylum Pseudomonadota; class Gammaproteobacteria; order Chromatiales; family Chromatiaceae; genus Sedimenticola; species Sedimenticola selenatireducens_A. Next base: position 16,542 of record NZ_VMNH01000013.1, on the reverse strand, counting down.
AATGCACTTTGACTCAACCACGTAACGACCCTCACGGGGGAAGCGGCCGCTTTTTGCCTGGTCACTGTCGAGAGTCAGGTCGGCACGTCCATCACCGTCAAGATCCAGTTCGCACCGTTGTGCCGGATCGGCATGCTTAAGGGCCACCTTTTTGAACGATACACGCTCGGGGAAGGAGCCATCGGGGGTGGACTCGATGTGATCGGCCTGTAGCGTACGGCCCCGGCTGTCGATCATGATGAAGCCCGGCTCCAGTGAAGTTTCGTTGTTGCCCCACTCACTCAGTTCAATGCGAAGGCGGATCGGACCATCGAACTTCAATGGCAGACTCCATTTGACCGGATTGTAGTGGCCGGATTCGTGGATCATTTTGCCGCTCTGATCATCAAATACACGCACCAGCGTCTGCACCTGGCTGGCGATATTCAGCTTGACCTCACCGGCCTTGGCCAGTTCGAAGAGAAAACGATCCCGGTCACCCCGCTGGTCGATAGAGAACGATTGCGCCACGCCATCGAGCAGCAAACGTGGTTCATCTTCGACCAGGGGTTCAGTCTCATCTGGCTCGGCTCGCTGCAACGCCAGCTTTAGTTCATAGGGCTCAGTCGAGGCTGTATTGTTACCCCATTCATTGACCTGGATATAGTAGATCCCCTGGTTGACCTCCGGCCTCACTGTGGCCGTTTTGTTTTCATAAGCACCGCTCTCCGCAATCATCTTGCGTTGACTGTCAAATACCCGCAGGTGAGTCTGCTGGGCAGACTTTGCGCTTACTTGCAGCATCCCGGGGAAATCGATGTCCACCACGTAGAAGTCCTGATCCCCGAGCGGCAGGTAACTGCCGTGAATGGTATCACCCGGCATCAGCGGGGCCGCCTGATCAAAGCTCTCGTTGCGCTGCTGGAAATCGACCTCATCCGCCCGTTCAAACCAGACCCGCATCGAATACGGCAGTGGTGAGTAGCTGTTATTCCCCCACTCCTCGATAGAGGCAAAGACCGTCTGTGGCCCGTTGGCATGCCAGTTGAGTTCTCCTGGCTTGTTTTCATAAGCCCCCACCTCCTGTAGCAGAGTCCCCTTGGCGTCAAACACCTTGAGGTGACGCTGCATTGGTCCCTTGCTCTGCATACGCAGCACACCAGCACCGGGTATGGTGACACTGAAGAGATCACGATCGCCAATCGGCAGGATGGTGCTGGCAAACCAGGTGTGAGATTGAAGCGAGCGAGCTGCCAGCATCTCCCCGGGTTCCTGCAGCGGATCGACCACGCCGTCGTCAGGCAACATCTCAACCGCCAGACGGTAGGGTTCCAGGGATGCATCATTGTTACCCCACTCCTGCATCTCAATGACATAGGTACCCGGGATGACCGCATACTCAAGGGAGAGGGGTTTATTGGCGTAGCTGCCCTGCTCTGCCAGCAGTTTCCCCAGATTGGAGTAGATCTTCACATGCCGCTGCAAACTCGTGTGCAGATCGCTGAGCCGGAGAATACCGGCCTGTTTCACCTCAAGCTGGTAAAAGTCCCGATCACCTACCGGCCAGATCAGACCGGATACCTGCTGGTTGAGGTGAATAACCCTTGCCGAGTCAAGCGTCTGGTTGGGTTCATTGGGGTCCACCGCAGGCTCTGCGGTGACGTTCAGTATCATGCTCTTTTCGGGGTCGCTGGCATTATTCCCCCATTCGGTAACAGCAACCGAGTAGCTGCCGCTGTTCAGCCAGGATTCAAAACTGTTTGTCTTTCCGGCATGCCCCCCCTGCTCTTTCATCAGTTTGCCATCACTGTCACGCAGTTGAATCACGGTATCCAGGGCGCCATCCTCTATCGACAGGCGCAGCTTTGCCGATTCGACCAGCCTGAATTTGAAGACGTCCTTATCACCCCGCTCGGCGATCTTGAAGCGGATCGGTGCTCCGACGCCCACCGTCTGTCCGTGTTCCAGGTCGTTATTGGGTTCCACCTCCTCCAGCTCTGTCAGCGGAGTGAGTGAGACATCCAACTCAGAAGCGCTCTCAGAGAGCATCAGTGGTACAACTGTCGGGACATACCCTTCCGCCTCAACCCGGACAGTAGCCTGCCGCCGTGTAATCGCAACCGCGCCCTTTTCGTCTTGGCGATTGACCACACCGAGTTTCAATGCATTAAACTGTGCCCTGCCTGAGCGGTCACTTTTCACCTCAGCAATGAGACCACTGGGCCAAGTCTCTGCCAGCTGCAGCCGAGCCCCTGGTATCGCCTGACTGGTCACGACATCGGTCACCTTGATCACCTGGCTGATATTTTTTGTTACCGCCTGCAACTTCAGAACCAGCGGCTCCTGAGGCTCACCCACACATTTGATCCAGCTGAAACGGTCACAACCCTTGTCTTCACAGAGCTTACCGGAGGTGATGATGCGGGTGGGTGGCTGATCGTTGCCTATCCTAAAGGTCTCCGACTCAAAGAAGTTCTGTTGCTGACAAAACAGGTCGGCTGCCGGTTTGTTGCAGTTATTGCCCCATTCACGACAGATATCCAGCGCCACGCCATCGACCATCGGCGCATCAAACTCCGCCTGTTTTGACCTGTCCAGGGGGAGAACCTCCACCGCCTGGCTGATCACGGCAAAGCCGGGGGCCGTGGCACTCAGTTGATACCGCCCGACGGGAAGATCGATAAACTCAAAGCGACCATCCCATGTGGTGATCGAGTGTGCCTGACCGGAGAGGGACGACTTTACCTGGATAGGATCAAGCACCACCATCACACCGATTATGGGTTGATCCAGCCCCTCAATCACAACCCGACCACCCCACTGCACCACTGCCGCTGGTGTCAGTGTCAGCTCGATTGCCTGACGGGCGCCATTGGCCAGAACAATCTGCTGAGTCAAGGTCTGATAATCTGGCTGCTCCACACTCAGTTTGTAACTGCCTCCGGGCAAACCTTCAAAGATGGCCATGCCTTGGGTATCTGTGGCGGCATGGCGTTGACCAATATGCACCCGGACATTGGCCAGCGGCTTGCGTGTACCGTCAACGGTCTGTTCAAAGACCTTTACCGCCAAGGGACCCGGTGCCTCAGCATAGACAACAGCAGAGGTAATCATACCCAGAAGCAACAAGCCATGGAGTAACCGTACAGTGAGTGACTTCATCATTTGCGCTCCACGATAGAAGGTAGGACAACTGGCGCTTCGATCTGAGGTCTGTTGGTACAGTACCAGTCCTTCTGTTTGTGATGGGCCGTGATATAAGTGTTGTTCTTGCCCTTCTTCAGATTCAGGTCATTGATCAACGAGTCAACCAGACTGATTTTTTTACCGTCCTTGGTCAGCTGAGGATGCTTGGCAAAGAGTTCTGCATTTTTCTGCAGACGGTCACGGATATCCGAGAACTTGACGCCAGGTGGCAGGCGCAGACGCCCCGACCGCAGATCACGGCAGATTCGCACAATACTGTCGCCGGCCTGGAACTGTTGATCGAGAGCCGCGGGATCATAGCCGGTGATCGCTTCGGTCGCATCAAATTCAACCGATGTACCACCACCTGCACCCAGACCCAGGGTGGCCGACAATTTTGCGCCAAGACGGATCTTTGTCCATGACAGTTCAGCGTCCACCTTAGCCTCTGCACCGGCACCGGCAGTGACCTCTCCCTGGGCCTTGCCAGTGAGCTTGATCCCCCACCATGAGAGTGATGCCTCAGCCGCCGCCTCCGCCTTGCCGCCAACAAAGACCTTTGCCTCAAGAGAACCGGCAACACGGTCAGATCCCAGATGAAGCTCACCCGAGCCCTTTCCCTCCGCACCCAACTTGGCAGTAGTACTCACCTTGGCGCCAAGGGTCGCATTGCCGATTTTCTTCTCGGCACTACCGGTAGCCGTGGCCTTGATTGCATTGACCTCAGCATTCACATCCACCTTGGCATGCAGACCCCGCTGGTTAGCCGTTACCTCCCAGTTACCACTCGAGCCATATTGACCGACCTGCACCTTGGCCTCACCACCGTATTCAATACCCGAATCTGTCCTTCCCGCAGTACTGGTTGCGGCAGTACTATTCGCCTCATCAATCGGCTCGAAAAGCTTGCCGCCGGCAATCTTTACATTGACCTTGGTTGGATCACCGATTCTTTTCCCATCCTCCGGCTCGTTTGGATCACCACCGGGTTTGAGATCCCGTTCATAGCCACCCGTTGTTGTCCGGCTCTTCTGCCAAGGTTTATCTGTCGTGGTGGTGGTTACCCTAGTGGTTGTTTCACGCCCCTCATCATCCTTGCGGGTGTTAGTGGTTGCCTGGGTGTTAGTGGTGGTCTTGAAGCCCGTATTGTTATCGGTAGTGGTTGTACGCCCGGTTTCTGTTTTCCGTGTTTGACCACCCTGTTCATGGACAATGGTGTGCTTGTTGCTCTCTGTGGTGGTGGTACCTGTACTTCCGGGCAGCCAGCTATTCCTGGCCTGGTGGGTGGTGGACTGTTCGTTGGTACTGATCTGTTTGCCACTCTTGTTATTGCGGGTAGTGGTGGTCTTGGTTGAATCACTCCGGCGGGTGACCTGACCACTGGCATCCCGTTCCATCTCAGTTGTTTTTGTGGTGGCTGAACCTGTGTTCTTTCCCTCGTATCCTGTGGTTTTCTGACGGGTGCTTTTACTTGAACCATCAGCCCCTTTTTCAGTTATTTTTCTATTTTGCTGGGTGGTTGTTCCACCACTGGGAGTACGCTTGCTCTCAGTACGGGTCGTTCGTGTAGTATCACTGCCATCAGCATTGCTTGTTTTCGAGGTGATGGTCTTGGTATTTGTCTTGCCTTGACGCTCGTCAGTGACTTTCCATTTGCTATTTTTTGACTGACCCTTGCGCTCGCTTGAGGTCACACGCTGCTGTTGTTCCTGCTGTTTTTGTGCCGCTTGGCGGGCCCGGTTATCCGCTTGGCTGTCGATTGCCTTCTTGTCTGGCTCCGGTTGTTTGGGCAAACCGGCCTTTTTACGCGCCTCGGTGTTGGCTGTGCGGGCCTCTTCGTTGGCGCTGTCGAGCGTTTTGTTCCGGTTACGGATATTCTGTGCAGTATTCTCGGGCACCTCTCCCGGGGCAGGCTTGGACGTTGGACGGCCTTTTGAATGCTCTTCCGCGGTCTTTGCAACTGCCTCACGTACATCACGAATCTTTCTTGATTGGTCAGCCGCTATCGGCTTGGTATTTTGTATCTCCTGGTCAGCTTTCTGTATCCACTTTTTCTCGTCAGACTTCTGTTGTTCGGGGGTTGCGCCCAGGGGGGTGATGCCGGTCTCGAACTTGTCCCCATAGTTTCTCAACTGACGGGCCTGATTAATCACCTTCGAGTCATGACCCACTTCATCAGCTGTTTTGCTGACACTCTTGCCCATAGTTTTCAGGGCCATGTCACGTTTCAGTTGCGCCTCTGGAGAGCGGCTGTTGATATCGGTGCTTTCCAGGTCCTCCGCGCCGTGGATAAACTTTTTTTCATTATCCAAGACATACCCCTCGGGATCCCTTACCGACTCGGCACCCTTTACATTGGTCGCCTGCTTACCGCCCGGCGTTGAGAAGGCATCATGGTATTTCTGTCTTTCAGCTAACTGGGTGTCAGAAGGAGGTTGCCAGAGGGTGGTATCTTTTGTCTTGTTGATGTAGATACCAAGATTTTCATCATAATCGACATCATCACCCCGAGCCCGCCACTCGTCAGCGATCTGTGCGGCGACATCGCTGTTATTGGCAGTGATATCAACATCCGCCCTGACATCTTTCGGGGAACTGCCGGTGGTCTTGAGATTGGAACCATAGCGCTGCTGCAGATCTGCAAGGTCCTGTCCTCGGCTATCTTGATCATTGAACTGTGACTGAATTTGAGCCTTGTCTTTACTGTAGTCACTCAGCACCTGCTGGTAGTCAGGATGGCTGGTATCCACCGTACCATCGGGCTTGATTAAAGCCGGATTGCTACGGACCCTGTTGTGATAACTGCTTTCCAGGACTTTCAGTGCATTCTGCTGACGAACCCGAAGCTCTTCGATATTGTCGGCCGCAAATAGTGTGAGCGGCTGGCTGATCAGAATCAGCAGAACAAGGGCCAGCAGCCACCGATAGAGGTTTGACAGCATAATTAGGGGCTGCAGGAGAGTGCGCTTATTCGGTACCGTCATCGCCCATCTCCTTCATCAGGATGGCAGCTTTCTCCTTAACGGCCGCATCGGCTTTGGCACTATCCAGAATGGTGCGAAGCTCCCTCTTCGCGGCCGCTTTTTGGCCAAGCTTAATCTGGGTTTCAGCCAGATAGAGCGGGAGAACCGGGGAGGTGTTACCGGCACTGCGCGCCTCCTGATAGCGTATCGACGCCTCTTCTATGCGACCAAGATCATCCAGCACTGTTGCCAACAGGAAGAGTATCTCGGGGTTGTCAGGTGTTGCCTTGACCGCCTCTTCCAATACCTGATTCGCCTCATCACCCCGGCGCAGTCCGAGCAGCAGAACCGCCAGGCGGTGACGTGATGCCGCGTGATTGGGGTCCGCCCGCGTGGCACGCCGCAGGTACTCCTCGGCAGGACCCACCTGGCCAGCCGCCATCAGGATCTGACCCATGTTGTACCAGGCATCAGCGCGCTTTGGATCGATCTTCACGGCAGCCTGGAAGTTGATCATGGCCTCATTCATCTGGCCCTGTTTCAAAGCCAGTACACCGAGATTGTTATAGGCCTCGGCAAACAGCGGGTCGGCATCCAGGGCGCAGTTGTAGTAGTTTTTTGCCTGCTCTAACTCCCCCTGCGAGAGTGCAATGTTACCGAGGAGATTACAGGCATCCTTGTCTGCAGGATTCTCCTTCAGGATAGCTTCAAGGTGCGCCCTCCCTTGTTCGATACTGCCCTCGCTCAGCGCTTGCTCAGCCAGTTTGAATCGTTCATCCACGGCCACTTCCCCGCTCTGCAAATTGAATGAAATAGCCAGAATAGCGACCAGCAGCATAGCGGCCAGCCATCGCACGGTGCGACTCGATTGGCACAGGTGATTGCCTGATAGTTTGCTTTGCATCAACCCTTCTCCCGTTAATTCCACTTACTCATGCCAGTCGACTCCTACCAGCTCAATCAACCTTTCACTGGCCTGCTGACCCTGAAGTGTTCGGTTGCCCTGATCCGTTCGCATCACCTGCCGATACTGCGCAATAGCGGCGGAGCGATCACCACTCTTCTCCAGCGCCTGCGCATATTCCAGCAGTTCCTGAATCTGTGGCATCTCAGCAAAGGCCATATTGGCGAACTGCTTACGGTACACTTCAACCAGTTCGTTCCACTGTTCGGTATTCAACAGGCCAATAATTTCGATTCGTTGTTGCGCAACCCGCAACCATAGATCGCTCATATCATAATTACCGGCCTTTTCACTGCCGGCTGTTGTCGCGACCTGTTGGTAAACCTCAAGCGCTTTGTCGCGAATGCCACTACCCTCCAGTGCTTTGGCATAATCAAGCATTGTCACCAGGTAGTAGGGATTCTCTTCAGTAAGCTCGGACACCTCTGTTTCATAGAGTTCCACTACCTGGGGCCACTGTCCGGTATCTTCATAGGCACGTCGCAGACGTTGACTCATCTCTGGTGCCATCTCTGATGTCGGATACCGAACCATATACTCTTCTAACAACACCCTGAGTTTTTGATACTCTGGTGGATCCATACCCATACGGTAGAGATTTGATAGTCTGAAGTAGGACTCCTCGGCCTGTTCAGTATCAGGGCATTCCTGTAACAGTTGCAGGTAGAGCTGTTCAATCTGTGCATAATCGTAGGTGTCGGCCTGACGGATCTGCTCAAACAGCTCCGCTGCGAGCGTCTGTTGCTCTTCCAGCGTTAGCGAAGGCGGTTCATTAGTGACAGCAGGTGCATTATTCTCTGCCTTCGTCACTTCATCTGCTGTTGCATCACCCATCTGTCCCAATACACGCACAATACCCATATCACCTTTTGCTGGATTGCGAGACCATGTGCTTGGCTCTGAATCCAGCACGGTATAGATACCCGCCTCCAGCACGATATCCGGAGAAACTTCCCAGTAGGCATTAGCCACTCCCTGGTCATCAATACCAGTCGCCTTCCAAGGTCCAATCAGACGTTTATTTTTATCCTGTAACGCGATAGAACCGGGAAAAGAACCCTTTCCCTTATTCCAATGAAAAGTCCGAATTTGAGTGATGGTACGTGTGTCATAGAGAGTGAATCGTGTCGGCTTGAGTGGCACACTCTCTACAGGTGCAGCGACCGTGTTATCAAGAATCACACCCGCTTGATCCGCCTGAAGATAAACAGTTGAAAGCGAAAACAGGGCAGCAATTAATAGCAGATCACGTAAACAACTCATAGACATGTTACTTCCCTCATTATCATTACCGCCCCCCATTACCCAGCATCTGTTCTATCCGTCTGACATGTTCTTCCAGTTTGTCATCTGGATAAAATGACAAACTTGAGCGATATTTTTCTACCGCTTCAACGAGCTTTCCCTGCTTCTGAAGCAACGCACCCGCTTCACGCAACGCCTTGGCCTGCTCATAACGTTGCCGGGCATCATCCTGGATAGCTACTGCTTCAGATGGAGCAGCTGGTTTTTCTGTTTTTGGTTCATCAATCGGAGGGTTAACTGGTGTTTCATCTGCTGCATCTTCTGCTTGAATTGGATCAGCCGCAGGCGCATCCACCGCAGCTTCCTCAGTTGTTGGTTCACTGTTTTTTACAGTTTCAGTAACATCTACAGCCTTGCCCAATGGTCCGGTCTGTGGATCATCAACTCCCTGAATGTTCGTCACAGATTGCGCCTCTCTCTTAACCAGCGTTTCACTCTCCCACTCCGGGCCAAAGACGATGGAGTCGAGCACCCGCTGGTGAGTGGCAATATCCGGCTGAGCCACAGCAGAGGGGCTGGTTGTAAACTGCACGATAAAAAATGAGGGGGTGTTCTGCTGAGTGGCCGCCTTAAAACGCATCCGGCTATCGATGATGTAGTAATCGTATATCTTCTCAATTTTGTCAGAGCCGGTATGGGTTTTGCGGTAATGGGTTGCCGGATAACCGTCTATGGTCAGCTGCTCCAGGGTCTCAGCAGGATGGTCATAACCCGTTATCGGATGCACGTCAGTGGTGTGATGGTTAATGCTGACTCTGATATCAGCACCTGTAGTGAGGGCCCGGTCATACCAGGAGATCTGAAACTTGGAATCCTGATTTTTTCGCCAGCTGCGAGGCACACCAATCTTTAGTCCTTCATTCCATTCATAGGTCACCAAATCATCACAGGGACCGGCCTCTTCAGGCAGGGTTAGCTTCACGCTGGACAACAGTTTATCCAGCTCCGCCTTATGTTCGACCAACATCTCATCACTCGCCGTAATGGCATAGCCAAAGCGATCACCTTTGGCAAGGCAGATATCCGAGAGATAAAGAACGGTAGTGGCTGGAATGGTTTTGGTACGCATCGGAGTGGTATAGGTGACGCCCACTCCTGTACCAACAATCTTCCAGGCCGGAATACCATACATTTCAGACTTTTCAATGACCGGATCCTTCATCTTGCTTAACAATCCGTTGCTGCCGGTAAGATTGTAGCCATGGGCAAAACGGATCATCTGGGCTCCGTAGATCGATACCAAGGGTGGCTCCCATGAGACATTGTCAGTATGGTCGGTCATATCCCAATTATTGCGCACGTCAAGAGTGATCAATCCATCAAACAGTTTATGTTGGCTGTACCCTTGTAATAGCGCTTCCAACTCAGAGGTTGGTACTACACTTGCCATCACCTGCTCAATCACGGGCTGCCATTGATCTACAGGCATACTGACAATTGAGGCGTTAAATGTGATTTTGTCACCTTTGGGAAGTAACCCATCAAGGATTACCAGCTTGAGGAAGAGATCTTGATCTTTCATGCTGCCGGAGATCTGATGCTGCTCACCGGACAGCGCGCCAACTGCTATCACGCCTTGTGATTGAACAGTCATACCATCCTTTTCTGCCCCTTTGAGCATGCGCTCTGGATGCCGCTCACGGGCTATAGAAAATACAACGGCCTGACGTTTCTCATCATCCTTAATGCCCCACTGCCCTTCAAAATCCCGCTCCTTAATTGGCACCCAATCAGCTGGCATGGAGAACGTCAAACCACCATGAGTTATCTGCTTCCAATCAGTCGGCACATCGGCACTCACCCAGGCAGGCAGGAATAACAGACAACTTAACAATAGGGACCCAATATTTTTATTCATTTTATTCTACCGACACGACAAATTGATAGGACGATAGCAGGGTGGATTTGCAAATGATTGGCATGAAGCGCAAGTGAAAGTCATTTCCTTGCTAGCGCGAGACTTTTTCTTGTTGGCATCCCATTCTCACAACCCTGGAATCTTTATTTATTTGCTCTGAACCTTGGGATAAGCATCACACTTTCACAAAATCCTTCAATGATACATATCAATACAACCGCCAAATGAAAAAACCTTCATCTGTTGATCAATTGGTCCATCGATGGTGTGTAATTGCTAAGGCGTGACATAAGCAAAGCATCCAGCCATGGGAGTACCTGCCTGAGTATCTTTATACCTTTATTTTTATAAGCTTATTTATATCAACAATAGAACAGGTTGGGAAGTAAAAAAGAGGAAAAGAAAAAAGCGACCATAATGATCGCTTTTGACTGATGCCATGCTCAAATGCAAGTGCATTACACTGTATCTGACTGGCTTTTATATGGCGTCCCCTAGGGGGTTCGAACCCCTGTTACCGCCGTGAAAGGGCGGTGTCCTAGGCCTCTAGACGAAGGGGACTTGGACTATTTCCATTAAGTAACCAACATGCTGGATTGTCGGTCAGGCATCCGGCCTTTTCTCTGTTTTGGTGGAGCCAGGCGGGATCGAACCGCCGACCTCGACACTGCCAGTGTAGCGCTCTCCCAGCTGAGCTATGGCCCCGAAACGAGGCGCGCATATTAAGATATGCTGCGCCGTTTGTCCAGACAAAGGCCTGTTATTTTTCATACCCTGATTAACCCGTATGGACCTGCACGATATTGCTATCGTTAGCTACCCTCTCCTTCAATCTTGGCCCAAGTATCACGTAAGGTAACCGTGCGATTGAAAATCACTTTATCGTGGGAACTCTCTTGATCCACACAGAAGTAGCCCTCTCGTTCAAACTGGAACTGTTCGCCCACCTCTGCCTGCCGCAGACTCGGCTCAACGATCGCTTGAACCGTGCGTAAAGAGTCAGGATTAATGTGCTGTAAAAAAGACTCAACCGACTTATCACTATCCGGGGCAGGATGATTAAACAACCGGTCATAGATACGGACTTCTGCCGGCACGCCCTGTGACGCAGAAGCCCAGTGAATCACGCCCCGCACCTTTCGACCGACAGGATTGGCACCCAGGGTTTCCGGATCATAGCTGCAGCGCAGTTCGATGATCTCACCGTCATCATCCTTGATCACCTGCTCGCACTTGATGACGTAGGCATTACGGAGGCGAACTTCACCACCCGTCACCATGCGCTTGTACTTCTTATTGGCCTCTTCCCTGAAATCCGCGCGATCTATATAGATCTCACGGGTAAAAGCCAACTGACGACTTCCCATCGACTCATCCTTCGGATGATAAGGCGCATCCAGCATCTCGACTTTCTCTTCCGGATAGTTCTCAATCACTACCTTGAGCGGATCCAGTACCGCCAGTGCCCGACGGGCATGTTGATCGAGGTCTTCCCGAATACAGGCTTCCAGCATCCCCATCTCAACCGAGTTGGCCGATTTGGTGACGCCTATGCGTTCACAGAAGGTGCGAATGGATTTGGGTGTATAGCCACGCCTGCGCAGTCCAGCAATTGTTGGCATACGCGGATCATCCCAGCCCGTCATCAAGCCTTCATCCACCAACTGGGTCAGCTTGCGTTTACTCATCACAGTATATTCAAGATTGAGTCGGGAGAACTCAATCTGCTGTGGATGGCAATCAATGGTGATGTTATCCAGTATCCAGTCATACAGCGGGCGATGATCTTCAAACTCCAGTGTACAGAGTGAGTGGGTAATACCTTCCAGGGCATCCGAGATCGGATGAGTAAAGTCATACATCGGATAGATGCACCACGCCTCACCGGTCTGATGATGAATAACACCATGACGGATACGATAAAGGGTCGGATCACGCATGTTCATGTTGGGTGAGGCCATATCGATCTTGGCACGTAGGACCCGGCTTCCATCTTCAAACTCACCGGCACGAATACGTGCAAACAGATCCAGATTCTCTTCGACAGAGCGATTTCGATAGGGGCTTTCACGGCCTGGATCGGTCAGCGTCCCTCTGTATTCCCGGGTCTGCTCGGCATTCAGATCACAGACATAAGCCTTGCCGGCTTTGATCAGTTCAACTGCATAACCGTAAAGTTTTTCGAAATAGTCAGAGGCATAGTAGAGCCGGTCTTCCCAGTCAAAACCGAGCCATTTTACATCTTCCTTGATAGCATTAACGTAATCCTCATTCTCTTTATGCGGATTGGTATCATCAAACCGCAGATTGCACTGCCCGCCAGCATAATCCTTTGCCAGACCGAAGTTGAGGCAAATAGATTTGGCATGCCCTATGTGCAGGTAACCATTGGGTTCGGGTGGGAAACGAGTATGAATCTTGCCATCGTTCTTCCCGGCAGCCAGATCCCGCTCAATGATCTGACGGATAAAATGGGTGGGTGCAGAGGTTTCTTTATTGCTCATTACAGATTTTGCCAAAGGGTTGCGTTTACTGAGTGATTAACAACAAAGCGAGCCTGATCAGGCGTTCGCCTCACGTTGGGTAATAAAGTCCAGCGCCATATCGATACGACGCAGACAGGCGGCCTTACCCACCAGTTGCAGCGTCACATCAATACCCGGTGAAGCCGCACGCCCGACAACTGCCACACGCAGGGGTTGCGCCACTTTGCCCATTTTAAGTTCCAGCGACTCGGAGACATCCATCACCAACTGGTGTAGCGCCTCTGGCGACCAATCATCCTGTGACTCAAGGGCCGCGCGCATCTTCTCCAGCGGTTCACGAGCCACCGGACGCAGATTCTTCTTTGCCGCATCCTCATCAAAAGATTCGAAATCACGGTAAAAGAAGGCACTGATCTCCGCCATCTCAACCAATGTTCTGGCCCGCTCCTGTTGCGCCTTGACCACTTCAATCAGATCAGGCCCTTGCGAAGGATCAATACCCAGATTTCCCATATGATAGCTAAGCAAGTGAGCCAGATGGGCCGGATCACTGCTTTTTATATAGTGCTGATTCAACCACAGCAACTTTTCCGTGTTGAAGGTCGAGGCGGCCTTGTTGACATCCTCAATATCAAATAGCTGAGTCAGCTCATCGACCGAGAAGATCTCCTGATCGCCATGGGACCAACCCAGGCGTACGAGATAGTTCAGCAGTGCCTCGGGCAGGAAGCCATCTTCCTTATACTGCATCACACTCACCGCACCATGACGTTTGGAGAGCTTCGCCCCGTCATCTCCCATGATCAGTGCCACATGGGCATAGTGCGGAATCTTCCAGCCGAGCGCCTTGAAGATGTTGATCTGCCGGGAGGCGTTGCGCTTGTGATCATCGCCACGAATAACATGGGTAATGCCCATATCATAATCATCCACTACAACGGTGAGATTATAGGTCGGCGCACCATCGGTTCGGCGTATAATCAGGTCATCCAGCTCTTCGTTGTTGACCGCCACCTTGCCATGCACCTGGTCGTCAAACATCACCACGCCGGTTTCTGGGTTACGAAAGCGCACCACATGGGGCTTGGCAGGATCTACAAACTTATCCCGGCAATGACCATCATAACCTCGCATACCGCCCTGCTTCTCAGCCGTCGCACGGAGTTCATCCAGCCGCTCCTTGGTACAGTTGCAACGATAGGCGTGACCACTCTCCAGCAGCTCATCAATCACTTCATTGTACCGCTCAAAACGGTGGGTCTGGTAGAACGGCCCCTCTTCATACTCCAATCCCAGCCAAGTCATCCCTTCCAGGATGGCATTGACCGCCTCTTCGGTTGAACGCTCAATATCGGTATCTTCAATACGCAATACAAAGGTACCACCATGACGCCTGGCATAGAGCCATGAAAACAACGCAGTGCGGGCACCTCCCACATGAAGGTAACCGGTTGGACTTGGAGCAAAACGGGTACGAATAGTCATAAACTCACTATAGGCAGTCAATACGGGAAAGAGGCGCATTCTATCAGATGTGTATTGATCTGCGTATGGAGCATTTGACCCGCCAGAAACAAATCACTAGAATTGCGCTCCTCCACTCAGGGGGCGCGTAGCTCAGCGGGAGAGCACTACCTTCACACGGTAGGGGTCCCTGGTTCGATCCCAGGCGCGCCCACCATTTAAAAACAATAGCTTACGTTCAATTTCTAGTGCGGCGCGACCAACAAAAAAGCCCCTGTAAATCCTCTGTAAATCCACTCTTTGCGAATTAAAGGCAATAAAAAACCCCACCAAGCGAACCGGGGAGGGATGCACACCTTTATGTTGGCAGATGGTAGAGTTTGTCACCCATGACCCTAGATGACCTAACAGACGCCCTATTCTCTCTGGAATCCGACATTCTGGAGGCTGAGAAGCGGCATAGAGCGGAAAGCGTCGACCCTTGGGCTAATCATCCTCCTAAAGCCAAAGAACCGCGTCACTTGGTTGAATTAAAACAGCAGCGGGAGAAGCTGCTGGAAGAGATCGGGCGGACTACTGAAGGGGATTAAAAACCCTGCCAAGCGAACCATAGCGGGGCTGTTCTTCCGCATATTTTAGATTTCTTAGTCAGCAATCCTAAATAAAAGCTCAATACCCGGCTGGGCCTATTGACTTACTCGCAGATCGTATTTCATCTTCTTTACTTTTTATGGCTTCGGCATACTCACTACGCCGATTAGCGATATGCTGCTGGATTATTATTACATCTGCCTTTGTCAGAGCCCTCCGCATTTCAGAGCGGTATTTCGCCATTTCCCCATCCCTTTTCTTTCTCAGGATAACTAGATCCTGTTTGAGCCCCCTAAGTTTCCTCTGTCCGCGTCGCTCGTTGATTGCCGCGTCCAGTTCCTTGTTTGCTTCCTTAAAGTCATTGGTGCTTTTGGCGCTACCAGATAATGTGGGTGGCGGCTTAATTTCCACCTCCGAGATTTTACCCTCGCACGGCCTTTGGCTATAGGTGGTTTTCCCATCTAGCACACACTTGTAAACAGCAGATTCCGCAGGCGCGACATATAGAACCATGAAGGATAAGGCGACGATTCGTATATTCATTAGTTGCGCCCTGTGACTTTGCCGTTATCCAAGTAAATGAAGTACATCGAACCATTGGGGCGCTGATATACCCACTGTTCGCGGACCCCGTAGCTACCCATAGACTCATTGATTTCAATAGGCTTACCTTGAGATCGCTCTACTTCTTTTGATGTCATCCCCATAAGCACCTCGCCCTTAACTGCTGCGTTTCGATAGCGCAGGCGCTCGCCGTAATCGCGCTCCGGCTCTTCATCGCGTATATGGGATTTTCTGCGCTCGGTTTTACGGGATAGCAGCACATCCGGCCTAACCATGCTGCCGTTGCCGGTTGCAGGGTCTTTAACTTCGATGCGTTTTGTTTTCTGGGTGGGAGGTGGCGCATCCCCAAAATGAACATTTCCCTCTGAGTCCGTCCATTTTTTGATTCCGCCAGCTTGGGCTATCTGTGTGCAAATTATCGCAGCGAAGAGTAGTGCTATCCATTTCATATTTACCACCATGTAAAACAGTCATCCTTCCAGGCCAGAATATCCCTCGCTTTATATAAATGCAATTCCCAACAAAAAACCCCACCAAGGCGAACCATAGCGGGGTTGTAGGGAGTAAATCGGCTATTAATAAGCGGAATCGCGGAGATACCAGGCCAGCTTCTCAAGATCTGCGCTAATTACATCCCTTGGCCCATCTATATCATTTAGCTCTTTGATCCTAAGTAGTGCCTGTGAAACCTCAAGCATAGAGATCGCTTGTCTCTGGCGCACCTTGATAGCCCTAGTTGCCACGTGCGGACCTATTCGATCTCCCGGATTAGCCCCGGCTAGTGGGATGATGTTATCCATTTTTCGCCCCCTTCAATACGGCTTGGTGAACCTGCCCGGTCATTGCCTCCGCTTCTTTGGCGTAGTTTGCCAATGCGGCGGCGTAGTCGTCCGGGACCTCATCACTCCATCCGGCGAACGATTCAGAGCCTACCTGCAAGGCCATTGAGTTAATCCAGCCCAGTCTTTTCAGAATCTCGTCGCATAGGCCGCTAGTGGTTGTTTCTGGTGTTGCTTGTGTAGACGTAGACATTGTGCAGTATCATGGCTATCTCAGATTGCATATGTCCTGTATATGGACTCCTCCTCGTTTGCAAGTAACCTGTGTTTGACGGTAGGCGCGACTGCATACGTATATCCGGCCTCTTAATGTGGCATACGCAGATGCCGGGCCATAATGGGT
>NZ_VMNH01000030.1 GCF_007625115.1 Sedimenticola selenatireducens | reverse complement strand
GCACAATGAATCTCCTGCTCCCTTCATTTGGACGAAGTCGGCAAACGATATTCTTGAGAAAGTTAAACGTGGACGTCAAACGCTTGATAAGTTACAAAGCGTTTGACGGGGTACACTAGCTTGTTGCGAGGGAATCGCGTTCAGCGTGGCTTGGTCTACTTTGTGGGATCTGGGTCGTCTGGTGGGATAAGCAGTACAAATACTTCTACGCCGAGAACCCGACCGAGGCTTTCCAGGTTATCCAGGCTGACATTCATCCGTGCGTTTTCCAGTCCGCCTATGAATGATTTGGATAGCCCAGATAGGTCTGCAAGCTCTTGCTGGCCGTATCCGTGCGCTTTTCTGAGTCGGAGTAGGTTCTTTGCTAAGATCGCCCGTGCACTTTTACTGATCCCGCTATTGCTCTGGTTCTTCATTCTTTCACGGGCCGCTCTTGTTAGGCGCTGGACGATGTTTTGCGGACT
The DNA here is from genome assembly GCF_007625115.1 of Sedimenticola selenatireducens. Lineage (GTDB taxonomy): Bacteria > Pseudomonadota > Gammaproteobacteria > Chromatiales > Chromatiaceae > Sedimenticola > Sedimenticola selenatireducens_A. Next base: position 65,888 of record NZ_VMNH01000030.1, on the reverse strand, counting down.
ATCGTTCAACCCTGTTGGCATGTCGCTCATCAATTCCCTTTTGGCTTGTTGCTTCCGTTTGTGTGCTTATTTTGCCCTGCTCCGGCTTTCGCTTCCAGTTCCTTTTTTCTGCGGTGGGAATATAATAGGACTTTAGCCGGTCGTTTTCGATGAAAAGGGAATGCTGTGCCCAGGCTGCGTTACCGTGTCCTCGCTTCGCTGCGGGCCGCATCATCCACTAGCCTGGCCCTTTATCATCGTTCACTTCCCCGGCTTTACAGGACGCCAATTCACACAGCGCAGGAGAGCGTAACATGTCAGAAGCAAGCACCAACAAGCCAAGCCTTATCGCCTACACCGTCACCGGCAGCGATGAAAAAAGTTACTTCAATCGGATCGGCGCGGCCTGGCCCAACAGCAAAGGCGGCTTTCAGCTTCGCCTCTTCGCCACCCCGGTAAATGGTGAAATCGTCCTGCTGCCACCCAAGGAGCGGGTCCCTGCGGAGCCTGCAGAGGAATAACCAAACAATCAGGCCGGGCTAAGGCCCGGCCATAGGAGGGATCGCTATGTACTTCTTACTTTCTGTCGCTGCCGCTTTCGCTATCGCGTATGCGGTTGCTTTTGTGCTGGGCATCGTGCTCGGTGCTGTCTGGATCATCCTGAGCGCCGGCGTTCGGCGTCTCTGGCGGACTTTGCTGCCAGGGTGATTTTTTCACATGTGAAAATTATGGGTAAGCGGATTAAATGGTTGATCTTACCTTTGCATGAGAGTGAGACAGACCGGCATCTCATCGGATTATCTGGTTGATGCTTCACCTACTGCTGGTGCATGTTTCCTTCGCTAATTCCAGCAAGAACCCCACACGCCTCAACTTCCCGGTCATCGTTGCAACTCGCTCTCAGTGAAACGAGTTGTTTCTCAAGCGCTTGCAGAGCGGTTATCTGCGACCGCACATGAGAGATGTGATCATCGAGCAAGGCGTTGACGGCGGTACAAGGCTGATGAGGGTCGTCCTGATAGCTCTGTAGTTCGTGAATCTCAGCCAGTGACAGGCCCAGGATTCTGCAGCGACGGATGAAGGCCAGCCCCTCACCATGCTTCTCGGTATAGACACGGTAACCGTTGTCCTGCCGATCAGGCGGCGGCAACAAGCCCTGCTGTTCATAGAAGCGGATCGTCTGTGTTTCGACCCCTACCAACTGCGCCAACTGACCAATGCGCATCAGCCTCCTCCCCAACGGATTCTTTACTCTATTGACCTTATAGTAGTTTTATAGTTTTAAATGGTACCACAACATTGTTCAAGTGGAGTCGTATCATGAGCAAATCCTGTGGTGGCGCCTGTGGCGGTGATGCAACGTCCGCAGCGGATACCGATATACAGGCCTCCTCCGAGGCGCCAGGGAGATGGGTCAGTGTTTATGCCGTGCCGAAGATGGACTGTCCATCAGAAGAACGAATGATTCGCCTAGCCCTGAACGGCTTTGAGGAGATTCGGGCGCTGTCCTTCGACTTGTCGAACCGCCGGCTGAAGGTCGTGCATGACGGCGAGGTCGAGCCCGTCACCTCGAAACTGAAGACCTTGGGGCTAGGCGCCTCGCTTCAGGAAACCGTCGCTGCAAATCCGGAGACCATCAAGGCCGCCGAGTTTTCGGCAGCTTCTGCTAAGCAAGAATCCGGGACCCTGCGCTGGTTGCTCGGCATCAATGCACTTCTGTTCGTGGTGGAAATGACTGCCGGTCTGATCGCCCAGTCCACCGGCCTGATTGGAGAATCCCTGGACAATTTTGCCGATGCGGCGGTGTACGGGCTTGCCCTTTATGCGGTTGGACATAGCGTGAAAATGCAGGTACGTGCCGCGCATCTTGCTGGTGTACTGCAACTGATCTTGGCTGTGGGCGTGCTCGTAGAGGTGGTGAGACGCTTTGTATTCGGTAGTGAGCCTGAATCGCTGGTGATGATGGCTATCGCATTCGTCGCATTGATTGCCAATACCAGTTGTCTGCTGCTCATATCCAAACATCGGGAAGGCGGGGCGCACATGAAGGCAAGCTGGATATTCTCGGCCAACGACGTGGTGATCAACCTGGGGGTCATCACCGCCGGCGCCCTGGTCGCGTGGACCGGTTCCAATTATCCGGATCTGATTATCGGCACCATCGCGGGGGGCATTGTACTTAACGGTGCCAGACGCATTTTGGCGTTGAAGGGTTAAATAATGCTCATTATTGGCAAAAAGCTCTCGCCGTATGCCCTATTGTCCATATCGGGCCTGCTGGCAGCGTCTGATCAGGCTGTAAAGTGGCTGGTGCAGCAATCAATGGCCTATGGCGAGTATGTTTCGGTGACCCCGTTCTTTAACTGGGTGCACCTATGGAACACCGGTGCCGCATTCAGTCTTTTTGCGAATGGTGGAGGCTGGCAGCGCTACTTTTTTATCGGAATCGCGGTAGTGGTCTCGATTTTTCTGATCAACCTGATCCTTGAAAATCGTCATAAAGGAGAAGCCATCGCTTACAGTCTTATCCTCGGTGGCGCCATGGGCAACCTGATTGACCGGGTCTTTCGCGGCTATGTTGTGGATTCCTTTGATTTCTATTGGCGAGACTGGCATTGGCCGGCCTTCAACCTGGCTGATATTGCAATTGTCCTCGGTGCCTTACTTTTCGTTTCCAGCAGCTTGTTGGGTAAAAAAGCAAACACCAATGCCGAGCCGGATGGATCTGACTGACACCTACGCCTATACAACACCATGACCGAACTTCCCGACAACATCCTTCACCTGCCGCAATACCAAGTACTGGGCTGCAAATCAACCGACGACGAAATGCACTTCCAGGTGGACGTGCCCGATCCCATCGCCTGCGAGGAATGCGGCGTGCAGGGTGAGTTCGTACGGTTCGGCAAGCGTGACGTTCCCTATCGTGATCTGCCCATCCACGGCAAGCGGGTCACTCTCTGGGTGGTCCGCCGCCGATACACCTGCCGGGCCTGCAAGACAACATTCAGGCCCCAGCTACCGGAGATGGTGGACGGATTCCGTATGACACTGCGGCTGCATGAGTACGTGGAGAAGGAATCCTTCAACCACCCCTACACCTTTGTGGCGGCACAGACCGGCCTGGACGAGAAGACGGTGCGCGACATCTTCAACGCCCGCGCCGAGTTCCTGGGGCGCTGGCACCGCTTCGAGACGCCCCGCATCCTGGGCATTGACGAGCTATACCTGAACAAGCGCTACCGCTGCATTCTGACCAACATTGAGGAGCGAACCCTGCTCGACCTGCTGGCCACCCGCCGCCAGGACGTGGTGACCAACTACCTGATGAAGCTGAAAGACCGGCAGAAGGTCGAGATCGTCAGCATGGACATGTGGAACCCCTACCGGGCAGCGGTCAAGGCTGTGCTGCCCCAGGCCCGTATCGTGGTCGATAAGTTCCATGTGGTGCGCATGGCCAACGATGCCCTAGAGAAAGTGCGCAAGGGCCTCAGAAAGGAGCTGAAACCGTCCCAGAGCCGGACTCTCAAGGGAGACCGGAAAATCCTGCTGAAACGCGCTCACGAAGTCTCAGACCGGGAGCGCCTCATCATGGAGACCTGGACAGGCGCGTTCCCGCAACTGCTGGCCGCCTACGAGCACAAGGAGCGCTTCTACGGCATCTGGGACGCCACCACACGGCTCCAGGCAGAAGCCGCCCTGGACGAGTGGATAGCCACCATCCCGAAGAGCCAAAAGGAAGTCTGGAGCGATCTGGTCAGGGCAGTGGGAAACTGGCGCGAAGAGACCATGACCTACTTCGAGACGGACATGCCCGTCACCAACGCTTACACGGAGTCCATCAACCGACTGGCCAAGGACAAGAACCGTGAAGGGCGCGGTTACTCCTTCGAGGTGATGCGGGCACGAATGCTCTACACCACGAAGCACAAGAAGAAGGCACCGACTGCGAAGGTCTCTCCTTTCTACAAGAAAACCATCGGTTACGGACTGCCGGACTTCGCAGAGGAACTCAACTACGGAGTCGATCTATCAACCATCTGAGGGTGGTATCAGATTGATGGGGTGAAGGTGCCCCATCAACCATTAAATCCGTATACCCAAAATTATTAGGGGCGCTTAGCCCCTCTTTTTTGCTCCGGGATTATTTGTGCATGGTGCCCGCTAGATGCCCAAGGCTAATTGTTGTTTCTCTTGGAAGTCGAAAGCTACCCCAGTGACCTTTCTCCCTTGAGTCACCTTCTCCCACTCGACCTTGTAAATGGATCTTTCGTTGATTTCTTCTGTCGCGGGTTCGATCACGCGCTTTCTGAAATCCGCGAACTTTTCATATTGCTTTGCTCCGATCTGTAGAATCTCCCGTAGCTCGCCAATTTCAAACTGCCTTTTTCCGAACTTCCGATCTGGCTCAAAAGCTGTCTGTTGACTATGGCATCCACGAGAAGACCGCCCCGGCACTGCTGCGACAGCTGAAGGAGGCCGGCATTCTATTGGAGCTGCAGCCGGGTAGCGGCCGCCGTGCGGCCACCCTGTGCTTTCCCAGGCTGATCAACCTTGCCGAAGGTCGGGAGGTGCTATGAACCGCTTGAGTAACGCCCGGACTCCACAAAACTCGTTGTGGAGTCTTTTTTTAGTTTTGCACTCCACTAATGTGGTAGCGGTGTATGGCGACTCCACAAACAACAAGGCAAGCACATGAAGCTACACTTTGAACCCAACCTCGACTACCAGATGCAGGCCATCGAGGCCGTGTGCGACCTGTTCCGCGGCCAGGAAATCTGCCGTACTGAGTTCACCGTGACCATGAAAGCCCCGGCTACTGCGGATAGCGACCTGTTCCCCGGCACCCAGCCCGAACAGATGACTCTGGGCATGGCCGAATCCGATCTGGGCGTGGGTAACCGCCTGACCCTGCTGGACGACGAGCTGCACAAGAATCTGGCGGATATCCAGCTACGAGGCGGCCTGCCGCCCTCCGGCAGTCTGACTTCCGGTGATTTCACCGTGGAGATGGAAACCGGCACAGGCAAGACCTATGTCTACCTGCGCTCGATATTCGAGCTGAACAAGCGCTATGGCTTCAGCAAGTTCGTGATTGTGGTGCCTTCGGTGGCGATTAAGGAGGGCGTCTACAAGACCCTGCAGATTACCGAAGATCACTTCAAGGGCCTGTATGCCGGCGTGCCCTTCGATTACTTCCTGTATGACTCCAGCAAGCTCGGCCAGGTGCGTAATTTCGCCACCAGCTCCAACATCCAGATCATGGTGGTTACGGTCGGGGCCATCAACAAGAAGGATGTGAACAACCTCTACAAAGATAGCGAAAAGACTGGTGGCGAGAAGCCTATCGACCTGATCAAGGCCACCCGGCCGGTGCTGATCGTAGACGAGCCACAAAGCGTGGACGGCGGCCTGAAGGGCGCTGGCAAGACCGCGCTGGACGCCATGAACCCGCTATGCACCTTGCGCTATTCCGCGACCCATGTGGACAAGCATCACATGGTGTTTCGCCTGGATGCGGTGGATGCCTACGAGCGCAAGCTGGTCAAGCAGATCGAGGTGGCCTCGGCCACGGTAGAAAATGCCCATAACAAGCCCTATGTTCGGCTCGTGGCGGTCAGCAACAAGCGCGGCACCATCAGCGCCAAAATTGCGCTGGATATGCAAATGGCAGGTGGTGTACAGCGCCAGGAAGTCACGGTGCAGGATGGCGACGATCTGGAGCAGACCAGCAAACGGGCGATCTATGCCGATTTTCGCGTCGGCGAGATCAACACCGCCAAGGGCGAGGAGTTCATGGAGTTGCGCTATCCTGGCGGGGAAGCCTTTCTTGCCCCGGGACAGGCCCACGGCGATGTGGACGCCCTGGCCGTGCAGCGGGAGATGATTCGCCGCACTATCCGCGAACACCTGGACAAGGAAAAGCGCCTGCGCCCGCTGGGCATCAAGGTGTTGTCGCTGTTTTTTATCGACGAGGTGGCTCGTTACCGTACCTATGACGCCGACGGCAACGCGGTGAAAGGTGACTATGCCCGCATCTTTGAAGAGGAATACCGTCGTGCCGCCAAGCTACCGGCCTACCAGAGCCTGTTTACAGAGATAGATCTGGACAGTGCCGCCGAGGAGGTGCACAACGGTTATTTCTCCATCGACAAGAAGGGTGGTTGGAGCGATACCGCCGAGAACAACGCCGGTAATCGAGAGAATGCCGAGCGGGCCTACAACCTGATCATGAAGGAGAAGGAAAAGCTGCTTGGCTTTGAAACGCCGCTGAAGTTCATCTTCTCCCACTCCGCGCTGAAGGAAGGTTGGGACAACCCCAATGTATTCCAGATCTGCACACTGCGCGATATCCAGACCGAGCGCGAGCGCCGCCAAACCATCGGGCGAGGTCTGCGACTGTGCGTCAACCAGAAGGGCGAACGAGTGCGTGGCTTCGAGGTCAACACCCTGACCGTGGTGGCGACGGAGAACTACCAGCAGTTTGCCGAAGCACTGCAGAAAGAGATCGAGGACGATACCGGCATTCGCTTTGGCGTGGTCGAACCGCATCAATTTGCCGCCATTACCGTGGTGGGTGAGGATGGCGAGGCTGCACCACTCGGAATGGAGCAGTCCCAGGCGCTGTGGAATCACCTGAAAGCCGCCGGCCACATTGATGCTAAAGGAAAAGTACAGGATTCCCTTAAAACAGCGCTCAAGGACGGTACCCTGACCCTGCCTGCCGAGTTTGATGCCCAGAAAGGGCAAATCGCCGAAGTACTACGCAAGCTCTCCGGCCGGCTCGAAATCAGGAATGCGGACGAGCGCAAACAGATTGCTCTACGCAAAGGTCAGGACGGCAAGGCGATCTACCTCAGCGAGGAATTCAAGGCGCTGTGGGATCGCATCAAACACCAGACGACCTATCGCGTGCAGTTCGACAACGACAAACTGGTGACTGATTGCATCGCTTCGCTGCAAAAGGCCCCGTACATCGCCAAGGCACGTCTGCAATGGCGCAAGGCCGATATAGCCATTGGCAAGGCGGGCGTGGAAGCCACCGAAAAAGCCGGGGCCGCGACGGTGGTCCTGGACGAATCGGATATTGAACTGCCAGACGTACTGACCGACCTGCAGGATCGGACACATCTGACTCGCCGCACGATCACTAGCATTCTGACGGGCAGTGGGCGACTGGATGACTTCAAACGCAACCCGCAGCAATTTATCGAGCTGGCCAGTGGCATCATCAATCGCTGCAAGCGACTGGCCCTTGTGGATGGCATCAAATACCAGAAGCTCGGCGATCAGCACATCTATGCCCAGGAATTGTTCGAGCAAGAGGAACTGACGGGCTACCTGAAAAACCTGCTGCTGGATACGCAGAAATCAATATACGAGCATGTGGTCTACGACTCTACCACCGAGCACGACTTTGCCGATGCGCTGGAGAAGAATGACGCCATCAAACTCTACGTCAAGCTGCCAGGCTGGTTCAAGGTGCCGACCCCGCTAGGTAGTTACAACCCGGACTGGGCGGTACTGGTAGAAGAAGATGGCACCGAGAGGTTGTACTTCGTGGTGGAAACCAAGAGCAGCCTGTTTACTGACGATCTGCGCGACAAGGAGAGCGCAAAGATCGAGTGTGGTAAGGCGCACTTCGCGGCGCTGGCCGAAGGCGACAATCCGGCACGTTATGTAGTGGCACGTTCGCTGGATGATGTGCTGAATGAAGCCGCTGGTACGTAGGACGGCTCACGGCCGGAGTAACGATGCCGCTTTGTTGCTGCCACCAAAGGGTATGTCTGCACGGGCGGTCATATGTCTGCCCTACAACAAAGTCCATATGCGATTGCCCTACAAATCAATAAAGGAGAACAGTTTAGAATTAACTATCAGATTTAAACTCAACAACATTACTATTATCTTTTTTATTTTCGAGAACCAAGCCTTCATCATCAAGCATACTCATATCTCCAGCTGCATTTTTGAGAATTTCCATCACCTTGTGAATCTTCTTTGCTCTCGCTCTAGATTTTTCTATTTGTTCATCTCCACCGAGAATATTTAATATAGATTTTGAGTTTTCAAGCCTATCGATACTATTTTCCAAAGAACTTAGCAATGTTTTTAGTAGATAAGTATTTGCTGACTCTGTTCCTAACACGCCTTTCCTCATTAGTTCATCAACAAACTTTATTTTTAGTTCAGGATTACTGTCAGGATGAATATATGAACCCTTTTTATGATCTAACTTCAGAGCAAAGTCTAGAAACATAGAACTTACATTAATACAATCCTCTATCGTCATTTTATAAAACATAAGCGAAATTTGATTGTTCTGTGCACGGCTGGTTTTTGAAGTAGAACCTTTTATTTCTAGACAATCGTAATATGGTCGCCGACCAGCTGTAGAAATTCCATCTTCTACAATTTCGTACGATGAATTCAATTTTCCTCGAAGAGTCTTAAAGGCTTTAGTTTTACTTTTATCGTACTTATGCCCATATCCAGATAACAAAAAATCCATCTATCTCTCCTTAGTTATTTCACTCTAATTTAAAAAACTAATTTCACCATCACTACTTTTCCATTCAGTGATTAAAGGCCTACGCAGCAATCGGATCATTACCAATCTAGTTGCAAGACCCGAAACCCCAGAACCGAAATTGACGCTTATCCGGGAGGGAGTCTCGCCCGGCAGAATATACAGCATTATCAATCCGCTTCTGACCCCATTGCCTTTGTCGTCAGCTGAAGCGAGGTATTAGGGGCTCTCTATGGATGCGAACTTGGTATTGAGTTCAGCCAAGCATTCTATTAACTCGCGGTGAAGACAGTCAGCCGTTATATATTGTGCCTCCACCTTGAAATCACTAGCAGCACCATAGCGGAGCATGTGTTGCTTGTAATAGGAGTTGAGAATCTTCAACTCTTTCATCGCCTCCTTGGAGAACAAGGCCTCGGTAGAGCCCTCATTTATTTCGTTAATGAGCAACTCAAGATCGTGCCCATAGTCACCTTTCAGTTTTTGTTCGAACTTTTCATAGTTGCGTGAAAGAAGGAGTGCCTTGCCGATGCATTCAATACCTTGACACACAAGGTGCAGATAGACGAACTTGTGACCTTCGTAAGCCTTGACCAATCCACCGGCCATGACGAAGCTGCGGCCCTTTTCGAACATCGGAAAAGTGATGTGCATGGATGATCCCTCGTAAATACATAGGGTCAGACTTGATCGATCGCTTTAATCGCGTCTGCCCCACTTATTTTCAGTCTTTGGGGTTGAGTGACACCCATTATTGTTTGTTTTTAGAGATTCCCATAATAGAAAAGCCTTCTCTCTGAAAAGAACCGTTTTCTTGGAGTACTTTTATTGGGTGCACGTACCGCAATTCAAGGCGAGGACGATAGAAATTATTATATGCTTCCTCCCATTCCTTGCTTGATCCACCAACAACAGGACTAGCGCTAAAATTAGTTACTACTCTACTTCTTTCATAGCATTTTACGCGTAATTAAATCAATGACATACATACGCCCTAGGCGATTCTAGTTCTAAACGCAGCGTGACACAACCGAAATGAAACATTTTTGGACGAACATTATGTGTCTCCACCATCCCCATACAAATCCAAAGGTATTACAGCGGCTATCAGATCAAACTGGCCGCGCTGCAGATGAATGGCGAATCGTTCTCCTGGCGCCTAAAGAATCAGAGTAAAGAACCAGCCGTGCTCCAGCCCGGCTTACTCATCTAAAATCAACGGCCATATCGTCCAGACTTTCCTCATCCCTCCCGACAGTAAACACCACCTCCATGGTGGAAGCAGCGGGATCGACGCCATATCTAATATAGTGTGTCACTCGCTCAACATAACCATTCGAGAAGCCTTTCCAGGTGCTTCCAGTGTTGTACAGCGACAACGCGCCTTGCATCTGCGAATAGGGGGAGGGGAATACGTTACCCTGACCGTTGACCTGTGCCACTGCATCCAGGTATATCTGGCTTCCCAGCTGGATATTCCGACAAGGCTCAAAGGCCTCTGCAATGGAAGCACCCATCCGAGCCAAGTTGTCGCTATTCACCTGCATCAACCCCACATCGACGCTATAGCCCCGAGACACCAGGTCAACTGCCACCATGACCGCCTCGGTCAGACTCTTGGGCCGTACCCATCGAGGGGCAGCCTGTCCCCTCCGTGTATTAACGCCCAGAGCATAGGGCAAACGCCGGGATTCCACCTGGACAATGGCCTCGACTACTTCCGCCGGCGCACCTAAATTGCACTCTTCTATGAGGAGAGGTAAGTCCATTATCGATTCACCGCATAAATCAATGATTTATCAAAAAGCGAGGCCCAGGCCTTCAGCGCAGACACCTGTATCGCCGGGATATCGCCGCCCCTGGCCCACCAGTCATTACTCATACCGATCAGGACATCCGGATCGGTGGACATGGCCACCAGGGGAGGCCAGAACAGCAGCTGTTCATAACAGATCAAAAACGCCGACCGCCTACCATCAATCTCAACCGACTGCGGAGCAAACCAGGCGGGGAGGGCGCTCTGATCACTCCAGGGTCGCCACATCGACACCGGCACCGGCATCAGTTGCTGATACACCGGATCGCCACCGGCACTGGTCAATCGGACAGCGGCGTTTTTATAGCCCTTCTGCGTGGGCAGCTCAGCACCAAACAGGATGGTCTGACCGCGACCCTCGGCGCGTCGCGCCAATTCATCCCAAAGAAAAAGAGACGCGTCACTCCACTGACCGACGATGGTTTCAGGTAAGATCAGGACTCGCTCATTTCGGCGCATCAACTGATCAACAAGTGATTGTTGACGTTGTGCCGCCGTCAGTCCGGACGTCGATCCAGAGGCCATCAGGTAGGAAGTATTGACGGCCGCCCAGTGCGGAGGAGGGGCCTTCACACTTAGCGGTGTCACCATTGAGACCATAAACCAGAGGATGGCTAAGAGCGGGAAGCGAGAGGCTAGGCACACCGCCACAAACGTAGCACCCAGGCCAAACCACCCCCAGCCTGGCAGTAACACCCCGGCAGCGGTTAAGGGATTGGTCCAGCCCACTATGCCGATAGGTGGCACCGATACCAGCACCAAAATCACCGCAAAACGCCAGATCGCCGGATTACGCCGCCACAGCAAGGCGTAGGGCAAGGACAGCAGCAGCGAGGCCCCGATCAACAGCAGCCAACCATTTTGGGTGCCCTGCCCAAAAAACACTGCCGCGCCGGCGGGGATGTCTCGCGCCGCCACCAGGTAATAGGTCAGGGCGATCAACCAGGCGAGCAAACGGCTGTGCGCGATGCCCCAGAAGGACGGCAAAAAGAGCGCGGCACCCAACAAGATCACCTCGCCATGCCACGCCAGATAGGCGGTCAAGCCGGTGAGCGTTAGGAGCGTTCCCGCGTAGACGAGTCGGTGGGTTAACAGCTCTTGACGGCCAACTAAGGCGATTCCGTCCATAGGGGGGTTACCTCACTAATCAGATCCTTGATAGGAGTGGTGCCAAAATACCGTCCATCGAATGAGCGGGGGTGATAGTCGGAGAGCAAGAGAACATGGCCAACCGGGACGATGCCGCCCGTCTGTACCGGCATCGAACGTCCGGCGCTATCTTCGGTCAATGGCTGCGTATTGGGTACCAGCTGGCCGTTGACCTCGATACCTGCGTCAGTCACGGTCCAGCGATCCCCGGCCACCGCCCAAATGCGCTTTAACAGGGCCTCAACCCCGTCGCAGTCGAAACCCCAGGGTAGATACCCCCGCTCAATAAATTCACGGCGTACTGACTTGCCCGGCGCACAGGCCAACACATAGGGATGCTCGCCGGCATGGGTCGGGTCATAGTCGCCAGACTTCTGCCATAACCCGCGGGGGTAGCTTGCGGTGTGATTCAGATACAGTCCGCCGGCGCGGGCTATACCGATCACAGCCAGGACAGCCAGCAACGCCGCCAGCGCCTTAATCAATCGACGTTTAGCCATTAGCTTGGCTGAAAAAGCGCGTAGATCTGCGACTGTGCCCGATTCATGTCTGAATCGGTCGAACGCTTTTGCGGCTCCATGTAGAGACGATCAGATACGGCAGGCGCGGGAATCTTGGAGCGATCGGAGAGAACGGGATCAGCAAAGTACAGCGGCTGCTTGCCATAGATAGCGTTGAATCCGGACGGCATAATCAACATGTCGCCGGGTTCAACGATCTTGGTCCCATCGCTGTTCTTGATGGCCGCCGGCAAGCGCATGCACTCGTCAGCGGTGAGCAGGGGGCGCTCCACCTCTTGTATCGTTTCCGATACCCGGTTCAGCATCCCGCCAAAACGCGAGCCGGAGGTGGAGACCGCTTTTTTGATCACCGTGGTTTTACCCGTCATGCGTGACAGCAGTTCAGCGGTTTCGATTTTATTGGGCGCAAAGGCCACCCGGACCTGGCAAGCGGAAATGATCGACTCGTCCTTGGAATAACTCTTATGTAGCTGGGCAAGGTCTTGCAGAATCAGGTAGGCCTTGATGCCGTAGCCGGCCAAATAAGAGAGCGATTCCTCCATCACATCCAGTTTGCCAAGACTCGCAAACTCATCCAGCATGAGCAAAAGGCGGTGTTTGTAGTGCTGTTTGGTGCCGCCGTCTTCAAACTCCATCTTTTCGGTTAGCCGGCGGATGATCTGAGTCAGGATGATGCGGATCAAAGGCCTCAAGCGGTCTTTATCGGATGGCTTAACCACCAGGTAAAGTGACACCGGATCACTGTGATTCATCAGGTCCGAAATAGAGAAGTCGGACTCCGTTGTGTTCTGGGTAATCACCGGATCACGATAGAGCGTCAGAAAAGAGACCGTAGTCGAATGTACGGAAGAGCGCTCACGCTCTTCCCGATTTAGCATGTCCCGTGCGGACTGGGCAATGGTGGGATGTGTGCCGGTATGTAAGTGTCGGTAGTGCAACATTGCCTGCAGGGCGTCATCCATTGTCCGGGTGGGATCGGACAGGAACAGGGAGAGATCGGTAAGCGAAGCGGACCGACCATCATCCCGCGCCACGTAGAGACAGTGCAGGATGATCCCGACCAAAAAGGCGTGGCCGGTTTTCATCCAATGGTCATTGAGGCCTTTCCCCTCCGGATCCGCAATAATGGTTGCCAGATTCTGCGCGTCGCCCACCTCTTCGGGCTTTCCGATCCGGATCTCCTGCAGGGGGTTGAACCGGGCGCCCAAACCGGTTGAATCGCTCGGTTCAAACCGCAACACCTTGTTATGGGCATACTGCTGACGCCAGCCAGCCGTCAACGCCCACGCCTCGCCCTTCAGATCATACGCAACCAGAGAGTGGGGCCAGGAAAGAAGGGTAGGCGTTACCAGGCTCACACCCTTACCCGAACGGGTTGGGGCAAAGGCGGCGATATGCTCCGGACCATTGTGCCGGAGATAATGGAGCTGGCGCTTTTCCACCCAGCCGCCCACAAATACACCCTGGGCTGTTTCCCCTTTTTTGGGTAACAGGCCTGACTCCTGGATCTCTGCCTGGGTCGCCCACCGGGCTGTGCCATGCAGCGCCCGGTGGGGTTGGCCCTTGCGTCGAAGCATAAAGTAAACCAGTCCAAACAGGGAAAAGGCGATCACCCCGGCAGCGGCAACCAGCATCGTCGCCTTTTGATAGAGCTGGGGATCATTGTCAGACCAGGCGAGCGACCATTGAACGACTTTCCAGGGGCCGTACATGCCTCCGATCAGCGGTTCGCCTAGAGCGGGCGAATGGTTGTATTGCCAAGCCAGGTACTGAGTACCGGCCATGAGCGATATTAAGGTACAAACCACCAGTAAGGCTAAAACGCCTTTCAGGCCAATGCCGTGCTGTACCGGGCCGGTACCGGCGCCGATCTGTGCAGGTATAGGGGTGCTCATTATTCACGTCCTCTGTCTTTAATTTGGATGCAAGTTCCATCTGCTTCGACCACACTACCTACCCGGCACTGTTTGAGTTTAGAAGCCTGTTCCTGGTTGATGGGACGAACCAACATCGTCCCTTCCTTTTCTAACAGGGCGACCTTTGGCCCACCCTTTATCGTTCTCTGCCCGCGATACACCAGCGTCCCGGCATCGCTCTCTTGATAGCGCCGATGGTGCAACAGGTCGGCTACCTTATCGGTGGTTGCATTCCGCTGATCAACGTACTGTTGCACGGGGTCTTTGCGATAGGCGTAGCGTTGGTGGGCGCCCTTGACTTGCTCAAGCGCGGAGTCGGTAAAGGTGATATTCATGCCCAAGCGTCCGGCCACTTCTGCAGCCTGGCGCTGAAAGATCTCCGAACCGTTGATCTTCAAACGATTGCCAAACTGATTTTGCGCCATTCGCAAGGCAATCTGAATACTTCGCTCGTCGAAGGCCTCGCCCACACGGATACGCTTGCCTTCATCCGTGACCGCCTTGCCGTCCATATAATAGGTGACGTCCCCATTCCGATGCACCTGGTACTTCATTTGATAGAGCAGGGCGTCCGGTGCCGCCTCGGCAGTACCGGAGAGATACGACGCCTCCTTATGATCAGTGCGTTTCTTCGCCCGTCTCAGCGCATCGACGGCCACGGTGTTGCCGCTATTCGCCTCTCGCTGCAGAAACTGTATCCAGGTCTCTTTACGATGACCTTGCATCGCCGCCTGTCGGAGGCCGTTATAGTGACGTTTCAGCGCCTGCTGTGCCTGTACCCGCTCCATTCTCAACAGGGAATTAGCGGCCCGCTTTTTCCGTCCGCTGACATCCTTACGCGTAAAGATCACTTGGCGTCTGGCGCGAAACGTCGCGGTCAATTCCCGGTACGCCTTACTGGCCTCCGCCTTGATCGTCTGCAGCGCTTGCGTCTTTTCCGACAGTTGCCGCTCGCTGGTCGTCTTGTATTGGTTCCACAGCTCGGCACGGGCCTGGTCCTGGATGGTCTGGGGTGCGGGTTCATACTGCTGGGAGGGATCAGGAAGACTGGCACCGGCAGGTGTGTAATCGCCCAGCTGTCGCTCCAGCCCACCTTTTGAAAAGCGTCTCCCCAGCTGAGAGGCCTTAATCGAAAACTCTGCATTGCCTTGATCCCGTACCACGAAGCCGTTGCCACGCGGGGCAATCATCAGGCCGTACTCATTCAGCGTCTGGTGGACATCGAACCAAGTGGGGTCGGGCCGGTCCAGTAACGCGCTCAACCTCGCCTGTGGCTCTCCCTGTGCCCAGCGCTGAAACGATTCGATGCCCTGGTGCGCTTCCAGATCCTGGACCGGGGCCGTGAGGAGTTGGCCCTTCTCTTCGCCGGCATCGACCACCAGCCCATGCCGCGCCTCGAGTAGCCGACAGGCTTTTTGCAGTTCATGAAAATCATTGAACGGCGTAACCGTGCACAGGGTTTCGGGATGTACCTTGTTGATCGCGATGTGGATGTGCAGATGATCGGTGTTGTCATGCACGGCGGAGACACGTTGGTGATCGCCCAGTTTGATGGCTTCACACAACCGCTGCTCGATGTCGTCTAGGGCTTCCCGGCTGGGCCGCTCGCCCTCATGGAACGAGGCGATCAGGTGATAGGTCTTATCGACTTGTGAGCGCGTATTGAGGGCCTGAGTCGCCTCGATTTCCTTGATAACCAAATCCATGTCATCGCTTAAACAGTTGGTGGGTGTCGAATATAATAGCCTTTCTTCAGAGGAATGGGAATCTTGTATATAACGGACCAGTGCCGCAAAACTCGATTTGCCGTCCTTCCTGGACCGGGATCGTTTAGCGATCACAGCGACATGATCCTCGCTTTTAATGACTGCTGTGTCTGCTCGATCTCTTTGAGCAAGGCGCGGATGTCAGGCACCAGGTCTTTTTCTGCGCCTTTGCCCTGTAACCAATGTTTGAGCAAGCCACCGAGTCGCCCCTGATCGGCGTTTACTCTCACCAGTTCCAAGATGGCTTGCTGGTCCAAGGTGCTCTTGGGTTCGATGTCCATGAGGAGATCCCGCACCAGGGCGGCGGGGGAGGCATAGCTGAAAGCCTTTACCTTTTCCTCCGCGGCGGCCTTCTCTTCAGGGGTGCACCTGACCAGGATGTGGGCGGTTCGTTTGCGTGTTTCTGATCCCATCGATTTTGTCTATTCCATTCCTTTGGCGGTAGCCATCACCCCGCAGGGCAGGAGGCCTCGTTGAGCACGGCAGTGCGAATAAGGGGCGGGTTTGTATGCGGTCGCCTTCGGCGGCGGTATATCAAACACCTATCCTGCCCTACTTCTAATTCGCAGTATATTACTACCCTTGTGCAGTTTCTAGTCTGCTGTGGTAATTACAGGTAAATCGTGGGTGAAACCCCTGTGTTAACTTGTTACTACCTGTTTTATACCTATTTTAAATCTAGTAATGATTATGTATTTATCTATAATTACCCTGTCGTTTGGGAAGGTATGAATAGGGCACCTAAGGTGAAAAAGACGGATTTGCTTGAGGAGTTGCGCCGGACAAAGTCCAGCAATAAGTCGCTCATCATCAGTCGCTGGCCGGAAATAGCGGCCGCCTTGGAAGCGGGCTATACCAAAAAGGATGTTTACGAGTTGCTACAAAAACAGGGTTTGAATGTCACCTATACGCACTTCACCCGGTTCACGAAAAAGCTACAAAATAAGGGTAAGCAGGTTGAACCCGAACAGAGTCCCAAAGCTGGCCAGGTGGCCGCTATTTCCAAGCAGCGGGCCAAAAAACCAGAGCAAGACGGCCCGATCACCGTGGGCGCCGATCAGGGTGAAGGATTCAGTTACAGCCCCATTCCCAACGAAGAGGAGCTTTACGGGAAATAGCGAAACCGGGACCAGCCGGTCATGGAGGTGGCGACATTGGGCGTGAGCTCTCCAAGTTGACTATTCACCATCCGGTGGTAAAAATGATGGCGAATATTAGTTACATTCACTTCACCCATTTTACGTAGGAACACCTGGCGCGGAAAGTCGCCGGTTTTTATCGTCCCAAGGATCTGCTGGGCGATTTGGAAACAACCAAGGAGGGGAGCCGGCTTGCCGGCGGATGGATCTCATTACAAGGTGCAACCGCATGCGGTTGCTTATTCGGGTTCGCGCTTGGCGCGAATCCCCACAGGGAAGACAGAATATTCGGAGATTCATTATGTCTGATACCCATTTCACCATGCAGGGTAAAGGTGGCGTTGGCAAAACCTTTACCGCCTCGATCTTGGCGCAGTTTTTTGCCGCCGGCCTTCAAGAAGGCCAATCACTGAAGCTGATCGATACCGATCCGGTGAACGCCACTTTTTCTCAGTACAAGGCGTTTGAGGTGGTGCGACTTGAACTGCAAGAAGGCTCGAATTCCCAAATCACCACCCGAAAGTTCGATCAGCTCTTGGAAATGATGCTGACAGACGATCAATCCACTTTTGTGGTGGATAACGGGGCAGCCTCTTTTCTCCCGCTTTCTCACTACATGATCGAGAACAAGGCGATTGAAATGATGCTCGATGCAGGCCGCACGGTTTGGATTCATCCAGTCATTACCGGCGGCCTAGGGCAAGACGATACGCTATCGGGGCTAGATCATTTGGCTCGTCAGATGCCCGCAGCGGTCAAGATCGTGGTTTGGAAAAATCCCTATTTTGGCCGGATCGAAAAGGGCGGAAAACCCTTTGAAGAGATGCCGGTATACAAGAACCACGCAAAGCGGCTCCATGCGGTGATCAATATACCCGATCAATCCGCGGATACCTTTGGTGAAGATGTCAAAACCATGCTGCAGCAGAAGATGACGTTTGACCAGGCGATTGGCTCGGATGCCTTCGGCATCATGAGCCGCCAACGCCTGAAAATCACCAAGGAAAAGCTGTTCAGTAGCATTGCTCCTGTATTCGCATGAGTCTGGATAGAAACACGCTGATTACCGAGGTGGCCAAGCGATGGGGGATCATCCTAAAAGAGGATGATCCCATTATCGCGGTCATTGCCTTGAATGATTTAGTCCTGGAACAACACACCCTGCGACTGGAAGCCGCCTATAAGGCGTTGGAAAACCACCTGGAAAAAGTAAACAAAACCTACGTGGATCAGAGCCGGGTAATTGCCAAAACCGTGGTGGGGGACGCCCTGGTGCATGCCACCAGGGAGATCCGGAGAGAGGCGGACCAGGCCACTCAGGTGATAGGCCATGCCAACTCCCAGCAGATCGAGGGAATCAGTCTTGGGTTAAAGGAGCGTGAGGTCCTGAAACAGTCAGCAACAATCGCCTGGACAGTAGCCGGTATTTCAAGCTTGGGATTGGTCGGAGCACTGTTCTGGTTCACCTGACCACAAGAGCCCACAACCAGACCGCTGCGCGGTCTCCCTCGCTTTGCCTCCGTTGGCCCTTGTTGGGGCCACTCCGGCAGTCTCGGGCAGGGGTTGTGGACTTTGTGGACAGCTTCCGTGATAACCAGCACAATTTAGGCTGTATCGACATAAGGAAAGGAGAGCCTCTTGAAAGTATATCCTCCACTTTATCTGATGGGGAGAAAGATCAACTGTTGGCGATGTGACGCCAAGACATCGGTTGTGGGTATATTGGCTCCAGCCGTAGATTATCCGGAAGAATTCAAGGACCCAGAGTATCCTGACGACGAGGAAGAGCCGCTAATTTTCGTATCCATAGATCATATCCCCGCCACCATCTTATCCTTCATTCAGGCACTTGTTCCCGGATATAAATTACAAGACTCCCGCACTGCAGGACATGAATACTATGGTAATTCATGTAGGGCTTGTGGAGCTCTCATTGGCGATCACTACATCCATAGCGAACCTGGCGGGGCATTTTTTCCAACAAATGCTGAAGAAGCGCAACGGATCTATCTAACGGAGATACCCCTTTTGGAGGCAGATGAAATCAGTGCTGAGTTAAGTATCGGAAGGGGAGGTTTAATCCTGGATAATGCGCAACGTGTTGTACGTAAACTGGAATAGATCATGTTTATCTGACAATTGGTATTAGTGGCCGGAATTGGTTTAGTCTAATATTCTTCCTCAACACCTACCAGGCAGTCGTCATCATAGGCCAGAAGTGTGTAGCTGAAACCATCATTAAGGAGGATCGAGCTGCAATAAATTGTAGATAGACGTCCATATTTTGAAGAAGGGTTCACCCAGTCTATAGCGTCTACTTCGTCAAAATAAGTGGGGTAGTTTTCAGATCTCACATCGGTAAGGCTTGCTTGTTGTTCCCTTGTAAGTGGGCTTTGCTCTATAAAATAGGCAAAGTTATTCATAGGAACAAATCTTACAAAATGCCCGTTCTGATGAATGATGAGAGCCGAAGGTGATTTATTGGAATAGGCCATTTTTCTGTAGGTGGCTTCCAGAGATGCCTCACAAGCTCTGGAGACAATATCAATATTTGACCAATTGATATCTCCATCGGTCAGCTTAGAGGTTAATGGTTGAGGTATTAATAGTCCCGAGGCAAAACCGTTCGCTTCTTGTTCGATGGGGTCATTGAACTGATTCGATAGTTCTTTTGTCCCGCACTCGAAAGAAGACTTCACCATGGGCATGATGTGCATACATACGTGTCCGAGTTCGTGGGCAGCAGTAAAGTTTAGCCTGCCCGGATCGGGAATATTGGAATTGATGTAAACCAAAGCACCTTTGATGTTCCCTTCGGCGCGCCCGAGAATCTTATCGGAGTCGAAAGACTGAAGCTCCATGCTAAGCTTGAAATCATCGGAGTGAATAGACCGGGCGACATCAAACGGTCGTACTGGCAGCGTATCGTAACCGAGGTCCTCTAATAAACTTTCGGCTTCTGCGATTCCTTTCTGAATTTGTATCATTCCTTCGTCATTTTCCTTAGTCGTCCTGCCATACCGATAAGCATTTCCTGATCGTCTTCGCTCAACTCCTCAAGCATACCCCATTTCCGGTGGAAAGCCCTGGTTTCTTCGTCTTCCGGTGAGACAGTATCCACCCTTTCCCCTGTGATCTCATGCACGGAGACTTTCAGTGCTGACGCGATTTTTCTCAGGACAACAATGGTAGGTATCCGCTTTTCGCCTTGTTCAATTTTACTTAAGGCGGCACCAGTGATACCAGCTTCCTCAGCAAGCTTAGCCTGCGTCCAATTGACAGAAGACCTTAACCTCTTGATATTACTGCTAATAATTGCAGCCTGCTGTTCTTTATCACTCATTGCGTTAACTCCTGTTAATTTTTATTTTAACACCAGTTGACATCCATGCCTAGGTAGCCCTATCATATTAACTGTAGTTAATATTTATGTGTAACACGAGTTAAAGGAGACCGATATGGCAACAAATCCACCGAAAGGTGACGGGCATCGCAACGGAGCAGTGAAAGGCCGCTCCCAAACGAAAACCCTGTCAGGACACTACGTGAAACGCGACGCGGATACGGGGCGTTTCATGGATGTGAAGACTTCGTCCAAGACGCCGTTCAAAGGCGTTCGTAAAGAAAAGTGAGGGAATTGAAATGAGTAGTGAAAAATCAAAACGTCCCGAGTTATTCATCGACAATCAGCGCTTTGACTGGAACGAGGGGATCATCACCGGCGCAGAACTGAGAGAGTTGGGTTCATTACCGGACGATGTAGAAATCTTCTGGAAGGTTCCGGATCAACCTGACGTGCCGGTTGAAAATGACACGATCATCGACCTAACCGAGCATCCAGGTCCGGACCGTTTTTCAACCCAGTCCGTTGGCTCACAAGCTGGCGCATAAAGATATGCCTTTACTGCTGGACGAAGATTACAAGGAGTTAGAAGCGCAAGGCTTTTCGTACACCGAGGATGAAGCCCAGCGTTTTCTGGTACTGCTTAACTACAAGCTGCCGAAAGGCATTTACGATCACGAAGTGTGTGATGTACTGGTAGTCATTCCCAGTAATTACCCGCAAGCAGGTAATGACATGCTCTGGACAAATCCCCGGCTATCCCGCCTGGATGGAAAGCTGATCCCCGCCACCAACAATGTGGGTGGTGGGGACAACAGAATTTATCAGGGAAAGGAGTTTTGCCGCTGGTCTCGGCACTGGAATCAGGGTAAATCTGTCTGGAGACCTGGTACAGATGGTATTGAAACAATTTTGCGGAGAATTGACTGGGCATTCCGGAGGCCCGATGCACAATGAATGCAGCAAGATTGACGTTACTTGGTTCCCAGCATGATGAGCTTGTAAATTATCTGGAGGCACATCCGGAAGGAAACGAAAGAGCTGCCATAGTGTTGTTCCGCAGGCTTCATATCAGTGTGGATGGCTTGCCGGACTCGGACCGCTATATTGCCCAGGACGTGATACCTTTTGATGAAGCGTGGATCAATAGTAGCTCCCCTACTCATTTTGATTTCAAACTAGCTCCATTAAGAGAGATATTCCGGAGGTGTGAGGAAGAAAAGCTTGTTTTTGGCTTTATCCATAATCATCCCGAGGGGCCGGATGAGTTTTCAATCAAGGATGACGAAAACGAAATCACCCTGTTAAGAGCGATTAGCAACCGGAATGGAAAAGACATTACTTTCGTAGCAATGCTTTGGGCTAACAATGTATGGAAAGCCCGAGTCAGAGCAGCAGCTATGCCTGAGAATACCGTACCCGTCAGGCACACTCTTGTCACGACTGACCCGCTAAAAATCTATGGCTACAAGGAAAGCAGCGAAGACCACTCTGAAACCCACAAGCGGGGAGCCGCTGCATTCGGCCAGCCTTTTGTAGACATGCTGCAATCCTTGCGTGTCGGCGTGGTCGGCACAGGAGGAACAGGCAGCCCATTTGCCACGTTGGGAGCACGAGCAGGTATTAGCGAGCTGGTGCTGATAGATGACGATGATCTGGCATTGAGCAATCTCAACCGCGTGAGAGGTCTGAAAAGAGGCGATGTCGGCGATAAAAAAGCCCGCAAACTAAAAGATTTTATTGATGATATTGGTGTGTCAGTGAAGGTCGGAGTTTGCGAGTCAAAGATTGATTCGGACCCGAACGCGCTAGATGCCCTGGCCAGTTGTGATGTGGTCGTGGGCTGTACGGATGACTTTATTGGCAGGGACGTGATGAATATTGCCCTCTATGCCTATGCCCAGCTATATATCGACCTCGGTCTTGGCGGACGTGTTATGGATGACAAGACGGGTCAACCTGGACTTCGTTATCATTTTGGTCGGATCAGTACCATTCTGCCGGAAAGCGGGGAGTGTCTTTTTTGCCAGGGTGTGATTCATGAAAAGTGGATACAAACCCAACTTCTCAAACGTGAAAACCCCAACATAACCAAAGAAGAGCTAAAGGAAAGATATCTTGAAGATGGCGGCGAGGAAGCGCCCGGTGTAGGACCTTTTACCAGCGCCACAGCAGATTTTGCATTGGCAACGCTGTTTGATCTGATTAAACCGTATCGGCGTTATCCTCCTGTACTTCGAAAAGACATGATTCAAGTCGATTTTGTGAATATGGAATTTAGAAGCCGCCAGACCAAATCTGATAATGAATGCCCGTATTGTAGGCATCGCAAATTTTTATTAATGAAAGAGACTTACAGGCTGAAACGGCCTGTATTGGGAAAACGTGATGAATATGTTTAATAAAATAATTAGCTGGTTGAAGGGACTATTACGGTCAGCGGAAACCGAGTTCGCACCCAAGAGATCATTACCGCCCGTCCATTTTGCTCGCATAACTTCAGTGCAAAAACCGCCAAAGAATGAAGAAATCGAGGAAAGAACGCTTTACTACGTTGCCCCTTCCGGAAAGCCGAAGTGGAGCTTATTTCAGTGCCCGTGCGGATGTGGAAGCGTAGTCACCTTATCGCTACAGGCTGTTCATACCCCCCAGTGGAGACTGACAAAATCTGTTTCCGGACACCCGACACTGCACCCTTCTGTGTGGCGTGATAAAGGATGTTTAAGTCATTTCTGGGTAAAGGAAGGCCGTGTATTCTGGTGCCCGGATACCGGCACTCATCCGGATTTGAGGAGGTTTAACTAGTCAGGTCAACCTAGTTAAACTATGGCCTTGTGCACAAAGGTAAATTTATCAAATTAAATCCCGCCCCAGCCCCTTTGCTAGAATATTGGTGAACATCGGCTTTCTGCTGCGATATCTACCTAGGCTTGCTCACTTCAGCTTTGGGTCGATTTATGCCTATCGCTGGAAGAATCCAGTGGCAGCTTCATGTCGAAACCCTCCGAAGACACCTGCCATCCAGAAGCAGACGCTCCAACCAATACTTGGCTTGACCATAAAAATATTAAACCATCTCCTTTTCTTCGAGTCGCCATTACTTCGAATTGCTACTTGTCCAGCGATGCCCCAGCCAAACCCCAGGGCGATTCATGCAACCATCTCTCGACCTCGCTGGCGGGCATTGGACGACCCATATAGTAGCCCTGGCCTGCATCACAGCCGAGCGCCTTGAGCTGCGCCCACACGGCTTCGTCCTCCACGCCCTCTGCCACCACGGTGAGCGCCATATCGTGTGCCAGGGTGATGGTGGAGCGCACAATACTCGCCGAATCGGCGTCATCCAGCATGTCGGCGACAAACGACCTGTCTATTTTGATGGTAGCTACCGGTAGCTTCTTAAGATAACTCAGCGACGAGTAACCGGTACCGAAGTCGTCAATGTAGAGCGGCATACCAAGATCGCTTAAGCGTGACAGGATCTCCAGCGCACCCACAGGATCTGCCATGACCGCGCTTTCGGTGATCTCCAGTTCAAGCATCCCTTTCTCCATATTACAAGCCGCGCACATCTCCTGGATCTTATCCAGCAGGCGTGGATCCTGGAGGTTGATGGCGGAGAGATTGACCGCAATCGGTAGATGGATGCCAGCCTGCCGGAGCGTGGTTAACTGGCGTAGCGCGGATGCCAATACCCAGTCCGTGATAGCCCGGATCATGCCGGTACGCTCCGCCAGCGCAATGAACTCATCAGGAGGAATCATGCCATGGGTTGGGTGTGACCAACGCGCCAGGGCTTCGAAGCCATTGACGTGGCCGGACCGCATGGAGATCTTTGGCTGGTAATACAACTCCAGCGCATTATCTTGCAATGCCCGGTTCAGGTCGGAGGCCAGTGCCAGATGACGTTTCTTGTCAACATCCTGCTCGGGCGAGTAAAAGGCGTAACCGTTTCCGGACAGCTTGGCCAGCTGCATCGCCAAATTCGCGCGACGTATGATCTGTTCCCCGTCGGTTCCGTGCTCAGGAAACAGGACGATGCCTACATTCGCCCTGACAACCAGCGAGAAATCATTTACGCTGAAGGGTTGATTCAAAAGCGCCAGGATACGGAGTACTGTCTGCTCGGCGTGATCGGCATCCGATTCCGGTAACAGCAATGCAAATTCATCGCCGCGCATACGGGCAACGAATTCGCCCTTTTCCGTTTCTTGCGCTATACGTTGCGCCGACACCTGCATCACTTTATTGCCGGCCTCAAAACCCAGAGTATCATTGATGTCACGCAATCTCTCCAGATCAAACAACAACAGGGCGAGACTGTGATTCCGCGAGTGCACGCCAGTGATGGCGTCATCCAGATGCTCTTCTAAAGAAGCGTGATTGGGCAGGCCGGTCAATGCATCGAAGTACGCCATACGCTGGATCGTCGCCTGCGCCGCATCGTGCTTGATGCGGGTGCGCAGGGTGGCGATACCATAGGCCAGGTCTTCCGCCATTTCCGACAGGAGTTCGATCTCAGCGGCATCAAATGCGCCGTCGTCTTCCGCATAAATGGTAATAGCGCCCATCACTTCCTGATCCACCTGCAAGGGCAGCGACAAGGCCGACTCGATTCCCTGCTCACGGGCCGCCGTATGCCATGCCTGGTATCGTGGATCACTCTGGAGCCCATGCGCCACGCAGTGCCTGCCGGTTCGGATCGCTGTACCGGTGGGGCCATTGCCCTGTTCTGTTTCGTCCCAGGTGATGTGGAGTGTGTCGAGGAATGCCTTATCGGTACCGGCCTGCGCCACCGGCCGTACCGTCTTTTCCGCGTCATGTTCCGCGAAACCGACCCAGGCCATGCGATAGCCGCCGAGTTCCACCGCTACACTGCACATCTTTTGCAGTAAGGATGACTCATCAGCAGCCCTCACCAGCGTGCGGTTACCGGCGCTCAGAGTACGCAACGCAAGGTTGGTACGTTGCAGTTCCTTGTCATGAGTTTCGGCTTCATCTCGCTGCCGTTGCAGCGAAACGGCCATCTGATCAAAGGATTGTGCCAGTTGTCCGAACTCATCCTGCGTCCTCTGCAATGCGGTTCTGGCGCTGAGATCGCCATTGCCGAGGCGTTCGCTGGTACGTGCGAGAATCCTGAGCGGATGCAGGACAAAGGTGTTACTGCCCTTCCATGCCACGGTGGTCACCACCACCACAATCAGAAACAGCAAAAGCAAATCACGTTTAAAACGCGCGTCAAGATCAGCATAGGCGACGTCACGTGGAATACCGACACTGACATAGGCGCTGTCTGAACCCGCCTGGTGCAGGGGCGTGAAGGCATAAAGCCGGTGAATACCCTCCGGATCGATCGATTCATCGGTGCCTTCCATGCCGCGTTCGAGGATCATCCGGACGAACGGCGTATTCCGGATCGTCTTGCCGAACCATTTTTCCGGATCGGGCTGATGCGCCAGCACCGTACCATTTCCATCCAGAATGGTGATGGTCGTACCTTGCGGGAGCGGAATATCGGTCAACTTGCGACTCAACCAGGCAAGATCGAGCGCGGCGAAGACCACCCCATCGACACGGCCATGATCATCGCGTAGCGGGTAACCGAAATTGATAGCGCTCTTACCGGTGATACGTCCGACCTGGTAGCCACCGATGGCAAAGTCACCGGTCTCCATGGCGCGGCGAAAATAGTCCCGATCCTCGATTCGAACCGGTGTCGGCATGGGTAAACCGCTGCAACGCATCAGGCCATCACGGCCACTGACGCCGAAGTTGGCATAATAAGGATATTGCACGAGAAGGTTGGCAAATTCGCGGTTACAGACGGGCCCTGCATCCGGTACACGCACACTCGGCAACTGCGCCAAACCAGGCAATAACTGCCGCGCCCCAGCGATGAGCTCCCGTTGCTCCAGCAGAATCAGACGGGCCAGCCTCAGCGCGACGCTCTGCATATGCAGGGTCTCTTGCTTGCGCGCCTCGAGAGCGTTATGCAGCAACAGCCCAAAGACCGGCACGATGATCAGCATGAGCAGAAACAACAGTCGCACTCGAAGACTGGAAAGCAGGTTCTTTGGCATAAAAATACCTGATTATCCCTGAGGCTCAGCTATTATGCCGCTGGGCACAAATATCGTAAAATATCGCCAAAATTTCTATATTAAGCTCTATGTAGGTTCTATGTTTAGGGATAATTTTGGAGTAAGGCATCCCGCTCATAGAAGCAAATTCCTTAATATTCTTGAGTTTATCAGCCGTCAACCTTGTTGAACAGCCACAGCCACAAGACGAGCGTCCGCTTCATGCCCTGAGTCACTCTGTCAAGACATTTCTATCGGTTCTGGAGAGCAAAGGAGCTTCGATCCATGGCCGCTTTGGTCGCAACAGAAACATTAGAGTGGACCGCTAAGCGCATTTAACATAAAATAGATTATGCGCAATAAGTTATTGATAGTAAAGAAGTTTTAATAATTATACCCCATAGACTATTCTATGCCCAAGGCCTCAATAAATCCCGCATAGGCGGGATTTATTGAGCATGGGCGGCCCTATGACCATCTAATGAGAATTTCCCCGATCCCGCTCTTGTGCTAGGGGCCGCTCGACTTTCTCCGCATCACCTACCTCATTGACATGCACATAATCACCTACAGCGATCTGATCCAGTAGCTTTTCAACTTGGTCCGGTGACATTTGGTTAAGTGCGTGTGCAGATACGCTGTTCTCACTCAACTGCAAATAAAGATAGTTCTGATCAAGACGAACCACATCACCGACATAGTTGACTCCCTGATTAGCCTCCCAAACATCACTGTCCAGCTCTTTGCCAACGGCTTTAAAAAGATTATCTTTCAGCTGGTGACTGGCACTCCCGGTGGCCTGGTCGTGGCGTTCTTTGAACGCTTCGTGATCCATACTTACGACTCGCCACTCAGAGGGGGCTATGTCCGCCAACAGGTCATTGAACCGAATATCCATATCTGTCAAACGCTCTAAAGCTGCTTCAATCTGTGAGATATCCGCGCTCTCTAGCGCCTGCATTACCGTCGTGTCATCCGATGGATCGGTATACTCATATATTTCGGTTATTTTTTCCTCAAGGGATTCAATCTCTTTGTCACTGAATGTATTTGGTGCTAAACCCATTTCTCTATCTCCATGTTGTTTTGAATTTTCACGGTTCCATCCTGTCGGCAATGTTGATTCAACCTTAGCAAGTTCGTAGCGGGTGCCCCGCCCTACTCCAGTCTGTGTCACTGCCCCTTTTTCCAATAGATCATTCAAATCACGAAACGCGGTGCCTCTGCCACACTTCGTTATCGACATATATTTTTTGGTGGTCAATCCTCCCTCGAATCCTTTAGTCCCTTCCGCAAATATACGCCCAACCGCCTTTAACTGGCGCTCATTGAGCTGACTATGGAATTTGTCGTAGTACCTGGTTTTACCTACAATGAACTCGACTTCATTTTTGGTCAGCTCTTGTGCCCTACTGACGATACCCACAAAAAAATCCAGCCAGTCGTTGGCATCTAACCCCCCTTTTCCGGAAGCCTCTAAATGCTCATAGTACGCCCTACGCTCTTGCTCTATGGAGGTTGAAAGACTTGCCAATGCTGGGAAGCGCTCAGCCTGTGAGAGCGCATGATCGACAATGGCCCGCCCTACCCTGCCGTTGCCATCTTCGAACGGGTGTATGTGTTCAAAACGAGCGTGTGCGATACCAGCCCGGATAGGTCCGGGTATCTGCTCTACCCCATCTATGGGCGCCGTAGCGTTGTACCACTCGATGAATCTCGCCATTTCTGCGGGCACCTGACTGGAGGGCGGTGCCTCGTAATGCACCTGCTCATAACCAATCGCACCGGAGACTACCTGCATGGGTGATTCATGGCTTCGGTACGCACCACGCAAAGGTGAATGCAATATCCCCTCTTGAACCACCATACTTTGCCAGTTGCATAGCAACTCCTCGGTCAAGGGATCATTCCAATGCTTTCTAACATCGACCATCAGCGCGGCGACACCTGCCGCCTTGGGATCCCGCGACTGTGTGCCTTTAGGTGCAAATCCCAGATACGCCTTGATGGAGGATCGGACAGACTCTCTATCAAGCTCCTCGCCTTCAATTGAGCTTGTTTTGATAGCTTCAGATACCAACAGATCCACAATGGTCTCTGCCTGAGCTTCGCCGGATAAGGCTTCTACACTTCCAATCAGCCGATCTGCCTGGCGCTGAATTTCCTCCACACGAGATTGAAATCGCTCCTCATCAAAGCGAAAGTCAGGCCAATCTTTATGTTCCCATATCCAAGACATGGAGCGATTATATCAATTTATCGCTCCATATATAAGCTATTATTGGAGCGCAATAATACATGTTTCATCCCAGATAAAATGGCGCTATCGGTGTTATATTACCTACATTGAGGAATATTCATCCTATAACTCAGAGAACAAGGAGGTCCCATGCCATACGTCAAGCCACTGATAATTATAATATTAGTTGTTTTTTCGTCACTCGTACATGCCGACCGCATAGTACCAAGTGAGCGAGTGGAGTCGCGCCTAATTGTGCGAGACGCTCCCGGTGGTGACCGCATCAGCTCGTTGGAACCAGGTCAGTCTGCTGATTATATTGCCAGCGTACCGTATTGGTATGAGATACGGCTTCAAAGTGGAGCAACGGGGTTTGTCAGTAAGGCTTGGTCCCGTGTGGTTCCAGACCTAACCACCTCGGAAACGTTAAGGCTGGGGAGCTGGAATATTAAAAAGCTGGGCCATGGTAATCAGAAAAATTATCCCTTAGTCGCCGGAATTATTGAAGGCCATTTTGACATTCTTGCGGTTGTAGAGGTCATGCAAAAGCAAGGGGGACATCCTGGATACAACCAGTTACTCGTAACACTAGGATCTGGCTGGACAGGGATTGTCACTGATAAACCGCGGCCGGACACCAGCTCAGGGAGTGCAGAATACTACGCGATTCTCTACAGACCCTCGATCATCCAGCCCTGCCAAGGTTGGAGTGGTCTTCGGTATCACCAAGACAATTCCGGTGGTCCCAATGGTGTTGGAGAAGACAGATTTTCTCGCGAGCCCGCATATGGCTGCTTTAGGACCGTTGGAAGCACGGGAAGATTCGATTTCATGCTAGCGGCCTACCATGCTCGCTGGGCCGAAGGCGATATCGAAGATATCCAGATGGAGGTGAAACACCTCAATGAGGTATTTTCCGAAATGAGATCTGCCAATCCCACCGAGAAAGACCTACTGATAGCCGGCGACTTCAATCTAGTTCCGCTCGACTTAGATGACGCGATCAATATTGAAGTGCCCACCCTGGGTAGCGGCTCAACTCTAAATGGACAGGGCGAACGCACAGGGAACTTATACGACCACCTGGTGGTGTTCGACGCAGCCGAGACCAAGGAACTCATTGGTTCAGCAGAAGTGATAGATGTGCGAAACGTCGCCACTAATCCACGCAAATTCTTTCAAACAGTGAGCGACCATCTGCCCATCATGGCCAAATTTCGAGTAGGTACCGACGACGACTGATCAGAAACGACCCAAAATCCGGAGGCTAGGTTAATCTGGGGATGTGTCAATTACGATTGACAATCACTAGCGTATAATAAAGCCTATGTTAAATGACACAGGCTCTGGTAATTGCATCTAGTTTGATAGCAAGCAATCCGCCCTGTTCGACACTGCGAGGCCCATATCTGGATGTGTGGACGTTACGCAAATCATATCGAGGCCGTGCACGAGTGGCTGGAGATTCTAAAGGATTGGCCAGCCGGCATCGCGACCGGGTTCAATGTTGCACCGACGCAGATCATTCCGGCCGTTCAGGCACAGGGGACCTTTCCAATGCGCTGGGGCTTGGTGCCGACCTGGTCGAAAGAGGCCTCCCCCAAGTACGCCACCTTTAACGCCCGTTTGGAATCGGTGAGCGATAAACCGGCCTTTCGCAATGCCTGGCGCCATTCCCAGACTTGTCTCATTCCGGCGCGGGGTTATTACGAGTGGCGTACTGAGCAAGGGGTGAAGCAGCCTTACTTTATCCACGCGCCAGAAGATCCAGGATTGTTGGTATTTGCCGGCCTGTGGGAACTCCGCGAGGGGCAATACTCCTGCACCATTCTGACCCGGGAATCGGCCGGAGCGCTTTCACAGCTCCACAGCCGGATGCCGGTGATGCTTTCACCTGGGGATGCCCGGAGTTGGCTGACCGAGGGTACCGGTGGTGCCGAACGACTCGGCGAGTCAAGGGTGCATCTCGATGTGCAGTTTCACGCCGTGGATCGCACCGTGGGTAACCCGCGCAGTCAGGGTGAAGCCTTGATCCAGCCGATCCGATAGCGACTCAACGACGATCCAGCAACTGAATATTCTGCTCAATATTTGGATAAATTTTCTGCAGGACACTGATTATTCCGTCGGGGTTGATTCCCCTAATGAGACAGCTGTATTTGTAGCAACTGACCCAGAAATGCCACCTTTACAACTCCCGCTCTTTATACCCCTGGTAATACAGAAGTCATACTCAATCGTAACACCTCGAAAACCGATGGCTATTGGCCTATCGTAAACTCGCCGTAGCCCAACAGAGTGATCACTATAATTGAGTAGCGGATCCACACTAAAAGGGCAAGTCATATAGATTACTGGTACGACCACCTGTTGTTATGCGACCCAACGAAGACCAACGACCTCGTCGGTTCTACAGCGGTGATTGATGTACTAAACGCCGCTACCAATTACTACACTTTTTTGCACTACACATGATCGCCAACCGATCGTGGCAAAGTTTTTGGTAAGAATAAATAATGACTGATTGCCATGGATCGGAGCAGAGTGGTTGGTATCCCCTCTTACCAAAGCAAGAGATACGTCACGAGATACCCCTGTCCTCGTTTGCCTTTGTAGTGCTTCCGATTTTTGGAACAACGGCCAAGGATTTTTCGGCATAATTCCAGCACCAGTACTTCTTTTCAAGACTTGAGAGATAGGCCGATGTTATGGGCACAACGGTGTATGCCTTATGCCCACAATAGCTACAAATATCACTATGCGGCTTACGCATGATTTTACAGGCCTCACAGAGATATCCAGACGTGACATTTTGAGCATTTAATTTTTGCACTATATGAACCAATTCTGAAACTCGCTGCATTAATCGATCACGCCCAATGCTCACGTTTCCAGCTGCTAACGGCTGTTGATTTACTGATCGGACCTCTGATGAGGATTGTCGCAGCGTCCCTGAATTTAATCGGCGTGTTCGCTCATTCTCCTGCTTTGCAAACGCTTGCACTGCAGCCTCAAACTTCGCTTTGAATGACTCTGCCAGTGCTTCTTGGGTAGGATAGTAAGTCCAACGCTTGCCTTCCAGAGAGCTCAACAAAAGCGATTCCATAAGTAGGCGAAAGCCGGTCTTGTGATTATCAAATAGCAGTTCGATAGGACGCATTTCAATAACCACATGAGCTAATGCCTGCTCCTGATACACAAATGCCCCTGGAGTATCTATTCCGCCAAATACCAAGGTTACAGCTAAGGTGTATTCGCCGACATTTAGTAGTGCAACATCATATGCCAAGTTGCTAAGAAAGTATGGAAATATTATCGAATCGTATTTCAGTCGCTGTTCATCGACAAGAGTCGATGATTGGCGCAGACCATAGTGGGGTTCATCGAAGGTGAGGTCATAGCTCGGTAGACTGATTTCTCTCGACTCAGAGAGGATTCTTCGTGCCATCCAAAAGATGGATCGCTGAAAACTGGCTGGACAATAATGCTCATCATCCACGAGTCTAGGTTGATGTGAAAAGTGTTCTCGGTTGATCCCACCTTTTCTCGCCTGCATCGGTACATCACAAAATATGCACACACAACCACAGGCGTTTCCGCGCGGGACTTCGTCCACAGAGACTACCCGATTAGTCGCTACATGTTTGGCAAAAGGTATAAGTACATCCATTTCAGCATCACTTCTTATACATTTAAATGTTACCGGCCTAGGGTAATCCTCCAATATTTAGCTGACGCTAAAGGTTGAATACCTAAATTACAACACTAACTTCTGCTTTACTGCGCGGTGGGTCAGCACCAATGAGGACAGCCCTCCTGGTTGTACGATCATAGCCGGCTTGTAGCAAACTCCCCTACCCTTTTCAGGCGCCCTACCCCAACCGCGCAGCTTCAGCAGCGACATGGCCCGCTAGTGTAGCAACAAACGTCCTGAGGCCAGTCATAGAAGACAGCTCGGAGAACTTACCTGATTCTGCGGCACTCCGTTCCGCAGTAATGACAGCAGCTGTTGTGTAAAGCTGTTCCTGCACCAAACGCTGGCAAAGCAGGTCATACCGTTTGAGGTACGAGGCTCCCTTGAACTCTTCGAACACTGGAAAGTGTGGCGACGCATCACGCACCGGCTTACGAGAGCCTGGCGCATCCTCAACCATCATTAGCCACCCAACAAATGGACGTGGTTGTTTACCAAACGCCTCCTCTCGATAAGCAGTCCAGAGATCATGTGCCGTACCGATAGCCTCCTCTGTACGGTTATTGAAGTTGTTTCCGAAGGAAGGGCCAACTTGACTTTTCAGCTCAATCGCCGCAATCAGCTCTCCCTTGCTGATCACGAGAAGATCCCAGAGCTTTGTTGGTCGAAAATAACCCGGCAGCGTAAGCACCGCGCGCTTCTGGTGAACCTCAGCATCAGCTAACCCGTTTGCCTTGATAATATCGATAATCAAGGCTAAAAAACCGTCCATGTTCTTTCCAGAGGTGACCCCCGCTCGTTCACCTTGATCGGGCTTCCCTGACTCAACCTGTTTCAGCTTTGCCGCGTTTCTGTTACCCCAAAAAACTTTCACCGCCTCCCGGGCTTTTTTCTCGTAATTGACTAGATCAAGAGCCATTTATTCTCCATTGCCACCTAGGGCAGATCGTTCTTCTTGATTAAGGCCATAGAGCTTGAATGTGGCACAGTTGCAGGCCTGTATGTCACGCCTGACAGCGGCATCAATCAACTCTCGGCGTAGTTGCTCGGATACATCTGCCCACGGCGGAATGCGTATTCTGCGTAAATACTGCGCCTGGAATCGTAGAAAGCCTCCTCGCATTTTGGTGGAGTACGTCGCCACGAAAAGGCGAGTAACAGCGGATAGCAGCACCGCTTGTAAAGCCCGCAGCTCCCAGTCTTCAGACGTGACGAAATAAAGGTTGTGGTGCGGATACAACTCCCCACCCTCAAAAACGATGTGAGCTTCCCCTTTAATGTCAGGTATCAATAGCTTTGGTTTTAAGGCCAACGCCGGTGTGATGCGATCAATAGTTCGATACCAACGTGCTGGTGATTTCTTGGCACAGTGGCGGGTAGCGATAATATCTCGATGAGCTTCAAGGAAACGCTTAAGACGCGGATAATCCTTAAGATCAACGAGCCCGCCGGTTTCAGCAAATGGATTAATAACCCCTTGGCCACGCCACTCAACTTCCCCCGATAGGATGTCTTTCGTCATTACCAGCGGTAACTTACGGTCTGGCTCGACATCCAACGAATTATATTCGCCAATAAACACCCTGTCCGCACCAGTAGCAACGCCAATTCCCACTTTGCAGCCGACCTCTTCCAGGGAAGGAAAATATTGTTCTAAACGGCGGATAACAGCCATCTGGTCAGAAGATTCCAACAGCCAGGGCTCAGAACCTTTCATCACACTGGCTAATTCGCGTACGCCACTCTCCTCTTGCGGTAGCGTCGGAGCACGAAGCGAATCCGCGAGTGCAGTCAGTGTTGCCTGCTCAATATCAGGGCGGTGTGCAATACGGGTCGCACCTGGATCTTCACGACTGATAATCGTTATTGCAGGATATGACATCACATCCGATTGAAAAGCGGGGGTATCCACCATATCGACATACACTTTCAGGTGATACCGTTCTGCCACAAGGTTTCGAAGAGGTCCACCATATCGGTTCTTCATCCATCGGTCTGCGCAAATGAAACCCATATGTCCCCCATCAGACAAGACAGAAAGCGAACGCTCGATGAAGGGAATATAGATGTCTGCCCTGTCATACATCGTCTGGTACCGGTTGCGGTACTCAGCCAATAAGGGCCCTGGGATTAACTCTTGACGGACGTAGGGCGGATTACCCACTACAAAATCAAACTCCCCTTCAAGCGAAGCTAGCAGGAAGTCTCCCCTCGACAACCAGCGATTAGCGATAACAGTCGCCTTATTGGACGCTACCCCCTCACTCTTGAGGAGAGCTACAACATCGGCATGGGTGCTATGAAAGGTATCGTGGTGAAGCTCTACAGCCCTAATCGCATCACTCAGATCCTCTAAGGCATCCCCATTCGGTTTTGCAGCCCGCCAAGCTTTTAGCAACCGCATAATAATTGGAAGCAGGAAATCACCCGCGCCAAATGATGGCTCTAACAGCCGCAAATTATACAGAGGCTGACTCTCGGTATAACCTGCCAGATCCAGGATGAAATTCACAACCTCAAGGCGCGTAAAAATAGCTCCACGTGCTTCTAGCCCACCATTCGTAGCCAATGCCTCGGTCGCCGCCGTAATAGGGCAAGCAGGAGCTAAAATGGTCTTCTGGACAACGGTCGGCGTAAATGCCATCAATTAAACCTCAATAAATCATCGAAGATACGCTATGTTCACGCACTACCTCGGCAATGCTGCTCGACCAATATGGTCCGGCAACAAGTAACGACACCCAAAGTCGATAAGATACTACGCCTTTGACAAGGTAAGACTGTGCAGAGCACCTCGGTAACGCTGTTTCTGAATAGATATTTATCATCATATAATACAGAAAAAGCAGATCAATCAAATGTTTGATTATGTAATATAATCAATATGTTATGTAGATAATTCGCAGGTGCGAATTTCACATGTGCCCCCTACCCTCTTTTTGTCAGCTATTCCAACCTTTAACTAGCAGGTCAGATTGTACATTTGTGTAACAGAGAAACAACATCAAGCTTTTCACACTCAATAGCCTCAGTTGCGAAGCATCTGTGGAGCGCTTATAGAACACCTCGCCAATAGTTCAGTCTTGATCTATTGGCTCATCCCAACGACCCCACTCCCCTATGGTGCCCATCCCTAAATATTCTCTCTCACAGCGTCATTAATCAGACTTAACAACGCATCCAGGTTACCTTCAAACTTAGGATCTATCTTGATATGCAATCCACTCTTGCCCGATTTTGAAACAGAAAAGGCTTTCTGTTTATCCAGTGTGTAATCTTTACTAAAATTCACCCCCCCTCCCCTTTTCGGTTTTGCTGCCTCGAGTAGGGCTTTCAGGATCCCTGCCCCATCAAGCGACTGTCCCTTGATTGCTTTCGCCCGCTCTAGAACTTTTGGGCGCAGCTTTGAATCTTTCAACAGCGGCGTTAATTTACGCGCATGGGTGACCTTGATGTCAGTGATGTCCTTGTAACAATCGACCACCTCTTTTGGAAAAGCTGATAACGCGATGTACTCATTGAGCCACGCCTTCGAGGTCTTCATCGCTTCAGCCATCTCTTTCTGGGTCGAGTAAAGTTGCTTTAAAGCATTGGCATAGAACACGGCACGCTCATAATCAGATATGTCTTTTCGCTGCCTGTTCTCCGCATCAACCAGAACAAACGCCTGTTGATCCGTCAGACTCTGGACTTCAACCAGATAAGGGACACCCAAATAGGATGCGGTCCAGTGGCGCCGCGTCCCGACGATGATCTCGTAGTCATGGTCTGGATCGTCAGCGATCTCACGAACAATCGCCGGTATCTGCTGACCCTGCGCCTGGAAGCCTTCTATCAGATCCGAACAATTATCTTCATTGAGAAGATCGTAACGTCGGTCATGGTCGGCCCAAATCCGACAACGTTTGGGATCAATCTTGAGCTGAACCTTCAGTTCATTTTTTCGAGGCGTTGCGTGCGTTGGCAAGGTTTCCAACCGATGGCGAAACGCCCCAGGTGTTGTGCGTTGTTTTTCCTCATCAGCATCCTTTGAGTTGCTACTACTTTGCTCATGGACATTGTCCCGCAACGCATCCATGAGTCCCTTCATCTTAGATTTTGAGCCGGCCATATTCGTCTCCAATTTTGTCGAAAATACGCAATCAATAGAAATACGTTTTTCATATATACATCATATAGTTATGGTGATAATTCGCAGGTGCGAATTTCCACATATATCCTTACAAAAGTCCCTCTTCTCGCAACACCTCGGCATGGGAGGGCCAGGACTGGCGGATAAGCAGCAAAAGCTCCTCGTTCGCTTTATTGAAATGATTAACCGCCCGCTTCCATGTTTTCCGGGGAACACTATCAGGCAACACTTCATACAGACTACGACCATACATGCCGGCACGATCCAGTGCGGCAGTCTTCGTCACCGAATGGCGCATCAAGGTATTGCCCATCACTTCGGGAAGCAACTCCACCAATTGCTGCTGTGTTTCGGAATTCATATCCAGGCGCGTCACTAGCAAGCGCACAAACTTGTAGTCAACCTCACCAAAGTGACGCTGCAGCGTCTCTACTACCTCGACCAACATTGAGAAAAACGCACGAGTGGAGAAAATATCGTAGAGCGCCGGCGGAGTGGGGACCACCAACGCATTGGCTGCCTGCATCACACTCAATGAAATCATTCCCAGTGCCGGTGGAGGGTCAAGTAGGATCACATCATAGTTTTGCTCTATGGACTGCAGGCCAAGTAATAACCGGAGGAGGGCGGTTGGATTCTTGTTAGCCTCAACCGCCAGTCCATACTCGGCGTTGTAAAGCATTAGGTTGGACGGAATCAGATCCAGTGAATCCCAATAAGTCTCCCGAATCGCATAGGCAAGTGAAGATTGCTCACCATCGAGGAGCGGTAGAAGCGTATTTGAAACGTTGACATCATCATCAGGGACATAACCAAAAGCGGCGGTTGAACTGGCCTGCGGATCGCAGTCAACCAACAGTACCCTTAACCCATGCTCGGCCAGGTACTGAGCCGCATGGACGGTGGTTGTGGTTTTTGCAGACCCACCCTTAAAGTTGGAGACGGCAATCCGGATCGGATCATCACCAGCGCCGCGACGAAGGCGGGTTCCGAACACTTCCCGCGCACGGTTGATATCGGCCAGCGTATACCCTGTTCTCCGGCCATCCGCCAGCGTCTCCCGCGGCTGGAGCCGGCCTTCTTTCTCGGCCGCACGTATCGTATGATATTTCCGTCCGATGAGAGGTTCCGCTTCCTTCATGGTATAGATCTTTGGTGCCATCTTCCCAGGTTTGGCATTAATGTTACGATCATTAATGGCCCGGATTAGCCGATGCATCCGTTCGCTTAAATCCGACAACGTCGATAATGATGTCATGAAGTACTCCGTTAGGTGATGAGTTACGTAATTAACTAATATTGGCGAATATTCACACAATAACTAACGAAAAACAAAAAATAACGTAAATAGCATTATTGGGCATGAATTCTCAAGAATGGCGAAGCTCAATAAGAGGGGCATAGAGCCCCAAAAAAGAGGGGGGCTCTCGAGGCTGCAAACGAGTCAAGATTGTATAGATCGGCGGGTAGGAGAACGCACAA
Organism: Sedimenticola selenatireducens; assembly: GCF_007625115.1. Taxonomy (GTDB): domain Bacteria; phylum Pseudomonadota; class Gammaproteobacteria; order Chromatiales; family Chromatiaceae; genus Sedimenticola; species Sedimenticola selenatireducens_A. The sequence continues at coordinate 28,102 of NZ_VMNH01000030.1, read as the reverse complement.
GGCATGAGAAGGCGTAAAAAGGAGAGTGCCCGCCGGCCCTTACTTGTAGACGCTTTTTGGTGAGCGATTAGCGAACCGGTTTTATTGGTTGTGTGAGCCAGAGGCGAACACTCATTAAAGTATTTATTTTGTGGTGGCTGTGAATTGGATAAGTGGTGGAAGGTACGGGTGAACGTAGTGAACCTATTTGGATTATTTCTGTGAGTCGGAGACGAACAGTCCTTAGAAGATGTTGGGAAAAGAATGGAGATTGGAATTTCGTATCTAAATTTATTTAGAGAACGGAAGCACACCATGGATGGTGTGCAAAGGCCGAAGGGGCGAAGCCATGGATGGCGAAGGGTAGGCGTTGTTATGTGAAAAGGGCGTCCTTCTTTTGAGTATGATTTGAGTTATCCACAGCCGCAGGACTCTTTCTTGTTTTTTAATGTTTTTATACTTGTTTTTAAGAGGTGTTTTTACTCAGTAAATACAACAGGTTAGGCTGGCCACGTGCTACAATTTTACGGTGGGATGCTACAAAAATACGGTTTAATACTACAGTTAAGCGGCTTGATGCTACAAATTTACGGCGTTATCCACAGGAGGAAAAAAGCCAGTAATGGCGCTGGTTTCAGGCTATTAAAGAACAATATTCACATATATCAGGAATTTAAAGGCGAATTATTTTAAATAATCTCTAATGCTACAAATTAGCGGCCAGTGATGGGGTTCCAAATGCTACATATTTACGGTGTTCGTTGAAGCAACCTATACAGATACCCATACCCCAAATAATTCAAATGCTACAGATTTGCGGTTAATGCGCTTGAACTGAAATGCTACAAATTGACGGCATCCCCTCAACCCCCTCTATATGAGGCCTGGAATTCACTTTGCTGCTACAGATATCCGGCTAATGCTACATGCGTTTACATTTGTAGCATATTGCCATAGACTAGCCCAAATTACATATCGCCTAGGAACAAACATGACTAATCACAAGGAGGTAGGAAAGGTTGCCAGATCTTCTATCTCGAGTCGTTTAGTTACGAAGGCGAACGCGCTGATCGAGGCATCATACAGCCTCACGCTCAATGAACAGCGAATTATCCTTGCCTGTGCCGCTCAATTGGATGGGCGAAAGCCATTACCCAAGGACAACCTATTCACGCTCTCGGTGGACGAATTTAGCGACCTGTTCAATACCGACATGAAGAGCGCCTATAGGGAAATGGAAGACGCCGTGAACAAGCTGTATGAACGGGATATCCGCAAGATCGAAGGCGAAGTAAAGAAAAGGATGCGCTGGGTCTACTCAGCGGAATATCGAAAAGGGGAGGGCAAGGTCAAGCTGGGATTTTCGCCAGAGATAGCACCCTATATCACAATGCTACACAAGCGTTTCACCAGCTACCGCCTGGCCGAGGTAGCGGAACTCTCCTCCACCTATTCGATCAGGCTTTATGAAATGCTGGCCCAGTTTACCGGGACCGGGCTTTTCATTATCACGGAGCAAGACCTGAGAAATCGCCTGCAGCTGCAGGGCAAATATGACCGTTTCACCAACCTGAAGGCACGGGTGATCCAGCCCGCGGTGAATGAGTTGAACCAGAAAACATCGCTGCATATTGAGTGGAAACCGATCAAGAAGGGTAGGGCGGTAGACCGCCTTGAGTTCAGATTTGAAGAGAAGGCTCAGATGGCGTTGTTGTAGTGAATAGAGTATAGACTCTCGAATTGGCATCCATCTTCAGGCTTTGTAATCAGCAGGTCGCGGGTTAGACTTCTTTCGTCAGCTAAATTTGTGGATGGCCCGTCCCACAGAGTGGGACTTCTATCCTTACCTGCCGGACCCACATACTGAGAAATTTGCCGATGTATACGAGGCATCAATCCGAACGAATGTGCAGTATTCACTGCCCGACGTACTAATGACTCTTAACGGAATGCAAGAGGCGCAAAGGTGACTCCAAACTCTCGATTTTCCGAATTCCTGGCCGACATAGAGCCCAGCCCAACCACAAAAAGTAACGCTTCGAGTGCACAAAACCGCTTACGTGAAATACTCCAGGCGGATGTCGACTTCGGTTCACGCCATCGCACCACCTTCTTGTCAGGCTCATATAAAAGGGAAACCGCCATTCGGCCACAAATTAAGGGCGGCAGAATTAAGCGTCCGGACGTCGATATTATCGTAGTTACCGACTATCGGTTCAATGATCACCCTGGTGATGTGGTCGACGCAATTCACAAGGCATTGACACGGCATTACACGCCGACCAACCGCCAGGCTCGCTCAGTTTCAGTATCTACCCAATTGGTAGATATGGATGTGGTACCACTAATTGACCCAACCGGGACAGGCGAGTATTACATCGCTGATCGGCAACAGCAGCAATGGCTCAGAACCAATCCGCCTGGACACACACATTGGACAAGTGACATAAACAATCGCTGCAGCATGCGCTTTAAACCCCTCGTCAAACTATTTAAGTGGTGGCGCCGAGAAAATGGGACAGTTGGCAAGAGGCCGAAAGGGTTTGTGCTTGAAGTGATTGCTGCGGAGTGCATAAACCCAGATGAAAAACATTATGGTGAGCTATTTGTTCAAATGCTGGAGAAAATTGTGGTGCGCTATGCCAACGACATTCGCTACTACTCAGTACCCTGGCTGGAAGATCCGAGTTTGCCGGGCAACAACGTCCTTGCAGGCGTAAGTTTCGATTCTTTCAACGGCTTCTATAACAAGGTGGTAGAACATGCCGCTATCGGACGCAAGGCGCTGTCACTGGTAGACCAGGAGCAAGCAACGGAAGGGTGGATGAAGCTCTTTGGTAAACGTTTTCCCAAGCCATCGGTCGGAAAGGAATCCGGACTTATGGAGTCGACCACTGTTGGAGCTGGCCTGACTTTCCCTGATCATCCCGTGCGTCCGCGAAACACACCGGAGGGGTTTGCGTAATTGTGTGGTTCTTAACCGATCTGGCTCGACTGGAAAGAGAGCGTGCGACGGTCGAGGAGCTAGCGACAGAAACCTCATGGCTTGACTCAGTTTACTGGCAGATCGATGGTGCAGACGTAACTCTCGATTGCTCTATATGCTTACACTCAGGGGAGCGATACGAGGTTAGAGTCCGGTTCCCCTCCCATTATCCCAGTGCACCCCCGTCAGTGCGACCTCGCCAGCCGGCTTGCTGGTCCAGTCATCAATATGGTGTGGGTGGTGACCTTTGCCTTGAGCTTGGACCAGACAATTGGCACCGCGATCAGAATACTGCTGCAGATATGCTTGTGAGTGCCCATCGACTTTTGGCTGATGAAGAGGCGCGTCGAACTGAAGGCGCGACTGTCATTCCATCTCGCCATTCCGTAACTCAAGGGCAAGAACAGCGCGGAAAGTACGTCAGGTTTATCATAACGCCCGCAGCATTGGCAGAGCTTGGTGGCGTCAAAGACGGCGATTGGGCGATTGCACACTTTAGACAGATATACCATAACGAAGCCTCCATCGTGTTTCTCTTCAAGCTTGAGATTCAGGGCAATGGTCCGTTAGTTTTTAGCGAAGTTCCTGAAGAACTCTCTCGTCACGGATTTAGCGTCATAGGACTAGTAAAGGGAGGCAATCAGGAGGCGGCGCTAACTGATGCTCTTTCGAATGCAGAGGCGCTAGCATCCTATCTTGATGGGGAGACATTACCGATTCTGGATGGCGAATCCGACCCACTGTGTGAAACCCGAGTTGATTTTGTGCTGATGCGCTCGGCAGATAGCTCATGGCAGCTCACAATGCGCTGGGGTAGTCGCCAGAAGCTTTGGTTGTGTTCAACGGTTATTGCTGAAACATCACCCGCCAGCGTGCGTTTAGGCCCAGACAGCGCTGAATTATCTGACACGACCGTTGCTATTGTTGGGCTTGGATCAGTAGGCAGTAAGATCGCAACGTCTTTGGCACGTTCAGGCGTGAATAGGTTTGTCTTGATCGATGACGATCTCCTGCAGCCAGATAATTTAGTCCGGAATGACAGTGACTGGCGCCATGTTGGCCAGCATAAAGTAGATGCTGTTGCGGATCGGTTAGCCTTAGTCAACTCCAAGATAGAAGTTTACCGTCACCGCGTGCGGTTGGCCGGGCAAGAATCAGCAACTACAGCCGCATCGGCAACAGCGGCCATGGGGAACGCCTCGGTGATTATTGATGCGACTGCAAACGCTGATGCGTTTAATCTGTGTGCACATATTGCAAGGCAATCGCGCCGCCCGCTGGTTTGGTTGGAGATTTACGCGGGTGGTATAGGTGGTCTAATTGCACGTGCGAGGCCCGATAGAGACCCCGAACCATTCACTCTTCGCCAAGCGATCAACGATGCGGCGGGGCGCATTGCTAAGGAGAAAAACGCCATATCTCCGGAAACGGGAGCCAATTATGCGATTGAGCGGAGCAATCAATCACCAATTATTGCCACGGATGCCGAAGTATCAACTATTGCACACCTGGCTTGCCAGCTCGTAGCCGATACTCTGCTCGAGCGGGAACCGAGCAGGTTTCCAAATCCGGCTTATCTTGTTGGCCTCCAAAGACAATGGATCTTTGACCAACCGTTGCAGGTGTTCCCCATCGATTCTCACGATATTGGGTCATGGACATCCGATTCCCCCATGGACAGCTCAACACACGCAGCCGGACTCGACTTTGTTAAGCAACTATTTGAAGACCTTGTGAGCCGTGGTAAAACTGACACTGCCAGCTGAATGGCGAGTGCGCCTAATTGACGAGCTTGAGAGAGCCGGTAGCCACGAGATTGGTGGAATCGTGATGGGGGAGCAATTGGCACCAGGTGAGTTCCGGATAGCTGAAATGACTTTTCAGCGACGAGGAGGTTTGGTGGCGAGTTTCGTACGAAATGCAAAGTGGGCACTATATTCTCTCTGCAATTTCTTTTCACGAACGGAGCACCGATATCAACAATTTAACTATCTTGGGGAATGGCACTCACACCCACTGTTTGCACCGGCCCCAAGCAAGCGAGACCATGCCACAATGATTGATCTCACTTGCCATGGGGAGACGGGCGCAAACTTCCTCATCTTAATGATCGCACGCTTAGATGCCTCTAGGTCCCTGGAGGGTAGCGTTACAGTGTATCTACCCAATGGTACCGTGGGAGCGGGCATTCTAAGAGACGACGAGAGCCTAGGTCGAAGAGGCCGGGCTATTGAATGAGGTAGACCTCTTTGGCAAACACGACGACGGCAATTCACAATGGCTTTAACTACCAAGCGCGTATTTTTTGGTTGCACGCGTTTAAACTTCTTAGGCCAGAAACCCATGTTCACGAGGTGATATTTGAATCTGCCAGCCCCAAAGGGTTTGATGATGTTGTCGTGCTATATGACACGCCAATTCCCCGTGGCGGGACGGAGCGTATTACCGAGGAATGCTATCAGATAAAGTGGCACGTCAGTGCTGGTGGTCGTTTTGGTTTCGAACACCTCACTGATCCTCAATTTATCTCTGCCAAAAGTGTGTCCTTGCTCCAAAGGCTGAGGGATGCCGTGACCAGAAAGCCAGATGGATCTGCATTCGTTTTTCTGACCACCGACCGGATCGCCGACTCCGATCCATTGTCAGGCCTGATCTCTAAGAATGATCATTCCATCCTGTTGGAGAAGTTATTTAGCACCAGGACGGACAATAGCTTAATGGGAAGTGTTCGCGCCTGCTGGCGCAAGCACCTGAAATTAGAGAGTGACCAGCAACTCAAACCGATCTTGTCCAAGCTGCGAATATTTGACGGTTACCGATCGCTCGAGGAGCTTCGGCAAGAAGTTAATACTAACGCGGTTGCTGTTGGCCTAAAGCCTGACAATGATGCAAGGTCAGATTTTCGTTACGACGATCTAGCTCAAAAACTAAATGGGCGCAAGATTGATACTTTTAATAGGGGGAATTTGGTAGAGGTGGCCAAGGAAGAAGGGCTATGGGTTGGGACACCAATTGAGCCGGTGGGATCGTTATTAATTGCGATTCACAGTTTTTTAGGGCTCGCAACTGATCTGGTTTCGGCGGAACCGGATAACACACTGCATCTCAATCACTTGTTTCGGCAACGCTACCTTGAAGAGGGTAGGGAATGGCAGGCCGACATCAAACCTCTTGTTGAATCTTTCCTTACAGATATGGCGCATCGATCATCTGACCTTCGTCTTGTGATGAACGCACACGCGTCGATCGCTTACCTAGCAGGCACGGTTTATCATGTGAAATCAGGCATTCATTTAGAGCTAATGCAAAAGGGCATAGTTGGCGGTCTCAGGGCCTGGTGCGCGGACGACAGGACCGCGGGAGATGCATTAAAGATTACGAACAATACCCTGGGCGGCTCACCTGATATTGCGGTCGGCATCAGCATTACTCAGTCTGTTGAAGCGCACATGCAGCGCTATATTGATGCATCTTTGCCTAGTGTGGGGCACATGGTAACAGCGATGCCGCATTCGGGCCCCGGGCAGCAATGTATTTCCGGAGGACAGCATTCTTCCAAGCTCGCGCAGCAGCTGGCTCAATTTATTCGTGAAGTAAAGATCGATAATTTCGGAGCAACTGTGCATGTATTCGCTGCATGCCCAAATAGTTTCCTTTTTTACCTTGGCCAACAGCACCAGGGGATAGGGCCTGTAATTGTTTATGAATTTGATTTTGATGGACAAGGAAACAAAGGCTATCAACCATCATTTTTGATTGAATAGGAGATTGCTGAAAATGCTATTCAACCCTTCTCCAAGCAGCAACCAAATAGCACCCAATATAAGACCGACCATGAATCCCACCAAGTAGGCCATGGCAACAATAATCGTAATGGTCAGCAGAATTCCCATCTCTATCTCCTTTTTCTGGCCGGGCCGAAGCCCGGCCGTTGTGCTGTTATTCCTCTTTAGGCGGCAGGAGAACGATTTCACCATTCACCGGAAGCGCAGCCAGTTTGATCTGATAGCCGCCCTTGCTGTTGGACCAGGCAGCACCGATCTTGTGGAAGAAGGTGTTTTCTCCCTCTCCGGTCACGGTGTAGGCGATCAGTGAGGGTCTTTTGGATTTGTTTGTGCTCATGGTGTAGCTCCTTTTGCAGTGTGAATGTGCAACCAGGTCAACCGGCAGGAAAGGCGAGGGGCCAGGGGTCAGGCCAGTGGATGGAGCGGCCCGCAGCGCAGCGAGGACACGGGAACGCAGACTGAACGAAGTGAACCCCTTGCGCGTCGTCGAGGCCGGTTAGGGTTTGCATACAATTCACACGGAAGGAGGCACTGAAGCACCATCATAAATATCAAGTACGCCAATGAGATACCGTGATATTTCGAAGAGAAAACAGTACTGGAAACCGGAGAGCGGTTTCATGGACAATAAGCGTATCAGATAATCATAAAAACGGGGCAAGAACCCGGCCGTGGGAGCATGACAATGTCCGAAACAAGAGACGTATTGGCACAAAACATCCGGCGACTCAGAAAAATAAAAGGGATGCAGGTGAACCAGCTGGCGGAGGCATCCGGACTCTCTCGATCTTTTGTCGGCATGGTGGAGCATTCCAAGGTGAATATCTCCATCGACAAAATAGAGGCTATCGCCAAAGTGTTGGGTGTTGAGGTTTATGTGTTATTCGTCACACAACAAAAATAATCGGGGATCCTGAATAGTAAAAATCCTAGTGACCTGTATAATCGCTTATTTCGTAAGTATAATAAATAATATTAAGTATTATATATTAGCCTTTTTATTATTATTAATTGCAGACTTTCTTGTTTAATTAATTGTAATAATTAATTATTTATAGGGAAAAAAAGGACTTTACAGTTTAATTTCTGTGTAATATATTTGCCCTGCAAGTTAAAGCAGGGATGACGATGGATCGTTTAAACCGCCTTCGGCGGAAGCTCAACACGGAACTAGGCATACTCATTGCCACCGCTTTGGAAGATCCCAAGGTCAGTGACATCTATCTCAATGATGATGGCAAGATCTGGATAAACCGGGCAGGGCAAGCCAAGGAATATGCCGGAGACATGGAGCCGGATCAGGCAATCAGCCTGATCCGCACAGTCGCGTCATTGGTTCACAGTACCATCACCGAAGACTCCCCGGTCGTTGAAGCCAAACTACCCGGCGGCGAGCGTTTCATCGGTGATATATCACCCATCAGTACCGCCCCAACGTTCTGCATTCGTAAACCCGCCCGTGTCGTCTTTAGCTTAGAAAGCTATGTCGATCAGAGCATCATGAATGAACGACAGTGTGCCGCGATTAGAAGCGCGGTACTCAGCCGCTATAACATCCTTGTGGTGGGAGGTACAGGTTCCGGTAAAACCACACTCACCAACGCCATCCTGAAAGAGATTGCCCGCGCCACACCAGAAGATCGCATATTGATCTTCGAAGACACCCCAGAGCTGCAATGCAGCTCCCCCGATCGGTCATTCAAACTCGCTACTGAAACCGTCAGTATGCGAGCGCTATTGCGCAACGGCATGCGGCAAATGCCGGACAGAATTATTGTCGGTGAAGTGCGAGGTGCCGAGGCATCCGTTGTGCTTCAGGCCTGGAATACCGGACATGAAGGCGGGGTACTCACCTTACACGCCAATTCGGCACGGGAGGGAGTGCATAAATTTCAAGAATACGTAGAGGAGGGACTACCCGGCACAGATAAAAGACAAGCTATCGCCAATGCTGTTGATCTAGTCATTTATATGCCCAAGCGCAAGGAGGGATCACCACCTCAAGTCAAAGAGGTGTGCTGGCTCCAGAAGCTGCGTGAGGGGGAATACCAATTTGAAACAGTCCAAGAGGTTTCTCATGTTCACGCGATATAAGGAAATATTCTGGGTCGGATTAATTTTCGCCCTCATGGTTACGGACGCTACCGCCGGCACCGCCACTGGCCTACCGTGGGAAAACCCACTCCAAACTATCACCAACTCAATCACCGGACCAGTGGCCCTGGCAATCTCACTCATCGCCATTGTCATTACCGGCGCAATGCTGATCTGGGGTGGTGAAGTGAATGACTTCGCCAGAAAGCTGATCATCATTGTGCTGGTCATTGCGCTGATTGTTGCAGCGACCAACGTATTGACCACGCTGTTCGGTGCTACTGGCGCGGTGATTTAGCTCATGAAACAAGAGCAGGATTTAATCACCGTACCAATCCGCCGCTCTTTGACGCGACCCCGGCTTATAGCCGGAGCCGAACGTGAACTGTTTCTGTTCCTGGGTTTGATCTGCGCCTGTTTCATTTTCATTTTTATGAACTGGCCCAGTGCTTTTATCGGGATCTTGTTTTGGATCGGCGGCATATACGCCTTGCGCGAAATGGCGAAGGCCGATCCGATGATGTCCAAAATATACATACGACACCGGCAATACCAGGCCTACTACCCGGCGAGATCCCCAAGGACGGTCAAAGAGTCACAGAAAAGGAAGACTAAACCATGCTGGCGTTAAAACAATTTCGTCAAACCCTGAAGGGGTTTCCGGATCTCCTGAACTATGCCGCGGAAATCGAGGACGGCATCATCCAGGGGAAGGATGGTAGCTTTACGGCAGGCTGGATCTATCGGGGCGACGATCTATCCAGTGCCTTGCCGTCACAACGTAACGCCCAAGCGGCCCAGGTCAATACCGCGCTGTCTATGCTGGGATCTGGGTGGATGACGCACCATGACTGCATACGTACTCCGGTAGCCGCCTATGCCAACCGGGAGGCATCCCACTTTCCCGATCCCATCAGTCGCCTGATTGATGAAGAGCGTCGCGCGCTGTTCGAGCAACATGGCAACTACTACGAATCGCTCCACGTGCTGTTTCTCACTTATCTACCGCCCACCAGCGGCAAGTCAAAACTCCGAAACTACGTTTACGAGGAGGACGGTAAGACCCAAACGCACAGCGCGACGGCGGAGCTGAGGCGGTTCACGGCGACGGTTGCGGAGCTGGAAGACAGGCTAGGGGCCTTCTTCCAGATGACCCGCCTAAAAGGCCACGCTTTTGTCAGTGAGCAAGGGGAAAACCAGATCAGGGATGAACTGCTCTCTTATCTGCACTGGATCAGTACCGGCATTCGTCAGCCGATCAACCTCCCCAGCGTGCCGATGTACCTGGATACCGTCATCGGTAGCCAGGATCTTCGGGGCGGTATCGCGCCAATTGTGGGAGAGAACCATATTCGGGTAGTCGCCCTCGATGGGTTCCCCCAGGACTCCTTCCCCGATGTGCTAAGCCACCTTGATCAAGTACCGATCTCCTATCGCTGGAATACCCGCTTCATCTACCTGGAGGCCTATGAGGCGGAACAAGAGTTAGAGCGATTTCGCAAGGTGTGGGAACAGAAAGAACGCACCATGCGCGATCAGATGTTCAACACTCAGAACGGCAAGATCGACCTGGACGCCAGGGACATGACCAATGATGTGGTCAACGCTAAGGCGGAAGCTGCAAGCGGTATCGTGCGTTATGGCTACTATACCTCGGTCATTATTCTGATGGATGAAGATGTGGCCACCGTCGAAGAGTCGGCCAAGCAGGTCATCACGTTGATCCGTAATCTGGGCTTTGGCGCACGGCTGGAGACGATCAACGCATTGGAGGCGTGGTTGGGTTCCATGCCATCGCATGGTGTGCAGAATATCCGCCGCCCTCCGATGCACACCCTTAACCTGGCGCACCTGTTACCACTGACCTCGGTCTGGGCGGGTAGAGATCACAACCCCTGTCCGTTTTATCCACCCAAAAGCCCGCCGTTGATTTACGGGGCTACGGATGGCTCGACTCCGTGGCGCTTTAACCTTCATGTGGGTGATATCGGTCATACCTTGATGCTTGGCCCAACCGGGTCGGGAAAATCGACCAAGCTGGCCTTCATCATGGCGCAGTTTTTACGCTACCCCAACGCCACAATGTTTGGATTTGATAAAGACTATTCCGCCTACGCTCTGACCAAGGGTCTCGGTGGTGATCACTATGATATAGGCGGCGACGGGGCTGAGATTGCTTTTGCACCACTCAAAGACCTGCAGACCGAAAGGGATCTCGCATGGGCCTCGCAGTGGATTGAAATGCTGGTTGAGTTGCAGGGTGTCCAGTTGACCCCTCAGCATCGCAAGGAGATCCATCGATCTCTACTGCTGCTGAAAGGCTCCCACCATCAAACCCTGACCGACTATCACGCCACTGTCCAATCGCCAGAAATCAAGGACGCGATTGAACCCTACACCACGGAGGGACCATTCGGGCAGATGTTCGACGCCGAAAGTGACTCGCTGAAAGCGGGACACTTTCAGATATTCGAAGTCGGTCACTTAATGGGGCTCGGTGAGCGGGCGGTACTCCCGGCGCTGGATTATCTGTTTTACCGGATTGAAAAGCGCCTCAAGGGTCAGCCGGCAATGATCGCGTTGGACGAGGCCTGGGTGATGCTCGGGCATCCTGCGTTTAGAGCCAAGATCCGCGAATGGCTCAAAGTGCTGCGTAAGGCCAATTGCGCGGTGGTCCTGGCGACCCAATCACTCACCGATGCCGCCCACAGCGGGATTCTCGATGTGATTAATGAGAGCTGCTTGACCAAGATATATCTGGCCAATCCGCAAGCTCTGGAAGAGGAGTCCGCCGCGCTCTATCAGCGGCTGGGCATCAACAGTACACAGCTTAAGATAATCAGTCAGTTGACACCAAAACGGGACTACTACTATAGCTCGCCCCTGGGTCAACGCCGATACCGGCTTGACCTGGGGCCGTTAGCGCTCTCATTTGTGGCGGTGTCGGGCAAAGAAGAGGTCGCCCAGGTCAAACGCTTTGAAGCGCAGTGTGGTGATGGATGGCAATTGGAATGGATGAAAGAGAGAGGGGTACAAACATGAAATCGCATCAATTAGCGAGCGTATTACTGATCGGTGCCTTGATCCAGCCGGCGGCCTATGCCGGTGGTGGTGGACTCTCTGGCGGGGCGTTGGAAATCACCCAGATCGCCAACAATGCCGAACTGGTGGGGATCTATGGCGAGGAGGTGACCCAAGTCGCCAAGATGGTCGATCAGATCAACAATCAGATTTCCATGATCGCCAACCAGCTGAGCATGTATCAAAACATGCTCGATAACACAGGCACCCTGACCAATCAGGTTTGGGGCAATGTGTTTCCGGAGCTGCAGCAACTCGCCGCCGTGGTTCAGCAGGGGCAAGCTATTGCATACAGCATGAGCAACCTCGACGCCCAATTCAGTAGCCGGTTCCAGGGTTACAACAATTATGTGGCCTCATCCTATGGTCCAAGCAGCTATCGCGCCGATTACAAGGTCTGGTACACCACCCAGCGCGACGGCATTCACGGTGCCCTGAAGTCCGCCAACCTTCAGGCCAGCCAATTCAGTTCTGAGGAGGCCACCTTGAACCAGCTGGAAAACATGTCGCAAACCGCCACAGGCAGGATGCGGGCCCTACAGGTTGGCAACCAGATATCCATGCAGCAAGTCCGGCAAAACCAGAAGCTACGCGAGCTGGTGATGTCGCAAATCCAGCTGCAGGGCAATTACCTGGCCGGCGAAGCCAGTAAGGATGCCGCCCGCCAAGCCCGAACCGAAAAATTTTACGGTGGGCCGACCGGCACTATCGTAGGTGACGGAGCACAGTTCGGTCCTAGTAGCTTTTAAAGGGGAGCAACCATGAAAAAATCCTACGGCTTACTGCTTCTCTCCTTATTGTTGACAGCCGGTTGCGATAGTAACCCCGAGGCATCGGTCCATGTGGACGGCAAGATCGATGTGACCGTCAGGGAGGAGAAGCAAGAACCACCGAAGATCCAAAAAGATACCGGCGGAACTATCGTGGGCGATGGAAAGAAGTTTGATTCAAAAGACTTTTAAAGTTCTACCCAGCCAAAATACTTCATGCGTGAATAAAAGGACTTTCAATGACACGGAACGTACACCATTTATACCGTTATTTCTTGCTGATAGGATTATTGCTCGCGGCGGTACTCCCCAACATTGCCTTGAGCCAGATCGCTGAAAACAATCTACTCGATACCGTCGCCCTACAATACAAAACCGCCGCCGCCAGTTGGAGCACTGTTATTAGCAATGCAGCCCTCTGGCTGTTCTTTGCCTTGGCCCTACTTGAGATAGTCTGGACCGGGATCACCCTGGCCCTACGTGACCCTGAACTGGGCGAAGTGCTGGCGGAGATCACCTATCGGGTGATCTTTATTGGATGGTTTTTGACCCTGCTGCAGTTCGGCGGACAGTGGGCAAAAGATATCGTGGCCTCACTGGGCCAGCTGGGCGGACAAGCCAGTATAGACGGTGGCGGTATGGGCACAGTCTCTCCCTCAGATGTGTTTGATTCGGGGGTTTCACTGGCAAAGAAAATGTGGTCCACAATCTCATTTTGGGACAACACCACCGATTCGTTAGGCTTGATCCTGGCAGGTGGTGTCGTCGCCATCGTTTTTGCACTGATCGCCGCCAAACTGCTCATGGTGCTGGTGGAGATCTGGATCACCCTGTATGCCGGCATGATCCTGCTCGGCTTCGGGGCCAGCCGCTTTACCTCGGAGCATGCACTGAAATATTTCATCTACGCCTTCAGCGTGGGCCTGAAATATTTCGTCATCATTTTGATTATCGGCATCGGTCAATCCTTCGTAAATGGCTGGGTGGCCAACTGGAGCAATACCGATAACCAGGTGTTGGTGGCCATCGGTGTTTCGGTGGTTCTGTTGGCTCTGGTGGCCGAGATCCCAACCATCTTCCAAAACCTGGTATCGGGACTGTCCTTCAGTACCGGCGATAGCCTAATGCGCTCCTCCGGGCAGGTAGCAAGAGGCGTTGCGGGAGCCGGTGCCGGCGCGGTAGCGGCGGGTATTGGCTTGGCTGGCGGTGCGGCGGCGGTCAAGAACGCTGTACAACTCGCCCAAACGCAAGGTGCCACAGGTATGAGCGGGGTAGGGCGGCAAGCCGTCTCCAACCTGGTCTCTTCCATGAAAGAGCAGGGAGGAGAATCGGTACGGCGTGGCTCCATGGCTGGGCCGAAAAGCGGCATGAGTCATCGTATGGCGGATGCCATGAAAGCCGCTGAGAAAGAGTTGAAGGCAGGCAATAGCAACAGCATCGAGAAAGGATAACGGAACATGTCCACCACAGAAATCAACAACCCATACCTGAACGCCAGACGTGAGTGGAATGAGCGTTACGGCAGCTACATATCACAAGCGGCTACCTGGCGCGTAATTGCGCTTTTCGCCATGCTGTTGGCGATTATCTCGGTGAGTGGGGCGCTCTACCTGGCACAACAATCCAAGTTCATTCCCTATATCGTCGAGGTGGATCAGCTGGGCCGTGCCCATGCGGTCGGACCAGCGACGGAGGGCAGCAAGATTGATCCCCGCGTCACCAAGGCACTGCTGGCCCGGTTTGTTGAGAATTGGCGCAATATTACCATGGATGTCATGGTTCAAAAGAACCGTGCATTCGATCTTTACGCGCATCTGTCCACGGCCTCTGCCGCCTACATGACGCTCAATGAGTATTACCAGAAGAGCGACCCGTTCAAGCGAGCACAATCGGAACTGGTGAATGTCGAGGTCACATCGCTGCTCAGAATCGGTGAGGACATTTGGCAAGCCGAATGGACCGAAACCACACGCTCGCGCAAAGGCAAGATACTGCGCATCCAATTCTATCAAAGCGCTATGAAACTTTCTTATACCCATCAAGCAGACAATGCGGATCAACTCAGCACCAACCCGGTCGGGTTGTTCGTTGATGAGCTGTCTTGGTCTGAAATATTGAACACTCAAGGAGATCACCAATGAAACGGACATTCGCACTGGCCGCGCTCATGGCCCTCGCCTGCACGGTATCCGGCACCAGCCTGGAACCCAAAGATAAGGAGGCGCTGAAACTGGCGGCGGCTTGGATGAAGCATCCAATCACGCCCAAAAAGGCGGATAACGGCACTGTCATATTTCCTTACGGTGAATCCCTGCCAACCATCGTCTGCGCCCCACTGAGGCTCTGCGATATCGCCCTGCAGCCGGGGGAAACGGTCAAGCATGTCCGTCTGGGCGATACAGTACGCTGGAAGATATCGCCGGCAAGTTCCGGGCCGGAGATCGCGCCCACCACCCACGCGATCGTTAAGCCGCTAGAAGCTAATCTTGAAACGACACTGCTCATCACCACGGACCGTCGGACGTATCACTTGCGCCTGGTGTCCGACAAAAAGAGCTGGATGCCACAGGTCGCCTTTGAGTATCCGGAGGATCAAGAGCGGGCCTGGGCGCAATATGCCGTCCAGCAAAAGGAGCTAGAACAAAAGGAAAAACTCGAAACCATGCCACAGATCGGTATGCACATTGAAGACCTCAATTTCAAATATACGATTGAAGGGGATAGCCACTGGCGACCGGTCCGCGTCTTCGATGACGGTACTCATACCTATATCGATCTCCCGAGGGAATCAAAATTCCGAGACGCACCGATCCTGTTGGTCAAGGACGGGAAACAGGATCGCCTGGTGAACTACCGCATGCATGGGGAACGCTTCGTCGTGGACAGTCTGTTTGATGAGGCGGTGCTGATTTCCGGTGTGGGGTCTGAACAGCAGAAAATCACGATCAAGAGGACAGAGGGATGAATAAAGTCGCCATGCTAGGGATTAGTCTGGTCGCGCTGTTTATGGTGGGCTGCCAATCCGTCGCCATCCGGGACGACCTGGCGAAGGTCGAAGCCGGCAATGCCTCAACCATAGCGAAAGACTGGTCGGCGCTGATCGCCACACAGTTTAACGTATCCACGGTGTTTGTTTTGAAAGGGCAGGGCGCAATTGGTCAAGCCCTCGCTGAGGCGTTACGGAAGAAAGGCTACGGGGTTTCATCATTCAGTGAAGCGGAGGAGCTTCGCGGGACAACTCTGGAAGTCCGGACTGATAATATCGGTAAGAAGGGCGTCTTGGTATCGCTGGTGGTCGATAAAAACATTATCAACCGCTCCTATCGGCTGACCACGGAGGGAATGACCCCCAATAGCCGGTTTACTCAACTAACCTCGAAAGGAGGTGAGTAATGAGTATGGCGGCAGAAGAGACGCCGGCAGGAATATCTCTCCGGCCTAAACCCACCGGGATTAGACGCCTCAATAAGCTCCCGCTCTATATCGCTATCGGTATCGGCTCCTTGATTGTGGTGATGCTGGCCTACTCCATGAATCAGCGAAGTAAGACGATGTCCCTGGAAGAAAAGAGTAGCGAGGTGAGGCGTACCGCCGACACCACGGCACCGGGTAAGATGACTGGTCCTTACACAGGAGCGGAGATACCCGGACCTAAGGAAGAAGGGCCATCCGCGCCAAAAACCGACGTGCCGGCCTCTGCACAGCAGGCAACACCACCCGCACCACCGCGGCATCATAATCCGAGCCTGTTAGAGCAAGAGCGTGAACGCCAGGCGCAAAAGCGCCTGCAGATGAAATATGGCGCGTTGGAAGCGCCGACAGAGGTTTCATTTACGCGAGAGTTGGATACCGCATCAAGCAGTAACAGCGTCCGGAATGTAGACCCTCGCCAAGCCGCCTATGAGGCGGCCCTGGCGCGAGCCGGCTTGGGGGCCACCGCCGCCGGCGGTGCCGGGCTTGATCCAGCGGACCCGAACAACCAAGAGGGCAAAAACGCCTTTCTGAATCGCCAGATTCCTAAAACCCAGCTGCTGAACGGCAGGGACAAGGCGCTGTCGCAGTTGCTGATTCGTAGCGGCACCGTGATACCCGCCTCGATGATATCCGGGCTTAACTCCGATCTGCCGGGTGAAATCATTGCCCAAGTATCTCAAAACGTTTATGACACGGCCACGGGCCGCTATTTGATAATCCCCCAGGGTACCCGGCTGGTCGGCACCTATGACAGCCATGTTTCCTATGGACAGGATCGTGCCTTGGTGGTCTGGAAACGCTTGGTGTTTCCCGATGCCTCGGCTCTGGAACTGGGCACCATGCCGGGTAATGACATGGCCGGCTATGCCGGGTTCAATGACCAAGTGGACCACCACTATTTTCGGATCTTTGGCTCCGCCTTGCTGATGTCTGTTATCGGTGCTGGGTACGCCATTGCCAGTGAAGACAGCAGCAAGAACCAAAACGAAGAAAACGCACAAACAGCCATTGCGCGGGAAATGTCACAAACTTCGGATCGGCTACTACGAAAGAACCTCAACCTGCAACCCACCATCAAGGTCAGACCGGGCTATCGATTTAACGTGTTTGTGAATAAGGACATTCAGTTTAGAGAGCCGTATTCAGGCTAAGGAAAGACAATGTTGATTTTAAATAGAACTCCAATGCCAGGCGAGCGGGAGATTCACATCGGCAACGATGTGATCGTGACCGTTCTGCAGGTGACCGGACAAACAGTGAAGATCGGTATCACGGCACCAAGAGAAACCCCAGTCGCACGTGAAGAATTGCTAAACCAAGCTCATTCAAAGAAAAGATCGGTGAACACGGAGTGTTGAAACACATGGATAAGAGCAATGACACACAGCAAGTGAAACACACCATCAATCAGTTGATAACTTGCGATATAGAACAAGGTATCGATGACGCCATCGAAACACTGCAAATGACCGCTGAAAGATTGGAGTCATTGGATGATCCAGGCATAAAAAACGCCCTCAGGGCTCTGGAACGTTGTGCATCGAGGCTTGAACAGCATTATGTGAAAAATGATATGGCCAAGGCGAGAACAGCTCTTTATCTGGCGGCGGAAAAAGGCCTTGGAGTACGAGTTAGGCGACTACGTGAAGGCGTTGGATTTACTCAATCAAACCTAGCCGCCATGGCGGGAACCAATCAGGCCGTCATCCAAAAGATTGAGAATGGACACAGCACAAGGCCCCGCGTTCTCAGCGCAATAGCTGTGGCTTTGAATGTCAATCCCGCCTGGCTGCAATTTGGAGATGGCTTTGCTAATAAAGAGCCACTAGATCATTAACGATGAGAGATAACCTAGCACGGGAGACAAGGATTTTGCAGCCTAATCGACTTATAGCACCCTTGATGATTGCATTCTTAATCGGTGGTTGTACGACCACCGATCCTTACACGCGGGAAACCAAAACCAGTAATACCGCAAAAGGGGCCGGGATCGGCGCTGTTGCTGGGGGCATTATTGGTGCCCTGGTTAATAAAAAAGATCGGGGCAAAGGGGCGCTTGTCGGGGCTGCCCTGGGTGGCGCCGCCGGCGGCGGTATTGGTTACTACATGGATCAGCAGGAAGCCGAATTAAGGCGAGCCCTAGAGGGAACCGGGGTCAGTGTAACCCGTCAGGGTGAACACATAACGCTCAATATGCCTGGCAACATCACCTTCGACACGAATAGAACTGAAGTAAAACAAGCATTTTACCCGGTTCTCGATTCAGTCGGCATCGTGTTAGAGAAGTTCAATCGCTCGAATATCGAGGTAGCGGGGCACACAGACAGTACTGGGAGTCGGGAATACAATCAGCAGCTGTCCGAAAAAAGGGCCTCCTCTGTAGCACGATATCTTGAGAGCCAGCGTGTAGACCCCCGCCGCATATTTACACAGGGCTATGGTGAGACAAGCCCCGTGGCTGATAACACTACAGTCAGCGGCAGGAGTATCAATCGTCGGGTAGAGATTCAGATCCTTGCACCCAGAGCCTAGGGCAGTGGAACCCTAAACCAACAATATCAAGAAGTACGTACCAACAAAAAGAAAAGGAACTATGGACAATAATATTGATGCGTACAGTACGCCCAGTATGCCATTAAGAAAGGCCTGGCTATTCTATGGACTGGCCTGGCTTGCCCTCACTGGCTTGTGGCTGATAATGGGAGCCATAGAGTTCATAGCCGGAACGAACCTTCCGGGGCTGTTTATCCTGCTGCTAATTGGATACCTGGCCATCGGCGTTACACTGAACATCAAAGTACTTCGGCAACTGGTAGTCTGGCACCCGATGTACAACACCATTGATAATACCGCGAACGCAAAAACCCATATGTTCGTCCTATGGCCATTTACCTACCCGTATCTCTTCATCCAGATGGCCGTCAGCACCCACCTGTGGGCCCAGCAAATACCTGTCCCCTGCATAGGCCATCAGGACATGCAAAAAGCAGCGATGAACAATCAGGCGCTGAGATTATGGAATCTAAATCGGTTGATATTGTTACCTTACGAATGGAGCAAGTGATGGAAAACGATACGGGGGATTCTCTTATCATGGTTACCTGGACTGGTATGGATCATGTTCAGTATGAGGACGAATGTACTTCGCTGGAGAATGCGCGATCTCGTGCTGTTACGGTATCGGAACATGGCGGTCACTCGATCTCAATTACAGATGAAGACGGTGTCGAATATCCTTTGTAATCCGCAATATCAAGGAGGGGAGAAACTTGGTAATCAGAGACTTAGCCGCGCTTCTGGGAAAAAAAATTACTTTACTATTGCGCAATAGTAAAGGCTTTGCTATCTTTACTATGCCAATTATGTAAAGAGGTTAATTATATGCCACGGGTCAGCTCTAAACGGCAAATTACACTGCCCATAAATCAGTGCGAGGCGCTGGGAATAGAACCAGGTGACGAAGTAGAGAGCTTTGTGGCCGATGGTCAGCTCACCATTATCAAGAAGGTCCGAGGTGCAGCCAAGGGACTTTTGCGTGAAGTCCAGGCTAATCCAGCCATGACCGATCAAGAATCACTGGAAAGCGCGCTGAAGTGATCGCCATAGATACCAACGTACTGTTGCGGTATCTGCTAGAGGATGATGCCGCCCAGTCAGAGAAAGCCGGGAAATTGCTTTTAGGAAAACACCTGGTTTTAATTACCGATGTCGTGTTAGTAGAGACAATTTGGACGCTACGCGGGAAAAAATACCAACTCAGTAAGACTGAGCTGATCACGGTGATTAAGGCTTTATTCCAGGAGCCGAACATTCGTTTTGAAGACGGTCAGGCTGTATGGATGGCGTTAAATGATTATCGGAAAGCAAGGCCGGTAAAAGGCAAAGAGGCGGATTTCGCCGATGCCCTGATTATCCATAAGGCTAGGCTGGTAGCAAAACAACAGAATCAGCAGTTCGATGGATCATATACCTTTGATCTTGCTGCGCAGTCATTACCAGGAGCCAAGGCTCCAAGATGAAACAGAAAAGAGGGACTTGATCGATGTCTAACGCAGATTCTGACTTGTGCAATAAATCCGTCCAGGAAGTCATTGATTTATTAATGGAGATCGAAGATAAGTCCCTACCATTTGAGATAGTGGTCTGGGATCTGAATGGGTTTAATTTGGACTATTCAGAAGCGCGACTGGTGGAATTGTTTAACACAGATGGCTCACCGTCCCGCCTAGAGATAAGTATAAGTCTGACCGAAGAGCATGAGCCTCACGAGGAGCAGCCCGAGCCGCGGGTCATTGATTACTGTGGGCAACAGATGGAGATAGCCCCCTACGAGGCTAATCACCGCCCTGAGGCGCAAGCTTGCATAATCGGTGGGGTGCCGATCAATCCTACTCTAAGGCCCGGATTCGATTCAACGCCTAATGAGGAGCGCGATCCGCTGGAAACGAGCGATTGGTGGGATCGTCCATTTATTCAAGCCGTGTCGTGGGCAGACATGGCAAGTTCATATTCCGCCTATCTTGAGCGCACGAAAAATATTCCAGATTACGCACCGACTCCCCAGGTTGTGTTTGAGGCGGAGCAAGAAGAAAGGCGGGAGAATTGGCATGAGCATTGGCCCTCTGGCATCCGTTATGATGTCCGTTGCCTAGATGGTGGAGCATGGGATCGTTCTACGAACTGGGGATCATATGCTACTTTAGATGAAGCTCTTGCTGTTGCAAGGAGTGGGTCTGATCTGCAAAGAAGCACCCATGCCGAATGAATCAGATTAGCGGATTACGCCTAGCGCTTCTAGAAGCTCTACGGTCGCTGTGCAGGTTATTGATTTATAGATAGCAAAGCCCGCAGAATATGGGATAGATTCTCCTGGAAAAGGGCGCAAAAGAGGAAAAATGCGAATAGCATCCCCAGTCATCGGCTGGGGATTTTTTTATCGCTTAATGCGAATAATCTTGGTCCTGACAGCGGCGGTCGGGAAAACGTCTCGACCTAAATACTCCATCACTTCTGCCTCTTCATGCTCATAGGTCGAAGGTACCAGGGCCACCAGAGTGGCCATATCATGGCCTCCACGTCCCAGCAGCCGAAGCGCCGCCGCCATATGCTTTTTCACGTGCCGAAAAGGGGGATTCATGATTATCCGGGGAAATTCTATTTTCCCGGCCAACTCGTCGGTGTAATCCAGAAAACAGCGGCTGATTGGGTCTATACATTGATCCCCCTTAAACCGCTGCCTGATCGCCTGGCAAAGCCCATAATGCCGCTCTATCGCCACGGTTTCCCGGGGTGAATGACCCGCGTCATACAGGGCTTGTATCAGGTTTCCGGTGCCGGCTTGCGGATCAACGGTCAAATAGTCACCCACTGGCCCCAGATACTCGACCATACGCGTCGCCACATCGAGCGGGGTCACATGGCATTCGGTACGACTATCCACCTCCACGACTTCAGGAACCCGCAGAGGGTCTAAACCCTCTGCAAAGCCCTGGCGCTTGGTGACAATCATATAAGATGGCTTATTAGGCCGCTTATAGACTGATCGTTTCACGCGACTACCTCCTCGTAACTAACCGCCTCGGATTCCGGCGCATCATGCACCTTTGAATCATTCAGGAAAACACTGACCAGGCCGCCACCATTTTTATGATCAAGACAGGTCTTAAATCGAAATTGACCACACCGGGATAACCTTACACCGCGATAATCGGCATGGATTTTAGAATACTCCGCTTTGGTCATTTCAACCTGGGGATAGGTATTCACCCGTCCGTACATTTCCGCCTCGATGGTGGCACATTTGAAATTCAGAATGGCCGGTGCTTTCGGCTTCGCGGCTGGCACCTCATAGCCGACCGACTCCATCAGGTCACGCCATCCATCAAGCGACAAATCAACCTCTGTTCCCTCGGCAATGTGCAGGGGCAGGGGAACAACAGAGGAAACAGAGAACCCCTGTTCACTTTTTTTAGCCTTCGGACAATCCGCGCCATGGGTCCGGCAAAACGTTTGCAGTACCGCGGGGGTGATAGTACCGGTGAAGCGCACTACTGGCCCCAACTCGGAGCGCTCAAAGTCCAAACGATTCAGGATGTGACTGATCCATCGGAACGTATAGGGATTATTGGCCTGATATTCGTGAAACTTGAGGCAAATATCCACCACATCATCTGGGTTGATCTTTTCATCACGCAACTGTGACCACAAAGAACCCTCGTCACGGGTATGGGGCGCAGCGCTACCGCTTTTTAACTGCGCACCCGCATAATGCAGCACCAGGTCGGTATACTTCTCTGACCCTTTCTTTCGTTCGATCATATGCCATAACTCGGTGCATAGGTTTGCATGGTTAAGCCGCCGTTGCCGGTCGCGCAGCTCCGTCAACAAGGTATTAATCCGCCTTGCCCTTACCCCTGGATCAGCCTTCCTGTTGGCGTGTCGCTCAACCCCGGTTGCCCGGTAGTTCCAATAGCTAACTGCCTCCTGTGCCCGGATCGCTCGATCCATCGCGTTGTGCATCTTCTCCTGATCCTTACGCGCTTTCCGCTCTGAATGATGGCCTACCAAGATAGGCTGACCGTAGGCAAATCGCTCGGAGATCCGGTTAGCCGCGGCATGGAAACCACTCGACTCTGCAGCCCGTTTAATGGCCAGATGGTCCAAGCGTTCCGCCTTGGCCTCTGCCCGTTCTACCAGCGTGGTCTGTTCTGCGGTGATCTCTCCCGCCAGCTCGATACAAAAATCCTCTCTATCCGGTGTCCACATCGGGGCGACAAACAGCTCTTGCTTGGGTGCCCACTTAAAACCCATGTCCTTTACTCGGTGGTACAACTCTTCATCCAGACGCTCGCTTGCATAAAGGCGTAGCTTGTTATCTTCGGCGCTGTAGGTGGCATCTATTGAAATCATGGTTTTGATCCTCGCTATTGATGTTGTTCCAAACACCCCATCCCTCTGGGGTTGAGAAACCCCAAAAACCGAGCGAAGCGAGGTAGAGCAGTGGGCTTTACCGTGTCAAGGCAGGGGGGACCACCCACCCATAGCAAAGCGGAGGGCAAGCGATAGCGCCGTGTTGCAGCGAAGCATGAGCGAAACATGGGGGATGCCTGGACTAAGGTCAAACCGCTGCTAATCTATTTTCTACCCAGAGGGATAATCCAGAAAAAAGCCAGGCGCAGCCCACCGACCCCAAAGGAGGACAGTTGCAGCGCATCTGTTCGACGAATCAATAAAAAGCAAAGCGGCAGTCTCGAATGAGTCTGCTGCCTCCATATCAACAAGCGGAGCGCGTAGGCATTAGGGATTGAAGTGGAAACCGTGTTGCAACGGTAAACCCGGCCCGGCGGGAATGCTAGGCATCAAACATTACGATACGCCATAACGCAAAAAACCCGGCAATGAGGAGCCGGGCAAAAGGCAGATCCAGGAATTTTATTACTCTTTTTCTGCGAAGAAAGGATGAATCCGGTGGCCAAAAAAGATAATCACTCCAAAGAGGGGTCGTCTCAGAAAACGGAAAATAAAGCACGCTAAGCCGGTTGCAGCGGCCGTAGCGGCCTGAACTTGCCCGCGCCGATCTTGGCGCTGCTGCGCCAGAGGTAATCGCCGGTCAGGTTGATGTGCTCCCAGCCGAGCGGCGACAGGTACTGCAACAGGCCGTCATCGACGGCTTGACCGTGGCCACGCAAGGCGTTCGCGGCCCGCTCCAGATAGACCGTGTTCCATAGCACGATGGCCGCCGTCACCAGGTTGAGGCCGCTGGCCCGGTAGCGCTGCTGCTCGAAGCTGCGGTCGCGGATTTCCCCCAGGCGGTTGAAGAACACGGCGCGGGCCAGCGCGTTGCGCGCCTCGCCTTTGTTCAGCCCGGCATGCACGCGGCGGCGCAGCTCGACGCTTTGCAGCCAGTCCAGGATGAACAGTGTGCGCTCGATGCGTCCCAGCTCACGCAGGGCGACGGCCAGGCCGTTCTGGCGCGGGTAGCTGCCAAGCTTCCTGAGCATCAGCGAGGCCGTCGCCGTGCCCTGCTTGATCGAGGTGGCCATCCGCAGGATTTCATCCCAATGGGCGCGGACGTGCTTGATGTTGAGCGTGCCGCCGATCATCGGTTTCAACGCCTCGTAGGTGGCATCGCCCTTCGGGATGTAGAGCTTGGTGTCGCCCAGGTCACGAATGCGCGGGGCGAAGCGGAAGCCCAGCAGGTGCATCAACGCGAAGACGTGGTCCGTGAACCCTGCCGTGTCGGTGTAGTGCTCCTCGATCCGCAGGTCGGATTCGTGATACAGCAGGCCGTCGAGCACGTAGGTCGAGTCGCGCACGCCGACGTTCACGACCTTGGTGTGGAACGGCGCGTACTGGTCGGAGATATGGGTGTAGAACGTCCGCCCTGGGCTGCTGCCGTATTTCGGATTGATGTGGCCGGTGCTCTCGGCCTTGCTGCCGGTGCGGAAGTTCTGGCCGTCCGACGATGACGTGGTGCCGTCGCCCCAATGCTCGGCGAAGGGATGTCGGAACTGCGCGTTGACCAGCTCGGCCAGTGCCGCCCCGTAGGTTTCGTCGCGGATGTGCCAGGCTTGCAGCCAGGCCAGCTTGGCGTAGGTCGTGCCGGGGCACGATTCCGCCATCTTGGTCAGGCCCAGGTTGATCGCGTCGGCGAGGATCGTGGTCAGCAACAGGTTTTTGTCCTTGGCCAGGTCGCCTGACTTCAGGTGGGCGAAGTGCCGGGTGAAGCCCGTCCATTCGTCTACCTCCAGCAGCAATTCGGTGATCTTGACGTGCGGTAGGATCATCGCCGTCTGGTCGATCAGGGCCTGTGCGGTATCGGGCACCGCCGCATCGAGCGGCGTGATCTTCAGGCCCGACTCCGTGATGATGGCGTCCGGCAGCTCGTTGGCCAGCGCCATGCGGTTGACGGTGGCGAGCTGCGTTTCCAGCAGCGTCAGCCGGTCATGCAGGTACTGGTCGCAATCGGTGGCCACGGCCAGCGGCAATTCGCTGGCCTGCTTGAGGCTGGCGAATTTCGCGGGCGGCACCAGGTAGTCCTCGAAGTCCTTGAACTGGCGCGAGCCTTGCACCCAGATGTCGCCGGAGCGCAGCGCGTTCTTCAGCTCCGACAGCGCGCACAGTTCGTAGTAGCGCCGGTCGATGCCGGTGTCGGTCATCACCAGCTTCTGCCAGCGCGGCTTGATGAACTCGGTCGGCGCGTCGGTGGGCACCTTGCGGGCGTTGTCGCTGTTCATGCTGCGCAGCACCTCGATGGCGTCGAGTACGTCCTTGGCGGCGGGCGCGGCCCGCAACTTGAGCACGTCGAGAAATTCCGGCGCGTAGCGGCGCAGCGTGGCGTAGCTCTCGCCGATGCGGTGCAGGAAATCGAAGTCCTCGGGTTGCGCGAGCCGCTGCGCTTCGGTGACGCTCTCGGCGAAAGCATCCCAGGACATGACGGCCTCGATGGCGGCGAACGGATCGCGGCCCGCTTGCTTGGCCTCGATCAGCGCCTGGCCGATGCGCCCGAACAGCCGCACCTTGGCATTGATCGCCTTGCCGGATGCCTGGAACTGCTGCTGATGCTTGTTCTTGGCGGCATTGAACAGCTTGCCCAGGATGCGGTCATGCAGGTCGATGATTTCGTCGGTGACGGTGGCCATGCCCTCGATGGCGAGCGCCACCAGGGTCGCGTAACGCCGCTGCGGCTCGAACTTCGCCAGGTCGGCGGGCGTCATCTGGCCGCCCTCGCGGGCGATCTTGAGCAGCCGGTTCTGGTGAACCAGCCGCTCGATGCCGGAGGGCAGGTCGAGCGCCTGCCACGCCTTGAGGCGTTCGATGTGTTCCAGCATGTGCCGCGAGTTCGGTTTGACCGGGGATTGCCGCAGCCAGGCCAGCCACGTCGTCTTGCCGTTGTCGCGGCGCTTGAGCAGATCGTCGAGGCGACGGCGATGCACGTCCGTCAGCGGCTCAGCCAAGGCGTCGTAGAGACGCCGGTTGGCGCGGGTAATCGCTTCGGCGCTCGCCCGCTCGACGGCGTTGAGGGCGGGCACAATGACCGACTGCCGCCGCAGGTGCTCGATCAAGGCTCTGGCCAGCACGATGCCCTTGTCGGTTTGCATGGCCAGCTCGGTCAGCAACTGGACAGCCTGCCGGTAGTGGCCAATCGTGAACGGCTGGAAGCCGAACACCGTTTGCAGCTCGACCAGGTGCTCGCGTCGGGTCTGCTCACGCTGCCCGTACTCGTCCCAGCTTTCGATGCCGACCTTGAGCTGGTTGGCGACCAGTCTCAGCAATGGCGGGAACGGTGGCTCATCAGCGCCAAGGATGACGCCGGGAAAGCGCAGGTAGCAGAGCTGCACCGCGAAGCCCAGCCGATTGGCCGGGCCGCGCCGCTGCCGGATGATGGAGAGGTCGCTTTCGCTGAACGTGTAGTGACGGATCAACTCATCCTTGGTGTCCGGCAACGCCAGCAGGCTTTCGCGCTCGGCGGCGGAGAGGATCGAACGGCGGGGCATGCGGTTTCCTTCTTCTTGAAAACGTAGGTTTGTGACAAGCCCGCCAAGGCAACCGGCGCGGCACGGGAATCAAGGCATTGCGATTCTCGAAAATAGTTCTTGAAATTCTATTCTTGATTGCATATCATCTCAACGAGTTTCGATAAGAAAGGATGCCCATGCGACCGTCTGTTGTGCTTGACATGAAGCGAAGCGCAGTGCGTGAAGCGGTAGGCCGCTTTCGCGCCGCGAACCCGCGCGTCTTCGGCTCGGTGCTGCATGGCACCGACCGGGATGGCAGCGACCTCGACCTGTTGGTCGATGCGCTGCCCGGTGCCACGTTGTTGGACTTGGGCGATTTGGAAGAAGAACTGAAATCGCTGCTCGGCGTTGACGTCGATCTGCTGACTCCCGGCGACCTGCCGCCGAAGTTCCGGGCCAAGGTGCTCGCGGAGGCGCAACCGATATGAGCGAGAACCGCCTGCCCGATTACCTCGACCACATTCAGCAGGCCGCAACCGATGCGCGCAGCTTCGTGGAAGGGATGGCCAAGGACGACTTCTTGGCCGACAAGCGCACCCAGCAGGCCGTCATCATGAGCCTGATCGTCATCGGCGAGGCGGCCACAAAGGTGATGGATGGCTACGTCGAGTTCACCCAGGCGCATGCCGACGTGCAGCCTCCCGTTCAAATTCGAGTTAGAACTCATATCCAGCCTGTCTGGGGGCACTGTGAAAGAGGGATCTCCGATGACTGTTGAATCGAGAATATTTTCTGTAGCCGAGTATGTTCAGCCGTCCGAAGGCGAGCCTATTCGTTCCGTTGTGCTTGAAACCCGAGACTCAATTATCGTGGTTTGGCATGTCCATCCCGGGCAGGAAATTGCGGCTCACATTCATCCTCACGGCCAAGACACGTGGACTGTTTTGTCGGGAATGGCTGATTACTTTCAGGGCAATGGGATTGTTCGTGCCCTCAGGGAAGGTGAGATAGCCGTGGCAAGACCGGGCCAAGTGCACGGGGCGCGAAATACAGGTACCGAGCCATTTGTGTTCGTCTCGGTTGTGGCATCAGCCAATGCCGGTTTCGTATTGGCTGAGCGATAGAGCCCAATCTCTGGAGTTGGTCCAATGAGCGGTCGGGGAGATAGGTAACAGACATGCAGCGGACACGGCTGCTAAACCAGGTCGCAAACCTCCTTGCGTCGCAGCGTGCCGCAAGCGACGCGATCAATCGAATGGGGTCGGCATGAGACTGAACACCATCCAGTTCCCGACCGCGTAGCCGCCTGTCCTGCCGATCAGGTCTTGACCATCGACGCCTGGGATCAGTCCTGAATGTTCTTGGAGACCACTACGTTATGAGCCGCAGCCGCCGCAAAACACCCATCGTCGGGCACACGACCTGCGGCAGCGAGCGCGAGGACAAGAAGCTCTGGCATCAGCGCTGGCGCACCCG
>NZ_VMNH01000039.1 GCF_007625115.1 Sedimenticola selenatireducens | reverse complement strand
TGGGTATGGTTATGCATCACGGCATAGGCCGCGATATCAATAGCAAAGGCGCGGGGCAGCGCTAGTAAACGTTGTTCTATCCAACATCGGCGGTGTTCATAAGAACGTCCTGTTAACTGGTCGACGCCGCATAGAAAGGCACGGCGAACACAGCGTGAGACGCAATGGTAATAGGGTGTTGCATCAAGGCTGACAAGGGCTTTTCTGGGTTTTGGCATGCTCACTCCTTGAGTCAATAGTTTCCTCTATGTTCTCTATTATGACAAAAGTATGAATAGTGTCAATATATGGGTGTCCGGGTTTGGTGACGGGTTTGCATTCGGGTTTGCATCCGGGTTTGCATTTATCACTGAAATGAATCAGGAATCAGTTCATACTTGAAACTGATTCCTTACAGATAGATTCACTGATAGCCTATTGAGACATAAAGGATTAACCACTCTGGCAGGATGCTGAGTATTCCCCTATCCCTACAGTGTTGGTGAGTCATTTTAATCAAGGGCACTCAACGTGATCGTCTTAGCGACTCCTGCTGTATTTTACCCGGAAGTGTCAGTTGAGGTTTCTGTAGTTGACCTGGAAGCATCCGTTTCGGAGACTGGCAATAGGTGGGTGGAAAGTTCACCATCAACTTGCGAGTATTGTTGTTGTGATTGGCCTCATCAACCCACTTCAATTTGTTGAGTTGAACCTCAAGGGGCACACTCTTACCAGCCAGTTGCGCCGGTGAACCCAAGGTGCTCAATACAACCGCTTTCTGTAAAGTCTGATTTCTGTCAACAGGAGGTAACTCCACCCCGCCTCCGTTCAGGCCTGCCCCTGGCTGTACAAACAACATATAGTTGCCTGGAGATGCCGGGAAGTTACCAACGCCAATATTTTTGACTTGCACTATGACCCGCGCACTTTGTGCACTCTGGCAATTGCTATCGGGTGTTGCTGTAGCCGATAAAACCATCAGGTCTGGTTTAACAGTCTGTGCTATACCTGCTTTTGGGTTGACGCGTTGACCCATCTGTTGTGGCGGTGCTGGCGCCCATCCACCGCCCTGTACTCCAGAGTAGGGTGGAAGAACGGAAACATACATGCGTTTCTCATTATTGGCCATATTGTGATCTGCTATCGTGTTTTGATAATTAACATCACAAGTAATCTCGGCCTTATGCGGAACATGAGAAGTCCCTATATGGCGGGCTTTCCAGGTGCCATGAATTGTTCCATCAAGACCCAAATTCTTTTTTGTAACCTTTGTTCCTGCTTGGATCATTATCACCTCTGAGGCCACGCGCTCACCATCGACAAACAGTCGCACGCTAAATTGCTCTAGTTTAGCTGCTTTCCAAAGCTCATGATCTCCGACAAGGTTTACCTGCCAACTGCACCAGAAATTGACGGCATCACCGACTTTTACTGTGCCGGTACTATAAGGAATACCCATATGGGCTGCTTTAATATCGATCGAGTCTGCCACTGCTGATTCAGAAAGCCCTGCCGCCAACAGTATAAAAGTCGCAACCCTGAGAGTGGGTTGCATTCCGTTATAGATTTCCATGCTCGCCTCCGTTTATCCATTTACATAGGTTGTTAATGTCCCTTTTTGTCGAGCCAGACTACTGCAGGGTTCAATGTTGCAAAGACATCAATCCAAATAGATAGCTATTTCGATTTCGGTGGTTTCGATTTGGTTTTTTGTCTGCGTTCGCTTTTTTTCGGTTTTGACGGTACCTCGGGCTGGGGGTTCAATGCCTTTGGATTGAACTTGGCATTTCCTGATTTAGACGGCACCTCCGGCTGTGGATTAAGAAACTTCGGATTTATAGGTGCGCTGTGTGATGTGCGTGGCGACATCTCCGTTTGAGGGTCTTGCGCCAATGCAGTGTGGCTTATGAGAAGACTAAGGAGCAGTGATAGCTGAATGATGACATTCTGTCTGATATAAGATTGCATGGGTCGGTCTCCACATGAGTTGCTGTTATTTCATCTGTGTTTATGAGTCGAACCCAAACCACTTCCGGTTCAATGGAAATATTAGCAGTCGAATAATCAGAAACCGCTATCAAATAATTCTATGGGAAAGCTATATGAATAAACGGGACACCCATTCATTAGAATTCTGATAAATCAACTGAATAAACGGGACACCCATTCATTAGAATTCTGATACATACACATAATAGAATCAGATCAGAATTACATAAATCAACTACATAATGTCAGGTTTTTTTACAGGCTTGAGTGCACTGCGA
>NZ_VMNH01000008.1 GCF_007625115.1 Sedimenticola selenatireducens | reverse complement strand
GCGCAGCAACACGAGTCGTTTATCTAAGGTGTGCCTGACGGCACCGTTGGTGGGTTACGGTGCAAACAACGCACCTAACCCACCCTACTTTGAATACGAATCTGCTTAAGTAAGTACCATTCGGGTCGGAGTCAATTTTATTGACTCCGACCCCCTGATTGCAAAATCACTCCGCTTCCTTGTCCCGCTCAATCAGCGCATAGGCCGAGTGGTTATGGATCGATTCAAAGTTCTCGGATTCGACAACATAGGCACAGTAACGATCGTCCTCATCCAGTTTGCCAGCGACGTCGCGTACCATATCTTCAACAAACTTAGGATTGTCATAGGCGCGCTCGGTGACAAATTTTTCATCAGGACGTTTCAACAACCCATAGAGTTCGCAGGAGGCCTGACTCTCGACCAGATCAATAATCTCTTCGATCCAGACAAAGCCACAGGTCCTGACCTGGACGGTGACATGGGAGCGCTGGTTATGCGCGCCACGATCAGAGATCTTCTTTGAACAGGGACAGAGGCTAGTAACAGGCACCTGAACCTTGATGTAGGTAGTGGGTTTTCCATCATGGACTTCACCGATAAAGGTGACGTCATAATCCAGTAGACTCTGTACACCCGAAACCGGCGCGGTCTTGTTGATGAAATAGGGGAAGTTCATCTCGATATGACCTGACTTGGCCTCGAGCTTTTCCGCCATCTCCGCCAGCATCACTTTGAAATTGGAGATACTGATCTCTTTTTCATGCGAGTTCAGGATCTCGACAAAGCGGGACATGTGGGTGCCCTTGAAATTGTGGGGCAGGTTCACGTACATATTGAAGTTTGCGATGGTGTGCTGTTCACCGTCGCTACGATCCTTCACCCGAACGGGGTGACGGATATCTTTGATGCCCACCTTATTGATGGCGATCTGCCGGGTGTCGATGCTGTTCTGTACATCAGCAATCTCAGGAGTGGTCGTCACTGTCTTAAGTCCTCTGCTACAACGGCGCGCACACGATCCGGCCTACGCAACCAACGAATTTGTCTCAGTTGCAATCTACCCTGTTTCAGTGTGGGCGAACACCGGTCATTTACCGGGTTTTCCATTAGTGCTGGGTAATATAGCAATCTGGGAGACGGGATTATGCTGGTTGACCTAGCTCTGTGCAAGGTTGGCGTCGTTTTTTGTCTGGCGAATAGATGATAAATGCTCTATTAATCAAGTTGTTAGGGTCATTGTGCTGTTTTTATTTAGCGTAACTCAGAGCGGCCCTATTTTGAGTGGTGGAAAAGGCTAATCCTGATATCCATCGGTCCTATCCAGTGCCTATTACCGTTAATGGCGCATGGAATTAAACCTTCCAATATACCAACCATTTCCATAGGAAATATAACCACTTGGTTTGATTGAGGAAAAATATAGTATTTCGCAACAAATTGATAAATATCAGAAAAATATCTTTGGCATAGCCATTGCAAAACCGACCACCAGGATGCGGCATAACAGAGCATAAGCCATCGCATCAATCACTGTTGAACTGGAGGAGTCGGGTAATGACTGAGACCTTTTACGAAGTAATGCGGCGTCAGGGGATCACGCGCCGAAGTTTTTTGAAGTATTGCAGCCTGACGGCATCGGCCCTGGGGCTGGGACCGGCCTTCGCCCCGACCATTGCCGAGGCGATGGAGACCAAACCGCGCATTCCCGTGCTCTGGTTGCACGGTCTGGAGTGTACCTGTTGCTCCGAATCCTTTATCCGCTCTGCCCATCCGCTGGCGAAGGATGTGGTGCTGTCGATGATCTCACTGGATTATGACGACACCATCATGGCAGCGGCCGGTCATGAGGCTGAGGCGATTATCGAAGAGATCATCGAAAAATACGATGGTAACTATATCCTTGCGGTAGAGGGCAATCCACCACTGGATGAGGATGGCATGTATTGCATTATTGGTGGTAAGCCGTTTGTGGAGCAGTTGAAAAAAGCCGCTGAACACTGCAAGGCGATCATCTCCTGGGGTTCCTGTGCCTCCTGGGGTTGCGTGCAAGCGGCTCGCCCCAATCCGACCCGTGCGACGCCTGTTCATAAAGTGCCTGGCCTGGCAGATAAACCCATTATTAAAGTGCCCGGTTGCCCACCGATCGCCGAGGTGATGACCGCTGTTATTACCTACATCCTCACCTTTGACCGTTTTCCTCAGCTGGATCGACAGGGACGTCCACTGATGTTTTACAGCCAGCGCATTCATGACAAGTGCTACCGCCGCCCCCATTTTGATGCAGGCCAGTTTGTTGAGCAGTGGGACGATGAGGCGGCTCGCAAGGGTTACTGCCTCTACAAGATGGGCTGCAAGGGGCCAACCACCTACAACGCATGCTCGACCGTTCGCTGGAATGGTGGGCTCTCCTTCCCGATTCAGGCGGGGCATGGCTGCATCGGCTGTTCCGAAGATGGCTTCTGGGATAAGGGAAGCTTCTATGATCGGGTCACTGATACCCATCAGTTTGGGATTGAGGCGAATGCGGATGATGTCGGACTGGCTGCCGCCGGAACGGTAGGCGCCGCGGCGGCGGCTCATCTGGCGGTTACCGCCATCAAACAGGCACAGAATAAAGGGGAGCAGGATCAATGAGTGTACAACAGACGCCGAATGGCTTTTCTCTGGATGATTCAGGTCAGCGTGTAGTGGTAGATCCGGTTACCCGGATCGAAGGGCATATGCGTTGTGAAGTGAATGTGGATGAGAACAATATCATCCGTAACGCCGTCTCGACGGGGACCATGTGGCGGGGATTGGAGGTGATTCTCCGGGGGCGCGACCCGCGTGACGCCTGGGCCTTCACCCAGCGTATCTGTGGTGTCTGTACCGGCACCCATGCATTGACTTCGGTACGTGCCGTTGAGGATGCGCTGAACATTCAGATCCCGGAGAATGCCAACTCGATCCGGAACATCATGCAACTGGCCCTGCAGGCCCACGATCATCTGGTTCATTTCTATCATCTGCATGCGTTGGACTGGGTCAACCCGGTCAATGCCCTGAAGGCCGATCCAAAGGCGACATCGGAGTTGCAGCAGAAGGTTTCACCCCATCACCCGCTCTCCTCACCCGGCTATTTCCGTGATATTCAGAATCGGTTGAAGAAGTTTGTGGAGTCAGGCCAGTTGGGGCCGTTCAAGAATGGCTACTGGACCAACCCAGCCTACCTGTTGCCACCAGAGGCCGACCTGATGGCGGTCACCCACTATCTGGAAGCACTCGATTTTCAGAAAGAGATATCCAAGATACGGGCGATCTTTGGCGGCAAGGATCCCCACCCAAACTGGCTAGTAGGTGGTGTGCCCTGTGCCATCAATCTGGATGGTGTGGGGTCGGTCGGAGGCCTGAATATGGTCAACCTCAATCAGGTGTCGGCCATTATCGATCAGGTGCGGGACTTTGTTAACCATGTCTATGTGCCGGATCTACTGGCGATTGCCGGGTTCTACAAGGGATGGACCTACGGCGGCGGCCTGGCCAGCATGAACGTACTCTCCTATGGCGATATACCGGATCGTGCCAATGACTATTCGACAGAGAACCTGATGATGCCAAGGGGAGCCATTATCAACGGTAATCTGAAACAGGTGCACGAGGTTGATCTTAGGGACCCCGAGGAGATCCAGGAGTTTGTTCCACACTCCTGGTACAAGTATCCGGATGAATCCAAAGGGTTGCACCCCTGGGACGGTATCACTGAGGCTGATTTCCAGCTCGGTGCCAAGACCAAGGGTACCAAGACCGATATTCGGGAGATTGACGAGTCAGCAAAATACTCCTGGATCAAGGCCCCTCGTTGGCGTGGACATGCCATGGAGGTGGGTCCGCTGTCGCGCTACATCATCGGTTACGCGAAAGGGGATAAGGAGATTACCGAGCAGATTAACTTTGTATTGAAGACGCTGGACCTGCCGGTAACCGCCCTCTTCTCTACGCTGGGCCGCACGGCGGCCCGAGGCCTGGAAGCCCAATGGGCAGCCGACAAGATGCGTTATTTCATGGACAAGATGATGGCCAACATCAAGGCGGGTGACAGCTCGACGGCCAATGTGGAGAGCTGGGATCCAGAGACCTGGCCAGCGGAAACCAAGGGTGTTGGCTTTACCGAAGCACCACGGGGCGCACTCGGCCACTGGATTCGCATCAAGGACACCCGCATTGCCAACTACCAGTGTGTGGTCCCGACCACTTGGAACGGCTCCCCCCGGGATCAGCAGGGCAATATTGGTGCTTTTGAGGCTTCACTGATGAATACCAAGGTGGAGCGAGCGGAAGAGCCGGTGGAGATCTTGAGAACGCTGCACAGTTTTGATCCCTGTCTCGCCTGCTCGACTCATGTGATGAGTGAGGATGGTCAGGAGCTGGCTAAGGTCAAGGTTCGCTAACCGTAGGGGTCTCTTCAGAGGAGTAAGAATGATGCAGAGAGAAATCAATTCAGGCGCGGTTTACGTGTATGAAGCCCCGGTCAGAATCTGGCACTGGGCCAATGCACTCTCCATTACCCTGTTGGCGATAACCGGTTACCTGGTGGCCAATCCGCTGCCCAGTTTGTCCGGAGAAGCGAGTGATCATTTTCTGATGGGTTACATACGCTTTGTCCATTTTGCCGCTGCGTATATCTTCGCCGTCGGTTTTCTGGGGCGCATCTACTGGGCGATGGTGGGGAATGAACATTCAAGGCAGCTGTTTAAACTGCCTGTTCATCGGTTGACGTTCTGGCGTGAGTTGTTGCACGAAGTGCGTTGGTACGCCTTTCTGGAAAAAGAGCCGAAAAAATATGTGGGGCACAATCCGTTGGCTCATCTCTTCATGGTGGTGATTATCACGGTGGGTGGGTTCTGCATGCTACTGACAGGTTTTTCGCTCTACGCCGAACAGACGGGGCTGGGTAGTTGGCAGGACAGTCTGTTCGGTTGGCTGATTCCGTTGGTAGGACAGAGTCAGGATGTGCGCTTGTGGCACCACTGGGGTATGTGGGTGATCGTGGTGTTTGTCATGTTGCATGTCTATGTGGCCATTCGGGAAGATATTGTCTCCCGGCAAAGCATCATCAGCACCATGATTAGCGGCTGGCGCACTTTCAAGGATGACCGGCCATGAGTAGCACTAGACCTTCAGTTAATGATGTGAATAGGCCGCAACCTAATGTGCTGATTCTTGGTATCGGCAATCTGCTCTGGGCGGATGAAGGTTTTGGTGTGCGGGCGGTTGAGACCCTTCAGCAGTGGTATCGCTATCCTGACCATGTTCGCGTAATGGATGGCGGAACCCAGGGCGTCTATCTGGTTCAGGAGGTACGCGAGGCCGATATCCTGATTGTGTTCGACGCCATCGATTATGGGCTCTCCCCTGGCACATTGAAATTGATTGAGGGAGAGGCGGTTCCCAAGTATCTCGGTGTGAAGAAGATTAGTCTGCATCAGACCGGTTTTCAGGAGGTGTTGGCGTTGGCTGAGATGATGGGTGATTACCCGGAAAAGCTACTGCTGATTGGTGTGCAGCCTGTTGAGATTGAAGACTTCGGTGGCAGTTTGCACCCTAAGGTGAAGACGAAGATAGGCCCGGCCATTGAGCAGGCGATTGCCTTTCTATCTGAGCAGGGTGTTGTCATGAGCCGCCGCGAAAAACCAATGACTTCGGACATTCTGAGTTCAGCTATCAGCGACATGACAAGGTATGAACATGAGCGCCCACCGCCGGAACAGGCCTGTCGGTTGGGTGATGAGCGGGTGCTGTTATCCGGGGACTATCAGGTTGGGCATCGTCCGGTTTCATTAGAAGGTTCCGCCATGAGCGTGGGGCTTGATCAGCATTTGAATAAATACCGCAGCCAATCGGGTAGCTGAATCTCCCTGCATGCAATTGATTGAAGGAGTGTAACGATGACCTCAGAACTGATCAGACAGATGATCGTGCAAAATAACTATCCGGTTTTAAATGAGTCAATGCTCGATGAGTTTCTTGATGACAATGACTATACGGTTCTGTTTTTTACGGAAGATCCAAAACAGTATCCGGAAAGTAACGATGTAGCCATCATACTGCCTGAATTGTCAGCCTGTTTTGCAGGCCGATTTCAAGTGGCGGTGATTGATCGTGAAGCGGAGCATCGGCTGCACCGGCGCTTTCCTTTTGATAGTTGGCCTGCGCTGGTTCTTATGCGACGTGGAGAGTACCTGGGTGCCATTACACGGGTTCAGAATTGGACCGATTATCTGCGAGAAATAGAACGCTTACTGAATGCCCCTGCATTGCATCTGCGTGATCTAGGCATACCTGTTGTGGCCCAGTCATTGGCTTCTTCCCAATAGTCAGAAAGATACAAAGTAGGAGATGGCTTATGAGTTTCTATGAGATACCTGCAGTAACCTTCGGTGTAGGCAGTCAACCTTCGGAAGAAGATGGTGCTTTGTTGGATTACCAGAAGATGCCAGATGAGATGGTTACTTTCTCCATGCCCGCCATTCCAGAACCAGAAGCGGTGGAGGGAATGGATGTGGCCCTTGCGCTATTGACGCGAGTACAGGCGGCACTTGAAGGATACAAAGCCGGTGATCAGGAACAGCTGTTTGATCTTACCTTTATGGACAGTGCCAACCTCAGTTTGGTAGACCAAGTGCTTGGGGAAGGTGAGGTGAGTGTGGTGTTCAGTCGCACTATACAGGTGAAGATTCAGGAGTCAGTAATGGCCGGGATCTGGCGGGTCCGTTATCAGGATGGAACCGGTATCACCTATAAAGACACGCTGGAGGTGGGCTCCATACCGGGTTTGATCCAGGATGCGACGT
This sequence comes from Sedimenticola selenatireducens, assembly GCF_007625115.1. Taxonomy (GTDB): domain Bacteria; phylum Pseudomonadota; class Gammaproteobacteria; order Chromatiales; family Chromatiaceae; genus Sedimenticola; species Sedimenticola selenatireducens_A. The sequence continues at coordinate 89,088 of NZ_VMNH01000008.1, read as the reverse complement.
TCGTGGGTGCTGCAGCCACTCTTACCCTGCCGGATGAGCCACTTCCTGAAGGGGTGCTGAATGCCCCACCGCTAGTAGCTGAACTGAATGAAAAGGCACAGGCTTACAGGCCAGATGTTCCGGCTCACGTAATCAATCTGACGTTGTTGCCCCAGACGGAGCAGGATCTGGAGTTTTTAGGTCAACTATTGGGTAGCGGGGCTGTCACCATCTTGTCTCGCGGTTATGGGAATTGCCGAATCACCAGCACCGGGATGCAACATGTATGGTGGGTACAGTATTTCAACTCGCAGGATATGAATATCTTGAATACCTTGGAAGTGACTGATGTTCCCGCAGTGTCCTGTGCCGCGCAGGAAGATCTAAAAGATAGCGCTGACCGCCTGAAAGAGATACTGGAAGTCTATCAATGAGTGGCACGTTTTTTTCCGGTTCCTATGGCGGTAGTGCTGAGAAACTGACAGATGAGGCGCGGCTGGAATGCAAGATCTGCTGGCATGTGTATGATCCGGCAGAGGGCGACAGCTATTGGCAGATCCCGCCTGGTACACCCTTTTCAAAATTGCCGGAGAACTGGAGTTGCCCTAATTGCGATGGCCGTAAAAATGATTTTATGGTGCTGTTATGAACGCTGATGATCTGCAGAATGTCGTGGATGATCTGGAGGCGGTGTTCAGTTTGATAGAGCAGCAGCGAATGGTTGATGTGCCTATTCTGAATAGTGCATTGCAGGTAAAGGCCGTGGGTTTCAGGCGCTGGAAGGAAGGCGTATTGGGGGTGTTGATTACACCCTGGTTCATGAATCTGGTGCTATTGGGGCAGATAGGTGTAGATGAGGGTGACAGCCTATTGCCCGGTAGCAAAATAACGCATGTTTTTCCGTCTGGTGCCTATGAGTTTATTGTGGGTGAAGAGGCGGGAATGGGTCTTTACCAGGCCTGTTCACTGTTTTCCCCAATGCATCAGTTTCATTCGCAACAGCTTGCCGAGGAGACGGCAGAAGCGATCATGCAGGGAATTATGCAATCTGAGAACCGCTCGGAGATCAGTACCCACAGTCGTGAGATTGAGCAGGTCTGGCGGGGTGAGCCCGATGACACTCAGGATGAACAGGCTGACCCTGGCGCCATGGCAGAAGATGCACCCTGCTTGTCTGAGCGGCTTGCGACACCACTCAGTCGCCGTGAACTGCTGACAGGTCTGTTTGCAGAAAAGAGCGAATAATTCGGGTTAGCAAATAACTCAGGCTTTCCGGTCCACAATATAGTCAGCCAGCCAGCGTAGGGGATCTGCTCTCACATCCAGCTCTGCCAGACTATTGAGTGCATCTTGCCGAAGGTTCTGTGCCATCTCTTTGGCGGCTTTCATACCAATGAGTGAAGGGTAGGTTGGTTTGCCGTTGGCCTCGTCTTTACCTTGTGTTTTACCCAGCGTGGCCGTGTCGCTCTCTACATCCAATATATCATCCTGCACTTGGAAGGCGAGTCCAATACAGTTGGCGTAATGTTCCAGATGATGAATCTGTCGCTGGGTAGCCGATTCAGCCGCCAGACACCCCAGCTTAACACTGGCATGTATCAGCGCGCCGGTCTTGTGGATATGCATATTTTCCAGTTGAGCCAGCTCTATCTGTTGACCGACTGCTGCCAAATCCAGAGCCTGGCCCCCGGCCATGCCGCGGGAACCACTGGCGTGCGCCAGGGCTTCGATCATATTCAGGCGTACCTCTGGGCTAAAGGGGTACGGCTCGTCTTTGCAGAGTACTTTGAACGCCAGCGTTTGCAGGGCATCGCCCGCGAGGATGGCGGTGGCCTCATCAAAGGCCTTGTGGCAGGTGGGTCGTCCACGGCGCAGATCATCATCATCCATTGCTGGCAGATCGTCATGAATTAATGAATAGGCGTGAATGAGCTCCACAGCACAGGCGGGGCCATCAAGCTGTTCGGATGCTATGCCCAAGGCAGCTCCCGCTGCGTAAACCAGCATGGGGCGGACACGCTTGCCGCCATTGAGGGTGGCATAACGCATGGCCTGGTGCAGTCGTTGGGGCTGGATGGTGGATGCGGGTAACTGTTGTTCCAACGCATCGTTTACCCGATTTTGACAGTGCTGCAGATACTGCTTCAGGGCCGACTCAATCGTCACGTTCAAAGGGTTCCGGTTCTGCGTCAATGCGTTGGTCAGAGAGGATCTGAATCTTTTGCTCAGCCTCTTTTAGGGCCTGTTGACAGGTGCGGGTCAGTGAGACACCCCTTTCAAATGACTTTAGGGAGTCTTCTAGTGAGAGATCACCCTGTTCAAGCGTTTCAACTAGCGATTCAAGTTCGTTAAGGGCCTCTTCAAAAGAAGGCGCTTTAGGTTCCTTTTTTGCCACGATATAGCTCACGATTGTGGAAGATAGGTGAACCTTACCGAGTGGATGAGTAGCGGTCAATCGGCGCTTTGACCGCAGGATGTTGACGCTTTCAGTGATGGCTGGCTTGAAACCGCTTACCACCCCTCGCCTAGTGCGGGTGGGGCGTGTAAACTCTGGCCTCATCTTGTGTCAAAGAGACAGGTTTTTTTATCCATGAGCAGCAGTTCATACGACGCTTCCGATATTGAGGTACTCAGCGGTCTAGAGCCGGTACGCAAACGTCCTGGTATGTATACCGATACCAGTCGGCCAAATCATCTGGCCCAGGAAGTGATCGATAACAGTGTTGACGAGGCGGTTGCCGGCCACGCAACAACTATTGAGGTGGTCCTGTTCAAGGATGGCTCACTGCAGGTAAAGGATGATGGTCGTGGTATGCCGGTGGATATTCATCCACAGCAGGGTCTTCCCGGTGTTGAGGTTATCTTGACCAAGTTGCATGCAGGCGGAAAGTTCTCCAACAAAAACTACCAGTTCTCGGGTGGTTTGCATGGTGTCGGTGTTTCAGTAGTGAATGCGCTCTCCAAGCACTTGGAGATCTGGGTAAAGCGGGACGGAGCCGAATATAATATGGCCTTTGCCGGTGGCCACAAGGCGTCCGATCTTGAAGAGGTTGGGCGAGTCGGAAAAAACAATACCGGTACACGACTGCGCTTCTGGCCTGATCCGAGCTATTTTGATACGGGAAAATTTTCTGTTCGACAGCTCTTGCATGTGCTGCGTGCCAAGGCAGTACTCTGTCCTGGCTTGAAGGTACTGTTCAGCGATGAGAACAGTGGTGAGAACTACGAATGGCATTACGAGGATGGTCTGCAGGATTATCTGTTGGATGCCTTGCAAGGATTGGAAATTCTCCCTGAACCTCCCTTTGTCGGTTCGATGTCAGGTAATACAGAGACGGCAGATTGGGCTGTAGTCTGGCTCCCAGAGGGGGGTGAGGGGATTACAGAGAGCTATGTCAACCTGATTCCTACGGCTCAGGGGGGCACCCATGTCAATGGGCTTCGATCCGGATTGACTGATGCCGTCAGGGAGTTTTGTGAATTCAGGAATCTGCTGCCGCGCGGTGTCAAACTGGCCCCGGAGGATGTGTGGAATCGCTGCAGTTATATCCTCTCCGTAAAGTTGGCTGATCCGCAATTTTCCGGTCAGACCAAAGAGCGCCTCTCTTCCCGCGAGTGTGCCGCCTTTGTATCGGGCGTGGTGAAAGATGCCTTCAGCCTCTGGCTCAACCAGCATACGGATGCAGGGGAGCGAATTGCGGATCTCGCCATCAATGCGGCTCAATCCCGTCTGCGAGCTGGGCGTAAGGTACTGCGTAAGAAGGTTACACAGGGCCCCGCTCTGCCCGGTAAGCTGGCAGATTGCAGCACGGTGGATACCACTCGCAGTGAACTCTTTCTGGTAGAGGGAGACTCGGCAGGTGGCTCGGCCAAGCAGGCACGTGACCGTGAATTTCAAGCTATCATGCCGCTGCGTGGCAAGATTCTTAATACCTGGGAGGTGGATTCTGCCGAAGTGCTGGCCTCACAAGAGGTTCATGATATATCGGTGGCTATAGGTGTTGAGCCCGGTTCAGATGACCTCGGAAAGTTACGCTTTGGAAAGGTCTGTATCCTGGCTGATGCCGACTCCGATGGAGCCCATATCGCCACACTGCTCTGTGCACTTTTTCTTCGCCATTTCAGAAAGCTGGTACAAGAGGGGCATGTCTATGTCGCCATGCCGCCACTCTACCGGATCGATGTGGGCAAACATGTGTTCTATGCATTAGATGATTCTGAGCGCCAGGGTGTCCTTGATCGAATCGCTGCTGAGAAACTGACAGGAAAAGTAAGTGTCCAACGTTTCAAGGGCCTCGGCGAGATGAACCCGTTGCAGCTGCGAGAAACTACGATTGATCCGGATACCCGGCGCTTGGTGCAGCTGACCATTGATGCCAGCGATGATACCAACAGCATGATGGATATGCTGCTGGCTAAAAAACGGGCTTCGGATCGTAAGCAATGGTTGCAGGAGAAAGGCGACCTAGCCGAAGTCTAGATCTGGCCTAAATGTGGATGGATGCAGAAGATGAGCTTAGTTACAAAAGCAGTTCTTGTTTCAGTGTTAATGAGTGCAACGGGTACTTTATTGGCTGCTGACAGTGGTGGCCCAATTACCGCCAATAAGGGGGATAGCAATTTCTACAATCCACACGACTCATTCAATCCCAATGTTGAAGAGTATGTATGGAAAGAGCAACAGACAGAGTTGCCGCCCTTTCCAAAGGATGAAGATCTGATCGAGTTTCAGGTGACACGGCCGAATGTGTCCTTCAACTATTTTATTGATGCCAATTCACTGAGCTATACCCAAGAGGAGGGGATAATAAGATATACCGTAGTTATTAAATCTAAGACTGGGGCAAAAAATGTTGCCTTTGAAGGTATTCGTTGCACTACAAATGAATTTAAAACTTATGCCTTTGGTAATGGCAAAGGTAAATTTGTGAAACCACGCCGCTATGAATGGAAACCGATTCTAGCCAACAACTACACGCGCTATAGAACGGATCTGTCAAAGTACTATTTTTGTAATATCCATGTGTTGGATCTGAGCGCAGAAAAGATTATCGCAGAGTTAAAATATGGCCGGCCTCAGGTGCTTGAATCGGGGTTCAAATAATCGGTTACTTTTACAGCATCCACAGCTCATAACCATGCATAACTACAACAGCACAGCCCATCATTACCGTCGCAAAACCGGCATTCAGCCTTAGCAGCGTCAACGCCCGAATATTGTAGCGTCCCTGAATCATCAGATGCAGACCAGACAGCGGGGTGGTGGAGACTCCGATTGCCCAAGTCATAAGAAAGGTAATGCCGAGCAGATTGGGGTCTGCTCCCAGCGGTGAGAATATGCCGCCAGCGGTGGCAATACTGATCACAGGATGAATGCCGAGCACAGATACTACAACCATGCATATCAGTATCAGGCTTGCTTCATAAGCACCAAATTGCGAGATGCCAAAACTTACCTTGCTTGCATCTATGGCTACCGCAATACCGGTGGCAAGCACGCCGGCTGAGAGGAACAGGAGCAGTTCCCCAGACATTTTCGGTAGTCCAAGCCTGATGTGCTGTTGATAGGCTGTGAACCCCGCGACTCTATATTTCAATAGCAATAACAATAAGCTCACCGACAAGGCCAAGAGTGAGATCAGGGTCAGGATCGGTATAGTGGGCCAGAGATGATGCAGTAGCATAAGTAGCACGGCCAGCAAACCAGGTATCCACAGGGCAGTGAACTGCATTGGATAGCCGTGAAACTGATCCGCCTTTCCTTTTCGGGTCAGCTCCCAGCCAGTCAATAGCAGGGCAAACAGGGCGACCGGTAATCCTATCAAGGAGAGGGTAGTCAGTTGAGCGCCGGGTGCGTTGGAAAGGGCGATACCCATGGCCGCGAAGAAGGGCGACCAGCAGGCCGCCATGGCAAAGCCACGAGAGAGCACGCAAGCCTGTAGTGGAGTCATAGGGCGGTTAGCCGATAGCCGGTCACCAATAATGACAATGGATGACATGTTGATCACGGAGCCAAACAGGTGTACGCCAAACAGTGTGCGCCAGAGGGGTTTGCTACCCATAGGCAAGGATTCATCGCCTATGGCGGGTTGGGTTACCAAGCGCAGGAAACTGACAGATGCCAGCATGGCGAGCATAGCCTGGTTGGTGCTGATGGCCTTTTCAAAATTGACATCCACCCCGGATGCTAGTCCATAAATCAAGCCGGCAGAACCTACAACAAGCATGGCTATGCCTTGGACTCTTTGAGCTGCAGGAATAGATGTGGCCAATAAGATCGCTGCCAACCAGCCGGTCGCGCCTGCCATGTAGCGTGGAAAGAGTGGCCAAAGTCCATTCAGGATGGAGCATAGCACCATTACAAAGAGCAGCCCCCCTACAGCATGCTGTGCGGACCTTTGGTAGATATTCATTGATTATGAACCAATCTTTGCAGCCGTGCTGTGGGCGGTGATGTGAAACAGGTTTCTAATGATACCTGTGGGTTAATCGGTCCATTATAGCGTTTTGTGGTGGCAATTGTGTTGGACGCTACTTGAAAAATGAGCGCTTGATATTGCTCGCCGTAAACCTCGCGCTCTTGACATGACGCTATCGAACGACCATCCTTATTCAAACGATCGTTTGAGGAAATCGCCATGGCAAATGAGACATTTGCTGCTGAATATAGCGTGGGGGAGGAGATCGCCCATGCCATCACACACGGTATTGGGATACCGCTCAGTATTGCTGGATTAGTGGTATTGGTGGCGTTTTCATCACTCTATGGGAATGCCTGGCATATCACCAGCACCAGCATTTACGGTGCTACCCTGATCCTCTGCTACACGGCTTCAACACTCTATCACAGCATTCCGCACCCACGTGCCAAGCGGATACTCCAGCAGATTGACCATGCCACGATCTTTTTGTTGATAGCGGGCACCTATACGCCGTTTGCCCTGGTCAATATGCGTGAAGGTTGGGGTTGGTGGCTGTTTGGTACCGTTTGGAGTATTGCCATTATCGGTATGATCTTCGAGTTGTTTACTCAGCAGCGCTACAAAAAGGTCTCGCTGGGCCTCTATCTCGGGCTGGGTTGGTTGGCCTTGGTGGCCATCGAACCGATGCTTGAAACCATAGGGGTCGGTGGTTTGACTCTGCTGGTAGTGGGCGGTCTATTCTATTCCCTTGGTGTGATCTTCTATGTTTGGGAGCGGCTGGCCTACAATCATGCGGTCTGGCATCTGTTTGTCCTGGCGGGCAGTGTTTTCCATTTCTTCGCAGTCCTCTTCTATGTCGTGCCAGATGCCGGTTGGTTGCCTCAATAGCAGGTAGCATTTGCTACAGATTGAGTGATTGAAGTTTTTGGTCTCAGTTTGCGCAGACTTTCTGTGACATCCGTCGATGCATTTCGTATGATCCTTCTCCGTGTGTGATTACAATCAAATGAGTTGTTGGGTTAAATGAGTAGCGGAATGGATCTGAATCTGAATCTGGAAGGCATCGAACAGATGCCCCTCAAAACGTTCACAGAGAAGGCGTACCTGGATTACTCCATGTATGTCATCCTTGATCGGGCACTGCCTTTTATTGGTGATGGCCTGAAGCCAGTCCAGCGGCGGATTATCTACGCCATGTCTGAGTTGGGTCTCTCGGCGGGTTCCAAGCACAAGAAGTCAGCCCGCACCGTGGGCGATGTTTTGGGTAAATTCCATCCTCACGGCGATTCGGCCTGTTACGAAGCGATGGTGCTGATGGCTCAGTCGTTCTCCTATCGCTATCCATTGGTCGATGGTCAGGGTAACTGGGGTTCTCCTGATGATCCCAAGTCTTTTGCGGCCATGCGTTACACTGAGGCTCGACTGACGCCCTATGCACAGGTATTGCTCTCGGAGTTGGGTAAGGGGACGGTTGATTGGAACCCCAATTTTGACGGCACCTTGAAAGAACCGGCTATGTTGCCGGCCCGGCTACCTAACCTGCTACTGAATGGTACAACCGGTATTGCCGTGGGTATGGCGACTGATGTGCCTCCCCATAATCTTCGTGAGGTGGCGAGTGCTTGTATTCGCTTACTGGAGAGCCCCAAATCAACCCTGGAAGAGTTGTTAGAGCACATCAAAGGGCCGGATTATCCGACCGATGCGGAGATCATTACCCCTCGTGAAGAACTCCTTAAGGTCTATCAGACAGGTGGCGGTAGTATTCGTATGCGTGCACGCTATGAGCGTGAGCAGGGCGATGTGGTTATCACATCTCTGCCTCATCAGGTGTCTGGCGCGAAAATTCTTGAGCAGATTGCCCAACAGATGCAGGCCAAGAAACTCCCCATGGTGGAAGATCTGCGGGATGAGTCGGATCATGAAAATCCAACACGACTCGTGATCGTACCACGCTCCAATCGGGTTGATGTCAAGCGCCTGATGTCCCATCTGTTTGCTACCACGGATCTGGAGCGCACCTATCGGGTCAATATGAACGTAATTGGCCTTGACGGGCGACCGCAGGTCAAGATTCTGCTGGAGATGTTGAAAGAGTGGATTACCTTCCGCTTTGATACCGTCCGTCGTCGTCTTGAGCACCGTCTTGGCAAGGTGCGTGACCGTCTGCACTTGTTGGATGGCCTGCTGATTGCCTTCTTGAATCTGGACGAAGTCATTCGCATTATCCGCACCGAGGATGAACCGAAAGCCATCCTGATGCAGCGGTTTGACCTGACCGAACTGCAGGCCGATTACGTGCTTGATACCAAGTTACGTCAGTTGGCCCGTCTCGAAGAGATGAAGATTCGAGCAGAGCAGGATGAATTGGCCAGTGAACAGGAGTGGCTGGAGAAGACGCTGGGATCTAAGCAGCGCATGACGACCTTGATCCGCAAAGAGATTGAGGAAGATGCGGCGAAGTACGGTGATGAGCGTCGTTCTCCTATTGTTGCGCGAGAGGCGGCCGAGGCGTTGGCAGAGACCGATCTGACACCCAGTGAGCCGGTTACTGTAATCCTTTCTGAAAAGGGTTGGGCGCGGGCTGCAAAGGGCCATGATATCGATCCGACCAGTCTCAGCTATAAGGCCGGTGATGGGTATCTTGATTGCGCCTATCTGCGCAGCAATCAGGCGGCGGTGTTTATCGATTCTACTGGGCGGAGCTATTCTGTTCAGGCTCACACCCTGCCTTCGGCAAGAAGTCAGGGCGAGCCCTTGACAGGTAGGCTTTCGCCAGTGAGTGGCGCTACATTCGGTGTGGTGTTGGGTGGTGACCCTGATCAGTGGTATCTGGTGGCCTCTGATGCGGGTTATGGTTTCTTAGTGCAGCTCAAAGAGCTGTACGCGAAAAACAAGGCTGGAAAGGCACTTTTGACACTGCCAAAGGGTGCCAAGGTGCTGCATCCCGTACCGGTTACAGACCGCGAGAAAGATAAGGTAGTAGCCATTACCAATGAAGGTCGGATGCTCTCCTTCCCCATCACAGAATTGCCTGCACTGAGTCGAGGTAAGGGCAATAAGATTATCGGTATACCCAGTAAGCGGGTAGAGCTTCGGGAGGAGTTCGTCATCGCCGTGGCAAGTGTCCCGGAAGGAGGGCGGCTGACTGCGCATTCTGGTAAAAGATTCATCACCCTGAAAGAGAGCGATCTGGAGCACTATCAGGGTGAACGGGGGCGTCGGGGTAGTAAATTGCCGCGGGGTTTCCAGCGTGTAGAGCGGGTCGAGATCGAGCGCTGATAGTCAGCAGTTACAGCGGCGTATCTGTTATGTCAGGGCTTCGGGTGATCTGTGTTGTCGGTTTCGACTTCAGAAATAGCCTGGAGCCTTTTCTCAACCGCTTCGGTAAGCGTATCCCTGAGTGTGGCTGTCAGATCATCCCTGATTTTGTCAGCCACAGCCTGGCTGGTTGTTTCAATAGCCGCTAACAGCTCGGTGCGAATTTCTTCAATCAACTCGCTACGGATCAGCGCCTGCTTTTTGCGGGCTTGTTCATCCTGATTAGTAGGTTCGGACGTTAAAAAGATAAGGTCTTGCTGTAAGGTGTTGATCGGTAATTCGGTTTGAATCGACTCTGGATCAACAATCTCGTTCAGTATAGGGATGCCCTGATGATCCAGCGAGAGAGGCGTCTCTTCCGTTTCATCTTCTGATTTGAACGAATCTGTCAGCCAGTCGTCATTCATCGGTCAATTGTGTGTGTGTTGAGTGTATAGCCACGATCGCGATAGGTCTTATACCGTTCGCGACCCCGAGTACGAATCACAGGATCCTTGTCGATCAACTCTGCCACCCGTGAGAATCGGCTGAAGAAAGTCGGAACATCGGTTGCCAGATTGATCAAGACGTCATGCTCTTCTCCGGCCTGTGCGTCGTTGCCTATCAGGACAGGGGTGAGTTTGCTATCACTCTCGTTCAGCAAGCCGTGAGGGATGAAGCTCTCTTCACGGTGTGTCCATAATAGCTTTTCAATATGGCGTGATTCACTCTCTGAGTTGGTATGCAGATAGATTCGATGGCCTTGTTGCCAGGCCTTATCGACAATGCGGCAGGCCAGTTGAAAGCGATCTCCCGGTGCCGCATCTCCCAGTATATAAAAATCTACTTGCGTCATCAGGCCAGACCAGCGCGTTTCATGAGGAACTGAGAAAGCAGTGATACGGGGCGGCCAGTAGCGCCTTTTTGATCACCACTTCGCCAAGCGGTGCCGGCGATATCCAGATGGGCCCATTTGTACTTGTCCGCGTAGCGTGAGAGGAAGCATGCGGCGGTGATGGTGCCGGCCCCTTTGCCACCAATATTCGCCATGTCAGCAAAATTACTTTTTAGTTGTTCCTGATAGTCGTCCCAGAGGGGTAGCTGCCAGGCGCGATCAGTTGCGCGATTGCCCGCCTCCAGGAGTTCAGCAGCGAGTTTATCGTCGTTACTCAGCAGGCCAGAGGCGTGCGCACCCAAGGCGATAATACAGGCGCCGGTCAGTGTGGCGACATCTACTACCGCTGCGGGTTTAAAGCGCTCGGCATAGGTGAGGGCATCACACAGGATCAGTCGACCCTCTGCGTCTGTATTGAGTATCTCGATGGTCTGCCCAGACATGCTGGTGACGATATCACCCGGTTTGTTCGCGGCACCATCAGGTAGGTTTTCAGAGGATGGGACAATGACAACCAGATTGATCGGCAGTGCCATCTTTACACAGGCCTGCATGGCGCCCATGACACTGGCGCCGCCGCACATGTCATATTTCATCTCATCCATCGCTGCAGCGGGCTTGAGAGAGATGCCGCCTGCATCAAAGGTCAGCCCCTTGCCGACCAGAACGATCGGTTTTGTCTTTGACTGCCCCCCCTTGTACTCCATGACAATCAGTTTGGCAGGCTCGCGGCTTCCGCGTGATACCGATAGCAGCGATCCCATACCGAGAGTCTGCATCTGTTTCTCTTCCAGTACGGAGACTTTCAGTTTTGCCGATTGTCGACCCAGTTGCCGGGCTTGGTCGGCCAGATAGCTTGGGGTGCAGATATTTCCGGGAAGGTTTGCCAGGTCCTTGGCCAGCCTGATGCCACTGGCAATGGCTTCACCTTCTGAAACGGCGCGAACCACGGCCGGGGTTTTTTTCTGATCGCCAATATACAGACCGAGTTTCTTGAGCGGCCGTTTGGGTGGAGTTGCCTTGCTTTTACACTGATCAAATCGATAGAGTTGTTCTTCGCCAGTGATGACTGACTCGCGCAGTAGTTGTACCAGGTCAACGTCGTTGATTGCGTGAGCAGTCATGGCATTAGTAGCCTCAATAACGCTGCTCTCGTTCAGAAGCCTGACGGCACCGGCCCAAGCGGTGGTGTAACCTTTCAAGGTAAGCGCTTTTTCTGCCCCAAGACCGACCAGAAGCACCCTCTCCGCCTGTATGCCCGGGACGTTGTAGAGCATCAGCGTCTGGCCTGCTTCGCCGTCCATATCGCCTTTCTTGAGAATGGTGCTCAAATGTCCGCCACTGGCCCGATCAATCGACTCAGCAGCAAGGCTGAGTTTTCGCTTAGTAAATACGCCAAGAACGACACATGCGGTACGTTGAGTGGATAAGTCGCCTGATTTCAGATGGTATTCCATAGCATCCTCTGAACACTTTCAGTTCACTGTTATTGATGAGGTCAGTCTATTGGCTGACTGGATTGGTTTGCCCGTAGCACGGCCAGGATGTACTATCCCCCGCGACCCCTGTAAAGGTGGGCCCAGCTGGCAATCTTTGGTTAACCAAGTCGCCTCACCGGATACGGGTTTATATTTAGGGTAGTAGTCTACAAGAATTGTGGCTGTTTACCACTGATGCTGGATGGGGTTGTTACTTCACTAGACTGTTACTCACTAGACCGTAATCTATGCTGCCCATTATTGATCGCTATATTCTTAAGGAAGTGACCAAGTCGTTTCTGGCCATCATGACCGTTTTGATGCTCATCGTGGTCAGCCAAAGCTATATTCGAATTCTGCAGGATGCCGTTTCCGGCACCATTACAAATGAGGTAATGACCCGCTTGCTGGGCTTGGAGGTACTTCAGGTCCTTGGTCCAGTGACACCGCCGACCTTTTTCTTTGCCATCCTCTATACCCTGGGTCGGATGTACCGGGATAGTGAGATGACGGCCCTGGCAGCTGGGGGTATAGGGTTGCGTAGGATATATCGCTCCTTCGCCATTGCTGCGATTCCTGTAGCGTTGATTGTTGCCTGGTTTACCTTAGCGCTAGTCCCCTGGGTCAATGCCAACAAGGCAGAGATTATGGAGCAACAGAAAGGGGAGTCTTCAGAGCTTGGTATGGCTGTAGCCGGCCGCTTTAATGAGTTCAGCCGGGGTGGTTTGGTCTTCTATGTCGAGAAGATGAGCGATGACAAGCGGCGCATGCGTAATATCTTTGTGCAGAACAGGCAGCATGGAAAACTGGGACTTATTACTGCAGCAGAAGGCTATCAATACACTGAGCCGGATACAGGCGATCAGTATCTGGTGCTGACTCGTGGCCATCGCTATGAGGGAACACCCGGAAACAATGAGTACGCGGTAGGTGATTTTGCAAAGTACGCGATTCTGATTGATCGCCAGGATCAGCAGCAGGGTGTGTTGCCTACCAAGGCAATCGGGACCCGTGAGTTAATGGTGTCAGATGATCTCCGAATGCGATCGGAATTTGAATATCGCCTGATGTTCCCTGTGGCGGTATTGGTGTTTACCATCCTGAGTGTACCGCTGAGTAAATCCATGCCTCGTGAGGGAATATATGGCCGTCTTATGCTGGCACTGCTGTTCTACTTCCTGTTCCTCAATCTTCAGGCGATCTCAGGTGATTGGATGATTTCCGGCGTTACCCCTGCCTGGCTGGGACGTTGGTGGGTCCATCCCTTTATCCTTATGCTGGGTGCTGCCGTGATGCTGTATAAATCGCCGCGTATGTTCCGTGTGCTTAGAAATCGCCTAAGGAGCAAGCGTTCATGAGGGTGTTGGACCGATATATTGGTGTCAGCGTGATTGTAAGTATCCTCATCACGCTGTTGATCCTGGTTGTACTGGTCGGATTTGTCACGCTGATGGATGAATTGGGTGCTGCCGGTACCGGTGATTATACCACTTCTGATGTCTTCTATTATGTACTGCTGATTCTCCCTCGCAGGGCCTATGAGGTTTTCCCCATGGCGGTTTTGCTGGGTAGTTTGGTCGGTTTGGGTAGTCTGGCCAGTAACTCTGAATTGATCGCCATGCGGGCGGCAGGTGTTTCGCTTGCACGAATAATCGGTTCAGTGCTGAAAGCAGGCATGCTGGCGATGCTGGTGGTTGTGGTGATCGGAGAGGCCATTGCACCGAATACCGAGCAGTACGCGGAACGGATGCGCGCCAGTAAAATGAGTCAGCAGATCACGCTTAAATCTAAATACGGGTTTTGGGCGAGGGATGGTGGCTCATTTGTCAATATCCGGCAGATCCTGCCAGGCTCTCAGCTAAAGGATATCTATATCTATGAATTCTCTGAAGAGCGGGAACTGCTGGTCTCCACTTATGCGGAATTTGCCCAGTATGCGGATGAGCACTGGTTGCTACGTGGTATTCAACAGACTCGTTTTTTAAAAAATGGTGTTGAAAGCCGTCAACTGGATGAGGCGACATGGGAATCGTTACTCAACCCTAATATCCTCAATGTGGTGGTGGTTCGACCTACTATGCTGCCTGTCTGGGGGTTGTATCAGTATATTGATTTCATGCATGAGAATGGTCAGGAAGCGACCATCTATGAGGTGGCCTTCTGGGGTAAGGTGATCATGCCGCTGGTCACATTGGTCATGGTCTTTCTTGCGGTTCCTTTTGTGTTTGGTGTCTTACGCTCAGTGGGCATTGGCCAAAGAATATTTGCTGGTTCGCTATTAGGATTAGCTTTCTTCCTGCTAAACAAGGTCTTGGGCCACATGGCTGTGGTTTACTCGCTCAACCCCCTGTTTGCCGCAGCTGTGCCCGGGTTATTGTTTCTGGGTCTTGGATTCTGGTTCGTACGACGCATTCACTGATCGGTAATTTATTGCTTTGCGAGCATGATCAGGCGTGTCCCGGATAGTCGGTCATGCCATGCCTGATTCTCCTTGTCGAATAGAATCCATATATAGCCCAGACCCAACGGTAACCATGAGAGCAGCGCAAAAACGAGCCGTTTGAGTGCGTCCGGCCACGACAGTGATGCGCCATCACTTCGAACAACCCTTATTCTCCAAGACTTCATGCCGAGCGTTTGCCCCCCCTTCATCCAGAACAACAGGAAGAACGCTGGCGGCACCATGGCAAGCCAAATTCTGAACAGAAGATTACCGGATAGTGCGCTGGAGGCGGACTCACCGGCTACGAGTCCGATCGGCAGCGTTATTAGCATTGATGCGAGCAGAAGTAGTCCAAAGACCAGCAAGCTGTCATACAGCATGGCAGCTAATCGGCGTATCAGTCCTGGCGTTACCGCTTGAGATATATCAATATTGTCTGTGTCGTTCATCAGGTTCTTGCGGGAAATCCTTGTAGATTAGGAGAAATATTCTGTTTTAGGTACTTGGTCACAATGATGTCAAATATATGGTCTATAGTATGTAAAAGCCATCGTGCTGCCTATCGTGGATAGGCGGCAGGGTGACTTTAACTTTCTGGAGACATTTCTAGCTGTGGAACATCGCAACTCTCCTCGTCGGCCAGTGACGCTCTATACCATGCTCAATTATCCCAGCTTGGGGTTGGTGCGAGGGTGTATTCGTGATATCGGAATGAGTGGGATGTTTGTTGATATCGGGCGTATTCAACTTCCAGTCAATGCCACCCTTGAAATCTCCCTTATGTTTGGTCCTTCTTCTATGAAAGCCCCGATGCAGGTCGAGGCGATTGTTGTACGCTGCGCGGAAAAAGGGGTGGGGCTGATGTTTGATGAGCTTGATAGCGAAATGCGTTATGCACTGAGCCATATTGTTTTTGGCGCCTCAAATGTTAATGATGGTAATGATTGCGCCGATATTCTGCACTAACCCCGATTTCTTCTAATCTCTGCGATACCCATGAATCATGATCGACCGCAACGTCGTTGTTGCCATCGGGCATTGTATTGGTCGGCTATCACGGCATAATGGGATATTGTTCTGCTCCTTCGTTTTGTTCATCGTGTTCGTATGGTGTGCTGGGAGATAGGGACAGCTAGGCGGGAAACCTGATCCAGAGTGTCTGAAACCATCAAAACATGCCATTACCCCTGAAACGACCACATAAACTCTCTCTACCGCGACGCATTCCTATGCCGCTGATGTCTGTCATTATCGGCCTGTTTTGCGGTCTGGTGGTCTGGGCGATGCTTGATCAAGTACAGCCGCAGGCGTTAAGGAGTATTTTTTTAGAGGAGTTAAAGAGCCGTCTTAATCAACAGGCACGTGAAACCCTGATTCGTTTTGACAACTATGTGTTGGCACATACTTCAACGGCTAGATTGCTGGCAAACCACCGTCAACTGGCCAATTATCTGGAGCCGATTTATTGGTACAAAGGCGATGCCGATCCTGCCAAATATTATCGATCAACACCACCTTGGCTGCCGAGTTCAACACTTTGGCAATCACTGGTTCGACCCAGTCATATTCTACTGCTAGACAGCGATCAGCGAACCCGTGAGATTTACCAGTTGGGTGATCGCAATCTACCCGTTGAACTCACCGGCACCAATGAACTGCTGTTGAGCGAAAGGCGGGTGCAGGCGAGCCTGACTACCCTGGGTGATCGTCCCTATCTGCTTATTTCTGAGACCGCGGAAGATGCGACGGGAACGGTGATGGGTTCACTGATGTTGGTGGCGCCTATTGATGAGCAGTTTCTTGCGGCCTCTCAACAGGGGGTCTCATCCAATGGTGTGATGGTGGGCATTCTGGATGCTGACGAGCAACGGTTTTTAGCCAGTAGTGATCAGAAACGGTTGGGACCACAATCACCTCTGGAGAAGGTAGAGACTAATTTTCTGGTTACCGCGCAGTCTTTTTCGGAGTACGACGGTTCGACGCTTAATTTGCAGTTTGCAACGTTGGTCCCTCATTCTGTTGTTGAAGCGATGCGTGAGCGAGTGGCCGGATTGGAGCGTCGACAACGCCTGGTGGCTGCATTTACTTTTGTTAGCGTGTTTACTTTGGTTTTCTTTCTTTTATCAGAGCGTCTTAACAGGATCTTGCAGCGAATATCACGTTTTTCTCAGCGGGCATTGGGTTCCAAACAGCCGATCATTGAACGTGGAAATCAGTTATTTGTGCTCGAGGATTGGATACGCCAGTTTATTCAGTTGGTGAGGGATACCCGCGAAGAGATGCGTCAGCAGCATGAGACAGAGATGCATGAGTCTGAAATGCTTAAACAGGCGATCATGGAGACCGCGCTGGATTCGATTGTCACAATTGATCGTCACGGGTTGATTATCGAATTCAATCCAACCGCTGAACAGACCTTCGGTCATAGCCGCAGCCAGGCCCTCGGCCAGGTGTTCGCGAAATTGATCTTCAATTCCGAGAGCCAGCCACAGTTTCTGCGCTTGCTGGATGATGTTCTCAGTTCTCGGGATCAGTACCCGGATGAAGTGCGTCACGAGATGACAGCGCTTAATCGCGACGGCGCCTCTTTCCCCGTCGAGCTGGCTATTAAGCCGATACGACTGAAAAATAGGTTGGCGTTCACCATCTATATGCATGATATCTCCAGTCGCCGTCGTATCGAATTGGAGATACGCAGTCTTGCAAAATTTGCCTCCGAGAGTCCCAGTCCTATATTGCGCGTCAATCGTCGGGGCGTAATCATCTATGCTAATAGCGCCAGCGAGCTGCTCCTCAGCTACTGGGGATGTGAAAGGGCTCAGACAATGCCGCTCTATTGGCGCAATAGGGTCAGTGATATTTTGCGTAGCGGAAGAGATTGGCAGACCCAGGTGACCAGCAGTACACAGGTCTATTCCCTGCTGTTAACGCCCGTTGTAGATCTGGGGTACGTGAATATTTATGGACGTGATATCACGGGTGAGCTTGAGGCGGAAAGGCAGGCGCGCGAACATCAGCAGGAGCTGATTCATGTCTCCCGGCTCAGTACTATGGGGGAAATGGCTACTGGCTTGGCCCACGAACTCAATCAACCACTCTCGGCGATCGCCAACTATGCCAATGGCTCGGTGCGACGCCTGCAAGCGAGTGGTCGTGAATCGGAGGATATCCTGTTTGCATTAGGGCAAATCAGTGCTCAAGCTGATCGTGCGGGTGAGATTATAAAACGATTGCGGGCGCTGGTTGGAAAGCAGGCCCCTGTGAGACGTGTTGCCGATATAAATGACGTCGTTCGAGAGGTTTGTTCATTTGTTGAGTTTGAGGCCCGTAAGTCTGGCGTAGAGATTGAACAGCAACTCAGTCTAAATGCCTTACCCACAAAAATCGATGTGATTCAGATTGAGCAGGTTTTGCTCAATCTGATTAAAAATGCCCTTGATGCCCTGCTGGAGATGCCGGAAGATGAACGGAGTTTGGTGATTCAGACGCGTTGTAGTGACGGAGGCGAAGTGCTGGTACAGGTTTTGGACTCCGGTTCTGGTATCAAGGAGAAGGATCGCGGACGCTTGTTTGAACCTTTTTTCACCACCAAGGAGAGCGGCATGGGTATGGGGCTGGTGATCAGTCGTACCATTATCGAAGATCACAATGGCACTATTTCTGCCCATCGGCGAGATGAGGGTGGAACCTGCTTTACCGTCGTCTTGCCGAGTGACAGGAAAAATGATGAATAATAATGCCACAGTGTTTGTAGTAGATGATGATCTGGCGATGCGTAACTCGCTGAAATGGCTCATTGAAACGGTCGGGATCAAGGTAGAGACCTTTGCCTCAGCCGAGGAGTTTATTAAATCCTATTATCCTGGGCGGGCGGGTTGTCTATTATTGGACGTGCGTATGCCCGGAATGAGTGGTCTTGAGCTGCAGGAGTACTTCAATGAGCAGAGTATCAAGATCCCGGTAATCATTATAACGGGTCACGGCGATGTCCCAATGTCGGTACGTGCGATGAAGGCGGGTGCGGTAGATTTCATCGAGAAACCATTTAATGATGAATTGCTCCTGGAGAGTATCCGAAATGCGCTGGATATCGATCAGGATCAGCGTATACACCAGGCCGAGAGGGCCGAGATTGCCGCTCGCTTGGCGCAGCTTACTCCCCGTGAACATGAAGTGATGGAGATGGTCACTAACGGCAAGGCGAATAAGGAGATAGCCAACACACTAGGTGTCAGCGCCAAAACAGTAGAGGCGCACCGGGCACGGGTTATGGAAAAGATGGAAGCGACCTCATTGGCCGGATTGGTCAAAATGGCGATCGCGGCCAATCTTTACAGTGACTAGTAAATTACTGGAGCTATTTTTTTACCGGTGCATTGGGTGATGTCGGGATAAGCGCAACCTCATCTCCTCCGTCAATGCGGGTGAAGGGTTCTGAGAATTGCTTGTTTACAGTGACCTGTAAGCTGCCATCCTGGAATAGATGGGCGTGATCGATATTGCGGCGACGCAGCCATTCAATCAGGCTGGTAACATCGATGACAGAGGCCGGAATTTCTACCTCTTCGGAATCTTTCTGTAACAGTTTTACCAGATAGGTAAAGTAGAGCAATTTGATTTTGCGCGTCCCTTCATGCTCTTTTTGCTCGCCTGCCTTATAGCCCATCTGCTCTAAACGGCTTTGGTAGGCATGCCAGTTTTTCTCCTGATTGACGCCGAGTTCATACAGCGTATCCCAGGAGTAAATGCTGGTGTCATGGCCGTCATCAAACGTGAAACGCACGGCGTATTGACCCTGGGGTTCAATCTGCGTGATGTTGACGGATTCTTTGCCCGTTACCGGATTCTCTAGCGTTCGCACCTCTTTGGCCTTGGCAAAGACGCGCAGGTATTCACAGGGGAGTCTGAAGCTTGCGCCATCAGAAAATTCAATCGCAAGCAGGCGGGACTTGCTGTGAAGATTGATTGCGGTTGGCGTACGGGTCGGCGTTTTATCATTCATGGTACTACTCGTATTCAGTAACGTTTCAGCGGGTGGTCGTTAACCGACAATATCCAGCACCCGGCGTCTAAACTTGACGCCACGGGCCTCCGCAATTTTGCGACAGGCTTCAATATCCACACCCTCCAAGCCATCAATGGCACTGGCGGTCACATCTTTGATGTACTTCGGGGCTTCCGTAACGAATTCGAGCATCTGCTCATAAGATCCGGCCAGGGCTGGTTGGCAGTGTTTGTCATAAACCTCGGCATTCTGGGCGTTGAGTGAGATCGAGAGAGAATCCACGCACTCTGCCATTTCTGGCAGCACGTTACGCTTATTGGCCAAATTGGCCAGCCCGTCGGTATTAACCCGCACTTTCCCACCTTTGGCTTTGATATATCTTGCCACTTCCAGGAGTACTTTAAGTCGTAAGGTGGGTTCGCCATAGCCACAGAACACCACCTCTTTGTACTTGGCTGGATCATCGATGGCCGCAATAACTTCAGCCGCAGAGGGGCGATGATCGAGCGTCAGATCGTATTCATGGACCTGGAGAATACCCTGAGTCTTGGGGCAGAACGCACACTCAAGCGTGCAGCGATCTGTGATGTTCAAGTAGAGGCTGTCGCCAATGATATAACTGAGCTGTTGATTTTCCACGGATATTCGACTGTCGTATAAAAAATGCCATTCTACACTACCCCACATCGGCTAAGAAGGGTGGTTATAGCGTGAGCTACTTTTTCTGGGTGAGTTCATTGCTGAGTCGCTGTGCTAGGCTTTTGAATTGACTAAATCCTTGTTTATCAAGATATTTATGGTCTGATCTGTCTGCGTAGAGTATCCCAAGTGGTCGATTGTTAATGAACAGTGAACTCATGTAAAACCCCCGTGAGTCAAGGGCTATTCGGCCCATTTCACTGATTAGGGGTGTGATTTTTTTTTGATTTTCCCGATTAAGCCAGATGTCCTGTGGTTTTTTCATTATCAGGGTAAACAGATGGTGCTCCCCCATTGGGTGCTGGAATTGTCGTAGTGGAGAGTCCTTGTCGGCACCCACAATAAACTTGGCTCTTAATTGTGTCCGGTCGGGTGTTAGCAAGGCAAACATGACCCGGTCAACCCCGGTGCTTTCGCGGATATCGTGGAATATCCGCATCAATCTACTTTGTAATGGGCTTGAGTTGCTATTTGCGGCTACTTTGTTGATCTGGGGGGGCGTTTTTTCCTGCTGAGTTGAAGCAATCGGGATGGTATCAGAATCAAGCTTCTCCCGATCTTCCTGCTCAACTATCGTAGAAGCCGTCTTTATTGGTCTTTTTATCTCCACTGGTGGGACCACTATTGGCTGAAGCAGGGCATAAGCTGATAGTGGCACAGGCAGGCCCGTCAGGTTTCTTGCGGCACCTGCTGCCAGTGAATGGAAGTCCGCACGACCTTGGTCTGGGCTTTGGCCGAGCAATTCTGCCGCCAGTTCAATCAGGTCCAAGGTCTGTTCAGAATGCCAGTCTTTAGTGCTTGCCCCCGCCAAGGCTGAAGCCAGCATGACGGCTAAGGAGCGAACCTGGAACGCGCCAGCGGGCTTTAACGCATCCACGAGAAGAGGGGGGAGCATCCATCGATCAGCCAGTTGGGCGCTGAGTTCGTTTAATTCGAAACCAAGGATGGTCTGTTCCGCGGTAGAACGATGCATGCCGCGTTTTTCCAATGCAATAATCTGCGACATCTCCTGTTCCGCATAGGCCCAGAGCATCATTTCCCCTAACTCTAATAACAGTGCAGAAATGGCAATTTCGTCGGGATTATTAAGGCGTAACTGCTGCCCCCAGTTGAGTGCATACCAAGCCGCATGCCCAGCACGTGAGTAGCAGGCGTATAGGGCGGCACGTGTTTCACCTTTGAGGAGGTCATTGAGTGCGGGTAATTGATTGCTCGCCCTTGTCATGGGTTCAATGCCCAGCAGCGCTATGGCATGGGCCAGATTGGAGATAGGCTCTTTGGGTGGGTGTGGTAATGCACTGAATGCACGGTATATGGACAGTGAAAAGCCAGGATCTCGGGATATGATCCGCTGTAGATCGGCGTTATTACTGTTTGGGCTGTTAAGCAGCTGCGGGACTCTCGTACGAGTGAGGGCCATCGCTGGGAGTGCTTTTGTGCTTAAACGATCGATCCAGTTGCGAATTGCATGGGTCATGCCTACTACTTCCTTCCTGTATCACCATTCGGGCTGGATACCGAGTTTCCTTTTTAATCGGCTGTTCTATCGGTATCTTAAGGGGAGTTAATTCGGCCTGGCCAAAAACAGCGGGAATTGAGATGAGATGAGTAAGATGCATCGGCGTAATGAGTGCGACAAGATTCTGTTAGTACACGGAATTTGGATGACAGGCATTGAGATGAGCCGATTGCGTTGGTATTTGTCAGGGCATGGTTTTGATGTGGAAACCTTCAGTTATCATTCACTTCGGCGCACGCCGGAAGAAAATGCAGAGCAGTTACAGCAGTTTATAAAGCGCCGCCAATATGAGTGTGTACATCTCGTGGCGCACAGCCTGGGCGGTATTGTCCTGCTCAACCTCTTCGATCGTTACCCTGATCAACCACCTGGCCGCGTAGTGCTCCTGGGTGCTCCCGTTCAGGGAAGTATGGTGGCGAGACGGTTATTCGCTCATCCCTTGACGCGGTGGTTGATCGGTAAGGCCGGGGTGCGTGGTCTGATTGAGGGTGCGCCGCCCTGGCGAGGGCAACGAGAACTCGGGGTGATTGCCGGTACCAGCGGAGTGGGCATGGGCCGCCTGGTGGGCGGATTGTATGGTGAAAGCGATGGCACAGTGATGGTCAGCGAGACACAAATTCCAGCTGCAGTGGCATCCCACAGCCATTCTGTAGGACACATGGGTATGTTGTTTTCCGCACGGGTAGCGAGCGATGTGGCCGGTTTTCTTAAGACGGGCCATTTTTCTGAACAGCAGGCCTGATGGGTCTGGCTATGCGTGAGTAGCCAATTCTTGTATAAATCCTTGCCCTGTTATTTCTGCGTGCTCCCAGGAATGGTAAACTTCGGCCTGATTGTAGTGTGAGAGGAATATTATGGCTGGACACAGTAAATGGGCCAATATTAAGCATAAGAAGGCCGCCAACGATAAGAAACGCGGTAAGATTTGGACTAAGTTGTTACGCGAAGTCACTGTTGCCGCCAAGTCGGGCGGGGGCGAGATAGACACAAACCCTCGGCTGCGGTTGGCTGTTGACAAGGCCAATGGCGCCAATGTCCCCCGTGATACCATTGATCGTGCGGTCAAACGGGGTGCCGGTGGCGACGATACCGATAATTATGACGAGTTGAGATATGAGGGTTATGGCCCGGGTGGGGCGGCTGTTATCGTCGACTGTATGACCGACAATCGTAATCGCACGGCATCAGAAGTACGCCATGCGTTTACCAAATGTGGAGGAAATCTGGGTACTGATGGTTCTGTGGCATACATGTTTAGCAAACAGGGCGTAATCAGTTTCGCACCCGGTGCAGATGAAGATGCGATCATGGAGGCAGCCCTGGAGGCAGGCGCTGAGGATGTGGTGACCAATGATGATGGCTCCATTGATATCACTACCACACCTGAAGATTTCTCCGATGTGCATGACGCGATTCAGGCTGCGGGGTTATCGCCCGATAATGCCGAAGTGACATTCAGTGCCGCCATCAGGGCCGAGTTAGATCAGGAGGCTGCAGAGAAAATGCTGCAGATGATTGATCTACTGGAAGACCTGGATGATGTGCAGGATGTCTATACCAATGCTGATATCTCTGATGAGATCTTGGATGCCCTAGGCTGAGTTAGCGTTATATCAATACGAAACGGAACCGATTATCAACGTCAAGAAACAAAGCGTCTCTGAGTCTGGAAACCCCAATGCCAAAAGACGGATACTGGGGATTGACCCCGGTTCCCGCATTACCGGATACGGCATCATCGAGAGCGATGGTATCCGTAGTAGCCATGTCGCCAGTGGCTGTATACGGATTGCCGAAGAGGCCTTCCCACAACGATTGGGTGAGATTTTTCGTCAATTAACCGAAATAGTATCGGCTTATCAGCCCACCGAAATGGCTATTGAACAGGTATTTATGGCCAAGAACGCCTCATCGGCACTGAAGCTGGGGCAGGCGCGCGGAGCGGCTATATGTGCCTGTGTCGTGGCGGGTCTGCCGGTGTTTGAATATGCACCCAGGGCCATCAAACAGGCGGTGGTTGGATCGGGTAGTGCTGACAAGGATCAGGTGCAACACATGATTAAGCATATTCTGCAAATCAAGGATCGACTGACGTCTGATCAGTCGGATGCGCTGGCCGTGGCAATCAGCCATGCTCATGCCAACAGCACGCTGCTCCTCCTGGCTCGCTCCAGCAAAGGGGGGTGGGGACGATGATAGGACGCCTCAGGGGTGAGCTGGTCTACAAGCAGCCACCGTTCCTTATGGTGGATGTTAACGGTGTCGGTTATGAACTTGAGGCACCCATGTCGACCTTCTATGATCTGCCACTGCAAGGCGGGCAGGTTACGCTGTTTACCCATCTTGCCATACGTGAAGACGCCCATGTGCTGTATGGCTTTATCAGTGATTCAGAACGGGCGCTGTTCCGTACTCTTCTGAAGGTGAGCGGTGTTGGGGCCAAGATGGCGCTGGCGATTCTTTCCGGCATGAGTGCTGAAGAGTTTGCGCTTTGCATCCAGCGGGATGACACGGCGGCTCTGGTACGGCTTCCCGGTATCGGCAAGAAGACGGCAGAGCGATTGATTGTGGAGATGCGTGATCGTCTGGACCGGATAGAGCCCGTCTCTGGTGTGAGTTTACCAAGGGCGCAGTCAACAGGCGTGGCCGTTGAAACACCACAGTCTGATGCACTAGGGGCACTCATCGCGTTGGGTTACAAACCGAATGATGCCAGTCGTATGGTGCGCTCGGTCGAGTGTGAGAATCTCTCCAGCGAAGAGATTATTCGATTGGCCCTGAGAGCGGTGGTGACAAAATCCTAATGAGTGATAACGCTCGCATTATCAGCCCAGAAGCGGAAGCCGATGACGCTGCTTTAGATCGCGCTATTCGTCCGCGTTACCTCATCGACTACGTGGGGCAACCGGTTGTGCGTGAGCAAATGGAGATCTTTATTCCGGCAGCCAAGGCACGGGGTGAGGCGTTGGATCATGTCCTGATCTTTGGGCCACCTGGCCTTGGAAAGACCACATTGGCCCATATTATCGCCAATGAGATGGGTGTGAATATGCGGCAGACATCGGGGCCTGTGTTGGAAAAACCGGGTGACCTGGCGGCCTTGCTGACCAATCTTGAACCCCATGATGTGCTGTTTGTGGATGAGATTCATCGGCTGAGTCCCGTGGTGGAGGAGGTGTTGTACCCCGCCATGGAGGATTATCAATTGGACATCATGATTGGAGAGGGTCCTGCTGCCCGTTCTATCAAACTCGATCTCCCACCATTCACTCTGGTGGGTGCAACAACACGCGCCGGATTGCTCACATCACCGCTGCGAGATCGCTTTGGCATCGTACAGCGACTTGAGTTTTACTCAGATAAGGATTTGACCCACATTGTCAAACGATCGGCGGGTATTTTGAATATTGAAACAGATGTCGCGGGTGCCGCCGAGATCGCCTGCCGCTCGCGGGGTACGCCGCGTATTGCTAATCGTCTGTTACGTCGCGTAAGGGATTATGCCCAGGTAAAGGCAGAGGGTAAGGTGACTGTTGAGGTGGCTGACAGTGCCCTGAGTATGCTGAAAGTGGATGGCAGTGGTTTTGATATCATGGATCGCAAGCTGCTGAGCGCCATAATCAACAAGTTTGATGGTGGGCCGGTGGGGGTAGATAGTTTGGCCGCCGCCATTGGTGAGGAGCGGGGAACCATTGAAGATGTCCTTGAGCCATATCTGATACAGCAGGGTTTTATGATGCGTACTCCACGCGGACGGGTGGCGACAAATGCGGCGTATCTGCATTTTGGCCTTGCCCCCAAAAAAGCGGCTGAAGATGAGAGTGGCTCAGGTGCCTTGTTTTAATTTTTTGGCGAAACGATGGATGATCAATGACTGAATTTTCTAATCGCGCTCAAATAAAACCATAAAAATGACGGTATTTTTTAAATTGTGACATTCATGAAGGAATTTCTCTGGCCGGTAAGGGTCTACTACGAAGACACGGATTCAGGGGGTGTGGTCTATTACGCCAACTACCTCAAATATATGGAACGGGGACGTACCGAATGGCTGAGAAACCTTGGCTTTGAACAGGATGAACTGCGTGCAAAAGAAGGCGTCCTGTTTGCTGTTCGCAAGGTTGAGGTCGATTTTAAGTCACCCGCCCGTTTTAATGACAAGTTACATGTGAGTGCGCGAATTGTTTCAAGGGGAAAAGCCAGTTTGATCTTTCAGCAGGAAATTATATTGGATGCTGATGGTAGCGTCTTGTGCAGTGGTATTGTCAAGATCGCCTGCATTGCTGCGGAGAGCTTTCGTTCCACCCCTATTCCCAATGCCCTTCTTTCGGTGATTACTGATGGCGTCTGATCTCTCTTTTATTTCACTTGTCTTGGCAGCCAGTCCGCTGGTCCAGTTGGTGATGGCGGCATTGATGCTTGCATCAGTGATCTCTTGGACAATGATTTTTGATCGTGCCAGAGTACTCAAGCGTGCCCGCCAGGCAGCAGACCGGTTTGAAAAGCGCTTCTGGTCTGGCGGTGATCTGGGTGAACTTTATCGTGCTGTCGATAATGAAAATGGCCAGGCCACGGGTATGGCCAATATTTTTCATGCCGGTTTCAGAGAATTTGCCCGGTTGAAAAAGAACCCTGATATTGAACCGATGGCTGTAGTCGAAGGGGCGCGTCGCACTATGCATGTCGCCATGAACCGGGAGATGGATGGCCTGGAGAATAACCTGTCGTTTCTGGCTACCGTGGGTTCCACCAGTCCCTATGTCGGTCTTTTTGGTACCGTATGGGGCATTATGAACTCCTTTCATGCCCTGGGTAATGTTAAACAGGCCACGCTGTCACTGGTTGCACCGGGAATTGCCGAGGCGCTGATCGCTACGGCAATGGGTCTGTTTGCGGCCATTCCGGCGGTGGTCGCCTACAATCGCTACTCCAATGATGTTGAGCGTCTGAATGGCCGTTATGAAGATTTTCTGGATGAGTTCACCACCATTCTTCAACGGCAGGCCCATGTTCAATAAGGCAGATACTCAGAGTGTGCAGACATGAGCCGGCAGAAAAAAAGCCGCCGCCCGATGTCGGAGATCAATGTGGTTCCCTACATTGATGTGATGCTGGTGCTGCTGGTGATTTTTATGATTACGGCACCCTTGCTAACCCAGGGCGTCAAGGTGGACCTCCCTCAGGCCGACTCTGAACCGCTGCCAGCAGAAATGGATGATCCGGTTGTGGTCTCTGTGAACGCGGCTGGTGAGTTGTTTATCGATGTGGGCGAGGGCAAGGACACCCCGGTAGATTCGGAAACCCTGGTAACCCGCATTGCTGCCGTCCTCGCCTACAAACCCAAAACGCCGATCATGGTTAAAGGGGATCGTAATGTGGATTATGGTCAGGTAGTCCGAGCCATGGTGCTGATACAGCAGGCGGGTGCGCCCAATGTAGGGTTGATCACCGAGACACCCGAGCGTTAAACAGGCGATGTTACAGATTCTAAAACGTAATCCGATGGCGGCGATAATCGCTGTGGTAATGCATCTGTTGATCATCTTGTTTATGGTGGTTGGGGTGGATTGGCTGGAAAAACCAAGACAGCCTAAATCGACTGTCGAGGTAGTCCAGGCCCGTGTGATAGATTCGGATAAAGTGCGTGAACAGGTACAGAAGCTAAAGCAGGATGAAGAGCGAAAGAAGGACGAACAGGCTACAGCCCGTAAAAAAGAGGAGCGGCGCCTGGAAGAGCTGAAGCAGAAACAGCTTGCTGAGCAGCAAAGGTTGGCCGAGCTCGAGAAGCAGCGCCAGAACGAAGAGAAAAAACGCCAGGAAGCAAAAAAAGAGCGCCTCGAAGAGGAGTCGCGTCGGCAGAAGGCAGAGCAGCAGCGCAAAGAGGCCGAGAAGAAACAGCAGGTAGAAGATCAGCGGCGTAAAGAGATTGAAGCCAAGCGGGTTGCGGAAGAGAAGGCGCTCCAAGAGCAGGAAGCGAAGCGGGCCGCCGAAAAGAAAAAGCAGCAGGAGGCCGAAGCCAAGAAGGCCGCGGAAGAGAAGAAGCGTAAGGCAGAAGAGGCCAAACGCCAAGCTGAAGCAGAAAAAAAGCGTAAGGCTGAACTAGCGCAGAAACGAAAAGAAGCTGAGCAGAAGCGATTAGCCGCTGAGGCACAGAAGGCCAGAGAGGACGAACTACTGGCCGCTATGGAAGCAGAACATAATGCGCGTGAAGTGGATCGCTACATCATCCAGATCTCCCAGAAGGTGGTTCGCTCCTGGTTGCGGCCTTCGGGAATCAGTGATGGCCTGAAGTGTACCCTGCGTGTTCGTCTGGCGCCTGGAGGGACCGTGTTGGCGGTGAGTGTCACCAACAGCAGCGGCAATGGTGCATTTGATCGCTCTGCTACTGCGGCTGTCTACAAGGCGGAACCTCTGCCGGTTCCAACGGGTACGCTGTTTGAACAGTTCCGTGATATTAACTTTGAATTTGATCCAAACAGATAATGACTATGATGAAACGAATTACGAGTTTATTGCTCCTGCTGTTCTGGGCCGTGCAGGCCAGTGCCGCTCCACTGACTATTGAAATTACTGAAGGCGCAGAGGGTGCGCTCCCGATTGCCGTGGTGCCTTTCGGTTGGGCTGGGCCGGGAGCATTAGCCATTGGATCAGAGATCGCTGAGATTGTCCGCAGTGACTTACAACGCAGTGGACGGTTTGCGGCACTACCTGTAAAGGATATGTTGGCACGGCCTCAGTCTGATGCCGATGTAGAGTTTCGCGATTGGAAAGTGCTGGGGATGGACAACCTGGTCGTGGGCCAGGTTCGGCCCAATGGACAAGGCGGGTTTCTGGTCCGATTTCAGCTATTTGATGTATTCAAGGGAGAGCAGTTAATTGGCTATAACTTCCCCACCACTCACCGTGATTTGCGGTCCACCGCCCACAAGATCGCCGATATTATCTATGAGAAATTGACCGGCCAGCCGGGGGCGTTTGATACTCGTATTGCGTATGTCGTGTCGACTAACAAAGCCGATGGCACCCAGGAAGTATCCTTGAAGGTGGCCGATGCAGATGGGTTTGAACCACAGACGATTGTGACCTCATCAGAACCCCTGATGTCACCCTCATGGTCACCTGATGGGCGTCGGCTGGCTTATGTCTCGTTCGAACAAAAAAAGGCCTCGATCTACATTCAGGAAGTGTTTACCGGGCGTCGTCAAAAGGTCGCCTCGTTCAAGGGCATCAATGGTGCTCCAGCCTGGTCACCCGATGGCCGTAATATGGCGCTGACCTTATCCAAGGACGGCAACCCAGAGATCTATGTCCTTAACCTCAATAAGAACAGCCTGAATCGACTGACCAATCACTATGCCATTGATACCGAACCCGCCTGGTCGCCGGATGGTCGTTATGTGATTTTTACTTCCGACCGCGGCGGTAAGCCACAGATCTATAGAGTCCCTGCCTTTGGGGGTAAGGTGACACGGGTAACCTTTGAGGGCAGCTACAATGCTCGCGCCTCCTATGCACCGGATGGAGAGTCCCTGACATTGGTGACACGCCAGGGCGGAGATTTTCGTATAGCGGTGCTTAATTTGTCGAATAATGCCCTGCAGGTGCTGAGTGATGGTCGGTTGGATGAATCGCCGAGTTTCGCACCGAACGGCAGCATGATAATTTACGCCACCAAGATTAATGGCAAAGGTGAGTTAGCCGCTGTTTCGGTAGACGGCAGCATCCGGCAGCGCTTGGCCCTTCAGGAAGGGGATGTGAGAGAGCCGGTCTGGTCACCTTATACTAAAACCAACAGGAGAAACCAATGAAACTGAGTACGCTAAAGTTTGCCCCCGTTCTGGCATTATCACTGCTGCTTGCGGGTTGTGCTGGAATGCCGGGAATGTCTGGAAGCGATACCAAAGAGGGGGCTCCTGTTGCTGATGCAGGTGCCGGCGATGGTTCATCGAGCGGTGCTCAAACCTCCGGGATGCAGGAGGGCGGTGCCTGGACGGGTAGTCCGTTAGAAAATCCGGATAGCCTGCTCTATACCAAGGTCATCTATTTTGATTACGACAGTGATGAGGTGCGCGCAGATTACCGGGATGCGGTATTGGCTCACGGTGGGTATCTGGCCGCGAATCCTGCAGTAACAGCCACCATTGAGGGACATGCCGATGAGCGTGGTTCTCGTGAGTATAATATTGCATTAGGCGAGCGTCGGGCGAATGGCATTAAACGCTTGCTGATGGCTCAGGGTGCTGCAGAAAACCAGATAATTACCATCAGTTATGGTGAAGAGCGTCCGGCGGCAATGGGTTCTGGGGAGACCTCCTGGGAGCTGAATCGTCGCGCCGAATTTGTTTATTGATAGTGATTCACTTCTGCCCATCTCCCGGTGGGCAGGAGACATGGTTTGGGAGTAATAATGTTTAGTAAATTTCCCCAGAGCTTGTTGATAGCCCTGTTTCTGATTGCGCCGATGGGTACCCTGCAGGCTCAGCAAAAGGCGGCAAAGTTGACGCCGGAGCAGGAGCAGTCACGAAAGATTGAGTTGTTAGAGCGTAAAGTGTCGGCGATGTCTGACCTTCTGCTGCAGGTAGACGCCTTGCAGCGTGAAGTTCAACAGCTTCGGGGCGAGATCGAAGTACAGAATCATGCCATGGATGCCTTGAAGAAACGTCAGCGTGATTTATATCTCGATGTCGATCAGCGCCTGAATCAACTGTCACATGGCAGTGGCTCTACACCTGTGTTGGCCCCACAGAATGCCTTGGCTGATACGGAACCTGCTGCTCCGGCGGCAGGCCCCGCGCCGGTAGCTGACAGTAATCCAGATGATGCGAAGCCTCCGCTTCAAGACGCAAACAATTCGCAAGTACCACCGCAATCTCAGCCGGCAATAGCGGCTCCCATAGATACTGTCGCCGAAGAAGCCGCCTATAAAGCGGCCTTTGGTCTGCTCATGCAGCGTCGTTATGGCGAGGCACGTCAGGCCTTCCAGGATTTCTTGGGTCGCTATAAAGAGGGCAGTTATGCGGATAATGCCCAGTATTGGTTGGCGGAAGCGAGTTATGTGACGCGAGATTTTGATCGAGCTTTGGTTGATTTTCAAACAGTTATCAGCGATTACCCTAACAGCAGCAAAGTTCCTGACGCCATGCTGAAGAGCAGCTTTATCCACTATGAGAAAAAACAGTGGGCCGAATCGCGTGATCTGCTGCAGAGGTTGGTTACGCTCTATCCCAGCTCTACAGCGAGTCGCTTGGCAACCAAACGGCTTGACCGTTTACAGGCGGAAGGGCACTAGGCGGTTTATACTGCCTGTCAATAGAGTGTAACCGGGTTGTCTGAGATGGCGCAGCTGCGCATAACTGAAATATTTTACTCCTTACAGGGCGAGTCAAGCACAGTGGGCTTTCCCACCGTGTTTGTGCGCCTTACAGGCTGTCCTTTGCGTTGTGGTTACTGTGATACTGCCTACGCCTTCAAAGGCGGGGTATGGCAGGACTTACAGGCTGTGATGGATCAGGTGGCCGCCTATCAGCCTCAGTACGTAACCGTTACCGGTGGTGAGCCCTTGGCACAGGAATCATGCCTGGAGTTGCTGACAGCGCTTTGTGATGAAGGCTATAAGGTCTCTCTTGAGACCAGTGGGGCTATCGCGATATCCCCAGTTGATCCTAGGGTGATGAATGTCATGGATATCAAGACACCGGGATCGGGCGAGGTTGAAAAAAATCTCTGGAGTAATATTGCGCAACTGAAATCAACCGATCAGGTCAAGTTTGTTATCTGTGATGAGTCTGATTATCGATGGTCATGTGAGCAGCTTGATAAATGGAATCTCAGTAAGCGTTGCGAGGTGCTGTTCTCGCCAGCGTTGGGGCTGCAGGATGCTACTCAACTGGCGGAGTGGATCTTGCGGGATCGGTTGCAGGTAAGGTTTCAGATTCAGCTGCATAAGTATCTCTGGGGCGATGTCTCAGGCAAATAAACACTTTTTAGCAAGACAGATTTGAGATGAAAAAAGCGGTTGTACTTCTTTCAGGGGGGCTGGATTCGGCTACCGTTCTGGCAATTGCCCGTTCGCAGGGTTATGCATGCTATGCCTTGAGTCTGGACTATGGGCAGCGCCATGTTGTTGAATTGAGGGCCGCTAGTCGGATTGCAACCGAGAGTCAGGTGGCATCACATAAGGTGATTCCACTCTCTCTCAATGCCTTTGGCGGGTCGGCGTTAACGGATTCTGCCATCGCCGTACCGGAAACCCTGGAGGCGGGTATCCCCGTGACCTATGTGCCGGCTCGCAATACCATATTTCTCTCACTGGCCTTGGGTTGGGCAGAGGTGCTGGGTGCCCGGGATCTTTTCCTGGGGGTCAATGCGGTTGATTATTCGGGTTATCCCGACTGTCGTCCTGAATTTATCGAAGCCTTTGAATTACTGGCTAATCTTGCTACTAAGGCAGGGGTTGAAGGTGAACGTTTCAAGATTCATGCTCCGCTGATAAATATGACTAAGGCAGAGATCATACAAAGCGGACGGGAGCTGGGCATCGACTACAGTCTGACGATATCTTGCTATCAGGCGGACGCTCAGGGCCGGGCATGTGGCGTGTGTGATTCCTGCCGGTTACGGGCCCAAGGATTCAGGGAAGCCGGTGTGCCTGATCCTACAGCTTATCAATAGCAACCAGCATTACTATAAACCCCTGTAGATCATCCTTTGCTAATAAGCTAACATTTCCCCTTTGGTCTATTTTGGCCGAAAACAATAAAAAGGCATCACAAGATGTCACGCCATACCGCGTTAGGGAGGTATCCAATGGCTTTCGAGACTTTTATTCAGGCGCAATCAGCGCTTCTCTGGGCAACATTCGTCATTGCCTTGATCATGGGTGCAGTAGTCAATAAAACCAATTTCTGCACCATGGGTGCAGTATCCGATGCGGTAAACATGAGTGACATGGGGCGGATGCGCGCCTGGTTTCTGGCTATTGCGGTTGCCATGATCGGCGTGGCCATCCTGGAGTTTATTGGGCTAGTCAATCCGGTCTCATCTTTTCCTCCCTACCGGGCCAATCAGCTGATTTGGGCTGAGAATATTCTGGGTGGCCTGATGTTCGGCGTGGGTATGACGCTTGCGTCAGGATGTGGTAACAAGACGCTGATCCGTATTGGTGGCGGCAATCTGAAGTCGATTGTCGTATTGCTGATCATCGCTGTCATCGCCTACTTCATGATCAACCCTTTCCCGGGATCAGATCAAACCCTGATGTCCGTCCTGTTCTATGACTGGATTCGTCCGCTGGCGGTGACCTTTAGCACACCCCAGGATCTGGGCTCGGTGATTGCCGGGGATAATGCGGCTATCGGGCGTCTGGTGATTGGTAGTCTGTTGGGCTTGATGCTGCTGATCTACGTGCTCAAATCCGCAGACTTCCGCGGCAGTTTCGATAATATTCTGGGAGGGATGGTCGTGGGTCTTGCGGTCCTTGCTGCCTGGTATGTCAGCTCTAATGTGGTCGTAGACCTGGATGGTGAGATGCACTCACTCAGCGGTTATGTTCAGCAGTGGGATTTCCTGGCCGACTCATCCGAGGGCAAGCCCGCCGATAGTCGGCCGCTCAGCCCCCAGTCTTTTACCTTTATTAACCCGATGGGACAGGCCTTGGGCTATACCGCCTCTGGCTTCAGCGCGAAACTGCTGACCTTCGGGGTAATGGCCTTTTTCGGTGTGATTGTGGGCTCGTTTCTCTGGGCCTTGGTGAGTCGTGGTTTTCGGATTGAGTGGTTTGTTAATCTGAAGGATTTTACTACCCACGTTATCGGTGCGGTGTTGATGGGTATTGGCGGTGTACTCGCGATGGGTTGCACGATTGGTCAAGGTGTTACGGGTATATCAACACTTTCAGTAGGGTCATTTATGGCGATGGGCGCTATCGTTTTGGGCAGTGCCCTGACCATGAAGGTGCAGTATTACAAACTGGTTTATGAAGAGGAAGCGAGCTTTATGAAAGCGTTGCTGACCGGTTTGGTAGATCTTAAATTGCTGCCGGAGCGCTTTAGGAAACTCGAAGCGGTTTGAAGAAGGCATTTTCCGTTGACTGAGTTCTTGGGTAATGTATAATTCCGCGCTTCTTTGGGGCCGTTAGCTCAGTTGGTAGAGCAGTGGATTTTTAATCCATTGGTCGGGCGTTCGAGTCGCCCACGGCCCACCATTACACCCCAAGAAGCCCGGACTTTCAGTCCGGGTTTTTTTTGCTGACTAAGTACGCGAGCAGGCGGTGGATATTTGCTAGGTTGAATGGAGTGTATATATCACTGGTGGCGTAAACGGCAAGTCTGATTGGGTTGTTCTTCTAAAGCGTCGCTTTCCCACTGCGGCTGGGATTTATTCCAGGTATGTTTTAATTGTGGGCGAGTACCGCGTTACACCCATACACAGGAGAAAACCTCCTGGTCATTTCCAAGAATTTCAATTTCACGTACCCGATTGCGAATAAGGCCCTCTTCCTGCAGTTTTGACAGTGCGCGACTAAGTGACTCAGGTCGCAAACCGAGGTGTATGGCAATATCGCCTTTGGTCATGGGCAGTGTGACGCTTCTGTCGCCATTGGTGCTGACTAACCCTTTCCGTTGATACAGGTCGCTCAGGAAGAGTAGAAAGCGCTTGTCAGCGCTGAGATAGCGTCCGCGCACGATAGTGCTGTTTGTATATCGAATACGTTTGCCAAGTAGTTCAAGAATCTCATGCTGGAGTTTTGGGATCTTTATACAGAGCGATTCAATTTGCTCAAAGGGGAGTTCGCAAATCCAAGTGTTTTCCAGTGCGACAGCATCATTCTGATAGCGCGTGTCGCCGATTGCCTCGATTCCAATCAGCTCTCCATCAAAGTAAAATCCGTGAATCAGAGGCGTGCCATCATCGAGTGAAGATTCTATCTTTACCGACCCGGACTGTATGGCGAAGATGGATTTGAACGGGTCTTCCATGCGGAAGATGGTTTCCCCAGCCTGGAATGGTCCACGGCTTTTTATGAGGCTGGAAATGCTGTCAGATTGCTCTTTGCTTAATCCATCACCAATACACTTTTTCGGGAGCGGGCATGTGTCGCAATCTCGATCGGTGTTAACCAGATGCAGACTGCAGTTTCGCTTTATTTGTTGCGCCATTCATTCGCTCCTAATCTGATTTTTTTAATTATTCTTTATCGTTACTCCAAATGTAATCATAGCGAATGGCAGCTTTATTACATCCTTTTTATAATCAAGGTTATTGTGTTTGCAATAGATGATTTTAATCCATTTATCAATACTGTTAATTTCAGGATAGGCTGTTATTAGCGCGCTACAAGCATGTGGTCTCTGCTCGAATTATCCCTGAATGAAAAGGGGTGATTCAGTGTGTCAATTTGATTGCGTATGCCACTCAGTTCCTTTTCTGCATGTATCGATTTTTGTTTCTTGAAGGCCGCATAAAGCAGGCCACCGGGTACGGCTGCCACGATGACAGCATCAGTTGCAGAGAAGCGGTTTTCTTGGATGAACTTACTCAGATCGTCTTGTCGCTGCTGTAATTGCAGGCTGAGTGTATTAATCTCGGATTGTAATTCATGTGGTTTAATTTCAGGGAGTGTATAAATGAAGCCGCTGGGATTTGATTCGAGTGTTCTTGTGTTTGTCCATTCTTCCGCCTGCGTACCAAGTGGGCGCGCAACGGCCAGCGCTGAACATGAAAAGATTAATAAGAAGAGTGTTAGTTGAAAACGGATGCTGGTGATGATATCAGAATAGTTTGTAATCATGTGAAGACCCTCAATTATCCATCAGCGGCATACCCGTCTGTTGATTGAAAATTTCCAAATTACGGGTGATGTGCCTTTAATGGTTAATGTAGGGTGTGCAGATTCACTCTTACGTGAACTGCATCAAGTCAGCGGGGGTTAATGTTTATTCTGTGACAGCCCATGAAACCTCGCAGTGCGCTATGCCTATTTTTGTTGTGATAGGCCAACCAATGATTAGGGTACGACTTCACATTGAAGCTTGCCTGCTTTGAACGAGGTATAGCGCATAATGATTGATTGCTAGTGATCAGTGCGCTTCTCTGATGCATCACTACAGGGCTGTTCTTCTTTGCAGCGTGGCCGATTCTTGGTGCTGATGAGAAAAACAGAAATGATGACGAAGAGGGCTATCGCTGCCAGTGTTAGGTTGTCGAAGATCATGGTAGTACTCCGGTTGCTGCTTTAGAGTTTGGTAAAATACTAATGTATATGACGCCCTTTTGCGCTATTTGTTTAATTGAATTATTTAATATGCATATTAAATAAGTATATGGCTAATAAGTTACAGTAGGATTAGAGGTTATTATATGCACAAGATATTGTTTCTATTAACAATAATTCTTTTATCTCAGCCGGTTGCGATTAGGGCTCAGGAGTCCCCGCAGGTACTCGGTTATGGTGTAAAGGGGTGTGACCACTACAACCACTCTTATAATGGCTGGCAAGAGGGGCAGGGCGATCATATTGCGGAATATATTCATTATCGTGATTGGTTGACGGGGCTGGTGACAGGATTGTCGCTGGCGACTGGCACCGATGTCCTAAAAGGCGTAGATGTTAAGGGGGCAATGCGAAGAATACAGCTCTATTGTGATGAGCATCCTACGGATGATTTTTTTACAGCTTCAATGGATCTGATTCGATTATTGAGCAATCTCAAATAGCCGGAAGATTGAAAAGTCTGCGGGCATTTTCTGTGGTGGCTTCTGCTAGCTTGGCTTTCGATAGCCCTTTTAATGAGCAGATGACTTCTATTACCGGCTGTAAAAAAGCGGGTTCATTTCTTTCGCCACGATGAGGCAAGGGGGGTTGGTCGGGTGAATCAGTCTCGAGTAGAAGGGATGATAAAGGTAACCCTTTTACCAGGGCGTGTAGTCGATGCGCATTGCTATAGGTAACCGGTCCGCCAAATCCAAGCATACAGTCCAGGTTAATCAATCTTTCGGCTTGTTGCTGACTGCCGGAAAAGCTGTGTAAAACCCCTTTGACCTTTGGGAAGTGACGCAGGGTGTTGATTACTTGCTCCACGGATTTTCTGGCATGGATGATAACAGGTAGCTGAAAGTGGTTGGCCAGTTCAAGCTGAGCTTCGAATAACCACTGTTGTGCAGCTTTATCGGGTTCAGGGATATAAAAATCCAATCCACATTCACCTACCGCGACAGGTTTTCCTCGTTCAAGCCATTCCGCTAGCTCAGCGATATGTTGTTTCCGGTGTTGTGGCATGAACATGGGATGCAGCCCATAGGCGGGGAGCAGTGAATGATGTTGTCCGCAGATCTGATTTAGGTGCTCCCAGCCAGCCGCATGAATGGCCGGCACGATCATTCGGGTGATGCCAAGCCTATGAGCACGTTCAATGACCTTGTCACGATCCAGGTCAAAGCGTGGATCGTCCAGATGGGTGTGGGTATCAATAAACCTCATGCTCCTAGTATAAAGCAACCGGGTAAGTTTACGGGATGCATAGAAGCGTGATGACTGGCATAGTATTGGTTATTCGGAGGGCGGCCTCCTAACATTTTAACAGTGTGGCAGTGAAGGTGGTTATGAAAATTGTCTCATTTAATACCAATGGTATACGTGTACGTGGTCATCAGCTGGAGCGGCTGAAGGAGCGCTACGACCCCGACATCATCGGTATACAAGAGACAAAAGTTCAGGATTCTGAGTTTCCAGAAGAGATGATTGAGGCGTTGGGTTACCGTGCCCACTACTTTGGACAGAAAGGGCACTATGGCGTAGCACTGCTTTCCAAGCAGGAGCCGCTCGTACTGCAGAAAGGTTACCCCTTTGATGAGCCTGATGCTCAGCGGCGTATTATCTGTGGTGAGTATCAAAGTGATTCAGGTGAGCGGGTCAAGATCATCAACGGTTATTTCCCCCAGGGGGAGAGTCGGGATCATGCAACAAAATTTCCGGCTAAACGCCGTTTCTATAGCGATTTGATGCGCTACCTTCAGGAGCAATATTCCTCAGGCGACCACCTGTTGGTAATCGGAGATATGAATATTGCCCGTTTGGATGCGGATATTGGGATTGGTGCAGACAATGCTAAACGTTGGCTAAAAGGCGGCAAATGCAGTTTTCTGCCGGAAGAGCGTGAATGGATGGATGATCTGTTGAATTGGGGGCTGAGTGATACCTTTCGTGATCATTATCCCGATTCAAGTAACTGTTTTAGCTGGTTTGATTATCGGAGCCGGGGTTTTGATCGAGAGCCAAAGCACGGATTGCGTATTGACTTGATCCTAGCCAGCACCCCATTACAAAATCGCTGCACAGGGGCAGGAATTGCCTATGATATAAGAGGGATGGAGAAACCTTCCGATCACTGTCCGATTTGGGCTGAATTTTCGATCTGAACCGCTATGGAATCACAGGCGCAGTTTTTAAATGAATGGAGAGAGGGCGGATTGGAAGCCGTTAAAGAGGCATTTCGGCTTTCCGATAAATCGCTCTCAGAGATTGAGCTTCTGTTGGCGTCCTATTCTCGCGATGCCTATTGCGGAGAAGCCTTTGTGCTTTTTCGTCAAGGCGGAATGCTCTATGAAGTTAATGCCAGTCACGACTCCAGCAATTGTATGTCTGGCCAGTGGGAGCCCGAAGAAACACTCTTGATGGCACTCGAGTTCCGTATGGAAAAAGGGCGACTCGGACTGCGAACGGATGGCAAGAATCTGTTTGCCGATGAACTGAGGTTTCTGCTGGCAGAGCTGAAGGCTAACGGATTCAACTGATCCGCTTCATGGTTTTATACGTTTGAACAGGCGGTCAACCTGGCGTTGAAACCACCCAAGTATCACCTGATGTAGCGGTGTGGCAAATAACCAGCTGAGTGCAATCAGTCCCAGACTCAGGGCACCTACAATCTCATCCGTCACCCAGTGTGCACCGCTCATCAAGCGTGGCAGTGTGAATAACACCATGAACATCAGGGCTAACAGGCCGTGAGGCAAGGGCAGGTAGATCATTGCAAAACCGGCACAGAGTAACAGTACCAACCCATGATCGCCTGGGAAACTGTCAGACGAGAAGTCTTTTGTTGGGATGTCTGTCACCAGTTGAGACAGCCGCAGTGCCTCAGGGAATAGAGCGGTTGCGCTGGGGCGCACAATAGGGAGTTCCTTGCTGATCACGAGCATTAACAGCAAAGTAACAAACATGAACCCACCTACCGCTAAATACTGCTTCAACCTTTTTCTGTCACTGAACAGTGCTCGATGTGCAAACAGCGATGCCATAGCCGTAGCGGCCGCTAGATCAAAGGCTCTGTTATTGGCTATGGCCCAGAATCTCTGCCACCCCTCTCCCCAGTTCAATGACCGGTTCATTGCCCAGAATAACTGCTCATCCAAATCCAGCCAGAGACTGCGTGTTGGCTCCAGCAGCCAGCTCACCATCAACAGGAGTGCCAGTACGTTGGCCGTGATCAGCAGAGTCAGACGCCAGCCGTTACTGTTATTCAAGGTCAAGAACGTTGCTCCTCTAGCAGTGAGCCCATCAGGGTGTCTCCCGATTTAGAAAGCTGTAGCAGTTTGACGGGAATGATGCGGTTTTCGAGATCATCTTCTATTGGGTGGTTGATCTCCACACGCAGAAAGTTTGGTGTATAGCCACTCCAGAATGCATCAGGAGCCGTCGGGGCGCTTTCAATAAGCACGGGAAATTCTTTGTCGACGTAGCTGCTCAGAATTTCCTGTTTCATCATTTCGCCTATTTGATGCAGCTGTTC
Source organism: Sedimenticola selenatireducens (assembly GCF_007625115.1). Taxonomy (GTDB): domain Bacteria; phylum Pseudomonadota; class Gammaproteobacteria; order Chromatiales; family Chromatiaceae; genus Sedimenticola; species Sedimenticola selenatireducens_A. The sequence continues at coordinate 49,562 of NZ_VMNH01000008.1, read as the reverse complement.
GCTGCGTGCTCGGATGATTTCTCTGGACACCGGGTTAGGAAGGATCGCGGCACGCGTACCCAGTCGTTGGGAATAAGCAAAGATATGCATGTGGCCAAAGCCGATCTGTTGAACATAATCAATGGTTTGCTGCCACTCTTCTTTGGTCTCACCTGGGAAGCCGACGATAATATCGGTCGTCAAATTGAGATTGTCTACTCGTGATCGAGCTTCGTTAACCAGACGAGTAAACTCTTCCTGTTTACAGCGGCGGGCCATTCGTTTGAGTACTGTATTTGATCCGCTCTGAATCGGCAGGTGCAGGTGAGGCATCAAACGGCTATTTTCAAACAGAGTCCAGAAGTTTTTGGGTAGATCCCAGGGCTCGACAACACCGAGTCGCACTCTTTCAATGTCAGTCTGATCCAGAATGGCGCGGATCAGTTTTGAAAGATCACTGCCGCTATCGCTGCCATAGCCGCCCAAATGTACGCCGGTTAAGACGATCTCCTGGATGCCCTGGTCTTGGTTCAGCTTTATTTCATCAATAATCTGCGCGATAGGGCGAGAACGCTCTTGCCCACGTGCTACGGTCACTATGCAGAAAGTACACTGATAGCGGCAGCCGTCCTGTACCTTGATAAAGGCTCGTTGGCGTCCCCGGCTGAGCAGGCTGATCTCACCGGGAGTGGTTGCCTGTTCCGGCATAGCATGCAGGTCCAACTCCCTGGCGGTTATCTCAACAAGCCGATCTTTATCACGATTATCAATGACCAGGTCGACGCCAAGGCTCTGGATATTTTCAGCAGGATTGAGTGAGGCATAACAGCCGCTGACAATCAGCTTTGAGCGCGGATTTTTTCGCTGTGCTTGGCTAAGCAGTTTGCGTGATTTTCGTACCGCTTCTCCGGTGACGGCACAGGTGTTGACCACAACCAGATCAGCTTCTTCGAGGCGCGATGTGATTTGATGCCCCAGATTATGAAAATCACGAGACCATGTTTCCAGTTCTGCCTCATTCAGTCGGCAGCCAAGCGTTTTCAGGTGTATTCGCATCGGTCGGATTGACTCAATATCGCTGGTTTGGCGCAAGTTTACGGTTGTTGTCACCGGATGCAAGTAATCTGCTGTAAAAACAGTAAAAGACACTGACTCATGCTTTGAGTCAGTGAGTGCCTAAGCTGTAGGATTAACCCGACTGGTTGCTGTAACATATTGTTAGTATTTAAAAAAGGCGACACTATATGATTTCGTTCTTTCAGCAGATTTTGATTTACAGCGATATTATCTTGCTGGTCGGCATGCTGTGCATCGCAGTATTGCTCATTGCGCTATGGCGGCGCCAATCATGGTTTATCCGTCAAATCACTGATCAGAGGATGGCGGTCGATACCCGTTTTTCTGCAATGGAGCAACTGATGCGAGGGCAAGAACGGCAGTTGATGGAAATGCTGTTGAATGACCGAGAGCGGCAGCGTACCGCATTGCATCAACTGCAACATCAGATTCAGCGTCTGTTATCCCAGTCGCATCAGATGCTGGAAAAACGTCTGGGTGAATTACAGCGGCAACTGCTGGATGAGGGTGGCCAGCTGAAGGTGAATTTGGTGGAACGGTTTGACCAGTTTCAGCAGAGAGTCAGTCACACTTTGGCGGAGAACAGGGTAAACCAGCAAGAGAGTCTGACCCAAGGTATTGAGGGGATTGGCCGGCAGTTGTTAGAGGGACTAACAAGTACGGCTGAGTCTCTCGGAAAGCAAGTCAATCAATTGGTTGAGAGTAATGACCAGCGGTTAAAAGAGATTGGGGGTTTGGTTGAAAAGCGCCTAAGTGAGGGGTTTGAAAAAACCACAGAAACCTTCAATCGTGTGCTCGAGCACCTGACCCGCATCGATGAGGCGCAGAAGCGGATCAGTGAGTTGTCATCCAATGTGGTCAGCCTGCAAGAAGTGCTTTCAGACAAACGTTCTCGCGGTGCCTTTGGTGAAGTGCAACTGACGGCATTGATCTCCAATCTGATGCCAGAGAGCAGTTATTCCCTGCAGCATACCCTGAGTAATCATACACGAGTGGATTGTATGTTGATGCTTCCTGAGCCTACCGGAAAAATTGGCATTGATGCTAAATTCCCGCTGGAAAGTTATCGGAAAATGACGGATACGGAGGCCTCTGAGCAGGTGCGCACCCGTGCCCAGAGCCAGTTCCGACAGGATATCCGTAAACACATTGATGATATTGCAGGGAAATACATTATTCCCGGGGAGACTTCTGATGGGGCTGTTATGTTTATCCCAGCGGAGTCTGTGTTTGCCGAAATTCATGGGCATTTCCCCGATCTGGTCGATGAAGCTTTCCGAAAGAAGGTATGGCTGGTTTCTCCCACGACGATGATGGCGATATTGACAACGGCCCGGGCGGTTCTGAAAGATGCAGCAACCCGAGAACAGGTGCACCTGATTCAACGTCATCTTCATCTGCTATCCAAAGACTTTGGGCGATTCCAGGGGCGTATGGATAAACTGGCTGTACATATACGTCAAGCCCATGAGGATGTAAAAGATGCGGCCATTTCAGCCAATAAAATCACCAAGCGGTTCGGGCAGATCGAGCGGGTGGAGTTGGATGAGTTGCCCCCTTCCACTTCGATAGCTCGCATTGGTGAGACAGTGGAGGGTTTGTAGTGTGATTTGCCCCCGCTATGACGCGGGGGCAGAGGTGTTTAGTTGGCGGCTTGCCAGCTTCCGTCAGGTTGACGACAGGCGGTCCCATAGATCGTTTCTGAACGGCCGTTGATGACTGCCTCAGTGGTGTATTCCCTGCAAGGGCCACTGTCGCTCTCATAGGTTCGTGTCGGAGTCACCTGATAGGTGTTTCCAGAATCGGGGTTACGCCAGCTCGAAGTCCGGTTCACCGGATTCGATTCCAATGCCTGTTGGGAACGATAGCGATCATTCTCATCCATCTGTTTTCCGATGGAGCCGCCAATAAAGGAACCGGCGATGGAGCCGACTATAATGGCGGCAGTGCGTCCTGAACCCTTGCCAACCTGATTGCCTATGATACCACCCGCTATGCCTCCAAGAACGGCACCCGTATCTCGTTTGGACATATTTTCGCAGCCTGTCAAAAACACGATAGGGGCCAGGAGAATAATGATCAGTCGTGTAAGCATGGTTGACTCCCAGGGGGTTCAGTTGTTTGATCTTATATTACCAATTATAGATTTTCTCGCGAAGCTGTAGCGTTATTCTGTTCGCGCTTTTCTAACAGCCATATCGAATTGCAAGTGCCCTTGTTTTAAGCACTTAGAAGACAGCGTAATGGGATGTTTGTTCAATAGATTTCAAGCAGGCTGTGACAGGAATAGGTTGTGACTCAGGGGGTCGTTGTCACAAAATGGTGTATTTTTGATTAAATACGGGCTGATCCAGATCCGTTAGCCTGTTGTTCTTGTATACTGTATATCGATTTGAACACAACAAACCCATTTGAAAAAAGCATGGAGGAAAAGGAATGCGGGGCTTAAAAAGAGGGTTACTACTAGCGGGTGCAATCTGTGCATTGGGCGTGATGTCTGTCGCGCAGGCTGATTTTGTGGCTTACTCAGTCACTGAGGCAGGCGAGAAACTTCCGCTGCCAAAGGATGTGAATGCAATTGATGTTGAATACCTCGTGAATGTTGAGTGGGGTCAATATGCAGGCAATAAGACCCGTATTGGTGTGCTTGAGGTACAAAATACATCCAGCGCCTCCAGCGTCAATGTTATGGGGCCTGGCGGCACAGTGACCTACCAAGTGGGCAGCGGCGGTGTGCCGGTTCAAGGTATTGAAGCTATTCTGACTGATGTGATGCATCGTACCGGCCGCTTTCGTATGGTTGAGCGTAAGGTGCTTGGTCAGACGCTGAAAGAGCAGGATCTCGGTGCTTCGGGTCGTATTGCCAAGCCCTCCGCTGCAAAAGTTGGCCAAGTACTGGGTGCCGAATATCTTTTTCAGGCAGTGATCACCAACTACGAATCCGGTGTTGAAGAGAAGGGTGGTGGTCTGGGCGGCCTGATTGGTGGTAGTGCCGGAGCCCTGTTAGGTGGTCTCTCCATGAAGTCCAGCAAGGCGATCATCGGTATGAATTTCCGGCTGATCAACGCTGAAACCAGTGAGATTATCTACACTGACCAGGTTCAGGTGGATCTCTCCTCTTCGGGTTTGAATTTCGGAGGTCTTGGGTTTGCCGGCGGTGTGGGTCTGGGTGGATTTATGTCGGAATATTCCAAGACACCTATCGGCCATGCCGTAATTGCTGCGGTTAATAAGGGTGTCTTTGACCTGGTCAAGCAGGTGGGTAGTGCCTCGGCAAGTGGTTCGGTAGTCCAGGTTAAGGGTGGCAAGGTGTATGTCAATCTGGGTAGTGGCGTTGTCTCTGTGGGTGATAAGTTGACTTTGATGGATCGGGGTGAGGCTTTGATCGATCCAGATACGGGCATCGCTTTAGGAGGAGAGGATGAGCGGATTGGAGAGCTTCAGGTTACCTCGGTGAAGGAGAAATATTCACTGGCTAAGCCCGTGGGGATCAAACTCTCAAAGATTAAACGGGGTAACAAGGTAGTTTCCCAACGTCAAGCCGATCCACTGATGTATGCCAGTTCGTTTGTTGCGCCGAAAAAAGAGGGGGGCTTCTTTAGTGGTGGTAGCAATAATTCAAATTCTAACTCAAATTCCAACAGTTGGGGTACTGGGCCACAGAATTAACAAGGCTGAGTTTTAACAGAGAGCTGTACAATGTGAGAGCGCCCTGCAGGGCGCTCTCTTGATTTTCAGCACTGCTCCCAGGGAAGCCCATGATAGCGCCAGCCGTTAACTGAGCTGCGTTGATGCTGCTCGTTAAGTTCCCCTTCAAATCCTTCGTCGACGTGGAAGACGCGGCTAAAGTCAGCCTTGATCAGCGCTTTGCCTGCTTCATGCGAACGTTTGCCGCTTCGACATATCAACACTACAGGCGAACAGCCCTCGTCTTCTGTGCAGATCGCCCCGCCTAGCACTAATTTTCGGATATCGGTCACGAAGTGCGGGTTAACCGTCCAGTCTGGCTCGTCGATCCAAGGGACATGAACCGCCCCTTTGGCGTGACCAACAAACAGAAACTCCATGCTTGAGCGGATATCCACCAAAATAGCCCTGGGGTCATCTTCCAGCATTTTATAGGCTTGTTGTGGATTTAACGGGATCGGTTCATCTGCGCTCATTGATCAACTCCTGGTTTCATTTCGGTATGCGTTGGGTCAGGGTATAATACCGACAATTTGATGCTTTTATAAATATATCTTATGCAAGACAAGGCAATTCTTTTAATTCTAGCCCTTTTTTCAAGATTGCCACTCTCTTTAGCTCAGCGATTGGGTACGGTGATTGGATGGCTAGCTTATGCGATTCCCAATAAAGAGCGACGCATTGCCAAGATCAATATTGCCACCTGTCTACCTGAAATAACGGCTCACCAGCAGGATTTACTGCTCAGGCAGTCGATGATTGAATCCGCTAAAGGAGTGGTGGAGATGCCAATTGTCTGGGCCTCTAAGCCTGCTCGCTGGATAGATGTGGTTGTTCCTGGGGAAGGGGCAGGTCTGATTGAGGAGGCACTGAGCCGGGGTAAAGGGGTTATTGCTGTCGGTCCCCATCTGGGAAACTGGGAGGTTGGTTTGCACTATCTTACCTCTCTGGCCAAAGTTACAGCGATTTATCGACCACCGCGGCAGGAGAGTCTGAACGATCTACTCAAACAGGGTCGGAGTCAGGGGGGGGCAACGCTTGTACCGGCTACCCCGCAGGGCGTTAAATCACTTTACAGCGCACTCAAGCGGGGCGAGATGATGGCACTGTTGGCCGATCAGCAGCCCAAGGCGGCAGGACGACAGGGTGGCATCTACGCCCCGTTTTTTGGACATCCTGCGTTGACCATGGTGCTTATAGGGCGATTGGCCCGAAAGACAGGGGCGCCGGTCCTGTTTTGGTTTACTGAGCGATTACCTGCTGCAAAGGGTTACAAGATCCACTGGTTTCAGGCCCCCGAAGGTATCGACAGCGATGATCAGGATATTACAGCCGCAGCACTTAACCGCGGATTGGAACAGTGTATTCGGCAGGCCCCAGAGCAGTATCTCTGGAGTTATAAACGCTTTGCCAGTCAGCCGGAAGGTGTGGTTTCCCCCTATTATGTAAACCCATCCTGATGCTCTGGCGGGGCTGATTTATGCGGGTGCTCAACACACAACTTCTCATTAATTGACCCTTCCTGAGGTTTCTTCCCTTAATCATTTGCTTATTCACCGTTGCATCTGGGTGGCTTCCGGAAGTGCAAAACTATCAAAATTCCGCTATCTTCAATAAGATGAGCCCTTTATCTATCAATATCCTTAAAGTCTTTGGCGGGGGTTGCCGTTAACATAACCAGATACTGATAGGTGTTGACGACAGATGGGACAGAATGCTGTCTTAGATTGCGAGAGACCAGTGATGGTTACAAAAGGAATCATAACAATAATGAATAAGGCGCTGTTTGCGGGATTGCTGCTCGCGTGTACGCTATCGGCGCAGGCAAATGCGGAGACGGGGGCGAAGGCGGATGCCCGTATTCTGATTGATGTCTCTGGCAGTATGCATAAAAACGATCCACAAAACCTCAGGCGACCGGCGCTGCGCCTGCTTGTCGGACTGTTACCAGACGATGCCAGGGCTGGGGTATGGACATTTGGTCAATATGTCAACATGTTGATACCACTCGGCCAGGTGGATGCCGGTTGGAAGCGTAAGGCCAGGGCAGAGGCGGCCAAAATTGCTTCACCTGGTCAGTTTACCAATATTGAAGATGTGATTCGCCGAGCCAGTGCAGACTGGGAGGGACCCGCTACGATCTACCGTCGTCATCTTATTCTGCTTACCGATGGCGTAGTCGATATTAGCAAAGATCCCAAGAAAAATGCCGCTTCGCGCAAGCGAATTCTTGAAGAGTTGCTACCAAAACTTAAATTACACAATGCAGCATTACACACCATAGCCCTGTCGGAGCGTGCTGATCATGAGTTGATGCAGACCCTGTCCAGAGAAACAGGTGGGTGGTATGAGCAGGTGAATAATGCCGAGCAGCTGCAAAGAATCTTTTTGAAGATATTTGAAAAAGTGGGGCGCCCGGATACCGTGCCGCTGAAAGATAACAAGTTTCTCGTGGATAACAGTATCCAGGAAGTGACTCTGTTGGTGTTCAGAAAAGAGGGTGCTGAGCCTACCCAGGTTATCACGCCTTCTGGTGAACAGTTTGATGCAAAGAGTGCCCCGAAATCGGTCAGTTGGCATCGTGATGTTGGCTATGACATGTTAACCATCACCAAACCTGAAACGGGAGAGTGGCGTGTACAGGCAGCGCTGGATCCGGATAACCGAGTCATTATCGTTACTGATCTGAAAATGATTTCCAGTCAGCTACCCAGTCGTTTTGTGCTGGGTGAGTCATTGCCACTGACCGTCAATTTTTCCAACCAGGGCAAACAGATTACCCGCAAGGATTTTCTCGATGTAGTTAATCTGAAAAGTGGTCATGTTGATGCCAATGGTGCAGGGGAAGAGCGGCCGATACTTGATGATGGAAAAGATGGGGATGAAGTATCAGGTGATGGAAACTTTACTCTCAGGGTTGGTGAGGGCCTTGCTGCAGGTAAGGTCGAGTTGATTGTTACGGCGCAAGGCAATACTTTTCAGCGGGAGCAGCGCCAGCTCTTTGAGCTTGCAGACCCTATGGTGATGAAGGTTCAACCAAGTGCTCAGGGGGAGGCGGAGTGGCAGGTGAGCCTGATACCAGATGGTGAAGTTGTTGATCTGGACAGTCTGGAATTAAATGCCAGTTTGATCTCCAAGACAGGGGAAGAGCAACCCGTCATGCTGTTGCCTGGCATAGAACAGGGCATGCGGGAAGCACGAATCAATGCGGATAACTTGTTGGGTGACTGGACGTTGAGTGTATCTGTAAAGGGTAGGACACGTGCCGGATCGGCGCTTGATCTGACGCTGGATCCGGTCGCCATCGAAGGTAAGGCAGCGCCACCTCCCCCGCCTCCACCCGAGCCTATTGTGGAGATGCCACCCAAGGAAGAGCCGGTTGTAGAGCCACCGCCACCTCCCTCTGAACCAGAAGTTGTTAAGGAAGAGGATGATTTTATGTTCCAGGTTGCAATTTTCGGGGGCGCCAATCTGTTGCTTATCCTAACAGGGGCGGGATTGTTCTGGTTTATCCGGCGGCGAAAAGGAAAGCCTGACTTTCAATTGGAAGAAGAAAATGAAAATCAGGAGGCGGCGGCCAAATGATCGAGGTGAGCAAGATACTGTTATTGGTGTTTGGTGAGCTGTTTTTGGTCAGTATTGTAGCCGCATGTATTGTTGTTTATTTAATGGTCTCAAAGCATCAACGGGACCGTGCAGCCATGCGAACACTGGTTGCTCGAATTAAGGAGGATAGTGGTCGGCGTGAACAGGAAACACGAAAGATCATGGAAGAACGATACGGTTTTACAGGAGTCGATCTGGAAGAGATCGTCAAAAAGATTGCGCGAGAAGAGAAGGCCTTCTACCAAGTTCTTTTAGATGTTTACTTAAAAAGAAATGCTGACGCTCTGCAGAATCTGTCAGTTGATTACGAAGGTTCAGTTGAGACCTATAGAACGCTGGAGATTCCTCGTCGAGGTAATGCTGTAGCTGACACAGATGGAGAATCTGTCGATTCAGAAGAGGTAATGCATCTAAAAGAGGAGAATCTGCGACTCACTGAAGAGTTGCAATTGACCATGGATACCATGGGTCGAATGTTGAGTGAATACTCGTTGATGTTCTCCGGTGGTACGGACACCAGTCTGGATAAGGATAAGATGAGGGAAATGTTGGCATCCGATACAAAGCCTGCTGAGCAACCCGCCGTTCAAGAGGATGTAGAGAAAACGACTGAACCTGTCGCTGAGTCAATTAGGGATGAGCATTCTGATCCGGGCGATGCATCGGTCGAGGATGAGGGACTGAAGGCACTTGATGAAGAGTTGGCGATGCTTGATCTTACAGAGGAAGAGTTATCAGGTGTTGCTGATTTGGATGAGACGGTGGTTGTTCCACTCGATCAGAGTGATGAGGTCGTGGATCTGGATGATGTTCTGGATGATTCAGAGCAGAAATAACCCGACACCGATATCTTCACCTGCATAGGGATAACGGGCGAGCGCACTTCCCTGTGCGCCCGATAGCGAGTACTACTCAACCTTAACGGTGGCAGACTCCGTATTGCCTAGGTTGTCTACCCAGGTCAATGTAAGATCATCGCCCGCACTGGCTCCTTTATATTTGAAGGAGATGTACGGGTTTTTAGAAATACCTCCGCTCCAATCGGCGGTTAGAATATCCTTCCCGGCAGAGGCGCAGGTCACCTCCTGAATAAAATGTGCGGGGATGGTTGCGCCCTTGCTATCTTTCCGGTTGCCTGTTTCCATCGGGTGCGTCATCAGGGCTTTGACCGTTACTTCATCTTCTTTTATTTTGGCGCGTATCTTAATGGAATTGCTTGCCATTTCAGTATCCTCAAAATCTCTTATCTCATTTACACCAGTCCAGCCGGTATACGATTGATTGAATGGGGAAGATTAACCGCCACATCCACCAATGGTGACTTTGACCTCTTTGCCGGCCTTGTAGAGTTTTCCGCCGGCCTTTACTACGGCCAAGACATCACCGCTTTTTCCCATCTTGATGCGCGTAGAGACAAACCCTTCTGCACCCTCTTTCAGGTTAAAGTTGGCAATCAGCGGAACAGGATTATTCGCAGCCATTATCGCGATTGATTCTACACCGGCTAAGGACGTGCTGACGGTAACAGGAACCACGGCACCGTTCTCTGCGATATCGGGTGCCTTGATGTTGATATCACCGCTCACTTCGGCACTATCGGCACCCATCAATACACTCAGGGCTCCTGGGATATCCTTTGCGGTAAATGCTTCTTTTGGCCAGGCGGCAAGCACCTGGACAGGTGTCAAGAGTCCAGCGCCGATCGCGATACCGATTGCACTGGTTGCAAACGTGCCTTTCAGTAAGATCCGGCGGTTTAAATCTATCTTCATTTCTATCTCCTGTCTCAACAGAGGGATGGTTTCTATTCTGTCGTTAAGAGGTGCGTACGTTAATCGCAATGGCTCAAATGAGGCGCTTGCGTTTCTAATGCATAACGAGCTTATCTCTGCCACAAACATCTCAGATTACTCCTACATAGTGCCTTCCCGAGAGAAGGAATGCACATAAGCAAGAGATATAGCCATATAAGTAGTTTGTGCCCTGGGGTTCAGATCAATTCGACCATTGGTAAAGGGTCTGTGCTCGGTTACCTCCACATTTTTGCCTTGATTCATCAAGCCTAATTGTTATTCTGGGTCCTTTTTTGTCCTGCTTGTAGGCAGTCCTCAAGCATAACCCACTCAATTAAAGTGGGAAAGGGGGCGTTACCTGTCTCGTGCTTCCAAGTCACTTTTTTCCTGGCGTATCTCCTTCATTCGTGCCGCTATTTTGGCGCTCTCATAGTAACTGAGATTCCGATCTTTAAATGCAATCTCAAGTTGCATTAATGCCTCTTTCAATGCGCCCGTGTGATAATAGTACTCTGATAGATACTGATGACCCTGGGTTTTGTTTCCCGCATCACCGGAGGCTTGTGCGAGCAGTTTATAGGTCAATGCATCGTTGGGACGACCCGTTAGAATTTTTTCCAGTAACGGGTTTACCGCCTCAGGTTTTCCAATATCTAGAAGGGCCTGCGCGTAGTACATAGAGAGCGGGTAGTTTCCTGGATGTTCGTTTAAACCCTGTTCCAGTGTTTTAAGCCCTTGTTCCGGTTTGCCTTGTTTCTTTTCCAGCTCGGCTTTGGCAACAAGGTATTCACTCTGATGAGGTCTTTTGGCGATTAGTTTTTCCAAGATTGCACTGGCTTCAGAATATTGCCTGTTGCCTACGAGTGACAGAATATAACCGTATTGATGAGACTCTTCGTTTCGATGACGGCCATCCCTAAGTGTTTTGCTGTAAAACTCAATGCCCTCTCTCGCATCGCTATAGGCTAATACCCGCAACCGTTCTCTGGCGAGATGATAGCCCAGCGAATCACTGCGTTGTTTATAGGGGAACGCATCTGCTCGTCCATAGGCATCCGCTATCCGATTGGCGGTTACCGGGTGAGTACGCAAAAATTCCGGCAAAGTGCCGTTATCGTAGAGGCGGGAGGCCTTACCCATGCGAGAAAAGAATACCGGCATGGAAGTTGGGTCAAAACCGGCCCCGGCGAGCGTCTTGATACCAATACTGTCAGCTTCCTCTTCATGGGACCTCGTGAAGTTGATTTCACGCTGGATCATGCCGGCCTGAACGCCGGCTGCGGCGGCAACAGCAAGATCTGGGGTGTTGGTGGCTGCCCCAATGACCACGGCGGCAATTGCAACGGCGGCAGCCGGTAGGGACATGCTTTTTACCGCATCATAGGTTCTTACGAGATGCTTTTGAGTCACATGTGCGATCTCATGGGCAATTACCGAGGCAAGCTCACTTTCCGATTCAGTTGTTGTGATCAAACCTGAGTAGACGCCAATGTTGCCGCCAGGGCCAGCGAAGGCATTTATTTGTGGGCTATTAATCAAAAAGAACTCAAAGCTTCCCGTCGCACTCGCATTAGCATTCACCAGTTGATCGCCGAGAGATTGGATATAGGCCGTTAGTAGTGGGTCTTGTATCACCGGCATTGTTTTGCGGATACTGCGCATGAAGGCACGCCCAAGACGATCCTCCTCGGCGGGCGAGAGAATATTGCCTGAAGGATTGCCAATATCGGGTAGGGCAATCTCTTGTGCCTGGAGCGATGTTGTCGGCAATAGTAAGCAGAGCAATAAGAATTTCAGGCAGAGTCCTTGAAGGAGACGCCTGTTTTTTTGTGAATCTTTTAGCATGTCACCACTGACCCATTGAGCAGGAATAAGTTCAGTTAGAATTCGAAAGGAGGGTGGATAAGAGCCCGTTTTGTTGTCATCAAGACAGTTGTGTTCCCTGCGGATTCCAGTTCAATATAGCAGGATTCGTGGCCGCTAACCTGCCCTTGACTGATCTGTGCGGATTGGGTGGCTGTATAGCCAAATGATCTGTCTAGGTGAACAGGTTCTTGACAATACGGGTCAGCTGCTTGATTAGCTCTGGAGCATCGACATCCATAACTTGATCGATTACCCAGCGATTTTCTTGGCTTTCTCCCATGGTCTGTTGAATTTCATAGCCAAGATGTCGGAGAAAGGGGTATGTGGGGCCTTCATCGGTATAACCATGCTCGGCATATTCGGATGCCCGCTGATTGAAAACGCTGATGAATTTGCTGCGGTAGTCACCTGCACCCAGTAGGGCCTGACTGTTCTCATCAAAATGGTCGGCCATTTTCAATACAATCGCGGTTACCAGTTCACGACGCTCATCATCTGTAAGTGAACTGGCCGTCATACGTTCCACCGCCAGTGCTTGGAAAATCAGGTATTCAGCAATAACCGCCAACCGTTGTTCATCATCGCGATATGTGAAGTGTTTACTGTGAAGCGTTACGGCTTTATCCATGCCCAAGCGCCAAGCATTAAACGCGATCGCCCCGCCAATTTCAGACAGGGTGCGTTCGGAATCTTCATTGTGCCACTGGCTTTTGAGTCTCAGGGCCATCGCGCGCTCCTCGTACGGAAAGCAACAGTTACTGCGGCTTCCCTTTTTTAAATATAAGATGAGATTAATATAGCACAGCGTAGTCAATGGGGAAGAGTTTAAACCCACTGAACGGTTGCGTGAGCGTGATCGCCGGAATTGATCTGGTATAAGGTGCTACGCTTTGACACTATGGATAATCTGCATTCGCTTACCTTGTCAGGAGAGTCTCATGCAATACCCCAGTTTCTTTGATCGCGTTGAATCCATTGTATTACAAGATCCACTGTCTGCTTGTCTGGGGGTCTTCGAAAAGGGCGTGATCCAGATAGATTATCTTGATGTGGTCAAATTGGCGGGACACTCCTGTCCGACGGTTGCGGGGGCATTCCTGATGGCACGGAAAGGGCTAAAGGCCCTTTATGGCGATGCATTACCTGTTCGGGGTGAAGTTATTGTTGAGATGCAGCAGTCGATAGGTGAAGGGGTGTGTGGTGTTATTGCGAATGTGCTGTCCTTTATAACCGGTGCTACCGATAAGGGTGGATTTCACGGTTTGGCGGGTCAGTTTGATCGCCGCAACCTGCTTTCATTTGATAATGAAATCGCTACCCTTGTCCGGCTTACCAGAAAAGATACCGGCCAGATGGTTTCGCTGCACTATGATTCGAGTTTTGTGCCGGCTGATCCGCAGATGAGCACGCTTTTTTCAAAGGTGTTATCTGGCAAGGCAACCCCTGAAGAAGCCAGTCAATTTGGCAAGCTCTGGCAGGATCGGGTGCAGGCTATATTGTGTGACTATGCAGAAGATGCACGACTGATTTCAGTTCAGTGAGTCAGCGGTTGTCAGGCTCAGAAGTGATGTTGGACGGTGGGGATTCACCTCACCGTTCAACATCATAATACTGATTAATAGCCGCCCTTACGTTTGGTTTCGGGAAGTCCGGCAATCTTACCCGCCTGCTTCGCTGGTCCCATGGGGAAGTGCTCGTAGAGTGATTTTGCATCCACTTTGTCCAGGTCAGTCCAGACCTCTTTGAAGTGTTTCACCATGTTGCGCTCATTCGGCTGGTTGCCATTGTTATTGAAATACTCATCGCGCAAATAGTTAATCACATCCCATGCCTTCTCAGACAAGGTGATACCTTCTGCTGCGGCAATGATTCCCGCTACATCTTCGTTCCAGTCTTCGTGATTAACCAGATAGCCGTTATCGTTGGCCTCCAGGGTGTTGCCGTTGTATTCATAAGACATGGGTTACCTCCGGTTATGTTTCTTCAATATGCCTGACCATCTTGTTAGCGTCTTTTAAGCGAGACGTATAGCGGCCAATTAAGGATATTATGGAAAACTTATATGTTATAAGGGCTGGTGATAAAATTAAATACCTTTTTTTGATGGTTATTATCAGTAGATCAGAAGGATTTCTGCGGTAAGAAAATACCACAGCCAAGCGATCGATGGTTACCCATCCCTTGTTCCTGTAGCGTTATGGCATCTTCATAGGGGAGTTCAGCGACCAGCAGGCTGCGGGTGTGAATGGGACAGCCCGGTCTTTGCAGTTGATGGCTTTTACCACAGAGGATCTTCTTGAAACGCAGTCCCATCTGTTTAAGCTCCGAGACGGCCCAGGCGATAAACTGATCTTCAGAGAGTTCCGGGTCTATCTCGATATAACGGGAGTAGAGAAAACGGCTCATCGCAAGTTTTTTCTGTTTGGCCGATAAAATCTGCATGCTGTGGCCCGCAATATCCAGCGTACGCCCTATTAATTCTAGGGCTTCATCTGCCTGTGCGATGGGTAGCCGGAGTGTCAGGGGGGTGCGTTTAGAAAGATGAAGCAAGGCGTCAGCGTCTTCAGGTCTTTCCCATCCATTGCCTGATTCTGCGCCATGGATAAGATGGAGTCCTACTGCTGCTTCATCATTAAACCAGGGAAGAACTTGTTCGATTGCTTGTGCCAAGTGCCATGCGTGATCGACCGGAAGCGTAGGGCAGATCACCTTGAACTGCAGGTCAATCACATCCTCCGGTATGATAAAGCCCTCTTCATTTGTCTCTTCTTCCCAGTACATCAATGCGTAATCCTGTTTTAAATGACCTAATCCGGAATTTGTTCTCGAAGTTTGTCTTTGTCGTACCACCAGTTATTACTAACCAGTACATCTAATACGGTTGCCAGTCGCGGGAGGAATTTTCCCGGATCATCCAGTTCGAGCTGTTGTACCCAAAAATCAAAAATATCCTGTTCTTCTACCTGGCTGTGGCGACGGGCTACTTGTCCAAGCAATTGGTTTGTAAAGAAAAGCAGGTTCTCCCGGCTGTTTTCATCGGCGCGGATATCCACGATGTAGTTGGCTACAGCGGCAGCCACGGCGGCACCATCTGATCGGTCTGGGGTTTCATCAATCAGATGTTGCAACATCGCTACGGTCAATTCGGGATCTATTGGGAAGGTGACGCTGAGCCAGATACCTTGCGCAAGCGCAGGAATTGAATCGGGTTGTTCCGACTGAAACATGATGTCGCAAGCCTCAACGGCTTGTTGCCATTGGGTCATTTCAAGGGTCTGATCGAAAACCCTTCGAGCAAGTGACCATGCTTCATCAAACCGGTTCAGCTCAAGCAATGCATAGCCGCAATCTAGCTCAAGTTGGGTTTTTTCACTCTCTGGGGCATTTGGACTTAGCTTGGCAAGCTGTTGTTCCAGCTCGGCCAGATGCAATTCGACCTTTTGGGTAGAAGGTACAGCATCTTCTGCGGAGTCGTTATCTCCCATGATGGCTTCTGTTTGCAGATACTTCACGCGATGGTCATCCTTATAAAGGAGGCTTCAGGTAAACGCCGCTTCGAGACGGTCTTCCCAATCTTCCGGTGTATCACTGAAGGGGGGCTTTACATCTATCCGAAAAAACATTTCGGATTGACGGCGTACTTTGATTAGTTCAATGAGCTCCTCAAAAGAGTCCACATCAGGGCTTTGTATCAGGACCTCACTTAACAGGAGCATGGGTAAACCTCGTTCAATAATTGATAAAAAGCAGTAAAATTATCACCTGATGAGAGCGTGACTTTAATACCCAAGTAAACTGTTCAGGCATTATTGAACCCCAGAGAAGAGGCTAGACGCAAGCCAAAAATGAGCGGATGAATATGCTGCGCTGCACGATCAACTTGCCCCATAAAAAATAAAACCCGGTGAAATCTAAGTGGCTATCTATTTGTTTATAAAGCATAATATATTTTAGATTCTTATAGTTTTCATATATTACCAAATTATCATATATCCCATAGTGGATATGCCTTTTTCATCTCTTCCCCCCCATTAGCGGGGTATTTTTGCTGCATAAGTGAATCCTAAAATGCTACCCATGTTTTGGAATGAGGGTCTGTAGTCCGAAGCCGGATTTCAGAGTCGGAATTTCTCGCTTGTTGAGCCTGTTTTTTGTCAAGGGTAAGACGGGTCAGAAACCACTATATAAATCGAGATCAATGGGAGAATAACAGATGGCGAAACCGATGCATGATACCCCCATGCTTGATCAGTTGGAGAGCGGCGTATGGCCGAGCTTCGTAACCGGACTCAAGCGCCTGGCCAAAGACAACGACATGATGGTTGACCTGCTGGGCCAGCTGGAAACATCCTACGAAACCAAGAAGGGATACTGGAAGGGTGGAACCGTGGGTGTTATCGGTTATGGTGGTGGTGTTATTCCCCGCTTCACCGAACTGAAAGATGCCAACAATAAGCCGCTGTTTCCAGCTGCTGCCGAATTCCACACCCTGCGTATTATGCCGCCTCCTGGCATGCACTACGACACCAAAACCATTCGTGATTTCTGTGACATCTGGGAAGAGTATGGTTCAGGCCTGATCGCATTCCACGGCCAGTCTGGTGACATTATGTTCCAGGGTTGTACCACTGAGAATGTTCAGCCAGCCTTCGATGCCATCAATAAGATGGGCTTTGATATGGGCGGCGCAGGTCCAGCGGTACGTACCGGCATGTCCTGTGTAGGTGCGGCGCGTTGTGAGCAGTCCTGCTTTGATGAAGCACGTGCTATGCGCACTTGTGTAAATGCTAACCTGGATGATATGCATCGTCCTGCGCTCCCCTACAAACTGAAGTTCAAGGCCTCAGGTTGTGCCAATGACTGCATGAACTCCATCCAGCGTGCTGACGTATCCATGATCGGTACCTGGCGTGATGACATGAAGGTTGATCAGGCTGAAGTGAAAAACTACGTCACCAACAAGGGACGTAAGTACATCATTGATAACGTGATCACCCGCTGTCCTACCCAGGCACTGTCACTGAATGATGATGACACACTCGCCGTTGACAACCCCAATTGTGTTCGTTGTATGCACTGCATCAATGTCATGACCAAGGCGCTTTCACCGGGTGATGACCGTGGCGTCAGCATCCTGGTGGGTGGTAAGCGTACCCTGAAAATTGGTGA
Source organism: Sedimenticola selenatireducens (assembly GCF_007625115.1). Lineage (GTDB taxonomy): Bacteria > Pseudomonadota > Gammaproteobacteria > Chromatiales > Chromatiaceae > Sedimenticola > Sedimenticola selenatireducens_A. Next base: position 32,385 of record NZ_VMNH01000008.1, on the reverse strand, counting down.
TTTGATGGGCACTGTAATCGTGCCTTTCCACAAGCTGGAATCAGACGACGATTTCGAATGGTTGGAAGAGCTGGGTACCGAGATTCTTGAATTCTTCGCTGAGAATGCGCTGGAACACGAGCGTACGGGTGAGATGATTGAGCGGATTGGTCTGACTAACTTCCTTGAAGGCCTGAATATCGAGATTGATCCTAATATGATCAATCAACCTCGTACCAACCCGTACGTCCGTACCGACGATTGGGAAGGCGAGGCGGCCAAGTGGAACGAGCGTCAGGCTGCTCAATAAATACACAGGTGGTGACCCGCTGATCATCAACGGGTCCTCAAACCGGCATGCCGGTTTAAATAATAGATTCAGATACTAGAGTTTTTGGAGGTAATAATGGCTGAAGCACCTCGCATGCCCGATGAGACAGGCGTACCAGAGATAGAGCCCTATCTACACCCTGTTTTGAAGAAGAACTACGGCAACTGGAAATGGCATGACCGTCCACGTCCTGGCGTTCTTCATCACGTGGCCCACAGTGGTGATGAGGTTTGGACCGTACGTGCCGGTACCCAGCGTCAGATGGATGTCTACACGATCCGCAAGCTGATGGACATCGCTGATGATTTCGCTGAAGGCTATGTTCGCTTTACCATCCGTTCAAATATCGAATTCATGGTCTCTGAAGAGTCCAAGGTTCAACCGCTGATCGACAAGCTGCTTGAAGAGGGCTTCCCTGTCGGTGGTACCGGTAACTCGGTCTCTATGATTTCGCACACCCAGGGTTGGTTGCACTGTGATATCCCGGCTACCGATGCATCCGGCGCTGTTAAAGCCCTGATGGATGAGCTGCATGAAGAGTTTGTTCGTGAAGAGATGCCAAACCGCGTTCGTCTGACCACATCATGCTGTCAGATCAACTGTGGTGGCCAGGGCGATATTGCCATCAATATCCAGCACACCAAGCCCCCCAAGATCAACCACGATATGGTGGGTAACGTCTGTGAGCGTCCTTCCGTTGTGGCACGTTGTCCTGTAGCCGCTATTCGTCCTGCAGTGGTCAACGGCAAACCAACACTGGAAGTCGATGAGCGCAAATGTATCTGTTGTGGCGCTTGTTTCCCTCCTTGCCCTCCGATGCAGATCAACGATCCAGAGCACTCCAAATTTGCGATCTGGGTAGGTGGTAAGAACTCCAATGCGCGTTCCAAGCCAACCTTCCACAAGCTGGTTGCGGCAGGTATCCCCAACAACCCACCACGCTGGCCGGAAGTTTCCGCAGTGGTCAAAAACATCCTCCGCGTTTATAAGGAAGATGCCAAAGACTATGAGCGTATTGGCGAGTGGGCTGAGCGTATTGGATGGCCACGCTTCTTTGAGAAGACCGGGCTGCCATTTACCAAGTATCACATCGATAACTGGCGTGGAAGTCGTGCAAATCTGAATGCATCTGCACACATCCGCTTCTAAGTAATTGGCTAAAAGGGAATCGAGAATGAAATTTGCGATTCAAGTAAACGAAGGTCCTTATCAGCACCAGGCTGCCGATTCGGCCTATCAGTTCACCAAGGCCGCACTGGAGAAGGGACATGAGATTTTTCGTGTCTTCTTCTACCACGATGGTGTGAACAATGCGACCAAACTGACCACGCCACCTCAGGATGACCGTAATATCGTTAATCGTTGGAGTGAGTTGGCAGCACAGCATGAGTTGGATCTGGTGGTCTGTGTTGCGGCTGCTCAGCGACGCGGTATCGTAGATGAAGGTGAAGCCAAGCGTAACGGCAAAGATGCAGAGAATATTGCACCTGGCTTCCGCATCTCTGGTCTTGGTCAGTTGGTAGAGGCCGGCATCCAGGCTGATCGCCTGGTTGTGTTTGGCGATTAAGAGAAGGGGTAGAGAGATGTCCGAAGAAGATATGATGGACGGCGAGATCGTTAAGAAGTTCATGTTTGTCAACCGGCGTGCCCCGTATGGATCGATATACGCGCTGGAATCGCTTGAGGTTGTGCTGATTGCGGCGGCCTTTGACCAGGACGTGAGTCTGGTGTTCAGCGATGACGGTGTTTTTCAGCTGAAAAAAGGGCAGGATACCGCTGATATCGGCATGAAGAACTTCTCACCTACTTATCGCGCCCTGGAGATGTATGATGTTGAAAAGCTCTATGTCTCGAAAGCCTCGATGGATCAGCGTGGTCTGACTAAGGACGACTTGATTGTTGATGTTGAGGTTTTGAGCGATGAGGCCCTGGCGGACCTTATGGATGACCAAGACGTCATCTTCAGTTTCTAAGAGGTGAGTAAGATGAGTATTCTACACACGGTAAATAAATCACCTTTCGAAAAGAACTCTCTGGATAGTTGCCTGAGTCTGGCAAAAGAGGGGAGCGCAGTACTGCTGATTGAGGATGGAATATTTGCAGCGCTAAAGGGTGCAGCAAAAGAGGCTCAGATGAAAGAGGCCTCCCAGAAAATGAAGCTGTATGTACTGGGGCCCGATCTAAAAGCGCGAGGTATGGCTGAAGATCGAGTTATTGAAGGTATTGAAATTGTTGATTATGCCGGCTTTGTTGATCTTGCGGCTTCACATGACAAGGTTAACGCGTGGGTCTAGTCACCTGTACTGAAATTTAGACACTAGCACTATATTGGAGAAATGAATCATGGCAATTGAAGTCAACGGCAAATCGTTTGAGACGGATGAAGAAGGTTATCTGGTAAATCTGTCTGATTGGGAGCCAGGTGTGGCAGACGTCATGGCTAAAGAAGATGACCTTGAGCTGACCGAAGAGCACTGGGATATCATCAACTTCCTGCGTGAGTACTACGAAGAGTATCAAATCGCTCCAGCAGTGCGTGTACTGACCAAGGCTGTTGGTAAGAAGCTGGGTAAAGAGAAAGGCAACAGCAAGTATCTGTATGCACTGTTCCCCTACGGACCAGGTAAACAGGCTTGTCGCTTTGCTGGCCTGCCAAAACCAACCGGCTGTATCTAAGTCGAGTGTTAGCGGTTACCGTCCTCTACGCAGTATCTGAGGGCGGATCAAAGTGGCCTTCTCCACGCTGGAGAAGGTAGCTTTGGGTGTTCGAATGCGGAGTTTCTTCCAGATACTTGCACGCTTCGTTGAAGTACTTTGCATGCCGGAGAGAGTGTCTCTCTGACTAACAGAATAGCTTGAGGATTGCAGGAACATGTCCACTGTCTATGCGTTGCTGTTTATCGTGGCGACTCTTGTGTTGGTGATTGGCCTGGCAAGAAAAATTGTCCAGTATGCCAAAACACCGGCCCCATTAAAGATTGCGACGACCCCGGCTCCAGTCACTCAGGCCGGTGTTGTGATGCGCATGTTCCGTGAAGTGGTGTTCTTTGAGAGCCTCTTCAAAGGCACAAAGTGGACCTGGATTTTTGCCTGGTTATTTCACATGGCGCTGTTTGTGGTGTTGTTGCGGCATTTGCGTTACTTCACCGACCCAGTCTGGTTGCCCATAGAATTAATTCAGCCTTTCGGCGTCTATGCGGGCTTTGCAATGCTCGCCGGTTTGGCCGGATTGCTGGTGCGCAGAATATTTGTCGATCGGGTGCGCTACATATCCGCCCCGTCCGATTACCTTTGGCTGTTGGTGCTGATCTTTATTGGCATCAGTGGTCTGATGATGAAGTTTGTTGCCCATACCGATATCGTGATGGTGAAGCAGTTTTTCACCGGGCTGATGGGGTTTAGTATCGGCACACTACCCATCGATTTCCCATTAGTTGTTCACCTCACCCTGGTAGCGTTACTGATGATTCTATTCCCATTCAGTAAGCTGCTTCATGTGCCGGGCATTTTCTTCAGCCCATCACGTAATCAGGTGGATAACCCCCGTGAAAAACGTCACCTCGCCCCTTGGGCGAAGGCGATGGAAGAATAACGTAGTAGAAGCGACTGAGAGCGACGAGGGTATTACATGGCTAAGGCAAATTTCGATGTACCGGAGCTTAAGGAGTATGTGGATGTTCCGGAACTCGTGGAAGGCACCATGGCGCATCTCAGCCCATTCATTGCCAAGCCCGATCACAACATACCGCTGGGATTCCCGGGTGAGTTGGTCGAAGACTGGCATGACAAGGCGCTGGAGAAACTGGATGATCTGCGCTCACGTTATCGCTCGCTTCAGGTGTACTTGGATGCCTGCGTAAAATGCGGCGCCTGTACTGATAAGTGTCACTACTACCTGAGTACTAAAGATCCAAAGAATATGCCGGTAGGTCGTCAGGATCTACTGCGCAAGGTCTACCGTCGCTACAACACCTTTGCCGGGAAATATTTCCCCTGGTTGGTGGGCGCTGAAGATCTGACACGTGAGACTCTGGATGATTGGTACAGCTACTATCATCAGTGTTCCCAATGCCGCCGCTGTTCTGTCTTCTGCCCTTATGGTATCGACACGGCAGAAATCTCCATGGCAGCCCGTGAGATTCTTGATAGCGTCGGGTATGGTCAGAAGTACTGCAACGAGATTATCGCCAAGGTCCATGAGAAGGGTAATAACCTGGGACTGCCTGGTCCGGCTATTCTGGATACTCTGGAAGGACTGGAAGAGGATGTTGAAGAAGAGACCGGTGTTGTGGTCAAGTTTCCGCTCGACGTCAAAGGTGCTGATATCCTGCTGGTAACCCCCTCGGCGGATTTCTTTGCTGAGCCCCATGTCGATGGCCTGATTGGTTATGGCAAGGTATTCCATGAGGCCGGCATTAGTTGGACATTGAGTACAACGGCTTCGGAAGCTGGAAATTTTGGCATGTTCATCGGTAGTTACGAGAACATGCGTAAGGTTGCCATGCGTATTCGTACTGCTGCGCTTGAGCTGGGTGTCAAACGCATTGTATTTGGTGAGTGCGGCCATGCCTGGCGCGTTGCTTACGCCTTTCTGAATACACTGGCAGGGCCGTTCGATTTTCTCGATCCCAAATATCCGGTGCCACAGCATATCTGTGAATTCACTTATGATCTGATACAGCAGGGCAAACTGAATTTCGATAAGTCAGCGAATGATGACATGACGCTGACATTCCATGACTCCTGCAATGTTGCCCGTGCTACCCGCATGGGAGACAAACCCGGTGGTCAGTTTGATATACCCCGTGCCGTGATCAAGGCAGTCTGCAATAACTATGTGGATATGGATCACGAAACCATCGGTGAGAAGACCTTCTGCTGCGGTGGCGGTGGCGGTCTGTTAACGGATGATCTGATGGAGATTCGGGTGAAGGGTGCCTTGCCACGAATGACGGCATTGCAAAATGCCATCAAAGAGGAAGGGGTCACCCATATGGCGGCAATCTGCGCTATTTGTAAGAGCCAATTTACCAAGGTATTGCCTTACTACGGAATGGACATGGACCAGATTGTCAGCGTCCACCAGTTAGTCAGCAATGCCATTATCCTCACTGGACAAAATACGGATGAGGATGACGCCGATGATGAATCGGATGGCGACGAGTAAAACAGAGTGACAATTTGAGGTATAACGCGTCGGTGAATAATCTCTGACGGTGTTTTAAGAATTATATAGGTTGAGGAGAGAATTCCATGGCAACTCCTACGGAACAGATGAACACAAAACTGAGTTATCGTCGATATAAAGAAGGCGATAACGAATGGGATGATTTTAGTGAGAAGATCTTCAGAGAAGATACCTCTTACAAATGCCCAACCTACATCCACAAAACACCACCCTGTCAGGGTAGTTGTCCCTCTGGTGAGGATATCCGTGGTTACCTGGCAATAGCGCGAGGGCAGGAGAAGCCGCCTGAAGGCGTTGAGCGTGACGAGTACATGTTCCGTCGCTCAACCAATGCCAATCCATTCCCTTCCATGATGGGTCGGGTCTGTCCTGCGCCTTGTCAAGATGGTTGTAATCGCAACGATGTTGAAGATTTCGTCGGTATTAATGCAGTCGAACAATATATCGGCGACTCGGCGATTGCCAATGGCTATGCTTTCACGGCCGGCCCAGATATCGCTAAAAAGGTTGCTGTGATTGGTGGTGGTCCTGCGGGCATGTCAGCCGCTTATCAGCTGCGTCGTCTCGGTTATGGGGTGACGATCTTTGATGAGAATGAACACCTGGGCGGCATGATGCGTTATGGCATCCCCGGCTATCGTATTCCACGTGACAAACTGGATGCTGAGCTGAACCGCATTGTCGATATGGGTGTTGATCTGCGTCTCAAGACTCGTGTGGGTCGTGATGTGTCTGTCGCTGATGTTGAAAAAGAGTTTGATGCGCTGCTTTGGGCATTGGGTTGTCAGAGTGGACGTGGTCTGCCAGTTCCCGGTTGGGAAGGCACGCCAAACTGCGTGACTGGCGTCGCATTCCTGAAGGCCTTCAATGAAGGTCGCATGAAGGTTACGGCAGAGAAAGTGGTCTGTATCGGTGGTGGTGATACCTCTATCGATGTGGTTTCTGTTGCCCGTCGTCTGGGTCATGTGAAAAATCAGAACCCGACGGATCGTCCAGAGCTTGTGGTTCAAGATGGCTATGTGGCTCACGATGCGGCTGTTACTGCGGCTGCGCAGGGTTCCGAGGTTACGCTGACCTCACTGTTCACCAAAGAAAAGATGATGGCAGCTGAGCACGAAGTCTCTGATGCCACCACAGAGGGTGTCACCATTCTTGATGGAGTGATGCCTTTGGAAGTGCTGGTAGGAGAAGATGGTCGTGCAACAGGTCTGAGGGTATGTGACTGCACCATGGATGGCATGAAGCCAATCCCGGTTGAAGGAACTGAGCGCGTCATTGAAGCTGATCTGATTGTTTCGGCTATCGGACAGGGCGGTGACATGACCGGTCTTGAGGAAATGGCCAATGATCGCAACCTGATTGATGCAGACAAGTTCTTCCAGGTGCCTGGTAAGAATGGCCACTTCGTCGCGGGTGATATCATTCGTCCTCATCTGTTGACCACGGCTATTGGTCAAGCATCGATTGCGGCTGAGAGTATTGACCGCTTCCTCAAACAGGAAGAGCAGGTTAAACGTCCTAAGGTTGATGTTCATCACTTTGATCTACTGGATAAGCTGCACGAAGCCGGTAAGGATCCAGAGCGGTTTGATTCCAAAGCAGGTGATCAGCGTGGTACCGATGGTGCCAAGTATGCGGTGCATAACTTTGAGAATCGTGCTGAGCAGGAAGTGATTCCGTCCAGCGACCTGTTCCTTGGGCACTTCTCCTTTACGCCACGCAACAAACGTAGTGAAGAGGTCCCTTCTGCTGAAGTGGTACTGGGGCATTTTCAGGAACGTCTGCATCCCTATAGCGAAGAACAGATGGTCGCTGAAGCCAAGCGTTGTATGAGCTGTGGTATGTGCTTCGAATGCGATAACTGCGTGGTGTTCTGTCCTCAGGATGCGGTATTCCGCGTGAAGAAGACCGAGGCAACTACTGGTCGTTACGTCGACACCGACTACAACAAGTGTATCGGCTGCCATGTTTGTAGCGATGTGTGCCCGACCGGTTATATCCAGATGGGCCTTGGTGAATAGGAGCAGTGATGGATCGTTTAACCGGCATTAAGCGATTCGCTGGTGTACTCATAGGGGGCGCTTTATTGCTCCTCTCTACGGGAGCAATCAGTGAAACGGCTGTTACAAAGGGATCGAAGGCAGCAGGCCTGGATGCCTGCGTAGCACCCACGGCTGTCATGCGACGTGATCACATGGATTATCTCAAGCATGATCGGGATATGACTGTACGTAAGGGCGTTCGAGATACGCAATACAGTCTGTCTGAGTGTGTGGAGTGCCATGCCGAGAAAGATGATGCGGGTGCCTATAAGCCGGTTAATGCCGAGGGGCAGTTCTGTTCTTCATGCCACAACTATGTGGCGGTTAGTCTCAGCTGCTTCCAGTGCCATCGTAAGACGCCGGAATCAACAGCCGGATCAGGAACGGCCATGAAGCAAGAGGGTTCATTTAGCACTGATTCACTGGGTCTGCTGCAATCCTTGGGTAATCCTGTTTCATTGAGTCGTGATGAGCTGGTCCGCCTTCATGCCACTGTTAAGGGGGACTGATCATGAGTTGTTCAAATGACCAGCCTGATATGAATCGGCGTGAGTTTTTAGGTAAATCCGTTGTGGCTGCTACAGCCGCAGTGGTCGCGCCCGGAGTTATGCTGACCGTAGCCAATGCTGCGTCAGATGAGGGCGCCTCCAGTGCGGTACGCTGGGGTTTGCTGATCGATACCAATAAATGTGCGGATGGTTGCAGTGCCTGCGTTGATGCCTGCAATAAAGAGAATGGTATTGACCTGATGCAACGACCAACCGGTCAGTCTGATGAGATGTGGAATGCTCAGCGTCCGCAATGGGTACGCAAGGTAAAGCTGCGTGATAAGCAGACCGGAGAAATCTCCAATCTGCCGATGATGTGCCAGCATTGCGAACACCCACCCTGCGTTGACGTCTGTCCCACTGGCGCATCCTTCAAACGTGCCGATGGCATTGTCATGGTTGATCGCCATACCTGCATTGGTTGCCGCTATTGCATGATGGCTTGTCCCTATAAGGCGCGCTCCTTTATTCATCAGGATGTCGCCGAGCAGCTCACCGGTACACCCCGAGGTAAAGGGTGTGTGGAGTCTTGCAATCTCTGTGCTGGACGTATTGATGCAGGTCATTCAACAACAGCTTGTCAGGATGCCTGCAATAAGGATGGACATCAGGCCATTCTGTTTGGTGATCTGAAAAATCCAGACAGTGCGATCGCCAAGGCATTGAAAGCAGAGAGCAGCCACCAGATACGGGCCGATCTCGAACTGAATACTGGCGTACGCTACACCAATATCTAGCGGTACGGAGAAAGAAGTCGATGATAAAAACACAATACCGCGAACTTTATTGCAGCTCTCCTCGTTATTGGGGTGGCCTTGCCTCTCTTGCCTTTATTATTCTGGTGGGCCTGGGTGCTGCATTTCATATGGAGCATAACGGCCACTTTGTGACCGGCATGAGCAACCAGATCGTATGGGGTCTGCCTCATGTGTTTGCCATCTTCCTGATTGTTGCGGCTTCAGGCGCGCTTAATGTGGCCTCAATCGGTTCCGTGTTTGGTGGACCGATGTATAAGCCTCTGGGTCGTTTCTCAGGGTTGCTGGCTATCGGCCTGCTTGCAGGTGGCCTGGTCGTACTGCTGCTGGATCTGGGTCGTCCAGATCGTTTGATTGTAGCGATGACAACCTACAATTTTAAATCGATCTTTGCCTGGAACATCATCCTTTATACGGGTTTCTTTACCATTGTCGGCCTCTATCTCTGGACCATGATGGATCGTAAGTTTGAGCAGTATAAGCGCCCTGTGGGATTTGCCGCTTTCTTCTGGCGTATTGCACTGACAACAGGTACGGGTTCGATCTTCGGCTTCCTCGTGGCACGTGAAGCCTATGATGCTGCCATTATGGCGCCGATGTTTATCATTATGTCATTCAGCTACGGTTTGGCATTCTTTATCATTACCCTGATATCTGCTTACTGGTGGGCCGGGCGTACCATTGGTGATCTCCGTTTGGCCAAGCTGAAGAATCTGTTGGGCGTGTTTGTTGGGGCCGTGCTCTACTTTGCACTGGTCTATCACCTCACGAATCTCTATGTGACTCAACACCATGGTGTGGAACGCTTCATTCTGTTGGATGGTGGTGTTTATACCAATATGTTCTGGATCGGACAGGTGCTGATTGGCGGCATTATCCCACTGTTCCTGCTCTATTCACCGGCGTTCACCACGTCCCGATTTGCCATCATGGTTGCCTCGTTGCTGGTATTGATTGGCGGTTTTTTCCAGGTCTATGTGATTGTGATTGGCGGACAGGCTTACCCAATGAACCTGTTCCCGGGAAAAGAGGTCTTAACCAGCAGTTTCTTTGATGGTGTTGTCGCAAGTTATACCCCCACGATTGCTGAAGCCCTGCTGGGTATCGCCGGTATTGCTGTCTCCATGACCTTGGTCGCTATCGGCTCACGGATGCTCCGTGTACTGCCTGAGAGTCTGGAAGATCCAGCCGATGGCGAATGTATTTGATGTTTGTGGGTTCTGATCTGTGAATAATGAATCCACTGTCGCTAAAGGCAGTGGATTTTTTTTGTCTGGGGCTGAATAAGCCTGGTTCATATCCGCTTTACAGGCTTTTCTGGAAAGGGGACTATAAGGCTTAGGTTATAAGCTGATGGTCTCACGTAATCGTTCAGACCGGTCCCTCATTTAACGAATCATGACTGATGTCCTATTTTTTTATCTCAGCGGCACATAAATCATCGGGCAAGACGACGCTGTCGATCGGCCTGACGGCTGCCCTGCGCAACCGAGGGATGTGTGTACAGACCTTCAAAAAAGGACCGGACTATATTGATCCACTCTGGCTGACAGCCGCCAGTGGACGCCCCTGTGTCAATCTCGATTTCTTCACGATGGATAAGGGTGAGATCCTCGACGAGTTCGGTCGTGCGATGCAAGCTGCCGAGATTGGCGTCATTGAGGGTAATAAGGGTCTCTATGATGGCCTGGATCTGGATGGCAGTAACAGTAATGCGGCATTGGCTGCACAGTTGCAAGCCCCGGTATTTCTGGTGATCGATGCGCGGGGTATGACACGGGGTATCGCACCACTTATTCTGGGTTATCAGGCCTTTGATCCCGATGTTCGCATAGCGGGGGTTATTCTGAATAAAGTGGGTGGCAGCCGGCATGAGGCCAAACTCTGTAATGTGATTAAACACTATACCGATATACCGGTAGTGGGCTCTGTACATAATGCCCCTGAGTTGGTGATTGATGAGCGCCATCTTGGATTGATGCCCAGTAACGAAACGGATCTGGCGCAGAAAAAAATTGCACAATTGGGTGAGACGATAGCCAAGCAGGTGGATATGGATCAGGTGTTGCGCATAGCAGCAGATGTACCCATACCCGCCTACAAACCAGAAGCGGTGATTAGGCAGGATCATCAAGGCGTGCGCATTGGTTATCCTCGGGATCAGGCCTTTGGTTTTTATTATCCCGGCGACCTGGAGAAGATGAGTGCACATGGTGTCGAGTTGGTGGCCTTCGATGCACTCCATGATGCACATTTGCCGCCTGTGGATGGGTTGTTTATCGGTGGTGGGTTTCCTGAGATGGCGATGGATGGCCTTACTGAAAATGTTTCATTGCGCCAGGATATCCGAGATTTTATTGAGCAGGGTGGGCCCGTCTATGCAGAATGTGGCGGATTGATGTATCTTGCCAGAAGAGTGATATGGAATGAAAAGTCCTGCGATATGGTAGGGGCAATTCCCGCAGATGTACGGATGCATGAACGACCACAAGGGCGTGGCTATGTAAGACTGCAAGAGACCGAATTTAGTCCATGGCCAAAAGTGCCAGGAAGCAATGACATCATTGCCGCCCATGAATTTCACTATTCTGCGCTGGAGAATATTGATTCAGATATTCAGTATGCGTACAAGGTGACTCGAGGTACTGGGATCGACGGAATCAATGATGGCATCGTCTATAAAAACCTTCTTGCCAGTTACACCCATATGCGGGATGTTGGCGGAAACCACTGGATTGCGCGTTTTCTGGCGCATGTCAGACAGTGTAAACATAAAGCTGACTTGACGATTGGTTAGGTTTGATTGCAAGGTCAGTAACAAAAAAAGCTAGGCTAGGTATAACCGGGATAAACCAATCCCAAATGCAGTACGGAGCATTCTCATGTTTGAAATTACAGAAAATGCCGCTGAGCAGGTACGCAATGCAGCAGAACAAGGTGGCACTGAGGGAATGGCGCTACGTATGGCCGCACGGATGAAGGAAGATGGCAGCATCGATTATCTGATGGGATTTGATGAGGCCAAGGAAGATGATATACGACACGTTACCAATGGGATTGAAGTGGTCATGGCGCCACAGCATGCGGCTTTACTGGATGACGCCGTTATGGATTATGCGCAGTTGGATGATGGAGAGTTGCGTTTTATCTTCCTCAATCCAAATGATGCCAACTACCAACCGGCATCATCCAAGCGATCCAAATAATAACTATAGGATTGGACTTACTAGAGAGGGGCAGCTGAGACTGCCCCTTTTTTATCTCATGGCAAATGCACTCAGAACTCAGTGGTGAATGAAAGTATTTTCGATCTGAGCGTAAGTCTTGAATAACCTAGTAAATAGGTCTACTATTTTCTCTACGACTTATAACCACCCGTGGAGAAGGCGTATGGATAATCAAGTAAATGTAATGCTCGACAAGGCTGTGTATGACCAATTGGTCAGTTTGCAGCATGGATCAATGCAGGATATGAACGATGTAATCGAACGCCTGATCTTTCATGGGGAAAGAAAAGTTCGCTTGGAAGTCGAGGAACCCCACTACACCATGGAGCAGGAGCTGCAAAGAGAGCGAGACGGTGTATTTGCCAGTTCGGGTATCTGTTCGTAAAGCCCTCTCCATGGCCTACTTTTCTGGCCTCCCAATCGCATATAAGGCCAATGGGTGGGCTCATTAATCGCTAAGGGAGAGGCAATGGCCGAGATCCACCATCAGATAGGTATCCTGGGTAAGGCCGAAGCGATTTACCATGCCCTGACCACTGATGAGGGGCTGTCCACCTGGTGGACCAGTGAAACCACGGGTGCAGGGGGTGTTGGCTCCGTCATTCAATTTCGCTTTAATGGTGATGGTCCTGATTTTGAGGTGACCGAACTGCAGCCCAATCAGCTGGTTCGTTGGAAGCATAGTGGGCGCATGCCTGAAGATTGGATGGGTACTGAGATTACGTTTCGACTCGTGGATAAAGCTAATCAGGTGATGGTGCGTTTTACGCATTCCAACTGGCAATTTCCAAGCGACTTTATGGCGCACTGCAGTACCAAGTGGGCGGTCTTTTTACTCAGTCTGAAAGAGGCAATAGAGACAGGGAAAGGTCGGCCGTTTCCACGCGATATTCATATTGATCATAACGAATAACCTCCACATTGAAATGCCATGCTTTGACTGGCACTATCCGCTATCGACGCTGAATTATTAGGGGAAGGGCGATGAGTAAAATAAAAGGGAGTTGCCTCTGTGGCGCAGTCACCTTTGAAGTGACTGGACCATTTGATCAGTTCCATCTCTGCCATTGTTCACGCTGTCGTAAGTCATCTGGATCCGCCCACGCATCGAATATCTTTACCAAACCAGACCGCATCACTTGGCTCACGGGTGAATCTTTAATCAAACGTTTTGAACTGCCGACTGCCGAGCGATTTGCGCGCTGCTTCTGCGGTCAATGTGGTTCCGGTGTGCCCTGTCTGAGTAGAAACGGTTTGGCGTTGAATATTCCGGCCGGGTCGTTGGATGAAGATCCAGTGATACGCCCACAAGATAATATCTTTTGGCGTGACAGAGGGTGTTGGTATGACGAAGGGCTGGTGGCCCCTCGTTTTGATGAGTATCCCGAGTAACTTGCCTGTGGTCAAAACACCCCCCGCGCCCTAAAGCGGGAGGGTGTCAGGTGGGTTATTGCTCATCCTGATGGTGGATGTGCTGCTGATGTTTTTCTGCCAGTGTACGCTGCACATTATCAGGCACCGGATCATAATGGCTGAAGCTGATTTCATAAGTACCTTCGCCACCGGTCATGGATTTGAGTTTGGTGCTGTAGCTGTCTAACTCAGCCAGTGGCGCCATACCACTGATCACCATGCGGCCTTCCAGGGTCATTTCGGTATTATTGATGCGCCCCCGTTTGACCGAAAGATCCGCAGTAATATCACCCATGGCATCACCGCTTGCGATGATGTTGATGTTAACTACGGGTTCCAACACGATGGGGCGCGCCTTGTTTAAGGCATCATGGAATGCTTTTTTACCCGCGGTGACAAAGGCGATCTCTTTTGAATCTACAGCATGATACTTGCCGTCAAAGACGGTGACTTGCAGGTCTTGAATGGGATAACCTGCAATAAAACCCTCTTCAAGTGCCAGCCTGACGCCTTTCTCAACAGCAGGGATGAACTGGCCAGGAATTACGCCACCTTTAACCTCATCTATAAATACAAAACCCTCACCACGAGCCAGCGGTGCTACCCGTAATGAGACTTCGCCGAACTGTCCTGCTCCCCCTGTCTGTTTTTTGTGTCGGTAGTGCCCTTCGCCTGAGCTGCTGATAGTCTCACGATAGGCAATACTGGGTGGCTTTGTATCGACGTGAACGTTATAGCGTTGCTCAAGTTGTTCGAGCACTATTCTCAAATGCAGTTCACCCATTCCGCGTATCACGGTTTCATTGGTCTGGGTGTCGTGCTCAATGGTGAGGCAGGGATCTTCAGACGAGATTTTAAGCAAGGCATCGGAAAGTTTCTGCTCATCGCCGCGTTTTTGTGGGATGAGTGCCAAGCCAAACAACGGCATCGGGAACTGTTCAGGTTGGAGATGGAAATGATCTTCATCGTGGCTGTCATGCAGGACTGCATCGCGGAATAGTTCATCAATGCGCGCAATGGCACAGATATCCCCAGGAATGGCCCGTTGAATTTCGGTCTGCGTGTTGCCCTGAATCTGATAGAGATGAGCCGGTTTGAAGGGTTTTCTGGAATCCCCAATTAATAATTGGCTATTAGGCGTTATGGTTCCCTGGTATACACGCAAGTAGCTCAGCTTACCCTTGAAGGGGTCATTACTGATCTTAAAGACATGGGCGATAATGTGCTTGTCTGGATCAGGGCTTACCTCAACAGGACGTGCATTGGGAGATTCGCCCTTTTGAAAGTGTGGTGGATTGCCTTCTGTGGGATCTGGCAACAGGCGCGAAATGATCTTAAGCAGTTGCTTGATACCCGCACCGGATTTGGCGGATACAAAACAGATCGGAATCAGGTGGCCATCTCGAAGTGCGGCTTCAAAAGGGTCATGCAGTTGAGCGGGTTTAAGCTCCTGGCCCTGTTCGAGATAGAGCTCCATCAGTTGCTCATCCATCTCGACCACTTGATCGACGATATTGGTGTGTGCATCTGCAACAGATGAAAAGGCGGTGGCTTCACCGTCTGGGCTAAAGAAACAATCCACCACTTTTCCTGCTTCAGCCGAAGGTAGGTTTAGCGGCAGACAGACATCACCAAAGGTCGCACGAACCTGGTTAAGTAATCCCTCCAGATCTAGATTATCTGCGTCAATTTTATTGATAATGATAGCCCTGCAGAGATCGTCATTCTTTGCATGTTCCATCATGGCCAACGTAGCCGGTTCAATACCGGCTTCAGCATTAATGACAACCGCGGTCGTTTCGGCCGCCTGCAAAACGCCGAATGAACGCCCGAAGAAATCAATCAGCCCCGGTGTGTCGAGGAGGTTGACGTGCGTGTTGTCAGTAGTCAGATGGGCGACAGCGGCATCCAGTGAGTGCTCATAGTGCTTTTCTTGCGGGTCAAAATCACAGATGGTATCGCCCCGATCAATGGTGCCCTGGTTTTGTATCGCGCCTGCATGATACAGGAGGGCCTCTACCAGCGTCGTTTTACCGGCGCCTGATTGGCCCACCAGGGCGATATTTCGGATATCCTGGGTGGTGTAAGCAGGCATTGTTCTCTCCTCGGGTTTATTAAGATATACGACATTATGTCATTTACCCGTTATCCCACTGCAAGATCTGACTTAATGCCATGACCCGGGTCAACAAGTCGGTATCAAAGGGTAACGGGGTGTTTTTTTAGAGTGTAGACGCTGGATTGGCGGTGGTGGAGTAGCTTAACCTTTTCGCCCTTTGAAGGCGGCGATCTGCTGAATTAACTCACTGAACGGGAGCTCGGTCAGATTAGTGTAGCTATCAATGGCCTTTCCGAGGAGTGAATGAATGTCTGCAACGAAGTGTGTGGCTTCTTCTCTATTTTCGATTATCTTATCCAGGCCGCGAATACCGCCTACCTGCAAGCGCAATGCTTGAGTATGGCTCAGGATGTCATGTTCATCGCTGAACTTCAGTATGAATCGACTGTGCTGATGCAAGAGATTGAGCAGTTCAGCACACTGTGCCTGGGCCGAATCGGATTTACAGTGTATGCCTTCCCTTTCAGCCAGGTTGAAACGCTCTGACTGAGAACAGCCCGCATGACCGGCAAACAGACACTTCTCAAACAGGCAGAAGCGCTCATTCATCTGCTGGTAGGTTTTTCGATAGGCGTCCTGGTCCATCGTGTCAGTCTTTGCCTGTAAAACTATGGATCATGCGCCGATCCCGTTTGCTCGGTTTTCCTGGGGCGGGTCGGGGTGCTGATGCACGCAGCAGTCGCTGTTCTTCAATCAGCTTCTGTCGCCTCAGTTGGCTCGCCTCATCTTCGCGATAAAAGTGGATCGCCTCGCTGGCGGGGCGTCGCTGCTTGGGGATGACGCTGACTTCAATCTCCCATTCCAGAGAATCTTTATGAATGGTCAGTCGGCTTCCGATGCCGATGTTTTTCCCTGGTTTTGATCGTTGTCCATTGAGGTGAACCTTGCCGCCATTGATCGCCTCAATGGCCAGCTGACGGGTCTTGAAGAACCGTGCCGCCCAGAGCCATTTATCCAGTCGGATGCTCTGTGCTTGTTCCGGCTCATTCATGTAATGATATCAGGTCCAATTTGAGGTGCCAGACCAAGCAGGGCGTCAAGTTCACCCAGGGCGTCCAGCTCGGCCATATCGTCGTATCCGCCGACATGGTAATCATCAATGAAAATCTGCGGAACGGTATTACGCTGACTGCGTTTGAGCATTTCCCGCATGATTTCACGATTGCCTTCAATTCTCAGCTCTTCGTATTCCATTCCCTTGCGGGAAAGCAGCGCTTTGGCGCGCATGCAGTAAGGACAGATGGCGGTGGTGTACATGACTACTTTTGGCATACAAAATCTCTTGTTTACTGCAACTATCCCTATCGTACCAAGCCGACATGGGGTGGTCTACTGAACGAAAATCAGCCAGGATGTTCTACAGTGATAGTGATATCGCTCCCACCCTTGAATAGTGCGATAGAATCCTAATCTAGGAAGAAGGCGTTTCTTTATCGAATTCATTTAATAACCAGGATGCATCATGCTCAGAGATACCCCAACCACGATCTACCTGAAGGATTATCGCCCCCCGGAATACTTGATTGATCGGGTTGACCTCACTTTTGAGTTGGGTGAAGAGGAGACGCGTGTTCGCTCGGTCCTGCAGATTAGAGAGAATCCGGCAGCAGAAGTTTCAGGTGTTTTAAGGCTGCATGGGGAGCAGCTAGAGCTGATCGCGCTGTCACTGGATGGACGGCCACTTCAAGCCACCGAATATCAAGTGGATGATGAGGGTCTCACCATCCAGCAGATGCCTGCACAGTGCATCTTGGAGAGTGATGTGCGGATTCTGCCGCAGAAGAACACCGCGCTGGAGGGGCTGTACAAGTCTGGCACGATGTTCTGTACCCAGTGCGAAGCGGAAGGTTTTCGCAAAATCACCTGGTTTCTGGATCGGCCTGATGTGATGAGTCGGTTTACCACGACCATCAGGGCGGACAGAATTCGCTACCCGGTGTTGCTGTCGAACGGAAATCCGCTGAATGAGATCCAAACCGATGACGGTATGCATCAGATCACCTGGGAAGACCCTTTCCCGAAACCGGCCTACCTGTTTGCCCTGGTAGCGGGAGATCTCCGGTCAATCGAGGCCAGTCACACCACCCCCTCTGGCCGGGACGTGGCCCTAAAGATCTATGTGGAGCCGGAGAATATTGATAAGTGTGACCACGCGATGGCTTCTCTAAAACACGCCATGGCCTGGGACGAGCGGTGCTATGGCCGGGAGTATGATCTGGATATCTATATGGTCGTTGCGGTCAATGATTTTAATATGGGTGCCATGGAGAACAAGGGGTTGAATATCTTTAACTCCAAATATGTCTTGGCTTCTCCGGAAACCGCTACGGATAGGGATTTTCAGGGTATTGAGTCAGTTATTGCCCACGAGTATTTTCATAACTGGACGGGCAATAGGATCACTTGCAGGGACTGGTTTCAGCTCAGTCTGAAAGAGGGGCTGACGGTGTTCCGGGATCAGGAGTTCTCTGCGGATATGGGGTCACGTGGCGTCAAGCGCATTGAAGATGTGCGATTGCTGCGTGCCCACCAGTTTGCCGAAGATGCCAGCCCTATGGCCCATCCGGTCCGGCCTGATTCCTATATGGAGATCAACAACTTCTACACCGTGACCGTGTATGAAAAAGGGGCCGAAGTGGTCAGGATGCAGGCGAATCTATTGGGGAGTGATCTGTACCGCAAGGGAACGGATCTCTACTTTGAGCGGTTTGATGGCCAGGCTGTTACCACCGATGATTTTGTCCAGTGTATGGCTGAGGTCAGTGGTCGTGATTTCAGCCAGTTCAAGCGCTGGTACAGTCAAGCCGGAACGCCAGAGTTAAAAATCAGCAGTGATTTTCAGCCCGAACAGCAGCGTTACACGCTTACAGTGGCACAACACTGCCCAGCCACGCCGGGTCAGCCAGACAAGGCTGCCTTCCTGATTCCGTTTGCGGTTGGTTTACTCGATAAGAACGGCAATGAGATGCCCTTGCAACTGCAGGGTGAAGCGGAGGCCATTACCGGCACCCGCATGCTGGAAGTGAGTGAGCGGCGTCAGCAGTTCACCTTTATCGGTATCAACGAACGCCCTGTCCCGGCACTGCTCAGGGGGTTCTCTGCACCGGTCAAGGTGCAATACGACTACAGCGATGAGGAGCTGATGTTCCTGATGGCCGCTGAGCCTGATGGTTTCTGTCGTTGGGATGCGGCCCAAACGCTGGCCCAGCGCATCCTGCTGAAGAGGGTGGCAACCCCGGATGCTGAGATCCCCGCTGGTTTTGTGGAGGCCTTCAGAAAGGCATTGACTGACCGGGAGAGTGATCAGGCGCTGCTTGCCGAGGTACTGACACTTCCTTCAGAGAGTTACCTGGGTGATCAAATGAAGGAGGTGGATGTGGAGGGCATCCATCGCTCAAGAGAGTCACTAAAGCGGCATTTGGCGCTCACATTAAAGGATGAACTACTGTCGCTCTATCACGATAATTATTCAGCTGATGGGTATGCCCCGGATGCGGTTTCTATCGGTCGGCGGAGTTTGCGTAATCTGGCGCTCTCCTATCTCATACAACTGGATGATCCCGCCGTCCTTCAACTCTGCATTGACCAGTTCAGAGCAGGGCAGAATATGACGGATGTGTTAGCGGCCCTTTCGCTGGTAGCCGATAAAGATGTTCCTGAAGCGGAACAGCTGCTAGAGCAGTTCTATCAGCAGTGGAAAAATGATCCGCTGGTTATGGATAAATGGTTTACCCTGCAGGCACTTGCCAATCGCCCCGATACCCTGAGCCGGGTAGAAAATCTGATGAAGCATCCTGCCTTCTCACTAGCCAATCCCAACAAGGTACGCTCCCTTATAGGGGCCTTCTGCTCCGGTAATGCGGTAGGTTTTCATGCTGCCGATGGCAGTGGCTATCAATTTCTCGGTGATCGCGTATTGGAGTTGGATGGGATGAATCCACAGGTGGCGTCAAGGATGGTGCGAATCATGGCTCGCTGGCAACGCTATGACAAACAACGCCAGCAGATGATGAAGGCCCAGTTGGAACGCATCCTGAAGACCGAGGGAATCTCCAGGGATGTGTTTGAGATAGCGTCCAAGAGTCTAGAGCAATAACAGGAAGACGAATGCTGTGGGGCAGGTGTTACCCCTGACCCACAGACAACTGTAATGGTAATTTATCCTGTGCTTTATTAGTATCTAGTCCTTGCTAGGGTATAAAAGCAATTCAGACTCCCGGGACAAGGGCAGGATATAACAATATGACAGGTCACACGTATCAGTATCAGTTGGGTGATTCTGATTCTATCGAAGCGCTATTGACCGCGCTCTCATCGCAGTTTCATCTGGGCACAGAACCCAAGAAGTCAGTGCGTCATCTCCTTTTTGACAGCTTCGACTGGCGGCTATTTCAGGCAGGTATGCAGCTGGATGAAGTGCAGGATAAGGATGGACATCATTTGGTGTTGCGCAGCCTGGCTGACGATTCCCCTTATGAGACGATTCGACTAGAGGGTGAGGTGCCGCGTTTTACCTGGAATTACAGCGCAGGACTGATGCGTGAGCGGATTGCTGGTCCGCTGCAGATGCGGGCACTTTTGCCTGTGGTGGAAATCCGTTCCCAAGTGATTGGCCTGAATCTGCTTGACCGCGAAGAGAAGACTGTAGTGCGCCTGCAACTGGAGGAGAACCGGGCAAGACCCGCCGGACGGGCTGACTATCAGCCGATGACCCACCTGATTCGTTTATTACCCGTGCGAGGCTATGATAAATATCTCAAGCAAGTCAGTCGTTTTTTATCCGATAAAGTGGGCTTGCTGAACCAGTCACAACCGCTGATCTCACTGGCCCTTGAGGCCATTGGCCGAAAGCCAATGGATTACAGTTCCAAGCTTGATTTTGATTTGCAACCCGACACCCCAGCGGGTGAGGTGGCCAGGCAAATACATACCACACTCCTGGATACCCTGGAGCAGAATCTTCCTGGCACCCGCGCAGACCTCGACTCAGAGTTTCTACATGATCTCCGGGTGGCTATCCGGCGCACACGCTCTGCACTGACCCAGATAAAGGGGGTCTTTCCCGATGCTATTGTTGAAGAATTCAAAGAGCGGTTTTCATGGATAGGTTCGATCACCGGTCCTACCCGTGATCTGGATGTCTACTTGCTGGGTTTTGAGGGTTACCGCGATACGCTGCCTGAGCAGTTCCAGTCTGATCTTGATCCACTGCACGCCTTCCTGGTTTCGCATCAAAAGATTGAGCAGCAGGCTATGGTGCGCAAGCTGAAATCACCCCATTTCCATAAACTGTTAAAGGATTGGCGTGCTTTTCTAAGTACACAAGCCGATCCAGGCAGTGCAGGGGACCATTCCCAAAAACCGATTAAAAAAGTGGCGCGTAAACGGATCTACAAAACATTTAAGCTGGTCCTGGAGGAGGGCTTGGCCATTCATCCTCATTCTCAACCCGATGAACTGCATGAGCTCAGGAAAAGCTGTAAAAAACTCCGTTACCTGCTGGAATTCTTCCAGAGTCTCTATCCCAAAGAGGAAATCAAGCCACTGATCAAGACCCTGAAAAGTTTGTTGGATAACTTGGGTGACTATCAGGATCTCGAGGTACAGGCGTACAAACTGCGTGAATTTGCACACCAGATGGTGCAGGAGGGGGCGGTGCCTGCAGACACACTGCTGGCAATGGGGATGCTGGTGGATGGCCTGCTGAAGCGACAACAAGAGGCGCGGTTGGTGTTTGCCGAGCGTTTTGCCCAGTTTGCGGATGAACAGCATGTCGAGCGCTATAACAGACTGTTTGCAACCAAGCAGGATGCCAAGCTGAATGGAGCGCCGTCATGAGAATTATAGGCGTCTATAACATCAAGGGCGGGGTCGGCAAGACCGCGGCAGCGGTCAATCTGGCCTATCTCTCTGCGCAGGCAGGTTTTAGAACGCTTGTGTGGGATCTTGATCCCCAGGGGGCAGCCAGTTACTACTTCCGCATCAAGCCGCGCATCAAGGGTGGTGGTCGGAAGATGATCAAGGGCAAGCGAGATCTGGATGAACTGATCAAGGGGAGCGATTTTGAAAACCTGGATCTGCTGCCGGCAGATTTCTCCTATCGCAATATGGATCTCATGCTGGGCGATACCAAAGGTCCCGTAAAGCAACTATTGAAATTGATGCGCCCGCTCTCTATGGAGTATGACCGGATCTTTCTTGACTGTCCGCCCAGTATCTCCCTCGTGTCCGAAAATATCTTTCGGGCAGCGGACGCCCTGATGGTACCGACCATACCGACCACCCTCTCCATGCGTACCTATGAACAGTTGGTGGAGTTTTTGGATGGCCACAGGGTGATGGATGTGAAGCGGATGCCCTTCTTCTCCATGCTGGATCGGCGCAAAAAGATGCATCTTGGCATGCTGGAGGATCTCCCTAAAGTCTTCCCGGAGATGCTCAAAACCCCGATACCTTATGCCAGTGATGTCGAGCGAATGGGTTTTCACCGGGCACCGCTGGGTAGCTTTGCTCCGAACAGTCCGGCAGGATTGGCCTATGCCGAACTCTGGAAAGAGCTTGAAGCGGGACTGGCTGGGTAAGCCATCTAATTCGCTAGGTGACTGTTGTGCTCGTAGGGTTTGTAGTGCTTTATCTTGCGGCGAATATTGCGCTGGACAATCACCCCTTCAATTTTATGGTTGGTACCTGCAAGCGCTGTGGTAGGGTATTGCGGATTGAGCGGGACCAGTTGTTCCTGGCCTGAATCATCGCGCATAAGCTGGCGAAAAAGTCGCTCACCATCGACGTTGATGATGACATAGGCGCCAGAGGCACACACCTCGGAAGGCTCGATCACGATCACGCATTTGGCCGGAAACTCCGGTTCCATGCTGTCATCAAGTACCTGAAGGGCGTAGAGTTCGTTATAACTGCAATCTTGTGTCATACCTGTTGATCCTGGAATTCAGCTAGAACCCAATCTATTTTAGTAAATTATAATACAGTCTCTCTATATGGCACACACTCGTCAAGCCCAAGCACGTCCGCACAGTGATCGCCGCGACTGGCAGAACCTGAAAAAGATGCTGCCCTACCTGTGGAACTATCGGGGAAGAGCCCTGGTTGCCCTGGCCTGCCTGATCATGGCCAAGGTCGCCAATGTGGGTATTCCCGTGGTGTTGAAGGGGATTGTGGATGGCATGGAGAACCATCGCGAGACCCTGCTGGTGCTACCCGTCGCCCTGTTGCTGGGTTATGGCGCATTGCGTGTCAGCAGCACCCTGTTCAATGAGTTACGCGATATCGTGTTTGCCCGGGTCCGCTATCACGCCATGCGACGACTGGCGACCGAGGTGATGACCCATCTGCATCGGTTGTCACTGGGGTTTCACCTGGGACGGCAGACCGGTGCGATCAGCCGGGACCTTGACCGCGGTACCCGGAGCGTCAGCTCGATCCTGAACTACATGGTCTTCAGTATCATTCCTATGGTGGTGGAGTTCTCCCTGGTGGCGGTGATTCTGCTGTCAAATTATGATCCGGTCTTCACCCTGGTCACCTTCGGAACGGTGGCTATCTATATCGCCTTTACCTTTGCGGTGACCGAGTGGCGCATGGACTATCGCCACACCATGAATCGTCTGGAATCCCAATCCAACTCCCGGGCCATCGATAGCTTGATCAACTATGAGACCGTCAAGTATTTCGGTAACGAGAAACTCGAATTGGAACGGTTTGACAGTACCCTTGATGAGTGGGAGGAGGCAGCGGTCAAGAGCCAGAGTTCCATGTCCATGCTCAACTTCGGTCAAGGTGGAATTATTGGTTTGGGTGTCACCGCGATCATGTTCTTTGCCGCTGGGGGGGTGGTTGATGGCAGCATGTCGATCGGTGATCTGGTACTGGTCAATGCCTTTCTGTTGCAGCTCTTCATACCGCTCAATTTTCTCGGAATGGTCTATCGTCAGATCAAGTATTCCCTGGCGGATATGGATCTCATCTTCAAACTCATGGAGGAGCAGCCCGAAGTGCAGGATCGTCCGAATGCCCCTGCACTGGTATTAAAGGCGGGTGAGGTACAGTTTAGTCATGTCGGGTTCTCTTATGTGCCTGAGCGGCAGATTTTGCGGGATGTGAACTTCACTATTCGGCCGGGACAGAAGCTGGCGGTGGTAGGTCATAGTGGTGCGGGTAAGTCGACGCTCTCCCGACTGTTGTTCCGTTTCTATGATGTGACATCGGGTGCCGTGCTGGTTGATGGGCAGGACGTACAAGCGGTTACCCAGGAGAGCCTACGTCAGGTGATCGGTGTGGTACCCCAAGATACCGTGCTGTTTAATAACACCATCTACTACAATCTGGCCTATGGCCGGCCCGAAGCGAGTCAGGAAGAGATTGAAGCGGCGGCTGGCATGGCCCATATACGTCAGTTTATCGAATCGCTGCCGCAGGGCTACCAGACCCTGGTGGGAGAGCGGGGCCTAAAGTTGTCGGGTGGTGAGAAGCAGCGTATTGCCATTGCCCGCGCAATTCTCAAACGTCCCCGGATTCTGGTCTTTGATGAAGCGACCTCCTCGCTGGATACGCAGACTGAGCAAGCCATTCTTGAGACCATGCAGGAGGTAGCGGAGAACCATACTACGCTGGTCATTGCCCACCGGCTCTCCACTGTGGTGGATGCCGACCAGATCCTGGTGATGGATGAAGGACGTATTATTGAGCAGGGCACCCACCGACAACTGCTGACGCAGGGTGGGGTCTATCGGGATATGTGGTTGCTGCAACAAGAGGAGCGGCAGATGCAACTGGAGCAGGCAGAGTGAAAAATTGGCAGGATAGACATATTTCACGGCCGCAGGCCGCGGCACAGGGAGGTGCCGCATGAAAATATTTCTTGTAGGGGGTGCCGTTCGTGATCGCCTTTTGAATATCCCGGTCAAGGATCGGGATTGGCTGGTTGTGGGTGCCACGGAAAGTGAGATGTTGGATCAGGGGTTTACTCGGGCTGATGGGCTGTTCCCGGTCTTTCTTCATCCTGAAACGGGTGAAGAGTATGCCCTGGCTCGTCGCGAGACAAAGACCAGCCCCGGATATAAAGGCTTCACGGTTGAATACGGGCCTGATGTCACCCTGGAAGAGGATCTGCAGCGGCGTGATTTCACCATCAACGCCTTGATCGAAGATTTGCAAGGTGAAGTGATAGATCGAGTGGGCGGATTGGCCGATATCGAACAGCGCCGCCTGAGACATATCTCGCCGGCATTTCAAGAGGACCCGGTTCGGTTGCTGCGTGGTGCCCGATTCATTGCCAAACTCTCCAAATACGGCTTCTCACTGGCCCATGATACCTTTGGCCTGATGAAAGGCATGGCGTCCCAAGAAGAACTGGCTGCGCTGAAACCAGAGCGGGTTTGGCAGGAGATGATCAGGTCCGTGGCAGAGCCCGAGCCCTGGCGCTTTTTTGAAGTACTGCATCGCTGCGGTGCGCTTGACACGTTACTGCCACAACTCGCGCAGGTTATGGGAGAAGAGCAACCCCACGGCGAACAGTCGGTGAGCGAGCCCATCCTGGCATTGAAGCGCTCGGTGGCGCTTGATGCGGAGCCAGTCGTGCGTTTTTGCGCGCTCTTTCACGGGGTATGCCAGGGCCCAGGTGGCAGCCGCTGGTTAACCCGCTGTCTTCCCGTAGAGCGTGAATACCTTGATCTACTGGAGTTGTTGCAGGGGGTGGCGCGATTCTATCCCCATGTTGCTGAGCATGATCCCGGCGCTACCCTGGATCTGCTGATTCGGAGCCGGGCCCAGCAACACCCGGAACGGCTGAAGCGGTTGATGACCCTGGGTCAAATTCTCTGGCCAGATCTTGAAGATGAGATTGAAGCGTGGGTCGATCTGGCCAATCAGGCCCGTGCATCTGTTTCACCTGCCGCGCTGGGGGAAGAGGGATTTCAAGGGGCCGATTTGGGCCGTGTACTGCGGGAGCGTCAATTGCAGGCCATTGCGGCTATTCGTTCATGACATCAACCGAGTTAAAAACAGGCGTGCTATTTCATATCGCCACCTGTTTCATGGTAAATTAGCAATCACGAATACAGTTTAGCCACCTATCACAGTTTGCATCCGGAAAAGGTAAGCAATGAGCAATGCCCTGACGAACGATGAAAAGCTGACTCGTTCCGCCGCTCCGGAGGCTGGAGGCCTATTGCTGACCATTGCAGGGCGCTACCCTTATCTGCAAGTATTGGTCGCTGCACGCCTCATCGGGCCGTTGGTAACACTGGCCTTTGTCCTGCTGTTCAATCTAATCCTGGTGTTCCTGTTTGTACGCGGTGGTGATGCCGGGGTTATCGGTATACTGTTTCTGCTCTCCAGTCTGGTCGCTATTGCGTCCTTTGCGCTCGGTGTGAACCGCCTGCGTAACCGGCTGCTTGCTCCTCTGGTTCAACTAGAACGTGCGGTCGGTGATGTCTGCCAGGGCGAACCCTGGACCACTCTGGTGTTTGATGATGTGGGTGTGCTGGGGCCGCTGGCCCGGGATCTTGACAGTCTCAGCAGTGAGCTGATCGATCTCTACGAAGACATGGATAACCGGGTGGCCCGCCAGACCCGGCGGCTTGCACAACAGACCACGGGTTTGAAGGCGTTGTATGACGTTGCCGCCAGTATCAATCAGATCGATGACATGGATGATCTGTTAATGCGCTTCCTGCGGATATTGAAAGAGATGGCCCACGGTGTCACTGCCACTGTGCAGTTGACGACGCCTGAAGGGCTGATGCGTCTGGTGGGTAGTCTTGGACCGGATGATCAACTGCTGACCGAGAGTGAGCAGCTACCGGTTTCGCTCTGTCAATGTGGCAAAGCGCTCTCCAGTGGTGACGTATTGTGTGAACATGATGCCGAAGCCTGCTCGCGGCGTAATGGGCGTCACATGTACAGCAGTGATGAGCTGGAGCAGGTAACGGTTCCGCTGAAGTTTCATGGTAACGTACTGGGACTGTACCGTATCTATATCCGAAAGCCGGCCCTGGAAGGGCGGGAAGAGATGTTTGACTTGCTTTCAACCATTGGCAGTCATTTAGGTATCGCTATCGCCAAACACCGCTCAGACGAAGAGGCGCGCCGCCTCTCCATTATCGAAGAGCGGACGGCCTTGGCGCATGAGCTACATGATTCGCTGGCGCAGACACTCGCGAGCCTGCGCTTTCAAGTGCGCATGTTGGATGAGACGCTTGAGCAGGAAACAGTCGATCCCTCTCCGGCCCGTTCCGAGTTGGAGCGAATCAAAAATGGTCTGGATGAAGCGCATACCGAATTACGGGAACTGCTCAATAGCTTCCTCGCGCCCGTTGATCAACGGGGTTTGATCATAGCGTTAGAGAAAATGGCGCAACGCTTTAAACAGGACACTGGCGTCTCAATTTTCTTCCAATCGGGCTGTCGTCAGGTCAATATGGGCGCCAGCGAAGAGATGCAGTTATTACGTATTGTCCAGGAGAGTCTGGCAAATATTCGCAAACACGCCAAGGCGCACACGGTACGCGTGCTATTGACCTGCAATCCAGAAGGTGAATATCGATTGCTGGTTGAGGATGACGGTGTTGGTTTTGATAACGTTCGCCCACCCGGAAATCCAGGGGAGCACATCGGTCTATCGATTATGGAAGAGCGTGCCAGAAGAGTCGGCGCCGAGATCAAGATTGAGAGTGAGCTCGGTGAAGGTACCCGGGTTGAGCTAACCTATAATCCCGGGATCAGTCCCCGTAAGAGTGAGAAAAAAGAGACCCATTAATGCGTATCCTGCTAATCGATGATCATGCCCTGTTCCGTATAGGACTCCAAGAGCTGCTGCAGCGCCGGGGGATCAACGTTATTGGTGCCTTTGGAAATTGTGAAGAAGGGATAGCGCTGGCAGCAAGTGAAAAGCCGGATGTGGTGTTGCTGGACATGCGCATGCCGGATATGAGCGGAATCGAAGTGTTGCAGGTGTTGCGTGAAAAAGGATTAACCATGCCGATTGCCATGCTGACTACCAGCCGAGAAGAGAGTGATGTCATTAACTCGCTGCAGGGTGGTGCACAAGGTTACCTGCTCAAAGATATGGAACCGGATGAGCTCATCAATGCCCTGCGCGCCATTCTGGGTGGTGCCACCATCGTTGCGCCAGAGCTGATGGGTGTGTTGGCAAAGGCGGTGCAAGGTGAAACACAAACACCTTCAACACGCGATATATTTGCAGACCTGACGCCCCGCGAAGCTGAAATTCTCTGTCTCTTGGCAGATGGTCAAAGTAATAAAGTGATTGCCCGCAATCTCGGTATATCCGATGGCACAGTAAAGCTGCACGTAAAATCTATTCTGCGAAAATTGAATGTGCACTCGCGTGTCGAAGCCGCTGTTATTGCGGTTGAGCAGGCCCTCTGTTCCAGAGACCAGTAATTCCATCAACGGTAACCCAAAGTAGTAACAGGAACACTCCTTATGATGCGTTTTATTGAATTAATCCGTAGTTGTTTGACGGATGTAAAAGAGATTATGCCGTGGGATCTGGAAGAGCGCCAGCTGGCCAATCCAGACCTGCTGATTGTCGATGTGCGTGAGCCTGGGGAGTTTGCAACGATGCATATACCCGGATCAATGAATGTGCCACGCGGTATTCTTGAATCGGCCTGCGAGTGGGACTACGAAGAGACCGAACCTGAACTGGTTAAAGCCAGAGATCGCGAGATAGTGGTCGTCTGTCGATCAGGTTATCGCAGTGTCCTTGCGGCCAACTCACTGCAAGTGCTCGGTTTTAATAATGTTGCCTCGCTCAAGACAGGACTGCGGGGCTGGAACGACTATGAACAACCTTTGGTGGATCAGGTCGAACAACCCGTGGATGTCGAAGACGGTGATGACTACTTCACCACCAAGCTACGACCAGATCAGATGCGGCCAGTCTAAGGCGTTCATTTGCTGCTGATGTGATAGAGGGTAACAGGCACTAGAGAAGTGCCTTGGCTCTATGCGAATTGAGTAAACGACTTTCGGAGGTGAATGCAATGGAATTTCCCGCACTGCCCGATGCCCATGGTCTGGCTGTCCTTTTGCTGGTGGTGGTGGCCCTGGCGCTTTTTACCCGAGAACGTGTTCCACTGGAGACATCCAGTCTGGTGGTGTTAGTACTCCTGACCACAGGGTTTGAAGTTTTCCCCTATGTGTCCGATGGCATACAACTCCATGCAATCGATTTTTTCAGAGGTTTTGGTCATGAAGCGCTGGTCGCCGTTTGTGCCCTGATGATTGCAGGGCAGGGGCTGGTGCGGACCGGTGCACTGGAACCGGTGGGTCGTCAGCTGGCACGGCTGTGGTCGGTCAGTCCGATGTTGTCGTTACTGTTAACCCTATTGGTCGGCGCATTTTTGAGTGCCTTCGTCAACAATGTGCCAATTGTGGTGTTGTTGTTACCGATCCTGATCAGTGTTTCGTTGCGCAACAACCGTCCGGCATCGGAGATCCTGATGCCGATGGGCTTTGCCACGCTGGTGGGCGGGATGAGTACTACCATTGGTACCTCTACCAATCTGCTGGTTGTCTCTGTTGCGGCTGATATGGGACTACCACGTTTTAGTATGTTCCACTTCTTTGTGCCGGCGGCAATTGCTGGCGGACTGGCGATCCTGTTTTTATGGCTGGTAGCACCGCGTATGCTGCCGAAGCGTGAGGCGCTAATGGAGGACATATCGCCACGTGTTTTCAATGCGCAGCTAAATGTGGAAGAGGAGAGTTTCGCCGCCGGTAAGACGCTGGCTGAAGTCAATGAAGCAGCCGGCAGGACATTGAAAATCTCACAGATTCATCGGGGTGAAGGTGTCGTATTGACCCCCTTTCCCGATGTTATTCTCAAACCAGGTGATCGGTTAAGCCTAAAAGATACGCCGGATAATCTCAAAGAGATGGAGGCCGTGCTGGGTGCCAAGCTTTATATCGGCGATATACGGGTGGACGAAGATCATCCGCTTGCGGACGAGGATCAGCAACTCGCCGAGATCGTCGTAACCCAGGGATCACCGTTGGACGGTACCACACTGTCGCGTCTGCGATTTGCTGATTACTACCAGTTAGTCACCCTGGCGTTACATCGTGCCGGAGCCGAAGTGCGCACGCTAAAAAAAGAGGTTGGAGATGTACCTCTGGAGGTTAGTGATGTACTACTGGTACAAGGTCGACGTGAACATATTGCCGAGTTAAAACGGAGTGGTGAGCTGTTGGTGCTCGATGCCACCAGCGATCTTCCCACGACTAAGCGTGCCTCATTAGCACTGCTGATCATGGCAGCGATTGTAATTACTGCCGCCTTCGGTCTGCTACCGATTGCCATCAGCGCGACCTGCGGTGTGTTACTGATGATTACTACACGTTGTCTCAGCTGGCGCGATGCCGCACAGGCACTCAATACCCAGGTGATTCTGATCGTGGTGGCGAGTCTTGCCATGGGTATGGCGCTGTCGAAGACAGGTGGCGCAGAATACCTGGCGCAACTCTTTGTCGGCGTGAGCGCTGGTAGTTCACCCACCGTGATGTTGAGTGGCCTGATGTTGGTCATGGCGATACTGACCAACATCGTTTCGAACAATGCAGCAGCGGTGATTGGTACCCCGATTGCGATTGATATTGCGCAGCAACTGGGTCTGCCAGCCGAGCCCTTTGTGTTGGCGGTACTGTTTGGCGCCAACATGAGTTATGCCACCCCTATGGCCTACAAAACCAACCTGTTGGTGATGAATGCGGGAGGGTATCAGTTCAATGATTTCGTGCGTGTCGGAATCCCACTCACCCTGATTGTCTGGCTGACACTCTCCTGGCTGCTGCCGATGATGTATCAGATTTAGTCGTGCAAAATGGGTATGTATTGCGTGATGTCTGGGGAACGTTAGCGTAAAAACGCTATATAAGAGTCAGAGTCGTGGCTCGACTCTGACATCTCACCCCGAACATCGCTTAACTCCATCAATCCAATCGGTTACCCATCCAGAAGAAAATAGTTCATCTGTACGAAATTCTCTGCTAACCTGCTGAGTAATTTAAGGAATAACCACTTGGCAGGACGCTGAAAACTCATTTCAAAGTCATCCCTCCAAGTCGGTCTAACATAGCGACCGGAAATATAATGCGTAGAACGAACTGTCGTAATCTTCAATATATTCTACAGCCGTATATTGTCATAAATGTGTGGGCTGTATGATCGGCGTTAGTGGCGAGAAAGATATGAAACACTTTTGTATATTCATGGTTACCCTGGTATTGCTTGGTTCAAGTGCGAGTTGGGCAACCGAAATAGTTCAGCCGGAACCAGATTTTCTCGATTTCGTACCAGAGCAAAAATACCCGCTGAATATTCCAGAAGGAAAAATGAGGCACTTTCTTCCATATGCCTATCTGAAACTTTCGTTGCCTAGCACCACTAAAGTCCCTTTTTCGGCAAAATATTGGGTCAACGTTAACAAACAGAATATGCGCGTATCACACGTGACGCTTGAAGTGCCGCTTGATAACCCAGCCCGCTGTGTAGAAATAGAGAAAGAACTCAAGGCAATACTTTTTAAGGAAGGCTTTAAGCCGGCAGAGCCCGATGCGCTTTTCTTTGATCTCGTGGCAAAAAGAGGAAAACTGGTGGCAAGAATGCGCTGTTCTATGGGAGCAATACCTGCTAGTGAACCTTCGCGCCGCTTGCCCCCAAAAGTCCGCCTTACCGTTACAACAGCTGAAGAACATCACCAGTTTGAAGAGACTATGCGCAATGTACGCCACTAACAAACGCATGCACACGGATAAAATAAAGCTGCGCCGCTTCGCTCTGCAACTTTATTTTTCCGGTGACGCGAAGCGTTATACGGTAAGAACTAAGGGGGGCCTAGATTGAGTGAAAAAGCAGAAAGCACTCCGCCGAAGGAAAAAAGGAGTACTTATCACCATTTACGGATTCACTACGGTCTCGTAGCGCTGCTCTATACAGTCGGACTTTTCGTCGCCGTTCGCGTGCTTTCGCTGCCCGAAAGCCAAGCAAACCTCGTCACACTCCTCTCTTCAGGGGCAATACTGGCTACCTTTGGTTCAGCTATCGGCGCTATTGGATTGATCTGGCAAACAGATCTACACGAAAGAGTTCGTCTGAATGTCGATATCCTGTACCGGGATATTCTCAAGCAAGAAACGCCATGGCGACGTTGGCCATTTTTGCCTAGGTCGGCTAAACGAAAGCTCCTGAATGGGGATCGACATGAGCTCACTTTGAGCAATCCAGAGGTCCCTCTAGATGTTGGAACACACGTCTTAAAAACACATCTCCCAACAGTAGTGGAAGACTACTTCGACCTTCCTTTGATCAATAACTTCTGGCCGCTCCTGCGATTCCGTAGTTCCGCACACACTGTATTTGGGCGAAAGAAAAAGGACGAGAAGAACCCAGAAACAGGTTTGACCCCGTCAGATGAATACATGGCATTCGAATGTATGCTCGACATCTGGTCGGCAATTTTCAAGTTCCGCCTTTCCCGGTACATAATTCATTTCGGCTCAGGCATTACTATTTTCGGCTCGTGTATGGCGGGACTATATGCGGTTAAATTCGTATAACACGTCGCTCCAGCCGACATCAGGCCGCGATGCGGCCTGATGTCGGCTGAGCTTGGCGTTAGATCTCCGAGTTACCCACGAATAGTAGACACCTTCTATAGTTAGATTTAGGTCTAGCACGGAGATGTCACATGACAAAGCATAGAAAACCAGCCTATACCGAAGAGTTTCGCAGAGAAGCTGT
>NZ_VMNH01000035.1 GCF_007625115.1 Sedimenticola selenatireducens | reverse complement strand
TCGCTCCAGTAATTCACGCTCTTCGTCTTTGAGCTCAATATCAACTGCAACCCGCATAATGTTTTTCCAGAACCAAGAAACAGCCCTTATTTTACATTAAATACGGCGGGGTACACTAGTTTGACAGAACGCCAGTAAGTTCGTAACCGTCCGGCGACTTTTTGTGATAACTCTTCATGCCCCGTAAATGACCACTTGGATTCACACCAGATACACCCACAAAATGCCTACCGAATAACACAAAATGACTTTTTTACGCCGGACGGTTACGAGCAAGGAGCTTGCCGACCAACTGCTCATACAAGGTATAGGGTTGTTGCTCGTTGATACGGGCCAGAGAGGAACGGCTGACCAGTGCGACGCCCAAATGATAAAGCTTGGCAGCCTGTGCAGAGAGGTTGCTGACCATGTCACGCAGGCTGGAGCGGCCCGATAGCTGTGCTGTCGCCATGGCGACGAACTGGGACCGGCGGGTCATTTTGCGGAGTTTTCGGCCCGCATGGTGCTGGTTTGCCAGGACCTCGAATTCATGTCGCGGAACCAATTTGAGTAATTGAGAAAATACGGTATTATTATGAGCCAAGGCCCGATTTCCTTTTTTGTTGATCAATGACTTGTTGTCGCGATTTCATTGTATCAAAACAAGTTGGTTATCAGGCCTTTTCGTTAAGCATTTATGGGACAGCAGTGACCGGATATCTATATTTTGTCGTCCACACCAGATGGTACTTACAATCCCATACCGTGTAGCTCCCTTTCTTGTATGCTTCCATTTCCCGAGCATATCCTATACCCCGCCATCCGTCGCCTAAAGGCGAGGGGTTTACAGATCCCTATCGGGGACTCTAAAAAGCCCCCGGCTTTTGCCGGGGGAACTTACCTTGCCTTGAACTCACTATTTGGAAATGGCTTCCACGACATCGGTAACCGACATGATTGTTCCCATCACGATGGGATCGCCATAACGCGTGTTGTAGAGCATCTCCGATACGGAATGCAACGCGATATTGAGATTGTTGAAGGCAACCAGATCAGAGGTCTCGAAGTAGGTTATGAAGTCAGTGTCATCAAGCCCTGTGGAATGGTAGAGCTTGCGCTTGACATTAACCAGGTACGGCAATGTTGGGATTGTGTGATCTTCCATCATTGCGAGTTTTTCCTTTTCGGTCTTATTCCACCATTCGGGGCTCTTGTCGATAGGAATCACGAACGCGTATTTAGGCGCATCTGCCGAGTAGGACGTGCTTTTCAGTGCATTCAGAAGATTGGGCGACTTTTCCTTGGTTGTATGATTAAGACCTTTAGTGACACCGATGAGGGCCAAGGTTGCTTTTGAGTTCCGGCCCAGACTCGTGGCCGAGAAATCAGTTAGAAACGCCTGCGCGGCAGCTGGTTCATAAGCATGCATCCGCAGGAGAAAGTCTGATTCACTCTTAAAACCCCGCGTAAGGTACGCCTGAACAAAGACCGAGTCGCTGTGCTTCTTGACTACGGCCTCAACTTCGGCGGCTGCTTTGCTGCGGTCAGCCATGCTTATTTGATAGTAGCTCGGCTGCACCTTAAAGGTATTGTACAAACCATATACATTCGTTTCGCTCAAAATCTTGGCCGGATCTACCATCATCTTATCGGCCGCGACGGCAAGTGTTGCCATGCCCATCAGTCCGATCCCGACAATTGCCGTAAGGATTCGCTTTGATTTGTTCACAGTGTTATCTCCTTCTCTATATCGTAAAGCTAGGTTATTTAAAGATTCCAGGATCACCCCGGTGGCTAAAAATCTAACTGGCGTAAAACACCAATCACACTGATGCATTTACTTATCTCTCCGTTTGCCTGGGCCTCCTGGTGTTGCTGTCATGACGGAGTCTTCTGTGCCTATTGAGACATTCCCTTTGTTACGCGTCATAATTTTGTTAACCTCCATTCGCTTCGGGATCATAAAATTTGGAAATATCCTTGTGAGCGATACCCTTGTGACAGTCAATGCATGTATCGCCATTTGCCAAACCCTTGCGATGCCGGCGCTTGGCGGTCGGCTTCTGTGCATCCGAAGACATTGCCTCCCAACTGTGACAGTTCCGGCACTCTCTGGAGTCATTTGACTTCATGGTTGCCCACACTCTGTTGGCCAAGTACAACCGTCGTTCTTCGAATTTCTCTGGAGTATCGATAGTACCCATCAACTTGTGGTAGATTTCACCGCTTGCCTGCACCTTACGTACGACCTTATGCATCCAGTCCTTGGGCACATGACAATCAGCGCATGTGGCACGGACACCCGTCCTGTTGGAAAAATGGATACTATGGGTATACTCGCGATAGACTGTCTGCTCCATTTCATGACAACTGATACAAAATTCCAGTGTATTAGTTGCCTCCATGGCGGTATTGAAACCGCCCCAAAATATTATTCCCGCAAAAACGAATACCACTGCGCCAAGAACCGTAGTACCACCGAACCATCCAATTCTTCTAGTCAAACCTGGCAATTTCATTTCAACTTTTCTCTTCTCAATCTATGGTACGCAGTAACGGAATCTGATATTCCTTAACGCTGTGCGGACCGCGTTTCAATATCTGGATCAATCTTCCTGAGGTATTCCAGATCAGCCTCAACGAATCTGGCCAGCAAATCCGTTAAACCTATATAGAAGGTACCTATGTTACGCTTGTATACCTCTTTCTGTAGATGAGGCATCCAAGGTGCCAGATGACGTTCTAGAAAATCACGCTGCGCCATAATGTACGGGGTTTTATCGATCCCATCCTGGGATTGCTTCAATGCTAGGAATTGCATGAATTCCAGCTCGGCTGTAATCCGGTCTTCTAACTCATGAAGCTCTTCGCTAACCTCCAAACCAAAATTGCTATAGAAATCCTTGAGTTCCAGCAACAAGTCCGATTTACCACCACGTTGCACATAACTCCCCTCATAAAGTGAGACGCTACGCTTCGGAAGATCCGTTTCAAACGCAGTCAGATAAAGTGCTTCAAACTCTTCGTAATTCACCGTCATCTTGAGTGCTGGGGCAAGCGTCACCTGAAAGGCCTCCATAATCTCAGGCGCCGCTTTATCTATTGCCGCCCCAAGCTCCGCAACAAAACTTCCATCATTCCAGAATTCATGCAATGTTGTATCTGGATACGTAAATCCGAGCGCCAGCATTCCATACAAACTTGCGCGCCCTTCCTGTTGTCCACTAACCGATTCGTTCATCGTTCTTGCTCCTAATTACCCGCATTTCAGGACAGGGATCCACTCATCCCGATCAATAGTCATTTGGATCGATGGCATTTTTTTGCAATTCATCCCGCAGAGCCGGCGCTTCTCCTTGGAATACACCGATAAGCTTGAAATGCTCATGGATAGACTTAATCCCATTCTCACCGCTGTGCATCACTGACTTGATGAAATCAAACTTATATTTTTCATCCAATGTCGGCGTGAAAGGCGTGAAAGGAGGATGAGTACCGCTGTAGTCGGAACCTTCGTAATTGAGATGACACGCCACACACTTGGCTTCGTAATCATAGTTCTGGCCCGCAGCGATCAAGACTTTTCGATCGGTATATTCACCCTCACGTTTAAGTTTGTTCTCCGCCTCGCCATGTTGCTCACGGAATATGCTACCTGCTCCGTGACAAGCCTCACAGGTCACCCCCCGCAGTGCTTTAGCCAAGCCACCGGGTAAATCCGTGTTATAGCCACCGGGCTCGCCGTAGCCTGTGGTGTGACAACCGATGCAGTTGGTATCGTTGGTGTAGTCCTTGGTTGGGTCGAGACTTGCCAGTTGTTTAGCTTCTGATTTTACCTTGGGCTTGAGGGAGTCGAAGGCCTTCGCATGCACTGTCTCCTCGAAGGTTTCACCCTGGAGGTCATGGCACTTGATACAGACCTCCTTGCCTTCATAGGTTGCAGCCAGGTCGGCCGAATGAATTGGCTGGCTGAGCAGAAGGGCACCTGACAAAAGAGCGAAATAAATTATGCCAGATAGATTGGTATTAATATGCATCGTAAAAACCTCTTGCGTATTGATGCCGTGGAAATTGAGGTGGGGCCAACAACAACCCCACCCCGTAATCATCCTCAGGTCATTGGAGAAATCATCATTGAATCACTCAACTCACCAATCATGGTGTCCATAAGCTTGGAACCTTGGCCGGCAATCTTCTTTGCACGCTCAGCCTTCAGCACCGCAAGCACGCCACCGACCTCAGGCCCGAATAAACCTTGCAGTACATCCAATGGCATTTTCTGCGTCATCATCATATTGCCATTTTCATCTTGCATAGCCGGCCCCACGAAGGGTGGAATGTAGAGCACATTAGGCTTGGTTCCGAATTCAGGATGCATTGGTATAGCCACCTTCCAGACGTTGGCAAGCTTGTATACAGAGCTCTCCACATCATCAATGAAGCCAACATGCATTGCGCGGCCCACACACTGAGCAACGCAGGCTGGAGCTACTCCCTTTTCGATTCTGGGGAAGCAGCCGATGCATTTATTCGCCTTCTGGTCAGTTTCATTGAAATACACCTTGCCGTAAGGGCAGGCCTTGATGCAATCCTGCGCACCCTTACATTTCTCCAGATTAACAATGTTCAGTCCATCCTCTGCACGCTTATAGATAGCGTCATTTGGGCAGGCTTCCAGACACGCTGGATTCTCACAGTGGTTACACATGCGTGGCAAATACTGGAATATATTGTTTGGGTATTCACCGACACCTTGTTCCTCATCCCAGTTCGGCGACCAGCGTGGTTCAGGGCTCGGTTTCACCCGGCCCTTCTTGCCCTCGAACAGGCGCGCGGCATAGTCGAACTCAAACGGCACGCCGTATTCTTCCAAGGTCGGCCGGTGACCATCCTTCTGTAGCATGCCATTCTTATATCCGCCGCCCTTATTCTGCCAGTCTCTTGGATATCCTCGACCGGGGGTAGTTTCCACGTTACGCCAGTACATGAACTCCTGACCTGGCGTCGTGGTCCACAATTTCTTGCAGGCCACTGTACACGTCTGGCAGCCAATACATTTGTTGAGATCAACAATGTAAGTCAACTGACGCATCGGGGTTGTAAGCATCTTGTTTGACATAATTCATAATCCTCATACGGAGTTAGCAGCAGGTGCTGATAACCAGATATTGCTTAATCACACAGTTTTCAGACGGTGACAGAACCTGTGTGGCGACGTATCTCGACCCGCGCATCGCGCTGAACACCACCCGGTCCGTAGTAATTGGGCTTGAACTTAAGGTGTGCGTAGTTGCCGACCAAGGCCGTGGGGTTTATGCGTACAGGGATTGGGCTCTGTGAGTTCCCCCCTCCGAGCAAGTCCACGTATAGCTCAGGTTCATGATGCATAGTCACTCGACCTGACTGCTCACCATTGCGGATCTTGCAACGCACCACCACCCGACCATGGTCATTGAAGACCTCTACCCAGTCGTTATCCTTGATCCCACGAGTCTCGGCATCTGCCGGTGAAATCTCGCACATCGGTCCACCTCGCTGCAGACGCTGCTGCAGAACATTGTCCTTCCAAGTCGAATGAACAGAGTAACGACTGTGTGGCGTGTTAAAACGTAAAGGATACTGATCCGCATCAACAGGAGCCTTGTATACAGGCAATTCAACACCCAACTCGAAAAATGTTGGATGGTCTATGTAGAACTGTTCACGTCCGGTCAGCGTCGGCCACGGCTTCTTCTTCATAATAAAGTGTTGATAGGGAGTGTATGGAACACCTTCCTTCATAGGTGAAGTCCAGTTGCTCTTGAAACGCTGTGGTCCTTCCTTACGAATCATATCCAGGGTCATGCCCTGTGTCTGAGGTGCATTGTCGAGAATGAACTGACAAGCCTGTTCATCGGTCGCCAGCTTTCCACCGTCAATCTGTTGGTCATGGAGTTTGGTAAGGTCTCGCGCTATATTGAACTTCTCATCAAAGTACTTTGTGAAGCCTTTTTTCTTCGCGACTTCACCCACCTTCTTGGATAGCAGCGCAAAAATCTCCCAGTCCGGTTTTGATTCCCACAGCGGGGCAATAGCAGGCTCAGTCATATGTATAAAGGTGTGCTCCTCGGTCATGCTGAGGTCGGTCTTTTCATACCAATGTGCACTTGGCAATACCACATCTGAGTAAAGCGCTGTGGAATCCATGCGGAAATTCATATCCACTGTCAAATTCATCTTTGGCCACAGATTGCGTAATACATAATCGAGTCCCTTGGCGTTATTCAACCAATTGCCTCGATAGCAGATAAAGACCTTGGGATCACGTCCATTCTGCGGGTAGAGTGGCATCTGTCCGGTCTCCAATGCTTCCCGGAGATATTTCGCGGTATCGACGCCATCATTTTCCATCGCATCATAGACATTGCCATGATAGTAGGTCCAGATGGTAGTTTGACAGAAGCGATGCTTTTTAGGGCTGTGAGGGAACGAAAGCTTAACAACGCCAAGCAAGGGTGTAGGCTTCCACTGACCCACATAGTGATTGACACCTGTTCCGTTGTAACCTTCGTTGCCGGTCACTGCACACAACAAGATGAACGCGCGCAGAACAGTATCACTCCAGTACCAGTGGTTTGTGCCACCACCCGTGATAATCATTGACGGCTTGTTCATGGCGAAATCACGCGCCATTTGAATGATAACGCTAGGTGCTACACCGGTTATCTTCGAAACATTTTCCGGTGTGTACTCATTCAGTTTGGGCTTGTAAACCTCAAATACCGGCTGAACATTTACCTTCACACCATCCGCAAGCTTAACCTTGAAGGTACCTTCAAGGGCCGGATCCAGATCACCCAAATCAAGATGGCCATCGGGAAAAACAAACGTATTTCGACCCATGAAGCCCGGTTGGAGTTTTGCTCTCTTTTCCGGCTCCTCGCCCCAACTGCCTTTCATCAATACCGGCTTTTTAGTCTTGGTATCCCAAGTATAGAACTTCTCCTCTGAGCCTCCTTCCACCATATCGGCCTCACGCAGATACATCTTGGTATCAGTACGAATCAGGAACGGCAGATCAGTCTGTTCTTTCAGGTTATGTTCGTCGTAGAGTTTTTCCTTGACAATCACGTGCACCATACTCAGAGCCAAGGCAGCATCAGTTCCCGGCTTAATTGGAACAAACACGTCCGCCTTGGTGGCAGTGGAATTGAAATCGGGGGAAATGACATACATCTTGCTGCCGTTCAATACGGCTTCCTGAAGGAAGTGCGCATCTGGAATACGGGTCGAGGCGCTGTTAGCGCCCCACATCAGGATTGTTCGGCCGTTATACCAATCAGCAGTTTCGCACGTATCACCCTGAAGACCCTGGACCTGTGTTTGCCCCGTAGGATGATCCGCGTACCAGTCGAAAAAGGTGTGCGTATGGCCCCCGATAAATGAGGCAAAGCGATGCCCGGCTGCGAAAGAGACTGGAGCAACTGCCGGTACCGGAGTGAACACGCTGATGCAGTCGGAAGCATCATTTTTAATGGTATCGACAATTCCATTGGCAACATATTCCAGCGCCTCATCCCAGGAAACACGACGCCACTTGCCTTCACCTCGCTCACCTACACGGATAAGCGGATACTTGATGCGGTGGGGGCCATACTGATAGTCGACGGCACATTCACCCTTGTTGCAGCCACGCGGATTGTACTCAGGAACTCCGTTTAGCTTAGGAATATCCTTTGATTGCTCTTCACGCATCACCACGCCATTTCTGGTATAGACAAAATGCGGGCAAGAGCCTGTACAGTTGACCAGGTGTGTGCCGCGGGTCTTTTTGTCCCAGGACCACTGCTCACGATGGAAATTCTCCCATCCCGTATAGTCATGCTGCATCATTGGATCCTTGGTCTGCGCCAGCGTGCGCATCACTATGGATCCATTTACAAGCATCCCAAGGGATACTTGCCCCATGGCTTTCAAAAAACCGCGACGTGTTGAACCGAACTTGTTCATTATTCAATCTCCCAGTGCCACATTATTACTCGGGTGCGGATTTCTAAATCACGCCCGAATACCGTCATGCAAACAACAAATGACAATCAGGATGCCCCACCTTGCAAACATCTAACAAAATACAAAGCAACTGAAGCATCATTCGAAACACGCGGATAGTGTGGGCTTGGGAATCCGATATGGCCAATCACAAACCCGTGAGCTCACGACTTCGTGAACCAACCTAGCGTTAAACTGAGAAATATGAACTCAACAGGAATCACCCAGCGTCCGGGGCTGGGAATATTGGCTACCGGATTGGTTACAAAAGCATCTATTGAAGATTACTGTTGACCTTGCTGAGGAACTTAATGCTTCTGGCGTATACGAGTAGACTCACTTGCACCCCTGCATCTATAGAAATAGTGGGATAGGGCTTGACCTTTTCATGGACCGTAGTGAGCCAATAACGTTGTCACTAACTATTTGAAGCGACGAGAAATATCAAGGGCAACAAATAGTCTCCGAAGTTTCACTGAAACCCTTACTGGCGCGATAGTTGGCATTCAAGCCACCATACGCAAAAGGAGCGAGACGAAAGTATTTTGCCGGGAGTGGTGAGGAGTTGACCAAAGCCTGGAAAAATCCTTGGACAAGGCCGCATTGACAATCAACCTCCGCGCGTCCGAGAAGGCTCCGAGGCGTTGCTGTCGATCTCGATTTAGCCATCGGCAACATATTGTAAGCGCTCAACTACCTTGACACGGGCCGCGGCTTCCTCGTCGTACGCTCGGACCATTTCTGGGGAAAGTAGTAGTGCTTGACCAGCCATTCCGGATCGTCATTGAGCGGTATGGCTGTCCTGTCTTTGAAAAAAACCGGTGGTTTCCCCATTCTGTTTCCCCTCGCAACATTGTGACACGAACTGCAGCCCATTACGGGAGCCACGTGAACCTGTGAGTACAATCCTCCGAACGCGGCCGTCGCAAGGCCCGCGACTGCAACTGCCACAACCCCCGCTCGCACCTTCCCGGAACGCGCCAATCCCGCGCGACGCCCCCTGGAAACCGAAGAGTCGACGGCCATTGCATGATCCTCCTTCTTCGTCCTGCTTCGCTCCTTCCCGGCGTGGAACGGGAGAATAACCAAGCCGACCAAGAGTACGACAGGCAGGAGGAACCCCCAGGCGAACGCTGCATTTTCGCCGTGGCCGAGGTAGGGTGTGACGAGAATCAGGAACATCCATTCCGGAACCGGGATCCCTTCGCCCTCGAACGGCCTCGGAACGACGAAGGGGTCCGAGGTCGGCATGGGCACGAAAACCGTCAGAGCGGCGGCCGCGGCGAGAAACGGCAGGGAAAGAAGGCTATGTTTGAAAAGGTAGGCACTCACCCCGCCCGTGCGTCTGCGTACAACGACGAGGTGCATATCCAGCAGGAAGAGAGTAATGACCGGCAGGATCACCACATGGGCCACGAAATTCCTGCTCAGCGTAAAGGTTCCCACCAGGAATTCCTCGAAGACCGAACCGACGAGGGGAATGGCACCGAAATAGTTCGAGAGCATTTCCATCGTCCAGTAGGCCCTCCACTCCCACGGAAGAACGAACCCCGTCAGCAGGAGAAGTCCCAGCACCACTGTCAAGAGAACCCCGGCAACCCACAAGGTCCGGATTCTCTTGGTCGTCACAAGAAAATCCCTTCTGACGAGGCTTCTCAACGCATGTACGAAGATGGCACTGAACAGCAGTAAGGCACTCCATCGATGAGCGTCTCTGACCCACGCGCCGATGGCGGGAAAATCACTGTAGAGCTCCTTTATGCTGTCGTAGGCCCCGACCAGGGTGGGCTCATAGAACAGAGAAAGAAGAATCCCCGTCATCCCCTCGACGAACAGAAAAACCAGAGCCAATCCACCGAAGTAATTCCGCCAATGGACGCGTTCAATTTTCATTGCAATCCTGAGTAGAGTATAGGCTCGACTTCCTGTACGAACTCACCACCGCGTTCGAAAACCACTACGCCGCTCAACTACGACGTTACCACCAGGACGGTGATCAATCTCACAGGATCTGTTTGAGGACTTCAACAACGAGCTGGCAACCTTCTAATCTCAAAACCTCACCAACACCGGCAGGGAAGCCAGTCATTACACTCGCGTTCTGCGCCGCGGGAGGCACCATCAAATAGCGTGAACATAACCACATCGATTATCGTGATCACGCTCAGCTTTTGCCTTTGGGCAGATACTGGCGAATCAGGCCGTTCATGTTTTCATTCAATCCTCGCTCCCAGGAATGGTATGGATGAGCGAAGTAACCGCTTGCATCGAGAGCACTTGCGATCTCTCTGTGATGCGCAAACTCCTTACCATTGTCATAGGTGATGGTGTGAACATAAACTGCATGGGGCTGGAGCACTCCAATAATGGCCTTTTTGACAGCCTTGGCTGATTTGTCGGGAGACAGCGCCAGGATGCACTGTCGTGTCTTGCGTTCGGCCAGGGTGACCAACACGGCGCCACCCGGTTGTCCGATCACAGCATCGGCCTCCCAGTCACCGATACGAGAGCGCCGTTCAACCACTGCGGGCCGTTCGTCAATGCAGACCCGCCTTTGATCTGTCCACGACGATCATAGCTGCCGTAGCGCTTCCTGCGCGGCTTCTGGCAGCGCAGGTATTTGTAAAGATGACCACCTGACCACCGTGACGTTTGTCGGCACAGACATACTGGTAGATCCAAAGCAACCGAAGCATTATTTGAAACACGCGGATAGTGTGGGCTTGGGAATTCGATATGGCCAATCACAAACCCGTGAGTTCACGTCTTCGTGAACAAACCTAGCGTTAGACTGGGAAATAGGCACCCCCAGGAATCTCCCGGTGCCGGGTTTGAATTACTGGCTGCCAATTGGTTACAGTAGCATCTACTGCTGACCTTGCTGATGAACTTAATGCGCCGGACGCATATAGTCGGGTCACTCCCCCTGCGTCTATGTAATAGCGATAACGGGATAGAGCTTGACCTTTTCCGAGTCCGCAGCAGATAAGTATTGATCTTTGTCAACGTTCTCGACATTGGACACTAGTGCAAACCACTACACGCAAGCTATGATACAACTCAATTCAAGGCCGTTAATAAATTAAGTCGTGTCTTGTAGGAGAATAAGGGGTCATCAGTGATATTCAGACGGCCTGCATCATCAGATTTAGATTTCTCGACTG
This sequence comes from Sedimenticola selenatireducens, assembly GCF_007625115.1. Classification (GTDB taxonomy): domain Bacteria; phylum Pseudomonadota; class Gammaproteobacteria; order Chromatiales; family Chromatiaceae; genus Sedimenticola; species Sedimenticola selenatireducens_A. The sequence continues at coordinate 3,121 of NZ_VMNH01000035.1, read as the reverse complement.
GAAAGAGATGCGCCTCACAGAATGTAATGATTCCCTATACCTAATTCTTTTACCGGAGTAATTTTCGCGAACGCGTAGGAACCAATATAATGACCTTAGATCGCCTTCTTCTGATCGATGATGATGTCCACCTGATCCAGGCATTGGCGGAACAGCTTGAACGCTGGGATTATAACGTCTTTACCGAAACAACTGCGAAGGGGGGGCATGAACGAGTGCTGAATGAATCCTTTGACGCTATATGTCTCGATTTGGACCTACCCGATGGCGATGGACTCGATATCTGCCGTTCAATGCGAAGGCGTGGTTTTAACACACCCGTCATCATGTTGACCGCTTCTGACACCGATGAAGATACAATCCGTGGACTAGGAGCTGGAGCGAATGATTACATCGTGAAACCGTTTCGCTTCAGCGTGCTACTAGCCCGGTTACGCGCACAGATCCGCCAACATCAACAACACGATGATGTAACGCTGAATTTTGGACCCTACACGTTCAAACCGACGGACAAGTATTTGGCAAACGTCAACGGACAACGTGTTCGCCTGACTGAAAAGGAATCGGCAATACTTAAACACCTCTATCGTAAAGGAACTCTCGTCAGCCGTGATGAGCTTCTCGGTGCTGTCTGGGGTTACAGCGCGGAGATCTCAACGCATACTCTGGAGACCCACATTTACCGACTGCGCCAAAAGATCGAGCCTTCCGATGGCAGCCGACGCCTCCTGATTACGGAACCAGGTGGATACCGACTTGACGGTGAGGTCCGCACCGCGCGACGCGCCTGAGTGCAACCTTTACTGCACCAACCCGACTGAACGAATATCATTGAAAACTATCATTGGTAAGCAACTGCCGCTGTTCAGAGCCACTAACCGCGACATTCATCCTTGGGATTTTTCTTATGATACGGACTGAGACACAGCCGACCCAGGATGCCGAGGCAGAAAATAAGCCTGCGAAGACAATATTGCAAGTAAAGGGTGCTAACCTACTGGAAGATAGCCTTTCAGCTCGCGTTATTCTTTTTTCACTGCTAGTGATTCTTCTTGTCACCTCACTGATGACACTCCCCCTCATTTCCCACTACAGCACCACTTGGCTGGAAGAACGTGTAGCTGCCGCTTATCTCATCTCAATTTCACTCGAAGCATCACCCAACGGTTTGATCGATACTTCTCTACAGAACCGCTTGTTAAAGCAGGCAAACGTACTCGGCATTACTGTTCGCAAATCAGATAACAGCATCCTGATGTTGGGACCAAACATGCCGCTGGTCCATAACGTGTACTATGACCTACGCAATTCCAGTATCCCTTCAATGCTGGGCATGATGCTGCAGACCGCCATAAGCCCAGGCAATAAAGTAATTCATATCGCCGGTGATCCTCATGGGGAAAACGCTATCCTAGTGGAGATAGATGTGGGATGCCATGATCTTTTTTGGCAGTCAATGGAAAATACCAAACGCGCCATCGGTACCGCGCTTTTTACAGCGCTACTGGTATCGATCTCCTTCTATGGATTTCTTCAGATCGCTGTAGTGCGTAGACTGCAGCGGTTAACCAGCATAATCCTGGATTTCCGCCGCGCACCCGCTGATGCCAGTCGAAGCAATATTTGCAGTGGCAGGGTTGATGAGATTGGTATAGCCGAAGAGGCATTCAGGCAGATGCAGAATGACATTCGTGCCGCCCTAATATATCGGACACGCCTGGCTGCCATCGGAATGGCAGTAACAAAAATTCAGCATGATCTGCGCGGCACACTCTCCTCGGTGATGTTGGCATCGGATACGCTTGAAACAAGTTCTGACCCAGAGGTCCAAAGAATATTACCCGGACTGTTAGCGGCTATTGATCGATCGGTGGAGCTATGTCGAAGCTCCATGTCCTTTGCCCAGGACGGGGTCCTCGATCTCAACCCACACAGATTTCTCTTGTCTACTCTGATTGACGAGCTTTTTAAAGAATGTCATGTAAAACCACCCTATGAGCTGATTAACCAAGTATCGCAGGAGCTACATGTAGTTGCCGACAGGGTACAACTCTACCGAGCGGTCAGCAACCTGATAAGAAATGCATTGGAAGCTGGCGCCGATCAAGTTATCGTTTCCACATTCATCAAGGAAGACATGCTTGAACTGGATGTTGCTGATAACGGTCCAGGTATATCTGGAAAGATAATAAGCCGGCTGTTTACACCTTTTATGTCATCAACAAAATTTGGCAGTTCAGGTTTGGGGCTGTCCATTGCAAGGGAGATTGCCATGGTACATGGTGGGGACGTTAACCTTGTTGTCTCGGGACCGGGTAGAACAGTGTTCTGTATCCGGCTTCCACTCCCTATCGACTATTAATTCTTATCCGTCGTTTTTAGCCTGCCGGCAGTGCTGATTTGTTTCCCGTGAGAATGGATGTGTTTTTGTTTTCGATTCAACTTCCTCAATCAGCATTAGATAACGGCTGCTTGCAGAATGCATCGCATCGATAACCAGACAGATAATGATTTCGGTGACAAGGTAAAAACAGAGCAGCACCCAATCCTCGGCTACAAATTCAAAAACCGGGTGCGTCCAGAATATCGTAGACGCAAGTACCGCCCCACATGCAGCGACCATGATGCCAGGCCCCAGTCCACCGATGAGTGCCGCCAGCGCTGTTGCTGGAAAAAAAGTAATAAAGGGTGCTGCGGCACTTGTCGCTTCTGAAGTGATCATCAGTCGCAACAAAACCGCACCCACCACCAAGGCTAAGCCTATCAGATAGTGATTAAGACTACCGAGCGACTCCCTTCGCCGAACACCAAACAGCGGATAACGCATCATCACCCTCCAACTTCCACGCAGCACACTCGACTGTAACAGAAAGCCGGCTTTATCCATAGGACTGGACTGACTGTGCATACCTCTACTTGCGGTCCCGGGCGATACCAAACACATTTCGTGTGTTCCGGCACCTGAACCTTCTGACTAGATCAGTCAACTCAACAACCACCGGCTAGTGTACCCCGCCGTATTTAATGTAAAATAAGGGCTGTTTCTTGGTTCTGGAAAAACATTATGCGGGTTGCAGTTGATATTGAGCTCAAAGACGAAGAGCGTGAATTACTGGAGCGA
>NZ_VMNH01000005.1 GCF_007625115.1 Sedimenticola selenatireducens | reverse complement strand
TCGCTTCTGTTCACTGGTAGGTCGTGTCGATCATATCTATGCCGCTTGCGAAAAGTTGGGGCAGCGCTGGGCACACGGTATCAATGCTTGCCGAGAATTACTGACTACGTAGCTAAAAAACTCATCTTCGCAAGTCAAACAGCGTTTGGTGATACCTGAAAAAGTATCACTGTTATTACTATTTTAGTTTTTCCTCTGTTCCTCCCAAAATGTTCCATCTTTCTCTTGATTTTCAATCAAGATCTGTTCTTTGCTGCGAATAATCTGCTTCCACCGGCAATACAGGTTTTTTGGTATTGATTTTGTTCAGGGTAATTTGTGGGTGTCCTATTTATTTGTAATTCAAAATGTCACTCCAGCCTCCCCCTTTAAACACTATTCTTCCATGAAACATTTCTAGCCCTTTTGTATTTACACCAAGTACTTTTTTGAAATATACAACACGCGGCTTGCGCATTCGATATTCAAATATCGCTTCTTTATCCGTAATACGTATTTGTCTTGGAAGATTGACATATACAATGAATACCAGTCCTACAATCAACAATCCGATAAGCCATACACCCTCAGTACTATTTTTCAAAAAAGAGTAAATGGCATACGCCGAAACAAGCATATAAGTGCCGCCAAGTCTAAGGCTAGGTTTAATTATCATTACCGACCCTAACGTTCTACATATTCGGCGCCCGCAGCGTAGCGAAGGGCGTCCGAGTGAGCGAAAGCGAGCGGCATGATGTGCTCGTTATGTGAATTTATATTTCTGATTATGCCGCTGCTGTTTCAACTTCGCATGAAGTACAGTGGAGTTGTTTTGGTATACCACTGGTTCTTAGTAGTGGGAGCTTGTCCGTTTTAGCAATGAGCTTAATATTTTCAACTGTCGTTTATCGATGTGCTGGGCGATTGTTTAAATAGTTTATGGCTAGACGTGTGATGATATATCTAGGACATTTTTCAGTACAAAGAACATAAAAGCGTTGCCCACCTTCCCCTTTAACCATCTCAACCGAGGCTTCATTATCACAGAGGTAACAAGTTGTAATATTAGCCATGATTTTTCTCTTGTTAACACTAAACGTTGGACCATGAGGCGGGAAACGTACCGGGCCGTCCCAGTGAGTGCAACGAGCGCTTTAAGCCCCTGATAGTTTGTTTTAGAAAATACCAATGCCACCAGATATACACCCGAAAACAAAACATGAAAAACTAAGATAGCCATATACATACGGTAATTTTGGCTCTCCTATTTTCAGCTGGTCTAGCTCATGCATATTGTTCCAACCAATTTTCTCATCATAGTAGTCTCTTACCAATTTCTGAAAATGGTCAAACAACCCTTCATGATAGTGGACCATGTGTGCCTTATAAAAACCCACAAACAGTAGCCCAAGAAAAAATGAGATTAGCCCCAGTTTTGCTGATATAGAAGCTGGTCCATTACCAGCGACAGAGCCTAGATACGCCAATACGGTGACCGCTCCACCCGCATTTACCGTGAATAGATATTTAACAGCGTTTTCACCGGACTCTTTGGACAACTGGTGCAACTGACCCCAGCGATCCTCTATGTACTTGTTTCTTATTTCTCGTAACTCTTCAGTTACGTTGTCATCAAAGTGATTCATACAGTCCCTTCACACATAACGCCCGGCTAAGCCGCCGGAACGGAGTTGATTGTTTTGTGCGAGCGTAGCGGAAAAGCACAAAACGAGCAACGCAGTGGAGGTCGGTTTGAGCCGCTTGTTAAATGCTTACACCGCATGCCTATCCCACTCTTCGCCATCACTAGGCTCGAACAGGCATTCGTTTATGCCGGCCTTATTCAATTTGTATTTAGCAAGCTTATTAAGCTCTGGCTCATACCTATAAATACAGGAAGAATACTTTCCACTGGTAAGAGCGCCGGCTATATCTTTAGCCAGTTGAAGCTCCTGATCGAAGTGACCATCAAGGTTTATAGACTTAACGTATTTTTCATCTAGCCAATCGGTACCACCTAGATACCAAAATGCCATCAACGCTGTTCCGAAATCACAAAACTTATTTTCTACAACCGATCTGACAGCCTCAATGCCATCGTCGCAATTGTAGTTCCATAAAAAATAGTGAAGTTCAGCAGTTGATTTGATGGATTTTGCGTACTCCACAAAATCACACTCTTCGCTTTCAAAGAGAAAACGCCTCAGTCTCTTTCCTTCAATTTCGGTCAGCTCCATAATTAGCATTTAACGCCGCCAGCAGGCGTGCTAAGCATCGCATTGACTGGCCTTGTTATGACCACCCCTCCTATTGCCCACTCTTCGACTTCCAATTCTTATACGCATCTACAAAAACAGCATTTTGCTTAGCATTTTCGTTGTGTTTTATTGCGAGCGTAATGGATCCTTTCGCCAATTCATATTTGCCTAGTTCAGTATAAGAATATGCCAGATAAGCCATGAAATCTGTATCTGAGAATATATTTGGATTTAATTGGTGTGCAGCACCAAAATAGTCTGGCACCAAACTATGTTCTCCAGCTAAAGATAAGGCAATTCCACTATGGCGATAACACATAAAGTGTTTTTCTATTTTTAGTGACTCCTGGCAATAATCTATGACTTTTTGAAGATTACGCCTAGAAAGCTCTAATCCAGCTAACTGCCAATAAGCAAAAGCAAGAGCCTTGCCTTCGGCAATAGATTTATTGTAGTGCTTCTCCCCAGATATTAAGTCTCCGGACATCACATAAAGAGTGCCGGCCAATACGTCACGGTTCTCGCATGTATCACTATTAGCTAAGTATTTTTCAAGAGCATCACTTGGGCTTTTTTCTGCGAAATCCAAGTACTCAGCCATCTTGTCGTCACATTCACTAGAAATTGAATATGGTGAGTACATGAAAAGAGCCAAGACAAATATAAAGCGCTTCATTAAACTTCCTCTTTATTTTTAGTTGTCGTCATAACGCCAAGCTAAGCGGCAAATTTGGAGTGGACGTTTTTGTGCTAGCGTAGCTTTAAAGCACAAAAATCGGCCACGGAAAATTTGTCCTTGCTTGAGCGCCTTGTTAGCAGTTTATTTTAAGAACTCTGTTATTTGTTCCGTTTTAGGTTTGCCACTCTCGGCGCCAAAAAAGGTGATATCTTCTGAAATACCACTGGCCTCAGAATAATAACCAACAACAAAATCTCGATTGTGTTTTAACGCTAAACCATAAGTATGGTCTAGCAACTCAGGCAAAAAGTTAATTTGGCCGATAGTAATATTTAAACCTAAATCCCAATCTGCGTAGTCTTCGGGTGACAGATCCGGTGTTCGCTCATGTTGATGGTTAACAACGTTGGCTTCCATGCTATTTGAAGCCAACCACTCAACTAGTGAACTTTCAATTTGCTCCGATACTTCTTCTAGATCGGAGCCATCGACGTAAATGTATAAACCTGATATTTCCATATTATTGACTGCTAACGTTTTGCACAGCCGGGAGCCGCCGCGCAGCGGTGGCGAATCGGCTGGTGCAACTGGTTAAAGCTCCGCCCTACAAACAACAACGGACCCATATTACTTCGCCCTATTTTCACAAATGCTCCCTGCGATGCTTTGGACCCGCACCGGTGTGGACCGGAACCCGATATATACTCTAAACGGTATCAAAAAGGCGATTCCATTCATGACGGCACGCTCTATCCTACGACTCCATCTCTGCACGGCCTATATTATTTAACTGGTTTTCAATAGACCCATTCTCTCAACCAGCAATAAAGATTTTCTACCGATCCATCCATTCTTGCTTTAACGCCGCCAACACAGGCAGCCGAAGCACAGCGTAGGCTGTCCAGTGCAATGCGCTTTTTGCATTGCACGATTGTGCTTGGCCTTGTTATGCAATTTACTCAAACTCCATAGGAGCATACAGTTTATCGCCCTTTTCAACTCTATTTTCCAGATCAATTCTCGCACCTACCGCGGTATTAAAAAATTGCGAGTATATTTCTAGGAAATGCGCTGGAAATGTAATGCCAGAATCTAGCATGTGAGTAATAGGTAAAGGTTCATCGTAAATATCTATTGGAAATTCATCTGGCCTCTCTATTGCGGCTTTGCAAAAAGGTAAAATACTATTTTTAAGATTAAGTTCATCAACGGATAAAGTTTCGAGAAACTCGGATAGAAAGCCTGCTTCTCGCTTTAAACGAACAACATCTACTTCCTTTGCATAGAAAGTACTTTTGTCTAATTCAACAAGTTTGATCATGACTTGTTCGCATAACGCCTTGCACAGCCGAAAGGAGCCGCGCAGCGGTGACGCATCGGCTGGTGCGACTGGTTAAGGCTTTCCATGACTCTGCAAAAACTCACTAAATGATGTGAAAATAGTTTTCCCACCATTATTAGTAGGGCTCCATTCAATCACCACGCATTTTTTCGATATAGGGCTCTCTGAGCAATCTAGGTAGTAGGCGCTTTCCATACCATCATGCGAAATAGCTACGTAGGCCTTAGGTATTCCCACCAATTGCCTATCTTTTATCGTTTGTTCAACACAATTAATCCAAAGTGGTTGATCATCCGTCTTGTCCGGTAGTCCATATATTTCTAAACTATCCCCTATCGAAGAACCATATGTTTTGAGGAAATACCTATAGCTTTCAGGAAAGGTAACATCCAGCTCTCTTTCTGCATGACGTATTTTCTCATCTGAGCAACCACCATAATTAATTGAACCCTCACATATTTGGTCAACTTCAATCATGTATTTGTAGCCTTAACAGTTGATTATGCGGCTTCTACGCTGCCATAAGTGAGAAATGCAGCAAGCACGCACGAATATTTGTAATATGCGACTTATTGTTCTATATTTGTTCTCTATTATTGAGACATAGAGCAAGGAGGCGCAATGTCTGATTCTACCGCTGGTGATACCAATGACTCGCAGGTTAACAAATTCTGGGAAAACTACCTTTTGGTACTCAAACGGTTCGGTATTTCTGAGGGGTCCAGGCCTTGGTATCGAAAACATGTTCAAAAATTTATTGATGACCACCCGCAAATCAAATTGCGCGAACATCGGCCTGAGTCCCTGACAAAGTGGCTTTCCCGGCTCAGCAATAATCCGGCCCTCTCTCCTTGGCAATATCGACAAAAAATCGATGCCCTGCGTTTTCTCTTCCACCATTTCCTGCGAGTTGGCTGGGCAGAACAATTTGATTGGTATTACTGGTCTGCCGCTTGTGAGGCTTTGGGTAATGATCACCCCACGGTTGCCCGTACCTATGAATCTGCAAGCGCAGGTGCTGAGCGCCCAGGCAATTTTCTGGGTCAAAAACACCCGGAAGTCTACGCCCGTTTTATTGCGGCAATACGTATGACCGATCTGTCCATGAACACGGAGAAGAGTTATTTGGGATGGATCAATCGCTTCCTTCGATTTCACAAATGCTGTCGTCCTGATGTTTGTGCCGAACCTGAAGTGGCTTCCTTTTTAGAGTATTTAGCGGTAAAACGCAAGGTAACCGGCGCAACCCAGGCTCAGGCACTTAATGCGCTGGTATTCTTTTTTTCCCGCACGCTTGAGCAACCGTTAGGTGATATCGGCAACTTCAGGCGCCCAAAGCCACACAAACGCGTACCTACGGTACTCAGCAGAAACGAAGTGAGTATGATATTGAAGCCATTACGCGGCCAGACCGGCTTAATGGTCCGACTGATGTACGGCACAGGCTTGCGGGTGATGGAGTGTGTGCGCCTGAGATTACTTGACCTGGATTTTGAGTATCGCTCAATTACGGTTCATGAAGCAAAGGGTAAGAAAGACCGCGTAGTACCGATGCCAACATCACTCATCAATCAACTGAGAAAACAGATCGAATGGGTAAAGCTAAAACACACTGAGGACCTGAAAGCCGGCTTTGGGGGTGTTTTCATGCCTGAAGCACTTGCAAGAAAATATCCCAGCGCAGAAAAAGAACTTCGCTGGCAATATCTGTTCCCGGCAAGCCGTGTTGGCACTGACCCTCGTACGGGTACTCATCGCCGCCACCACATCCACCCAACCGTTATACAACGCGCTGTGCGTAAATCTGCCGTTCAGTCAGGCATCACCAAACGTGTTACCAGTCACACCATGCGACACTCTTTTGCCACACATCTATTGGAGTCGGGCTCCGATATTCGAACCGTACAGGAGCTCTTGGGTCATTCAGATATAAAAACGACAATGATTTATACCCATGTACTGGGGAAGGGTGGAAATGCGGTTACCAGCCCACTGGACAGACTGGATTGAGCAAGGTAGAAAAGCAAACGGCCCGCATAAATGCGAGCCGTTTGTGTGTATGGTGGCCAGGGGCGGAATCGAACCGTCGACACGCGGATTTTCAATCCGCTGCTCTACCAACTGAGCTACCTAGCCTTGAAGAGGGCGTATTAAACCGATACACGCCGTCAGAGTCAAGTGGGAATTGAGGTTGAAGACCTGTTTTTCCCTTCTGCAAGGGGCTTCCTGCTTTAGTCTCAGGGAGTGAAGTTAACTTGGGTGCCACCCCCCTCAAACAGGAACTTGACCATCTGCTCCTCCAGGAACACTCTGGATTTGGGTTCTGCCAGCGACAGGCGGTTTTCATTGATCAGAATCGTCTGCTGCTGTAGCCATAACTGCCACGCCTCTTTGGAAATATTGTCGAATACCCGCTGTCCCAACGCTCCTGGATAAGGCGGCCGCTCTAGACCTTCGGCCATTTTATTTAGTTTTACGCATTCCACCATGCGGCTCATCGCCTTTCTCCTTTATTGTCTCTTTTAGCGCTTCGATCAGTCGTGAAACCGGCGCCGCCAAACCCCTTTTATCGGGTCTATTAGTGTTATACCAAACTCTGTTGCTCCCATCCATTATGGATGCAATCTGATTTGTCAGCCCAACCACAAGCGGCGTGATCAAAAGATGAAAATGACTGAAGGTATGGCGCCGCTCTTCCCACCAGATTAAGCCTCGATGATGGTCACCAAACCAGACATTGACAGCGGCTTCTGCAGCCAGCCTATCACTGAATTCAGGAAGCCCCCAAAGGCCACCCCAAATGCCCTTTTCAGGCCGCGCTTCCAGCAGCACTTGATTTTGCGCATCATAAACCAACAGCATGACCACCGATCGCGTGGGGAGCTTTTTTCGTGGTTTAGGCTCTGGATAGGCGGTTGCATCACCCTGCTGGGAGGCCTGACACACGACCTGTACCGGACAGCGATCACAGCGCGGTTTAGTGCGGAGACAGAGAGTGGCGCCGATATCCATCATTGCCTGGTTATAGGCCTTTGTCTCCAACGAGGGCGTGAGCCTTTCCGTCAACGACCATAGCTGCTTCTGTACCTGCGATGCACCTGGCCAGCCAGGAATGGCAAAACAGCGCGTCAGTACGCGTTTCACATTCCCATCCAGGATGGGTTGGGGATGATTCAGCGCGAGTGAAAGTATTGCTCCTGCCGTCGAACGCCCGATGCCCGGCAGTGCCATTAGCGTCTCCAACGTCTCGGGGAATTGCCCGGCATGGGTCTGGATAATCTGTTGCGCAGCTCGATGTAGATTCCTGGCACGGGCGTAGTAACCCAGCCCCGACCAGTAGTGCAGCACCTCATCCGGCTTGGCCGTGGCCAGATCGTGCAATTGAGGAAAGCGCTGCATGAAGCGCTCATAGTAGGGGATAACTGTAGCCACCTGGGTCTGCTGCAACATGATTTCCGAGATCCATACACGATAGGGTGTCGGGTTCTGTTGCCAGGGTAAGTCTTTTCTACCCTGCCGGTGATACCAAGCCACGATCAAGTTCGAGAATACTGCGGGGTCTTGCAAGATACCATCCTCTGCGCATATTTCACCCATGCCTACGGCTTCGCAGACGGCCTAGACGCTTTATGTCACAATATGCCTACTGTGAACAACCTGATATTACCTCTGTGAATAGACGCTTATTTGGATTAACCGCCCTGCTCTACAGCCTGCCTAGCCTCGGCTTGGCGCTGAGTTTCCCATTACCACCAGCAGGTAATGACATTGTCGGTAATACCCTTCAGGTTCAGACGCGCTATGAGGATACCTTTTCCGATATCGCCCGACTGAATGATCTTGGCTATGCAGAGTTAGCTGAAAGCAATCCAGACGTTGATCCCTGGCTACCGGGTGAAGGAACGACCATTGTGCTCCCAACCCGCTTCATCTTGCCTGCCGGACCGCGGGAAGGAATCGTCATCAATCTGGCTGAACTCCGACTCTATTATTATCCGAAAGATGAAGGTCGGGTGATCACCCATCCCCTGGGTATTGGTCGCGAAGGCTGGAGCACCCCCACGGGCATTGCGCGCATTACCCGAAAGCAGCACAAGCCCACCTGGCGTCCACCGAAATCGATACTTAAAGAGCATGCGGAAAACGGCGATCCACTTCCAGCTGTGGTGAAGCCAGGGCCTGATAATCCACTGGGCGAGCATGCGCTCTATTTAAGCATGTCAGGTTATCTGATCCACGGCACCAACAAACCTTACGGTGTTGGCATGCGGGTCAGTCATGGTTGCATTCGGCTTTATCCGGAAGATATTGCATCCCTGTTTGAGCAGGTCCCGGTTAATACGCCGGTGCGGATTGTTAACACACCTTATAAGGCGGGCTGGGAAGATGGACGGCTCTATGTAGAGGCACATCCACCACTCAGTGAACAGCGGGCAGAGCAAGGGGTCAATTTCACCCCGATGGTCAGAGCTATACTAAGTGCCATTGGTGAACGGGACCTGAAACCCGATTGGGATGCTATGAAACTGGCGGCGAAGGGACAACGTGGGATTCCCGTGGCCGTGACTTCGGCACCACCCACTCAACTGCAACAACCGCTGCTGTCGCCACAAAAGAATCTTCTGCTATCCAACTCACTGGAGAAGGCTGAAATAGACGCGGGGACCGAATAACCCCCGTTGCCCCTCAGCCCCTCGGCGCGCTGCAACAAAATCCAATCCTCAAAAAAAGCCGACCGGTGAACCCACCATAGGGCGTCCCGTGGGCGCTTGTGCTGGATGGGAAACTGCCACGGTGTTATCGGCGGGCACGGCCCGCCCTATGGTTGGATTTCGAAAAATGAAAAGCTGACAGCTGTGACCGCCCTATGGTTTTAAAGAACAGGGTTACTTTTTTTGATGCTCGACGATAAACAAAAAAAGCCCGGGGTTTTAACCGCCGGGCTTTTTTTAATCCGGGCGAAGATTATTTCGCCATGGATTTCTGCATGATGCGGTCACACTTCTCTGCACACTCGTCGGCAGAAGCCTGAGCGGCATTGGCTGCATTCATTGCTGCGGATGCCTTACGATCTGCAGTATCAGCAGTCAGCTTGGCATCGCGAGCCGCTGACATTGCAGCGCTTGTGTTATCTTTCAGATCAGCAATATCAGCCTGCATCTGTTTCAGTTGATCGGTGCTGGCACAGCCTGTCACCAAACCCAGAGTAAGCGCCATTGCGGCAAGCTTCTTAAGGGTGCTATTGGTCATCGTCATCTCCTAGTGTTGTTTTGTATTTTACGCGCAGTTCCCGCCAGGTGCTGACCTAGCAGTATCCCTCTCAATATAATATGGGATAGACGTCCGCTACTCAAATGAATTAAGTGCGAAAACGTCACAATCCGGCACGAAAGATCAGTTAAACAGCCCTTTTAGCTTACTTTTCAGCTTATCTTCGAGCTTTTTCTTAGTTTCTTCCTTTTTTTCATCCACCTGCTGTTTGACTTCGGCCTTCTTCTCTTCGAGCTTGGCTTTCTGACTACCTGTGACAACTTGAGCCCAGTCTATAGCGTATTTCGGTGAAGCATAGGGGCCAGTCAATTTAACCGGGATAGGTATACCCTCGAGCTCCTCAAGCCCTTCACCTCCCTGGCCTGCTGCGGTGCTGACAATGACAGTCTTGACAATGTAGTCCAGCGTTTCAGCCACCAGGTTTACCTGACCAGCACCGGTCACGCGAAGATAAGGAGACTTGGCCAACAGATCCTGGTTGTTCAATACACCCTGCTTAATGATTGCACTACCACTCATCTCGGAAAAATCGGTTTGGGCTGGCGCACTGTCTGCCGGGAGTTTGTCGCCCTTCAGCTTGGCCTTTCCTTCACGGATCATTTGGGCCAGATTAAATCCTTTTACCGTGCCGTTCTCAAAACGAAAACTGAGATCACCATTCAGGCCGCGTTTGATGGCATTGACACTGTTACCCGTAGTTTGCAACTTTGCTTGAAAATTACCTGTACCGTCAAACTTATCCTTTTCAATCAGGTCTTTCAGCAACGGCCCCGCCTGGATATCTTTGGCCTGCTTGTTGATGTGCATAATGGGCGTCTTGCCGGCAACATCCAGATCAACTTGGCCGGCAAAGCTACCTTGATAGAAAGCACCTATCTTTTGGTTTAGATTGATCTTGCCCTGGTTGGCCTTGACCGTCACTTCGACCTGCTTGGCGGTCAACTTGTTGATGATCATCTGGCCAATCTTAAGGGTACCGTTCAAATTCAGTGAACGAAGAGTATCAATGGGCAGCAAGGGCTCATCACCCGCTGATTTCGCACCGGCTGTAGAACCCTCACCCGCTGTTTTGGGCGTCTCTTTTACCGGCGGCAGATAACGATCCACATTGATAGAGTCCACGTCGACTGCAAAACCAATAGCCGATCCCTTCAGGCTGGCACTGCCGTTAATTTTGGTATCATCCAGTCCGATAGCCAACTTGTTGAGCTGGGTGACATCACCTTTTGTCGCCACCTCTAACGAGGCCATAAAGCGGGTCAATACCTGTGGATCTGCGGTTTCTGGTACGGCTATTCCCTGACCTGTCAGCCACTCTCTCAAGTTCAACTCTGCAAGGTTCAATGAGCCACTGAATGCTGGCTTGGCAGCCAGATTGCTACCCTTCAGGTTGCCCGTGAGTTTCAGTGCATCAGAGGTGATGATCAGACCATCAACCGATAGCGATTGTCCGTCTAGCGTCATACCCACATCGGCGGCCAGATTGAGGCTCATCGCTCCCTGCTTCAGCAGTGGAGAGGTGGCATCTACTTGGAGATTCAGCCCCTTGACCTGCATCCGCTTGGCGGCCTCTTCGAGCGACACCGTACCTTCCAGCTTGATCTTGGCCTTCAGCTCAGGCTCTTTACTCTGAAGCTGCGCCCCGAGCTCCAGGCTTACAGGATTCCCAGATTGAATGGCGCCACTCTTCAGATAAAACTGATCGACCGTATAATGCTGACCCGTACTGGCATCATCCCAACTGATATTGGCATTACTGATATCCACACCGCCAATTACAAAACCCTCCAGGCCAGCACCACCCGTCTGTTCCTGATTATCTTTTGGTGTATCATCGCCCTCTTTGGCGAGATCATCCCAGTTGGTTGCACCACTCTTTGACTTGGCGAGATTGAGTGCCAACCCCTCAAGACCAATGGTATCAACCTCCAACTGTTTACTGAGCAGTGGCATCAGTTTTACCCGAACTGCAGCACTGTTCACCACGGCAAAGGGTTTGTCGCCAAATCCCTTGGCGTTGCTAAGCTCCAATCCGCCTATATCCACACCTAGCCAGGGAAATACGGAGAGCTTGAGATCACCCGCAATCTTCAGGTCTCGACCTGTCTGCTCTTTGACCTGAGTGATAATTTCGTCTTTATAGTCATTGGGATCGACAACCATCGGCAGAATGATGACTGCTGCGACCACCAGCACCACAATAACCACCAAAAAGCCGCCAATAATCTTGAATAGCTTGCCCATCACATACTCCATTTTATTTATTCTGTTCCTACCCAGTCAGGGGCTAGATTCCGCTCGACGCACCTCCCCTGCATTCACTAAGCATGAACCAAAATCGGCACAAGTACCACCTGAAGGGGCGCCAATAATGCCAACTGAAACATCTTTTAACCTTTCAATCGCGTGGCGATAGACATTTCCAGCAGATATCAAAATTCCCTTCCACCCGCTCACCACACTGCGAACACTGCCAGTCGCCCTGCGCATCGACGGGCTCATTAAGATACTGCTCTATTAATTCCCGGCCGCGGTCGTAGTCACCGTCCTCAACAATCCAGAGTACCGGGAACTGGATAGCGGAAAGCTCGCCCGCCGCCCCGCTCAAATAGTCCCCCTGAATGACCGTTTTAATATGGCGCGCAGAAAGATCATCCTGCAGCATTTGGGCTTGTAGACGATCACGACACTCGTAGAGTTTTCGCATGAGAGAGATCAGAGACAAAGAGGGGAAATAAATGGAGCGGGTGATGGGAATCGAACCCACGTATGCAGCTTGGGAAGCTGCCGTTCTACCATTGAACTACACCCGCTACGCGCTGCCGATTCTATGCGCTGCCATGGGTTGGACGCAAGCACAATGAAACAGGAAGCCTGCCATATCATCGCTTCCCCTGAGTCGGGCCATCGTCATACATAGCCGCTACCTCTTGCTCAAACCGTTTCAGTACACGGGCACGCTTTACTTTCAGGGTCGGAGTTAGCAGTCCATTATCCACTGTCCAGGGCTCCAACTGCAGGGTGACACGGCGGATCTTGGCATAACCGGGGAAATGCTTTAGCGCCAGTTTAATTCGCTGCAATATCGCTGAAACCACCTGGGAATGCTGCAAAGTTTCACGTGACATCGGATCAAGCCCGCAGTCCTGTGCAAATCCCGGCCAGCTATCTGCCTCGAGTACCACCAGGGCGCTAAGGTAAGGCCTTCCCTCACCCACCACCATCACCTGCTCAACCAAGGGGTCCAATGCAATGGCCAGCTCCATATCGCTGGGCGGCACCTTCTCACCATTAGAGAGCACCAAAATATCCTTGATGCGCCCAGTGATATAGATATGGTTATTCTCTATACGGGCCTGATCACCCGTGTGCAGCCAGCCGTCAGAATCTATTATCTTGGCAGTGGCGGCATGATTGTTCCAATAGCCCAGCATCACCCCCGGCCCCCGCACCAGCAACTCATCATCCAGACCGGTACTAACTTCTACACCACGTAACGGGACGCCGACACTGCCGGGGTCATTATCTTCCAGTGGATTCACACTCACCACTGGACTGGTTTCGGTCAGGCCATAGCCCTGCAAGATGGGAATACCCAAACCGATGAATAGCTGGGCAATATCAGGTGAGAGTGCCGCACCGCCACTCACGGCAATGCGCAGTCTACCGCCAAGACGGGCGGTAACTTTTGACGCAACCAACTTATCCAGGATCGGCCAGAGCAACAGGGAAGGCCGCCAGCCCGACCGCCCCTGTTCATGCTGGAAACGACTCCATCCAGTCCTTACGGCCAAATGAAATAACTTGCGCGGCAGTACAGGCCGCTTGGCAATCTGATCGGTAATACGCCCGTATACCCGCTCAAAGATGCGCGGCACGGCGATCATAACGGTGGGGCGCATCAGCGTCAGGTCTTCCGCCAGCTGTCCAATCGAACGGGAATAAGCGACGGAGGAGCCGGTCATTACTGGCAGGTAGTACCCGGCTGTTCTCTCCAACGTATGTGATAAGGGTAGAAACGAAAGGAAAATATCTTCTTGATAGCAGTCGATCACGGTGATCGAGGCATGCGCTATCGACAACATATTGTGGTGACTGAGCATGACACCCTTGGGCCGCCCTGTTGTACCGGATGTGTATACAATCGAGGCCAGCTTGTGCGGGTTTCCGCTACGCTGCTGTAACACCGGCGCTTCTGCAGGCAGGGTATCGTCCACGCAGCGGACCCGTTTATCTGATGCCAATAATGCGGCATCATCCGCTCCCGAATCCTGAATAAACACCCGATGCACCGTCGAGTTATAACCAATGGCAGACGCCAGACGCTTCCAGCGACTACCATCTTGCACCAGTAGGAGTTTGACCGCGGCATCTTCCAGAATGTAGGCAATATTATCCGGTCGATCATCCGTGTAGAGTGGAACCACCACCAAACCCAATCCGAGACAAGCTTGGTCAAATGCCACCCACTCGGGCGAGTTACGCAGTGACAACGCAACACGATCGCCTGGCTTTAGCGGCTCCTTTGACAACACCACTTGCCAGCGTGCGATCATTTCTCCCATATCACGCCAACTGTACTCTTGCCACGCCTTGCTCGTACGGTTGTAGCTGCAGTAGGCCACACGGTCAGGCGTGCGCTTGATCCGCTGCACAAACAGCCCATCCAGGGTTTGTGCCAGATCAACCGAAATAAGATTCTCAGTCCACTGGTTCAATCTCCCACCCCTCTGCTTCCGTTATTATTTTGTTGATGAATCAGATCACGATGCCCAGCCAGTTTAGTGTAGAATCCAGCTGGAAACACCTTTATACCGTTCTGGCGGTATACAACCAAGTAACAACGCAGCATAACTCTATCGCTAACCAAATCTTCATGTCAGATCAGGAAAAAATACATCGTCCCATTCGTAGTTTTGTTTTGCGTCAGGGGCGACTTACTCCAGGGCAACAGCGTGCGTTTGACGACCTTTGGCCAGACTATGGCATAGACTACACAGCCGAACCACTCAACTTTCAGGCGCTATTCGGCAATGAAAATCCGGTATTTGTTGAGATTGGTTTCGGTAACGGCGAATCATTAGCCCAGATGGCCGCCGCACACCCCGAGCAGAATTACCTGGGCATAGAAGTACATGGACCCGGCGTGGGGCATCTGCTACTAAAGATTGAGGCGTTGGATCTCACGAATATACGCATCATGAAACATGACGCTATTGAGGTGTTGAACAACAGATTGGCCGATGCATCCCTGCAGGGACTGTTCCTGTTTTTTCCAGACCCTTGGCATAAGAAACGTCATCACAAACGGCGTATCCTCAACCCTGGCTTTCTCAAACACCTCTACCGGTGCATCAAGCCTGGCGGCTTCTTCCATGCTGCGACCGACTGGGAAGCGTATGCCGTACAGATGATGGCAGTACTCACCGAAGCCCAGGATCAGTTCGAAAACAGCGCGGGCGAAGGAAATTACACGCCACGCCCCTCATATCGTCCGCTGACCAAATTTGAACAACGGGGCCAGAGACTGGGGCACGGCGTCTGGGATCTGATCTTTATCCGCCGACACAACTGATCAACATGAGTGGCCTGGAACTCAAACAGTTTGAAGGCCCTGGGCTGGCGCCGATCGACCTCAGTATAGAACCCGGTGAATGCGTAACCCTGACGGGCCTCTCGGGCAGCGGCAAAACCCGTCTATTGCGCGCCATTGCTGATCTCGATCCACACCAGGGTGATGCGCTGGTCGCAGGCCACTCCATGTTCGCCATGCCAGCCACTGACTGGCGCAGACAAGTCGGCCTACTGCCTGCTGAAAGTCACTGGTGGCGCGACCAGGTCAGCGAACATTTCATTACAACACCTATACAGCTACTGGCCGAGCTTGGCCTGGATGCCGACTGCCTGGGTTGGCAGGTTTCCCGCATATCCAGCGGAGAACGGCAGCGTCTCGCCCTCGCACGACTGCTTGATCGAAAACCTGCCGTGCTGTTATTGGATGAGCCAACCGCCAATCTCGATCCCGACAATACGGCCCATGTTGAACAGTTGATCTTACGCTATGCCAAAGAGCATGGGGCCGCCATTCTTTGGGTCAGCCATGATCCTTTGCAGCGCAAGCGGATCAGCCAACATCGACTACAGATTGTGGGTAATCGGATAGCGGCGGAGGCCAACGCATGACACTGATTCAGCTCAGCGCCCTTGATCTGTCTATCGCTGCGCTGTTAGTCCTGGGATTGGCAGGGCTCTCCTGGCGCCTTAAGTTGGGTGTTGAGCGACAGCTGCTAATCGCTGCACTGCGCAGTATTGTTCAGCTGCTGCTACTTGGACTGATTCTGAAAACATTGTTCAGTCAAAACGCACCGCTACCGATCATCGCCCTTACGTTGTTCATGCTCGGCGTCGCAGGCTATGAGGTGATGGCTCGGCAGAAAAGGCGCTTCAAGGGGGTCTGGGGTATCGGTATCGGTACCCTCTCCATGTTTATCTCCTCCTTCAGTATCACGTTGCTGGCACTACACCTGGTGATTCAGGTTGACCCTTGGTACACGCCGCAATACCTGATCCCCCTATTGGGCATGTTACTGGGCAACACCATGTCCGGAATGGCAATTGCGCTGGATAACCTCACCAAAAGTGCCTGGCAGGAGCGTGGTGCAATCGAGGCACAATTAATCTTGGGAGAAAGTTGGAGCAAGGCCATTGGCGAGATACGCCGCGAGGCATTGCGCTCCGGCCTGATACCGATCATCAACGCCATGGCCGCCGCTGGAATTGTCAGTTTGCCCGGTATGATGACCGGGCAAATATTGGCAGGAAGCCCACCTATGGAGGCGGCAAAATATCAGATCATGATCTTACTATTGATAGCAGTCGGTACGGGTCTGGGGGCTATTGTCGCCGTCTGGATCGGCTCACGCCGTCTGTTTGATGAACGCCAGCGCCTGCGGCTGGATCGGCTCACAAAGCCATAGACAACCTCATGCTCATTTACTTATCCGCCCAGATACCCCCTATCTCCTTCTATCACCCGGCCAACCTCGGCCGGGTCGATCTGACTTTTACAATAGCGGCAGAAAAACCAATGATATCAACACCATCCAGGCAATGACGCCAAAGCAAATCGTCGTGTAGGTAATGGCCGCCACTTCCACTTCCTCATGCAGATGCATCAGCCCGGCGATCCCATGGTAGATGAGGCTTATCGCCGCAATCAAACCCAGTAACACGATGCCAATGACAAACAGTGGATTAGGTACGAACAACGCCACTGAAGAGAGCCACATCGGCACCGCCGCGATGGATGCCACCGCAAAGGTATCACTGTATTTGGCACGGATACCGCGTGTCTCGGCGATACTTGTAATCGCCCAGGCCATCAGTGGCACCGTTACCAATTCTGCAACCAGAAACAGCAACGAACTCGCCACCCAGGTAATCCTGCTTGCCGCTTCAAAGTAATTAGCACCATAGTCAAAGCCCGCATAGAGAATCATCGCAGGCGGCACAAAGGACATCGGCAAAACCAGAAAAAGAAACAGCGAAATGACAGAAGGATGGACACGCTCCACATCCTCCCATCCAGCATGAGAAGAGACTAACATTTTGGCATAGGCAGGTACGATCATGGCGACCTCCTTTCAGTATTAGAATAAACGATTCGATGTTTCTCCCACCATCGAAAACTTAATCAGGGACCTGCTATCCAGTCCTGATTATGATTTAACAATAATCCCATGACATAACATTACACAAACGAAAAATAATCAACGATAATATAACTATACGTTATATTAAAAGGCCGCTATCAATGGATATAGAATTCGCACGCACATTTCTCAAAGTGGTGGATACGGGTAGTTTTGTTGGTGCAGCCAAGACCCTGCATATCACCCAAGCCGCTGTAAGCCGTCGCATCAGCACGCTAGAGAGCTATTTGGGATGCGACCTTTTTATACGCAACAAATCCGGCGCCTCCCTGACACCTGCCGGGCAGCAGTTCCTGCGTTATGCCGCCAGTATGGTGCAAACGTTGGAGCGAGCCCGGCATGAGGTGGGGGTGGCACGCACCTTTAAAGGTGCATTGACCATAGGTGGGCGCTTCGGACTCTGGGACGGCCTGCTCGTACCCTGGTTGAAAGAGATGACCGAAGAGTTCCCGGACGTGCAGCTAAGAGCTCAGATTGGATTTGAGGAGGGGCTGATGCAGGATCTTGTTGACGGGAGTATGGATATTGGCGTCATGTACACACCCCAGAGTCGTCCGTCACTTCAGGTCGAACCCCTCCTCAAGGAGCAGCTAATCCTGGTTACCAGTGACCCGTCAGAGATACAAGCACCGAGTCCTGATCGCTATGTTCACGTGGACTGGGGTCCTGAATTTTTAACCCAATTAACCGGCGCTTTCCCAGAGCTCAGCAGTCCCAGGGTGATCGTAGGTATCAGCTGGATGGGTCTGCAGCATATCCTGAAGACTCATGGCTCAGGCTTTTTTCCAAGTCGTTTGGTACAGACCTATATTCAACAGGGAAGGCTCTTTCGGGTAGAAGCCGCCGCCAGCTTTGAACTGCCCGCTTATGTGGTCTATCCAAGCAAACCACAAAATCCGCTGACCTTACCAATGCTCGAGGCATTACACCGCAAGGCATTAGCAGTGACCGAAGGATGAATATCTAAGCAATCTGATCGGCCAAGCGCATAGACACCATCTCAGCTCAAGCTGACATTGATTCCAACCTAGGGCGACATCGCCCAGAACAATCAGCTTCTCTGCTGGCGCATCCTGTTAAGTTTCAGCAACAACACGACAAAAGGCGCCCCGTGCAATAGCAGATCAAATATATCCAGAGGCCGGATCAACCTACCCTCCATCAACATCTTGAGTTTCTCCCAGACATGGGGCTCCGGGGTAAACGGTGCCAGACCAAGTAACAGACAAGCCGCAACAATCAACACAAGAGAGAACTCATCTAACCAAGCCACAACGACTCCTTATTTGATACTGAATTTAATAGCCGAATTAACTCGACATTTTTTTGTAGACCGTTTGATAAAGCTCAGCATCTGTCTCACTGAAGCAGCAGGCAATCAGTTCGCAAAAGCCCTCAGCCCGACTCATCTCTGCAACCGCTATCTCAGCCGCCGCCCGTTTCGGAAATCCATACACACCGGTACTGATCGCTGGGAAAGCAACACGTAGCAAGCCCTTCTCCCTGGCCAGTCTGAGACTGTTGCGATAACAGTCACGCAACAGCGTTGATTCACCAGCATCACCCCCTCGCCAGATGGGGCCCACAGTATGGATGACCCATTTGGCTGGCAGCTTAAAACCCGGCGTCATCTTTGCCTCACCCGTAGCACAACCACCCAGGCTGCGACAGGCTTTTAGCAATTCAGGGCCAGCGGCCCGGTGTATCGCACCATCGACCCCGCCACCACCCAGCAGACTGGGATTGGCGGCATTGATTACGGCATCTACGCAGAGCGTTGTGATATCCCCTTGCACAATTGTAAGTTTACTCATCCCGGCCTCCAGACCACACTCACCACGCGTCCGTTTATTATGTACTATAGCGGTCATGTCGACGATTGCCCCGCTATTGATTATCGGACTACTGATCTGGTTCTGGCTGGATAGTGCCCGTGCGCGGGAAATTGCCACCGCCATCTGCAAAGCAGGCTGTGACCGCCATAACCTGCAATTTCTGGATCAGACAGTCGCACTGCGTCGACTTGGACTGCGCTGGACCCGACAAGGCATTCGGATACGCCGACTGTTTCAGTTTGACTATAGTGAAGAAGGTACGGGACGTCAGGACGGGCATATCATCCTGGTGGGCATACAGCTGGAAGAGTTCAGCCTGGGACTACCCAGTGATGACAATAAGGTGGTCGCTTTCAGACAGCGCCCACCTGAGGACTAGATCAACCTACTTGACCACCTTGAGTGTCGGTCGGTCACGAGGTGGCTTGGGGTCATTATCGGGGGGGGTATCGTCATCCTCAGAGATTTCCTCTTCAGGAAATAACATGCCATGTCCATTTTCACGCGCATAGATCCCGAGCACCGCTTCAGGCGGTACAACCACATCCATCGGCGTACCACCAAAGCGAGCATTAAAGGTGATGTAGTCGTTTCCAAGCTGCAACCCCCTAACAGCAGTGGGTGTCACATTGAGAACGATACGTCCCTCCTCCACAAACTGTACCGGCACGATGACATCTTCTTTACCCGCATCAACTAACAGGTGAGGCGTGAGATTGTTATCCACCAGCCATTCATACAGCGCACGAATCAGATAGGGGCGATTGGACGTCATCATTGCAAAATATCAGTCACGCATTTCGCGTTCTGCGGCAGAAAGACTGTCTTGGAATGATTCACGCTCAAACATCCGCGCCGCATAATCCAGTACAGGTTTTCCCTGTGGCGGCAGCTCAATTCCCAAAACAGGCAATCGCCACAACAGCGGCGCTATTGAGCAATCGACCAGAGAGAAATCATCGCTCATAAAAAACGGCTTATGAGTGAAGATGGGGGCCGCCGCAATCAGGCTTTCACGTAGCTCTTTGCGCGCCTTGGCTGCACCCTTACCACCACCCAGGATCTCTTCCATCTGAGTGTACCAATCCTTGCTGACCCGATGCATATACAGTCTTGAACTGGCGCGAGAGACGGGATCCACCGGCAGCAGTGGCGGATGAGGGAAGCGCTCATCCAGATACTCCATGATGATACGAGACTCAAACAGTGTGAGATCCCGATCAACCAACGTTGGGAGTGTGCCATAAGGATTCAGATCCATGATATCTTCAGAGATATTCAGTGGATCAACGTCCTTAATTTCAACAGTAATACTCTTCTCAGCCAACACCAGACGTACACGATGACAATAGGGGCTACTCGGATCCGAGTACATGGTCATCACAGATCTTTTGTTCGCAACAACGGCCATACAAACCACTCCACAATAGTATCAGGGTCAAACAACAAGAAATCCGCTGCTCAAAAAACAACGGGGGCGTACAGTATACATTAAACTGTACGCCCCCGGGTTATCGGATCTGCCACTTTTAGATCAGTGGATATCCTTCCAGTACTCTTTCTTCAGTAGATAGGCCAGCACAAAGAAGATACCGATAAACAGCAGCACCCACACACCGATACGCTTACGCTCGAGTTGGATGGGTTCGGCCACATAGCTCAGGAAGGCGGTCAGATCACGCATCGCGCCATCAAACTCTTCTGGGCTCAGCTTGCCTTTTCCCGCCGCGCCCTCAACAGGCACCAGCTTCTCAACCACCTGCTGGCCATCGACTTCATGAAATACAGCCTTCTGCATGCCCTGCAGTTCCCACATCACGTGGGGCATACCGACATCTTTGAACACGACGTTGTTCACGCCGAAAGGACGCGCTGGGTCTACATAGAAACCACGCAGATAGGTGTATATGTAATCCACACCCCGGGCACGGGCAATCAGACTCAGATCCGGTGGCGCGGTGCCGAACCAAGCCTCTGCATTGGCCTCGCTCATGGCGATGTTCATGGTGTCACCAATCTTGTCGGTGGTGAACATCAGGTTCTCTTTGACTTCATCTTCTGTCAGTCCAAGATCCTTTGCCATACGGTTGTAGCGTTGGAACTTGGCTGAGTGACAACTCAGACAATAGTTGACGAAGTACTTGGCGCCACGCTGCAGTGATGCCTGATCAGAGACATCAATATCGGCGTCATCCAGGTGTACACCGCCGCCGGCAGCCAGACCGAGCAGGGGTACCGCAGCTAATAACAGTGCAACAATCAGCTTTTTCATTGGGTCACCCTCTCTGGAACTGGCTTGGTCTTATCCATCTTGCTGTAGATTGGCATCAACAGGAAGAAGGCGAAGTAGAGCACAGAGCAGATCTGTGCCAGCAGGGTCAAGCCAGGTGTTGCTGGCTGTGTCCCCAACCATCCAAGCAGGATGAACACAACGACGAACAGCGCAATCGCACCCTTAACAATATTGCCTTTATAGCGGATCGACTTGACCGCGCTGCGATCTAGCCAAGGCAGGAAGAACATGATCACAATCGCCGCACCCATTGCTACCACACCGGGGAATGCAGAACCGGCAATTGACGGTACGGCACGCAGGATGGCGTAGTAAGGCGTGAAGTACCAGACCGGCGCAATATGCACAGGGGTCTTCAGTGGGTTGGCCGGGTCAAAGTTTGGTGGCTCAAGGAAATAGCCACCCATCTCTGGCGCAAAGAACACCGCAGCGGCAAACAGGAACAGGAAGCCTGCCACACCCGCGATATCTTTCACCGAGTAGTAGGGATGGAACGGGATACCGTCTTTCGGTATGCCATTTTCATCCTTGTTCTTCTTGATCTCGACACCATCCGGGTTGTTGGAACCCACTTTATGCAGCGCGACAATATGGATAAATACTACTGCTGCCAGCAGGAAGGGCAACAGGAAGTGCAGCGCAAAGAAGCGGTTCAGGGTGGCATCGGAGATGACGTAGTCACCACGAATCCACACGCCCAGATCGGGGCCAATTACCGGTACCGCAGAGAACAGATTAATGATCACCTGCGCTCCCCAATAGGACATCTGACCCCAAGGCAGCAGATAACCCATGAAAGCGGTGGCCATCATCAGCACATAAAGTACCATGCCGATAATCCACAGCAGCTCACGAGGCGCACGGTAGGAACCGTAGATCAGACCGCGGAACATGTGCAGATAGATCACGATAAAGAAGGCCGAAGCGCCGGTCGAATGCAAGTAGCGAATCAGCCAGCCCCACTCCACATCACGCATGATGTATTCAACAGAACCAAAGGCCAGCTCAGCATCCGGTTTGTAGCTCATGGCCAGCCAGACACCGGTCAAGATCTGATTAACCAGTACCAGCATGGCCAATGAGCCAAAGAAGTACCAGAAGTTAAAGTTTTTCGGCGCGTAATACTCAGCCAGGTGTTCATTCCACACCTTGGTGGCCGGGAAGCGCTCGTCAATCCAATTCATGAGACTCATCAGGCAGCTCCTCCATCATCACCCACCAGTAACTGGGTATCCGTCAGGAACTGATAAGGGGGAATTACAAGGTTCGTTGGCGCAGGTACGCCGCTATAGACGCGTCCTGCCAAATCAAAGCGTGAACCGTGACAGGGACAGAAGAAACCACCCACCCAGTCAGCACCCAGATCATGCGGTGCCACTTCGGGGCGATAAGTTGGCGAACAGCCCAGATGAGTACAGATACCGACCGCAACCAAGTAACCGGGTTTGCGTGAACGATGGGCGTTCTTGCAGTATTCCGGCTGTTGAGGCTGATCAGAATTTGGATCGGCCAGCGATCCAACCAAACCTTCCATATCGGCCAGGTTCTTTTCCGTACGATGGACAACCCAAACCGGTTTGCCACGCCACTTGACGCGCATCATCTGTCCTGGCTCAAGCTTGCCGATATCGGCCTCAACCGGCGCACCGGCAGCTTTCGCTTTTTCACTTGGATTCCAAGACTTAAGGAAAGGTACTACGACAAAGCCTGCGCCCACGGCACCGACCACACTGGTTGCAGCCGTTAAAAACCGCCGCTTTTTTAGATCCACACTCATTATTTTAAGACTCCCGGAGTAGGCCGGACGCTGACATCCCGGCCGAATCTTATCAGATATGGCCCAGGAAAATCAGTATATGCTGATATTTACCCCTAAATAGACGGCGCATTCTCTTACATGCGTCGGCTCAGGTCAAGATAGGCCTGACTTTCAGCCAGGTTACATCAAACGGAAAACGTCCATCAAACCGGGTTATTTTCATCGATGAACTGATGATAAATACCAAACTTCTCAGCCAGATACTGCCCTAACGCCTGAACACCATAACGCTCGGTAGCGTGATGACCCGCGGCAAAATAGTGAATCCCCAACTCTCTGGCAAGATGCGTAGTGGATTCTGATATCTCTCCACTGACAAAGGCATCCAGCCCAGCCGCTGCAGCCTCAGTAATTGCACTCTGGGCAGCACCCGTACACCAGCCAATCCGCCGAATTGACCGACTGTGGCCGCTGATCCACAACGGCCGTTGGCCCAGCTGGCTAGCCAGTCGATCCGCCAAGGCCTCGGGCGTCTCTCCCGGCAACTCGCCTTGCCAGACCAAGCCCTGACTCAGAGGCCGGCCTCTTGCAAAGCCCAATCGTTGACCCAGTAAGAAATTATTCCCCAGTGTCGGATGCGCATCTAGCGGCAGGTGATACGCCAATAAGCTGATGCCACCACTGATCAATGAGCGGATACGTCGCCCCTTAATACCGGTCAGAGGTGCCGCCTCTCCCCGCCAAAAATAACCGTGATGCACGAGTAACAGATCAGCCTGCTGCCCTATCGCTGTATCGATCACAGCCTGACTGGCCGTGACCGCCGAAACAATTCTTCCCACTCCGGCACCACCGCCATCCACTTGCACGCCATTGGGGCAATAGTCATCAAAGCCAGCCGCACCGAGCAATTCATTGCAGTGTTGTTCAAGTTCGAAAAGATCTATCATCAGTCGATTCACCCTACCCCTGCGTCATGGGACATAATAGAATATTGCCATTATTTCGCTATGACAGTGTAACCCGGCAGACGTATGAACAGAGCATTTACTTATATCGCAACATCTACAGTGGCTGGGGTTGTAGCAGCTTATATAGCAGTCACGCTCTTCACATCACCACCCCAACCATCAGCCCCGACACCCCGCACATCGTCCAGCCTGATTCACAAAGAAGGACCGGTATCATATGCCAGCGCGGTACAGCAGGCGGCCCCTGCCGTGGTCAACATTTTCACCGCAAAGATCACCGTACAGAAAAATAACTCGCTGTTTAACGACCCTATTTTCCAGCGTTTCTTTGGCGACCGCTTTCAGTCTCAGCCCCGGAAAAAACTGCAGACAAGCCTGGGCTCCGGCGTCATCATCAGTAATAAAGGCTATATCCTGACCAACCATCACGTGATTGCAGATGCTGATGAAATACGTATTGTACTCGCCAATGGGCTGACCCTGGATGCCACGGTGGCCGGCGTTGATCCTGATACCGACCTGGCCGTCCTCAAGACCGATACTAAAGACCTGCCGACAATTACAATCGGTGATTCACAGGGCGTGCAAGTAGGTGATGTTGTACTGGCGATTGGTAACCCTTTTGGTGTTGGCCAAACGGTCACGATGGGCATAGTCAGCGCAACGGGGCGCGATCAATTGGGTATCAACACCTTTGAGAATTTTATCCAGACGGATGCGGCTATCAATCCCGGCAACTCGGGCGGCGCATTGATCAATGCATACGGTGAGCTTGTTGGTATCAATACCGCCATCTTCTCTAAAAGCGGCGGCTCTCAGGGTATTGGCTTTGCTATCCCCGTCACCCTGGCAAAGGGGGTGATGGATCAAATTCTCAAGAAGGGCCGCGTGGTCCGCGGTTGGCTGGGAATTGCCGGACAGGACATTACCCCGGCACTGGCAGAATCGTTTGAGCTTAAGGAGAGCAGGGGCGTGCTGGTTTCAGGTGTCTTGGACGGAGGCCCCGCAGACAAGGCCGGCATTCAGCCCGGCGATGTCATTGCCAAGATCGACAATAAGATACTCACCAGCTCACATGATATTCTCAACATCATCGCCGCCGTTGCACCGGGCGATAAAGTCCAGATTCAGGGGTGGCGAGACAGCGAGCCTTTCGATATCTCAGTCGAAGTCAGTGAACGCCCGAGAATCCAAGAGAGGCAGTAACCTGATCCAGCGACCAGAATTACTTCAACCGATATTCGGCTGATCGCGCATGCGCCGTTAGCCCTTCTCCCCGCGCCAAGACGGAAGCGGTTTTTCCAAGCGTATCCGCACCCGCCTCAGAAACCATAATCAGGCTTGAGCGCTTCTGGAAATCATAAACACCAAGCGGTGAAGAGAAGCGCGCAGTTCGGGAAGTAGGCAGGACATGATTAGGCCCCGCACAATAATCGCCGAGTGGTTCAGAGGTATATCGACCCATGAAGATTGCCCCGGCATGCTGGATCTGCTCCACCAGCGTTAACGGATCCGCTACCGATAGCTCAAGATGTTCAGGGGCAATGTAGTTGGAAATGGCACACGCCTCATCCAGATCCTTGCAAACAATCAACGCACCCCGCTCTTTTAGCGCCGTTGCGATAATCGGCTCACGCTCCATGGTCGGAAGCAGCCGATCAATACTGGCCTTAACCTTGGCAACAAAGTCCGCATCGGGACAGATCAGGATCGACTGAGCATCTTCATCATGCTCTGCCTGTGAAAAGAGATCCATCGCAACCCAATCTGGATCGGTCTGACCATCACAGACAACCAAAATTTCGGAGGGACCCGCCACCATATCAATGCCGACCTGCCCGAATACTGCCCGCTTGGCGGTGGCTACATAGATATTGCCGGGTCCGACAATCTTATCCACCCCAGGAACAGATTCAGTGCCATACGCCAATGCAGCAACCGCTTGTGCTCCACCTACCGCAAATACACGATCGACACCACAGATGTGCGCTGCCGCCAGTACCAGTTCATTCAATTCACCACCGGGCGTCGGCACCACCATGATCAATTCACTAACACCTGCAACCTTAGCGGGTAGGGCATTCATCAATACCGACGAGGGATAAGCCGCCTTTCCACCGGGCACATAGAGCCCTACGCGATCAAGCGGGGTTACTTTCTGGCCTAGCAGGGTACCGTCAGCTTCCTGATAGCTCCAGGATTCGCCTTTTTGTCTTTCGTGATAATCCCGCACCCGGTCAGCCGCATGCTTGAGGGCAATCTGCTGCGCTTCTGGCAGGTTATTCCAGGCCTGCTCGAGACGCGCCAACGGCACTTCCAGATCACTGGCCGTCGCCGCTTCCCAGCCGTCAAATCGAGTGGTGTACTCCAGCAGCGCTGCATCGCCACGTCGGCGAATATTGCCGAGCACCTCATTGACGATATTATTGACCGACGCATCAGAGACGGACTCCCAGGCGAGGAGCTGGTCAAGTCGCTGTTGGAAATCGCTATCCGATGTAGCGAGTTGGCATATCTCAGACATGGTGAATCCCGAATTCGATGAAATACAGTTCAGACTAACTAACAATCCAGCTTCAGGCCGCCTTACCGATTGCCTCCTGCAAGGCGTCCAGTAACTGCATCACCGTACCATGCTTCATTTTCCAGGAGGCCTTATTAACCACCATTCGTGAGCTGATATCGGCAATATGCTCCAGCGGAACCAGGCCATTGGCCTTGAGGGTGTTGCCACTCTCGACCAGATCAACGATCAGGTCAGAAAGCCCTACCAAGGGCGCAAGCTCCATGGAGCCGTAGAGTTTAATGATTTCGACCTGCTGCCCTCTGGCCGCAAAAAAACGTCGCGCAGATTCCACATACTTGGTGGCAATACGTAAGCGATTACCCTCGAGACTGGCACCAGCAGCACCAGCAACCATTAGACGACAGCGGGCAATCTGCAGATCCAGTGGCTCATAAAGCCCTTCACCACCATGCTCCAGCAGCACGTCTTTACCCGCGACACCGAGGTCAGCAGCCCCCCACTGCACATAAGTAGGGACATCGGTTGCACGGATAATCACCAGCTTCACATGGGGGTGATTGGTATCCATGATCAGCTTGCGGCTGGTCTCCGGATCATCGAGAGGTTCGATGCCTGCATGTGCCAACAGTGGCAAGGTCTGCTCAAAGATGCGTCCCTTGGAGAGAGCTATCGTAATCGGGGTCTCAAAATTCATGACGTTTTCCAGCCTGCTAACGTATAGAGCGCTTCGGCTATTTGGGTACTCGGCGGATTTGGGCACCCAAACCGGACAGTTTCTCTTCGATGTTCTCGTAACCCCGATCAATGTGATAGATGCGATCAACAATCGTCTCACCATCAGCGACCAACCCCGCTAACACCAGACTGGCGGACGCACGAAGATCGGTCGCCATCACCGGGGCGCCGGTCAAGCGTTCAACACCTGTGATTATGGCGGTATTGCCCTCGAGCTTGATTTTTGCACCCATGCGCTGCATCTCTTGCACGTGCATAAAGCGATTTTCAAATACTGTTTCCGTGATCGTACTGACACCCTCGGCGACACAGTTTAACGCCGTAAACTGGGCCTGCATATCCGTCGGGAAAGCAGGATAAGGCGCCGTGTGAATATCTACAGAGCGCGGGCGCTTGCCGTGCATATCCAGAGAGATCCAATCATTGCCGGTTTCTATGTCGGCACCGGCTTCTCGAAGTTTATGGAGAATCACCTCAACCAGCGCAGGCTTGGTATCACGTACGCGGATCTTACCCCCCGCGATGGCAGCCGCCACCAGATAGGTACCCGTTTCAATGCGATCCGGCAAGACATCGTAATGGGTTCCAACCAGCCGGTCGACACCTTCAATTGTGATTGTATCGGTTCCTGCACCCGTGATCTTGGCCCCCATTTTGTTGAGGCAGTCTGCTAAATCAACCACTTCTGGCTCACGCGCGGCATTCTCGATCACCGTCTCACCATCAGCAAGGGTAGCCGCCATCATGAGATTTTCGGTGCCGGTAACGGTAACCACGTCCATCACAAGACGCGCACCCTTCAGCTTTTTAGCCGATGCACGAATATAGCCATTTTCGACTTCGATCGTGGCCCCCATGGCTCGCAGTCCTTCTATGTGAAGGTTGACGGGGCGGGAACCGATCGCACAGCCGCCTGGAAGGGAGACATCCGCGCGCCCAAAACGGGCCAGCAGGGGCCCCAACACCAGGATTGAGGCCCGCATGGTCTTAACCAGCTCATAGGGGGCATGGAAATCCCGAATACTGCTGGTGTCAGTCTCAATGCAGAGCCGCTCATCCACCACCAACTGCACACCCATGTGGCCCAAAAGCTCCATGGTGGTGGTGATATCATGCAGGTGAGGCACATTTCCGATTGTAACGGGCCCATCGGCCAACAACGTGGCAGCAAGAATCGGCAGAGCGGCATTCTTGGCCCCAGCGATGCGTACATCACCGGATAACGGTGCGCCACCTGTGATAATCAGTTTATCCATCTAAAGAACCATTGTTACCGTGCACAAGCTGTGCAACGCCATTAAGACAAAAACACAAGGGAACTGACTATTCTATGAAAAAAAGACGAGGACGGAAAGAAAAGAAGCCGTAATAGCGCTCTTACGCAGACCCAGGCCCATCAACCGGCAACAGCCCCTCTACATTACTCAAACGGGCAATGCCTAACAAGGCATCCGAAAGCCCGCGAAACTTAAGACTAATGCCAAGGCGCCGACCCCGCTCCAGCACCTCTAACAGCAGCGCAAGACCCGAGCTATCCACATCACCCACCTGGGCTAGATCAATGACGAGTGCCTCTTTACCCGGCAACTGCTTTTCAATATCCCTAAGCACCGCCGTCACATTCGCAAACACCAAGTCACCTTCCAGCAGCAATACCCCTTGATCACTCATTGTGGCGGTTACCAAGGCCATTAATTCCTCTGCTGATTGCGCTGTTCAAGCTTTTCAATCAATCCAGACAATTTGTAGCGCCTGATCTGGGAAGCGAATGAAGTACGATAATTAGACACCAAACTGATGCCGTCGATCGAGACATCATACACCATCCACTCTTCACCCTTCATGTAGAGGCGGTAATCGATCGGTATAGGCAATGCCCCTGAGGCCTTGACCTCTGTATTCACAGTAGCATCATCACCCGCAGATTCGTGACGACCCGGCAGATAGACGATCTCCTCTCCAGAATAGTTGAGCAGCGCCGTGGCATAAGTGCGCACCAGAAGCTGGCGAAAGGCATTGATAAACGCCTCTTTCTCCTCGGGTTTGGCCCTCGGCCAATACTTCCCCAAAACCAGCTGCGACATACGCTGGAAATCAAATCGCGGCAGCACAATGTATTCAACCAGATCGTAGATCTTTCCTGGAGAGGCTTGTAACTCCTGCTTACGACTCAACAACTCACCCAGGATCTGGTCGGATGTTTGCCGTACGACCTGTTCCGGCATGACTGCCGAAAATGCAGCGCCGGCATGCAGCAACAGCACCAGCAACCCGATCCAGATAAAACAACGCTTATTCAACTTTATCACCCTCTTCTGCCTTACTGAACAGGAATTGTCCGATGATCTCTTCCAGAACCAGGGCAGACTGAGTCAATGAGATCTCTGATCCTTGCTGCAAGTATTTTTCACTGCCGCCGGGATCCAGGCCAATATACTGCTCTCCCAACAGCCCTGCTGTGAAGATCTTGGCAAAGCTATCTTCTGGTATTACGTTATATTCCGTCTCGACACGCATCGTCACCACGGCTTCATAGGTTGTGCGATCAAAGCTGATCTTGCTGACCCGCCCAATTCTCACCCCAGCCATTGTCACCGGCGAACGCACCTTCAAGCTGCCGATATTATCGAACCGGGCAGTCACCTCATAGCCTTCGCCGTTACTACTGGCGCTCAGATTACTCACCTGCATCGCCAAAAAGAAGAATGCGACCAGACCTGCCGCCATGAAGGCACCAACCAGAATTTCTATCGTCCTGCTGTGTATCATCTCTCAATCCCCGAACATCAGTGCCGTCAAAATAAAATCCAGTCCCAACACAGCCAGTGATGAGTGAACCACCGTCCTGGTAGTCGCCCGACTGACTCCTTCAGAGGTAGGAATCGCGTCAAAACCTTGAAAGAGCGCAATCCAGGTACACACCAACCCAAACACCACACTTTTTATTGCGCCGTTGAACACGTCTTCATGCAGATCAATTTTAGCCTGCATCTGTGCCCAGAAAGCACCGTCATCAACACCCAACAAACCTACACCAACAAAATAGCCCCCAATCACCCCAAGCGCACTAAACAGTGCAGCCAGCAATGGCATGGAGATGAAGCCGGCAAAAAAACGCGGTGTTAGGACTCGACGGACAGGATCAACCGCCATCATCTCCAGTCCAGACAACTGTTCCGTTGCCTTCATCAGGCCAATCTCGGCCGTCAGGGCAGATCCGGCACGACCGGCAAACAGTAACGCCGCCACCACAGGCCCAAGCTCACGCACCAGCGAAGCGGCCACCATAACGCCAAGTGTCTGCTCCGCACCAAACTGGGAAAGTATGTAGTATCCCTGCAGACCCAGCACCATGCCAACAA
Organism: Sedimenticola selenatireducens; assembly: GCF_007625115.1. Taxonomy (GTDB): domain Bacteria; phylum Pseudomonadota; class Gammaproteobacteria; order Chromatiales; family Chromatiaceae; genus Sedimenticola; species Sedimenticola selenatireducens_A. The sequence goes on along the minus strand of NZ_VMNH01000005.1, from coordinate 568,463 downwards.
ACAGACCAGAAACACTGATAATCAATATAGACAACACACCAACAGAATAGATCTGTTTGATCAGTAATCCGGGACGAGGGAGAAGATCGGTCACACCCCGCAACATGCCCAATAAAAGCAGATGACCCCGACCTAACCGCTCGAGCACACCAATACCAATGCGCCCCAATCTTGCCAGGGAATCTAACATGCACCCTCCAGCAGATCATCAGCCAGCTCTGCGGCAGGATAGTGGAAGGGCACAGGCCCGTCGGCCAGACCCTGCATAAACTGACGCGTCCAAGCCGATTTCGAATCCATCATCGACTCAGGCGGCCCCGACTCAATCACCTTACCATTTGATATTACATAGATTAGATCTGCGATGGCGGCTGTCTCATGCACATCATGTGAAACAATAATACTGCTCAACCGACTGGCATCATTGAGGGAACGAATCAGCTCAACCAAAACACCCATGGAGATCGGATCCTGCCCCGTGAAGGGCTCGTCGTACATGATCATCATGGGGTCTAGCACCATCGCACGCGCCAGCGCCACTCTACGCGCCATGCCCCCCGATAGCTCGCTGGGCATCAGATCACGAGCACCCCGCAGTCCGACCGCTTCCAATTTAAGCAGCACCAGCTTGCGAATCATGGAAGGCGGCAGATCCGTATGCTCATTCAAAGGGTAGGCCACGTTTTCAAACACGCTGATATCGGTCAAAAGTGCACCGCTCTGGAACAACATGCCCATGCGCATGCGCAACTTATACAGATCCCGATTTCCCAGCCTGTGGATATTCTGTCCATCGACGTGAATCGTCCCCGAGGAGGGACGCAACTGCCCACCGATCAATTTTAGCAGCGTCGTTTTGCCAGTCCCACTCGGCCCCATGATCGCGGTCACCTTGCCACGCGGAATATCGATATCCACGCCATCAAAAATGACTCGATTACCACGGGAAAAACGCAGGTCACGTATCCGAACCAAAGGCTCCTGATTGTCAGCCGACTCCATCATCACTCATCCACACTCCAACAACTCATTCCATTGACGCCACAAAACACGCACTCACAGACAAAGGCGCCATTCTCACCTTTTGCAAACAACAGCGTCAAGCATGACAAGAAATAGATAATCGAGATTCAACCAAGCAACTGCTGCAGAACCTCTGCATCTTTTATCACCTTAATCGCTGGTGGCTCGCCAGAGAAAAAAATCATCGCGACATGCCACGACGCCTCTGCAATCATCAACGACTCCATCAGGACACGTAGCGCAACAAGATCTCGCCCTAACTCATCGGGTAACAGCAGACAGACTAATGCGCTATTTGACGCCCTATCCATTCCTATAACAGGACTTATGTCATCAGGGGATGGGGTGATCAGTAAACCGGAGCCAACCGTGGATTCAATTTGCCTAGCCTCTTCACTGGATAAAATGGCCCAGGAGACGATGCCGGCAAGCCGATCACCCAACCCATCAACCACGACCTTCAAACACCGCAACACATCCTTTTCACCTGAAAAAGGGGTAATATCCAGGACAAAGCGAAATGATTCCGGGACATCATCATGCCACGTAGCACACTCATCCGCAGTCCAGACTGAGAACGGTACAAGAACCACTGAAAACTCATTGGCATAGTAGCTGAGCCGCCAATCTGCCGGGAGGTCATCCGGATAAAACGGCCCCTGCCAATCCTTATGATCCCAGCCGAATGAACCCATTTTTATCCTACGATCCACACCAAACTCACTCATGCTCAATAAATCGATTCGCCAGATAGATCAGCAGTAATACCGGCAGCCCCAGCAATGCAGTCATTAGAAAAAACCTTTCATAACCGATAGCATCAACAATTGAGCCGGAATACCCTCCTAGCAGTTTTGGCAATAACGTCATCAGGGAACTGAACAGCGCATATTGAAATGCCGTAAATGCGACATGGGTAAGACCTGAGAGATAGGCAACAAAGGCGGCGCCAGCAAGACCTGCGCTCAGGTTATCCGCAGTAATCACCACAATGAGTAATGTGACATCCGCCTGGCCTTGGGCCAAGAGCAAAAAAAGTAGATTAGTACCCGCTGAAAGTAAGGCCCCTAAAAACAAAATGCGCATCACGCCATAACGAAGCGAAAGCATCCCGCCCAGAAAACCACCCATAATGGTCATTATGAGACCAAAGGTTTTCGTGATATCGGCGATCTGATCCTTACTGAAACCGACGTCCTGGTAGAAGACGTTAGAAATAACCCCCAGCACAATATCTGAAACCCGATAAAGACCTACCAGCAGAAGGATCAACAACGCGATACGGCCGTAGCGTCGAAAAAAGTCAGCGACCGGATCAAGATAGGTCTCCCTTAGGACAGCACCTTGAACCAGCCCAAGCGACACGAGAAAGCGGGCCACCAGAAAGGTCAATACAACAGACAATAAGAGTCTGAGCATTTCGGCCAAAAAACCGGCTGCAAGGTGATCTAGCCCAACATGATCGACAAACAACTCGCCGACCATCCCGAACCAATCCCGGGCAAGGAAAAAGCTCACAGCAAAGGCCGAAACCAGCACTACAAAGAGCAACAAAAAGCGCAGGTAATCCGCTGTGCTACGAAACGCCGTTTTTTGTACGGTCACAACTTCCGGCTCGGGCACCCGCAAAGTCGTGATCACACCTACCAACATCACAGCAGCCATACAAAGGTACGTCCACTGCCATGCCGGGTAGTTATACCCCCCCTCCGCACCAAACCAGACAGCCAACTTGAGCGCCCCTGCACCTGCTACCAACATACCGATTCGATAGCCGGCAATATAGGTAGATGCCATCAGCGCCTGCAACTCCCGGTTAGCCGATTCAATGCGATAGGCATCAATCACAATATCCTGGGTAGCACCAGAGAACCCCAACAAAACCGCGGCAAAGGCCATCAGCGTCAAATGCTCTGCCGGGTCAGTAAATGCCATCCATACGATGGCGCCAATAATTGAGAGCTGGGCCAGCAACAGCCAACTCCTGCGCCGCCCCAGTTGGGCCGTTAATAACGGAAGCGGCAGACGATCAACAATGGGCGCCCAGATAAACTTGAACGAGTAACCGAGCGCAGCCCAGCTAAAATAAGTTACGGTGGATCGATCGACATCAGCATCTCGTAGCCAGAGTGACAAGGTGGAGAAGATGAGCAGGAGTGGCAGGCCGGCAGAGAAGCCCAGAAAAAAGAGAGTCAGCACCTTGGGATGACGATAAGCACGCAGCGCCTCCGCCCAGCCTTTTCCCTCTGCAACCACCATATGCGGGCACTCTCTTATTCTGAAACCAAGCCTAAGTCAGTGATTGTAACTGATTACTGCACTTTTTCCGCATAACGGTGTATCTGCTACTTGCATACTTTTAGCAGTAAACGGACAATTTATGATCTGCAATCGGAGTCAAGCATGCAAAACTATCAAAATGATTTTCTGGACTTCGCCCTGGATGTGGGCGTACTACGCTTTGGACAATTCACCCTAAAATCTGGCCGCGTCAGCCCTTACTTTTTTAATGCAGGCCTATTTAACCGCGGTTCCAGCTTGGCACGATTGGGTAAATTTTACGCCCAGGCCATTGTCGACTCCGGCATTCCTTTCGACATCCTCTATGGTCCCGCTTACAAGGGCATTCCGCTGGCAGCAGTGACAGCGGCTGCATTATACGATCATCATGGGATTGATATCCCCTACGCCTTCAACCGAAAAGAGGCCAAGGATCACGGCGAGGGTGGCACTATCGTGGGACACCCACTTGAAGGACGGATACTCATTATTGACGATGTTATCACGGCGGGCACAGCCATACGTGAATCAATGGATATTATTGAAGCGGAAGGAGCCACCCCGGCCGGCGTGGTCATTGCGCTGGACAGACAAGAGCGAGGAAAAGGGGAACACTCCGCCATTCAAGAGGTCGAAAAGAACTACAATCTGAAGGTTGCGGCCATTGTTCGACTTGAGCATCTGGTTGAGTATCTCTCAACCAAGAGTGGCTCAGAAGATTCTCTCGAAATGATCCAGACCTATAGGGATGAGTACGGAGTGTGACCTGTTGGCTTTACACAGGCTAAATTCTATCTGATAGTGCCGTTATACTGATAACAGATCACTGATACATTGAGACTACCCAGGAACTATGATCAGACCAGACAGACTACTCATGGTATTACTTGCCACCTACGCACTATCGGCCATGCAGGCAGAGGCTGGTAAAATCTATCGTTGGGTCGATGAACAAGGCAACGTCCACCTCTCTGACAAAGTACCTACAGAGCACTCCAGGAATGCACGCTCTGAGCTGAGCGAATCAGGCCGTGAGGTTGAGCGCCTTCAGGCTGCCAAGACCGAAGAGGAGATCGCCAAAGAGAAAGAACTGGAAAAACTACGCGCAGAACAGCAGCGACTCATAGAGATCCAACGCGCCAAGGACCTGGTTCTACTCCGAACCTTCCGCACTGAAGATGATCTATTAATGGCGCGAAATGGCAAACTCACCGCCATAGACTCCAACATTCAGGTTATTCGCAGCAATATCCGACGCATGAAAAACAGGCTGGCTGAGATGCAGCAGAGCGCCGCCGCCATGGAGCGTCAGGGTCAGCCACTCTCGGAAAACCTGCTCAAGGATATTGAATATACCCGCACCCAATTGAAAGACAGCTACACCACCATCATTCAGAAGGAGCAGGAAAAAGAGGTGATCCGTAATATTGCAGCCAAGGATTTAGCCAGATTCCGCAGCCTTAAAAACCTGCATGATGAAAATGCGGACCCCCAACTTAACGCCAAGAAAGACCGCTCTCTTTTGGATACCGTGGTCATCTGCCCGGATGATGCGGCTTGTAATAAAGCCTGGGAAAAGGTGGAAGAGTATGTACGTAAATACGCCACCACCCGCCTACAGATGCTCAGCGACAGTATTATCATGTCAGCGGCACCCCTCAAGGATGATGACATCAGCCTGACCGCTTCACGTATTCTTTATAAAGACCGGCCCGGAGCCGAACTCTTCATGGATCTACAGTGCAAACCATCACCCCGCGGGACAGAGCACTGTCAAACCGATCAGGTGGAACAGATTCGTGTTGGTTTCAAGCAGTATCTGGCTGACTCAGTAAACCAGTAAAAAAACGTTTCCCTCTCAGGCATTATCCTGAAACAGCGCGCGCTCCAAAATAGCCCACTGCAGCTCCCAGCCAATGGTCGGCGATGTCTTGAAACGCGTCCGCAGAAATTGATGCATACGCCCTTCGATCAGAGACAGCATCAAGGCTGCCGCACCCTCTGCATCAACGCATAGACTCTCATCACGCATTCGCGATTCCCGGAGAATTTGCCGTAACTGCGTCTCAAGCCTTGCAAAGAACTGCTCTACTCGCTGATGTAATCGCTCCGTTTCACCGACCAGCGCATCACCCAGCAGCACACGGGTAATACCCGGATTACGCTCGGAAAAAGCGAGTAAAAGATAAAGCACTTTGGCACAGCGTGCCCGGGTTTCCCGCTCACTCTCGAGTATTTGATTGATACGGGCAAACACAGACTCTTCAGCAAACCCGATCAGCCCTTCGAACATCTTCGCCTTGCTGGCGAAATGCCGATAGAGTGCCGCCTCGGAGACACCCACCGCGCGCGCCAATGCTGCCGTTGTGATCCGCTCACCGGGACTACGCTCCAGCTCTGCCGCCAGCGATTCCAGGATCATCTGTTTACGGGATACCTTCTGATTCATCAATAAAACTCAGCGGCGCTTGATCAAGGTACCAATACCCTGATCAGTAAACAGCTCAAGCAGGACAGCGTGCTTAACCCTGCCATCTACAATAACCGATGAGTTAACGCCCGCATTCACTGCATCCAGGGCACATTTAATCTTCGGCAACATACCACCATAGATGGTGCCATCGGCAATCAACTCATCCACTCGCCCGGCAGTCAGGCCAGTAAGCAGATTACCCTCCTTGTCCAACAAGCCCTGGGTGTTGGTCAGCAGTATCAACTTTTCTGCCTGTAGCACTTCAGCCATTTTACCGGCGACCAGATCCGCATTGATATTATAGGAACGTCCATCATCGCCCACACCAATCGGTGCAATGACAGGAATGAAATCACCACTCACCAGCATATCTACGACCGCCTTATTGATACTGGCGACCTCACCCACATGCCCTACATCGATGATTTCGGGCGCTTGCAACTCAGGCGCTGTACGCTTCAAAATCAGCTTACGCGCATGAATCAGGCCACCATCTTTGCCTGTCAGGCCGACAGCAGACCCACCATGCTGATTGAGCAGATTGACGATCTCTTTGTTGACCTGACCACCCAGCACCATCTCCACCACATCCATGGTTTCACTATCAGTGACCCGCATCCCCTGGATAAACTCGCTCTGCTTACCCAGCCGACTTAATAGATTACCGATCTGGGGACCGCCACCGTGTACAACTACCGGGTTGATGCCAACCAACTTCATTAATACAACATCACGTGCAAAGCCGTCTTTGAGTTCGGCCTCGGTCATGGCGTTACCACCGTACTTGATCACCACGGTTTTTCCGCGGAAGCGCTTGATGTAGGGCAACGCCTCCGTGAGGACATGGGCCACATTGTGTGCTGATTCTGGCGTTAAACTCATGTTACTGTTCACTATTCGTTATAATTACAAACGCACCGGTACAGACCCAGTACCGGCGCCCTGTTGCTGAGTAGAATTATCCTTCTTTAACCGGTTTCGAGTAGATTGCCTATCTAGAAAGGGAGCTGAAGACCAGGCTCAGTGACTAACAGCCAATCATGAAACTGCCGTTGTATCCGCTCTAGGGATGCATCACTGTTCGCCTCAAATCGAAACACTAAAGAGGGCGTAGTGTTTGATGGCCTGACCAGACCCCATCCATCTTCAAACTCAATACGCAACCCATCAATATCCACCACTTTGGCATCGGGAAAATCAACCCCTTCCGCCAGCTTCTCCATCAGCGCAAAGTTCTCGCCCTCATGGGCAAAAGTAATATTTAACTCTGGCGTAGAGACACTCTCGGGCAGCCCCGCAAATACCTCTGTTACTGACATGGGCTCGCTCGATAACAGCTCAAGCAACCGGGCGCAAGAGTATAACCCATCGTCAAAACCGTACCAGCGCTCTTTAATAAACAGATGACCGCTCATCTCCCCCGCCAGCAACGCGCCCGTCTCACGCATCTTTGCCTTAATCAGGGAGTGCCCCGTCTTCCACATAATGGGGCGCCCACCGTAGGAGAGAATTTCATCCGCAAGGTGACGACTCGATTTGACATCATAGATCACATCGGCACCCGGTTGACGAGACAGGACATCACGCGCAAGTAACATTAATAACCGATCCGGCCAGATGATCTTGCCGGTTGCATCCACCACGCCCAGCCGGTCACCATCACCATCGAAGGCAACACCCAGATCGGCCTTGCGTTCTCTGACAGCCGTGATCAGATCAGCAAGATTTTCCGGTTTACCGGGATCTGGATGATGATTTGGAAAATCCCCATCGACCTTGCAGTAGAGTGGCGTCACATCACAACCCAATGCCTGGAACAGGGCAGGAGCTACCACACCGGCCACACCATTACCACAATCCACCACCAATTTGAGGGGGCGGCTCAATTGCACATCATCAACAATGCGCTCGATATAATCTGGCAACAGATCCTGCTCATGGAGCACACCCTGACCCTGCCTCAGATTTCCGCGCTCGATACGCTCACGCAATCCAGCGATTCCATCACCGGATAGCGCCGAACCGTTGATCACAATCTTCAGGCCATTGTAATCAGAGGGGTTATGGCTACCCGTTATCATCACACCGGAATTACTGCCTAGAAAATAGGTCGCAAAGTAGAGAACCGGTGTAGGCACCATGCCAATATCCAGCACATCACAACCGCTCGCCATTAAGCCATCACTGAGCGCGCGACTAAATGCCGCCCCAGAATGTCGGCCGTCACGGGCCACTATAACGGTATGCTGCCCCTGGTCCTGTGCCTCACTGCCAATAGCCCGCCCTATCTCAAAAATAATTCGCTCATTCAGTGTCTGACCAACAACACCGCGTATATCATAAGCGCGGAAGATGGAAGTGGGCAGTGCCTCAAGAGGCTCACTGTAGGCTGGACTGGTAGACTCATCCTCAAAAGCTTCAAGATCTGTCAACTCAGCTTCACTGGTTTCGCTCTTCACCGCCACCGCCTCTGACGCCGGCTTACGTGATGACTGTTGCCATATCTGCCTGATCAGACCGAATACATGGCCAAACTCTTCGAGCCGGGGTTGATTGATGCGTCCAATCAAACCACTCTTAAGCACCTCAACAAGGGAAAACATGGATTCAAGATCATCCCGCATGGCCTGCTTGAAGCGCTTCGATTGCAAGAGAAGGACGCCCATTATCAGCAAGGCTGTCATGCCAATAACAACCAGTGAGAATACCTGTACCTCACTTGTCCAGTTCGCCCCATTGGGTGCAAATGCGATCTGCCAGATGCTGCCAGAAATAGCTGTTGAACCAGCTACTGACGCGCCTGAATCACCTGCTGCTACAAGCACAACAGGAGCCCCTTTGACCAGTTGCTGCAGCTCAATACGGCCATCAACGCCTGAAAATGCCGCCACCCCGGACTGCAGCCAGCTATAGGGATAAGCCACATGCAACACCCCAACAACAGGGCCACCTTCGTCAGCAAGCACAGGAACCGCAAGGGCAATATGTTGTTGCGCAGTACCTATTTGATGGACCTCGGCAACGGATGGTGCAGAGCCCCGCTCTACTGTTCGAAGCATATCCAGCGAGGCGTAGCTGATAGGTGGCTCACTCGCGGGGTCCAACTGATCCCAACCTTTAGGGAACAGGCGCACTTTCAAGGCATCCGGCAGCAGTCGCTGGAGCCTTTGCTCCTGGACTCTCATCCCGCTCACATCCTCATTCAGCAACTGACTTCTAATCTCTCGCTGTGTCGCCAGCCCCGCAAGCAAATCCCGTTTAATGGCCAAACTGTCAGCGATCCCTGTGGCAAGGCTTTTAGAAACCAACTGGAGTTGCTTCAGACTTGTTCGCTGATCTTGCTGGGACTGCAGAAAAACGATAGCCGCGGCGGCAATCATCATAAGGATGAGCGTCGTCATAACAGCGACATTGAAATATCGTCCTGCACTTCCCGCAACAGCCACAACACGTGTTGGCGGTGCCGCCCCTTCTTCCTCGTTAACCGCTTTTTTTCGTTTTAACATAACCACATCCCTGACTCTCCCCAGAATCACCTACATCAGCGCTGGTCTACAATGACATAATGTCTACTGTTTACAACATCAGGCCCGGACAAGACAATTTATTGATTCCGATTGGCGCTCAATGCCTACCGGAATGTCCAAATCCCCCACTACCCCGCTCCGAAGCGCGGAATTCATCCACAATCTCAAACTCGGCCCTGACCACCGGAATGACGACAAGCTGAGCGATTCGCTCACCAATCTCTATCCGAAAGGTTTCACTGCCACGATTCCAGCAAGAGACAAACAGCTGCCCCTGATAATCGGAGTCGATCAACCCCACCAGATTACCCAATACAATGCCGTGTTTATGGCCTAACCCGGAACGCGGCAAAATCACCGCTGCCAGCTTGGGATCTTCCACATGGATCGCCATGCCAGTTGGGATAAGTTGAGTCTCTCCCGGACCAAGCGCCAGCGGAGCGTCAAGCATGGCACGCAGATCCATGCCGGCAGAGCCCGCTGTTGCATAAGCGGGTAAGGGAAAGTCACTGCCCAGCCGGGGGTCAAGAATTTTAAGCTGGATATCTGTTTTCATAGCGTTCCGTTATCAAGGTTACCAATTGTTCTGCCAGCATCCCTTTATCTGCCAAGGGTAAACGTTTCTGCCCACCTTCCCATAACAGGGTCAGTGCATTCTCGTCCCGCTCGAATCCACCTTCGGATGCGCCAACCAAATTTGCGGCAATCATATCAATCTTCTTGGCAATTCGCTTCTTCTCGGCATAGGTCTCTGGCGCTTGTGTCTCTGCCGCAAAGCCGACGGTAAATGGCGCCTTGGACAATGCCGCTACTGTGGCCAGGATGTCATTATTACGCACCAGATGAATCTCCATCTGTTCATTGTTCTTCTTGATTTTTTGATCCGCCACCACCTCGGGGCGATAATCGGCTACCGCCGCGCAGCCGACAAAGATATCGCACTCAGTCACCCGATCCAGCACCTTCTGCTCCATCTCTCGAGCGGTTTCTACATCAAAGCGTGCAACACCCGCGGGGGTAGCCAAAGAAACAGGCCCGGCAACTAGCTCTACCGTTGCGCCTGCAGAGACAAAGGCCCTTGCCAGGGCGAAACCCATTTTTCCAGAGCTTCTGTTACCGATAAAGCGGACGGGGTCAATTGGTTCCCGTGTTGGTCCGGCGGTCAACAGCACGCGAACGCCAGAGAGCGGTCCCGATGAGAAGTGATTACAGAGCTGCTGAAACAGCGCTTCCGGCTCAACCATCCGACCAGGACCCACCTCACCACAGGCCTGATCACCCAAAGCAGGACCCCAAAGCCGCACACCCCGATGAAGCAGCACCCCCACATTGTGCTGTGTGGCCTGAGCTTGCCACATCTGTTGATTCATCGCGGGAGCCAATATAAGTGGCGCTGCCGTTGCCAGACAGAGCGTCGAGAGTAAATTATCGGCAAAACCATTCGCCAACCGGGCGATAAAACTGGCACTGGCTGGTGCCACAAGTACCACATCCGCCCAGCGCGCCAATTCGATATGCCCCATTGCCGCCTCATGCCCCGGATCGAACAGATCCTGCCGAACAGTGCGGCCGGATACCGCCTGGAGTGTCATAGGTGTTACAAACTGACTGGCACCGCCCGTCATGACCACTTGAACTTCTGCACCGGATTTCCGCAAAAGCCGGACAAGCTCAACTGATTTATAGGCCGCTATACCACCGGTGACTCCCAGCAATACCTTCCTATCCGCGAGAACATTCACATCACCTATCTGCATTGATCAGCTTCACATTAGTCATAAAGTCTCCCAGATTAACTGAATGAACGATTATCTGGAACCCACACCTATCTATTGATATGATTTTATCGCCTATTGCAACAGGGAGGTGTATATGGCAATCACTGATTGGCCTACCAATGAACGTCCAAGGGAAAAGCTGTTACAGAGAGGACCATCCGCCCTCTCCGACGCTGAACTACTGGCGATATTTCTGCGTACCGGAGTCAAAGGGAAAAGCGCCGTTGATTTAGCCCGTGAGTTGCTTGATCAGCATAAAGGACTGGGCAATCTACTCGCTGCTGACCGTGCCAGCTTTTGTCGCAGTCACGGCCTGGGCAGCGCCAAATATGCCCAACTACAAGCGGTACTTGAAATGAGCCGCCGACATCTACGGGAAAATCTGGACAGAGGCGAGGCCATAACCAACCCTCGCCAGACCCGCGAATACCTACAGGCCCGACTCTCAACCTATCCGCAAGAGGTCTTTGCCTGTCTGTTCCTGGATACCCGGCATCGTGTCATAGAGTATGAGGAGCTTTTCCGGGGCACGATCGATGGCGCCAGCGTCCACCCGCGTGAAGTGGTGAAGCGAGCCTTGGCACACAACGCCGCAGCCCTGATCCTGGCGCATAACCACCCATCAGGCATTGCCGAACCCAGCCAGGCTGATCGTTCCATCACACAACAACTTAAGCAGGCGCTCGCCTTAGTTGATATTCGGTTACTGGATCATATGGTAATCGGCCATGGAGAAGTTATTTCCATGGCCGAACAGGGCGACATTTAAAGCAAAAGACCTCAATGCATTGAGATATATAACAATTATGCGGATTTCCTAGACAAACCATGCCATAGCGTTTAAAAAAAGGCATAAAGAAAACTTGAAACGCAAAAGGCTTTTTGCTATAAATCCGCCTCTTCGCCCCACTGGGGGTGTAAACGATTTCATCGCATCCTGAGTTTCAGGGTAGCAAAAGACAGTTTTTCGAGGATTTAACCATGTCCAGAGTGTGTCAGGTTACGGGCAAGCGGCCTGTGACAGGGAACAATGTTTCCCACGCCCACAACAAGACCCGCCGTCGCTTCTTGCCGAATCTCCACCAGCATCGCTTCTGGGTAGAGAGCGAGAACCGTTGGGTTCGTCTGCGCGTATCCGCCAGTGGCATGCGCATCATTGACAAAAAAGGCATCGACGCAGTTCTCACCGACATGCGTGCCCGTGGCGAAAAGTTCTAAGGAGCAGAGACCATGCGTGATAAAATCAGACTCGTATCAAGTGCCGGAACCGGTCACTTCTACACCACCACCAAAAACAAGCGCAACATGCCGGGCAAGATGGAGATCAAAAAATTCGATCCCAAAGTTCGCAAGCATGTCATGTACAAGGAAGCCAAGATTAAATAATCTTAGCGCTCTTGCGAAACTAAAAACCCGTCAAAAACGACGGGTTTTTTATTGCCTGATTATGCCCAAGCTTACACCTGCTCTGAACTTCGCCGATAGGTTGTACCTCGACATTTTGAGCAGGGCGGAATATGCCCGGCCTTATGGAAGTGCAACTCCTTACCGCACTGATCACAAACCAGGGTACCCGGCCCGGTAACCTCACCTGTTCGGTAGATAGCCGCTTGCCGAGCCTGATTGGCAAAACGCTCTAATTCCAGACGCGTCCGGTCAGCAACCGAGGCAAACATCTCCATTAGCCGCCCCTCTATCAACTCCACATCAAATCGGAACCAATCCCGAAATTCATCACCCGTCTCTACCAGAAAATGGGCGGCCTCTTTCATATCCCGCTCGACGTAAGTGGCAATTTTTTCCGCCTCTTCACGCGTCAACTCATTCAGTTCAACGGCCTTTTCCCTCGCCGCATCCAAACTCTTCTTGAGTGAGGGCAACGTACTTTTTTCTGCTTTGCCAATCACCCCATCCACATACTCCAACATCCGCTCATAGGCATCTACCATCCGCTCGACGGGATCTTTCTCATCTCTATCGCTCATAATGCATCCTTACTTCGTCTCTGTTACATGGCACAAAACGATCGCTCTTATAGTTATGTTTTACACCAACTTCGCCATAACTCAAGACAGGGCTAACACAGAATACGCACTTTTTTCCTGTTTATTGACAAAAAGCCCTGAAGAATGGCTTTTATGTCCGTCCCGACAGATGATATGCCTTCATGTCTAACCGGTGGTAGGGTATCCTTAGTCGTTTAATCTACAGCATTTATTAGTAACCCGCCCTGAAAATGAAAGAGACATATACACCAGCCTCCATTGAGCCTGCAGCACAACAATACTGGACAGACAATAAGAGCTTCCAGGTCACTGAAGATACGACCAAAGAGAAGTACTACTGCCTCTCCATGTTCCCCTATCCCAGTGGAAAACTGCATATGGGGCACGTGCGCAATTACACGATTGGCGACGTTGTTACACGCTATCAGCGCATGCTGGGGAAAAACGTTTTACAACCCATGGGCTGGGATGCATTCGGCTTACCCGCAGAAGGGGCCGCAATAAAAAACAAGATGGCTCCAGCCAAATGGACTTACGCCAATATTGACTACATGAAAAACCAGCTACAACAGCTGGGCTTTGGCTATGACTGGGGACGAGAGCTGGCAACCTGCAAGCCCGAGTACTATAAGTGGGAGCAGTGGCTGTTTACCGAGCTGTTCAAAAAAGGACTGGTCTACCGCAAGAACTCTGTCGTCAACTGGGACCCGGTTGATCAGACCGTGCTTGCCAACGAGCAAGTAATTGATGGTCGCGGCTGGCGCTCTGGCGCCCTAGTAGAAAGACGCGAAATCCCCCAGTGGTTCGTCAAGATTACTGACTATGCAGACGAATTACTGGAAGAACTGGATCGCATGGAGGAGTGGCCAGAACAGGTGCGCACCATGCAAAGGAACTGGATCGGCCGCTCCGAAGGCGTGCAGATGGAGTTCGGCATCGAAGACTCCAATGAGACAGTCACCATCTACACGACTCGTCCAGACACCCTTATGGGCGTCACCTATATGGCCGTCGCAGCAGAACACCCTCTTGCCCTAAAAGCCGCAGAGAATAATCCAGAACTGCACACCTTCATTGATGAGTGTCGGCAAGGCAGTACCTCCGAAGCAGATATTGAGCTGATGGAGAAAAAAGGCCATCGCCTCGGTATCAATGCCCTGCATCCCATTACCGGGGAGCCTGTACCGATCTTTGCAGCCAACTTCGTATTGATGGGTTACGGCACTGGGGCCGTGATGGCAGTCCCCGGGCATGATCAGCGGGACTGGGAGTTTGCACACCGCTATGACATCCCGATCAAGCAGGTCATCCTCTCCCCTGACGGCAGTGACTGCGCGATTGACAAGGCCGCCTATACCGAGAAGGGCGTACTGACAAACTCAGGTATCTTCGATGAATTGAGCTCAGCCGATGCTTTCGAAGCCATTGCCCAACACCTTGAGTCTGCAGGCAAAGGCGAAAAAAGGGTTAACTTCCGTCTGCGTGACTGGGGAGTCTCCCGACAACGCTACTGGGGCGCGCCAATCCCCATGATTCATTGTGATCGCTGCGGCATCGTCCCGGTACCCAAAGAGCAGCTTCCTGTTATTCTTCCAGAAGACATTGCGTTTGATGCCACTGGCGGATCGCCTATCAAGAAGATGCCCGAGTGGTATCAAACCCCGTGCCCTGAATGCGGCGGTGATGCTGAACGCGAAACGGACACCTTTGATACCTTCATGGAGTCCTCCTGGTACTTCGCCCGATATACCTGCCCGGATGCAGATGATCAAATGCTGGACCAGCGGGCCCGCTACTGGCTGCCTGTCGATCACTACATCGGCGGCATCGAACACGCTATCCTGCATCTGCTCTACGCACGCTTCTACAACAAGCTGATGCGTGATGCGGGACTGATCGATAACAGTGAACCCTTCACCAAGCTGCTGACACAAGGCATGGTGGTGGCCGAGACCTATTATCGTAGCGAGAGCGATGGCGGGAAATCCTGGTACAACCCGGCTGACGTAGAAACCGTGCAAGACGAAAAAGGCCGAGTAGTCAGCGCCAAGCTTATCGCCGATGGCAATTCAGTCGAGATTGGCGGCATCGAAAAGATGTCGAAATCAAAGAATAATGGCGTCGACCCACAATCGCTGGTCGATAAATTTGGCGCTGATACAGTACGCCTCTATACCATGTTCACATCACCTCCTGAGCAATCACTGGAGTGGTCCGATGATGGCGTAGAAGGCGCCAACCGTTTTCTGAAACGTCTTTGGGCGTTGGCTTATAAAAAGCACACGATCATTGCCACAACAGATGGCACATTGAACAACTTAAACGCCGAGCAGAGAACGGCAAGACTTGAGATACACACCGCCCTTAAACAGGCCTGTTTCGATTACGATCGCCAGCAATTCAACACCGTCGTTTCGGCTGCCATGAAGATCGTCAACACGCTCTATAAACTGGGCGATGAACCAAACGATGCAGCCCTACTTCGTGAAGGCATGAGCATTGTCCTGCGACTACTGGGCCCCATTGCACCCCACATGACCCATGAATTGTGGCGCACGCTTGGCCTTGGCGATGAAATACTGAACTCGACCTGGCCACAGGCCGATGAGAGTGCCTTGATTCAGGACTCCATACAGTACGTCATTCAGGTCAACGGTAAGGTAAGGGCCAAAATCGAAGTCCCCGCTGATGCAGACAAGGCAGCCATTGAACAGGCCGCTCAAGATGACCCTAACGCTCAGAAATTCATCGGCGATGCCCAGATACGTAAAATTATTGTGGTACCCAATAAACTGGTTAATATTGTCGCAAAATAATGCCTAAAGGAGCAGACACTGTCTGCAAGAGCGGAGAACAACATGATTGGGATTAAGTCACGCCACCTTGCACTCTTGATAATGGTGGCATCGCTGACGCTTCAGGGATGCGGCTTTCAACTGCGCGGCAGCACCAACCTCCCCAGTTCAATAGGCCCCGTATTCATTCAGGGCGTCGGAGAATATGAAGAGCTGGGCAGAGAGCTGACCCAGATGATCACTTACAGTGATTTACAGGTGGTTAAAACCCGCGACAGTGCCGTCAGCACGCTGAAAATCACCCAGCGAGCCAGTGACCGGCGCGTCATCTCTGTAGACGGCAACGGAAATGTGGCTGAATACGAGCTGCATGAAGGGGCCACTTTCAGCTTGATTGCCGCAGACGGCCATGAACTGGTTAAAGAGCAAGTCGTCAGCATTACCAGCACCTACCTCAATTCAGAGACAGAGGTACTGGGTAAGCAGCAGGAAGAAGGAACCTTGCGTAAAGATATGCAACGCGACCTCGCCTCGCAAATCATGCGAAGGCTGGAAGCGCAGCTTTAGTAGCGGCCACCCGTAGACTCCGATGCGCGTCCGCCCCCATGAGCTGTTATCGCAAATTCAACGGAATGGCCTGGCCCCTATCTATGTCGTCAGCGGGGACGAACCGTTACAGATCAACGAAGCCAGTGACACTATCCGCTCAAGCGCCAGAGCCCAAGATTTCAGCGGGCGAGACATACTCGACGCCACAGCAAAATTTGACTGGAACGAGCTGACCGCCGAGGCCAACAGCCTCTCGCTCTTTGCGGAGAAGCGGATCATTGATCTTCGCCTTCCTTCAGGCAAACCCGGCAGAGAGGGCGGCAAAGCACTCAGTGAATATGCCGACCGCCCCCCGGAAGACACCATTCTGCTGCTCACCCTACCCAAGCTCGACAAGAGCCAGATCAGTAGCAAATGGCTCAAGGCCCTCGAATCGAAAGGTGTATTTATTCAGATCTGGCCGATCGAGGGAAACCGTCTGCAGCCCTGGATTGAACAGCGCATGCGAACGGCTGGGCTGATCCCTGGTCCACAAGTTGCGCACCTGCTGGCGGAGCGAATTGAGGGCAATTTACTGGCGGCAGCCCAAGAGATCGACAAACTGCTGCTGCTTTTCGGCGCGGGCGTGATCAATCTAGAGCAGCTCCAGGAATCCGTTGCGGATAGCGCTCGATACGACATTTATGGACTGGTAGACAGTGCACTTGAAGGAGGCATCGCCCGCAGTATACGCATGCTTAACGGGCTGCGCGCAGAAGGCACCGCCGCGCCCATTATACTCTGGGCACTGACACGGGAAATCAGGCTCCTCTGCACCTTAGCACAGCAAGTTGAACAGGGACGCTCACCACAACAAGTCGTCGCAACAGCCCGTGAAGTGTGGGACAAACGCAAACCATTGGTCAGTCAGGGCCTGCAGAGATTAAACCGACGGGAATGGAAAAAACTGCTGCAACTCTGCTGCCTCACCGACCGAGCCATCAAGGGGCAAAACCCGCAAGACCCATGGTTGCAACTGCAGCGCATCTGCACCCGCATGGCAGGTGCACCACTACTGGCGGAGTAACCGCTCGACAGATTGTCTCACGCAACCCCGAAACAATTTGTTAGACTCCCTCCATTACATTCAGCTTACCGAACACCGGAATGACCATGTCGAGTGAAATTGTAGACATCAACCGTTATATGACCGAACTCGGTCAACGCGCCCGAGCCGCATCACGCAGACTCGCAGCCGCCTCTACGGGTGACAAAAATGCGGCCTTGCTGGCGATCGCCCAGGACCTGGAGGAACAGCGAGAACAGCTGATGGCCGAAAATCAGCGCGATCTTGAGGCCGGTAGAGCGAAAGGTCTTGATGCGGCCCTACTCGATCGTCTGGAACTGACACCAGGGCGTATCGACAGCATGATTGAAGGGATTCAGCAGATCATCTCCCTCAGTGATCCCATTGGTGAGATCTTTGACATGAAATACCGGCCCACCGGCATTCAAGTGGGACGTATGCGCGTACCGCTAGGCGTGGTAGGCATCATCTATGAGTCTCGCCCCAATGTTACGGCGGATGCGGCCGCACTCTGCCTAAAATCAGGCAATGCCACCGTACTACGGGGCGGCTCTGAGGCCTTTCACTCAAACCAGGCTATCGCCGCCAGCATTCAGCGCGGCTTGGAACAGAGCGGACTCCCTGCCGATTGCGTTCAAGTCGTGGCCACCACGGACCGGGCGGCGGTGGGTGCCATGATCACCATGCCCGAGGCGATTGATGTGATTATACCGCGTGGCGGCAAAGGACTGATTGAGCGCATCTCCAAGGATGCGCGTGTTCCAGTCATCAAACATCTCGATGGCATCTGCCACGTTTATATTGATGATCAGGCCGATAACGTCAAGGCGTTTGATATCGCCATCAACGCCAAAACCCAACGCTATGGCACCTGCAACACCATGGAGACCCTGCTGGTGGCCGAAGCTATTGCAGAGGATATTCTACCCCTGCTGGGGGCCGCCTTTTCCGAGCATGAGGTGGAGCTACGTGGCTGCCCCTGTTGCTGCGAAATCTTGGAGGGGTGCATACCCGCAACGGACGAAGACTGGGATACAGAATACCTTGGGCCGGTTCTCTCGATTCGCGTAGTAAAGAACATGGATGAGGCGATTGATCACATCAACCGGCATAGCTCCGGGCATACAGAGTCCATCGTTACCGAGAACTATACCCGCGCCCGGCGCTTCCTCTCGGAAGTGGACTCCAGCTCAGTGATGGTGAATGCCTCTACACGTTTTGCGGATGGTTTTGAGTATGGCTTGGGTGCCGAAATCGGTATTTCGACAGACAAATTCCACGCTCGTGGCCCCGTCGGCCTCGAAGGTCTTACTTCAGTCAAGTTCATTGTCCTTGGCGATGGGCACATCCGCACCTAGGAAGTGTCCCTCCATCCAAGGAGGGGCACCAAACCTTTTATGATTGGCATACTCGGCGGCACTTTTGATCCCATCCACTACGGCCATCTGCGTACTGCATTGGATGTTCAACAGGCGCTGGGGCTGAGCCAGATCAAACTGATCCCGTTATCAGACCCACCGCACAGAGACGCACCCACCAGCACCCCACAACAGCGTCTAGATCTTCTAAAGGCTGCGGTTGAGGATGAACCGCTCTTGACCATTGACACCCGGGAGTTGGAGAGAAGGGGGAAGTCTTATACGGTGGATACCCTGCTTTCGCTAACGGCAGAACAACCAGACGAGACCTTCTGCCTGCTGCTGGGAAGTGATGCCTTTAATGGTTTCCCCCTTTGGAAAGAACCCAACCAGATCTTGTCACTTTGCCATCTAGTGGTGATGCAACGACCAGGAGAAACTGATCCGACTCATTATCAAGATCGAATCACGCATAATCCGAGCGATTTAAGCACAAAGGCCTCTGGACTCATCCTCCCCCTGTCCGTTACCCAACTGGAGATATCAGCCACCCAAATTCGGATGTTGCTCCAGCATGGAAAATCCCCCCGCTACCTGCTGCCTGACCCGGTACTACAGCAAATTTTAGAAAAGAAACTCTATCAGTGAACCTAAATCTCTGTGGCTGCCGCATTTTTAATATAAAATCACCTTTGAAGTAACTTTTTCAATTACAGCGTAGAGAGATATGCAGACAGACGAACTTCGCGACCTTATCCTGAAAACACTCGACGACATGAAGGCACTGGATGTAAAGGTGCTGGATGTCCGGGGCAAGACCAGCATCACCGATCTTATGATCATCGCCAGCGGCACCTCCAATCGACATGTAGCCTCCATAGCGGAGACCGTCGCCTACAAAGCAAAAGAGGTCGGCGAAACACCCCTCGGCACCGAGGGACTGAAAGAGGGCGAGTGGGTTCTGGTTGATTTGAATGACGTCGTGATTCATGTCATGCAAACCAAAGTGCGGGACTTTTATCAGCTTGAGCGGCTTTGGGATCTCGACACTCCAGCAAACGATACCCCGTCAGTAAAACGACAATAGCCCACACAGTGGCATCCCCCACATTGCGCACAGCTCAGTCACAATGGACCGATTCGACCGCATATTTGATCTGCACAAACTACTCAGCGCTTCCCGATACCCCGTATCGCGACAGCGCATTGAGGAAGAGCTGGAGTGCTCTCGAGCCACAGCGAAGCGGATCATTGACGCCATGCGTCTCTATCTTAATGCACCCATTAAGTATGACCGGGAATTAAATGGCTACTATTATGATCGCAGCGAAGGAGAGATGTATGAACTACCGGGCGTTTGGTTCAATAGTTCAGAGTTGCACGCCCTGCTGAGCGTCCAACAGTTGTTGGAGCATGTCCAGCCCGGCTTGCTTGACCAACAACTGGCGCCCCTGAAAAACCGCATCGAGTCACTGCTCAAGGCCCAGGCGTTAGGGGGGAACCATCTGTCACAACGCATCCGCATACTGCGGGCCACCTCACGTCCGGCGGGTGAATACTTTCAGCGAGTCAGTGGCGCCTTGGCCCAACGAAGACAGCTGAAAATCAGCTATTACCAACGGGCATCAGATGCAGCCACCGAGCGAACACTCTCCCCCCAACGCCTGACCTACTACCGAGACAACTGGTACCTGGATGCTTATTGCCATTTACGGCAGGGACTTCGGACTTTTGCCCTTGATGCACTGACCAAAGCCGAAGTGTTGACAGATAACGCCCTTGATCTCACCCCGGAGGAGCTGGACGCCCACACCACCAACTCCTACGGCATTTTTTCAGGCCAATCCAGCCATATGGCCCATCTTCGCTTCACCCCGAGACGAGCTCGCTGGGTTAGTCGTGAGGCATGGCATCCCCTGCAACAATCGAGCTGGTCAGAAAAGGGAGAATATGAACTGCGCATCCCCTATCACCGAGAAGAGGAGTTGGTGATGGATATTCTGAAGTATGGTGCCGATGTCGAAGTAATCGGTCCGTCCCAGCTCAGATCACGTATCCAGCAGCAGCTTCAAAATACATTGGCCCTTTATAAGGAAAAATAGCCTACACAAACCCCTTTTAGTTCATTATAATGAACGTAGTTCCCGTCAGAGGGACGCGCGATACCATTATCGCCCGAGAGCCCAACCTTAAACGTCCCCAAACCCCGGACATGACAATTACGCATGGAAAGCCACAATGTCATATCCAGAAAATCAATCCACCCTGATTAAGTGGCTCAGCACACTTTTTATACTATGGCTGGGCCTCTGGCTCCTCCTATTGATATTTCTGCCCCGGGAGTACTACACCGTCCTCTTTTTTCTGTTGGGCATTGCCCCAATTCTGGGCTGGTTCATGGTCCAGCCCAGACGCGTGATCTGGTTCTTTATGATCTTTTTTGGCGTCAACAAGCTAGATGACTAAGTTCACCACCACGACCGAGTTCAGGATGAATTGCTTTAAATAGTCCTGATTGATAGGGTACCGATCTCTCGGTTAATTGAGTGAGTTGCCAGCAAACTTCGGGTCACTTCTATTGAACAGTCACCATGATTATCCACCTCATAACAGTCGGTAACAAAATGCCCCGCTGGGTACAGGAGGGCTACCAAGAGTATGCCAAGCGCCTCCCGCCGGAATGCAACCTCAAGCTGGTTGAGATCGCTCCCGGTCATCGGGGTAAAAGCGCCGACATCAGGCGAACCGTCAAAGATGAAGGCGAGCGCATGTTGAAGGCCATACCCAAAGGGTGTCGTGTAGTGGTCCTGGATGTCATTGGAAAATCCTGGAGCACCGAACAACTCTCGACTCAACTAGGACAGTGGATGAATGGGGGTTCTGATATTGCCCTGCTGGTCGGCGGACCAGAAGGACTTGCCGAGGCCTGCCTGGAACGAGCCGACGGCCGCTGGTCGCTCTCTGCACTTACCCTACCCCATCCACTGGTACGCGTCATCATATCAGAGCAGCTCTATCGTGCATGGAGCCTGCTGCAAAACCATCCCTATCACCGCGCTTAGTGCTGCATAGCAAAACCGTAACCCTGGCACAGTCATGCCATTCTTTGCTGTCTTTCAGATTCACACTGGTGTAGGGTTATACCTGAGACTGTCAACCCCTGATCCGCACTGAAAACCAGGGTTAGACAGTCAATAATAACGACGTTTTTTTAAGCGCACTGTTGGCAGCACAACCCGTTTTTATTTTCAATCAAAGAAGTACAGGCTAAGCATGCAGCCGCTGATCTATCTCGCCTCGAATTCACCACGCCGTCGTGAACTACTGATGCAGATCGGGGTCCACCACACTGTGGTTGGCGTGAACATAGATGAGACACCACTACCCGGAGAAGCCCCGGCGGAATATGTGATTCGCATGGCCTTAACCAAGGCCCGGGCCGGTTTCAAATCAAGTGATCGGGATAAACCTTTACCCATTCTTGGCGCTGACACGGCGGTTGTCATTGATCATCAAATCCTTGGCAAACCCAATAGCCGTGATGACGCCATAGCAATGATGATGAAACTCGCCGATAACACCCATAAGGTACTGACCGGTGTCGCCGTCATCTCGCAACATGAAGAGACTCGCCTAAGTGTCAGCCACGTGCAGTTTCGGCCTATCAGCCGAGTACAGGCCGAAGCGTACTGGGAGAGCGGAGAGCCAGCCGATAAAGCGGGCGGATATGGCATCCAGGGCATCGGGGCGATCTTTATCGCCAAACTGGAAGGTAGTTTTTCGGGTGTCATGGGGCTACCCCTCTTTGAAACGGCAGAACTTTTACAACGGGTGGGCATTTGCCCGCTCAGATGTGAATAGAGAAAGAACATGAGTGAAGAGATACTTGTCAATGTCACACCGCCTGAAACACGTGTTGCCGTCATTGAAAACGGTGTAGTCCAAGAGATTATCATTGAACGCACACAACGACGCGGCCTGGTTGGTAATATATACAAAGGTAAAATCTGTCGCGTGCTACCAGGCATGCAGGCGGCCTTTGTTGATATCGGCTTAGAGCGCGCCGCATTCCTGCACGCCTCTGATATCAGCAATGGTAACGCGGTGAGCAGTGAGAGTATTAACGAACTGGTGCGTGAAGGGGCTGAGGTTATTGTCCAGGTGGTTAAAGACCCGCTCGGCACAAAAGGCGCCCGACTCACTACCCATATCTCTATACCCTCCCGCTACTTGGTCTTCATGCCCGAATTAACCAATCTGGGAATCTCACAAAAGATTGAAGATGAGAATGAGAGAACTCGGCTACGAGATATCGTTAGCGGATTTTTTGGTGACTCTTCACTCAAAGGGAATTTTATCATCCGCACTGCGGCAGAGAGTGTTGATGAGGAAACCCTGAAGTCGGATATTCGCTTCCTGACCCGTCTTTGGCACGCTATCCAGGATCGTCTGCAAACTTCACCGGTAAAACAGCTGATCCATGAGGATCTACCACTCTACCTGCGCTCACTCCGGGATCTTATTACCGATGATGTAGAGCGTCTGCGCATTGACTCACGCGAAAACTGGCAGAGACTGAGCCAATTTGCTGAAAAACTCATTCCTGACAGCCCCGTAAAGATCGAGTACTACCCTGGTGAGAGACCCATATTTGATCTCTATGGGGTCGAAGATGAGATTCAAAAGGCACTCGAGCAGAAGGTAACACTTAAATCCGGTGGCTATCTGATTATTGATCAGACCGAGGCAATGACCACCATTGATGTAAACACCGGCGCATTTGTCGGCCATCGTAATCAGGAAGAGACCATATTCAAGACCAATATGGAGGCCGCCCAGGCTATCTGCAGACAGTTACGGCTGCGCAATTTAGGCGGCATTATCATTATCGACTTTATCGATATGATGGAAGAGGAACACAAACGACAAGTGTTGCGTGCACTGGAGAAGTGCCTTGCGAGAGACCATGCCAAGACCCATATCACCGAAGTATCCAGTCTGGGCCTGGTCGAGATGACCCGAAAACGGACCCGCGAATCGCTTGAACACATCCTCTGTGAACCTTGCCCTTGCTGTGGGGGTCGTGGATCCCTGAAGACGGCGGAAACCACCTGCTATGAAATATTTCGTGAAATACTCCGTGAGGCACGGCAGTTTGATGTCGAATCACTGCTGGTACTGGCCTCTCAAGAAGTGGTTGACCGCCTTCTTGATGAAGAATCCGCCACCCTGGCAGAGCTCGGCAGTTTCATTGGCAAAAACATTCGCCTACAAGCCGAATCGCTGTATACACAGGAACACTATGATGTGGTGTTAATTTAGGGGCATGAAGCGTCTCTTCCATTTTTCAGTCAGAACCCTGCGCCGGTCTCTGATCTTACTGATCGTACTCACCGGCCTACTGATTATTGTGGGGCGACTACTGATCCCGCTGGCGGCAGAATATCGTGCGGACGTAGCGGATTGGGCCAGTGAGCTATTGGGCCAGCCCGTTGAAATCGGCCGACTCAAGGGCGACTGGCGGGGCCTGGGACCCGAACTGGTGCTGTATGACCTTCAGCTCATCAACCAAAAAACCCAAAAAGCCACCCTCTATCTGGAAGAGGTAAGGGTCTCTTTCGGAATAATCGATTCACTGCGACAGTTCAGTCCGGTAGTAAGAAAAGTCTCATTTATTTCACCCCGATTACGGGTGGTACGCCAAAAAAGCGGGGCCATTACTGTTGGCAATCTGGATGAGATGGAACAGGCCGATAGCAGTTCTGCTTTTCTTCTCCCCACACACTTGAGCCTGATAAAAGGTGAAATCATCTGGGAAGATCTTACCTCAACAGCACCGCCACTGAGACTGACGGACGTAAATCTTTACATGCGTAATGGTGGCACCCGCCATCAATTGACTGGCAGCGTGAACCTGCCTGGCAAGCAGCAAGGAAAGATTGACCTGTCCATCGACCTAAAGGGTCAACTCGACCGGATAGAAACCTGGACCGCCCGCAGCTTTATGCAAAGTCGAGGCATTGATCTGGCCTTTCTCCTTAACCGACGCATCGCGCAGGGCTACCGATTCAGCAATGACCAGGCCGATATCACGCTCTGGGGAGAGTGGAACCATCAGGGCCTGGTCAGCCTGGAAGGGACAACTGAGTGGGACAAGGTGATCATTACGCGGCAATCGCCTGAAACAGGTAAACCCGCCGGAACCCTGGAGTTGGATAGGATCGCAGGTGCTGTGCGCATCCAAAGACTGGATACAGGCTGGCAAATGGATCTGGCTGACCTGCAGATTCAACGCAAGGGGACGGACTGGCCCAAGGCTCAGATGGGTGTTGTTGCGAATAAGGACGCGTCTGGAAACTGGCAGGTCAGTGCTGGCAGCTCTCATTTTCGCTTGGAAGATATCCAGGCGATTAGCACGCTGTTCCCCGGCATTGACACGGGTATAGAACAGACGCTGAGCAACATACAGGCTCAGGGCAGCCTGAATAACTTGCGCCTGAAGTACCACCAACAACCGGAAGGCATCAACTGGGAAGCCAGCGGCGATGTTTCAGCCTTTCACTCAAAACCCTGGAAAGATATTCCCGGCATCAGTAATCTGCCCCTGTCTTTCTGGATGGGACCAGACCAAGGCACCCTGGCCTTAAACGCCAAGGATGTCACCCTGGAGTTTGCCGACCTGTTTCGAGATCCACTGATACTGAAGCAGGTGATCGGTGACCTCACATGGAAGGCCGACACCGATAGCATCACACTCAATACCGATCAACTCTTTGCCGCTAATGACGATATTCATACCGTCACTCGAATGCGCATGGACATACCCCGTTCGGAGCAGGAGCCACTGTTTCTGGATTTGCAGAGCGACTACTGGGACGGTGACGCCATCACCACCCATCGCTATCTGCCTGCAGGGATCATGGGGGAGAATGTGGTTGCCTGGTTGGATCGCAGTATTGGAGAAGGGCATGTCACCGAAGGCAGCGTGGTAGTACGCGGCCCACTGCAGGACTTCCCCTTCAACACAACGCACAGCGGACGGTTTGAGGTCTTTTTCAATGTGGAAAATCTCAAACTGGATTACTGGCCAGAGTGGCCCGCCCTCAATAACCTTAATGCCGACGTTCGCTTCCTCAACAACAGTTTTGATACCTGGGCTACTGGTGGATCGATACTCGACAGCCGCCTTGAGTCAGCCCATGCCACGATCGCTGATCTGGCATTTACTTCTCCACTGCAGTTGACCGGCCAGGTGAAGGGACCATTCAATGACAACCTCCGACTCCTGACAGAGTCACCCCTGAAAGCCGATTTTGCTCAGCTCACCAAAGGACTTAATGGCGAAGGTGATGCTCAGCTCGGACTCTCATTCAGCCTGCCCATTGACGATGGATCTCCCTTCAAGCTGGACGGCAAACTCAGTTTCCTCAACTCAACATTAGCCTTGGCAGATTGGAAACTGGCGCTCAACAAGATCCAGGGAGATCTGCAATTTGATCAAGACCATATCTTCGCCTCCGGCATAAAAGGGGAGGCACTTGGGCTGCCTATCATTGTTGATGTAGCAACCCCTAAACATAATGCAAAGGCCACACGAATCAGCGCCCGTGCAACTATTTCAAGTAAAAACCTGCAGGCACAACTCCCGACACAAAACATTCAAGACCACCTGTCAGGCCAGAGCCTGTGGAAGATGGATTTGGATATCCCCCATATCTCCGCAGGACCAGATGCCCCCGTTCCTCTGAGCATCACCTCGGATCTCATCGGATCTCAAATAAACTTCCCGGAACCGCTTGGAAAAAGTGCCGAACAAGCGTGGCCATTCCAGCTTAAAACCCGCATAGATGGCCGGGATGTGCAGCGGTTAGATATTCGTTACAACGAACAGGTCCGCCTGGCACTGGCACTCAACAGAAAGGGCAATACGCCGCGACTGACCCATGCCGGCATTCAGCTGGGTGGTGCGGAAGCCACGCTGCCAAAACGAGAGGGAATAGAGGTAAAGGGCAGACTCGACCGCTTAGCGCTGGATGAGTGGTTAAGCATTACTGATCGGACGACGAGCGCATCAACCCTGCCACCACTCAACCGCGTTGCAGTAGAAATCGGCCAGCTACAAATTTCAGATCAGCAATCAGGCGCAACACGCTTTCTTCTGGAACGAGGGGAGACACATTGGGAAGGCACCCTCATAGGTGACTGGGCAGAGGGTGGGCTGCTCTATCCCATCAATTCCGCCACAACCCCTGAATTGCGGGTAAAGCTTAAGCGAATCCAGCTCGACCCGTGGCTCGCTCTCTTCTCCGCACTAGAACCAGAAGGTGAAAATGATGCAAGCCATTCAATACCATCAGAAATCAGCATAGTAGCCGACCAACTGACCCTGAAAGAGGCCACTGTATCCGACTTTGTATTCAAGCTGAAGCAGCGACAGGACCGTTGGCAAGGCGACATCCGCAGCAACCGGTTCGAGGGGACGTTGATGATCCCTGCGAGGTCACAAGAAGAGCCTATTCAACTGAACCTCAATCGACTCAGCCTCACCCTCGACGACAGGTTACTGAATCAGAAAAAAAACACGGTTTCGACAAAACGTAAAGCGCTTGATCCAACAAAATTGTCCGCAATCCAGGCAAACGTTAAGGAGGTCGTGATCAATGACAAGCCTTTTGGGTCCCTGCAGATTATCACTCAACGACGCGCCACTGGACTTGAGCTACAGATCGCCACCCTCAATTCTGACCGTATCGTCATCGCAGCAACCGGTAGTTGGCTTGTGGATTCTGCACAACAGTCCAGCTCACGCATTGACCTCTCACTCTCCAGTAAGGAGCTAGGCTCGGTTCTCACTGACCTCAATCTGACAGACAATTTAAAAGAGGCTCCCGTCGAGATTGATAGCCGTCTGAACTGGCAAGGCTCACCCGTGGACTTCAGCACTCAGGGGCTGAACGGACAAGTCAGCATGCAGATCGGCAGTGGCCAATTCCTGAAAGTAGATCCGGGCGTTGGCCGGCTCTTTGGTCTCTTCAATCTCGGCGCATTGAAACGCAGGCTCACCCTCGACTTCAGTGACATATTCCAAAAAGGCTTCGCCTTTGATGCCATCACTGGCACCTTCCTGCTCGACACAGGCGACGCCTACACCAATGATTTTCAGATGAAGGGACCTTCAGCCAATATCGAACTCTCCGGTCGAATTGGCTTGGGTGATGAGGACTTTGATTCGCTGGTAACCATCACACCCAAAATCTCATCCAGCATTCCTATCGCTGGCGCAATAGCGGGTGGTCCTGCAGTAGGTGCGGCACTCTTTATCGCACAACAACTGATGGGAGATGCCTTTGATAAGGTGACCCAACTCCAATATATGGCAACAGGCTCCTGGGACAACCCTATACTGACCCCAAAATCCAGGGAGCCTGCGGAAGGGGACAAACAAAGAGACGAGAAGGTTTCATCGCGCCCTGAACAGCCGGAACCAGAAATTGATCCGACGCTGGATCTCGAGCCGGCAGAAGAACTCGCAACAGAGTCCACCACAACGGACAAACCTGACACCGAAAATCCTGCGCCCGACAAAGAAAAGAAAAACAAGGTATCCCGCTTCTTTTCAAAACTGCTGAACAAAATCAAACCAACTGGGCCAACCTATGAGCAAGTGCCTAAGGACATACAATAGGCCACCGCCCCATGCTTGGTCACTGATAACGGATAATGCTATGCTCAGAAAAAATAGCGACAGCAGTATTGTCTCTAAATAACCAAGGAATCATGCAGCCATCATGAATAAAGAGCGTTCAAGAGTATCAGCTATACAAATGGCCACGGGGCCTAATGTCAGCGCCAATCTGCTCGAGGTTGAGCGTCTTGTCACCGAAGCCGTAGATAACGGCGCTGGCTTGGTCGTACTACCCGAAAACTTTGCCTTCATGGGTAAACAGGATCGTGACCTCTGCGCACTCCGGGAAATCGATAACGATGGCCCACTTCAAGAGTTTCTCAGCCATCTGGCAAAGCGCCACGAAATCTGGGTGGTGGGTGGCACGCTCCCTCTGGAAGCGCACGATAACAGCAAAGTACGCGCGGCCTGTATCGTCTACGATGCGCAGGGAAAACGTGTTGGCCGTTATGACAAGATCCACCTGTTTGATGTTAACCTCGTGGAAGCCAATGAGCGCTACGTTGAGTCAGAGACCATAGAAGCGGGCGATGAAATCGTCGTCCTGGACTCGCCTTTTGGCAGGCTCGGTATAGCCGTCTGTTATGACCTGCGCTTTCCTGAGCTGTTTCGTAAACTGCTTGATAAAGGGATGGAGATTGCCTGTATGCCATCCTCCTTCACCGCCATTACGGGCAAGGCGCACTGGGACACCCTGGTACGTGCCCGAGCGATTGAAAACCTCTCCTATGTTGTCGCCGCCGCTCAAGGTGGATTTCACATAAATGGACGCGAAACCCATGGTCATAGCATGATCGTGGACCCCTGGGGCAATATCCTCTCCCAGGTACCGCGGGGGACCGGATCTGTCAGCTGCAAGCTGGACCTGGGTTACCTGGCTTCACTGCGACGCAACTTCCCAACCATCAATCACCGCAAACTCTAGCGCTTATTCGCTGTCTACCCTATATACTGCATATATGCAGCGCCAATATTCGGCGCTGTGGCAAGAGAGTATTCAAACGAGCGGCGAAAATGCGTTGCTGCGGCTCCCAAACCAATAGACTCGGATTGATTAAGACATCGGCATGGCAGACACATTAGAGATAGTTCGTAACACCCTTCTTACACCGGCATCCCTCAATGACAGCGACCTTGACCGGGTCATGGATCAGTTGCTGACTTCACAGATTGATGCCGCAGACATCTACTTCCAGGCCAGCCGTCTCGAGTCCTGGGTACTGGAAGACGGTATCATCCGGGATGGCAATTACAATATTGAGCAAGGCGTCGGGGTACGGGCGATCAGTGGCGAAAAAACCGGCTTTGCCTACACCGATGAGATTGCCCTACCCAGTCTGCTAGACGCGGGGCGTACGGCACGAGCCATTGCCCGAGCCGGGGCTCAAGGTAAAACCCGTCTAGCCCGAACCACTACAACCCAACAACTCTATGCGCCAATCAACCCGCTAGAAACCATGACAGAGGATGAAAAGATTGCGCTGCTGCGCAAACTGGATGCAGAGGCCCGGAAGGAAGACCCACGCGTCCAGCAGGTCATCGCCAGTCTTGTATCCGCCCATGATGTGGTACTGGTCGCCGCCAGTGACGGCACACTCTGCGCTGATATCCGCCCCCTGGTACGCTGTAATGTACATGTTATTGTCGAATCGGAAGGACAGAGAGAGCAAGGCTCCAGCGGCGGCGGCGCCCGCGAGGGCTTCCAGTTCTTTATTGATGAGGACCGCGCACTCGGCTACGCTCGTGAAGCTGTCCGACAGGCGCTGATAAATTTAGAAGCCGAGGCAGCACCGGCAGGCACCATGACTGTCGTTCTGGGATCGGGGTGGCCAGGTATTTTGTTACACGAGGCCATTGGCCATGGACTGGAAGGTGACTTCAATCGTAAAGGGACGTCCGCTTTTTCGAGTCGCATGGGCGAAAAAGTCGCTGCCAGCGGCTGCACCGTGGTCGATGACGGCACCTTGCCGGGGCGCAGGGGCTCGCTCAATATTGATGACGAAGGCACGCCCTCCGAGTACACCGTACTCATAGAAGACGGCATACTTAAAGGCTACATGCAGGATAAACATAATGCGCACCTGATGGGCACACGATCAACCGGAAATGGTCGCCGTGAATCCTATGCCCACCTCCCCCTGCCTCGCATGACCAACACCTACATGTTGCCAGGCAAGCATGACCCAGGCGAGATCATCTCCTCGGTCAAACGTGGCCTCTATGCGGTCAATTTTGGTGGGGGACAAGTCGACATTACCTCGGGGAAATTCGTCTTCTCTGCCAGCGAAGCGTACTTGATTGAAAATGGCAAGGTGACACGTCCGGTGAAAGGGGCAACGCTCATCGGTAGTGGCCCAGACGTGCTGACTGAAGTCAGTATGATCGGTAATGATCTTGAGCTAGACGCAGGCGTCGGCACCTGTGGTAAAGAGGGGCAGAGTGTACCTGTTGGCGTCGGACAACCTACCCTTAAAATCGACAATCTGACCGTTGGCGGCACCAGCGCCTGACCTCTTCCAACGAGACAATTCCATGAGTGAACAAAATTCGATGACAATTCGTCAGGCACAGCTTGAGCAGATGGTCCATGATCTTCTGAGTGAGGCAAAACAACTTGGAGCCACTGCTGCAGAAGCGGCCGCATCCAGTGATAGCGGACTCTCCATCAATGTTCGCAAAGGCGATGTTGAAACCATAGAACACACCCGCGACCAAGGGCTTGGTATCACGGTCTATTTTGGCCAGAAGAAAGGTTCCGCCAGCACCTCTGATTTCAAGCCAGAGGCTGTCAGGGATACCGTTCGTGCTGCCTGCAACATAGCCCGATTCACCAATGAAGATCCCTACAGCGGATTGGCCGATGCGGATCGCATGGCGACCAACCTACCTGATCTTGATCTCTATCATCCCTGGGATCTTACACCTGAAGCCGCCATTGAACTGGGTATTGCCTGCGAGCGTGCCGCCCTGGAGTCCGACCCAAGAATCAGTAACACCGAAGGGGCTGGAATCAACAGCCACAGCGGACTACATGTGTATGGAAACAGCCATGGCTTTGTGGGGGGATATCCAAGCAGTCGACATAGTCTGAGCTGCTCAGTAATAGGTGAGCAGAGTGGTGCTATGCAACGTGACTACTGGTACACCGTGGGCCGCAAATCAAGCGACCTGGAATCAGCAGAAGCGGTAGGTCGCATGGCCGCTGAACGAACTCTGGCCAGACTTGGAGCACGTAAAATCAGCACACGACAGACCCCCGTTATCTTCCGTTCTGATATTGCCGGTGGATTGTTGAGAAATCTGGTCGGGGCCATCAGCGGCTCCAGTCTCTACCGAAAGGCCAGTTTTCTACTCGATCATCTCGGTGAGCAGATATTTCCTGCCCATATTCAGATCCAGGAAAACCCACGCATCCCAGGTGGATTGGGCAGTGCCTCTTTTGACAGTGAGGGGGTCGCTACCTATGACAAGCAGATCATTCACGATGGCGTACTTGAAACCTACCTGTTGAGCAGTTACTCAGCACGCAAACTCGGCATGCAGAGCACCGCCAACGCCGGTGGCACCCACAATCTCAGCATCACGCCCGGGGATCTTGACCTGGAGGGATTGCTCAAGGAGATGGGCAGTGGCCTGCTAATTACCGAGATGATGGGACAAGGTGTAAACATGGTCACGGGCGACTACTCCAGGGGAGCAGCAGGATTCTGGGTCGAACAGGGTGAGATTCAATATCCGGTCGAAGAGATCACCATTGCAGGCAATCTAAAGCAGATGTTTACTCAACTGCTGGCTGTGGGCAAGGATGAAGAGCGTCGCGGTAACATTCGCACCGGCTCATTGTTGATTGAGCAAATGACCGTCGCTGGGGATTAGCAAAGGTAAAAATCGGCTGACAGAAAAAGAAACGGGACCACTAATGGTCCCATTAAAACTCCTCCAGGCTTGTTTGATACGTACAGGACGTTCTATTTTTAATTGGCCTGTTTCGTAGACTGTTCACTCTGTATGTACTGGTGACTGGTCTATCGGCGCCTCCTGGCAATGATCCAGTAATGACTGAATCGGCTCCCCCTCCTCATATCTTAAATTCGGTGTAGCGAGTAACCCTAACCTTTACGCGGTCACTTTTCAACGGGCAATAGCTTGAATTTACAAATGAATTAGCTTTTTCCATGCCCGCATCCAACATTTGCATTGGTCGGAGACTAAAGCGTTCGCTACAGTAAACGGATCAATCACACCAAGTCAATCACAAAATGTCTTGTTGTTCTGGGCAAGAACACAGTGGATAGGTTATCCTTATGATTCTAGGCCAAAACATAAGGTAACCATGCAGACTATACCCGACATTACAGATAACGAAACCTGGATCATTCGCACAACCCTGCATGAGCGCTACGGTCAGGAAATAGAACTGCAATTGGCAGATTCTGAGATTCGCCTGCGCCCCTCTGACCGAGAGTTGAGCGCTTGCCCAGTCTGGTACTGGCAGTGGAATAACTGTCATTTTGTCATCTTCAAGACGGGTGATCGCAAATACCGATGCCAGTTTTTTTATAAACCCTATCGCCAATACAACACCGGGGTCTACGAATACACGGATATCACGGAGTGCGTAGTATCACTACTCCAGGCCCAGGCCGATTTCGAGGCGAAAGAGCGCGGCGATATATAGCGCCCACAACGGCCTAATCAGATCCAAACAGAATTATTACTAAACTTACGAGAGGAAGATGAAAGCATGACCAAGAAAAACGCTTTCTATGCACAGTCTGGCGGTGTCACCGCCGTTATCAACAGCTCAGCCTGTGGCGTGATCGAGACCGCACGCAAACACTCAGATGCTATCGGCACCGTCTATGCCGGCCGCAATGGCATTATTGGTGCACTGACTGAAGAGCTGATCGATACCAATCAGGAATCCGATGCCACTATTGCCGCACTGCGTAGCACCCCCTCCGGGGCCTTTGGCTCATGTCGCTTCAAGCTGAAGAGCCTGGAAGAGAACCAACGCGAATATGAACGCCTGATCGAGGTATTCAAGGCCCACAATATCGGCTACTTCTTCTATAACGGCGGCGGTGACTCGGCTGACACCTGTTACAAGGTCTCCCAACTCTCGGAGAAGATGGGCTTTCCAGTTCAGGCAATCCATGTCCCCAAAACGGTGGATAATGACCTGCCTATCACCGACAACTGCCCGGGCTTCGGCTCAGTAGCCAAATACATCGCCGTTTCCACCCTGGAAGCGAGCTATGACGTCCGCTCCATGGCCGCCACATCTACCAAGATTTTCGTCATCGAAGTGATGGGACGTCATGCCGGTTGGATCGCAGCGGCGGGCGCCCTGGTAGAGGACTACGGTATTCCCGTGGTCACCCTGTTCCCTGAGATTGAATTCGACCAGGATAAATTCCTGGCCAGCGTCGATGAAAAAGTCAAAGAGCATGGCTACTGCACTATCGTAGTCTCCGAGGGCTGTCACTGGCCTGATGGAAAATTCCTTGCAGAGCAAGGCACCCGCGACTCGTTCGGCCACGCCCAGTTGGGTGGTGCTGCACCCGTCGTGGCGAACATCATCAAGGATGCCCTGGGTTATAAATATCACTGGGCAGTCGCCGACTATTTGCAGCGTGCCGCAAGACATCTAGCCTCGGCCTCTGATGTTGAACAGGCCTATGCACTGGGTAAGGCCGCTGTAGAGAAGGCCCTGGAAGGGAAAAACTCAATCATGCCCACCGTCGTGCGTGACTCATCCAGACCTTATCAGTGGCACATTGGTGAAGCACCCCTGAGTGAAGTTGCCAATGTTGAGAAGATGATGCCGATGGATTTCATCACCGAAGACGGCTTTGGCATTACCGATAAGTGTAAGGAGTACCTCTACCCTCTGATCAAGGGCGAGGCCTACCCAACTTATGATGACAATGGCATGCCGGAGTATGTAACGCTTAAGAATACGGTTATCGAAAAGAAACTCCCTCCTTTCGAGCTGTAACACGCACCCCCCATGCCCCGTAATTCAATAGGGTATGGGGGGTCAATCAACGGCTTTTTCTCGGGAAACATGCGTCCAATCCATTAATAAACTTATGGGAATATCACCTAGAATTATAAGATATTTTGAAAAAGTGCTTATTGTCAGGTCTAATAGTCGGCTCAATTTCAAACTTTTGCACGGCGAGAACCCATGAATCTGGATAGAGTAAGTTCGGGACGCGATGTACCCAACGAGATTAATGTCATCATCGAAATTCCTGCCCAATCCGACCCAGTCAAATATGAACTGGATAAGGAGACCGGGGCAATGTTTGTGGACCGCTTCATGTCCACCTCCATGCGTTACCCGTGCAACTACGGTTACGTCCCTCACACCCTCTCTGCGGATGGTGATCCGGTAGACGTACTGGTTGTCACCCGCTACCCCCTAATCCCAGGCTCTGTCATCAAATGTCGTCCGATTGGGGTACTCAAGATGGCTGATGAGGCCGGTGATGACGCCAAGGTACTAGCGGTGCCAATCGATAAGCTCTCCAAGCGCTATCGCACGGTTGAGAGCTTCAGAGATATCTCTGAAGATACTTTGAACCAGATATCCCACTTCTTTGAGCACTACAAAGATCTCGAAGAGGGCAAATGGGTTCGCGTTCAGGGTTGGGGTGGTGTTGATGAAGCGAAAAAAGAGATTCTGGACAGCATCACGATGTACAATGATGCCCCTGAAAAACCTAACTTCTGATTCCTTGCAGGATAGGAACGACATCATTTGAGTCGTGACACGGTGCTGCCGCCGAGCAGCACCGTCGCGCCAGAGATGGCGCTCCGTCGGGAACCCCCATGAAAATCTGTATACTTTCCGATAGTCACGACCACATCCCTCTTCTCGACTACGCAGTTGCGGAAGCCAAGACACGCGGCGCCGAAGCCGTGGTTCACTGCGGTGACGTGGTCGCCCCAAGCACTTTAAAGTGCATAATTAAGCACCATCTGCCTACCCATGTTATCCATGGAAACAACACCGGTGATCTATTTACACTTGGGCAACTGGCTGGCAACGCGGATAATCATCTTCACTATTATGGGATGGATGCCGGCATAGAGCTGGGCGGGAAGAAGATCTTCCTGGTCCACTATCCCCACTATGCACGCGCCATGGCCGCCACCGGCGACTGGGACTTGGTCTGTTGCGGGCACACTCATGCAGTAAAACTGCAGGAAATACCCAACATTCGTGGCGGCATGACAACGCTGGTGAATCCAGGCACTGTGGGGGGGGTCGGAGGCGCCGCTGCTACCTATACCATGGCTGATCTTGATACGATGACCTTTGAGTTCTTCGATATCCCCAAGAGCATAGAGCACCAATCATGAGCAAACTGACCCACTTCAATCAATCCGGTGAGGCCCACATGGTGGATGTGGGTGAGAAGCAGGAAACCCTGCGGGTTGCCGTGACGGAAGGAAGAATCTTCATGTTGCCAGAAACCCTGGCACTGATTCAGCGAGGCGATCACAAGAAGGGGGATGTCCTTGGCATCGCTCGGGTCGCTGGCATTATGGCGGCGAAAAAAACCGCCG
Organism: Sedimenticola selenatireducens; assembly: GCF_007625115.1. Classification (GTDB taxonomy): domain Bacteria; phylum Pseudomonadota; class Gammaproteobacteria; order Chromatiales; family Chromatiaceae; genus Sedimenticola; species Sedimenticola selenatireducens_A. Next base: position 532,342 of record NZ_VMNH01000005.1, on the reverse strand, counting down.
ATCTGGTCCCGCTCTGCCATCCACTGGCCTTGACCCACGTAAACATTGACCTCACGGCAGAACCAGAAAATTCTGCGGTCCACTGCGTGGCTACAGTTAAGACCCGTGGGCAAACCGGTGTAGAGATGGAAGCGCTCTGCGCTACCCAGGTAGCCCTACTAACGATTTACGATATGTGCAAAGCCGTTGATCGCGGTATGTCGATTGACGGTGTCCAGTTGCTGGAAAAGGCTGGTGGCAAGTCTGGCCACTGGACTAGAGACACAGCGTAATATCAGTCACTCTCCTGACATTCATCAATTAAAGCCGCTTATTGTGTTTATTCGTCGATAAATCCTCATTAATATCCGCAAAAATTTTGTGGTTATATATGCAGGCCTGCCGGCCTCTCATTTACTGGGAGATTACGATGAAGACTTTCATTACGTGGACAGAAGAACTCAGCGTTGGTATTGAAGAGATTGATGAACAGCATAAAATTCTGATTGGGCTGATCAATCGCATGCATGACGCCATACATCAGCGCCATGGTAGCGACGCTGTTGAAGGCATCCTTGCAGAACTGACTGAGTATACCCGTATTCACTTTGCCGTAGAGGAGAGCCTTATGCGCATTCTCCATTTTCCAGGCTACGAAGAGCACCATGATCTACACGAAGAGTTGATTCAACAAATCGTGGACTTGCAAAAAAAGATTACCTCAGGAAAGCACGCCATCGGATTTGAGTTAATGCATTTCCTTAAAGTCTGGCTTGCCAAGCACATCATGGAGGAGGACATGCAATATAGCGGGTTCTTTTTGGCGGCGGGAGCCCAACCCATGCTTGGAAAAAAATCCTGGGCCAAGCGACTCTGGTCAAATATTCGGGGATAATAAAAGACTAACCTAACATCGTCGACATACCCCTCTGTAGCCGCAACGCACTATTTGGGGTATGTTCGCTTCATTTCACTACCAGCCGAAACTGATGAACCCTTTCTATCACCAAGCAAAATTCCTGACCAGTGCCGCCAAAGTGGAACAATCGCCACCGGATACTGGTGCCGAGGTAGCCTTCGCCGGACGCTCCAATGCCGGAAAGTCCAGCGCTATCAACGCCCTCTGCCAACAAAAAAGCCTGGCGCGAACCAGTAAAACGCCGGGACGCACCCAGCTACTCAACTTTTTCACCCTGGATGAGGAGCACCGCTTGGTGGATCTGCCCGGTTATGGTTATGCCAAGGTTGCCGAGAAGATCAAACTACAGTGGCAAGCCGAGCTAGCGGCCTATCTTGAGCAGCGCAAATCATTACGGGGGGTGATACTCCTGGCCGATGTACGTCACCCCCTTAAAGAGTTTGATCTACAGATGCTGGAGTGGAGCAATTCCATCCAATTGCCGGTACACATCCTGCTGACCAAGGCCGACAAACTAAAACGGGGTGCTGCCGCCAAAAGCCTTCTACAGGTAAAAAAGGCCTTGAAGGAGATGAACGGCATTCACTCTGCTCAGCTTTTTTCAGCATTGAAGCGCCAGGGAATTGATCAGGCCCATCAGGTTCTGGATCGCTGGCTGGATCTGCAGCCAAAGGGAACGGAAGCGAAAAACAACACCGATGAAACAACCTGAGGCAAGTCGCCGAACGTGACCTTTGTGACAAGTCCATCCCTGCAACGCCGCTCCCGGCCCTCCATGGCCTTCGCGGCATAAGTCCATCCCTGGACAAAAAAAGACCCTGCCACCCAAGGGGAGTCAAGGTGAGCAGGGTCCTAGATCCCGACATGGGGTCGTCGGGGACAGGTCACTTGGGGAGAAGTGACCGCGCCAGCTGGCGCTATATATTGAGATAGCAGAATTCCCTAATAGTTCAATACCAACCAAAATACTCGGTCAATGCGCCTCGTCCCAGTTTTCACCCGTACCGATATCCACCACCAGCGGCACCTCCAGGGTCGCCGCGGACGCCATAAAGCCCCTGATCTGGGTCTCAGCCTGCTCCAGATACGCCTCTTTCACCTCAAACACCAACTCATCATGCACCTGCATGATCATCCGCACCGGCGGCCGTTCCTTTTCAAGCCAGCCATCCACTGCCAGCATGGCGCGCTTGATTATATCGGAGGCCGTACCCTGCATGGGGGCATTAATCGCCGTTCGCTCGGCGGCGGCCTGGCGCATTTTGTTTCTGGCGTTGATCTCCGGCAGATGTAATCGTCGTCCAAACACCGTCTCTACATAGCCTTTCTCATGGGCCTCTGCCCGCATCCTGTCCATATAGGCCCTGACACCTGGATAGCGATCAAAATAGAGATCGACGTAACTCTGGGCAGCGCCGCGCTCAATACCGAGCTGCTTGGCCAAGCCAAAGGCCGACATGCCATAGATCAGACCGAAATTGATCGCTTTTGCGGAACGACGCTGTTCCGGTGTCACCCCTTCTGGATCATCGGCACCAAATACCTCGGCCGCCGTCGCCCGGTGAATATCCACACCCGCTGCAAACGCCTTCAACAAGCCAGCATCTCCCGAAAGATGGGCCATGATACGCAGTTCGATCTGGGAGTAATCTGCCGCCAGAACCCGATAACCGGACTCCGCAATAAAGGCCTGGCGAATTCGCCGCCCCTCCTCACTGCGTATCGGAATGTTTTGCAGATTAGGATCGGATGAACTGAGACGTCCCGTAGCAGCAACCGCCTGGTGGTAAGAGGTGTGCACACGACCCGTCTGCTGATTGACCATCAATGGCAACTTGTCCGTATAGGTCGATTTCAACTTGGAAAAGCCCCGATGCTGTAAGATCAACGCGGGCAGCTCATAACCTTGATCAGCCAACTCCTGTAGTACCGACTCGGCCGTGGAGGGAGCCCCTTTAGGCGTCTTGGATACAACCGGCAACTCCAGCTCCTCAAAAAAGATCTGGCCAATCTGCTTGGGCGAGCTGAGATTAAAACTGCGGCCGGCCAAGGCATAGGCCTGTTGCTCCAGCTCGTGCATCTTCCCCGCCAACTCATGGCTCTGCTTCATCAATAAAGCCGCATCAATGCGTACACCACAACGCTCAATCCGCGAAAGTACGGGCACCAGGGGCACCTCCAAATCCTGCAGCAGTGCCGCAAGTTTGGTCTCTGACTGAAGACGAGGCCACAGCACCTGGTGTAAACGCAAGGTGATGTCGGCATCTTCTGCGGCATAGGGCCCAGCCTGTTCCAAAGGCACCTGATCAAATCTGAGCTGTTTGCTCCCCTTCCCAGCCACCTCTTCGAATTTTATTGTCTGTACACCCAGGTATTTTTCAGCCAGGGAATCCATATCATGCCGGGTCGCCGTAGAGTCCAGCACATAAGACTCAAGCATGGTGTCAAAGCCAATGCCGCGCATAATGATTCCGTAGCGTGCCAAAACACTCATGTCATATTTGAGATTCTGCCCTACCTTGATCACATCGGGATCTTCCAGGATGGGCCTCAACTGCCCGAGAACCCAATCCCGATCCAATTGTTCTGGTACACCGGGATAGCAGTGTGCGACTGGCACATAGGCCGCCTCACCCGGCACGATTGAAAACGACACACCGACGATCTCCGCTTCCATGTAATCCAGACTGGTGGTCTCCGTGTCAAAAGAGAAAAGATCTGCACACGCAAGACGCTCAAGCCAGGCGGAAAATGCAGCTTGCTCGAACACTACCTGATAATCCGTACCCGACGGCTGTTCCGGCGTTGGCGACTCAGCAGATTGATGGGGCCCATCTTCGCTGACTGTCTGAGTGATTGACTCCAACAGCCGGCGGGACTCAATTCGGGCGTACCAATCACGCAGTGCTGTTAAATCTGGAGATTTTGGGCGTAAATCTTCTGGCGCTTGCGACAGTTCGAGGTCCAATTTGATGGTAGTGAGTTGCTGGGAGAGCGCCAACTGATCTAGGTTTTCTCGCAGAGACTCACCCACCTTACCCTTGATCTCTTGCGCATGTGTCTTCAGGTCATCAACGGAGCCATATTCACTCAACCATTTGACTGCTGTCTTGGGCCCGCACTTGGGAATACCCGGAATGTTATCCGACGAGTCCCCTACCAATGCCAGATAATCGATAATTTGCTCCGGCCTCACCCCAAATTTTTCCATCACGCCCTGCCGATCCAGCAGGCTGTCATTCATGGTGTTGATCAGGGTGACGTGATCATCAACCAGCTGGGCCAGGTCTTTATCACCCGTTGAAATCAGGGTATGCATCCCCTGCTGGGAAGCCTGGGTCGCCAACGTACCAATTACATCGTCGGCTTCGACGCCTGGAATCATCAGTAGAGGCAAACCCATGGCCTCAACAATACGGTGTAGTGGCTCAATCTGCTCCCGCAGATCATCGGGCATGGGCGGACGGTTCGCCTTGTACTGGTCATACAGCTCATTGCGAAAACTACCACCTGGGGCATCAAACACAACGGCCATGTGAGTCGGCTTATATTCGCCTATGAGTTTGCGCAACATATTGACGACACCAACAATCGCACCCGTTGCCTCTCCACGTGAATTCATCAGGGGTGGGAGTGCGTGATAGGCACGAAACAGGTAGGATGAGCCATCTACAAGTATAAAAGGGGCATCTAAAGCCATCATCTCTCTTCAATTCAGGTGTCAGTAATAGAAACGGCAGGATAACCTATCTGCCCCCTGGACAGATACCCGACCCATCCGACTTAGGTGTACATACAGGCGCGCAAAAATAGAATCAGCGCACACAAAAAGCACCACCCTGTGTCGGATACCCTATACTAAGTTTACCCTTGCACATATGGCATTTACTTCAACCATGACGAAGTAAATAAATGAGAATAAACGCTTTTCTCCCCATATCCAGGTGTGTTAAATAGGACAAATGAAGTGAGAAAGGAGACCTCATGTCACTGACCTTTGCCTTTGATGTATACGGCACACTGATCGATACAACCGGTATCACTCAGAGCCTTTCTCGGCTGGTGGGTGACCAGGCAGCACTTTTCTCCAGCCGCTGGCGAGACAAGCAACTGGAGTATTCGTTCAGACGCGGGCTAACGGAAGATTATGTCGACTTTTCCGTCTGCACAAGGCAAGCACTTGAATATACCGCAACCCAATTGATGCTTCCGATTGGCGAAGCCGATAAACAGGCCTTGCTTGAAGCGTATCGGCATCTGCCAGTATTCGAAGACACGGCGAATGCCCTAAGTCGGCTGAATGCGGCAGGTCATCGACTCTTCGCATTCTCGAATGGTCTTCCTGACGATCTTGAATCGCTCCTCACTTCAGCAGGCATCCGCAATAAATTTGTCGATATCGTCAGTGTCCACGAGATCCGGACATTCAAGCCAAATCCAGCGGTATATAAACACTTTTTAAACAGAAGTGATGCCACGGCCAACGCTTGCTGGCTGGTATCAAGCAATCCATTTGACCTGCTGGGGGGCATGGAGGTTGGCCTTCAAGCGGCCTGGATCAGACGCTCTGAGAGCAATCACTTCGACCCTTGGGGAAAAACACCCCACCTGACATTAGGTTCTTTAACTGAATTGCCTGATGTACTGGCTTGATACTAATGCGTCCACCAGCAGGCACTAGAGCGCAATAAAAATGATACAGGAAGTTACCCGACCCACTCGCATACCACCCTGGCTGATCTACGGCCTGCTTTATTTTGCCGCTGCGCAGATCAGTATGCAGTTCGCATTCTTCGAGGGAAAGGTTTCACCCATCTGGTTTGCCTCGGGCATCGCTTTTGCCGGCATCCTTCTGCACGGTTACAAAGTGCTCCCCGGAATACTGCTGGGTTCTATTGCCACAACCCTACTGACGAACGATACCTGGGTAGTCAGCGCCGGAATCACCACGGGGGTGCTGTTAGAGACGACGATTGGCTATTGGTTGATACTTCAGTTTTCTGACCCACGCAAACTCCTGACCAGACCGCTCTGTTTTACCCAATTTCTGCTATTTTGCGTGGCCATTGCCCCGTTGTTCAGTGCCATTGTGGGCAATTTGATGCTTTGGAGTTATGGGATAATTACTTCCGATGCACTGGCACGCTCTATTGCCATCTGGTGGGTAGGCGATTCTGTTGGCATCCTGATCATCACCCCCCTCCTTTTGGCCTGGCGAAGCAGTGAGCTCAATTCGCTGAATCGAACACCGCTGGAAATCATGGGAATCGGGGTCACGACATTATTGGTGTGCGGACTACTTTTTGGCGGCTATCTCCCAACCGAAATGCAACACTATCCGGTCACTTTTCTCTTTGCTCCGCTGATGGTCTGGGGCGTCTTGAGGTTCAGTCTCCGTACGATCACTATCATCATGCTATTTATTACCGTCTCAGCTTTGATCGGTACGTCCCTGGGCAATGGCCCTTTTGCAATAGGTGAGAACAGCTCAGCAATCATCTTTCTACAACTCTATTTTGGTACTATCTGTGCGACAGTATGTGCAGGCAAGGTCATTCTCGATGAACGGCAGCATACCCAGGCACAGCTAAAGCTGGCCGCCAAGGTGATCGAAAACAGCCCCGACGCCATTGTTGTAACCGACAACAAAGGCCGCATCATCTCAGCCAATCCGGCCTTTGTGAAGAATACTGGGTTCTCCATGGGTGAGCTCATCGGCAACTCCATCAGCCTGGTAGAATCTGGCTATCATGACGCCCGCTTCTTTACCGACATGTGGAACCAAATAAACCAGAAAGGTGAGTGGCAAGGTGAGATCTGGAACCGCGACAAGAGTGGCACCATTCTCCCCGAATGGCTCAATATCATCGCACTGGAAACTGCAAACGGCACCCCGAATCATTTTATCGGCATCTACTCGGATGTAGCGCGTCAGCGACAGGTGATGGACAGAATCCATCGCCTGGCCTACTACGATATCCTTACCCGCCTGCCCAACCGGCAATTGTTCAATGACCGCCTTGAGCAGGCCATTAAATATGCGGGTAGGAATAACCGTCTATTAGGGTTGCTGTTTATTGACCTGGATCGGTTCAAAAACATCAATGATACCCTGGGTCACTCAGCAGGAGACAAGGTTCTATCACTCTCTGCTACACGCATGCTGGAGTGTGTCCGCCAGACTGACACCTTGGCCCGACTCGGTGGTGATGAGTTCACTATCATCTTGCAGGATATTAATGAAGAGTTTGATGCCGTATTGGTTGCTGAGAAAATTTTACATACCTTCAAGTCGCCTATGCGCCTTGATGCCCATGAACTGTACCTAACCCCCAGCGTCGGCATTGCCCTGTTCCCGGATAATGGCTCTACAGTCGATGACCTGATTAAATTTGCCGACACCGCCATGTATCGCGCAAAAGAATTGGGCGGTAACAATTATCAGCTATTCGATTCCAACATGAGTGAACCCTTCCGCTGGAATATGGAAGTGGAGACAGCCCTGCGCAGGGCCATCGAGAAAGACTCGATCCAGCTACTCTACCAACCCCAATTTGATCTGCACACCGGTGCCATTGTGGGCCTGGAAGGACTAGCCCGCTGGAACGACCCGGAGATGGGAGTGATCTCACCCGGCACCTTCATCCGTGTTGCCGAAAACACAGGATTAATTCATCAACTGGGTGAGCGGGTACTGAAAATCGCCACCCAGCAGGCGATACGCTGGGGGAGTCAGGGAATCAGAGGGCTACGAATTGCAGTCAATGTATCAACCCTGCAATTAAAGCAGCAGGAATTTTTTGACAAGGTCAAGGCCATTACGGGCCGTTGTCAGCACAGCGGCAACAGCATTGAGCTGGAGATCACTGAAACCAGCTTGATGGAAAACGCAGAATTCATGGAGGAGGTGTTAGGCCGCTTTGCTGATATTGGCCTGGAAGTGGCTGTCGATGATTTTGGCACCGGCTACTCCTCGCTTAGCTATCTGAAGCGACTACCCATCGACCTGCTAAAGATTGATCAATCCTTCGTTAAAGATCTGCCCAGTAACGCCAATGATACGGCCATCTGTCGAGCCATTATCGCCATGGCACACAGCCTGAATCTGCGCGTCTTGGCCGAGGGCGTTGAAACAGAAGAGCAGATGCAGTTCCTTCGCAAGGAGAACTGTGATGAGATGCAGGGGTTCCTTTATAGCAAGCCCATCTCTGCTGATGAGATCACCGAGATGATACGCCAAGGCTTTTGGCACACTAACACCACACAGGGAAGCATCAGCACTGAGCCGCCTGCATTCCAGGAACCCAAGCGTTCACCCGCAAAGGCTAACAAAGAGTGATTCTTAAACCAAAAAATCACTCTTCGAAATAGGTATAACCGTGAAGTCCGGCCTCCAATTCACTGAAGAATGCCTCGGTCTCTTCCTGGCCCACCCCTGCCAGTGCCATCTTTTCCCGATATTTCTCCAGCATCACCTCAGGGGAGAAATGGACATAACGCAATAACTCATCCACAGAATCGCCCTGCTCTGGCTGTGTCAGTTGGTAACCACCCTTACCATCCAGCTCAAGGTTGACCGCATCTGTATCACCGAAGAGATTATGCATATCGCCCAAAATCTCCTGGTAGGCTCCGACCAGAAAAATACCCAGCAGATAAGGCTCACCAGGAATCAGATGATGAACCGGCAGCGTGCTCTCAACGCCATCTTGATCGACATAGTTTTCGATACAACCATCTGAATCGCAGGTCAGATCATGTAAGACAGCGCTCCGCTTGGGCTCTTCGTTGAGTCGATGCAAAGGCATCACCGGAAATACCTGATCGATTGCCCAGACATCCGGCAGCGATTGGAACAGAGAGAAATTACAGAAGAGACGATCCGAAAGCTGCTCCCGCAACTGATCGAGCAATTCACGATGCCGTCGCGAACTGCTGCTGAGCCGCGGCATCAACTGACTACAGATCGTATTGAATATACCCTCCGCAAGTGCCCGCTGCTGCAAGTCCAACTCCCCACGCTCAAACATATCATGGGCTTCTTCAAGACCATGACGGGCTTCCTGGAACAGTTCGGTCACTGAATAATCATCCAGTCCGACTAACTCCGCGAGTGAACAGAGCACCTCGGGGGCATCCTCTGGCAGGGAGATTCTATCCAGTGTCTCAGGTGAGGGATCACTGTCGATGACATTAACCATCAACATGGCGTGGTGCGCGGTCATGGCACGGCCGGACTCACTAAAAATATTCGGATGAGGAAGATCCTTTTCACTGCAGATTCTTGCAATGGCCTTAACCACTTCGCGGGAATAACCCTCCATGCTGTAGTTCATGGAACAATCATGGCGTGAACTGGTCCCCTCATAATCAACACCGAGACCGCCGCCCACATCAACCACCTTGATCTCCGCGCCCAAGCGATACAGTTCGGCAAAAAATCGCGCTACCTCGCTCATTCCACGACGGATATCACGCAAATTGGGAATCTGTGACCCGATATGGGAGTGCAGTAGTTGAAGCCGATCCAGCTTGTCGACCGCTTGCAGGCGATTGACCAGCTTCAACACCTGCATTGCGGTCAGGCCAAACTTCGATTTCTGCCCACCTGAATCCTGCCAATAGCCGGTCCCTGAAGAAGAGAGCCTCACCCGAACACCGAGTAAAGGCTCGACCTGAAGCTCGTCCGCAGCAGCCAACACCAGCTCCAGCTCAGAGAGCTTTTCAATAACAATGTAGACACGATGCCCCATCTTTAGACCGATCAGGGCAAGCCGAATATACTCACTGTCCTTATAACCATTGCAGACAATTACACCACCAACCGGGGCGTGGGCTAACACGGCTGAAAGCTCCGGCTTGCTGCCCGCCTCAAGACCGACATGCCCCTCTTTCTTGGCCAGAATCTCCTCAACCACGCTACGCTGCTGATTCACCTTGATGGGATAAACAGCCATGTACTGCCCAGTGTATTCAAACTCTTCCATCGCACTGCCAAAGCAGTCGCACAAAGAGGAGACACGCTCGTGCAGAATATCAGTAAAACGAACCAAAACCGGCCAGGAGAGCCCCGTCTTTTTGACCTCGTGAGCCAATCGGTAGAGGTCAATTTCAACATCCCCGTCACGAATGGGATGGGCAGTGGCATGCCCCTGCTTGTTAATACCAAAGAACCCATCGCCCCAACGGTGAATTCCATAATCCTGAGGCACGACATGCATTTTTTTCATAGTGATCTACAAGGCCGAAAAAATATTAGGCGTATGATACCCGATGCTGGACCGGTATATGGAGGGATAAAACGTGAAAATACAAAAATAAGCGATCAAAAGTGGCTGACTAATGACCCGCGCCACATAATTTCTTCACCGCCGCTCTAGCCGCAGCCATTTCGGCCTGGAACTGTTCCTTGGTAAGAAAGACCCGCTTTCCATCGGGCTGTAGATCATAAAGTGCCGTGGAATCCTCATAATCCCGTAGGCGGTCTTTTGCTTCTACACAGCGCATCTTTTGCCGAGCGGCCTCCTGCTCCCGCTTTTTCCGCGCCTGACGCTTCTCCTCACGCTCTTGCTGGTAGTTATCCAGCATTTTTTGGCGCAGTTCCTTGCGCTCCAATTCACTGGGAGAGCTATTTGTAGCGTCGCTACGGGATGTCGGAGTGGATTTTATTTTAATCTCATCGGTATTTGTATCGAGGGGAGGGCGATCGCCATACTGAACCCGCCCTTGCTCATCCGTCCATCGGTAAACCGCCGCGTCGGCAGCCGGCAGCCCAGCTTGACTGAGCATAATGATTAAACAGCTAAAAATCCTATTCCCACGCATACTTTCTGCCACCTCTCCCTGTCAGTCGCCCCCATACAGGCTAATCTGATCCATACAGTGCAGCCTTCTCTTCCACTCCAACCTGCCCCTTCGGCTTGAGGCTATCCAGATCGGGATGAGACACCCTGTTCCGCCCCAATGTCTTGGCCTGATACAACAGACTGTCCACCTGTTTCACAAAGGCTTCGGCAGAAAAATGACTGCTACGCATATAGACATCCACACCCATGCTCGCCGTGATAAACAGCGGCCGTTCATCCACGATTACTGGCGACTCTTCGATCGCCACACGCAGTCGATTAGCGGCATTCACCGCCCTGGGAAGGGGTGTGCCCGGCAAGATCAAGGCAAACTCTTCACCCCCATAGCGACAAGGGATATCGATCTTGCGCAATAGCGACACCATCAACTCTGCCGTCTGACGCAGTACTTGGTTGCCGGCCTCGTGGCCCCACTCATCATTGACACGTTTGAAGTGATCCAGATCGAGCATGATCAGCGCCGTCGGATGACCGGTTCGATGGGTACGCTCTAACTCCTGATCCAGAGACTGACTGAAATGCCGATAATTGAACAGCCGGGTTAAGGGATCCGTAAGAACTAGCTCAGCAAGATCTTCATGATCTCGCTGGAGTTGCAGCAATGCATCAATATGCGCGCACTGGCTCTCGCCAACGGGGCATTCCGTTGATTTATTATCTTTGCCGCTCATTCACACCACAGTTAGGAATTGAAATATAACCCTGATTCTACGGATAAGAGGAGAATGTTCCACTATTTATACACATGATAATAAAAAGGGCGCCACAAGGGCGCCCAAATCTTCCACATTGAGAAGCTCAATATCAGAGACCCGAACCTCTTGATCCGACAAACTCTGGATAGGCTTCCAGACCACACTCACTGATATCCACGCCTTCGTACTCTTCCTGTTCAGAGACCCGGATACCCACGGTCGCCTTGATGATCATCCACACCAGGAAGCTGGCCGCAAATACCCAGCCAAAGATCACCAGCAGACCGGTGAGCTGCGCCCCAAACGTGGCGTCCGCATTCGAGAAGGGTACAGCCAACAGACCCCACATACCGACAACACCATGGACCGAAATAGCACCGACAGGATCATCAATCTTCAGTTTATCCAGTGACAGGATGGCGAAAACCACCAACACACCACCGATAATACCTACCGCTGTTGCCCAAATAGGGCTGGGTGCCAACGGCTCAGCAGTAATAGCCACGAGGCCAGCCAAGGCGCCGTTCAAGGTCATGGTTAGATCCGCTTTGCCAAAGATGGCGCGGGCCGTCAGCAATGCTGCCACCACACCACCGGCCGCCGCCGCATTGGTGTTCACAAAGACAGCCGCTACAGAATTTGCCTCACCCACATTGGAGAGAATCAACTCCGATCCGCCGTTGAAACCAAACCAGCCCATCCACAGGATAAAGGTACCTAGCGTAGCCATGGGCATATTGGCACCGGGGATAGCCCGAATCTGACCATCGGGTCCGTATTTGCCCTTACGTGCTCCCAGCAGCAATACACCCGCCAGAGCCGCCGAGGCACCCGCAAGATGCACCACACCAGAGCCTGCAAAATCCTGGAAACCGAGTCCATCCAGGAAACCACCACCCCATTTCCAGTAACCCTGCATAGGGTAAATGAAGCCGGTCATTACAACGGCAAACATCAGGAAGCTCCACAGCTTCATACGCTCTGCCACGGCACCTGAGACAATGGACATAGCGGTAGCCACAAAGACCACCTGAAAGAAGAAGTCTGACATGCCAGAGTAGTAATCACCGTCATACCAACCTGCAGCATCCTGTTTCAGGACAGCAGCTGGGTCGTTATCACCCCCCAACATGAAGGAGAAATCAAATGACGGTATGACCCCATTGCCACCCTCTGGGTACATGATGCCGTAACCCATCAGCATATACATGATGCAGGCAATCGCGTACAGAGCGACGTTCTTGGTTAAAATTTCGGCGGTGTTCTTGGCTCGCACCAGGCCCGCCTCAAGCATGGCGAACCCTGCCGCCATCCACATAACTAACGCACCTGACACCAAAAAGTAGAAGGTATCCAGGGCGTATCGAAGGTTGAGTATGTCTTCCATCGTGTTAAACCTCTAATTAGATCAAGAAAAGAATCACAGTGCTTCTGGACCCGTTTCACCGGTACGAATACGTACGACCTGCTGCAACTCGGAAACAAAGATCTTTCCATCGCCGATCTTGCCGGTTCTGGCCGCCTCGGTGATTGCCTCTATGACCTGATCGAGTTGATCGGCTGCGATCGCGACATCCACCCTGATTTTGGGTAGAAAGTCGACCACATATTCCGCGCCACGATAGAGTTCTGTGTGCCCCTTTTGACGGCCGAAGCCCTTGACTTCGACGACGGTAATACCGGATACGCCGATCTCGGATAATGCCTCGCGAACGTCATCCAGCTTAAAAGGCTTGATGATTGCAGAAACCAATTTCATTACATATTCTCCTGCTGTTTTGAGATGGTTAGCCATTCTGGTTAATAGACCGGAACCAGACGGCCCGGATTACCCTCTCTTCTGCACCTCCCGTGCCAAGAGTTAATTTTAATTAAATATCAATTGGTTATACTTAATTAATCCTTAATCACAATATAATCAATGCACCTTTTAGAGGCCTTGCGGGATGAATGCACCATAATAGTGCACTCCATCTCCGCCCTTCCTCCCGAGATTTACCGGACTTGGGCTGGACAACAGGGCCCGACCTGGTTATCTTGCGCGGATGATTGATTCCAAACTACTTGATGACCTCGCCAAGCGGGTTGCCGGCAGCGTACCTGTCGGTCTGCAACTACTGCAGGAAGATCTCCAGAAAAATCTCCGCTCAGCCCTGGAGGCCGGCCTCAGTCACATGGAACTGGTGACACGAGAGGAGTTTGAAATTCAACGCGCCGTACTGCTACGGACCCGGGAAAAACTAGAGGCCCTGGAAAAACAGATCGCTCAACTGGAAGAGAAAATCGCCCAAAACGGTTAATACCCTCGATACTCATAACCGACCACTGAAGATCGGTTGGACACACACCACGGAAGGTGACCATGTCTCTCGCAACACTCCATAGCCGCGCACGTAGCGGCATCAATGCCCCACTTGTAACCATTGAGGTTCACTTAGCCAACGGCCTGCCCGCACTCTCCATCGTAGGGCTCCCTGAGATGGCTGTACGTGAAAGCAAGGATCGTGTGCGCGGCGCCTTGATCAACTCTGGCTTTGAGTTCCCTGCACGACGCATCACCATAAATCTGGCACCTGCAGACCTGCCCAAAGAAGGGGGCCGTTTTGACCTGCCCATAGCCTTGGGTATCCTGGCCGCCTCAGGGCAAATTCCGACTCAGGCACTGGGCAGCCACGAGTTTATTGGAGAGCTCGCTTTATCTGGCGCCCTGCGACCGGTTAGAGGGGTACTCCCGGTCGCACTGGCCGCACGTGCCGCCGGTAGAGGGCTGATACTCCCTGCCGAGTGTGCCGAAGAGGCCGCGCTGGTTAACGACATTCCCATACACCCCGCCAATCATCTGCTCGCTGTCTGCAAGCACCTGATACGTGAAGAAGGCATCCCCCCCTACAGCGGACTGAAACCCCCTGCCCCTATTCAAGCCCAACCAGACCTTGCTGAGGTCAGCGGACAGGAACGTGCGAAGCGTGCACTGGAGATTGCCGCAGCGGGAAATCACAGTCTCCTGATGGTAGGCCCACCAGGCACAGGGAAGTCGATGCTTGCCTGTCGTCTGCCTGGCATCCTGCCCTCAATGACAGAACAGGAGTCACTGGAAACCGCGGCGATTCGCTCAATCAGTAATCTGGGCTTTTCCGCCACCGACTGGGAGAAGCGCCCCTTTCGCGCTCCTCACCATACCGCCTCAGGCGTGGCCTTAGTGGGTGGAGGCAGTAATCCGCGTCCAGGAGAGATCTCACTCGCCCACAATGGCGTAATGTTTCTGGATGAACTGCCCGAGTTTGACCGAAAGGTCCTGGAGGTGCTGCGTGAACCACTGGAGAGCGGCCAAGTCACGATCTCCCGCGCCGCACGGCAGGAGCAGTTTCCTGCACGCTTTCAATTGATTGCCGCAATGAACCCCTGCCCTTGCGGTCATCTTGGCGACACCAGCGGAAGAAGCTGTCGTTGTTCCAGTGAGCAGGTCACACGTTACAGAGGGAGAATTTCAGGCCCACTTCTGGACCGAATTGATATGAGCATTGAGGTCCCTCGCTTACCCACCCAGACACTCAGCCGGCCTACCAACCAAGGAGAACCCAGTCACAAGGTACGCCAGCGTGTTGAAGCGTGCCGCCAGCGCCAGATAAGCCGCAGCGGTTGTCCAAACAGCCAGTTGGTAGGACGCCTACTGGAAGAGAGCTGTGTCTTGACACCTGATACACGCCATCTGATTGAGCGCGCCATGGAGCAGCTTGGCCTCTCCGCGCGGGCATATCATCGCATCCTACGCCTCTCCCGTACCATTGCTGATCTCGACACCTCAGATGAGATCTTACCCAGCCATCTGGGTGAAGCGATCAGCTACCGCAGCCTGGATCGTAAGGCCTAGTACTCCCAATGCATCCCGTTCACCCGTTACCTTTGTTTACACAAATCTGAAATATTCTGTCTACACTGAAAGCTAAGACATTGAAAAAGAACGACTGACGGGCGCGAGGTGTAGCATGAATTTTCGTATTCTTCTGATCCTGGGGGTGATTGGGGGCCTTGTAATAACGATGAGTCCCGCCATTGCTGACCACAAAGACTGTAATAACCCCTTCTCCCATAGCGCCGATTACACGCCCCACTTGATGCGGCAGGTGGCCGAGAACTGCGGCGAATCAGCCATTGCCAATCTCTTCTACAACCGTGCTTATCACGCAGAACTACTGCAAAAGTTTCAAGTAATCAACCGACTTCAAACGCACCAGCCAAATAGTGACCAGGCCCATTATCAGACACAGCGTATCTTCATTGCCCTCTCCGAGGCCTTTGCCAGACGCGCCTGGGAGCGGGGCGAAAAAACCGCAATAGCCCAGCTAAATAGCCACTATGACCGCTCCATTGAGATCGCCGAATACCAGCTCAAGGGCTACAACGTACTGGCCGCACGAACCCAGGCAATACCCAGTAATCCCTGATTATTCCCTGCAAAGATAAAACAGCATGGGTGCTCCCGTTCTACCGGATAACAGGGTAGAATCCGCCGCCATGCTCCGATTCGACAAACTCAGCCTGCGCCGCGGGATCAAACCGCTCTTCTACGACGCCACCTTTATCGTCCACCCAGGACAGCGGGTTGGCGTGACGGGCGCCAATGGTACCGGCAAATCCAGCCTGTTTGCCCTGATACGCGACCAACTGCACGCCGACGGGGGTGAATTCTATTGCCCGAAAGATTGGGTTATTGCCCATGTTGCCCAGGAGACTCCAGCCGATCCACGAACCGCCCTGGAGTATGTTCTGGACGGTGATGAGGAGTTACGGCTAGTAGAAAGGCAATTGGCCGAAGCGGAGACGGCCCACCAAGGGGAGCGCGTCGCCGAGCTGCATAACCGGCTCGACATTATCGGTGGTTACACGGCCCAATCCCGCGCCGCCCGGTTGATTCATGGCCTCGGTTTCAAGCCCGGAGAAGAGCTGCATCCGGTGAATAGCTTCTCGGGTGGCTGGCGAATGCGACTGAATCTGGCCCGTGCGCTGATGTGCCGCTCTGACCTGCTGTTACTTGATGAGCCGACGAATCATCTCGATCTGGACGCGGTTATCTGGCTTGAAGAGTGGCTGAAAAGCTACGCCGGCACCTTGTTACTGATCTCTCATGACCGGGATTTTCTGGACGCCGTTACCAGCCACATCGCGCATATGGAACAAGAGCGGATCACGCTCTACACCGGTAATTACTCGGCCTTTGAGCGGATTCGCGCCGAGCGGCTCGCCAACCAACAGTCGGCGTTTGAAAAGCAGCAGCGGGAAGTTGCCCATATACGCCGCTATGTCGATCGCTTCCGCGCCCAAGCCACCAAGGCACGCCAGGCCCAGAGTCGACTCAAAGCGCTGGAGAGGATGGAGCTGATCGCCCCAGCCCATGTGGATTCCCCGTTCCACTTCAGCTTCAAAAAACCCGATAAAATCCCTAATCCACTGCTCAAATTGCTGGAAACATCGGCCGGCTATGGTGATAAACAGATTCTTAATCGGGTCAATCTCAATCTGTCTCCTGGCGACCGCATTGGACTCCTGGGACCCAATGGCGCAGGCAAATCGACCCTGATCAAACTGCTCGCTGATGAACTTGCACCCAGCGGCGGCAAGCGCGAAACGGCACAGGATCTCAAGATCGGCTATTTTGCCCAACATCAGCTAGACCAGTTAAATCCGCAAGAGAGTGCCCTGGCCCACTTGCTGAGACTGGACCCGAAGGCCACTGAACAATCCATGCGGGACTTCATTGGTGGTTTCGGTTTTGCCGGTGAACGGGCCGACAGCCCGGTCGCCCCCTTCTCAGGAGGGGAGAAGGCGCGCTTGGTGCTGGCGCTGCTTGTCTATCAGCGGCCCAATCTACTGTTGCTGGATGAACCGACAAACCACCTTGACCTGGAGATGCGCTTCGCCCTCAGTCAGGCACTGCAAGAGTTCGAAGGCGCCATGGTCGTGGTCTCACACGACCGACACTTGCTGCGTACTACAACGGACGAATTATTGCTGGTGCATGGCGGAAACGTGGATGAGTTCAAGGGCGACCTGGACGAATACCCGCGTTGGCTGGCAGAAAATCGTTCAGCCGATCTGCGAAAGGACCGCAACAACAGCGACACTGAACACAGCGCTACGGCACGTAAAGAGAAAAAACGCCTGGAAGCCGAGCGTCGGAAACAGCTACAACCGCTTCGCAACCAAGTGCAACAGCTAGAAAAGAAGCTGGATGACCTGAACAGTCATTCCCGAAAACTTGAGTCTGCACTGGCCGACCCAGCCATCTATGACGCCAGCCAGAAAGAGACACTCAAAAAACGGCTGGCCGAAAAGACCCAAGTCACCCAACAGCTGAATGAAGCAGAAGAGCACTGGCTCATGGCCTGTGAGGCGTTGGAAGAAGCAGAAACCTTACTGCACAACGAGCGCGCCTAAGACTCTAGACACACCCATCGAAGCACTCGACACAATTATTTTCAGTGTGCCCAGAATAGAGCGGTATAATTACCTACACATCCCATCGAAACGGTCATCCCCATGAAACTCCTGATACGCAATCTACCCCGCACAACCTCAGAAGAGGAACTGCAAGCCCTGTTTGAGCCTTATGGATCGATACAGTCCTGTACCATTATTCTGGATAAGGAGACCGGTCTCTCGAAAGGTTTTGGCTTTATCAATATGCCGAAACCAGGTGAAGCCAAGGCCGCCATGAAGATGCTCAATGGCCATGACCTAGCGGGCAACAAGATTCGGGTTAAAAAGGCGGAAGAGCCTGGATCAGCTCCATCTGCAGGCTGATTATTAAGTAATAATCTTCGTCGAAAATAGTGAACAGTTTTGTGTAACACAGGACTGTTCGTTTCATCTTAGCTTTGGATCAGCTTATGCTCAGCTATCGACACGCCTTTCACGCCGGTAACTTTGCCGATGTACTCAAGCACCTGGTATTGGCAAAGACCATTGAGTACATGACTCAAAAGCCGACCCCGATACTCTATATCGACACCCATGCGGGCACGGGACGCTATCCACTCAACAATGCCATGAGCCTGAAAACGGGGGAATACGCGTTAGGCGCCGGCGCCATTAAAGCGGATCTGTTAGACCCAGCGTTTTCACCCTACGGGGAAGTGCTGAACAGGCATCTCGCCAAGGGAATCTATCCCGGATCACCCCAAATCGCGGCTGACCTGTTAAGCCCTCTCGATCAGATTCGTCTGTTTGAGCTGCACTCGACCGATTTCCCGCTGCTGGAAAAATGGGCTTCCGCCGACAGAAGGATCAAGGCTGTACAGAGTGACGGACACCAGGCACTCAGGTCGCTGCTACCCGCAGTAAAAGGCCGTGCCTTAGTCCTGATGGATCCCTCCTTTGAGGTAAAGCAGGAGTACCAACAAGTCATTAGCTCCCTGGAGGAGGGATACAAGCGAATGCCCAATGCCACCTATCTGCTCTGGTATCCGGTGGTGCAGCGCGCACAGATCGATAAGATGATCCAACAGATACAGCGGCGACCCTTTAGGGATGTATGGCAATTTGAACTCTGCCTTTCACCCGACACGGCGGATCGCGGCATGACAGGCAGCGGAATACTTGCTATTAATCCACCCTGGACGCTGCCCAAAGAGTTAGAAGCACTTTTGCCACGCCTTCAGCAGCGACTCTCCCCGAAAGGGGGCCACTACCGCATTACCAACCTGATACCCGAATAATCAAGCGATCACTCCAGCACTTCAACCAACATGCCGGTCTTCAGTTCACCAACACCATCATGCAACAGGTTTTGGCCAAAATAGACCTTATTGCCCTCGCGCCGATAACTGTTCAACGTTCGAAGTGGTTCGACAGACTTCTCCGCAGTCTCAGGATTGATTGTCGGTATCACACAGCGCGAGCAGGGCTTTGCGACTCTAAAGGTCAACTCGCCAATACGAATGCGTTTCCAACTATCCTCCGCATAGGGTTCGCAACCCGACACCACCAGATTCGGCCGAAAGCGCAGCATTGGCAACGGCTGCTCCAGACGCTGATTCAAATCAGCCAGTGAAGCCTCCGATATCAACAAGAAAGGGAAACCATCGGCAAAACCAACCTGATCAGTAGGCGCCGCGTAAGCAGGATCAACCACCCGATGTGTTAACTCCGGCATAAAAAAGAGTCGACAGTCCAGACCCAGAAACTGACTCAACCAGGCTGCGGCCTTCGCACCCGCGCTCTGTGCCAGGCAGTTGTCACCCCACACCTGAACAATCTGCTGTTCAACCTGTTCAGGCTCAAACGCAATATCCAGATCCATCTGCTCCGGGGCTGTCAGCCGTAAACCCATCGGTGTCAGTGCCGTTCGTATCAAAGCCATGCGCGGAAGCTGACGCTGGGTGACAAAATCACCCTTGGCATCCACAACCATCCAGTGTCGATCAAAGTGAATACCCCGCCCATCTACAGGGGCTCTTTCCAGCGCGATACCACGCAGCGATTTAACCGGATAAAAATAGAGACTGCTGAGTGTCATCTCACCCATGAATATTCCTTCTCAGTAATAGCATGATCGATCCTGGGCAGGCATGGCCACTCTTCAAAAAGACCGGAAAGGGTGTGCGCACCAATCAGCTGTGACCGCCGTCACACTTATTTTTCAAACCCGCCCTTCATTCCTAGTAAAATCTGCCGCCTATAATGAAACAAGAATGAGTAATGGGCCAGCCCGATCGGAGAAATTAAATTATGGAGATTATTCCCTACCTGAAGCTGATGGTTCAGAAAAATGGTTCTGACCTGTTTTTCAGCACAGGTGCACCACCCAATCTGAAGGCCGAGGGGCGTACCATGCCCATTGGTGATACCCCGATGGGGCATGGTGCGGTACGCAAGTTGGCCTATTCCATCATGAGTGATGATCAGGTCAAGGAATTTGAAGCGACCATGGAGTGTAACCTGGCTGTCTCTATTGACGGATTGGGCCGTTTCCGTGTCAACGTATTCCGCCAGCGTGGCGATGTGGCCATGGTGATTCGCTATATCAAGGGCGATATCCCCAGCATTGAAGCCCTGAAGCTGCCCCAGTCGCTGAAAGAATTGATCATGATGCCGCGTGGACTGATCCTGGTTGTAGGCTCCACGGGTTCAGGTAAATCGACCACGCTGGCCTCCATGATTGACCATCGAAACGCCAACGCAACCGGACATATCCTAACGATTGAAGATCCGGTTGAGTTTCTGCACACCCATAAGAAATCCGTGGTGGATCAACGCGAGGTTGGCCTGGATACGCTCTCCTATGAGGTCGCCCTGAAGAATGCCATGCGTGAGGCCCCTGACGTGATTCTGATTGGTGAGATCCGTGACAGGCAGACCATGTCACACGCGATCGCCTATGCCGAAACCGGTCATCTGTGCCTCTCTACCCTGCACGCCAACAACGCCAACCAGGCACTGGATCGCATCGTCAACTTCTTCCCTGATTCTGCGCACCATCAACTCTACATGGATCTCTCCTTGAACCTGAAGTCGGTCATCTCACAGCGACTGGTGAAAAGTAAAGATGGCAAGCGTGTCCCTGCCGTAGAGATCATGCTACTCACCACGTTTGTGGCCGAGCTGATCCAGAAAGGCGATATCCACGCAGTCAAAGAGGCGATGGAGCAAGGCACAGAGCGCGGCATGCAGACCTTTGACCAAGCCCTCTACAAACTCTACAAAGAAGGGAATATTACCCTCGAAGAGGCACTGGCCAATGCTGACTCCCGCAATAATCTCTCATTGAAGATTCGACTCGCCGAGAGTGGCAAGGTGGAGGGTAAGGCCTCCATGTCGATTTCTGAGGAAGACTTCTTCTAAATCAGCCAAGACCTGGCCGTTCGCGGTCAGGTCGCTTACACTGACGCATGCCAACTTGGTACATCTATATTCTGCAGTGTAGCGACAACACCCTCTACACCGGCATAACCACCGACCTTGAACGCCGCCTGCACGAGCACAACCATAGCCCCAAAGGGGCCAAATACACCCGCGCTCGACGCCCTATTGTGCTGGTTTATTCTGAGCCGGCCGATTGCCGGTCGACAGCCAGCCGGCGAGAATGGGAACTGAAGCAGCTCAACGCCACGGATAAACGACAGCTGATCTCTGCGCAATCAAACAAATCAGGTTAGAATAGCCTCTTTTCCCGAACTCAATACCATGACCGATACCGACAGCCAGACCACCCCCTGCTGGATCTATCGCAGCAGCAAGAAAGATGAGATGTATCTCTATCTCGCCAATGAAAATGACTTTGCAGGACTCCCTGAAGCCCTGATGAAACGCTTCGGCAATCCACACCTGGTAATGGAACTTGAGCTGCATCCTGACCGCTATCTTGCCAGGGAGGATGTCAGCAAGGTTATCAACAACCTCAAGACACTCGGCTACCATCTGCAGATGCCGCCAAATCTTGTCCCCGATCTCTATGACGGCGAGACTATCTAGGGCCTGTTAATATTATGCGTGAAATTATCCTGCTTAATGTTACCGGCAAGGATCACCCGGGCTTGACCGCCGCATTGACTGGTGTGCTTGCGGATCACCAGGTCAACATTCTCGATGTCGGACAGGCCGTCATTCACGATCACCTATCACTCGGCATGCTGCTGGAGATACCACCCCAAGCCCAATCGGGCCCTGTGGTAAAAGACCTGCTGTTCCAGGCCCATCAGTTGGGCTTGCAGATCAATTTCACCCCGATTGATGAGGATGAATACGAACGCTGGGTCGGGCAGCAGGGTAAACCACGCTATATCATCACCCTACTGGGTCGAAAACTGTCAGCCTCGATGATTGCCCATGTCGCCCAAGTCGTATCACGACACGGCCTGAATATCGATAGCATAACCCGCCTCTCTGGACGCTTCTCACTGCGCAGCGCAAACCCGCATCGCCGTGCCTGTGTTGAGTTTACCGTAAGGGGAGAAACGAATGATCTTAGCGCCCTTAGACAGGACCTGCTGGAGATCAGTAACCAGGATGAGGTCGATGTCGCCTTCCAGGCGGATGACTTATATCGCCGTAATCGTCGCCTGATTGTCTTTGACATGGACTCTACCCTGATTCAGGTAGAGGTTATAGATGAACTGGCCAAGGCCGCAGGCGTCGGCGAAGCAGTGGCTGAAATCACTGAATCGGCGATGCGTGGCGAGATCGATTTCAATGAGAGCTTCCGGCGTCGCATGGCCCTGCTGAAGGGGTTAGATGAATCGGTTCTTCAAGGGATCGCCGACAATCTGCCCATTACCGAAGGCGCCGAAAGACTGATCTCTAACCTGAAGCGACTGGGCTACCAGGTTGGCATTCTATCCGGCGGTTTCACCTATTTTGCCAGCCATCTGCAGAAAAAACTCGGGGTGGATTTCTTCTCTGCAAATGCCCTGGATATTAAAAACGGCAAGTTGACCGGTGAAGTGAAGGGTGAGATTGTTGACGGGGCCAAGAAGGCCGAACTGATGCAGGATATGGCCCTTGATCTGGGCATCAGCCTAGAGCAAGTCATTGCCGTGGGTGATGGCGCCAACGACCTGCCGATGCTCAGCCTGGCTGGCCTTGGGGTCGCCTTTCACGCAAAGCCTCTGGTACGAGAGAACGCGCGCCACTCCATCTCAACACTTGGACTGGATAGCATCCTCTACTTGCTTGGCGTAAGGGATCGTGAAGTTAAGTAACCGTCACAGCTCCATGCCCTATTACAACCGGTAAACACACGATGACATCGCCGCATAAACTGATTATCACAACACTCCTAATGCTCAGCGGGGTCACAATCGCTGCAGCGGAAGTCATTACCGTTTACAAGTCTCCCACCTGCGGGTGCTGCAGTGCCTGGATTGAACACCTGAAACAGAATGGCTTTGAGGTAACCGCCCATGACACGGTCAACATGAATCAGGTTAAACAGTCACTGGGTGTGAGCCCGGAGCATGCCTCCTGTCATACGGCAGAAATATCCGGTTATGTGATCGAAGGCCATGTACCCGCCGCCGAGATCAAGCGCCTGCTTAATGAAAAACCTGCCCTGTCAGGCTTGGCCGTTCCTGGCATGCCCATGGGTTCTCCGGGCATGGAAGGAGGCCGCAAGGATCCTTATAAAGTGCTGACATTTGATCACCAGGGCAACACAAAAGTCTACGCCGATTACTGAACAGACTAGAGGCCACGGGCCCCTTTGATCTTCTCATAGGCCTGGCGAATCTCATGGGTCTTCTGCGTCGCCATCTTCATCATCTCTTCCGGCAACCCTTTGGAAACCAACTTATCGGGGTGATGCTGGCTGAGCAGCCGACGATAGGCCTTTTTGACGTCCGCATCGCTCGCCTCCGCGGCTATATTCAGGATGGCATAGGCATCCTTCAGGGTCGGGCCTGATGGCGCTGTCTCGGCTCGCCGCCTCCCACCCGACTGGCCACTGTAATGGCGTTCAGCACGAATCATCTTTTCCAGTCTGCGGAAGGCAAATTCCGGTATGCCAAGCCGGGAGCAGATATGCAGCAACAATTGCTCCTCGGCCTTATCCAGCGTGCCGTCCGCATAGGCGGCCTGCAGCTGGATTTCGATAAACATCTGAATCAGTGTATTGCGCCGGTGACACTCCGTACGAAACTGATCCAGGACTTCATCCAGGGGGAAGTCTTCCGTCTTGCCCTGATTAAACAGATTGATTGCAGCCTGTCGCATCTCGCCACTGAGATCCATCTCCGCCATGACCGACTTGGCCAGGGCAATCTCATCAGGTGACACCCTGCCATCGGCCTTGGCAATAGCGCCCATGACAGAGAAGGTGGTGGTAAAAAAGGCGGTCTGAACCCGCTCCTGGTCGCCTGGAGCAAATTGCTCACCAGCTCCCAGCCCCTTGAGGCCTTTGTCAAGATTGTGGCCCAGGACGGCGCCCAACAGCGCACCGATAGGCCCACCTACCATAAAGCCGAATGCACCACCGGCCAATTTTCCCCACCAGCTCAAAGAAGCCTCCTGTTATTCATCTCATTGCCAGACATTGAAAGTTGGATATGGGGGACGACAATACAACAGCGGATGGGGCAGAATCCAGTGATTCACTCTGCTTTTGACAACCCTGATCATATTAAACGCTATCCGGCGCCATCCGGGGGAGTTGAATGACAAAACAACTCCCACCATTTTTTCCCGGCTTCACTTCAATACTGCCACGATGATTCTGGGTAATGATGAAATAAGAGACAGAGAGGCCCAAACCGGTTCCAGACCCCACCTCTTTGGTCGTAAAGAAGGGCTCAAAGATACGGCGCCGGACGGCAGAACTCATACCCGGTCCGTTATCCTCAACCTCGACACAGACCCACTCACCCTGTGGATAGGCACGAAGATGGAAGATATTAGCCCGTCCCTCCTGGTTTGTCTTAGCCGCTGCATCAAACATCGCCTGCGCACCATTTTTTAACAGATTGAGTAACACTTGCTGAATCTGCCCCCCTTCACACCAGGCATCAGGCAGATCATCCGCATATTCTCGCTCAATGATGATCTTGCGGAAGTCATAATTTTTTTCCAAGCTGTAATCATTTGAAGCAATCTCTACGGTCTCATCCAACAATACCCGCAGATCACGCAACTCAAACTTCAGATCACTTTTCCGACTAAAGCTGAGCATACTGCTGACAATCTTCGCTGCCCGTTTACCTGATTCTGAAATCATCTCCATGAGTGCGGTAATGCCCCGCTCATCCATATAATTGGCAACGGCATCGATGGATGTATTACAGGATTCCGCCACCTTGCGATTTTTCTCCATATCACGCCCAAGCCGCGTATTCATTACCTGAACACTCTGCACAATACCGGCCAATGGGTTATTAATTTCATGCGCCATTCCTGCCGCGAGTCCGCCCACGGACAACATCTTTTCAGACTGCACCATCATCTCTTCCATGCGAACTGTTTCAGTCACATCATCCAATCGAATCACCGCCCCTTCCACCCGTTCACCCATAAGGGGATAGACCGTGACATCCAGATAACGCACTTCGCCTTGTTCATTTTCCCAGCGCAGATTGCTCGCCTGATCCGGCGAGAGCGTTTGAATCGCACGCTGAATCTTCCGCAAGACATCAGGAAACAGTGGGAACAACTCAGATAACGGCTGGCCAAAGGCCTGTGCCGCACTCAAACCACTCATCTGTTCCGCCTCCCGATTCCAGTGTGTTACCCGCCCGTCGACATCAATACCAATAAGGGCCGATGGCATTGAATCAATGATATTCCCCAGCAGATTTCTCAGTCGGGTCAACTCAAGCTCGGCCCGTTTACGCTGAGTAATGTCCGTATAGGTAGTGACGACACTGCCAGTCGCCAGCGGTGTTCTACGTATTTCAACAATCGTGTTATTAGGGCGAATCTTTTCAAAAACTGTCCTTTCCGGCCGAAAGGCATCCCGGAGATAGTGTTCAATAAATGCCTCCCGATCTTCAACTTCACCATACTCCCCTTTATCCAGGTTATAGCGACAGATATCACGCAAACTCACACCGGAGCGCAGGAGTTGCTCTGGGATGGCGTTGATCTCAACAAACCGTCGATTCCATGCCACCAGATTCATCTCACGGTCATACATCGAGATCCCCTGATCGACGTTCTCTATAACAGATTTTAAAACTTCTCGGCTCGCCTCTACGGCCGAAGAGGCCTCATCGATAATATCCAGGACATTATCCAAATTAATATTAGATCGACGCAGCCCTGTATTGATCAGCACCCGTGCCGATGCAGAACCTATAACACCGGACAGCAACTTCTCAACTTCCGTCAGTAGATCGGCGGGCGCATCCATTCCTGACGAGTATCCGGACAAACTGCTATCACGATAACGCTCAAACAACTTATACACCCGCTCAGAATCCACAAAGCGCAGCACTGTGCGTTCCAATTCAGCAATCCTTATCTGCCCCTCCCAAGGCCGGGTTGCAAAGTCATTTTTCTGCTGAAACACATCGACAAAGGCCCGTGCCTGGGTTCGTTCAATCAGACTCTGTCGGGTAAAAAGCGAAACGATCAGATAGAGTCCGATGTTTATAAAGGCACTCCAGAACAGGCTGTGTATCAGGGGACTGTCCCATCTGACGCCAAATAAGGCCTGCGGCTTAAGCAGAACCAGACCAAACGGACCCTGGTCAACAAACGCAAGCGGCAACCAACCCGACTGAGCAAATGCCGGTAACACCAGGGTATAACCCCATATCAAAAATCCCGCACTGAGCCCGGCCAATGCCCCCTTTAGAGTTGCCCCCTTCCAGAACACCCCGCCCACAATGAGCGGTGCAAACTGTGCAGCGGCGGCAAAAGAGACCAGCCCTATCGTCACCAGGGCATAAGAATCGCCGATAATTTTAAAATAGCTGTAAGAGAGCAACAGAATACCGATAATGGTGATACGCCTCAGCGCCTTCAGCATACCCGTTGCCGTCTTGGACTCCATACGCCCGAAATGAAGCAACCGGAAACGCATCATCACCGGCACAATCAGGTCATTACACACCATGGTACTCAGCGCAACTGCCGCGACAATAACCATACCGCTGGCCGCTGAAAGCCCACCGATATACACCAGCATAGCCAAGGCCGGTTGCTCTGCAGACATAGGCAAGGTCAAGACGAAAGTATCCGCATGAATCCCGCCCCCAGGAAAAGTTGTTAACCCAGCAATCGCAATAGGGAGAACAAATATATTGATCACCAGGAGATACAGTGGAAATAACCACATTGCTTTATCCAAGTGAGAGCGATGGGTATTCTCTACCACTGTGACCTGAAACTGCCTGGGCAGGCAGAAAGCAGCCAGCGCTGACAGCATCATGAGAAATGTCCAGCTACCGTTATCAAACAGTTGTTGACCAGAAATCAAAAAAGACAAAGCATCATTACTTGCTGCCCGATCAAAAACGGCAGCAAACCCGTCAAACATAAAATAAGTAACGAATATGCCAACCGCAAGAAAGGCGAACAGTTTCACCAACGATTCGAATGCAATGGCTACCATTAGACCCTCATGGTGCTCAGAGGCATCGAGCCTGCGCGTGCCAAAGAATATGGTAAACAGGGCAAGCAAAATGGTGACATAAAATGCCTTGTCATCCAGCACACCCGTAGAGAGCGGCAGTGTTGCCGTGATCTCAGGATAACGCCCAAGGATGTCAAAACTGTTGGAGACCGCTTTCAGTTGCAATGCGATATAGGGCATGATGCCAATCACCGCCACAACAGTAACCAGGCCCGCCAACATTTGACTTTTTCCATACCGGGATGAAATGAAATCAGCAATGGATGTTGTTCGCTGAGCCTGTGCGATCTTGAGAATTTTTCTCAGTAAAAAAGGCGCCACCATAAACAGCAGCGTGGGCCCCAAATAAATCGGGAGAAAGCCAATGCCATCAGTAGCGGCCCTTCCTACGCTGCCATAAAAGGTCCATGAAGTGCAGTAAACTGCCAGCGAGAGTGAATAGACATAGGGATTTGCCCCGATACTGCGCCCCTGAGCAGCACGCCTATCCGCAAAATGCGCGATCAAAAAAAGCAGTCCAAGATAGGCCAGTGAGATAAAGAAGACGATCCAGGCAAACTGCATCAGGCCGACCCTCTGCCCAATAATCGCTTAACTGTCGCCGCGGCCATCTTTACCCACAAACCGATCTTTGGCATGAGCACCATGATGATTAACAATATCCAGATCGCATTGATATAGAAAAGAATCAGCGGCCATCCAAACAAACGGGCCATCGGATCTACCGAGGAAATTTCCAGCAACGGGGGATTGAGCAGCAATCCTCCAAGCATGGCCGCGACCAACATTTTGGCTCGACCAGCTCCAGGCACACGCTCTTTTACCTGTTTTTGCTTTTTTGTCATCTCACCCCTGGACAGCACTGCTGTCGCACCGACACACCATCATTATGAATACCAGACAGTATAGTTGATTGAATTAAGCGAAATGAATCCTTATCCAAGGAAGAAAAATATTTACTTTCAGCGTCGCCCAATTTTGAATAAGCCGCTAAAAAAATAGTCCTAAAGATATCTATCAGACGACCGCTAGATAATATGAGGTCGATTAATCCACCGGCTAAGGGGGTGCAAGATGATCTGTACATATGACATGGCGAGTGGAGCACTGCTCGAGAAGAGCAGCTCCGAGAAACGTCCTACCCAGGTCCTCAATGGCGGACCACACGATATTTTGCGCCCCACCCTACAACTTCAAGAGATGACACTTGTGCAAAACTGCAAGCTGGCTCGGCTTACTCCTGACCTCGCGACGAAACCTATCGATAGTTTCTTTGATTAATTCATACTGAAAAAACGTTGTGTATGACCCGGGATGCGGCCGCATCCCGGGTCTTATTTATTTATACTAGCGAACATCCCTTGCCACGCGAAATCCCAGCACAAAGAGTTTGGCATTGGCATCATGCCGGCCCCGTTTGGTGACCCTGAGACTCTCTCCCGGCTTATTAAATGCACCGCCGCGAATAACTCGCTCGGTACAACCGGCTTCTTGCCAACTTGAACCATCAGAAGGGGCGCCTACATAACTGAAGTGATAGCAATCATCCACCCACTCCATAACATTTCCTGCGGTGTTATGCAGACCATAGGGATTCGCCTCAAATCTTCCGACAGGAGCCGTTGAAACCCCATCCCACTGACTGCCACAATTGAAACAATTGGCCTTACCAGAGCCCAGATCAAAACCCCACCAATATGGGGTATCAGTCCCCGCAGCGGCAGCATATTCCCACTCCGCTTCGGTCGGCAAACGATAATTATGACCAGTCTGCTCAGTCAGCCAAACCGTATAGGCTTTAGCATCATTCCAGCTTACATTGATGACTGGGCGCGGCCCCTGCCCCCAGCCCAGATCATCAGGTAAGGGACGCCCTGTCGCTGCAGCAAACACCTCATACTCTCTGAAAGAGACTTCATGTTGACCAATGCTGAAGCTGCCCAGCTTCACCTCATGAACAGGCTGCTCTTCACTCGCCAAATGGTTGACCCGACTACCCATATCAAATGCGCCACCTCTAACATAGCGCATCTCCGGACCACTGCCTCCATCAAACAATCTATCCTGAATACGACTGCCGGTTTCTGGTTCGCGTGATTTTGGCGGTGCTTTTTTTACTGGCTCTGGTGGATTACGCACAATAACGGGCGGGACAACAGGTATCGAGGCCGGTTCTTTAATCACTGGCTGAGGATCTGGTTGCTTCTTTATCTCTACAACTGAGGACACTTCGGCCGGCAGGGACAAAGGCGTTTCAATTGCAGGGATTACACTTTCATTCTGAACAATCGAATCAGACACCGGCGATTCAGCCGACACCACTGATTCACCTCCATCCAGATAGCCACTGATGATCTCACCCTTGCCACCCAAAATAGAAAGCGCCTCAGCACCCGCAAAAGCCAGCACAGCACCGGCCACTAAACCGGTAAAAGTACGCTTACCACTCGAAACGGGCGCTGTATCATAACTCGCCGCATTACTGGCAAGACGTTTATCCAGCAGGTCATCTCTCGGTCGCTCACTCTCCACCTGCTTTTGTAATTTATACAGGGCATCTTCCACCTGCTTTCTTGTCTCGAGCGCCTCATCTCTTTTAAACTGTGCTTCATCCGCATCAACCTGTGCCGCCTCCAGTGCCAGCTTCAATCGGTCAATCTCACTATTGCGCTCTTCAGTCTTCTCTTCCAGCAGCAACCCCTCTTTCCTCGCCCTCTCCAATTCGGCGCTTCGCTCATCCAGGGAACGCTTTAACTTATCAATATCTTGTCGCAATACTTCACATTCTGCAGCATCCGCTGAGCTGCTCAGCTCTTTCTCCTTGATCGACAGGCGAGCTTGTTCCAACTCTTCGCGCAGTGCAGTGATGGCCCCGGAATCTACAGGCGATTTCATTTGCTCACCATTGTGCTCGGTCGCCTTTAGCGCAGCACGCATCTCACTAACATCCGCCTCTGCCTGTTCTCGCACCAACTCCAATTCTGCACGCAAGGCCGCTATCACCTCTTCGCTCTGCTGTGTCAGCGCCTCATCATCCGGTTCACTGATCTGTTCTTGCAAACGACCTAACGCCTCTTCAAGCGCCAGCTTCTCTTCATTCAGCTGTTCGTAAGAGTGATCCGCCTCATCCAACGCATCATTTAAGGTTGCCAGCTCAGCCTGTAGTGCCCTGACATCCACACTGCCTTTTGAATCCGATGTCTTCCGCTGCTCTGCTCGTGCCAGGGCCTCTTCTGCGGCCATTTTTGCCGCTGCCAGCTCTTCAAGCTCTACACGTAAACCCGACAACTCATCCTGTGAATACTGTCCCTCCGCTTTATCTTGAGCGAGCCTCGCCTCAAGCGCCTTAATCTGCTTCTGGTCATCTTCATGCACCTTTTCAAGACGCTGTTTCTCGGCCTCCATAAGCGCAAGCAATTCTGCCTGGGCCTGAGCATCATCCTGTAGTGTTGTGACGGCACTCTCGACTTCACTCAATCGCACACTGGCATGTGCCTCTTCCTCTTGCCTTTCATTCAGGCTTTGCACTAACGTGGCCAGCTCTTGATCTTTTGCCTCGATCGTCTGCTGTAAACTGGCCAATGCCGTCGTTGCCTCAGCCAGCGAGGCTTCCAGTCGTGCCTGCTCTGCTTTACTGGATTGCAGTGCTTCACCTTCCTCTACACTGCCCTTAGCGTCCAACTCCGCAAAGTCCTTCTCGCGTGTAAGCAGTTGCTGTTGTAATTGGCTATGCGCCGTCTTGAGAACGGTCAACTCAGCAGCCAAGCGGTCCCGCTCATCGGTAACAGAAAGAATGCCATGCTCAGCCTGAGTACGCCCCTCTATCGCCTCATAGAGTGACTGCTTAAGGGTCGATTCCAACTCTGTCTTATGTTGCTGATGTATTTTTTCCAGCTCAGTACGCTCTGATTCCAGCTGTGAGACCTGGGCGCTCGTCCCTTCCAGCTCGGCACGCAACTGATCCAGTTCTGAGTTGAGCAGCAGTTGCTGTTTCTCTGCAACAGCCAACTGTTCCGTCAACTTGTTGTTATTACTTCCCTGATTGGAGAGATCAGACTCAAGCACTGCAATGCGACTCTCCGCCTTTGACAGCGACACCTGCAGAGACTGCTCACTCTCACCGACGTGAGCATGTTCGGCCTGCAGTGTATTGACTGCATCCTGGGCCTCTTTTAGTGCGGCCTCCAACTGCTCTAGCTTGCTCGCTTGCGCTTCATTTTGTTTCGAATGACTTGCTATTTCATCAGTCAGCCTGTGAACTTCATCGCGTGCCTGTTCAAGACCTGACTGCAGTGCTTCTCCTTCACTTTCCAGCTTACTCCGTGCTGACTCAAGCGCAGTAATTTCCGCTTGTGCGGTTTCTAGTAACTGTTGATTGTGTTGTAACTGCTGAATGGTTTTATCACGGACCTGCAGTTCAGCATTGAGCCTGTCAAGCTCAACCTGAGTCTCTCCTAATACTTGCTGCTGTTGCTCTAACGCATCAATTGATTGTCCTTTCGATTGTAGATCACTCGACAACCGGTCGATTTCGACTCGGGCTTTATCGAGTTCGCCCTGTAACGCGGCCTGATCAGATTCAAGGACACGCTTCCCCTCTTGCAGCGCCTGTTCACTCTGTTGCAACTCAATGATTGATGTGTCGCGAGCCTGCAATTCAGATTTGAGATTTTCAATTTCAGCGTTGGATTTTTCGAGCGTCTGCTGCAGGGACCTGCTCTGCTCATCCAAGTTCGAACGCGCCAGGGCCTCTTCATTAAACTTAGCTTGAAGTGTTGTTAGCGCTTGTTGATGTTTTTCACTTCCTTCAGTAAGGGCCTTTTTAAGCGCGTCCTCTTCTTGCTGTTTGCCCTCAAGCCGTTTTTCCAGTTTCCCAACATGCTGACACTGCTTGGTCAACTCTTCCTGCAGCTGATCCCGCTCTGCTTTCAATTCACCCAACTGCTCATTGACAGCCGATTGTTTCTGCTTCAGCGCACCATGTGCTTCATCACGATCGCGCAGCCTATTCTGCAAACTCTCTATCTCAGTCACCAAGCGTTGGCGCTCTTTGCCTTCGCGTTCGCCCTCCTCCTCCATTTCAGTCAAACGCCCTTTGAGCTTCTCCATTGCCAGCTTCATTTTTCGGGCGCGCTGTAACTGTTCCTGAGCCTGAGCCTCTGTCTTTTGCAACCGCTGACGGAGTAACCCA
This sequence comes from Sedimenticola selenatireducens, assembly GCF_007625115.1. GTDB lineage: Bacteria > Pseudomonadota > Gammaproteobacteria > Chromatiales > Chromatiaceae > Sedimenticola > Sedimenticola selenatireducens_A. The sequence goes on along the minus strand of NZ_VMNH01000005.1, from coordinate 499,632 downwards.
GCCTCATCATCTGGTGCGGTTTTACTGTCAGGCGGTGCTACCTTGGTCTCTTCCTGTTCTGGCCGGAGATTAATGATCTGCGCCCCATCCTGAACAGGCTCTTTATTGATCACATCATCCGGAACCGACTCAAGCCCACGCTCCAGAACAAACCCGTCCAGATCACGCTCCATCAACAGATAGATTGCGGTAGAACTGACCAATCCGTCCTGGCAATAGACGACGTAGGTTTTACTTGAATCAAGTCCGGAAAGTTTGGAGCGAAGCTCATTGAAAGGGATGTTTTTACTCTGTGGGATATGTGCCCGTTCAAACTCTAAGGCAGACCGGACATCCAGCCAAACCGCCCCTTTTGCAACTTTCTCCTTGGCGATGTCATAGCTGATCGAGTTAGCCAGGGGTAGCTTGATGTATTCGATGAAATCCTTTTTTCCCAGGCGAAACAGAATACCATCTGTCATCATGCTGACCGTACTACCTCGCTTCTGCCCTGAAAGGAGGGATTCTTCACCCACAGAATCACCCGGACCCAGGGTGGCAAGTTCAGTTAAATCGCCACTCCTACCCTCTTTTGTGATGGAGCATTGACCACGGTTAATGAGGTAAAAATAGTCCCCCTCATCACCTTGTCTGATAACTACCTCTCCGGCAGTAACCTGCACCTCCTCCATACGCATCATGATGTTCTGAATATTGGCCGCAGGAATGCGTTGAAAAATAGGCGACAACAGCAGCTGACTCATCCAGTCATCTTCGGAGTCAGTATTCAGCTCTTCAACCTGATACAAGGCATTACCACCCCGGGAGAGCAGATCACTCAGTAAACGGTTGCCTATACGAACAACCTCCACTTTCGTTTTTGCCTGTACTGAATATTTACGTGGGATGTGGTGCGCAACAGGATAGCGGGCCATATTTGTGCCTGCCGCAACAGTGTCTATCTCTTTACCGGCTTCAATTACCCCAAGCTTCCCGGACAGCAGATAGATCCGTTCAGGGTCCGTATCACCCGCGTTAAATATAGTGTCGCCCTTAGCGACTTTCTCAAATTCAACAGAATCCATCAGCTCGGCCAGAGTATCCTCTGTGAGCGTATTAAGCGGAACCAGCTTCCGCAGAATATCCAATCCGTTCTGTTTGGGTACTACGGCCATAGACCAACTCCCTACCTCTTAACTCATCCCCTGAAACCCGGCTATTCCCTTTTCCCGTCGCCTATCACCCCAAAAAATGCGCCTGAGTGTGATCGTTATCCATTACCCTTGATGCAGAATCCATTTCTGCATCTATGAGGGTGCTCGATAGGTAACAGAAAGCATATATCAAACCTGACAGATCGTCAGACAAAGTCCGCATAAATCTCACGCTAATTTATGACATACTGTCAGCGGAGAATTCAGATAATGCCGCTGTTTATCTATAGAAACAGCAAGTTTATCGGCATAATTAGACTAATACTTGAACTGACAACACAGAATCGAGCCGGGAATGAGCGCAATGAAGTCATCTGCAGGGGTTGTGGCCGCCGGCCATGAAGTCACCGCCAATGCCGCCAAAGAGATTCTTCGTGTAGGTGGCAACGCATTTGATGCCGCGCTCGCCGCCCTGTTTGCCAGCTGTGTTGCAGAGCCAGTCCTCGCATCACTGGGGGGTGGCGGGTTTCTGATGGCCCAGACCAAAAACGAAAGGCCCACTCTTTACGATTTTTTTGTGCAAACACCGCACAGCAGACCAACCGAGCAGGATCTGGACTTTTACCCCATCGTTGCTGACTTCGGCACAGTGCAGCAGGAGTTCCACATCGGCATGGGTTCAATAGCCACACCCGGGACAATAAAAGGCATTTTTAACATCCATCGCGATCTCTGCAAAATGCCTCTCAGGGAGATAATTCAGCCGGCCTGTGAAGCAGCTCGCAAGGGGATTAAGGTTAACAGCTTCCAACACCATATTGCCGACCTGGTATCCCCTATCATCAAATCCACACCCGATGCACTCCGCCTGCATGAATGCAGTCAGCGCCCTGGTGAAATAGCTCAATCGAATGACGTCGTTATCAACTCCGAGATGGCAGACGGATTTGAGATCCTGGCCCACGAGGGTGAAGCGCTGTTTTATCAAGGCGAGATGGGGCGCCTCCTAACCAACACCTGTCGCGACCACGGCGGCTGTCTATCGCCAGCCGATCTCCAATCTTATTCAGTTGAGCAAAGAAAACCTTTAGAACTGGGCTACCACCATGCCCGCCTGTTCACCAACCCACCCCCTTCGGTTGGAGGGATCTTGATTGCCTTCACGCTGTCGCTTCTTGAAGCCGAAAAACTGGGCAAGTACAACGCCAATAGCATCCACCATCTTCAGCGCATCGGCCATGCCATGCAGTTGACGCATGAACTTCGCAATACCCGCGCCATAGGCTCAACAGACGACCTGAGTACCGACTTAGAGATTCTCGATAATGAATTTCTCAGCAGCTATCGGGATACCATGCGAAATCATAAAGCGTTCTCCAGAGGCACCACACAAGTCAGCGTGGCAGATCGCTTTGGCAACATGGCCAGCATGACACTTTCCAATGGTGAAGGTTCAGGCTATGTACTTCCGGGCTGTGGAATCATGCTGAATAACATGCTCGGAGAAGAAGATCTTAATCCGAAGGGATTCCATCAATGGCCGCGCAATAGCAGAATCGCATCCATGATGGCGCCGACCCTGGTAGTCACAAACGATGGCCAGGTAATTGCTACAGGCTCTGGTGGATCAAACCGCATTCGCAGTGCAATTATGCAGGTGCTGGTCAATCTGATCGACTTCAACATGCCTATCGAGGAAGCGGTTGAGCAATCCCGCATGCACTATGAAAACGATCTACTGAATATTGAACCCGGACCAGTCGAAGCCGTGGTTGCAGAACTGCGCACCCAGTTCCCGCAGGTTAATCTCTGGTCACATAAAAGCCTGTTCTATGGCGGCGCCCATTCAGTGATGCGCAATAAAAACGGCGTACTTTCAGGTTCAGGTGACAGCAGAAGAGGCGGAGTTTGCTATACCCTTTAGCACTTGAAAAACAGCAGTGATTGCGATCAACCTTCATGCTTACCACCCCATTTTTTAAAGGCCAACGGCCTCTGCCATCACCCTCCAGTTAAGCGCAAAAAACTGTTTCCACATTACCCACAAACAGCCCTTATTCGGTCGAACACGCAAAAAAACGTGAAAAAAGCCCTGTTTTTAGCAGATTTCAATGCATAAACACTTGGAAAACTATAAAACTATGCTATGTTTAGCGCGCACACTTCAGGTCTAACTCAGGAGTTTTCCATGGCCGTCAAGAAACAAGCTGCAAAAAAAACTGCTGCAAAAAAAGCACCCGTAGCAAAGAAGAAAGTAGCCACTAAGAAGAAGGTTGTGGCTAAGAAAGCACCCGCCAAGAAAAAGGCCGTTGCAGTTAAAGCTGCCGCACCCGCAAAACCAAAAGCGATCGCTACCAAGCAAACCAAAAACCAAATCCTTCAGTCAATTGCCGAAGAGACTGGCCTGACCAGAAAACAGGTCAGCGATGTTTTCAACGCATTGGGTGGATTAGTGAAAGGTCACATGATGCGTCGCGGATCAGGTGAATTTGCAATCCCCGAGACTGGGGTTAAAGTGCGCCGCGTTGTAAAACCGGCACGCAAAGCACGCATGGGCCGTAACCCAGCCACCGGTGAAGCGATCAAGATTGCTGCTAAAAAAGCAACGACTGTAGTCAAAGTCACAGCACTTAAAGCACTGAAAGACACTGTTGCCTAATTAATCAACAGCGGGTGGTTTGAGTAACCTCAGACCACCCATCCTTCACATGTAACAACCCGTCGGAAACGCTAGAGCTTCCTCAGCGTTAACTGATCGCCTTTTTGAACCAGCTCCAAGCGTTTCAGAAAGCTCATCCCTAGCAACACCTCATTCCCTTGCATCGAAGGGAGTACGCTAGCCCTGACATTATTGAGTCTAATGTCGCCCAGACCCACTTCTGATAACCGGGTTTGCCAAGAGATGACAGCGCCGTTTGCCGTCTGGCTGATTCGTTGTGCACCCTGCGCTAATTTTAGCTTTGTTGCCAATTCACTCGATAAAGCCACATCGGTTGCACCTGTATCCAGCAGGAACACCACTTCATGTCCATTAATCTGGCCACTTGCCACATAATGACCCGCCCGATTACGCTTCAACACAACCTGCGCAGCGCCGTGCTGATCCGTACCGGTTTCAGGGGTTGAATTTGGATTATTCTGCTGCTCCAACATGCCGCTAAACAGATATGAGAGTAGCGCAAGAAGGATGACCCAGGAGATGATCATCATCCATCTCCCGATGCCTCTGGCGTCAACACTGCGCTCCCGGTTCATTGCATCCTCAAATGCTTGTCAGTCGATTAATACTACTAATTGCTGACATCAAATGGCCACCGTGAGTTCAACCACATAATTCAATGACTAAAGCCCCAAGACTTCTCCTAGCCTCTGCCATAGGTATTTTGCATTCGTGCATTACAGGCTTGTCCATAACTGATCAAAATCCTCATCAGCAAATTCTGTCTGGGTTGCAGCCTGCTCTTTTTTTACTTCCGGGTCTTGATAATAGAGCTGGATAAACGAAGCGGTTCCCTCGATAACCCGGGTCAGGAAAATCTTACGTCGGTCATCCTGATTCATAAGCCAGGTCTTCTCCTTCTCTTCAGAATAGAAGGGGGCAGTTATTAGCGTGGAATCTTCATTTGGCCGCTGCAGCAGTAGTCCAGGCCAATACGCAGGCTGCTTGTTACGCCCCCACTGACGTGAGAAAATTACGGGCGCAATATCCCCAGGAAACAGTTCTACGCCAAAGTCGATGACATCCGGATGCTCAACACGCATCCAACGGATGACCCCAAGCCGCAGTAGTTCTGCGTCATGTCCGTCCTGACCGCTAACCGCAACCAATTCGCCCACAGTGATCTGCTCATCACTGCCACCGGTCCATCCAAGATGATAACCATTGACACTCTCGTTATAGACCAGGCAATTTCTAGCTACCGACACCTTCTCACTTTCAGTCGGGGCAACCACTTCGGTCTTAACGACAGGGGGGGCATCCGGCAGTTTCAAAGTGGGATCATTGCCCCGCGTGATCCAGCTGCGAATATTATCCAGATCAGGGTCATCATTGATGACACTTTCATCGGCTTCCAACAGGGCACGAGGGACACCTCTTTGCTTCTTTTCATCCTTCGCAGGCTTGTTGGATGCATTGAATGTACCAGGGCTATTGGCCAGCTCGGGCACCTTCTCCCCCCCAATTACCTGATAAATAGCCTCTAATCCGCATATGAGTGATACCTCTCCTGGCGTTTCATCACGGTCGGTTACCCTTTTGGATCCAATACCCCAAGTCAGCATGAGTCTGGCCATCAGATCAGGAGAAATCTTATCAGGCGACACCTGCGGTCTCATCACCCCATGCGGTGCTTCGCTAGCCTCCAGATCATCGGCAAGCTTTACCGCCAGCTTACTGGTATCCAGCACCCAGCCTTTCAGCACCTGATGATCCCGTTCAGCCCCTCTAAGCCGAGGGGGTTCATCGACACTAATATCCACGATGAACTGACCCGCATCCTCTGATGTTTTACCCAGATCTATCAGCTGTGAATAGATTACCCAGCGTAACAGCGCGTAGTAAACACGCTGAACCTCGCCCTGCATCAGGCGATAAGGGCCGGAGAGTGAGAGCAACAGCAGTTGTTTATAAAGGTCATTAACAGACGATTTTGCTACAAGCCCTTGCTCTTCATTATCGACGGGGCGATCCGCCAACTTTTGGTCATAGGCATAGCGATGAATCCCATGAATCTCCCGCCAAACATGTTCGGGGGCAGGACGATAGAGCTGGTAGGCCTTTAGCAGACTTTGCCCCAGGAAATAGAGCGCATGATGGAGGGCGAATGCACGATTCGATTTATGCAGCAGCTGCCCAGCCAATGATTCGTGGTGGTACTGATCCAGAATTACTTTATATCCCTGCACACCTAAGACGCAGAGTTGTTCATGGAGCTCAGATATCACCCCTGCCCGCTTACTCAGCGGTAGCGACTCTCTTGAAAAGCCCTTATGCAGCGCACTCAGCGTAAACAAGAGCGGTTTCAAGAGCAATTCCATATTTGCCACCCGATTGGAGACAGGGATGTTGGCGGCATTCATCTGCATCAGCAAATGCTTAACAGTCTGCGCAACCTGCCCCACATTGCCCATCGGCAGATCCTGAACCTGCTGCTTAAACCGCTTCGGATCAAAGGAATCATCACCACGAGCGAGTGCCGTTCGATTTGGAAGGAGATAGGGATTATTGGCCTGGCTCACTTGATCTCTCCTTGTTTTTGTATTCGATGAGGGTGCCGCAGGGGTTATATAACACATGAATTTACATTAATAGTGCAATGCACTTCATGCAGTTTCAATTCCATGTTTCGTTATTTCGTTCCCCTAACTTTTATTATAGCCCCAAAGCATTCATCAGCGCTTTTTATTCCGACCATTAGATATCATTCATCACACCTATGGCGCCATTGGAAATTTCGATCGACATAGTCTCCGATTGATCTGGCAGGATCAGCCCATTAAGAGTATCTTACCAAATTCTAAATTATGGGTTTTTGCGTGCCCTGTACGATGACTGAACAGTCCGCATCGGCGCTATATCCAGCCCAGCTTTTCGAATGAACCTATTCCGCAACGGAGGAAAATCCATGACGGAAGTAATTGCAACCAATCAGACCATTCTGGTAGTCGGTGGTGGTATCAGTGGACTCACCGCTGCGCTGGAAGCTGCTGAGACCGGAAAACAGGTCGTACTGGTTGAAAAGCGTCCCTACGTTGGTGGCCGCGTCACCCAACTGTATAAATATTTCCCCAAACTCTGCTACCCCACTTGTGGATTAGAGATCAATCAGCGCCGGGCAAAGATGAACCCGAACCTGACCATCTTGACCATGGCCGAGGTTACCGACATTCAGGGTGAAGCGGGTAACTATACCGCCAGCGTCAAGCTCAGCCCGCGTTATGTCAACGATAACTGCACCGGTTGTGGCGACTGTGGCAAGGCCGTGACCGCTGAATTCGATGATGAGTACAACTATGGCATGGGCAAACGCAAGGGTGCCTATCTGCCCCATCGCATGGCCCATCCCCAGCAGTATGTCATTGACCCGGCTATTATCGGTACAGATGACGCTGAAAAGGCCAAAGCGGCCTGTAAGGTGAATGCCGTGGACCTGGATATGCAGGAAGAGACCGTCAGCTTTAAAGCCGGCGCAGTGGTCTGGGCAACCGGATGGCAACCCTATGACGCCAACAAGATTCAACCCTACGGTTATGACCGCTTCAGCAATGTCATCACCAATGTGGAATTCGAGCGCATGGCTGATCCCAACGGGCCGACGGGTGGAAAAATCCTCCGCGCCGATGGATCACCTGCGAAAAATATCGCCTTTATTCAATGTGCCGGTTCCCGTGACAAGAACCACCTGCTGCACTGTTCACGCATCTGCTGCATGGCCACCCTGAAACAGACCCATTATGTTCAGGAAGCGCTGGGGGATGAAGGCAAGTCCACTATCTACTATATCGACATTCGTGCAATTGACCGGTTTGAGGAGTTCTATCAGACCGTGCGTGAAAATCCCAACGTCTCGTTCATCAAGTCCAAGGTCGCCTCTATCGTCGAGAACAGAGCGAACGGCAACCCGGTACTCAAGGGCGTGGATACCGAGGGCTATCACCGCTACGAAAACGAGCATGACCTGGTCGTACTGGCCGTGGGCATGCAACCCAGCGTTGACAAAGCCAGCTTCCCGGTCGACATCGTCATCAATGAGGAGGGCTTTATCGAGCCTGCCAGCGAGAATGGCGGCATCTTTGCTGCCGGCTGCTCCTCTGATGCACTGGATGTCAATCGTGCAGTTCAGCAAGCCACGGGCGCCGCACTGCGCGCTATTCAGGTAGTCAACCGCGTCGCCGGAACGGAGGGTTAACAACGTGTCTGACGAAAAGAAATTTGCCGGTTATATCTGTACTGGCTGTGGTATTGGGGACCGACTGGACCCTAGCCAACTGGAATCGATTGCCACCCGCGAGGGTAAGATGCAATCCTGCAAACAGCATGAAATGCTTTGCAACAGCGAAGGTGTGCAGATGATCCGTGACGACATCGCCAATGATGCCGTGACCCATGTCATGATCGCCGCCTGCTCCCGTCGCGCCAAGGTCGAGGCATTCAACTTTACCGATGTCGCCCTGACCCGCGCCAACCTGCGCGAAGGTGTCATCTGGGTTCGCCCGGATGCCGATGAGCATCAGGAAACCACCCAGGAGATGGCCGACGACTATGTGCGTATGGCTTGCGCTGAACTACGCTCTATGTCAAAGCCCGCCTCCTCTGGTGAGCAGCAGCTGAACAAGACCATTATGGTTGTGGGCGGGGGTATCACCGGCATGACAGCGGCCATTGAAGCCGCTGCTGCCGGTTATCCGGCACACATCATTGAAAAGAGCGGCGCACTGGGTGGCCAGGCCGCCGACTATATTAAGTCTATCCCTACCCGTTCTCCCTACAGTGAACCACAGGATACCGGCGTTGCTGCGATGATCGCATCGATTGAAGCCAACGATCTGATCACGGTTCACCTGAACAGCACGGTCGCCAAAACCGCCGGTGCACCGGGTCGATTCAGCGTTGATATCGCCACCGAATCAGGCGCTGTTGTGACTGAAACCTTTGGCGCCATCATTCAGGCCACAGGGTTCAATCTGTACGATCCATCAGGTCTAATGCAGTTTGGCTACAGCAGCAGCCCCGACATCATCACCAACGGGGAACTGGAAAAGCTGGTCAAGGCATCTAATGGCGGCCCGATCAAGCGTCCATCAGACGGCAAAGAAGTCAAGGCTGTCGCCTTCGTGCAGAATGTCGGTCAAAGCTCAACCGAAAAGGGACAGCTCTCCTACCACTCCGGCATCGGCGACCTGATTGCTATCAAGCAGGCTATGTATTTCAAAGCGCAGAATGGTGATTGTGATACCACCATCCTGTTCAATAATCTGCGCACCCCAGGTGCGGCCGGTGAAGATTTCTACCGTGCCGGCCAAGAGAAGATGGTCACCTTCTCCAAAGGCGAAGTGAGCGAAGTGGTAGCGGGTGACAGCCTGGAAGTGAAATTCAAGGATCTGATTCTAGACGAAGAGACCAGCATGCAGGCCGATCTGGTGGTACTGGATGTGGGCATGATGCCCAACTCCGGACCTGATCCCTATGCCGTCCCAATGGTCATTGACGAAGATGCAGAGAAAACGGAAGAGGCAGAGGTTAAGGCCCCGACCGTCACCGTAGACTCAATCCTCAACCTGGATTATCGCCAGGGAACGGATCTGCCACATCTGAAGAACGGCTTTACCGACTCGCACTTCATCTGCTTCCCGTATGAGACCCGCCGTACCGGCATCTATGCTGCTGGTCCTCTGCGTCGCCCAATGGACATGCGCCAGGCCCAAGACGATGCCGCCGGTGCCGCCATGAAGGCCATTCAGGCTGCCGAGAATGCAGGTAAGGGTATGGCCGCCCATCCCCGTGCCGGCGACCTCTCATTCCCGAAATTCCGTATGGATGGCTGCACCCAGTGTAAGCGCTGTACGGTTGAGTGCCCCTTCGGCGCCATCAACGAGGACGAGAAAGGCTACCCGATGTTCAACGAGTCCCGTTGCCGTCGCTGCGGTACCTGTATGGGCGCCTGCCCAGTACGCGTAATCTCGTTTGAGAACTATTCAGTTGAGACCGTCAATCAGCAGATCAAGAACGTCGAAGTTCCAGAGGAGTTCGACGAGAAGCCACGCATCCTGGTACTGGCCTGTGAGAACGATGCCTACCCCGCACTGGATCAAGCGGCCATGAATGGCGTAGAGATCAATCCTTGGGCACGGGTCATCCCCGTACGCTGCCTGGGCTCTGTCAGTCTCTCCTGGATCACTGACTCGCTGAACAGCGGCTATGACGGCATTGTCCTGATGGGTTGTGCGAAGGGTGACGACTACCAGTGTCACTTCGTACGCGGATCCGCCATGGCGCATGAGCGTATGGGTAAGGTGGGAGACACGCTCTCTTCACTCAACCTAGAGCCAGAGCGTGTAGTAGTCTACGAAGTCGCAATTACTGATGTAGAGCGCGCGCCCAAACTGATCAATGATATGGCTGAGACGGTTGAGAAGATCGGCCTGAGCCCATTCAAGTTCTAAGGGAAACGGATTATGAGCGATTTAAATACCGCAATGACCGAAAGGTACCGCAGCAGCTTCCTTAAAGAGGTTGAGGCGAACGTCGAAGAGGGCGAATGGGTCAAGATGTGTATGCAGTGCGGCGTCTGCGCCGGCTCATGCCCCCTGGGTAATGCCTGGGAACATACCCCTCAGAAACTGTTCATGATGATTCGTGCGGGCAAGCGCGAGGCTGTACTCTCATCCGACGCCATGTGGATGTGCACCTCCTGCTATAACTGTATTGCACGCTGTCCTCGTGGACTGCCCATCACCCACATCATGCACGGGCTGGCACACTACGCCAAACGTCTGGGCCTGTCGCCGAAGAACCAGCCAACTCAACAGTTTGCTCAGATCTTTTGGGACAACCTGATGAAAAAAGGCCGTGTCAACGAGCTGAAACTGGGCCTCTCCATGTACTTCAAAGATGGCTTTGGTCAAGGCATCAAAAATGCCATGGCCAATCAGAAGCTGGGACAGAACATGATGAAGGCCAAGCGCATGAGCGCCATGGAGCTCTTTGGTGGACACAGCATCAAAGACACCAGCGGCCTGCAGAAGATGATCAAGAAAGCCCAGGAAATCGAAGATGCCAAAATCCAGGGCAACAGCTAACTGAGGACATATCACAATGGCTAAGAAAGAAGTCTCATTCTACCCAGGATGCTCCTCACAAACTGGAGCCTCCTCATCTAACATGATGCGTGCCACCCAGACTATGTGCGATGAGCTGGATATCACGCTCAACGAGATCCCGGACTGGAACTGCTGTGGCGCATCCATTGGCTACGGCGGCGGTGGTGAACTGCCACGCCTGACACTCTCTGCACGCAATATCGCGCTCTCTGAGCAGCACAATCCTGGACAAGACATGGTCGCGACCTGCGCCGCCTGCTGGCTCTCCACTCGTGAAGCCAAAGAGCGTTTGCATGAAGATCAAAACATGTTCCGCGATGCCAACACCGCGCTCAATGAAGCCAACCTGAAACTCAATAACCAGACGCCTGTTCGACACATGGTTGAGGTGCTGATTGAGGACATCGGTTTTGAAGCCATTCGCGCCAAGGTCAAGAAACCACTCGAAGGCCTGAAGATCGCCAGCTATGTCGGCTGCCAGACCAACCGTCCGTTTGGTATCGCAGAAGAGTCATTTGAGAATCCTGTCTACCTCGATCACCTGATCGACAGTGTGGGCGCCGAGTCCATTCCCACCTACGAGAAAAAGGTCCAGTGTTGCGGTGGCGCTTTGGCCTTCTCAGAACCCGAGAAGTCCCAGGAGATGATCCACGGCATCATTGAAGCGGCCTATGATCACGGTGCCGATTTGATCGCCACCCCCTGCCCATTGTGTCAGGCCAACGTAGAGATCTATCAAGACCAGATCAACGCGCGCTTCGGCAGCAAGTTCAACATGCCGGTTGTTTACTACAGCCAACTGATGAGTGTCGCATTTGGCCGTAACAGTAAAGACTCCGCCCTGGATGGTCAGATCATCCGCGCCAAGTCGCTGGAAGATATTGCGGGCAAATAGTTACCACTAAAAGCAATATACATAATAAAAAAACCTGGCCCTCAATTGAGGGCCAATTTTTTGTGGCATTAAAAAGTAGTAGAATTAAATAACACTATATTATGGGGTTGCCTCACAAACGATCATGTCGGCAGAAAATGGATTGTTAACCTATTATTTTATATAGGCTGTTAAGCCCCACCTGACCTGATACAGGCTCAATGGAGATCAGCGACATGACAACCCAAGAAGAACTGCAAAACACCATTAACGACATGGTCGACAACACCCGCGGCATCCTCGCCGCCGATGAGAGCAACCCCACCATTGCCAAACGCTTCGATAGCATCGGCGTGGAATCCACCGAAAACAACCGCCGGGATTACCGTGAAATCCTGCTAACCACCGAAGGATTGGGGGATTATATCAGCGGTATCATCCTGTTCGAGGAGACCCTGGCGCAGAAAGATGACCAAGGCACTCTACTGCCAGAGCTTGCCGTGCAGCAACGTATCGTCCCAGGTATCAAAGTGGATAAGGGAACAGGCGCATTACCGGGTGCCCCCGGTGACAAGATCACCTACGGATTGGACGGACTGGCCGATCGCCTCAGTGGCTACAAAAGTCAGGGCGCCCGTTTTGCTAAATGGCGCGAGGTCTATCCCATCAGTCACCATAATCCGTCAGTCTTGGGATTAAGTGCGAACGCCGAGATGCTAGCCCGCTACGCCGCTGTCTGCCAAGAAGTGGGAGTAGTCCCGATTGTCGAACCGGAAGTACTCATGGATGGCGAGCACGATATTAACCGCTGCGCACAAGTAACCGAACAGGTGCTACATGCTGTGTTCGAGGCGCTGGTTCGGCACGGCGTGGCGCTGGAGCTGATGCTTCTCAAACCCAACATGGTACTGCCCGGAAAAGCGTGTCTCACGCAAGCCAGTAGTAAGGAGGTCGCTACCAAAACACTCCGTGTGCTACGCCGCTGCGTGCCTGCTGCCGTACCCAGCATCAACTTTTTATCCGGCGGCATGAGCCCGGAACAGGCCACAGAGAATCTCAACGCCCTCAACCAGTTAGCAACCAGTCCACCCTGGCAGTTAAGCATCTCCTATGGGCGAGCACTCCAGCAACCAGCCCTGCAGGCTTGGCAAGGAGACAACCGTAACCGTGCAGCCACCCAGGCCGCATTGCTGAAACGTGCCCGCCTCAACAGCTTGGCACATCAAGGGCAGTATCGGACTGATATGGAGTGATCAGTGGTGAAATTGCCCTATAATAGTCTGCTAAGCTGAATCATTCGTTTATGATGGGTCTCACGTTAAAACCTGGGAAAACGGTAACTCCCTCCCTTGCTGTTTTTGAGACCCGCCTATCCTAGTTTGTTAGTGAGACCGATGTGGCCAAGCCGCCGACCAAAGTAACGCAAAAAACCGTTCCTACGTGGCGGCAGCGACTCAAGCGCTGGATCTTTCTGAGTGTGCTAAGTGCCGTACTTCTGAGCGTGCTGGCCGTGCTACCTTGGCGCTGGATCGCACCACCCAGCAGTGCCTTTATGTTGGCGGAATACTGGCAGACGGATAGAGCGATAGACTATCGCTGGACTCCACTTGAACAGATCTCCCCACAATTGGCGATCGCCGTTGTAGCCTCCGAGGACCAGACGTTTCCCGAACACCACGGCTTCGATCTGGATTCAATCATGGATGCCTTGTCATCCAAGCGCACACGAACCCGGGGTGCCAGCACCATTAGCCAGCAGGTTGCTAAGAATATGTATCTGTGGGGAGGGCGAAGCTATCTGCGCAAAGGAGTCGAAGCCTACCTGACACTACTGATAGAGAGTCTCTGGCCCAAGCGACGCATACTGGAGGTGTATCTGAATGTGGCCGAGTTTGCCCCCGGTGTTTACGGTGCCGAAGCGGCAAGTCAGCGACTATTTGGCAAACCCGCCAGTCAACTTACACTGACTGATAGCTCATTGCTGGCCGCAGTGCTGCCAAATCCCAAACGCATGCGGGCAACACCGCCATCCGACTATGTGAGCAAAAGAGCTCAAGATATCCGCCAAGAGGTGCGTCAGTTAGGAGGCCATAATTATCTGACTTTTTTGTAATAAGCCAAATAGATTACGCAAAAAAACAGTAGGTTCACGCTGAACCCTCTATATTTTTTCCAGTCGACGCAGAGTCAGAAACGAATTTTTAGTGGCGGCACCCTCTTGCTTGTTCCTTTTGTTTGCATATATGGCGCGCCCATATACAACAGCGTCATACATCAATCACATCAACTTTGGCTTTGATTGAATTAGCGATGAAACAATTTTTATGCGCACTGGCATGCATCCGCTTAATGGTAGCTGCATCTGGCTTTTCTTCTCCGGCAAATACAATACTCGGATGCAGCTCGATGCGAGTTACCTGCGGACGACCACTATCGCCCTTCTCCAGAAAACCCGTGGCCTGGTCTTGGTAACTCTCGATGCTGAAACCCTTGAGATCCGCAATGGCAAGGAAGGTCAGCATATGACAACTGGCCAGAGCACTGGTGAGTAATTTTTCTGGGTCTGCACAGCTGGGATCACCTTTATACTCAGGCGCTGAAGAGACCGTTACCTGCACCATATCGCTGAAAGAGACCGTGTGGTTACGGTTGTAGGTGGATTCGTCAAATGATGAGGGCGCGCCCTCCCACTTAAGATCAATTTTGTGCTCAGACATGACCCATTTTACCTCAAGTTGTACATAGGAGAAAAAACACAGGCAAGGTCATTCATTATCAAGCTTCCGCATTGTTGGCCAACCTCGCCTTGAATTTGAGCAGACTTTCTTGCAGTAACTATCCCAGAGGGGTTCTCATTTGCCAAGCCGGGCGAAGTACATCCAACGCTTTTCCCAAACTGATTTTGAATAGCATCCAGTCATCCATCTGACGTACTGGCGGGGCCTTACACACCTCTTTATGCCCATCGGCATACCTCCCCCAGGCGCGCCCTTTTCGAGATTATTACGAATTCTAAAAAATGTGGCTTCAGCCGATGGCCAAACTGCATCAATGATACATCTACCTTGGCGATACCGAGTCACGAAACCAATATACTTTTGAATTTATTGGAACTCTCTGCCCGCAAATTTTCTGTCGAAATTTTTTACATTTTCTATGTATGGACACACACCTACCATCACAACCCCTATTAAAACAATACGTTGCAAATCATGGTGCGATTTATGCTTATTAGATTAAGAATCTCGAATGAAACATACCCTAAGGAAGAACGATGAAAAAAATAACTACAGTCCTAGCCTTCATCGGCATAATGCTTTGCCTGAATGCCAACGCAGCGATTATTGTAGGCGCGACAACCACTACCGATACCGCCCAAGGCCTTGAGTTTCTCCATATACCGGAATACACCACCACATCAGATTATGCGACTGCGCTGGCGGGTATTAGCCATGCGAGTTCCAACTGGGCGCTTGCCACAGTTGAGCAATTCTTAACCCTATTGTCGAACGCTACCGGAGTACCACTGGCTGCGTGGAATGGATCCAATCATGGCGATACTGACTTTTCGAGCAGTCAGGCCGATGCAATGATGGCTTCCCTGGGTTATGGACTTAGTAGCATCACCGATGGACCTTGGGTATGGCTAAATGGTGGGGCCTTCGGTCCTTCCGAGTTTGCAGCACACACCGACTGTTGCGATGATTTCCACCTTAATCAGACTGTAGCCAGCGATATTAATACCGGCTTCTATGTACGCAGTGCAGCTATATCTGTACCAGAGCCAGGTACACTTGCCATCCTGTTTGCAGGCCTGCTAGGTTTTCGTTTGGCTCAGCATCGCAAAATCTCATAGTCCGCTAGTGCTGAGACATATACAACAAAACGGCCCTCTAGAGGGCCGTTTTGTTGTATATTGGAATTGTCAGATTCAGATCCCAAGCCTATCAATAGCCACCACAATAACACTCATCTTCACTCTTCTGCTGCCTCTGGTGGTGTGCCAACGCAGCGCCACCTTATGAGCAACTCATCAGCAGCGACCTCTTACACCCAGATGGTTTTCGTAATGCAATTAGAATGTAAGATCCTCCTCTTGGCAAAACTCAACCAGGCATCCACCAGAGATAACCCACATAGAAACAAGTCCAGAGTGCTGCCCATAATCTGAGCAGTACCCTTTGAGTGTAGCGCCGCCTCAACCAATCTGATAATCGATGTGCTACCCAAACGACCAATAGAAAACGACTCAGCCTTGCAGGTATTGTGGCCAAAAGAAAAAACCATGGGGAAAGTTCGGAGTGAGCAACCTGAACTGCATATATCTTGTAGGGGATACCACTAAACGCACCAATAAATAGACTGACCAAACCCTGCGCGCTCAATTGAGCATGCACCTTCTGCGTCATATCCGAAGATATTGCGGGTACAGCCTCTACCCAGGCCAACGCCGACATCAAATCATACTGACTCCATAGCAGCATCAAACAACCACCAAACACAGCGGCTAACGATGCCACGACGGCCGCTAATGCAGCATAACGAAGTGAATGGGTAATGCACAACCTACTGAGCCAGAGATCAGGCACCAGGAAAAAGAGTGTTGCCTCAGCAACCCCCCAGATCCCGGCAACCACTATTCCCACGGTGGAAAGCCACCTTCAACCGCCAATGCGTCCATGGCGCTTGTCATCCTTTGCATGAAGAGATTACGGTCTCCTTGCCAATCAAGCGACTCACCGATAAACACATCGCAAAAAAAAGGAACCAAAATGAACTCACCCTTCGGCAACACCATACCCAACCCATGAAGGTAAACAGGGATAACGGGCACTTCAGGACATCGTTTAACCAGATGAGCCACACCTGTTTTAAATTGCCCAAGCTGTTCCGGCTCACCTCTGCTTCCTTCGGGGAAAAGGATCAGGATATCGCCATTCTCCAGTGCAGCCACAGCCCCGGCTAGAGGATCACTGCTTCCAGCTTTCACCTTGCGTTGCAGCGGGATGATGCCGATGATATTGAGCGCAAACCAACTGAGCCACGGATTGGTCATGAAGTAATCCATCGCGGCCACTGGACGCAACCTAGGTAACATGCTGATCGGAAAAAGCGACATCAACGCCAACGTATCGAGATGACTGTTGTGGTTGGCAATAATTACCGCAGGGCCTTTTTCAGGAAGAAGTGCTTTTCTGCGTACATTCAATCCAAGCACTACAAGCACCAAAGGCCTCACCACCAACATAAAGAAGAGCGTTCGGAACAGTTTATTCATAGTCATCAATAATGGAGATAGTAGATGTAGTGGAAAAATAACGGGGCAGTAAAAGTAAGACTGTCGATCCGATCCATAATGCCCCCATGGCCAGGTATCATGTTGCCACTGTCTTTGATTCCAATATCCCGTTTGATGGCAGAAATCACCACATCCCCTATGAAACCTCCTATCCCAATCAAAAGTCCTGCTCCCAATGCCCATTCATAGGATAACGGAGTCAGGTAGGGTGCGATTAGCCAGGCCATCAATGTTGTAGTTAGTACACCTCCCAACAACCCTTCTCGAGTCTTTTTTGGACTGACCTTCGGAACCACTGGATGAAGACCCAGCAACTTACCCCAGGTAAATTGGGCAACATCGTTAAACTGCGTGAGGAACACCAAGTAAAAGAGCAAACCGGCACCCCCAGCCTGAGGGTTTTGCTCAACAGGCAATGCCAGTAGATAGGCCGCATGGCTGATACTAAAGACCGTTGTCATCAATCCCCAATGCAAAACTCCCGCTGCTTTGAGGAACCCCTCTGTCTGACCTGTCATGATCATGCGAGCAGGCATCAAGAGGAACATGTACACCGGGATAAAGATGATAAACATTCCGTACCAGCTGATCGCGACAAAATAGAACTGAATCGGGATGGCTAGAAATGCCCAGAGCACTACACGCCGATCAGCCCGGCGTGTGCTAATCATTGAGAGAAACTCTTTCAATGCCAGAAAAGAGACCATACCCAGGAAGATTATTGATAAGGTAGAATTGACAACAATGGCAAGTGTGAAAATTGTTACCATCACCCACCAGGAGCGAATACGGTCACTTAATTCGCGGTAATCTTTACCGGTGCGCTTTTGCA
This sequence comes from Sedimenticola selenatireducens, assembly GCF_007625115.1. Lineage (GTDB taxonomy): Bacteria > Pseudomonadota > Gammaproteobacteria > Chromatiales > Chromatiaceae > Sedimenticola > Sedimenticola selenatireducens_A. Next base: position 481,672 of record NZ_VMNH01000005.1, on the reverse strand, counting down.
ATACCCGCACCAACAGACTAGAAAAAATCAGAAGCGCATAAACACCTCCCAGCGCCCATAGAACGGGCTGCGGCACAGTATCGATCATGACTGGATACCCCCTGCTTCAGCGAGCGCATGCCGCCCCCGATTAACGAGCGTCAGCAGGGTGAGTAAGAGCATTACCCAGAGCAACCCGTCACACCAACCTCCTGGTATTAGACCAATACCCAGCAGCAAACAGAGCAGGCCAAAACCAAAGGCCCGGTCACTCTTACCGAAAGGCCCGTCGTAGCGGCGGCTACCCCCAATCTGGATCGAGACCACTCCCACCATCTCAACCATAATCGATAATACAACAAGCAGCACCACACTGACGGGATTAACACCGGCAACCAATGCCAACGGCAGGTAAAGCGCCGCATCGGAGATAACGTCTCCCAGTTCATTGAAAATAGCACCCAGGCTACTTTGCATGCCATGCTCTCGGGCCAACATACCATCGATGGCATTCATCGCCATCCGCAGAAACAGCCAAACCGGCATTAATAAGAGGATTTCACTTGCCCCCGGATTCAATGCAATAACTAAACCCAGAGCGATGGAAACAGTCATAGCCGCCAAGGTTACTCCATTGGCGGTAACCCCATGCCTTACAAGACTGGCGTTAAGAGGGCGCAATAACGCCTGAAATCGAGGTTTTAGATCATAAATCGTGGGCACTGTTGTTATTCCTTATCTTGGCCTTGGTCACCCGTCCTTGTTTTCACGCATACCGGGCTTATGAATTTAAAGCTTACCAAATACCGCAAATGTGCGCACTCAATATTGCATACCAAGAGATCAGACTCGATTGATAGAAAATGGGTCATTTAAATCGAAGATGACCATTGGTTCAGTATTACACCTACCACAGTCGAAACCTTACATCACACCTAACCTTTTATTCCTTGAGTCTCTCAGACCCCACATGATAGCCTCAAACACCAATAGATTAAGAATACACGCGCTTTCTATGGTAAATGACAGGTCTGCAGAATCTCTTTGCACTGACCGAGTGGGCACCAAGATCACCTTTCCAAAAATATGCACAAATAAAGGGAATTCAAAAAATGCAGCTAGGGACGCGTATAAATCAGCTTATTGTTGTCTTAAGCATAACAATCAGTTTTCCGCTTTTTTCTTCGACCAACGAAGTAGTCTCAGCAATTCAAATGGGCGATGCTGCTCGGGTTGAGATGCTCCTCCGCACAAACCAGGCTAACAATGTTAACGCACCAGTAAACAAAACAGGTGGATCCTTATTACACGTAGCAGTTTCTACCCATCACAAGATGACTGACGATAGTTTAAAAAAGATTATTCAGCTGTTGGTAGAGAAAAAAATTGAGGTGAATATCAAAGACAATAAGGGCTATACAGCACTTGCCCACTATATTGAACAGTCACGCAACCGACACCAAGCTAAAACCAAACTAATCCTTGATCAGTTTATTCAATATAAAGCCGATATTAATACCGTAACACATGATGGACAGTCTCTCCTGCATCTTGCTGCTGTATCAAATAACACCTATGCCCTACAACGTTTAGTTGCTGAAGGCGTGGATATCAACAGCAGAAATCAGCAAGACTTAACGCCTCTACATATTGCGATTAAGGGATCGCTTGAATTAGTAAAAACCTGCATAGAACTAGGCGCAGATATTGAGCTGAAGGACAATATAGGCAGATCGGCACTCCACAATGCAATCTATTATAATAAACCGCAAACTGCAGACTTTCTTCTGCGCTCTGGTGCTGATATAGAATCAAAAGACCGTGACAATCGCACCGCCCTATCGAGGGCAGTTGAAACAAAGCAATGGGCCCTGGTAAAGCACCTCATACGAAAGGGCGCAAATGTCGACGTTTCCACTGGAGACGGCTGGTCTGTCGGTAAGTTTTTAGTCTTCCACAAAGAGTTAGGTATGGCTGACCTTGTGGCAGAAAGAGGAATCACATCTGGCATCATTGCAGAAGCAGACATCCATCTCATCAATAAGTCCATTGAAGAACGAGATATTTCTACTCTCAGTGCAATGATCGATAACAATGTTGTGATTAAGCCCGAACAGGAGAATGACAAACCGCTTTTCGAGACCCTGATTTATTCTTATAGCTCCAGACATCCACAGTACCCACTCGCTACAGCCCAACAAATCGCAAAGGCATTGAACCGCCTTGGTGCAGACGTTAATAAAGTCAACAAAACATCAAATAATACACCGCTCATATCATCACTTATCCTTAGACAAGTTGAAGTCGTTAACCTCCTGATCACGTCTGGGGCTGACGTCAACAAACCCATCAAGGACCTAGCAGGCCGAGAGCGGTATCCACTGGATTTTGCGCTCGAACTTCCTGACACACCTGTTCTAAACGCCCTATTAAACGCTGGAGCCTCAGCCAATCTACAAAGCCTACACACCTGGTCTGCGATTCATCGGTTAACCAAGTCCCTTGCACATGCGACACCAGATTCTGTGATGACCACCGAGACCCAAGAACTTATCCGCAGGGTGCTAAAAGACTCTCATACCGTGATCGATTTCACTTCCAACCGTGACGCAGAAGAGCTCTTCAAAATAAAAGTCCAAATGAACAACTCTCGTTCTCCCTTTGATAGGGCAATAGCCAGCCAGCTGTCGTTCTCTGGAACACCCGTATCTCAAAAACAAATGCCTAGCGGCGTAAATGTATCTGGAAAAGCTTCTCAAACACAGGCTGACGATACTCGTAAAGTTAAACGTATAGGAAAATCATATAGCAAGAATTCTAAGGTCCATGTGGTAGGTGTCTACGAGGGTTTTGTTCCTGGTGGAAGCCTGCCCTGGTGGTCAAAATGCAAAAAAGATCAGACAGGAAAGATTGATCTGCGCGAGGCCCAGGACTGCCACCAAAAGTATGCTGGACAGAAGACAGAGGGTATAGTCACCGTCACTGTCGGCCACAGTAAGATGCCAACTATCCTGGTACTCATGGCATACAACCCAACCAACTGGAAAATCAGCCTACAAGGCGGCACAAAAATAGAAGGCGTAATCCTTGCGGGCTACCATGGCCAACGTGTATCGGGGCTTGGCAAAGGGGTCTATATCGAAGCACACACCTACGAGCACTCAGAATGTGGTAACTGTCAGCAGCATGGTGACCATTTCCACGCCTATAGCCAGAGCAAGGATCCCGATAATTTTCGCAAGTCCATGAAGAAAATCGTGGAGATCACTGATCACTATCCCAACTCGTTCCAAGGTAAATATAAAGGCAAAGCATTTAGTATTGCCATGCATTAACTTGTTCGGGCCAAGTGAAATTGGGTTACTGAATATTAAAGCTATTAGTTATCTGACCCAGATCTCTCTGAAGTCTGGCAATAAGACTGACTATGTTTCTCTGGCTTACCCTCTCATGATTGGTTGCAACGCGACACCAACAAGCTTTGTCTGCCTGTCATGCTGCTAAACTTAATGTCATACAAATTCACATAGCCTTTCTTCCAGTAAGATGGAAGAGTAATATGGCTCCAAGTGATCCGTTTAATATCTACCCGTTTAGGAAGACGGCCATGAGAGATTTGGTTTGGGACAAAACCCTGAGTGTCGCAGTCGATGAGATAGACGAGGATCATCGACGATTGGTGGAGTTGTTTAACATCTTCAAACATTCCGTGGTGGATGATGAATCGCCAGAGTACCGGGCGGCCGTACTTGAGGAGCTGATCGCCTGCACCGTCTGGCACTTCAAGCACGAAGAACGCCTGATGCTGAAATACAACTACCCGAAATTCGCCGGACACAAGGCCGAACACCGGGAGCTGATCGAGAGCGCCGCTGCATTTCAGCAGAAGTATCTGCAGGACGGCGGAAAGATGAGCGAAGCAGACTTTGAGTACCTGGAGCACTGGCTGACCGAGCACATCCTGGTCGTCGATATGAAATTGGGGGAGTGGCTTGCTGGGGTGATGTAGCGATTAAGGAGCGCTGCACCGCCTGAAATCTCAGATAATATAGATCTGCACCGTTATTCTGCTATTAATCGAGCCTGACACTTTTAATCTTCGTATCCGCTCTATTCTTCCCCGGTGACTCCAGGGGCTTAAACGGCCTGCCTTCAACGCTTAGAAATCGGATAAAGAACTCGAAGAAAATAAGGCGAGTAGTCTGGATAAAGACGACCAACCCCTCTACTCCGACAACCAGCAGATGGCCTATAACGAGAGCCAGGAGATGACCCACCTCATTATCTATATTCTCTGCGAGCATGATGACGGTAATAGTAAGCCCGGCATGCGCCAGTGCAAACGCACCGACTCGCATGAAAGAAATGGTGTTCAACAACAGTTCAAAAACAGTCTGCAACAGACTCCCGATAGTCACTGAAATGTCTATTTTTCCACGCCGGCTCTGAACCCAGGTGCTACCAACCAGGTACCAGACCAGAAGAACTGGTATTGCTATCAGAGCCTTGTTAAATAATATGCCGACCGCAGCCGTGATATACAATCCTACTATCGGCGCTTCCCTTGCACTCCATTCAAGCCCCACCCCGCGCCACTTGGCCTCAACCGCGGAAAATAGCATACCGACCAAAATCAACCCAAACCCGACTAACAGGGAAACCTCAAAAACCCGCAAAGGCTCATCAAGCGGACGAAACCACAACACTGGCAACCACCCCTCCATTCCGAACAGTTCACCAAACAATATACCGAAGATAATCGAGGAGGCACCACAGGGGATCAAGAAGCGGATGTTTCGCTGTCGGACTCCAAAAATGATTCCGACTAACAGCAGTATCAACCCGTGACCGACATCGGGAAACATGAAACCAAAAAGCAGGGGGACAACGATCGGTATAATAAAGCTCGGGTCAATTTCATTGCTTCCTGGTGTGCCTGAGAAGACCTGGAACAGGTGAAACGGCCGGCTCCACCAGGTCTCCAGGATACGCACGGGTGGCAGGGAGTTCAGCGGTGGAAACGGATGGCGAACTATCGCATGAATATTGGCACTTTCCAGAACCGATTCCACGGAGTCAGGTTTTTCCAGGGTACTCCACCCGGTTACATGGCAATACTGCCCGTGCTCGGTCACCTCCTTCGCATTGTCGACAAACCAGCGCAATACCGTGGCATTCGCCAGGCTCTTTTTCAGCTCACTACTGGCCCAATGCAGCTCAATTTTGAGTTGAATATCGCGGTACAAGCGTTCGAGAATGGCAAGCCGCTCTGCAACGGCGTGTTCTTGTGCCGATCGTCCAGGAGAAAGCCAGTCAGGAATCTCTACTTCGATACAGTCCGATTGCTCCAGTAAATGATCGACATCTGATTGCCGATCCGGAAGTGTGGCGAATAGGAAAAACGCCGTTTCATCCTGGACATACGAGCGAATTACAGTCTCATTCAAAACCGGATTTATCGGGTGACTGTGCGGACAGGCATAGATTCCCTTGCACAGAAAATCACCATGGTGTGCAAACAGTTCGATTCCAGTGTCCTCTTCATGGAGCGCTTTCAGCAGTTTCTGCAGTAATTTCAAATTCTCCTTTTCCTGCTGTAGTGCGTGCATCTCCTCCTGCAATGAAACAAGTCGTTCGCCCCAGCGGCGTACATGGCATAATGCCTGCGCTGCAGTCTCTTCAGGGGATGAGAGCAGTTTTGAGGGGGCGACTTGATATACAGGCAGTGCAATCTGGTGGGTCTTGCAGAAATCATCCAGTTCTGACAGCGACTGGCGAATATTATCCAGGTGAAGGCGGGGTGCCTGTCGCGCACCGGGCTCAAGCTGCACCTCTCCGGTAGCAGCAAGCGATTCGATTGCATAGACAGTCTGGGATCTGGGAACGTACAACTCGAACCAGTTCGCCGCCCTGGGCCGCGCGAGCTCCCTCAAGTTATCCACTATTCGCAAGCTTGTATCCTTGTAACCATTGGATCAACACAACTAGAATGAAGCTTTGATCCCGGCCACTCTTTTCACTTGATTTACGGTATCCCAGTATGAGGGCGGCAATACCCAGCATCAAGACCAGAATAGACCTGAACCAGGGTATCCAATATATCCTGTGGCATGAATTCTCGGCCTATCAAAGGGCTGGACTCGCCTGCCTATTCTCAGCTCGGCTATTGCGCGTGGATCAAAGGGTCCACACTGGACTTTACCCAGGTTCGACTGAGCCGAGAATTGAGGCACTCACTGAACAGTCTGGCCGTCCTCTTTATCGATCACTACCCCAACTCGTTCAACGGTAAATATAAAGGCAAAGCATTTAGTATTGCCATGCCTTAACTCATTCGGGGCCAAATGAAATTGGGTTACTGAATATTAAAGCTATTTGTTATCTGACCCAGACCTCTTGATCCTAGCGTGAACAATCTTATGGACCAGCCGATTAGTGTCGATATTTTTTACACCGCATATCTTTACCGAAGTGATAAACCAACTAACCTATTGAATAATTTGCACAATAATTTTATGGCATTATTATTGCCTTTATAGAAGTTCAGCTACTGACCTACTAAAAACACGTCCGGTCTAGATCCGGAATTTCTATTTAAACCAGGGAAACGACATGGCAATCAAATCAAAACTCATCATGGCAGGCGCCCTATACGCTTTCTCTTTAGCGGCAAACGCGGTGCCCGTAACCTACTTGGCAGCTGATGACGCGGCAACCTCGCTTGCAAATATGACTAACTCAACCGCCGCCGCCGCGAACTTTTTAGCGGTGACAGGGCCACTGAATGTTGTAGATTTTGAGTCTCCACTACCGGGCAATATCACCATCACTGGCGGTACAACAACCAACAATTCGGGTTGTGGTGCGTTGTGCGGCTTCAACACAACGTCGAGTGGTGCGTTTTTCCGCTATGTGGGCGGGGGGGCGGTGACTTTTAGCTTCACTAACCCAGTTGACGCCTTCGGTTTCTACGTTAATGGTCTACAGACCAATCTTGTTCCACAACAAACCATCGTCTACACCGATGGCTCAAACGTCACCCAAACCATCAACATGCCATCGTCCATCAATGGAGGCGCTGCATTTGTAGGCTTTATCGATTACGGCCAATTGATTTCAAGTGTGACCTTTAACGCCACCAACGACATACTGGCCTTTGATGACCTGCGCTTCGGTCGTTCTGCGAATGATCCGAGTAATCCTAATTCTGTACCAGAACCGACTATTATTGCTCTGCTGGGCCTAGGCCTTGCTGGAATTGGTGTAGCTCGTCGCAAGAAAGTTGTTTGATTGCTAGCTCGATATTAATATCGATAAAAGACAGGACCTTGGTCACGCATAAATTAGCCTAACCCTTTGAATAACTTAATTGATGCCATAATAGAGCTAGTGCACGTACGCTAAATTTGGACTAGTAACCTGGAATAAAAAAACGGCCCTCTAAGTGGCCGTTTTTATGTTTTGTGATTAAAACTACCAAATATCCGGCCTATCAATCATCACCACTATACCGCTCATCTTCAGTCTGCTGCTGGCGCTGGATCTCGGCCTGGCGACGAGCATCCCACACTTCCTGGCGTTCATCGACACGCTTCTCCCAGACACCGTTCTTTTCAGGAATAGTGCGCAGTCCAAAGAAGACCTGCTTCATTAGGCGACTGCCAAACTGCATCAGTGAGACATCTTCCTTGGCCAATACCTCGTAGGTTGAATCTTCCAGGTCGTAGGTGGCCTTGAAGTTGTCACTGAGAACAAAACGGCGGAAACGATCCATATCAAACGCGCACATGAAGTACATCTGCAAGGTGGCCTCAGGAGGCTTGCCGACGCTGGGGCCGCCGGAGCGTTTCATCAGCATCAGTTGTTGCCACTCTTTGTTCATCTCGTCGTACTGCGCGGTCTCTTGCTCGACGAGGTAATCATGCACGGTCAGCTCACGTGCTTCTTCATGGCCTTTGCAATGCTCTTCTTTGATCAGCACATAATCCACATGCGCCTCTTTCGAGCCGGTATCCAGGCGAATCATGTTACCCAGTGGATAGTAACGACAGGCGGTGGGGCGGTCTTCATAGACGCTACAGCCTTCATCGGTCATGAACAGGCAGGCGCCATCATCCGTGGTACGCAGTTTTACGCCAGGCAAGCCATCCTGATCCATCTGAAAGGGGACGGTATGCTCTTTTAGCAGCTCCGTACTGGTTTTTCCCAGGCGCTGTTTCAGCCGGATAATGTCATAGGGTGTCAGGGTGATATCTGCATTCTTGCAGCAGGCATTGAAGCAGGAGATACCTTTATAACAGCGGAATTTAAGGGTTGAACCCAGTTCCAGGATGGTAGGTACAATATTACTTTGAAAGGGAGTATCGAATTTTTCGCTCATGGGAGCCTCGGATAGCACGGTTTGAATCTAACGGGACAAGAAATCCGCCGGCCTTTACTTTTTGGCCTGCGCGTCCTGATTTCTCTTTCAATAATAAACTATTTCTACCCTACCCTGGGTTTTTTGCTCAAAATGAAAAAATCCGGGTGCCTTGCGACACCCGGACTTCCTAAGCCATCAGGCTGTCAAATAGACTTATTTGAACAGCTTAGCTTTGTCGACCAGATCAACGTGGGCGCGCTTGAAGCATGTCCACTGCTTGGTCTCTTTGTCATAGATGGAGTTCACAAAGCACTTCCAGTTCTCTTCATCAACAAAGTTCTTATCCATGCGGTAGTAGAAACCAGGATAACGAGACTCTTGACGGAACTGAATGTGTTTCATGTGCGCTTCAGCAGTCAGGATGCGATGGTAGTTCTCCCAAGCACGAAGCAGTTCGTGCAGATCTTTCGCACGCATCTTCAGGGAGTCTTCCTTCAGATAGCCAAGCTTCTCTTCAGCAAGCGCCAGCATGTGCTCGTTGGTGGTGTAGTAGGTAGCAACACCGGCAACATACTCATCCATGATCTTCTGCAGACGGAACTGCAGCATACGCGGGGTGATGTAGTTGGGATTAACATCGATCGCGGTGCTGTAGTCCTTGAACTCCAGGAAGGTACGGACTGGACGGTAGATCTCAGTAACCAGGTCTTCAACGCTGGTGTCCAACTCAGGGGTGTGACCCTGGTTGTCCATAACGAATTTGACCATGGACTTGGCACACATACGGCCTTCAGCGTGTGAACCAGATGAGAACTTGTGACCAGAAGCGCCCACACCATCAGCAGCGGTGAACAGACCCTGTACAGTGGTCATACCACGGTAGCCCCAGTTCCAGCCCTTTGGCAAATGCTCAGGTGCGCCTGGCAGTGCCTCGTCAGTAGGCGCGCCTACATCTTCAGGACCAGAAACCCAGATGCCGCAGCAACCAGAGTGTGAGCCCAGCAGGTAGGGTTCGGTTGGCATCAGCTCAGAGTTTTTCTTCTCTGGCTCAACGTTTTCACCAGCCCAGATACCACACTGACCGATACACATATCCAGGAAGTCTTCCCAGGCCTCTGCTTCGAGATGCTTAACTTCACGAGGAGTCAGGGTCTCACGCAGGTTGGCGAGTGCGGTAACGGTGTCCATCCAGATAGGACCACGACCTTCCTTCATCTCTTTCAGCATCAAGTGATTACGCAGACAGGAAGCAGGAACTGCCGCCTGGCCATAAGGAGGATAGTCGTCCAACATCTCCTTATTGCGATCCATGTACACTTCACCGAAGGCATTGGTAGCCTTTGATTTGAAGAGCAGGAACCATGCACCAACAGGACCGTAACCGTCTTTGAAACGGGTCGGTACGAAGCGGTTTTCCATGAGAGTCAGCTCAGCGCCAGCCTCTGCAGCCATGGAGTAGGTAGAACCGGCATTCCATACTGGATACCAGGCACGACCCTGACCTTCACCTACTGAACGTGGGCGGAAGATGTTGACACAACCACCGGCTACCAGCAGACAGGCTTTGAACTTGTAAACGAACAGCTTGTGTTCGCGGACAGAGAAACCGACAGCACCGGCAACGCGGTTCTTGTCTTTCTTGTCATTAACCAGCTTAACGATGAAGACACGCTCTTGGATATTCTCGATACCCAGGGCTTTCTTGGCCGCTTCAGCAACGATCCACTTGTAGGATTCGCCGTTGATCATGATCTGCCACTTACCAGAACGTACAGGCTTACCACCGTCTTTCAGCGGGGTCATGCCCTTGGAGCCGTCGAAACGCTCACCGTTCTCGTCTGTCTTCCAGATGGGGAGACCCCACTCTTCGAACAGATGCACAGACTCGTCAACGTGACGGCCCAGATCATAGGTCAGATCGTCACGGGTGATACCCATCAGATCGTTAGAGACCATACGTGCGTAGTCGGCAGGATCCTGCTCTGAACCGATGTAGGTGTTAATAGCAGAGAGACCCTGCGCAACAGCACCTGAACGATCCATAGCGGCCTTATCAACCAGCTTAACTTTAATGTCTACGCCTTCTTTCTTGGCAGCGTCTACCCATGGGCCCAGCTCGTAAGCCGCGCCGCAGGCGCCCATACCACCACCGATAATGAGGATGTCTACCTCTTCCTCGATGACTTCTGGATTTCCGAATTCACCAGCCATTTGAATTTCCTCTTTATACTAAATTCTTTACGAAAACTTTCGGCAATGCCGTGTTTATTTCTTGATCAGCTCACTGGCATCGCCAGCACGGAAACCGTTGCACTGTACGAAGAAACCGGCTTCAGCGATCTTGGAAATATCAGCTTCTGGCTTGCCGCCGTAAGGATCGATAGAGCCTTCTGGGGTGGTCCGGATGGGGAACTTGAAGCGCTTCATGGTGCCGTTACGGAACTTGATGGTCCACATGATGGAATCAGTACCACGCAGTGGCTGAACAGATGCGCCCAGTGGGACGATGTCAGCATACGGACGGGCTTCAATAGCCTGCTGTGGGCAGATCTTGATGCAGGAGTAACACTCCCAGCACTGATCAGGCTCCTGGTTGAAAGATTTCATGGCATGACCGGTCAAAGAACCGTCCATATCCAGTTTCATCAGGTTATGTGGGCAGATGTACATACAAGCGGTCTTATCTTGACCCTTGCAGCCATCACATTTATCAGTACGCACAAATGTAGGCATGGTACTTTTTCTCCTAGTTTCACTGCAGTGTTAAAATCACTACCATTTTCAGATAGCGTTTTCTCGAGCCGATACCCGGATAATTCCGGGAATAATCTCAAATTCCGTCTCTTTCCTTGAGCTGATTAATGAGCTGCAGTTAGATCACTAATCTTTTAATCTATTGATTTTAATCTGGATTATGATCGAATCGCGCCAAAAACCCAGGCTGCAATCCTAATCTGAATAACAGTGCATTCCAGAAATCAGGAAGGACAACATAAAGATTTGCTAATAAAAGTGCCAAACAATAGTTTTGGGCGTTGCATAAGCCCTGTTTATTGGCTTGATAAGAAACTGATGGATAGTCTTTTACCTCACCCCCTTTTCACAACGCCAACCCTCGGTTAAGGTAACACTCAATTCGCCAACACTGTGTTTCTTATGAAAAATCTCCCACCCCGACATCAGCAGATCATTACCATGCATGCGGCTTTCATCTGCCAGGTAGTGCAACTGTCACAAAACACCGCCGCTCGCAATTCACTTGATGCCACATTACGGCAAGCCGAAGAGGCTGGCTGGCAGACATTGGTGCAAACCGTTCGACAGATACTCAATGGTCAACGAGATATGAGTCTGATACGCGGCCTGGATGAGGAGGACCAAGTGATTGCCGAGGCCATCATGCGTGGTCTGCAAGACCCCTCCACCCTACCCGACCCAAACCAGAAACCAGAACCTGCTCTCGCCGCGCCGGGACTTGCCAGCATGATCCAGGCAGCCGCCAGTGGCAATGTGGAGGCACTGACCCTGACCGCCGACATGGCGGAGCAGATGCAGCGAGCCGGCGGTCCAATGGCCAGGCTGGCCGCCGTGATCCGCCCCCTGATCAATGGCGAGCGAAACCCGGACAAGCTCTGCAAAGGGATGAATGAACAGACACGCCAACTGGTTCTGGGAATTATTGAAGCACTTGACCAGGAGCGACTGCACTGAATCTCCCTGTAGAAGCAAAGCCACTGTTGATAGGTGCAGCGCTGAGTGGGTTTCTGACGGTGGCACTGGGTGCATTTGGTGCCCACGCCCTACGTGAAACTGTCCCCCCAGAACTGATGGCGGCATATCAGACGGGTATACAGTACCAAGGCCTACACAGTATCGCCGTGCTGGTCATTGGACTCTTACTGCTCCAACTACCCGTCTCATCCTGGATCAAGCGCAGCGGCTGGCTGATGCTGCTGGGTATAGTGCTCTTTTCTGGCAGTCTCTATCTGATGGCCATCAGCGGGATTAAGCCTTTGGGAATGATCACACCGTTCGGTGGACTCTGCCTACTGGCGGGTTGGCTCAGCCTCATCGTTGGCCTGATCAAGACCAAAACCTTTTAGATCTGCCAACAATGACCGATTTCGCCGGCCTCTGGCTGCTTTTTTCCAGCAGTTTTCTCTCTTCCACGCTGCTACCGGGTGGTTCCGAGGCGATCCTGGTCTATGCCGCCCATGAAGCATTCGCCCCAGACGCTCTACTCTGGTTGATTGCTACGGTGGGTAACACACTTGGCGGAATGACCGGGTGGCTCATTGGCTGGTGGATACAAAAACGCTATCCTGCCCGTGCACTGGTTAAACCGAGCCACCAACAAGCCATGCACCGCCTGAGTCGATATGGCAGCCCTATCCTGCTGCTCTCATGGCTACCCATAATTGGGGACCCACTCTGTCTGGCCGCGGGCTGGGCCGGCATCCGACCATTACCGGCACTGCTGTTCATAGCCTTGGGCAAAGGCCTGCGTTATGCGCTGTTACTGGCAACGGTATCCACCCTCCTTTCCATGACCTGAGCAGACTGCAAAACAACCTCTGCCATCATCCTGCACTTGCGTTATGCTATGGCCCTGGAGGCGATAACACCCATGACACACCGTCTACTGATCATTGAAGATGACGATAGTCTGAACCAGATACTTCAGCTCCATTTCGAGGAGCAGGGTTTTATGGTTGAGGGGGTAAATCGCTGCGATCAGGGTTTGGATAAGATCAAGCAGGCCGCTTATGACCTGCTACTGCTCGATCAACAACTACCCGATGGAAACGGTATCGATCTGCTGCAGAAAATCAAGGATGAGTCGCTCGACCAGACCGTGATCATGATGACGGGGCAGCATGACCTGGAGCTGGCCATTGAGGCAATCAAACTCGGCGCGGCGGACTTCATCCATAAGCCGATCAAAATTAGCGAACTGCAGCACGTCGTCGATCGCGTCCTGGAAAATCAACGCCTCTCCCGAGCGGTCAAGGCACTCAAACCCGACGACCAGGAGCCCAAAGCGCACCAGGAGTTGATCGGTCGCGGTGAGGCGATGCTACAGGTCAGCAAGGAGATTGCACTCAGCGCAGGCAGCAATGCCACAGTAATGATCACTGGTGAGTCCGGTACCGGCAAAGAGGTGGTGGCGCGACTGATCCATAATCACTCTGGGGTCACCGGACCATTCGTCGCTATCAACTGCGCGGCGATTGTGGATACATTGCTGGAAAGTGAGCTGTTCGGCCATGAAAAAGGCGCTTTCACCGGGGCTACCGAACGTAAACAGGGTAAGTTCGAACTGGCCCAGGACGGTACGCTTTTCCTGGATGAGATCGGTGAACTGGCGGCGCCTCTACAAGCCAAGCTGCTGAGGGTTCTACAGGAGCAGACCCTGGAACGGGTAGGCGGTAGTCAGCAGATCAAGACTAACGCACGCATCATTGCGGCAACGAATCGGGATCTGTTCAAGGAAGCCGCAGAAGGTCGATTCAGGGAAGATCTGGCCTATCGCCTCAAGGTTGTTTCGATTCACCTCCCACCCCTGCGTGAGCGACTGGAGGATATTCCCCTACTGGCCGATGCATTGATCAGCCGCATCGCCCGCAAAATCCATAAACCGGCCGCACAACTCACCGACGCCACGCTGGCCGCACTGAAGCGTTATCAATGGCCAGGCAATGTCCGGGAATTGGAAAACCTGCTCACCCAAGCCCTGGTACATGCCAGAGGAAACGTACTCACACCCGACCTGCTGTTGTTCAGACAGCCGGTCAATAGCACACAAGAATCGGCCAACACCACACCAAATAGCAGCCTGGTCGAGCGCACATTGGACCAAGTAGAGGCTGAACATATACAGCGGGTGCTTGATTATACCCACGGTCACAAGGGCAAGAGCTGCGATATCCTGGCCATCTCACGCCCTGCACTGGATCGCAAAATTAAAAAATACGACCTGATCCTGCCTTAGAATCCTGGATACCCCCAAGCAGAGGGCTAATCACTCCAACAGAACGTTATACTGAACGTTTCGTTACAACGAAACGTTACGTTACAGCACCCCCTATAATTGATATTTTCTTTATTATTCATAGTGTTATGAAGTTGGCACGGCATCTGCTCTATCTCTCCGCAAGCAAATCATTATTTGAATCTGAGAGAAAGGAAGAAGAGCATGAGCAACCTAGCCCTTGTACAGACTTGGACCGAACAGACCACCGTTGAGGCGTCACCTGCTAATAATAACAACCTCTTTAACGAACTGGTCTCGAGTTACTCAAAGGATCTGCAGCGTTACGCACACTGGCTGGCCGGTGACAAGCACACCGCTGAGGATCTGGTTCAGGAAACACTGCTTCGCGCCTGGAAATCACTGCACCGGCTGCAGAACCCCAAGGCTGCCAAGGGCTGGTTGTTCACCATACTGCGCCGGGAAAATGCCCGTCGCTTTGAGCGCAAACAGCTGCAGGAGTCTGACATCCCCCTGGAGACACTGGAGTCCAGGGACAATTACTATGACACCTCTACCGAAGCCTTCGTGCTACGCAGGGCGATTGAAGAGTTACCAGAAGAGTATCGTGAACCTCTGGTGCAACAAGTGATCGGTGGTTATTCACAGAAGGAGATCGCCGATCGCCTGGGCATCACCTCTGCAGGCGTAGGAACCCGCCTGTTCCGGGCGCGCAATAAGCTGAAAGAAGCCCTGGTAGCCTAAGATGAGTAACCATCCCAGACATCTGCTGATAGTCGAGGATAATCACTCACTACGGCAGATGTTGACCTGGGAGTTTGAGGATCTGGGTTATCAGGTCACCGCAACGGACTGTTGCGGGGCCGCCCGGGCCGCTTGTGAACGGCAGACCATTGATCTGGCGCTACTGGATTACAATCTGCCTGATGGCTGCGGAACGGACTTGATCAGTGATTTAAGAAGTATCAATCCCGATATTCAGATCGTCATCTGCAGCGGCCGTACAAACGGGCACCTTATCGACTCATCACTCTATCGTTTTGAACCGAAGCCCGTTACCGCTAAAAAACTACACGACCTGTTTGAAGCGGTGAAAAAAATGGCTGCCCACTAACCATCCAACTTGCTCAAAGCCTCATCAACCAACTCGATCCAATGCCTGACCGGGCGAGCAGCGCAACTCCCGAGATGCAACTGGCAACCAACATTGGCGGTAACAATCTGGTCCGGATCATCTTTCTCAAGTGCTGCCAGTTTGTTCTTCAGCAACTGTTTGGAAAGCTCCGGCTGCAGAATCGAATAGGTTCCCGCTGAACCACAGCAGAGATGGCTGTCCGCCACAGGCGTCAGATCAAATCCCAACCGACCCAAAACAGCCTCAACACGTCCGGCCAGTTGCTGCCCATGCTGCAGAGAGCAAGGGGAGTGATAGGCTATCCGCTTTCCGGACTTAGAGGGTTTCAGCGTCTCCAGCGGTTCGCCCTCCAACACCTCACACAGGTCTTTGGCCATCGCCGACACCCTAGCGGCCTTCTCTGCATACGCCGGATCGTGCTGCAACAGATGTCCGTACTCTTTTACTTGAGTGCCACAACCGCTGGCCGTCACTAAAATTGCCTCTGCGCCTGACTCTATATGGGGCCACCAAGCATCAATATTACGTCGCATGAAACCTGCAGCTTCCGATTCGGCTGATAGATGTTGACTCACTGCGCCACAGCAGCCCTGTGCCTCTGGCGAAATCAGAGAGATACCGAGTCGATCCAGGACCCTAGCGGCAGCCGTATTGGTATTGGGTGTTGCAACAGATTGGGCGCACCCCTCCAATACCAACAGTATGCGTGAATGACCTGTCACGGGCCTTGTTTGAGCCACTTCTGCCGGCGGTATTTTCTGTTTCATCTGCGCAGGCAACAACGGCTTAACCAATCTAGCCAAACGCAGCAACGGGCCAAAACGACGCGGGTAGGGCAACACCTGCCGCAAACCCCAGCGTACTACTCCGGCCAAGGGCTTACGCTTTACTTGCCGCTCTACTACTACCCTGCCAATATCCAATAACCGTGAATAATTTACCCCCGAAGGGCAGGTGGTCTCACAAGAGCGACAGGTCAAACAGCGATCGAGATGGTACTGGGTCCTGTGTGTAACAGGCTGGCCTTCCAGAACCTGTTTAATCAGGTAGATACGACCTCGTGGACTATCCAGCTCATCACCCAGCAGCTGATAAGTGGGGCAAGTGGCGGTACAGAATCCGCAGTGCACACAACTGCGCAGGATCGCATCGGCCTCCTGACCTTCATGGGTATTCAAAAAGGATTGCAGCAAGGTTGTTTGCATTAGAATTCCGGGTAGAGTCGGCCTGGATTGAGAATGCCCTTGGGATCAAAAGCCTGCTTCAACTGTTGATGGATCAGCATCAAGTCTGCAGATAACGGTTGGTTCACCACGCCTAAACGATCACCGCCTCTAAACAACTGCGCATGCCCACCCTGTGCCTCGGCGGCCTGCTGAACCGTTGCTGCCGGAATTTGATCCGAGATCAGCCAGCGCTGCGCGCCACCCCAATCGATCAGCTGTTTACCCGGAAGCGCCAAGGGGGGAGCGGCTGGTGCTATCGAAAGCCGCCAGAGCGGTTTATCTGTATTGAAGAAGCTGTGTTGGTGCTCCCGTATTTTTTGCCAGAACGCGTTATCCTCCTCCAACAAATCACCGCCCAGTTGACTACGGGCTGCCGTCACACCAGGTTCAGAACCCGACAGTCGAAGATACAGCTTGAGTCCATCATAACTGGCAGCCGACAGAGGTAACGCCATACCGGCGAGTTGATTCATCAGAAGAATTGCTTTTGCCTCACTGAGTTCCTGCACCAGGGTGCACTCGATCTCAGGCAAAGGCAGTACCTTCATGCTGACATCTAATAACAGACCCAGCGTTCCCATCGCGCCCACCATCAGGCGTGAGAGATCATAGCCCGCCACATTCTTCATCACCTCGCCACCAAAACGCAGACGCTGGCCGAGACCATTGATGAGGGTGGTACCCAGTACGAAATCCCTGGCAGAACCTGCATAGGGGCGACGGGGCCCTGACAGGCCACTGGCTATCGTTCCGCCCAGCGTGGCATTGGGTCCAAAGTGGGGAGGCTCGAAGGGGAGCATCTGTCCCTCTGATGCGAGGAGCGCCTCCAGTTGGGACATCGGCGTACCGGCGCGGACCTTTATCACCAGCTCACGCGGTTCGTAATTGATTACCCCGCAGTGTGGTGAGACTTCAATCGGGTCACCCGTTGCCTGCCGCCCATAAAAGGCCTTGCTGCCAGATCCTGTCATTTGCAGAGCCCGACCTTTTTCAGCCGCCTCCGCTATCGTCTGCACCAGTGCGGCAGAGCTATCGTGGTTTGCAATCGACACGCCCACCTTAGACTCCCCGCGCACTGGGTGGCGTTAGGGTTTCTGATCCAAGCGATTTGTACTCAGAACAGCGCCTCGGCTGGGGAATTGCCTTGCCGGGATTTAAGAGCCCCAGAGGATCAAAAGCGTGCTTCACCGCATGAAACTGGGTCAGTTCCGCCGCACTGAACTGCACACACATCTGGTGGATCTTCTCATGTCCTACCCCATGTTCGCCGGTGATCGTACCACCCACTTTGACGCAGAGCTCCAGGATCGCCGCACCCAGATCTTCCGCCCGCTTTAGCTCACCTGGCTTATTTGCATCGTAGAGGATGAGAGGATGAAGATTACCATCGCCGGCATGAAACACATTGGCGACAGGCAGTTGAAAGTGTTCCGATAAACGGCTGGTCTCGAGCAAAACTTCCGCCAGTCGTTTGCGAGGCACCGTGCCATCCATGCAGTAATAGTCGGGTGAAATGCGTCCCACCGCAGGAAAGGCTGACTTCCGGCCCTTCCAGAATAGCGCCCGCTCCTCCTCATTTTTGGCTGTACGCACTTCGGTTGCACCAGAATCCAGCAACTGTTGCCGTACCTTGGCTAACTGGGCCGAGACTTCATCATTGGCCCCATCCAGTTCACAGAGCAGCATCGCCTCAGCATCGACCGGATAGCCGGCATGAACAAAATCCTCTGCAGCGCGGATGGCCATGCCATCCATCATCTCCAGGCCGGCCGGAATCACGCCCGCCGCAATCACATCGCCTACTGCATTCGCCGCCTTGCTCACATCATCAAAGGCTGCCAGCAAGACCTGGGCACGCTGTGGGGTAGGCAGCAGTTTCACCAACACCTCGACCACAATGCCCAGCATCCCCTCTGAGCCAATCATCAAGGCCAGCAGGTCATACCCTGGTGCATCCAGTGCAGCGGCCCCAAAGACCACCAACTCTCCGGAGGCCGTGACCACCTTCAATTCCAGCACGTTGTGCACAGTCAGTCCGTACTTAAGACAGTGCACCCCACCCGAGTTCTCTGCCACATTGCCGCCAATGGTGCAGGCGATCTGCGATGAGGGATCCGGCGCATAGTAGAGACCTTGTGCCTCTACTGCTTGAGAAATCGCTAGATTGCGTACACCCGGCTGTACCCGAGCCGTACGATTAAGCGGATCGATATCCAGAATTTTGTTGAGCTTCGCCAGACTCATCAACACGCCATCGGCTAACGGCAGCGCGCCACCCGACAACCCTGTCGCCGCCCCCCTGGCGACAACCGGCACACCCCGCTGATGGCAGCACTGCATCACTTGTTGTACCTGTTCACTGTTCTCAGGCAACACAACCAACAAGGGCACCTGCCGATATGCGGAAAGACCATCGCACTCGTAAGGGCGTAGCGCCTCGTCCTCGTGGATAATCAAGCGTTCAGGCAGCACTCGCTGCAGTGCCCTAATAAGGGCTGGTTTATCCATACTCAGAGAGGGCTCAGACATGAAGGTTACTACTTTCGCCAATAGGCTGGTGTCAGCAACACCAGCAGGGTGAAAATCTCTAATCGACCTAACAACATAGCAAAACAGAGTATCCATTTTGCCGGATCATTCAAGCCCGCATAATTTGTGCCTACTGAGGCAAGCCCCGGCCCCAGATTATTGATAGACGCTGCCACGGCTGAAAATGAAGTCATCAGATCCAGGCCCGTCAGCGCAAGGGCTAGGTACATAAAGGTAAAGCTGGCCACGTAGAGGGCGAAAAACCCCCAGACCGCCTCAACGACACGGGGCGTAATGGTCTTTTGCCCGACCCGGATTGGAATCTGGGCACTGGGATGGATCAGCCGGGTGATCTCTCGCAGCCCCTGCTTAATCAGTAGCAGAAACCGTATCACCTTGATGCCACCACCCGTCGAGCCGGCACAGCCGCCAATAAAGCTGGTGAAAAGCAACACAATGGCAACAAACCCAGGCCACAGTGAGTAATCCGCTGTGGTAAAACCAGCGGTGGTTCCTATCGACACCGCCTGGAAAAGACCCTTAGTAAAGGCCTCACCCAGATCACTGTATGTACCCGTTGTGTAGAGCACAACGGTTACAACAATCGCCACAAACAAGAGTACCGCCAGATAAAAACGAAACTCGCTGTCGACGAGATACACCTTCGGATTACGTCGGCTGATAGCGATAAAGTGCAGGGCAAAGTTAACACCCGAAAGCAGCAGAAATACCACCGCGATCATCTCGATCAGGGTACTGTCAAAAAAGCCGATACTGGCATCGTGGGTTGAGAAACCACCGATGGCGATGGTCGAGAAGGCATGCCCAATGGCATCAAACAGTGACATCCCAGCCGCCCAGTAGGCCAGTGTGCAGGCGATTGTTAGCCCCAGATAAATATACCAGAGCGCTTTTGCTGTCTCGGTAATTCGCGGGGTCAGTTTGGAGTCTTTCATCGGGCCAGGGGTTTCAGCACGATACAACTGCATACCGCCGATGCCGAGCATCGGTAATACCGCAACAGCCAAAACAATGATACCCATGCCACCCAGCCACTGCAGCTGCTGGCGATAGAAGAGAATAGACGGTGGCAATTCATCGAGCCCCATGATTACCGTAGAGCCCGTTGTTGTTAGCCCTGAGATTGACTCAAACACGGCGTCTGTTAGCGACATGTGTGGATCGACTGCGAGGGTGAAGGGAAGCGAACCACTGATCCCCAGCACGGTCCAGAACATCACCACGACCATGAATCCATCCCGCAAGCGCAGTTCTCGCCGCTGATCTGACACCATGATCCAGGAGACCGCCCCCACCATCAGGATGATAATGAAGGCAATCAGGAACGCGGAGTAGGCCCCATCGTCATACCAGATAGAGACGAGCAAGGGTGGCAGCATGGTAACGCTGAACACCATCAGCAGAATACCAAGAATGCGTTGTATGGCACTGAATTGCATATTGCCCAGCTACCTCAGCTCAGTGGATGAACATTTCATCACCGGCATCGTTAGTCGCCTCTTATAAGAATGTGATGCCGACCTGGAACAGGCGCTCCACATCGGGGATCTGTCGCTTATCCACCAGAAACAGAATGACGTGATCCTCTGATTCAATCACCGTATCGTGGTGGGCAATCAACACCTCATCACCTCGAACCACCGCACCAATATTGGTCCCTTTAGGGAGCTTGATATCCTCGATAGCACGGCCCACAACCTTGGATGAACTCGGGTCCCCGTGTGCAACCGCCTCAATCGCCTCTGCTGCACCACGTCGCAGCGAATGCACCATCACCACGTCGCCACGGCGCACATGGGTCAGCAGGCTGCCGATAGTGGCCTGTTGAGGAGAGATGGCAATATCAATGGGCCCACTCTGTACCATGTCGACATAGGCTGCTCGGTTAATCAGCGCCATCACCTTACGCGCACCCAGCCGCTTCGCCAGCATGGCAGAAAGAATATTCGCCTCATCATCGTTAGTGACAGCACAGAAAACATCCGTGCCCTCAATATTCTCCTCCATCAGCAAGTCTTCGTCGGCGACATCACCATGCAGTACGATGGTCTTGGGAAGCTCTTCAGAGACTTTCTGCGCCCGGTCACGATCGCGTTCAATCAACTTAACCTGATAATCACGCTCCAGGGCATGGGCCAATCGCATGCCGATATTGCCACCCCCTGCAAAAATCAGTCGCTTGAAGGGTTTGTCCAGCCGACGCAGCTCACTCATGACAGCCCGAATATTCTCTTTGGCCGCAATAAAGAACACTTCATCATCGGCCTCAATGATGGTATCTCCTTCCGGCTGAATGGCACGCCCCTGCCTGTAAACGGCCGCTACCCTGGCTTCAATATTGGGCATATGCTCGTATAAGGTACGCAACTCATTGCCGACCAGTGGCCCGCCATAGTATGCGCGGACAGCTACCAATCGAACCCGGCCACCGGCAAAATCCAACACCTGTAGTGCCCCTGGATTTTCGATCAACCGCATGATGTAGTCGGTCACCAGCTGCTCCGGGCTGATCAATACATCAATCGGCATTGCCTCCGGGGAAAACAGTTGGGGATATTTGGTAAAACCGAGGGCGCGAACACGAGCAATCTTAGTCGGCGTGCGAAACAGACTGTAGGCCACCTGACAGGCCACCATGTTGGTCTCATCGCTGTTGGTAACGGCCAGAATCATATCGGCGTCTTCTGCACCGGCCCGCATCAGCACCTCGGGGTGAGCGGCATGGCCCTGAACCGTACCCAGATCCAGGCGGTCCTGAAGGTCCCTCAACAGGTCAGCATCCTGATCGACCACCGTAATATCGTTCGCTTCGGAGGCCAGATTGTTAGCCACTGATGTCCCAACCTGTCCGGCACCTAAGATGATGATTTTCATTTTTTATGTTCTGCCACTTTCCGGTTGATTCGATCTTCAGCCGCACCCAGGAAAAATGCTGCCCGGCACAAATCGGCGAACTTACTACCGTTTGTCCTTTACATCAATGCCCAGCGATTTTAATTTGCGGTAAAGATGGGTACGTTCCATCCCCGATTCTGCTGCAATCTGACTGACATTTCCCGCATGCTTCTCCAACTGGTACTCCAGGTAGGCCTTTTCAAACGCCTCCCTCGCCTGCCGTAGCGGTTGGTCAAAAGAGACAGGGAAACGTGCACCACTCTCTAGTGCCAGCCCGACACTGCCCAGCGCGACCTCCACCTCATCCTGAGTAATATCATCCCCTGCCCCAAGAATCAGCAGCCGTTGCACCAGGTTTTTCAGTTCACGGATATTGCCATGCCAACTGTGGTTTCTGAGATAATTCTGAGCCCGAACATCAAACCGCCGATAAGGCAGTTTCTCATGTGCCACATAACTGTCCACGTAATAACTTAAGAGCTCTGGCACATCCTCCCGATGCTCCCGCAAGGGCGGAATATGCAGTGGCACCACATTGAGGTGATAAAACAGATCCTCACGGAAATGGCCAGCCTGCACCTCATCTTCAAGATTGCGCTGGGTAGCCGCTATGATGCGCACGTCAATATGCACGGGTTCTGAACCTCCGACACGCAAAAAAGAGCCCCCATCAAGGGCGCCAAGCAGCTGGGACTGCGCCTCAATATCCATGTCAGCCACTTCATCCAGGAACAGTGTGCCGCCACGGGCCTGCTCCAGTGAGCCGTAATGAATCTTCCCGCCCTCTTCACTGCCAAACAGCTCACGAGCCGAATTGCCCTTGGCCATCGCAGTGACGCCGACATCAACAAAAGGCCGTTCCCGACGCACGCTCTGCGAATGGAGATAGCGCGCAAAGGTCTCTCTGCCTACCCCCGGCTCACCGGTAATCAGTACCCAGCTATCATGTTGAGCGATTCGTTTCACTTGCTCGCGCAGTCGCTGAATCACCGGACTCTTGCCGGTAGGTTCCACGACATGCTGGGTATGACGGCGCAGACCGATATTTTCCTGCTGGAGCTTATCCACCTCCAACGCCCGTTCTACCGTTAGCAGCAGCTTAGCCAGTGAAAGCGGTTTCTCAAGAAAGTCATAGGCACCGAGCCGGGTAGCCTCAACGGCCGTCTCGACCGTACCGTGACCCGACATCATGATCACCGGACAAGGCAGACCATCGCCCTCCGACCATTCTTTAAGTAGCGAGATGCCATCTACATCGGGCATCCATATATCCAGTAGCACCAGATCGGGACGCCTGTCACGCAACGCCTTGCGTGCTGACAAGCCATCCTCGGCCATGGCCACATCATAATCTTCGTCTTCCAGGATCTCTTTGACCAGCGTACGAATATCTGGCTCATCATCCACCACCAATATATGGGGTGCACTCATTCGGCATTACTCCTTGCTGTCGGCTCGGGTATCTGAGAGCAGTCTGTATATTTGTTATCGGTATGAATCGTCGGCAACCGCAAGATCAGCCTCGCCCCGCTTTCCGGGAGATTTTCCGCCCAGACATTTCCACCGTGCTCTTCAGCAATCTTCTTTACCACGGCTAATCCAAGCCCCGTACCCTTCGCCTTTGTAGTGACATAGGGCTCAAACAGGTGCGCCAGTATTTGTTGATCAAAACCGGGGCCGTTATCAATGACATTCAGTTCGACATACTGACAGTCATTATCCACTTTTACCTCTGTTGAGACGATTATTCTGGGATTTTTTTCCACGTTTACGGCTTCTTGGGCGTTTTTTATGAGATTATGCACCACCTGACGAAGCCTGACCGGATCCGCCTCAACCCGTGTTTCACCCGCATCCAGACGCACATCCAGGCCTGTCGTCAACCCGGCACTTCGATAAAGATCCAGAACCTCACTCACCAGATCATCCAGATGCAATGGCTGTGGATTTATCTGCGAAGGACGGGCGTATTCAGAGAAGGCGTTAACCATCTCCTTCATCGCCTCTACCTGCGATACGATGGTATGCGTCGCCCGATCCAGGACATCAGCATCTTTCCCCTGCATCGTCTTGAGATATTTGTGCCGCAACCGCTCAGCCGACAACTGAATAGGGGTCAGCGGATTCTTGATCTCATGGGCCAGTCTGCGTGCCACCTCGCCCCAAGCGGCATCACGCTGGGCCTTAAGCAGGTTGGTAATATCGTCAAATACCAGGCCATATCCCATCGATTCGTCGTCTGGCTGGGCCAGTGGCGTACCTCTACAGAGCAGAACCTGACGCCCCTCACCGCCAATCAATGTAATCTGACCCCGCCAGTCACGCCGCTCTTGTTCAACGGCGTCTCGCACGGCCTCAATAAACTGCCGAAGCCGCGGCGATACTTTCGACAAGCCATCAGCATCCTGACCCAATAACAGGGCCACATCCACCTTGAGAATATCTCCTGCCGCCTGATTAGCCGTTTGCAAGCGACCAGAAGCATCCAAAGAGATCACCCCTGAGGAGAGACGACCCAATACGGTTTCGAGATAAGTTCGCTGCGCCTCCACCTGACGTTGAGTACGAGCGGTTTCATCGCGGGATTTTTCAATGCGCCGCGACATGGAGTTAAAAGACTCCACCAAAAACCCTAATTCATCCCGCGATTTGGGCACAGGCAGCTGCATACCATAGTTGCCCTCAGCGACGGCCCGTGTTCCTTCCGCAATACCGGCCACTGGTTTAACCAGACGTCGGGCCGTGAAAAATGCCGCCCAGATTGCAGCCAACAAACTAAATAGCAGCACCATGGCCAGCGAGAGGGTAAAGGTGTTTTTCAGGCTCTTCCGTAGAAACGCCAGTTCCTTATAGCGGCTATAGCTTGCCTCTACCTTTGTGGTCAGATCAGCGATTGACCGGGTCACCGGGTAGCGTGCCAGCAAAAGGCGGGCATGGATACCATCAGCTACCGCGACCCGAACCTCCAACTGCCCGTCCAGATTGGGGGCAGGCTCCAGGCCAACATAATCTTCTCCTGATCTCAGCTGCTGCAAAATCGCCCCATCCGGCTTACTGGTGACCAGGATACTGGGATCGGCATTGACGCTAGTGATGATCTTACCGCCAAGATCCAACAGCACCAGTTCACTGGCGCCAAACTGCTCGCGCAGCTCTTCAAGACTCAAGCTCAGGCCGGCGACGGATGATCCGGACAACTCATCCAACAGCAGTTGGGTAACCTTGAGGCGCTCTAGCTTATGTAGGTCCAAAGAGGCCTGGCCCAGCCTCAGGGCATCATCCATCGACTGATCGATATGCACATCAAACCAGCTATCGATACCCTGTAGAAGAAACTGTTGCGAGTAGTAATAGACAACCGACACCGGCGCCAGAGAGAGCGCCACGAAAACCACCACCAGCCTAAGTGCCAAACGGGAACCGGATGCCTGCCGCCTGTAGCGACTGACCATCTGGACGATGTTCACTCCAACAACGATCACCATGGCAAACAGACCCAGCACACTGGTGACCAAGAGCGGAATAAACAACCGACTCAGCTCTTCGGTGTTCTGCAACGCCCCACTCATCAGATGGAG
Organism: Sedimenticola selenatireducens; assembly: GCF_007625115.1. Classification (GTDB taxonomy): domain Bacteria; phylum Pseudomonadota; class Gammaproteobacteria; order Chromatiales; family Chromatiaceae; genus Sedimenticola; species Sedimenticola selenatireducens_A. The sequence continues at coordinate 455,955 of NZ_VMNH01000005.1, read as the reverse complement.
CGAAACCAAAACTATCAGCAGCAGTGTAATGACCGGCAGAGCGCCGCTAGTAAGCCGTTTTAGGGTTGCAGACGCCATACGCTCCACTCACTGGATAGATTCCAAGCAGGACTCAGGTAGGCCATTGGGCGCAATGGCAAGGGAAGCGCCTCAATATCGAGCCGGGAGCGCAATGAGAGCCGATACTGTTCACCCTTTTCCAGACGTTCCACCTGGGTCAGCTGCACATCCCGGATACGCCCCAAAGCCGTTAGTGCCGCTTTGCGTGTGGCATAGTGTTGTTTCGTGCCGCTCAGCAGATCCGTCACTTGGTACAAGCCATGGAGCGCCTGATAGAGAATCTGAAAACGCAGGCGGGCGTCAACAAGATCTGACTCCCAGATCCAGGCGCCCTCTCGGCGAAGCTGTATATGAACTTCCAGCGTCAGCGGCACGCCGCTCTCAAGCGCCTCAAGTGCCTCATCGGTAAACCGATAGTCGATTGAGGCGTCCATGAGATAGATACCTTCAACCGCACGCGCCTCAAGGCCTTCTATCAGAAACTCATCCGCCTGAACCGCTCGACAATAAAACAATGCAGCAAACAGCAACCCCAAAGCCCATCCAAGCCTGGCGTACCGATGTCCCATGTCACCTTGGATCAATCTCATCAACCCTTAAACTCTCTCCAGACAGGCATAATAGAATCCATCCATCGACGCTTCACCAGGAAGCGTCTGGCGCCCAACGCTACGAGGATGCCCCCAGACAGCCTCTATAGGATGCTCACGGGCATCAGCCTGACGCTGCAGAAAGTGGCTCACCCGGTTTTCATTTTCATCGGCCAGCAGGGAGCAGGTTGCATAGAGCAGTTGACCGCCCGGTTTCAGCATTGGCCAGATGGCCTCCAGGATCTGCGCCTGACTCTTGGCCAGTTTGGAAATATCTTCCGGGCGCCGTAATAACTTGATATCCGGATGACGGCGTATCACGCCGGTTGCGGAACAGGGCACATCCAGCAAAATACGATCATACTGCCTTGAGGCCCACTCCCCTTTTGGATCCGCCGCATCACCTTGTACCACTTCAGCCATCTGACCCAGCCGCTGAAGATTCTCCTGCACTCGGACCAACCTACGCTCATCCAGGTCCATGGCGGTCAACTGAATGTCCGCGGCAGATTCAAGAATATGGCCGCTCTTGCCACCGGGAGCCGCACAGGCGTCCAGCACCCGCATACCCTCTTCACAATTCAAAAGTGGTGCGGCCAACTGGGCCCCGGCATCCTGAACAGAGACGGCACCCTCCGAAAAGCCCGGTAGCTGATCCACATCCACTGGCTGCTCAAGGAGCACCGCAGAAGGGACAATCGAATGAGCCACAGCACCGATGCCCGATTTCTCCAGTAGCGCGAGATAATCTTCCCGGGCCGTCATCGCCAGATTGACCCGTAGTGTCATGGGCGGATGCTGGTTTGTTGCACATAAAATGGCTTCCCAATGATCTGGCCAGTCGGCACGCATTCGCTTCAATAGCCAGTCCGGCATCGCGTAGCGACTCTGAGGATAGCGATCTGCTGCTATTAGCAGCTGCTCCTGCTCACGCTGAAACCGGCGTAGCAGGGCATTGATCAGCCCAACCGCCCAGCGCTTATCCAATAATCTGGCGGCTTCCACCGTCTCAGCCACCGCCGCATGCGGCGCCACACGCATATAGGCCAGTTGATAGATACCCAGCAATATCAGGGCCTGCACCTCGCCCTCCTTTGGCTTTATCGGCTTGCTCATCAACTGATTGGCTATCGCTTCCAACCTGGGTCGCCAACGCGCCACGCCAAAACAGAACTCTTTAACCAACCCTCGATCTCGCTGAGAGACATCATCCAGCCCCTGCTCCAACAGATCTGAAATAGAGCGTCCATTGGCCAACTGACGCAGTAGCTTAGCGGCCACAACCCGTGGATTGCTGTTCGTTGCTGGACTTATACCCATAAGATGCTATCGACACGGTTAGCCAAGGACCACCCCGGTAGGATTATGTGCATTCAGGAAGTCGGCTGCACTCATCGCCCGCTTACCCGGCAGTTGCAGTGACTTAATTCGCAACAGTCCCTGACCCGTTACCACATCAATGCCATTGCGATTACAGGCCGTGATCGTCCCCACGGCCAGATCCGATTCGCCCGTCAATGCCTCACTCTCCCAGATGCGCAGTACCTGACCATCCATCAGTGTTTGTGCAACTGGCCAGGGATTAAAGGCACGCACCTGACGATCTAGAGTGACGGCAGGTTCTTGCCAGTTGATCGCTGACTCCGCTTTATCCAGCTTGCTGGCATAATTGGCCAAGCGATCATCCTGTGGCTCGGCCTTCAGCGTGCCGTCGACTATCCCTGGAAGCGCTGCCATAAGCGCCTCCGCACCTAACTCCGACAACCTGTCATGCAACGCACCACCTGTTTCGGTAGCACCAATCGCTATTTCCCGCTTCAACAGCATGGGCCCCGTATCCAGGCCCGCCTCCATCTCCATAATTGTGACGCCAGTGGTCTTGTCACCCGCCAGAACGGCTCGCTGTATTGGGGCCGCGCCGCGCCAGCGCGGTAGGAGCGAGGCGTGAATATTGATACAACCGAGGCGAGGCGATGATAAGACTCGAATCGGCAGAATGAGGCCATAGGCCACCACGACCATCAGATCGGCCTGCAGCGACTCCAAGGCCGCAAGATCCTCCTCCAGCCTGAAATTGGCCGGCTGATAGACCGGGATATCATGGGCCAGTGCCAACTGCTTAACGGGACTTGCGGTGAGTTTACGACCTCTCCCCGCCGGACGATCGGGCTGAGTATAAACTGCCACCACCTTATGCGGGGACGCGATCAGCTCACGCAGGGGTGGCACAGAAAAATCCGGGGTTCCGGCAAAAACAATCTTCAGCACATCATTCATTATTATTCTCACAACCGACGACAACCAAACGACTCACGGCAAAACAATTTCTCTTCATACCACCCAACAAGGGGGACTAGAGCACCTGGCCGACCGGTTCCTGCTGTGTCTGCCTCTCCTCTTTTTCCAGTTTTTTGCGAATGCGCTGCCGTTTCAGGTTGGAAAGATTATCGATAAAGAGCTTGCCGTCCAGATGATCCAGTTCATGCTGAATACAGACTGCCAACAGATCATCGGCCTCAAACTCTATCGTTTCTCCCTCCAGATTCTGCGCGCGCACCTTGATATCCGTCGCCCGCACAACCGGCTCGTAGACACCCGGAACAGAGAGGCACCCCTCCTCCATCTTGTGTTCCCCGTGTTTTTCAAGGATTTCTGGATTCACCAGACAGAGTGGATCATCATGGGACTCGGAGACATCAATCACCACGATACGGCGCGGATCGTTGACTTGGGTGGAGGCCAAACCGATACCGGGGGCCTGATACATGGTTTCCAGCATATCCGTAGCCAGTTTTCGTAAATCTTCATCAAAAGATTTCACAACCTGTGCTTTATTACGCAATCTGGGGTCAGGAAAATGAAGTATGTTCAGAATTGCCATTGGGTTTTCCGTCAATCTATAGTACAAAGCTAAAATAATTCGCTAACATTATGATGATACAGGATTCTGGACCACCAATCTGGCCCATTTCCTGGTTACCCGGAACAAACAGTCAACGCAAAGGGATCGCCATGTTTACGTCTAGCAACAAGCTCGCCTGCCTAGTATTCGGCCTGCTCATCTCATGGGGAGCACTGGCTGCCGATACAGTCGCTGTCAACCCAAACCACCCCGATCGTTATGTTGTGGTCAAGGGAGATACCCTCTGGGACATCTCCGGTCGATTCCTCAGAGATCCCTGGCGCTGGCCAGATGTGTGGCATGTTAACCCGCAAATTGCCAATCCGCACCTGATCTTCCCGGGCGATATTATCACAATGACCTATGTGAACGGTCAGCCGCGGCTCGGTCTGGAACGGGGTTCACTGGTAAAACTGTCGCCTCAAGTGCGTTCAACCCAGCTGAGCGGTGCCATACCGGCCATTCCGATTGATGCCATCCACCAGTTTCTGACCCGACCCTATGTGCTGGAACAGAACGATATGGATAATGCACCCTATGTCGTCGCCTTCGCCGATGAACATATCCTCGGCAGTAACGACATCAAAGCTTACGTCAGGGCCATTGAAAATTCTGACAACACAAAGTTTGATGTAGTTCGACCTGGCGATGCCTATAAGGATGCGGAAACGGGCGAGGTACTGGGCTACGAAGCACTCTACATCAGCAGCAGCGAACTATTGAGGACGGGGGACCCCGCCACACTGTTACTGTCTGGCATGGAACTGGAGACCGTCAAGGGAGACCGGTTACTCCCCGTTGCAGAAGACACCCCACTCAACACCTTCTATCCCGCCGCACCCAGCCGGGAAGTCACTGGAAGCATCATCTCAGTGTTGAATGGTGTCTCACAGATTGGGCAGTATAACGTCGTGGTGCTGGACCGAGGCACCCGTGACGGGCTGGAGCCAGGCAGCGTACTTACCATTGATCATCGCGGAGAATCCATTCGGGACATCGTCTCCAAGAACCCAACCGAAAAGGTCACACTGCCCGATGAGCCTGCCGGCACCCTGATGGTATTCCGCACCTTTGACAAAGTCAGTTTTGGGCTGGTAATGGACGCTACGCGCGCCATTCATGTACTGGACCGAGTACACAATCCGTAACACAGACCAAGCGAGGGCCAGATACGGCAGATGCAAAATCAGGAGAAGAGTGTAATCACCACTCAGCAGATCACGGACGAGACCTGCCAAGAACCAGATACCAACCAACGCTATTGGCTGGCCCTCAACCGCGCACCCGGGCTCGGCAGTCGCACGATAAATCGACTGCTGGGCCTCACAGGGGGTGACCCAAAACCACTTTTTGCTGCCCAGCACCCCGCCCACAAGGGGCTCAGGCAGGAGAGTGTCGACTACCTGCGAAATCCGATTTGGGCGCCAGTAGACAACGATCTTCACTGGCTTGAAGGCGACAACCGCCACCTGATCACGCTGCATGACGACCGTTACCCCACTCTTTTGAGAGAGATCGACGATGCACCGCCGCTGCTTTTCATTCAGGGCGACCCGGCCACCCTCAATCTCCCTCAGATAGCTATTGTAGGCTCCAGAAACCCATCCGCCAGCGGCCGTCAGACTGCCACCGATTTCGCCCACTTCCTGGCTTCAGCGGGTCTCGCCATCACCAGCGGACTGGCCGACGGCATTGATGGTGCGGCCCATCAGGGAGCCCTTGAGACCAAGGGCCCTACTCTGGCCGTCACGGGAACGGGCCTCGATCGTGTCTATCCTGCAAAACACCGTGAACTGGCCCATCGGATTGCTGAACAGGGGGCATTGATCTCTGAATTACCCCCTGGCACACCCCCCATTCCCGCGAACTTTCCCCGACGCAACCGTATCATTAGCGGCCTCAGTCTGGGCACACTGGTGGTGGAAGCAGCACAAAAGAGCGGCTCGCTCATCACCGCCAGACTGGCGACCGAACAAGGACGCGAGGTTTTCGCCATACCCGGATCCATACACAATCCCCTGGCGCGAGGTTGTCATGCCTTAATCCGACAAGGCGCCAAACTGGTAGAGACCGCCGGCGACATACTCGAAGAGCTCACCCCGTTACTTGGAACAGCCTACCAATCCTCCCAACCTATTCCGCAGCCCGATCCATCACCCCGTCAGTGGGACAGTGACTATCAACAATTAATGACGGCGCTTGACTATGACCCCACGCCTATTGATCAGCTCATTCAGCGCAGCGGATTGACCGCGGACGCGGTTTCCTCCATGCTTCTGCTACTTGAGCTTGAAGGTTTTGTCTCAGCTGCGCCCGGCGGACGCTACTGTCGTACCGATAAGATGAGTACAGAATCGCTATAGTTTGTAGATTTTCTCGGTTTTTACCGACATTTATTGGCAAAGCCAATGAAGGACGCAGCATGAACGAAAACGTCGTCGACATCCTCATATACCTCTATGAGAACTACATGGACAACGATCAGGATCCTATTTCGGACCAAAGCCAAATACATGACGAGTTGATTCAGGCCGGATTCCCTGAGCAAGAGGTCAATAAGGCCTTCCAGTGGATGGATGAACTGACCCTTCGCCAAATGCCGGATTCTTTTCCTCAGAGCCCGCAGGGGTCGACCCGAATTTACACGGAAGAGGAGAAGCGCCGCATCGACACGGACTCTCGAGGGTTGCTCATGTTCCTGGAACAGAACAGCATCCTCAATCCTGCAGGCCGGGAGCTGGTGATCGATCGCGCTATTGCGCTCGGCGCCCAGACCATTGGCGTTGAAGAGCTCAAATGGGTCGTATTAATGGTGCTGATTAACCAGCCAGGACAGGAAACCGCTTTTGCACAGATGGAAGAGTTAGTGTACAACGACATCCCTGCCTATCTGCACTGATACCCGAAAACGGGGTAATCAGAACAAATACATATCGATAGATCATAGTGCGAACCAGACAGATTTTATGCTGTCCGTGCTGATAATTTTGCTGACAACTTACTGAACAAATCCGATGAAGCTGGTTATTGTAGAATCACCTGCCAAGTGTAAGACAATCAAAAAATACCTGGGCTCCGAATATGAAGTCCTGGCCTCCTATGGTCATGTGAGAGATCTGGTCCCCAAAGAGGGGGCCGTCGATCCGGCCAACAACTTCAGCATGAAATACCAGGTGATTGAACGTAATGACCGGCATGTGCAGGCCATCGCAAAGGCCCTGAAAAAGTCTGACACCCTGATTCTGGCAACGGATCCGGATCGCGAAGGAGAGGCCATCTCCTGGCACCTCTATGAATTACTTAAAAACCGCAAGCTTCTGAAAGATAAACAAGTTCAGCGTGTTGTTTTTAACGAAATAACCCAAAAGGCATTGCAGGAAGCCGTGACCAAACCACGCGACCTGTCAATGGATCTGGTCAATGCCCAGCAAGCACGCCGGGCGCTCGATTATCTGGTCGGATTCAATCTCTCACCACTACTCTGGAAGAAGATTCGGCGCGGCCTTTCCGCCGGCCGGGTTCAGAGCCCTGCCTTGCGTATGATTGTAGAACGCGAAGAGGAGATCGAAGCCTTTGTGGCCCGCGAGTACTGGACCATCGAAGCAGATCTACTCAAGCAGGAACAATCGTTTAGTGCCAAGCTGACCCAGTACAAAGGCAATAAACTCGAGCAATTTGATATCAATAACGGCGATTCTGCCAACGAAGCAGAACAGTTACTGATCAATGCTGCAAAGGGTGCACTGACCGTTGTTAAAGTCCAGAAGAAACAGCGCAAGCGTAACCCTGCCGCGCCGTTTACCACCTCCACTCTACAGCAGGAAGCCTCGCGCAAGTTGGGCTTTACTGCCCAAAGAACCATGCGTACAGCGCAACAACTGTATGAAGGAATCGACACCGGCAGTGGCGCCACTGGTCTGATTACCTATATGCGTACCGACTCGGTAAACCTGTCAGAAGATGCCATCCAAGAGCTGAGGGGCTTCATCAGTGAGACTTATGGGGCCGATCAACTGCCGAAAGAACCTCGCCTGTACAAGACCAAGGCAAAGAATGCACAGGAAGCGCACGAAGCGATTCGTACCACCTCCATTTTGCGCCTACCCAATGAGCTCAAGGCCCACCTGACCAAAGACCAGCATCGGCTCTATGAATTGATCTGGAAACGTACCGTTGCCTGCCAGATGATTCACGCCACAATCGACACCGTGGCGGCCGATCTCTCCTGCGGGGAAGGCAACACCTTCCGGGCAAACGGCTCCACCATCGCCAACCCCGGGTTTATGGCGGTCTATATGGAGAGCGTGGACGATGCCAAGAAGGATGACGGTGATGAAAAACTGCTGCCACCGCTGAAAGAGGGCGAGCAGATCACACTGAGCAAGATCCGCCCCGAGCAGCACTTCACCGAGCCACCACCCCGCTACAGCGAGGCAAGCCTGGTTAAGGCGCTGGAAGAGCATGGCATTGGCAGGCCCTCCACCTATGCCTCCATTATCTCCACGCTGCAGGATCGGGAATACGTACAGCTAGAGAAGAAGCGCTTCTATCCGACAGATGTAGGTCGGGTCGTTAACAAGTTCCTAACCCAATATTTCACCCGGTATGTGGACTATGACTTCACCGCCAAGCTGGAAGATGAACTGGATGCCATCTCACGGGGAGAGGAGGATTGGATTCCGCTGTTACGCCAGTTCTGGTCTCCCTTTAAGGAGCGTATCGACCACACCGAGGAAAATGTCAAACGCAGCGACGTGACTCACGAAGCCCTGGATGAGGCCTGCCCCACCTGCGGCAAGCCACTCTCTATTCGGCTGGGGCGGCATGGCCGCTTTATAGGTTGCACAAACTACCCGGAGTGTGACTACACCCGTGATCTCAATGGCGACAAAAAAGAGCAGGAAGCACCGGAGATTGTAGAGGGAAGAAAATGCCCTGAATGCAACTCAGACCTGGTGATCAAGCGGGGCAAATACGGCAAATTCATCGGCTGCACCAACTACCCTACCTGCCGACATATTGAGCCATTGGAAAAGCCGGAAGACACTGGCGTCGAGTGCCCCAAGTGTGCCAAAGGCACCCTCATGAAACGCAAATCCCGGCGGGGCAAGATATTCTACTCCTGCTCGACCTACCCCGAGTGTGATTATGCCACCTGGAATGAACCTATTGCAGAGCCCTGTCCAAGTTGTGGCTGGCCGGTACTCACCATTAAGACAACCAAACGTAAGGGAACCGAAAAGGTCTGCCCGCAGAAAGAGTGTTCATTCACGGAGCCAATGGAAGAATCCTGATGGATCAACACTCATCAGTTACACGCTCGACATAGCGATAGTGCACCTGATTCTTGCCTTCATCTTTGGCCTGGTAATGCGCCGCATCCGCAGCGGAAAGCACTGACGCCAGTGTACCGGTATTGTCGCCAATAGGCGTAACACCAATACTGGCCGTAATCTGGCAATTGCCGTTTTCCACCGGAATCAGCATACCCCGAATGGCTGTAGCTATGCGCTCAGCCATTAATCGTGAGCAATCAGCGGAACAGTTCTCCAGCAGGACCACAAACTCATCACCGCCAAGACGGGCAACCGTATCCCGGCTACGTACGTGAGAGAGCAACAGATCAGACAAACTTCGCAACACCAGATCACCGGTCGCATGTCCGAACTGATCGTTAATCAACTTAAAATCATCTAGATCGATAAACATCAGGGCGTGTACCTGTGGCCGTCCTTCTCGTTTTGCGTGTTGAATAGCCTGCTCCAGCCGCTGCTCAAAAGTGCTCCTGTTGATCAGACGGGTCAGGCCATCATGCTGTGCCAAATAGGCATATCGATCACCAGCCCCTTGCTCAGAATAGGCAGCAGCCACAACCAAACCGGTAAATGACGCCATCCAAATCAGACCCAGATTGAAGGTCATGTTGACTAGCACCGACGCCTCCTGAAGGTGCGGCGGTGCACTAGTCATGAGTATCATCACGGCTACCAGCGCCCCCATCGCCAGCACTGTAACACCCTGACGCCCACAGTAGAGGGCTGCAAAAACAGTCAAGGGAATGACTGCGAAGAGCACGATACTGGATTGGCCGGTTGTGGTATCAATAAAACCCAACAGCGTGGCCGCAGTGGCGCCACACAGCAGGACAAATAGGGAGAGCCTATTTTTGGCGGGGATAATCTCCTGGCCAGTGGTCACCCAAACCAATAAAAAACCCGTAATAATCAGGCAGCCAAGGCTATTCGCCAACCACCAAACCAACCAAATCTGCAGGAGAGCCCCCCCACCAGGCAGACTGTTAGAGAGGCCAACAACACCGGCTGATGCAGCCAAAAAAGGACCGAACAGCCCTCCCATACCAACAAAGAGCATGACATCACGAATCCTCTCCAGCCTGGGGTTAAACCCAAACATCCTTAACAGCAGGGCTGGCAGAAAAGCTTGAAGTGTTGCGCCAATAACAACACCCAGCACCATAGACTGCGGTAGCCCTTGCTGGATCGCCAACAACGCCATACCCAGAAGCGCGACCAAAGCGAACCGATAGCCCGCCAGCAATACAACCACCAGCGCCAGCCCGGAAGGAAGCCAAACGAGCGGTACAGCTAAAGCATCTATCCTGTAATATGGACTCAACAGACCAAGGAGGTAATAAAGCAGACCACAGAGAATAATCAGCAGAAGAGAAATGCCAAGATTATTTCTGCTGGCTAGAAACAGCCGATTCCAAGTGGGATGAATTACAAAAGCGGCCTCTGTTTCCATTTCAAACGTCACCCTGACGTATCCTGACCCAGGTGGAGGACTGCATCACCCGGAGTTATTGCTCCAATGGCGGTATCAGGTGCAACTAATCCAGCAGGACCTGGATAAAGTCACACGCCTGATCACCACCCTCCTGAGGGCAGGCTGTAAGCAATTGCTCAAGCTTCTCCCGCTGCCGATTCAACACCTCATACTGCTCGGTGATCGCTTGATGCTGCTTTCTGATACGGGCCTGAACGCTGGCACAATCGATCGCATTCGCCTCGATATAACAGAGCTTTAAAAGATCTGCCACGGTGCGCAGAGAGAAGCCAAGATCACGACAGTTTTTTATAAAGCGCACCTTCTCAACCATCTTGGGTGGATAGAGCCGATAGCCTGATTTATTTCTCGGTGGCCCTTCGATCAACCCCTTCTGTTCATAAAAGCGGATGGTTGATACCCCAATTCCAGCTCGCTGGGCGAGCTGTCCGATTGTCAGCACTTCATCCATAAAACTCCCTTTATGGCTAATCAGTTCAGTAATAGTTTTTTCTGACTCTACGGCCTAAACCACCTGCAAGGTCAACCCAATTTATAGCGTAAACTTCATCCATTTGTACGAACTTTTCAGTAATGAAAATTATTCGCAACCATAGCGCCATGTTTGTGACAAATCACATAAACTATCAGCTGCCCTTCCCGTCACATTAGTCAATACTAAATTGTTTTTGATTTTTCGCATCGCATGCATATAACCTGATCGCCTAGAATCAATTCCAGTCTCACTGGAACCTCTCTGGCTGAGTGTCGTCAGAGTTGACCTATCACAACACTAATTTTCTCTTCCGGAGTCCCTGCTCATGACCGCCACCCGAAAATGGGTCATCCTGTTACCTATCGTTGTCGGCGTTGCCGCCCTGATGATGCTGAAAAAAAACAGCCTTCCACCCGTACAGGAAGAGAAACAGGAGCCGGCAGCTCTGGTAAGGGTTATTGATGTACCCTTGCTGACCGTCATACCCAAAGCGAAAGGCCATGGCACGGTAAGGCCCAGCCGCAGCTGGGAGGCCGTTGCCCAGATCAAGGGCAAGATCGTGCACAAGCATCCGCAGCTGCAAAAAGGCGCCATTCTCGAAGCGGGGACACTGATACTAAAAATAGACCCGGCCGACTATGAGCTGGCCATTGCACAGACCGAGGCCGATATTCAAGCAACGACGGCACAGCTCGATGAGCTGCAAGCTAAAGCCACCAACACCCAGGCCTCACTCAAGATTGAGCAGGCCGCACTGGGGCTCAATCAGAAAGAGCTTGAGCGTAAAAGAGCACTCGTCGGCAAGGGCGGCATCAGCCGGTCCGACCTGGAGAGCCAGGAACGATCACTTCTAAGCCAACAACAGAGCGTACAGACCCAGGTCAACACATTAAACCTGTTTCCCAGCCAGAAGGCCCTGCTAGAGGCCCAGCTGGCACGCCACAACGCCACGCTGGCCACTGCACAGAGAAATCTGGCTCACACTGAAATCCGACTTCCCTTTACCAGCCGGATTGCAGAGATCAATGCTGAGCAGGATCAATACGTCCGGGAGGGGGGTGTTCTGGCCATCGCCGACGATCTGGACAAAGCCGAGATAGAGGTTCAGATTCCCATGAATCAGATGAGCAACCTGCTCACCTCAACCCGAACCATCGATATCCTGAACCTTGATCCTGCTGAAGCGAGGCAAGCAATAGGCCTAACGGCTGAGGCAACCTTAAAGGAGAACGGGGTGGCGGCCACCTGGGAAGCGCGCTTTGCCCGTTTGAGTGATACCTTGGACCCCAAGACACGTACTGTTGGCGTCATTGTGGAAGTGGATAAACCCTATGCCAATGTCATACCAGGCAAACGCCCGCCACTGGTAAAGGGTCTTTTCGTGCAGGTGGTTATATCCGGCACACCGCAACCGCAGCGTCTGGTGATACCCCGCTCAGCCCTGCATGAAAATCACATCTACGTGGTCAATAACGAGCAGCGCCTGGAGATCAGAGAGGTACAGCCCTCCCTTTTGCAAGCGGAATACGCCACCATCCAAAACGGCCTTAAGAGTGGTGAACAGGTAATTGTCTCTGACCTGATCCCTGCCGTTGAGGGGATGTTACTCAAACCGGTTAAGGATACGACCAGCCAGGAACGGCTGGTAACTGTCGCCAGTGGAAGGCCATCACTATGATCGCCTTTTTTGCCAGACACCCCACAGCCGGCAATCTGCTGATGTTATTTCTTGCCGTATTGGGCCTTACAGCCCTCCCAGGACTACAGCGAGAGACCTTCCCTGACTTTGCGGCTCAACAGCTGCAGATCACCGTGGCCTACCCGGGTGCCAGCGCCGAAGATGTGGAAGAGGCGATTTGCCAGCGCCTGGAAGATGCCATCGATGGCGTCAGTGATGTGGCAGAGATGAGCTGTGAGGCCCGCGAGGGGGTCAGTATTTCAGTCGTTGAAATGGTGGAAGGCGGCGACATGGCCCGCTTTATGGATGACATCAAGAGTGAAGTCGATGCCATCAATACCTTTCCTGATGAGACTGAGCTACCGGTCATAAAAGAGCTGGGACGCACAGCCAACGTGGTGGCAATCGCCATCACTGGCCCCATGTCTGTCAAGGATCTCAAGGCCTATGCTGAACAGAGTAAAGATCGATTACAGCGCTTACCACAAGTCTCACAAGTCGAAATAAACGGCTTTTCCGATCACCAACTGCGCATTGAGGTACCGGCCCAGGCGTTGCGCCAGTACGGGATCAGCATGTCCGATGTCGCCAACAGCGTGAAGCGTCAGGGCATTGACCTTCCTGCCGGCTCCCTCGACACGGCTGATCGCGACATGCTGATACGCTTCACTGATCTGCGAAGAACCCCCTCAGAATTAGCCGATCTAATCGTAGTAAGCGCTAACTCAGGTGCAGAGATCCGCTTGGGTGATATCGCAACGATCCAGGATCGCTTCCAACTTGATGAAGAAAAAATCCTCTTCAATGGCGAGCGTGCCGCACTGCTACAAGTGATCAAAACCAAGCAACAGGACACCCTCAAAGTGATGGATGCTGTCTCCCGTTTCATCGACTCGGATCTGCGTCCCTCGGCCCCTAAGGGAGTGGCATTTCATATCACCCAGGATCGCTCATCAATTGTTAAAGACCGTCTAAGTCTGCTGCTAAAAAATGGCGGGCAAGGATTGATTCTGGTCTTTCTAGTGATGTGGCTCTTCTTTCAGGGGCGCTTCGCCTTCTGGGTTGCCATGGGACTCCCCATATCATTTCTGGGCGGCCTGTTCTTTATGAGCATCCTTGGCCTCACTATCAACATGATCACCATGGTGGCCCTACTGATCGCCATCGGATTGCTGATGGATGATGCCATCGTCATTTCTGAAAACATCGCCACCCAACTGCGTAAAGGAAAGGGGGCGATGCAGGCCGCCATTGACGGCACCAGCCAAGTATCACCCGGCGTCATCTCATCTTTTCTGACTACCGTCTCCGTGTTTGGCCCACTGGCCTTCTTATCAGGCAATATGGGCAAGGTGCTGCAGTTTATTCCGATGGTTTTATTGCTGGTCTTGGCGGTCAGTCTTATTGAGGCCTTCCTGATTCTTCCCCATCATCTGGCCCACTCGCTCAAGCATCACGAACAGGAACCGAGTCGATTTCGTCAGGCCTTTGACAGCAGACTGATCCATTTCCGTGACAACACCGTGGGGCATCTCGTGGATTGGGCCATCCATCAACGCTACTGGTTCATTGGCCTAGTCATCGCGCTATTTTTGCTCAGCGTCGGCATGCTGGTCGGTGGAAAGCTTAAATTCCAGTCCTTTCCAGATATTGAAGGGGACATCATTGAAGCACGCATCCTGCTCCCACAGGGCACACCCCTGTTACGCACAGAAACGGTTGTTGAAAAGATAACTCAGGCTATCAAAGAGGTGGACGACCACTTCTCCCCCATGCAGCCTGACAATAATCGCCTGGTACGCAACATCCAGGTGCGTTTTAACACCAATCTGGATGCCAATGAAACAGGCCCTCATCTGGCTACCGTGACGGTCGATCTGTTAACCGCAGAAGCACGAAATGGTCACCTCGATGACTTCATCAATCTATGGCGTGAAAAAGTTGGAGAGATACCAGACCTGATCGCCCTCAATTTTAAAGAACCGACCATTGGCCCAGGCGGCATCCCATTGGAGTTGCGCCTCACCGGCCCCAATCTTAATCAACTCAAGCAGGCTTCACTTGAGCTGCAGACCTGGCTTAGCCGTTATCGCGGAGCCTTTGACCTGTCTGACAACCTGCGCCCCGGAAAACCAGAACTCCGTTTACGCCTGAAAGAGGGTGCTTTATCACTGGGATTGGATGCCACTACGATCGCCTCTCAGCTGCGTGCCGCTTTTTATGGCACCATCGCCAGTGAGATTCAGGTAGGACCAGAGGCCTATGAAATCGACATCCGCCTCGCCGCTGCTGACCGTACTACGCGAACCGACCTTGAGGCATTTCGTATTACCACGACCTCAGGTGATCAGGTCCCGTTAAATACCGTCGCCCACATACAGGAGGCGCGCGGTTTCTCCCGCATTCAGCGAGTCGATGGGGTACGCACAGTTACGATACAAGGGGACCTCGATACTCGCATCGCCAATGCCCGCGAAGTGATCAATCACACCCTTGCCAACTTTATTCCTGATCTGCGCTCCCGCTACCCCGCTATTGAGGTAGCCATTGAAGGAGAGTCAAAAGAGAGTGCCAAGACCGGTAGCTCAATGCTGCGCGGCTTTAGCATCGGTCTAGTGGGGATCTTTATACTACTCAGCTTCCAGTTTCGTAGCTATGTGGAACCGCTCATAGTCATGTCTATCATCCCGCTGGCGCTGATCGGCGTGATCTGGGGGCACCTGTTGATGGGGCTTAGCCTAACCATGCCCGGCGTCATCGGCTTCACATCACTGGCCGGCATCGTTGTGAACGACTCGATCCTGCTGGTCGAATTCCTCAAGCTCAGGGTCAGAGAGGGCTACCACATCGTGGAAGCAGCGAAAATGGCCAGTAGGGACCGCTTCAGAGCCGTATTACTGACATCCGTAACGACCATAGCCGGGCTCATCCCCTTGTTATTGGAAAAAAGCATGCAGGCACAAGTGCTGGTGCCACTCGCTACCAGTATCGTGTTCGGCCTGCTGACCACCACACTCCTTGTTCTACTGGTGGTACCTGCATTGTTCAGCATACTGCATGACCTCGGCATCTCAACTACGGCAAAAGAGCTCAAAATAATGGAAGATGAAAAGGCCTAATCGCGTACTAAGACGGTAGATCAAACCACATTCCGGGCTTTCACAATCGCACCGGTTAGTACAAACTTAGGGGGCGTAAAGATGATCCATCTCTGGAGTTAAACGGATATGAAAGTAACCTGGGAATCAGCAGACGCCTATGAGCTCTATATGGGCCGCTGGAGTCGACTTGTTGCAGTACAATTCCTCGAATGGCTGGACCCTGCAGATGGTCTGAAATGGCTTGACGTAGGCATTGGTACCGGCACACTCAGCGATCTCATTCTCAATAAGTACAAACCGGCTGAACTCTACGCAATTGATCAGTCTGAGAGCTTCATCAAGACGGCACAAATGCGCTTGCGCAAAGATATCCAGCTCCAAGTCGGTAACGCCATGGATCTGCCTATCGACGATGATGCTGTCAACATCACCGTCTCAGGGCTGTTGTTAAACCTGCCCCCAGAACCGGAACTGGCGCTGAAAGAGATGGTTCGGGTAACGGCTAATAATGGCACCATTGCCGCCTATGTCTGGGACTATTCCGGAGGCATGGAGATGCTCAACTATTTCTGGGAAGCGGCCGTTGAACTTAATCTGATGGCGGACCTCATGCATGAGGGCAAACGTTATGATCACTGCGACAAACCAGCCCTCAAACAACTCTTCGTCGATGCCGGAATGACCGATATCGCGGTAACTTCGATCGAGATCATTCAACAGTTCGCTGATTTCGACCAGTTTTGGGATCCCTTCCAGGCAGGACAGGGGACTGCACCCACTTATCTGCTCTCACAGAAAGAATCCGAGCAAACGGCTCTTCGCGACCTCGTTAAAACACACCTGCCGATCGCAGAAGATGGCTCAATCAAACTCCGGGCACGCGCCTGGGCAATTAAAGGGGTTGTTACAAAACTGGCCAAAGAAGAACCCGAAGCGGAGCGCGCGCCTGCCGACGAAGGGGGATCAGATGACTGAGAACAGCGCATCATTTTCATAACCCGCCAGGGATTTATTCTTCACAACGCTCAAATCGTTGCTATGCTCGTTGTTAAGATCCTGAAAGGTAATGATTTATGATCAGACGGGTTATTTTAGTACTGCTTGTATTTATATTGTCAGCCTGTACAACAGCTGAAAAGCGAACAGCGCAGCCGGCGTTGCAGGCTGACCATTCGAGCATTATGCAGCATGAGCAGGATGAGATCCTTGAAGCACTTTACCGGCAGCATCAGGAGTGGCAGGGGACCCCTTACCGGCTCGGAGGCCAAAGCAAACGCGGGATAGACTGCTCTGGATTTGTCCAATTGACCTATCAATCGCGATTGGGAATTCCTCTCCCCAGAACCACAGAACAGCAAGCGACAGTTGGATTGGAGATTCATCAGGAGCAGTTGCATACCGGCGATCTGATCTTCTTTAGGATTAACCGACACACCCGTCACGTGGGTATTTATCTGGACAACAATCGCTTTCTGCACGCCTCAAAAAGCAGTGGGGTAATGATCTCTGAGCTCGACAGCGCCTACTGGCAATCCGCCTATTGGAAATCTAAACGCATACTATAAACAATTTAACGCCAGACACGCTCAATGAACACACTCATACTGACCGGTGTAACGGTTCCGCTAAACGGCGGGGTCTCCAGCGCCATCAACAAACAGCCGATCACCACTCGAACGCACTGTACGGCCGACGGATTGACCGATGATGAACAGGCCGATCATCGGCATCACGGAGGACCCGATCGTGCGTTGCACTATTACCCGCAGGAACATTTTGCTTATTGGGAGACATTCTGGAAAGCGATGCAACTATCCCCCTCACCCACCCCCTTCAAACCGGGTGCCTTTGGTGAAAATCTTTCGGATTCCGGTTTGACTGAGGAACAGGTACATATCGGTGACATCTTTAGCTTGGGAGAGGCGGTGATCCAGATCAGCCAACCACGCGCTCCCTGCTTCAAGTTAAACATCCGTTTTGGTTATCCCCAGATGTCGCTGATCATGCAGACTTTGGGTAAAACAGGTTGGCTTTTTCGTATTCTCCAACCCGGTATCGTACAGCCTGGAGATCAACTGACCAAACAACATGAGGACGAGGCCAGACTTACGGTAAAGGCGTGCCTGGACACACTCTATAACCAACCCTTTGGTGCAGAACGACTCAACCTACTGATCGGGCACTCCGCCCTTTCAAGAGGATGGAGACAGCACGCCTCGAACTGGATAGACAACACCCTAGCGGATGACTGGAGTCGGCGACTCTTTAATCAGACAGACAGCTCAGATGGATGAGAGCAGTGGCGTTACACGCCTGATCCAACCACAGGACTCACAGCTACAGCACTCAGTTTCATGATCAACACGTGCTAACTCGTAGTTAACGTACTCATATCCAAACGCCAGTAGTTTTTTCAATTCGCTCGACGAGGCATCCTGCAAATTTTCGGCCGCCAGTTTGTCGCTATGAGACTGGCACTCCAATGCATAGAGGCAATCCACACAATCATCTACCTGCTCACTGAACCGGTAGTGCTGGTCACAGGATTGCGCTTTAATCTCCCGCTCCATCAACAACCGAGGATAACTGAGGGCCGCTATAACGCTGTCACGTTCACCCCTAATGCATTCAGACATCACACACTGCTCCACAACGCTGTATAACCGCTCAGCAAACAATACCTGTCACCCTAAACAGTTTCGCTAGACCTTTAAGTCACCTGCCTGTCAACCAGGATTCTTAACACTATAGTAAGTGTAGTTTATTTAAAAAGAACTCTAGCACATGGATTCCAGACCGTGATTGATCTGATACAGTTACGGGGTCAATATCCTGGCCCAGCAAAAACCGCATCACTGGAAAAGAGACCGAGGAGCACACATGACCACTTATAGAGGACGCTGCCACTGTGGCGATATCCAATTCTCATTTGAACATGACGAGATCCACACCGGACTACGCTGTAATTGCTCCATCTGTGTGAGAAAAGGGGCCGTGATGTCTGACTTTACGCTAGCCGCCAAGGATCTCCAGATTGATGCAAAGCCCGGCAGCCTTAGCCTGTATAAATTTGGCAGCGGCGTGGCAAAACATTACTTCTGTAAACAGTGCGGCATCTATCCCTTTCATGAAACATTACGCATGCCTGGGCATTTCAGAATTAACCTGGGCTGCCTTGAGGGGTTTGACGCCTTCAGTGTGGAAGTAGCGCTGTTTGACGGCAAGAGTCTCTAATCCCTATTGAAAACACCCTTGCCACAGACGCATTGTGGTTAAGAGGGTTACGTATTATGTTGCGCTAAACTGTGTGTGGAGAACTTTCTTTCTGCCAACAAGAAAAAGACGCGTATTCAACAACAGCGCGGCAAGGGTGAGCCCCACCACCAACCCACCCCAAAGCCCCTGCGGCCCAACACCCCAATAAATCCCGATCAACCAGGCCACGGGAAAGCCCACAGCCCAGTAAGCGACCATGTTAATCACCATCGGTACTGCGGTATCTTTGAGGCCTCGCAGGGCACCGGAACCGGCCACTTGCAGCCCATCTGAGAACTGGAACAGGGCGGCGGCAAAGAGCAACGAAATTGCCATCGCCGTCACTTCCGGGTCGTTTGTATAAAATGCCACGATCACATCCGGGAAAAGCAACAACAGCGTGGCTGATAGCGCCATGATCCCACCTGACAGCACAACCCCCAGCCATCCCCGGGCAACAGCCAATCGAACATCACCGGCCCCGGCGGCATGTCCTACCCTAATAGTAATGGCCTGGGAAATACTCAGCGGCAACATAAACATCAAACCCGCATAATTAAGTGCGATTTGATGGGCCGCCATCTCAACCTTCCCCAATGTTCCCATCAGGACAGCCACTGCACTGAACATACCCACTTCCAAAATGATCGCAATCGCTATGGGCAGACCCAACTTAAGGATACGCCAGATCTCGCGTGAACGAGGTGCATGAAAATGACTGAACAGTGCCAACGACTGAAAGCGCCTGCCAAAGCGAAGATAGCCAAACATCATCGCGGCGCCCAGCCAGAGACCGATTGCCGTTGAAAGGGCCGCACCCGCCGCACCCATGGCAGGAAAACCCCAGCCACCATACATAAACAGATAATTCCCCAGAACATTCAATGGCAACAAGAGAAATTGAACGAGCATCACGGGCTTGGTATTGCTGAGTCCCTCATTCAGGTAGCGCGGGGCAAGATAGAGGCAAAGTCCAGGCATACCCCATGCACTCACCTTAAGGTATTCGCTGGCAAGCGGGGCAATCTCCGGATCTACATTCAGCAATGGCAGCATGGCCGCAAGACCGTAAGTGATCGGCACCGCGACGATCCCAACCAGCATGGCCACCCAGAGTCCTTGGTGAAACTCGTCTGCAATCGCCGCTTCATCACCGGCACCGTTGAGATGGGCGACCAAGGGTGAAATCGCCATGACCGCACCAATACACCCCAACAGCATCAAGGCCCAGAGCGAAGAACCCAGCCCCACTGCTGCAAGCACAGCTGCACCCATCCGCCCGGCCATGACGGTATCAATAAATCCCATGCCCATTTGTAATAGCTGGGCCACGGTCAATGGCCCCGCAAGCAGTAGGGTTCCTACAGCCTCTCTTTTCCATAAAGACCATTGGAAAGACATAACAAATACTCTAAATAAATAGCTTCATGGGTATGTGCCGATTCAAACCGAATAGGCTAAGATCATTTCAGAACAGGCATTGTGCTTACACATGAAAATTATACCTATCCACAATACTCAGCAGATCAAACAACTTCTCATCTCGGCCAACCTGCCTACAGATGATATAGATAAACACACGCCCGCCCACTTCTTTGCTGTCAAACATCGGTCTGAGGCCGTTGCACTGATTGGCATTGAATATTATGGGGAAGACGCTCTGCTCCGCTCGCTTATGGTAAAACCTGATTACCGCAATCAGGGTTTAGCAAGCCAGTTGATCCAGGCAATCGCACAGGAGGCCGTGCAGCAGGGCGTGCAACACCTCTATCTGTTGACCACTACAGCCGGCCATTTCTTCTCCCACAAAGGGTTTGTCACTATCCGCCGAGACGACACACCACCTACCATCAAGGCGACCCGTGAGTTCTCTCATATCTGCCCAGCAAGCGCCACCATTATGTACAGGGATCTGAATGTTTAGATTGTTTACCTGGATTCAAGCGTGGGTTTTCAGCTACGCTTTAGGAAAAGTTGTTACATTTGCAAGTGAATTACAGACGATCAGAGACCATGTCCAGACTTGACGAACTACTGGGTGAGATCCAATCAAAAGAGGCCACCAGCGCAGCAAAAAAGCCCTGGAATCCGCAACACTGCGGGGATATCGATATCCGAATTGCTACTGATGGCACCTGGTACCATGAAGGACGACCCTTCCAGCGGGCCAGCCTGGTGAGCCTGTTTGCCTCGGTATTAAGACGAGAAGCGGATGGTGAATACTATCTGCTGACACCGGCAGAAAAGATGCGCATTCAGGTCGATGATGCCCCTTTTGTAGTAACCCAAATGGAACACATTATCGAACAGGGTCAACCCACCCTTCTGTTCACGACCAACCTCGACGAACAGGTAATTGCGGACGCCGCACATCCCATTCGAGTAGAGTTTGACCCTGTTACCGCAGAGCCCCGTCCCTATATCCATTGCCGTGATAATCTGGATGCCTTGATCAATAGAAATGTTTATATGGCGTTGGTGAATATTGGCACACTGTTTCAACAGGATGACGGCACTCACCTGGGTGTAAGTAGCCAGGGAGTACGATTTGATCTTGGTTCCGTTGAAGGGTAACTGATCTCCACCATGCGCCGTTCCACTATCAACCATCAGTGTCACACCACCAGTCTGATCAGTTACTGGGTCGGACGGATATTGTTGAGCATTCTGGGCTGGAAGGTCGAGGGCGAAGTCCCGCCGGGCTGTAAATTTGTACTGGTTGGTGCTCCCCATACCAGCAATTGGGACTTTCCGATTGGCCTGGCTACTCTTTACGTTTTCAGACTGCATGTCACTTGGGTTGGTAAAGACACCCTGTTCAAATGGCCCTTTGGCGGCTTTATGCGTTGGCTGGGTGGCATCGGTGTTGATCGAAGTCATCCGGCGGGTGTTGCCGATCATCTCGCCAACCGCATCAAGGATGCGCAGAGTATGGTGCTGGTGATTACACCCTCGGGGACCCGAGGAAAACGTGAATACTGGAAATCCGGTTTTTATCGCATCGCACTCGCGGCCGATGTGCCTCTGCTGTGTGGTGCGCTCGATTACCAATCCAAGACCGCCCGCCTCGGCTTAAGCTTCAAACCCACCGGTGATTTAAAAAGCGACATGGATCGAATTCGTGACTACTACAAAGATATGTCAGCCGCATATCCTGAAAACGCCACTCCAATTCGTTTGCGCGAAGAGGATGATCTGCCCTTACCCAATAAAGACTCTTAGTGTACCTTCAAACCCACTTTTCAGATAAGGCCATAAACTCATGCGACTCTTACACACCATGCTTCGTACCGGCAACCTACAGCGCTCCATCGAGTTCTATACCCAGATCCTGGGTATGAAGTTGCTTCGACAAAAAGATTACCCTGATGGAGAATTTACTTTGGCCTTTCTCGGCTATGGTGATGAATCCGAGCAGACCGTGATTGAACTGACCTATAACTGGGGCGTTGAATCCTATGAAATGGGTAACGCCTATGGCCACATCGCCATTGAAGTGGATGATGTCTATCAGGCTGCCACGAAGATAAAAGAGGCTGGCGGCGTAATCTTACGTGAAGCAGGCCCAATGAATGCAGGTACTACTATTATCGCTTTCGTTGCAGACCCTGATGGCTATCCAATAGAGTTGATTGGATCCAAGTAAGCGCATAACGAGCATCCCTCTTTCCCCTGCACTGTGCTGGCCGATCAATGAATTTACTGCACACTAGATTCTATTGCCTATACTAAAGGGAATAAAAGCAACAAACAGGGTGAAGGAGTGAGGCGATTAATATTAACCAGCCAGCGCTTGGCCGCTGTGTTTTTTGTGGGAATGCTCCTGCTCTTCTCCCCTATTGTCACCCTCTTTGATCGACCAGAATTATGGTTCGGCATACCGCTTCTTTATCTGTATCTGTTCAGTGTATGGGTTCTACTCATTGCCAGTATGGCGTTTGTCATTGGGGGAAGAAAGTGAATCCGTTAGGCGCATTATATAGTCAACACAGCTGAGGCATAGCAAATGCTGGGTGGCCCTTTAATCATTGCTACCTCATTTTTCTATCTTGGCCTGCTATTTGCGGTGGCCTATTGGGCCGACCGACGCGCAGACCAGGGGCGCTCTGTTATAGCCCACCCCACTGTCTACGCACTGTCGCTGGCAGTCTATTGTACCGCCTGGACCTATTATGGCAGTGTCGGTCGTGCCGCCCAAAGTAACATCGGCTTCCTGCCTATCTATATCGGCCCCACACTCGGTGCCGCGCTCTGGGTATTCCTGCTGCTGAAGATGATCCGGGTGAGTAAATCTCAGCGCATTACTTCCATTGCCGACTTCATCTCTTCACGTCATGGCAAGAGCCATCTACTCGGCGGTCTGGTCACCATCATTGCTGTAGTCGGTATCGTCCCCTACATTGCACTACAACTAAAGGCCGTTTCCAACAGTTTTACCATCCTGATGCACTACCCCAACATTACTATGCCAAGTAATGTTACAACCCTACCGGTTTGGCAGGACACGGCGCTCTATGTCGCCCTCTTACTTGCACTGTTTACCATTCTGTTCGGCACACGGCACCTGGATGCCAGTGAAAGACATGAAGGGCTGGTAGCCGCCATTGCATTTGAGTCGATCATCAAGTTAATTGCTCTGACAGCTGTCGGTCTGTTTGTCACTTTCGGGCTCTATCATGGCTTTGCCGATGTCATGCAACAGGCACAAAAGGCCGGACTGCTCAAACCGATGTTTGAGTCCTCCTCAGTATCCAAACTCAACTGGTTCAGCTTCTCTTTTCTATCCGCTATGGCGGTGCTGTTACTGCCGCGCCAATTTCAGGTAGCGGTGGTTGAGAACAGCAGCGAGCGACACATCTCTCGTGCCGTCTGGCTGTTTCCCCTCTATTTGCTGCTGATCAATATCTTTGTCTTGCCAATTGCAATGGCCGGTCTGCTGGCATTCCCCGACGGTAGCGTTGACGCCGATACCTTTGTACTGACCTTACCCATTGCACACGGCCAAGCGTGGCTGGCAATGCTCTCGTATCTGGGGGGTTTATCTGCTGCCACCGGCATGGTGATTGTCGAGACGATCGCACTCTCCACCATGGTCTGTAATGATCTGGTCATGCCGCTGTTATTAAGACACTGGCGTACTCGTACCGCTCCGGTGGATATGACCTCCGTACTGCTACTGGTCAGGCGGAGCGCAATTTTCGGCATTCTATTGTTGGGCTATACCTATTTCCGGGTTGCGGGTGAGGCCTATGCCCTGGTATCAATCGGCCTCATCAGCTTCGCGGCCGTAGCGCAATTCGCACCGACCATGATCGGCGGCCTTTACTGGCGTGGTGGAACACAGGCTGGCGCACTGGCCGGACTGGGTGCTGGGTTTTTAGTCTGGGCCTATACCCTGCTGCTCCCCTCTTTTGCCAAATCTGGCTGGCTGCCTACCTCCTTTCTGGAATTTGGACCGATGGGAATCAACTTGCTAACGCCACAGGCCCTTTTTGGCCTGAGCGGATTTGACGAGATTACCCACTGCCTGTTCTGGAGTCTGACCGCTAACGTGGGCGCTTATCTCATTGTGTCCCTCTACAAACCACCCAATGCCGAAGAGACTGCCCAGGCCAGCCTGTTTGTGGATGCCATGAAATACGATCGTCCTGCCGTCGGCTTATGGCGTGGCAATGCAGAAGTCGATGCATTGAAACAGCTGGCCAGTCGGTTTCTCGGTAAGGCTAAGGTCAATACCGCTTTTTCTGAGTTTTACCAGAAGAAAGGAACACACTACGATGCCACACAACCGGCCGATGCTGAGACCGTGCACTTCGCCGAGACCTTACTGACGGGTGCAATTGGCAGTGCCTCTGCAAGAGTCATGGTCGCTTCGGTTGCACAAGAGGAACCCCTTGGTCTTGATGAGGTAATGAATATCCTCGATGAGGCTTCACACATTCGCGCACACAGCAAGGCACTGGAGGAAAAATCGCGCGAACTGGAGCAAGCCACCGCTGAACTACGCGCTGCAAATACCCGCCTGAAGGAGTTGGATCAACTAAAAGATGATTTCATGTCATCGGTCACGCATGAACTGCGCACACCACTCACATCAATACGCGCATTCTCAGAGATGCTGCATGATGATCCCAAGATTCATCTGGAAGACCGTAAGCGCTTTCTCAGTATCATTGTCAGCGAAACAGAACGCCTGACACGCCTGGTCAATCAGGTACTGGATCTGGCCAGTATTGAATCAGGACGCGGTGAATGGACAACCGGTGAAGTCACTCTTTCCGTGTTAATACTCCAATCCATCGAAGCCACTGAACAACTCTTCCGTCATAAAAAGGCCATTGTCGAAACAGACATTCCGATCAATGACACACCTGTCTGGGCAGATGGTGATCGGCTCATGCAGGTGATGCTTAATCTGCTTTCCAATGCCGTCAAATTTATACCTGCAAATACCGGAAAGGTCATTGTAAGTTTGACCAGTGATCACGACAGTTATCGCGTCAGCGTAACAGACAATGGTCCTGGCATTGCCAGGCAGAAACATGAAATTATTTTTGAGAAATTCCAACAAGGGGACGATGTGAACGGCGCCAACCCAATGGGAACAGGGCTTGGATTACCGATCAGCCGTCAGATCATAGAACATTTCGGTGGGCGTCTCTGGGTCGAGAGTACGCCTGGTAGTGGGGCTACATTCCACTTCACGATCCCTAGAGCGTTAGCACCCATAATGCATCATGAGAAACAGGACTGAGCAATGACACAACACATACTGATTGTTGATGATGAAAAAAACATTGTTATCTCGATTGACTATCTACTTCGGCGCGAAGGCTTCGAGGTATCGGTAGCCCATGATGGCGAAGAAGGTTTGAATCTTATAAAAAGCCAACATCCCGATCTTGTTTTACTCGATGTCATGATGCCGAAACTCAACGGCTTTCAGGTTTGTGAGTTGGTAAAACAAGACCCTGCATTGGCATCGGTACGCATCATCATGCTAACAGCGAAGGGACGCGATGCTGAAAAAGAGAAAGGGCTGGCCCTTGGCGCTGACGCCTATATCACCAAGCCCTTTGCGACGCGGGATCTCGTAGCCCAGGTCAAAGCCTTGCTTACATGAATAATGCATAGACAGATCTGACACGGCATCTGCATAGTACACAAGAGGATATCCTGTCATGGATAACAACAGAGATGACATCGCCGAGATGATGGGTGGATACAGCCAAGCTTCTGGCCCCGGCATGGTAGAGGGCCCTCTGCGCTATCTGGTTCATCGCCCACCGCTAACACTGCCACCTTACGCCACTGTCCGCGAAGCGTTGGCCATGCTGAATCAGATGCAAGCCGAAACCCTGGTCATCGTTGATAGTGAATATCATCTGCCATTGGGAATCGTCACACTTAATGATCTGGTCTATGCCATTACCCTCGATGGAGGGGGGCTGGATGAACCTATTGCCAGCATGATGACAGCAGCCCCATTGAGCCTCCCCGCTGATGCACCAGCACATCGAGCCACCGTCCTCATGGCCAAACGCGGCATTCGCCACGTGGTGCTTCTTGAGCCCGACGGGAGTCTGTATAACGTTATCTCTCGTGCAGATCTATTTGGTCTGCGCGGCGGCGGTGCTGATGCCCTTGCTGAAACAGTTACTGCCGCGCTTGATGTTGAAAGTATGGCGAATGCGGCAGACGCCATTCGCAAGCGAGGGGCAGAGCTTTTCACGGGCGGCATGAGTGCCGAGGGTATCTGCCATTGGATGTCTGCGTTGAATGATCTGGTGGTCATGCGCATCATCGAACTGATTGAGGACGAGTTTGATCTTCCGGCCATACCCTGGTGCTGGATGGTAATGGGTTCAGAGGGACGACTGGAACAGACTTTCTCCACCGATCAGGACAATGGACTGATCTTTCTGGCGGATGACGAAACAGAGGCCGCCACTCTGCGTGATGCCTTTCTACCTTTCGCCCGTGCCGTTAACAAAGGACTCGATGCCTGTGGCTTCACACTCTGTCGTGGCGGCATCATGGCCAGTAATCCAAAGTGGTGTTTAAGCCTAGACGAATGGAAGACACAATTCACTCACTGGATGCGTGTTCCCGACCCAAAGGCACTACTTAACAGTAATATCTTTTTTGATTTTCGACCGCTCTACGGTCGTTATGAATTAGTGGATGAGCTGCGTAACTGGTTACTTCCACAACCCCCTGAGCATGCCCGTTTCCTGCGTGCACTGGCTGAAGAGGCATTGACCTGCTCACCACCACTGGGCTGGACGGGTGGTTTCATCTACGACGGCGACATTGAAAACCCTCACAGCATTGATCTAAAGCGTTTTGGTGCCCGCCCCTTTGTAGATGCCGCGCGGATCTGGAGTCTGATGTATGGGGTCTGGGCGACTAACACAGGCGATCGCTTGCGTGCTGTGGCTGAACCGCTCAATCTTTCTGCGGAACAGATCGCCGGCGAGGTAGAATCATTCTATCTCATCCAACGATTTCGCTTTCGCCAACAGATCGTTGCAGAAGATCCGGATGATGTTAACCGTGTTGACCCCGATGAACTGAATGAACTCCACCGTCTAATGCTGAAAGAGGCGTTCAAGCAGGCCAAAAAACTGCAACTCCGTTTAAAGCTGCAGCATGGCCTGTGAATGAATCTCTAACCGTTCAGGGTCGTTCTTCATGTAACACTGTGGCCTTCAATGTCTTCTGCCGGATCATACAGCCATCGGTTGATATGGCGGTTATTTTGCTGTCGAAGCCTTCCGCATAATAGGCCCCGCTCCCCGAAATGTTCGGGCCAAGGTAAGTAGGGTCAAAACTGATATTATAATTGATCACCGTTGGAAGCAGCGTGCCAGGAGCTACCACCAACATCGGCGGAACAATAGGTGGAACAAGGTTTCCCACATCCGGCGCAAAATCAGGACTCCCCTTCACCAGTGATCGACCATGTACACTGTATCCACCTCCGGCGGGATTGGTAGATAGCGTCACTTGATGAGATGTAGTAGTTAACATGCCCGCAGCAGGGGGCGGATAGTTAAATGCCGGAATCACAACCCTGCGCACAGGCACAATAGAAATATTTGGATCGGGTACAGGATTCAGTACGACATTCATATTCAACTGTGGCGCACTACTCGGCACATAGAAAAAGTGCTCCGCCTCATTGTTCAGCTCACCAGTTGCACCTTCCGCAACGGTGTTTCCGTCATCAATGATCAACGTCTCTTTATACATGCCACAACTCAACGGGCCGAGAGGCAGCATTGCAACCACCGGATTAGGCGTGCAGAGTGGACCGGGAAAAGTAAAACTTATATCGGCCGATTCACCCGGCAATAATTCAGGGCCTGGTTGAGCACAGGTGAATAATGTGTGTGTTGCAGCTGGGCCAGGCGTCCAACCGGCAGAGCCTGCCACACGCACAAACACCATCAGTTCAACGGTCTCCGTAACCGGATAGCCGGCACTGAGCGTTGCCTGACCGCTATTAACGATCTCTCGGTTAATCGTGATAGGCAGTGCACCGCTACCCAGCACATCCACCTCCTGATTAATACCAAACCCAGGCAACAGCAACTGATCAACAGGCGTTGGCGTATAGGTTTTATCTGGCCCCAGCCATGCCCCATCGGGCATTGGCGGTGGCGGTGAATAGGGACGTGTTTGATGAAAACATCCGGAAAGCGTTAAAGACAACGCACACAGAAAAACGCTTCTGTTCATGGGACTGCCCTCCCTCGCTGGCCGCTATCAAATATAAGCCTAGTACAGAAAGAGGGCTATCGGGAGTACTTAACTGTGCATTCTACCCTACAAAAATAGATGTAATAACTCACTCCAGCGCTTTACTCATCTCCATTGAGTTGCTCGATCGCACTGACCTTTCCACGTGCAAACTCTACTCGGGCAACTGTAAACTGCTCCTGGGTATCACGGTTGACCCAGACACTGTGATAGCTGAATTGCTGTCGTCCACTGCTGTCGATGAAATAGATCGGTACACTCATGCGATCCAGATGTGGATATCGCCTCGTCTGGGTATAACTCCAAACAACAGACTCCTTGGCGCGGGTAGTACGACGAAAGATTTGATCCGGCACGCCCCAGGCAAGACGTACCATGTCTTTCGTAAAGCCAATATCGATCTGCCCCAAGCGAATCTGCTTTTGTATTGCGGATGGATAGCTATTAAAGAGAGGTTGCTCGGCCTCTATGCGCTCATCACGCAATGCCTGAGCCGACATGCACCCTGTCAATAACAACGCCATGAAGCCCACTAGAACGATTCGCATATGACTATTCATGAATTCACCTGTCTACATATAAATCAGAGTAATAACTCAGACAGTTGTATCGCCATTACTATCCATCAAGCTGTTTAAAAACAGCCCGCTATGGGCGACAACGCACAAACCAGGTGGAACTCAGGGTGGCAACGACATCATCTTTTTTTCTGTAGATACTGTTCTGTAACTTGATCATCCCTTCGCCAGGACGACTCGCCAATAAACGTATCTCGCTAATCTCAGTATGCGCATGTAAACAATCCCCCGCAAAAACCGGCTTTATCCAGCGGATATTCTCCCAGCCGGGCGAGATGACACTTTGCGCATTCGGAAATGCCTCCTTACTCAAGCGCCGCCAGATTGATGCGACCTGTGGGCCCGAGGCAATCAGACCACCCCAACCCAGCTCAATAGCCGCTTTTTCATCCAGATGAAAAGGTTCTGGATCATAGAGGGTCGCAAAGTCGATCATCTCAGATTGAGTCATTAGCCAAGCACCGTAATCAAATCGCTGACCAGCAAAAAAATCTTCAAACCAAACCTGCTCTGGATAGGTGTTGTTCTTATCCGGTTGAAACATGAATACGCCTCGCTATATTACAGATAAAATAGTTTACTCATCTTCTGGCCCAATCCAGCAGAAGGGATTATGTGCAATTTCCCAGAGATGCCCATCCGGATCTTTAAAATAACCGGAATAGCCGCCCCAGAAAACTTCCTGCCCAGGCTTCACCAGGGTTGCACCTGCATCAACTGCTTGTGACAACAGTGCATCCACTTCAGCTTCCGAGCCCACATTATGCGCCAGCGCAAAACCGTTAAAACCACTCCCCTCTGCAGAAACCATTGCATCTTCTGCAAGGGCTTCCCTGCCATACAGGCCAAGCCAACTACCGTTCAGTGTGAAAAAGGC
Organism: Sedimenticola selenatireducens; assembly: GCF_007625115.1. Classification (GTDB taxonomy): domain Bacteria; phylum Pseudomonadota; class Gammaproteobacteria; order Chromatiales; family Chromatiaceae; genus Sedimenticola; species Sedimenticola selenatireducens_A. The sequence continues at coordinate 425,867 of NZ_VMNH01000005.1, read as the reverse complement.
AACGGTGGGGGGTGAGTCCATTCTGGGGAATCCCAAACCTTTTTCATAAAATGTCACAGCGCGTTCGATATCATCGACGCCGAGCGTAATCATACTGATTCTTGGTTTCATTGTTTTCTCCACTCAAGTACATGCAAACCCATAACAGCAAGCGTTCATGTTTGATTACGGGATCAGCGATTCACGCGCAAAAATGACCAACAGCAGAATCACCAACAACACAACCCAGCCCACAACATAGACCACTGTTGCACGCTTGGCCTTCTCTTTCTCAACCCAAGTACGGGGATAGATGCCCTTCACAACAAATACCAATTTACTTGCCAGATTGACACAGACAATATTCACGGCAAGCAACAGTGCCGCACCAATCGCCAGTTGCATATCACCATGGCCCAGCATCATTCCTGCTGTGGCAGCGGGCGGCAGCAGTGCCACAGCCACCATCACACCAACCAACACACTGGACAGACCCGTGGTCAAAGAGAGTGCGGCAGCCGCACCCGAAGCAAGGGCCAATGCAGCAGAATCCAATCCCGCTACGGTTCTGGCGAGTAGCTCTTCACTAAAAGGTTCAGTCAGCCAGAAGTAACCCACCCCGATAGAGATCAATATGGCCAGAGCTGTACCCGCAAGCAAGGTGTTGATCGACTCTTTAACCAGCGGGATATCACCCAGAGCAATGCCCAGACTTAACGCAAGATTTGGCCCCAACAGCGGAGCAATCACCATGGCACCAATCACAACGGCTACATTATTTTCAATCAGACCGATAGCCGCAACAATCGTGGACAACATGACCAGCACGATATAATTCGTATTGAGCCGGGCATTTTTTTCCACCCCGTGATAAAGCGCCTCTCGTGCGGCTGTAGCGGCTGCCTTCTTTTCACCCTCTTTCTCCTCTTTTCTTGGCAATGACGCTTCAACTGACAAGATCACTATCCTTGCCGTAGGTTGTGCACCCAATACGTGCTGCAAGGCATCCAGTACCCACTGTAATTTCTCTTCGGTGACAAGAAGCCGCATCTGCTGCATACCATCCTCACCGACCACGCCTAGCCGACAATCTTCTGCTTTACCTTTTTCAGCAATCGCTGAAATAGTGTCCGCACTGGTTGCTGCTGCCACAATCTCTATATATTTCATCTATGCACAATCCTTTAGGGTACAAAACAAATACCTAACGATTTCAGTGTATCAGCAACTCAGTAGAAACGTTTATACAATGCACAATTAATGGGCGATCTAGTGTTAATCGCATCAACTTAGGGCAACCAACCACGCCTCATTTCTAGGGTACCTAATGTCAACTGTTTGATTAGTAATCACTAATTTTTCTTGGCATGACCCCTGCAATGTCTATAGCAATTGTAACTATTGTTATGTCATACAAACTCGTTAAGGAGCCTACATATGAAAGTTCGTTATTCTTCACTTGCCGGAGCACTGGCCGTGGCAGCACTTCCCCACTTGGTTTTTGCTGAAGGCCCCATCAGTGCCAACGTCGCATTCACATCCGATTACGTCTGGCGAGGTACATCGCAGACCGATAACGGCATGGCTATACAGGGTGGCCTGGACTACGCCCATGAAAGCGGTATCTATCTGGGTGCGTGGGGCTCAAACGTTGATTTCAATGACAACGCCAATGTTGAAATTGATCTCTATGCAGGCTACAGCAATGAATTATCAAATGGCTTTAGCTACGACGTCGGCTTCATTCATTATGACTATCCTGGTCAGAGTAGCAGTGATTTCGATGAAGTCTATCTGGGGATCGGTTATGGTTTCCTGAGCGCCAAGGTCTCTCATGATTCAGAAAACGACAACACCTACTGGGAAGCGGGTGCTGACGTTGAACTCCCAGAAGGGTTTGGTCTCGGATTACACATTGGCTATAGCGACCCTGACACCGGCACAGAGGTAACCGACTGGAAGATTGGAATCAATAAATCTTATGCCGGACTGGATTTTGAACTGGCTTACACAGACACCGACGTCAGTAATAACCACTTGGCCGATGGCCGGGGTATCTTCTCCGTCTCAAAGAGCTTCTGATAGCACATGATGAGCCGACCCTGTCGGCTCATCATGAAACGTAAAAATGCGCGGGTAGTACCCAAGTACTGCACCCCTAGGGCAACATCCAGTTAAAACACTTTCCCGCACGACGTATATTCCTTCTACACCGCCCATCAATAAAAAACTCCATTTATTTATCCTGACAAATTCGTGCTACATTCAGTTCATGAGCATAATGCAACGCTATCGTAAACATCCGGACCAGGCGATTACCGCCATCCAGCTAACACTGGATACGCCAGGGATACACTATCAAAAATGGGGTTCAGAACAACACTGCAAACCCGGAGACTGGCTGGTAGAGAATAATGGCGAAGTCTACTCGATTGATGCAAATACCTTCAGCCAGACCTATCGACAAGTCGCACCCGGTCGCTTTATAAAAACGACCCCCGTCTGGGCAGAACAAGCGACAACAGCGGGTAGCATCAATACGAAAGAGGGCGTATCCCACTATCAGGCGGGTGATTATCTTGTATTTAATAATCCTGACAGAACAGATGGCTATACTATTAGCCAAGCGACCTTTCTAATGATGTATGAACCGGATGAATAAGAAAATAGGACCCACCAAAACAAAGCCCGAGCCGCCATTCTGTTCGTTCTGTGGCAAGGGGTCCAATCAGGTCAAAAAGATGGTTCAGGGACCTTCTGCTTATATCTGCAGTGACTGTATAGAAAATTATCGCACGAAACTGGTTAATGATTCTGAAAAAGCAGAATAAATAATAAAGCATCTCTCTTCAGAGCAGACAGTCATACTTCAAGGAGTGGACTAAAATGCCATCTTATATGACTGCACTCCCACTTGATCTAGATGGCGTCATTTAGATCGGAGAAAAAGCAGCCCAAGGCGCACAGAGTACTTTTCTAAACGGCAGTGAGCCCCTTGAACAGTTATAGTGATGCGGCACAAGCCGATCGAATCACTATCGGAATGGCCTAGCAATCCATGAGTCTCGATTTGGACAGATCATGGGGACCAACTTTACAGCTGTTGGCGCAAATAACGCGGCCGAGCTATTTACCGCACCGGTCGCTACACAAGTGCCTTTGTTGGAAATTTCCTGCTACCCAGGCAGGCACAAACAAAAAAAGCCGATCCGGCTTCAGCAGATTTTCGGCAAGTCGCTGGTTTCTATAATGGACCGCAATACGAAGCCCATCTCTATCATGAACGACTGTCGCACTGGTTTCGCTAATTTCGCATGCGCATGTAAATAAAACTCGAGTACTGCGCGTGCCATTATTCCCATTCAAGCTCTGAATAGACTCTCTGAGCATTTCTTCCTGATAACAGGTCATAATTGAGGAGGTAGTTAAACTTAGACTGATCGATCTTTGATATCTCGCTGATATCCCCACCGCTCTCAATGAATTCGGCTACAGACTGCCTGACAAACTTTAAATATTCATAGGTGTCTGATTTTGCTTTTTCAGACGTTGTAGGATGCCCATGGCCAGGGACCATATACTGTGAATCATACGAAGCCATTACCTCAAAGGTTTCCATCCAGCGCTTACTGTTTGAATGATCAAGAATGCCTAACATACGTTCCGTATACACGATATCACCTGTGAACATTACACGCTGCTTCGGTAACCAGACAAAGCTGTCACCTGGTGTGTGCGCTTGTCCTGCATGATGTATCTCAAAGGCAAAGTCGCCTATTACAAAGCTAAGGCTTTTAGCAAAAGTCCGGTCTGCATAAACATCACTTGTTCCGTCTAGACCGGTACTACCGACAAGAATTCCAAGCCCATATAATTGGTCATTTAATCGAGCCTTTTGATCTTTAACGGCTTTCTCGCTTGCAATAATTTCAGCGCCAAGGCGCTTAAAATAACTGTTACCCAGCCAACGATGATCCTGTCCCCCCGTATTGATGATTTTGACGATGGGCTTATCGGTGACGCGTTGGACTACTTCATGAATTTTCTGCGCGCCTTTATAAGTGCCACCCGCATCAATTAATACAACACCTTCTGTCGTAACGACAAAACCAAAAGTGGCATTGTTACCCAAGTTATCAGGCGTTCTATTATCCAAACTCCCAACAATAGCATAGATATTTGTTGTAATTTCTTGCAGTTCGAGTTCTTCAGATAAAACCACAGACAAACTACAGAACACCCCTAGCACTACCTGAATAAGATAACCGGTTAATTTCATTATTGCCCCATTAAAAAGTGCATATTAATTGTCCCGCCAACGCCCACCTAATACTTACAATGACATTAAATTAAGACAGTGCGTTTACTACGAAATACCAAGGCCGCCACAGCAACGTGGCCCTACATTACCGCACTTTCGCCGTGGCATGACAGCCCACACAATTCTGGGTGATTTCACCCAAGGCTTTGTATGCGGCAAGTGCATCCCCTTCCTGGGCAACTCGCGCGAAACGGCTGGCGGCTTTATGCATGTTGGTGCCAAATTGTGCTGACTGCTTCGGATAGTATTTGGCAATGTGGCTGGCCCCATGTTTATCCAGCGAACTCATACCAAGCTCTCTTTCAGCCAGGTCTGCTGCTTTGTCAAAATCCTCTCGAGCCAACATTCCTAAAAGCTGGTCTATAACGACCAGATGCTGGCGCATACTAGCAAGCAGATGAGTCTGCATCGGCTCAGGAAGATCAAGCTGAATGCGCTGATCAGGCTCACTCTGCACAGTGGGGGCCATAAATAAAACAGTAACCGGGATAAGGTATGTCAGCAATTTATTCAAAACCACTCCTATGCTTCAGGCTTGGATAGGTAATGTATAGGGTAATAATGAATGCGGCTATCACATATGATTCAAATCATAGTAACTGAATGAGTTGGTGACCTCTAAAGATCATATTATCATCCTCTAGCTGCTTTAAAGCCCGATAGAACGCCTCATGCGAAAGCCCTAACCGATAAGCCATATCCTTCAAACTGATGTGTAACTGCACTTGAGCCTGATCATCACTCAGCAATCTGAGATAATTCATGGCCCGCTCCTTAGCAGAACGAATATTCCGAATCTCATGCAGTGCGCGCAGATCACGAATCTGCTGGGCTAGGATTTCCATCACTTGCACAGCGGCCTGAGGTGAAGAAGTGAGATACTCCATCAGCGCTTGCTTTCTGACTGAATAACCACTGCTCAAACAATTCGCAATAGCTGTACAGTGGTATGTGCCTGAAAAGAGGGAAGCTTCAGCAACCATCTCCCCAGCAAGTGCCACCTGCAACAAGGCAGGACATCCGTCCATTGAATTCCGTTTAAGATGAATTCGCCCCTCATCAACTACATAAAATCGCGTTACTGCTTCACCTTGTCGAAACAGCGCCTCCCCCTTCTTTAACGAGAAGAGACGAACGGAAAAGCATTTACCAAATAAGTTTTTTTGTGTGAGATCAGTATTAATCAAACAAGTGCCTCCCATACTGGTTCAGTTTTTCCATAGTATGATGATTTAGCGAATGAGTGCCCGGCAACTCTGTATGAAGGCCTGGGGATATAGGGCTTACTATCGGCTAGGTCGTTGAAAAAAATGATGCGACATACTGGAGTATCAGCCTTGATTTCAGTGCAAACACCACTGTGAAGCTAAAATTATTTCCTGATGCGCCTAGTGACGCATGCGACCGATGTGTAAATAGATTCGATCAAACAGCATAAGGTGCAAACGGGGAAAAATCCATCCCACTAATCCAATCCCCAGCCCAATAGTAACGCGATTTACAACGGATCGCGGTTTGAGAAATTGCATAATACGTTTTCCCACACGCCTGCCAAACAGCGCAAACACGCCATAACCAAGCAAAAGGAATAGCAGGCCACCAACTAGATTCTGAAGGGTCAACATTTCAGTCAACCTGGTGATCGCTGATTGAATCAGATCCGTCGACATTAGACTCATTTGCGGATCGGCAATCAGAGTTTTTATCGTCCAGTAACTGACGCTAGTCACTATAGTAACGGCTATTCCAATCGCTAATCCAAACAATCCTTTGCTCAATCGCCACACTTTGAAAAATTTCATAGGAGAAACTTTCAGTTGTTGGTCTAGCTGCTTTGCCGTTATTTTTGCGCCGGCTTGTGTTTTAGATTTCATTACACCATCAAGTTGGCTGAATGCCCACTCATGCTCAACACTTTCCACAAGCTGAAACCCTTTAATGCGACGCGCCGCTTCTGACATGGCATGGTAGCCGCTATTCATTAAGGCAAGCGCTTCCATGTCATTGAACGAGTCCAGGTCGGTTCGAATTTTTGCCAGCTGTTGTTGAACATCCCGGCGAATACCATAGCTTGTAATGGGCTCCGCAATTGAACCCACTGCTATGTCCATAGCGTTTTTATTCCAATCAATCTCCTTTGAATCCAGCCCTTGTGTTAAGTGCACATAGGTGAGCCCCTTAAGGAGTCCACTACGATGACGTGCATGGAGATCTTCATACCCACTTCCCCGAATACGTTCCATCATGACTGAGTTACTGCGTAATATCGGCCCCAGCACGCCTCCCGCAGGGTCTTCATCCGATGTGAGTTGACCGCTGGCATCACTGATCAACATCACCTTACAATCTTGTTCCAGCAGTGAGGCGTAACCCTGATTATCAAACACACCCCCATCCACAAGCCGGATGTTGTTACTCGGATAGAGATTAGGTAATTCAATCGGCTCAAACAGGCCCGGCACACAGGATGAGGCCGCTACGGCATGACCCAACCGAAAGTTTTCATAACGCTCTTCTGGGGCTTCCTGATAGTAGAGCCGACGCAGCCGAGGATTTTTATCAATCTCTCGGTTGATCATGTTCGGTGACTCACCCATCCAGGTAGCGGTGAACTGCCAGACATGGCCTGTATTCAATGTCGTGGCATTAAGTATCAACTGAGGAATTTTGTTACAACGTCGCCAATTTGCATTGTCCGGACGAAAGCCGGCGGCTTCATCCGGAGGCTGGATGATCATATCTTTGATGAAACGGGGTGCAGCGTTATCAGCATCACTCTGTGAATTGTCTTTAACTCGGCTATAAAGGTGCTTTTCATAGAGCTCGCCCAAATATTCTGTGCGTGAATACGTGGGGAGAAAGAGCATCTTAAGGTTAGCAAGTGGATTCGCCAGCACCTGCATACGGAGGTTCTTCTGAACGCCATCAATGAAGTCTATGATGAGCTTGTCTACCAGCGCTAAATAGTCCGCATGGGTAATCTCTTTATCACTTAACCCACGCTTCATCGGGTACGCTTCATGGGCCGAAAATTGGATCATGCGACGCAATTCAAGGTAATAGTGAGCCCCGACAATCGAGCCACCCGATACACAGGAGATCACCTCAATGTGACGCAGCATATCCAACTCTGCTAATTTCGCCAGTACGCCCAAGTGATAAAAAGAGGCGCGAAAACCTCCGCCCGATAACGCCAGTCCGACCTTGCCAGAAAAAAGTGTCTCGGCTGCCTTGACCGGTGCATCGCCCATCAGCCATTTAACCGCTGACCAAGCGGTGGACTCATTAAGCGTTTCGACATCCTGATCAACTGCTTGTACTTGAATCAAATGCGTGAGCTGCTCCACGGTGCTTTTACGCCACCAGTCAGGGATATCTTTTAGGCCTGCTACCTGTTGAAGTAACAGACTCGCCTGTTGGTCAGCACCAATACCCAGGTACGCCTCCGCTACTGTCACTATCAACCAGTAATGTGACTTCTCAACGGTTTTGGTGTCAGGCAGGTTGTGACTCAACTCCGATATAATCTGCTCACGAATCTTTCGCGCCTCTCTTCGTCGGGTTTGCGCATTTTCCAACGATACCCCCGAATGGTGCGACTGGCTCTCGATGTGAGCCAGTAGGTCCTGAAGATAAGCTGCATTGATGGCCGTGTAGCCAGCATCGTGCAACACACCACATTCAAATCCACGCCGATAATAGTATAAGGATTGTTCCAACCAACACTGCCGGCAATCAAGACGCCAGCGTCGTTTATAGAGTGCGCCCACAAGACCCAGCGTTTCCTGATCCTCTGTAGTCTGCAGATCAAACTCGGCCGCAAGCAGCGCTTGAGCGGTATCGAAGGCCTCTACTTGAAGCAGCGATGCATCTTTGTAGGTGGCCAGCGCCAACCCCTGAACCAGGCGGATACGCTGGTGTCGCTGAATGTCTTTATGGGAAAGCAGCTTTAGTAGTAGGCGTCGCGCCCAGTAATGAATATCCAGCTCAATCAGTTGACGCGCCAGCAGATCAGCTGCTTCAGGGTCGATCATATGACCGCTCAATACAGCACGTACCTCATTAACAAGCGCTTCTGTACGTTCCTTGCGTTTATCCATTATTATTCCCTTTTCGCAACACCTCTATCAATCTCGAGGTGACACGCTTCCTCCATGTCACTCTGACCGTTTATTATAGCCCACGATTACACCAGCCTGTTGTAATCAGGTAAGTAGTCTAGTATTTATAGTGTAATAAGATAGCAGCCCAACAGAGAGATCAAACCATCCGCCTGATGCCAATTAGGCTGCTAACATAAGGATAATAAATGTGGGACTGATAAGGAGGGAGTCGACGTGTTTTGTCCAGAGTGTGGAACTGAAAATCCTGAAGGCGCTAAATTCTGCGGTAACTGCCGGCATCAGCTAAGCGCTTCAACAAATGACCCCATTAAAAACCCTGTCAATGATGTGGTTGAGATTGACCAAGGACAGCCTACAGTTCCTGATGGAATGAAATATGGCATCCTCGCGGCCTCGATCTTTATCCCCTTCATTGGCCTGATCATGGGCATTATCTATCTTGCCCAAGGCGAGTCAGAAGAGAAGAAAGATGTCGGTAAGTTGTGGCTCTATGTCAGCCTGGGCATCATGCTGGTCTACTTCATAATCAGCAGTGATATGTAACAAAACGGGAAAGGATCTTCCTATGAGTCAATCCTCTGCCTTCATTACCTTCAAAAGGAACAAGACCAGTTCTAATCAACTGCGCCAATTCACCATCACGGTAGATAACAAGGCCGTTGGTACAATTAAGGCGGGCCAAAGCAAACAATTTCAACTTCCGCCTGGTAAGCATGCCGTCGGCGTCAAACTTGATTTTTATAAAAGTGAGCCGCTACAGCTCACTCTGAATCCTAATGACGATATTTCTATTGAATGCGGCGATCGTTCACCCGAAACAATAAAAGAGATTTTCACACTCAAAGGCTTCGAAAAATCGATTAATTCAATCGTCAAGCCAAGTCAATATCTTTACGTTAAGTTTATCGGTAAACAGACACAACTATCGGAACAAACAAGCTATAAACCAGCGCCCGTTAAAGCAAAGCCCAAAGGTTCCATCTTTATATCTTATCGACGTGATGACAGTCGCGAAATCACCGGCCGTATCTGCGACCGCCTAAACAATGAGTTTGGTAAGGCGACGATCTTCCGTGATGTCGACTCTATACCCGCGGGTGTCGATTATCGTGATCACATCAGCAAAAGTATTGAAGGGTGCAGTGTCTTCCTGGTGGTCATTGGCCCCGAATGGCTAGAAGCACAAAACAGTGCGGGGCAACGCCGCCTGGAACGCGACAACGATCCCGTCAAAGTTGAAATAGAAACTGCGCTTAAGCAACAGATTCCTATCATTCCTGTGCTGGTAAAAAATGCCACTAACCCTGATGAAGCACAGCTTCCAAACAGTATAAAACTGCTGGCCTTTCGAAATGCCATTCCCATACCGGCCGAACCCTATTTTCATAACGGTGTTGATCGCTTGATTGAAGAGCTCAAACAGACGCTTTCACCAAATCCCGTTAAACCGGATCAGCAATCATCCAAATATTGCATCTATTGCGGGGGTGACATTATTCAAGGAAACAAGTTTTGTATTCAGTGTGGGAAGCCTGTTTAACTGCGCTTACTGAAACCCTATTCTTGTGGTGCAAATATATTGAAGAACGCCCTGATTTTAAGTTAGGCGAAATACTCTTTAATCAATTCATATAATTTATCTGCCGTCATCTCACTAAATGGAATACGCATAAATGCCTTCTCGGGGTCTTTATCTTTATATGTGAGCTGATAGCTAATAAGGTCAGGCGCCTGATCATGCAGTACTAGAATAATGCGCTTGTCACTACCGAAACACTCTATGGTCATCGCATCAGCTGGTACACCATTCTGCCGCATATGTTGGCTGACCCCTACGATGGGATTGATCGTTATAAATTCCTGCTGAATGCGCGCATGTGCTGCGGTTGCGTTATCACAAAGTTTTTTCAGTTTTTCATCAGGCAAGGTGATAACTCTCTTATTGCATTGATTATTTAGTTGAACGCCATCTTACCAATAAATGCTTCACAGTAGGATTGCATGTTTCTAGTCTTGCCAAAATAAGTACGCAGCGTACGAGTACATCATAGGGTCACATGGGTGCTATGCGTCCTTCAACCTATCTGGATGTTCCTCGGCCAAATAGGCTCGTTCCACTTCTGTAAGCTCCACATTCTCAACCCCTGTAAGCATTGTCTTGATGTAATGCAGGGGTGTTTTTCCTGTTGTAGTCATGTAGATATGAACAATAACGAATGTCACCATTAGGAAAGCGGCAGCCGTATGTAGAGCGGCCACAATAAACAACCCATCTGCCGCACCGGGGATTTCATTCCACACATCGTAAAGAAGATAGATGATGCCGGTAATCCACAATGCAGGACCGATTATGACCATGAATGTCAGGTAGGCTAGACCCTGGAGTGCATTCTGTTTTCTCCTTAAGGTTTTTTTATGTGGATGTTCTTCTCCGAAAAGAATGCCCCACGCATAATAACGAATGACGGCAAAAAGTCCTTTGGTATGCGGCAAAAATTGTCGCCAGTTACCCGTAGTAAAATTCCAAAAGGTAGTAAAGATCCATAACAGTATCAATGCAATCGCCGAGAAGGTATGCAACATCACCGCCTTTTCAAAGGGTAAAAGAGCATGCGTGCCATGCAGACCAAAGCCCGTAAAAGCGAGCATAAAGATCAGCGCTGCCTGTGACCAGTGCCAAAATCGTTCATAACGAGTATAGATAGTAACCGCGTGCTTCTCTCGTTTGACCATGTCGATTACTCCTCAGCCTTGCAATGCTCAGTGACTCTCTTTTTACACATAACAAACCGAATGACGCCATGTACCAGTACAACCAAAAGGGCCCCAATCACAGCAAGATAGCCCAGTATGTCCAGCCATCCAAAGCCATCTCTACCTGGCATATAAAATCCACTCAATTCACTTAACCTGCCCTCTTTTGCATGACATCCGGAACAATTAAGGGCCTCTGATTTAGGCGCGACCATATGCGTAATCGGCCAGTATGAGACCGTATCCACAAAGCCATGCTCTCCAGAATACGGCTTGTTATTCTTTTCCATGCCCACTTTGATCGCTTTACCAAAATCATAGTTACCCCAGAAGGCACTCTCATCCTCGCCCCAGAGGTGCATATAGACCAGGGTATTATTCCCTTTATCGTAAGGCTGGGTAGCGTGCATTTTTTTGAACGGCCAAATACGTGATTTTTCATCATCATAAGCACCGTTAAAGCCATTAATTTCTACCGGCCCCGCTTTTGGATCAAACGTTGTTTCAATTGTGGTGTAGTTCATCACACCATCAAACCAGGCGTAGCTTGGCGTTAAATTTTCACCGTATTTGAAATCACCTTTGATTGATTTATAAATCGCGCGATGCTCTCCGTTGCCCTGGGTGTACCCCTTCAGATTAAAACCTTCACCATTTTTAAGTTTGCCTGCTGTGCGCCAATCCCAATCCGTTTTTGTCGCCACACCACCCCGCGCAAAAGCCGGAATATGGCAGGTTTGACACGCAACTCGGTCCGTATGGCCATTCAGTTTCACCGCTTTGAGATTGTTCCCTGGATGTGGCGAATGGCCATGGCAACTTTCACAGGTAGCAACCAGACGCCGCTGCCCCGGCTTACCGACGCCCTCTTCATCTTTGGCATCCATGTTATAGCGGCTGCCTGACCACTTGTGGCCTTCACCCTGGTGACATTCGGTACAACTGAAGTTGAGACCTCCGGCATCCATATGCACATCCAGAGCCTTGTCAGGATGCTTCAGCGATGAATCGAGATCTCCGTGTTTTACTCCGTCCCCTCCACCCCCGTAGAAGTGGCAGGTACCACAGTTTGAACGCGTGGGTAGCGCCACACTTTGCGCGACCTTGTTCCAATCAATCGGCTGCTTTCCCTCGAACATAATGGAACAGGCCGCATTACCTTTCGAGTTTGGAGTACGGTAATAGCTGCCCGTTGAATCATGGCAGACCAGACAATCTATTTTGGTCTGGTCATTAAAATCGAAACCTTCATCTTTCCAGCCATAACCGGCGTGGCACTGTGCACACATCCCTTCATTACCCCGGGCATTGGTGCAAAAGTTATTCACCACATTCTTCTTACCCAGGGTCTGACCCGTGACCGGGTGCTTGTACTCCCAAGTCCAATGGATACCTTTCATAAACTGTTGACCCGCCTTGTTGTGACAACTCAGGCAGGCCTCGGTTACTTCGGGACCACTGGTAAAAGGGCCCTGTAACTCTTTAAATTCGGAGTGATCTGCAGTGGAACTACTAACTCGATTTTTAGCCGGCAAATCCGTTGCGGATTTAAGGTGAGAACGACTCGTATCCGCGTACTCAGATATCCCCATCTCTATCTCATTTGAAGTCCCAGCATCTACCCCCATGGAAAAGCAGAGCACAAGGATGCCCATCACTTTGGGGACAGCAGAAACTATTTGTATGAGCATTTGCATTTCACCGCGCCCTCTGATGCCGTTCTCATTAGGAAGCCGCCAAACGCGCCCCCCGTACTAGACCTCTATACAAACAGAGGCCAAGTGGATAATGCATTGATAAAACATAAGGAATATATTTCTTTTTATGGGCGAGGCGATACTGAAAACGTAGCCGAGGCAAACTATTTCAGGTATCGTTCATTGCTCATTTTTTTTCGATAATGGGTAGTGAACCATGAGTAAACCTTTTGTAGCTGTTCTGATGGGATCTGACTCTGACCTGCCGGTCCTGCAGTCTACGATGGATGTTCTCAAATCCCTCGACATCCCTTTTGAAGCAAAAATCACTTCGGCACATCGCACCCCCGATGTCACACATAGTTACGTCAAAGACGCCGATTCACGCGGCTGTGCCGCCTTCATCTGTGCGGCGGGACTGGCGGCCCATCTGGCCGGTACCGTGGCTGGATTAACCCTGAAACCTGTGATTGGTATTCCACTGGATGCCGGGCCACTGCAGGGTATGGATGCGCTGCTGTCTACCGTACAGATGCCCGGCGGTATCCCCGTGGCAACCGTTGCTGTGGGTAAAGCTGGTGCTAAGAATGCCGGTTATTTGGCGGCGCAGATCCTGGCGCTCTCTGATCCTGAACTGGCAACACGCATCAAGACCGACCGCGAAGCGAATGCCGCCAGCGTAATAGAGAAAGATGCAAAATTGCAGGCATCCCTGTAATCCCGGATCAAATGGCATTATCACTGAGCCCCTGGAAATTGCGAGAGGCTGCCCGCTGTTTTAATGATGGCGGCCTCATCGCCTACCCTACAGAGGCTGTTTACGGCTTAGGCTGTGACCCACTGAACCAGCAGAGTATGGAGCACCTGCTCCAACTCAAACAGCGGCCGATCGAAAAAGGGGTGATTTTAATTGCGGCTGATTACGAACAGTTAATACCGTTTATCAAACCCTTAGATGATGATCACATGAAGCCTGTCTGGGACAGTTGGCCTGGGCCTAACACATGGCTGCTACCTGCTGCTGATAACCTACCTTTCTGGCTGACTGGCATACACCAGACCCTTGCCGTTCGCGTTACCGCTCACCCTCTGGCTTCAGCACTTTGCCGAGCCTGTGACTCGCCTCTCGTCTCGACCAGTGCGAATCGTTCAGGGCAGCATCCCGCCACATCGGCATTGCAAGTCCATCAGCGGCTGGGAGATGGCGTGAACTACATCATCAGTGGGCCGTTAGGAGATAGTCTAAGACCGTCCACAATCAGGGACGCCCTATCAGGCCGCGTGATTCGCGGGTAATCGGTTAATTCATGAATGTTTAAGTGGGATAAAAAAAACGGACTCATCTGGGGAGGGGATGAGCCCGGAAAGCGCCGTATAAGCGCCGGAGGAGTTACAACGAAGGACCGATAGATTGGACAACATCCAATAGAACCGTCGCCTCTGTTTACAATATACCCTTTGCCATGTCTGATTCATCTGTGAAGCAGACCTAACCTTCAATTACCTTAACGGCAGGCGTAATTAAAACTGTAGACATTTTTTTGACTTTTTTATTTTTTTTGACGCCGATTCTTCCTATCAAGTCTGACTGCTACTCGTCACTTGCCTTCCACGGCGGTCATTAAGTTCGGTTATCCGCTCTATCAACCCCCGCATACCACTCCGTCGCACCTCTTTTGCGAAACTGCTGCGATAGTTCGTAACCAAGCTGATGCCCTCAATCTTGACATCATAGGCCTTCCAGCCACCGTCCTTTATGTGCATTTGGTAGACCACATCAACCGGGGGTGCCCCATCACGATTAACCTTGGTATGGACAGCCACATCCTGATCACCCTCATTCATCCGCAAAGGCGTATAACTGATCTCCCAGCCTTGGAACTCCTTGAAAGCGGTAGAATAGGTCCGTACTAACAGCCGTTGAAACTGATGAGAAAATTCCTGCTTTTGCTCATCAGTGGCCCTGCGCCAGTACTTTCCCAGAACCAGGCTGGAGACATGACCAAAATCCACATGGGGTATCAAGACATCATTAGCCAATTGATAAACAAAGGAGGGGTCACTCTTCATCTGCTCTTGATTCTGCATCAAGACGGTTTGTAACTCGTCAGAGATACGCTGGATCACCTGCTGCGGGCCTGCAAGCTGCTCCGCCATAACTGAGAACGAAGAGATCATCAGCAGTATCACGATTAAAATCTGATCTCTTTTTATTGAAAGTAAACCACTCTGTCCCATCTGACTATCTCCGGTAACCCTGTTAGTCCCTCGACAAGGTATTGAAAGCTAAATTACTGAACCATGAGCCCTGTATCGGTTGCCACACTGAATAACTGAAGCACTTTTTCTGAGGTAGTTAAAAAACAGAATAGGCTTCTTGAATTCGTAAATATAAAGACGTGATGTGCATAAGTTTAATCCTCGGCACAGGTGCGCACCCGCACCAATCCCCTACCTGCTTGTAGGAATATTCAGAAAGATGTAGAGGTGGAACTCTACCCAGCTTAACGCCAGTGCTGGTCAATCCATTCCTCAATCCAGTGACTGGCCCGCGCACCACTGAAACGCCCTAACTCCTCATGTTTATGAAACAGAATCACAGTGGGAAAACCGCGTAGCCGATAGTGACCGGCCAATTTCATATTGTCATCCACCTCTACCTTGGCCAGAAGAATCTGACCTCCATAGGCCCCGACAGTCCTTTCCAGAGCCGGCGTCAGGGCAAGACAGGGAGAACACCATTCCGCCCAGAAATCAACCAGGATCGGCTGTCCCTCCGAAGCTTGGAGCACCCGCTCTTCAAATCCATCCACGTCCACATCAAAAACATAGGGTGACTTCTGCATACTGCTCTCCACTGAATTACTGCGAGGGATAATGTCATTGCCCTTCAAAAAACCGGGAAAAAGATACCACATCTGTTTGGTGCCGCGCAGGGTGGTGCGGTATCGTATGGGCCTAATTCCAATACGAGTGTCGAGACACGCAACACTGCACGCCGGAGCATCACCCATGCAGAGCAAAACCGCACTATCCGCCCGCTACCCCGCTGCACGTCCCCGTAGAATGCGCAGGGATGATTTTTCCCGCCGCCTGATGCGCGAGAACAATCTGACTCCAGCCGATTTCATCTATCCGGTCTTTGTGCTGGAAGGGAGTGGTGAACGCGAGCCTGTCAGCTCCATGCCCGGCGTCGAGCGAATGAGTATCGATTTGCTGGTTAAGGAGGCAAAGGCCGCCGCTGCACTCGGTATTCCGGCCATGGCGCTGTTTCCCGTGACGCCGCAAAGTGCCAAATCGCTGGATGCCGCTGAGGCGTTTAATCCCGATGGGCTGGCCCAGCGGGCCGTGCGCGCCCTGAAGGATGCCGTGCCTGAACTGGGCGTGATAACCGATGTGGCACTGGATCCCTTCACCACCCACGGTCAAGACGGTCTGCTGGATGACACCGGCTATGTGATGAACGACGAGACTGTTGAAGTATTGGTGAAACAGGCCGTATCCCATGCCGAGGCTGGCGCCGATATCGTAGCCCCCTCCGATATGATGGATGGGCGCATTGGTGCAGTTCGGGAGGCCCTGGAATCAGCGGGGCAGATACACACACGGATACTCGCTTATTCAGCAAAATATGCCTCCAGCTTCTACGGCCCGTTCCGGGATGCCGTCGGTTCTGCGGCCAATCTGGGGGGTGGCAACAAATACACCTACCAGATGGACCCCGCCAACAGCGATGAAGCCCTGCGCGAGGTTGAGCTGGATCTGAACGAAGGGGCTGACATGGTGATGGTCAAACCCGGCATGCCCTACCTGGATATTGTGCGCCGGGTGAAAGAGAACTTTGGTGTACCCACCTATGCCTATCAGGTCAGTGGCGAGTATGCGATGCTTAAGGCCGCCTCGATCAATGGCTGGCTGGATGAGCGGGCCGTGGTGATGGAGTCCTTGCTCTGCTTCAAACGGGCCGGGGCCGATGGCATTCTCACTTACTTTGCCCGACAGGCCGCTGAATGGCTGAACGAGTAGCATCCCTTTCGCGGGCCACGGAATCAATACTGACTCTAACCCTTTTGAATACGACATCTTTCCAACAAAAAAACAGACCATGACCGATCGCTATGCCGTCATTGGCAATCCCATTGAACACAGTAAATCACCACTGATTCACACCGCATTTGCCCAGCAGACCGGAGAATCACTCACCTATGAACGACTGCTCGGTAAGCTAGGCGGTTTTGAAGCGGATGTCCGAAACTTCTTCGCCACCGGAGGATGTGGGCTTAACGTGACCGTCCCCTTCAAGGAACAGGCCTGGGCACTGTCAGACGAAAGGAGCCTAAGAGCCGAGAGTGCCGGTGCGGTAAATACGCTGATTCAACTCGAAGATGGCCGCATCCGGGGCGATAACACCGATGGAGCCGGGCTGGTAAGGGATCTTTCCGTCAATCACGGCTATCTGCTGAGTGGCTGTCGCATCCTCCTGTTAGGTGCTGGCGGGGCCTCGAAGGGTGTGGTCAGGCCATTACTGGAGTGTGGCCCCGAAAAACTGGTCATTGCCAATCGCACCGCAGGGAAGGCGCGGCAGCTTGCCGATGCGTTAGGGTCGTTAGGCCCTGTTGAGGGGATTGGACTGGATGAGCTGGATGGTCGCCAGTTTGATCTCATCATCAACGGCACAGCAGCCGGATTAACAGGCGAGGTGCCTCCGCTTCCAGATAACCTGCTGGCCCCCGGTGGCTGGACCTACGACATGATGTACGGCAGCGAACCCACCGCCTTTGTACGTTGGGGCCAGCAACACCGCGCCACCCGGGCACTGGATGGGCTGGGGATGCTGGTTGAACAGGCGGCCGAGTCGTTTTTCTTGTGGCGTGGTGTGCGGCCGGAGACGGCTGAGGTGATGGCTCAGCTAAGGGCAATGTAAGTATTCACTTTTTTATGGAGACTGAAAACACTGAGTTAAGCCTCATTCACTCACCACTATTCTATCCCGAAATCAAGACTGTAATTTTAATCTGTATCGCTACGCGATTTTTATTTCTATGGGGGTCCCGGCCCCCTTCGCCGGGTTGCTTTTACGGGTAAAAGTAACCAAAACCCTCGCTCCACCACACCACACCTTCGGGGTTCCCTGCGTTTCTCGCCAGGTACGGGGCGCGTATAACTCGCCGCCATCAAGGCGGCTCAAACAGATACGCGCCTTATTCCGTACCCGGCTGCGATACTCGGTGGCGTGGAAGTCGCAAAGCGGTGGGTAACCACTTGCTATTCTTTTTTCAAATCAAGAAATTAACAGTGATGTCACCCTCGACTTTTTCCCCTTCCGGCCTGTCGAGCATCGCAGGGGGGAGCGGAAACAAGCGCTAATTTGTCTGAGCCGCTTTAGCGGCGAGTTTATTAGCGCGCCGCTCACCCCGAGAAGCACAGAGAACCCGAAGGGCAGGACGATGGGGAGAGACTTTTGGGTACTTTTGGTCACAAAAGTACCTCGCAAAGGCTGGAGGCCGTGTGAAAT
This sequence comes from Sedimenticola selenatireducens, assembly GCF_007625115.1. Taxonomy (GTDB): domain Bacteria; phylum Pseudomonadota; class Gammaproteobacteria; order Chromatiales; family Chromatiaceae; genus Sedimenticola; species Sedimenticola selenatireducens_A. The sequence goes on along the minus strand of NZ_VMNH01000005.1, from coordinate 407,477 downwards.
AAAAACTTGGAAGAAGTAGCAGCGAAAGGGGGCCGGGACCCCATTTATCAAGATCGTGTAGCGACACAAAATCCCCTAGAAAATACAGAAACTACCTATCATCACCCACCCGTCCGATATTTCTCCGCCAACTTCACATAATGCCCCGGCACATAAGCCAGAAAAGCCAGCTCATCATCCGTCAGCTTGCGCAACCGCTTGGCCGGTGAGCCACACCAGAGATAACCACCCTCCAGCCTCTTTCCTTCGGTCACCAGACTACCTGCTGCCAGGATGATATCCGATGCCAGCTCAGCCCCATCCATCACTATGGAACCCATACCGATCAGACAGCGGTCACCGATGGTACAGCCATGCAGCAGCACTTTGTGCCCTGCGGTCACATCACTCCCGATAATCAGTGGGTGCCCATTGGGAGAAGCTGGATTGGCGTGGGTCACATGCAACACACTGCCATCCTGAATATTGGTACGTTGACCGATACGGATACGATTCACATCGCCCCGGATCGCTGTCATTGGCCAGATGGAAGCGTGATCACCGATCTCTACATCACCGATAACGACAGCGGTTGGATCGACCCAGACCGAGTCACCCAGCTTGGGCATGGTGCCGTCAAAGGAACGGATATTAGACATGATGATCTCCTGTTTAAACGAGCTAAAGGGCTTGCGGAGGTAGTCTACTTGTTCGTCCACAAGAACAAAACCAACAGTAATCACTCAGGTTGTGTAACTGGAAACAAAGCACCCAAACACGCTATGCTGAAGTCGGTTCAAGTGTTTGACCTGGAATGATGATCTAAGGGGGTTGAATGGCGCAAAGCAATCCACAGAGCCTGGAGTTTAGGGAACTAGACGGTGACAGGATCTGGCCATCCGCCGGATACAGTCGCCAGATAGAGCGCCTGAAGCAATCCATCGGTAAGCAGATCTATCTGGTGGAGTTAAAACCAGAGGCTATCAACATGGGCATTCGCTTCTCGGATACGGCCTATGAGCTGGTCGATGTTATCGACTTCCCCCGACCCGATCCGGCCCAGGGGATTGCCCCACACCTGATCCTGCTGGATGATGGGCGCGGCATTAATCTGGGTCGTATCGCCCGCATCACCATCGACACCCCCTACAGCCCACCGGAAGAGAATATCCTCTACCAGGAGTCCTTCCTGATGGAGAGCCTGCTGCTCAGAGAGCGGCGCCTGAGCCACACCTCTATAGCCGAACGCTCAAAAATCCTGCTGGGACGACTACTGGGCAAACCGATCGACAAGCGGCTCACTCGGGATTAAACAACCCGAATCTGCTCAGTGAATCACGCCTGGTTCAACCGCTATCCGCAAGCCACTTTTAAAAACCATTTGAATGGTATAGTTTTCGGCTAACCAAACCGACACCACTGGAGAGACGTCATGGAAATCAGCTCACTTGTCACACTGGGCATCATTGTTGCTGTCGCCGTCTATGCGGTAATTATCTACAACGGCCTCGTCACGCTTAAACATGGCGTCACCAAGGCATGGGCCAATATTGATGTACTGCTGAAACAGCGCCATGACGAACTCCCCAAGCTGGTGGAGACCTGTAAACAGTATATGCAGTATGAGCAGGAGACACTCGAGCGTGTGATGCAGGCCCGGGCCGCTGTATCCAGTGCACGTGAGCAGGGGGATATCGGCGCCCTGGGTGGTGCCGAGAGCCAGTTACGGCTGGGCCTGGGTAATCTCTTCGCCGTAGCCGAGGCCTATCCCGATCTGAAAGCCAACGAAACCTTCCAGCACCTGCAGACGCGCATCTCCGGCTTGGAGAACAGCATCGCCGACCGGCGCGAGTACTACAACGAGAGCGTTAACAACAACAATGTCCGTATTGAGCAGTTTCCTGATGTGATCCTGGCACGGATGTTCAATTTCAAATCGGCCGAACTACTGGAGTTCACCGAGGAAGAGAAGAAGGATGTAGATCTGAAGTCTCTGTTTAACGGATGAGTATCAGCGAGCAGTTGCTTCATCTCTCCCAGGTGGAGTTCTGGGCGCTCACCCTATTCTGTTGTGGTGTTGCCCTGGCCAGTTTCTATTTCACCTTTCGCTGGTTGACCCGGGCGCGCCTGATAGAAAATGCCCCAACAGCCAAGATACGCTCCGCCCAGCAGGGCTATGTTGAACTGGTGGGAAATGCCCGGATCATGGCAGGTGAGCCGATCAGCGCCCCTCTTACCGGAACGGCCTGCTGCTGGTACCGTTTCAAGATCGAAAAACGCGGGGATAAAAACTGGCATACGATTGAGAGTGACACCAGTGACGAGATCTTTGTGCTGGAAGACGAAACCGATCACTGCCTACTTGATCCAGAGGGGGCAGAGGTCACGCCCAGTGATCGCAGCGTCTGGTATGGCAATGAGCGCTACCCGGTCAACCGCCAACCGGACAAACAGCGGATAGCGCGGACACCCCTGTTCAAACTGCTTGGTCTGCTGAATAGCGAACTGGGGAGTGGGCGTTATCGCTATACCGAAGAACGGATCTACCACGGCGACCGGCTTTACACCATTGGCCAGTTCAAGAGTCTGGATGAACTGGACCATTGGCAACACAAAACCGAGCTCATGCGGGAGCTGTTACGCCAATGGAAGCAGGATCGGATCGAGCTGTTGAGCCGATTCGATCTGAATGGTGATGGCCAGATTGATGCACGAGAGTGGGGACTGGCACGCAAGGCGGCTGAAACTCAGGCGCGCATGGCCCATGCCGAACAGCAGCGCAATCTGATCCAGCACCGCCTGGGGTCACCGGAGTCGGCCAGATTTCCATTTCTGCTTTCGACCCTCCAGGAATTCGAGCTGGTACGCCGTTATCGACTGAAAGCGGCTGGCGCCATCAGCCTGTTTTTCATTGGAGGGATTGCCGCGCTCTGGTTGCTCAGCTTACGTCTTGCATCCTAGCTCCGCGGGAGGCCTCCCAGCCCAGCAGCGCCATTTTACGCGCCACTCCCCAACGATACCCACCCAGCTCGCCCGTACCACGCAGCACCCGATGACAGGGAATCAATAGGGCAACAGGATTGGCGCCAATCGCGCTCCCGACGGGTCGCGACGCCTTCTCCTGACCAATGCTCCGTGCAATCGCCTGATAACTGCTGACACTACCCTCTGGAATCGATAACAGGGCCTGCCACACCTTGATCTGAAACTGAGTACCCCGCAGCAGCAACTGTAACGGCGCATGCGCCTCCGCACCTGGAAACAACTGTGTCATTACCTCCTGTGTAGCCTCTGGATCATACTCAAATTCACTCAGCGGCCACTCGGCCCTAACCATCATCAGTGCCTGCTCTTTTGCGGCCAAACCGGGTTCAACAAAGCGCACACCACAGATTCCCCGTTGCGTCTTCAGGATCAGCACTTCGCCAAATTGGCAGGCATGGAAGCCATACCGAATCGTCAGATCAGCACCTAGACGCTTGTATTCACCGGGCGTCATTCCCTCCAGGGTGATGAACTGATCGTGCAGACGACTGGTCCCCGAAAGGCCAACTGTCAACGAAGCATTCATCAGGGAATCACCTTGTCGCAGCAGAGACTTGGCATGTTCAACCGTCAAAAAGGAGATAAACCGCTTGGGTGTAACACCGGCCCAACGAACAAACAGACGCTGAAAATGGTACGGGCTCAATCCCACATGTGCAGCCAACTGGTCCAGATTGGGCTGCTCAAATCGGTGCTGCTGGATATAGGCAATCGCCCGGGCAACGCGCTGGTAATCAGTCGTCTGCTCCTGACTTACCGTGCTTTCCACAACCTTATCCATATTTTCTCACATCCCCAAAATTTGGTCCGGCATAAAACTAACCCGTTCGGCCCGACAAAACGACCCATTTCTTGCTGTGATACCGCTCAGCGCTTTACCTGACTATAACTTTACAGTTTAGGCTAACCCCCTACTTCAGCCGCCACAAGCGAGGGCATCATGCCGACAAACCATCTGCGCGTCACAAAAAGCTATCGACAAACCATCCAGGCCTCCCCGGAACAGGTCTTTCCCCTGCTCTGTCCTGTTCGCGAGAAAGAGTGGCTGGCCAATTGGCACTATCAGATACTCTATTCTGAATCGGGACTGGCAGAGTCAGGGGCCATTTTCTCAACCCCTGAGGAGGACGGTCTACAGGCATACTGGGGCATCGTCAGGCGCGATCCTGAGTCCGGTGAAATAAGCTTTGTTAAAACTATCCCTGACAGGAGCATCACCCAATTGGATATTCAGGTTTCATCAGGTGAACAGGCCCAACAGAGCTGGGTAGATATCCGTTACTGTCATACTAGCTTAAACAAAAAAGGGGATGAGCTGGTCAAAAGCATCACCGATCAGGTGTTTAACAAACGGCTGAAATTCTGGGAAGATGCCATGAACCACTTTCTTGCAACCGGAGCTCAGTTACAGCCCCCCATCTAAGCCGATAGAGTTGGCCTCAAGATAAGCTAAACTGAGGCCAACCTACCCCCTGGAAATAGCTATGTTGACCATCGGGAAAGTGAGTCGTCGCTTCGGCCTCTCACGTACAGCACTGATCTACTATGACAAGATTGGCCTGCTGAAACCGGCTGGCCGTTCAGCGGCCAATTACCGTCTTTACACAGAAAAAGATCTCCTCAAACTGGAAAAAATCCATCAGTTCCGACAAGCCGGCATTCCTCTGGAACAGATTACCCAGCTCCTGCATACCGATTCACCCATGACTATCTCCACTTTAGAGCTTCGTCTACACCAACTGAACCGGGAGATAGACGGGCTTCGCGAACAGCAGCAAGTGATCGTCAATCTGCTACAAAACCATACCCTGCTCTCAAACACGCACAACATGACCAAGGCACGCTGGATTGGGCTACTGCGCTCTGCAGGCATGAGCGACGAGGCAATGCAGCAGTGGCATGTCGCTTTTGAGGCCGGGTCACCCGAGATCCATGAGGCCTTTCTGCAATCCCTGGGGATTACCCCAAAAGAGATCGAACAGATTCGTGCCTGGGCTAAAAAAGGCATCTCCCGCTAACGTCAATCGAAGCTATAAGCCATGCTCACCCCCCTTGCCGATTTATGTCAGAATAGGCGCTAAATGCTGCAACCCAATAGAGAACCTGTACACCATGGATAATCCCCTACTCCATCTGGAGGGCCTGCCGCCCTTCTCAATAATCCGTCCTGAGCATGCCGAGTCGGCTATCGATCAGCTATTGGCTGAGAGTCGTGCCCTGACCGAAAAGCTGCTCGCGCAGACACCCCCTTTCACTTGGGAAAATCTGGTGGAGCCGCTGGAGATTATGGAAGACCGTATCAACCGCTCCTGGTCGCCAATCAGCCACATGAACGCGGTGGTCAACAGTGATGAATTGCGCAAGGCGTATAACGCCTGCCTGCCGAAACTCAGTGATTACGGTACTGAAATGGGTCAGAACGCCGCGCTCTATGCCGCCTACAAATCGGTCGCTGAAACGGATTCGACACTGGATGCCGCCCAGCGCAAGATGCTGGAAAACGCCTTGCGAGACTTCCACCTCTCCGGCGTCGACCTGCCTGAAGATAAGAAAAAGCGTTATAAAGAAATCAGTCAGAGCCTCTCCAGCCTAACCAGCAAATACAGTGAAAACGTCCTGGATGCCACCAATGCCTGGAGCAAGCTGATCACCGATGAAAGTGAACTGGCAGGCCTGCCCAAGAGTGCCCTGGGCCTTGCCCGGCAAACCGCCGAACAGCGCGGGCAGAACGGTTGGATGCTGACCCTGGACTTCCCCTCCTATATGCCGGTGATGACCTACGCAGAAAACCGTGAGCTGCGCCGGGAGCTGTACGAGGCCTATTCCACCCGTGCCTCCGATCAGGGTCCTGATGCCGGCAAATGGGACAACAGTGAGATCATGGAGCAGATCCTGCAGCTGCGTCATGAACAGTCACAGATTCTCGGATTTGAGAATTATGCCGAACGCTCTTTGGCCCGCAAGATGGCCCCCAGCACCGACCGGGTGGTCGAGTTCCTCACGGACCTGGCGGAGAGATCGCGCCCCCAGGCATTGAAAGAGTTGGAAGAGCTCAAGGCATTCGCCCAGGAACAACACGGCGTCAGCGAATTGGAGGCGTGGGATATCGGTTTTTATGCCGAAAAATTGCGCCAGCACCGCTACGCCATCACGCAAGAAGAGCTGAAACCCTACTTCCCGGAAGGACAGGTGCTATCAGGGATGTTTGCCGTGGTGCAGCGACTCTATGGCATCCAGATCAGTCAGGTTGAGGTGTTCGACAGCTGGCACCCGGATGTCCGTTTCTTCGAGATACGGGACGCGGAAGGCCATCTGCAGGGTCAGTTCTATCTCGATCCCTATGCGCGTCAAAACAAACGGGGTGGCGCCTGGATGGATGAGTGCATCGTGCGCATGTTCACCCCCAGCTGTGACCAGATCCCGGTCGCCTATCTGGTCTGCAACTTCTCCCCGCCGCTGGGAGATAAACCGGCGCTCTTCACCCATAATGAGGTGGAGACCCTGTTCCATGAATTCGGCCACGGCCTGCACCACCTGCTGACCCGGGTCGACTATCCGGGCGTAGCCGGTATCAACGGCGTCGCCTGGGATGCGGTGGAACTGCCCAGCCAGTTCATGGAGAACTGGTGCTGGGAGCGCGAGGCACTGGACCTGTTCGCGGCCCATTATGAGAGCGGCGAAAAACTGCCCGACGAGCTTTATCAGAAGATGACCGCTGCCAAAAACTTCCAGTCTGGCATGCAGATGGTGCGGCAACTGGAGTTCAGCCTGTTTGATTTCCGCATGCACCGGGAGTACGACCCTGCACAGGGTGGCCGAATCTATCCGATTTTGGCTGAAGTTCGGAATCAGGTCTCCGTCCTCATTCCACCCGCCTTCAACCGCTTCGCCCATGGCTTCTCCCACATCTTTGCCGGCGGCTATGCCGCGGGTTACTACAGCTACAAATGGGCTGAAGTGCTATCGGCTGATGCCTTTTCGCTGTTTGAAGAGCGCGGTATCTTTGATCATGAGACAGGCGCTTCCTTCTTGCACAACGTGTTGGAACAGGGTGGATCAAAGGATGCCATGGAGTTGTTTGTTGCTTTCCGGGGCCGGGAACCTCAGGTCGATGCACTGCTTCGGCACAGTGGAATAAACGCATGACTCGTAAGCACTTGCAAAAGCTGATTATCGGGCTACTGATTGGACTGTTGATTGGCACGGCCCAGGCTGCACGTATCACCGACAAGCTGTTGGCCGGTCTCTATGACGAGCCGGACGCCACTACCGCACCTATCCGGGTTGTGCCCAGTGATACCCCACTGGAACGGCTTGAGAAACAGGGCGATTTCACCAAGGTCAGATTGGGCGATGGCACAGAAGGCTGGGTAGAGAGTCGCTTTATTACTGACGAAAAACCGGCCCGTATCATGTTGCTGGAGCTGCAGGTCAAAAACAGCGAACTGCAACAGAAACTCAGAGAAGCCAACAAAGAGCTGAGCGCACTGGGCCAGACCGAAACGGATGCCAACGACACTCAGCCCGACCCCGAGATTGCCGAGTTGAAACGTCAGCTAGCCGACGCCAAGGCGGAGATAGACCTGCTGAAGCGGGAGGTAACTCCACCTGCTGCACAACCCGATAAAGAGAATGAGAAGCTGAAGCAACAGGTGCTTAGTCTTGAGCAGGCACTTGAAGCGAGCAGGCAGGAAGCCAAGGCCGCACTGGAACAGGCCAAGCAGATCCCGGCTGTACTCCCAGCACAACCGGCAAAAAGCGCTGAACTGGTGCAGATGGAACAGACTAATTTGAGGCTTCAGCAGCAGTTGGATCAGATAGCCCAGATTGTTAGAACAGAGCATTCCTATACAGATGAATCACCGGCGATGGTCGAGCAAAGCGGCATCCGCCTGAACGCTTGGCATCTTCCCGTTATATTACTCGCCCTGCTGCTCAGTTTTATTGGTGGTGTGGCGTTTAAAAACTACAGACTGGCCAAACGCTATGGCGGCTTCCGGATCTAAGCGAGCACTATTGAAAACAAGCCTATGAAATATTCGGATCTGCGAGACTTTATTCAGCAACTGGAGGCTCAGGGAGAGCTGCAGCGTATCTCAGTAGAGGTTGATCCCTATCTGGAGATCACTGAGATCTGTGACCGCACCTTGCGAGCGGGAGGCCCGGCGCTACTGTTTGAGAACGTCAAGGGTTCCAAGCACCCCCTACTGGGAAATCTGTTCGGCACACCCCGACGGGTTGCACTCGGCATGGGGGAAGAGTCGGTCGAGGCCCTGCGGGAAGTCGGTAAACTGCTCGCTATGCTGAAAGAGCCGGAGCCCCCCAAAGGGATGAAAGATGCTTGGGCCAAGCTGCCGGTGTTTCGGAAAGTACTGGATATGGCGCCGAAAGAGGTCAAAAATCCGCCTTGCCAGGCCGTTGTTATTCAGCAGGACCAGATTGATCTCGCCCAGTTACCCATCCAGACCTGCTGGCCGGGCGACGCGGGACCACTCATCACCTGGGGCCTGGTAATAACCCGAGGGCCGGAAAAGAGCCGGCAAAACCTCGGCATCTACCGGATGCAGGTAATCGGTAAAAACCGGGTCATCATGCGCTGGCTCTCTCATCGTGGCGGGGCACTGGATTTCCGTGACTGGCAGCAGCGTCACCCGGGTGAACCCTTTCCAGTCAGCGTCGCACTCGGTGCCGACCCGGCAACCATTCTTGGTGCCGTCACCCCGGTACCGGACAGTCTCTCCGAATATGCCTTTGCCGGACTGTTACGCGGTAGCCGCACCGAGGTCACGCGCAGTCTGACCAACGATCTGCAGGTCCCGGCCTCGGCTGAGTTCGTCCTCGAAGGTTACCTCTATCCGGATGATCAGGCACCCGAGGGACCCTTTGGTGATCACACTGGCTATTACAATGAGGTCGACAACTTTCCGGTATTCACGATCGAGCGCATCACCCATCGGCGAAATCCGATCTACCACAGCACCTATACCGGACGGCCGCCCGATGAGCCCGCTATTCTGGGTGTCGCACTCAATGAGGTATTCGTACCCATACTGCAGAAGCAGTTCCCAGAGATTGTTGACTTCTACCTGCCCCCCGAAGGGTGCTCCTACCGCATGGCCGTGGTTTCAATGAAAAAACAGTACCCCGGTCACGCCAAACGGGTGATGTTGGGTATATGGTCATTCCTACGGCAATTCATGTATACCAAGTTTGTAATTGTCACAGATGATGATGTCAATGTGCGTGACTGGAATGACGTCATCTGGGCCATGACCACCCGGATGGATCCAGCCAGAGATACCACGATGATTGAAAACACACCGATCGACTATCTCGACTTCGCCTCACCCGTATCGGGCCTTGGCTCCAAGATTGGATTCGATGCCACCAATAAATGGCCGGGAGAAACCCAACGAGAGTGGGGACACCCTATTGCAATGGATGATAAGGTTAAACAGCATGTGGACACGATTTGGCAATCATTGGAAATTAAGCTCCCGAGTGATTGAATCTCCCCAGGGGTCTGAGGCTATAATTACGTTCTACTGAAAACAATAAATCAGGAGGAGTGAAGATGCGGACCATCATGTTGATGAATGCCAAAGGGGGTTGCGGAAAGACCACACTGGCGACCAATATCGCCACTTGGTTTGCCGATGAAGGCGCTACCGTCGCTTTGGCAGATTTTGATCCGCAAGGCTCTTCACTCGACTGGCTTGACGCTCGCCGTGACTATGAAGGGATACCGGTGATCGAAGGCATTGATGGCACCCGTGGCCCAGTGAAGCCGGCCAAGGGGACAGACTACCTGATCATGGACGCCCCCGCTGGAACCCACGGTCCTGAGATCAACCGTATGCTGAAACAGGTTGAATCACTGATCATCCCGGTTCTGCCCTCACCCATCGACATGCGTGCCTGCCGCCGATTTCTTGATGAACTGCTGGCCAGTGGACGGGTATCTCGAAAACAGACACGCATCGCCATCGTGGCCAATCGGGCACGGGAAAATACCCTGATCTACAAGCAGCTTGAAGATTATCTCGCTCATCAGGAGTTACCTTTCCTGACCCATCTACGGGAGAGCCAAAACTATATCCGTGCCGCCGAGCGAGGCTTAGGCATTTTTGAGATGGCCCCCTCACAGGTATGGCAGGATATCGAGCTGTGGGACCCAGTCCTGGAATGGCTGGAGAAAAAGTAGCCTTCAGTTTTCAGTCCGGCAGCCCGCCAAGCCACTCTGAAGATCTGGATAACGCAAGACGACGCCAAGTTCGTCGCGTAGCTTGCGGCTTTCCAGACGCCGGGACTCCTGCAGATAAGAGAGCATACCCGCCGATAACTGGGTACCCGCCTCTTCCAGTGAAATTTGTGTGGGCCTGGGCAGGCCCGCCCAGTCGGCCACCTGATTGAAATAATCGGTCATGTTGCCCGGCGAGCCATCACTCACATTGTAGATCTCGCCATTGACCCCTCTCGACATGGCTGCCACACAGACCTGCACCAGATCGGTGATGTGAATACGATTGGTATAGGGTGCCTGTGACTCTGCAACCGTGGGCTCCTGCCGTTTCAGCCGAGCAAGTGGCAGCTTTTCCGGTCCATAAATACCCGCCACCCGCAGGATGACCAGCTCACCTCCTGTTGCCTGGCTCCAGGCCCTGAAGCGTTGCTCAGCATCCCATCGGCGTTTGGCCCGGTCAACCACCGGATGGGCCGGGCGCGTCTCATCAACCCAGACGCCCCCACAGTCACCATAGACGCCTGTTGTACTGAGATAAACAATCCGCCGTGGACTATTCGTACTGTCCAGCCCCTCCAGAAGCCGTCTGACCCGCGTCTCATCAGTACCCGATTTGGGTGGCGGGGCAAAGTAAAATAGCTCCACACCCTGAAGCTCGTGCTGCGCTGTTGAGTCCTGATCGAGATCCAGGAGCTGTCCGGTAATTCCGGCGGCCTGAAGCGCTTCGGCACTGCGGGCTGTCCGTACCACGCCGGTCACGACATCACCCCTTTCCAGGTAGAATTTTGCGACCTTTGTTCCCAGGTAACCACAGCCTATAATCACTTTATGCGTCGTCATTTTTGTATTTCGCAGTAAAATAGTAGAGAATTTCACGATACCCTAATGAATGTTGAAGGAATTTTATGAGTTTTAATGTGACAGTTGAACCCAGTGGCCATACTTTTACCACAGAAATGGGGGAAAGCATTTTGGAAGCGGCCGATCGCCAAGGCATATCGCTCCCCTACGGCTGCCGGAATGGCGCCTGTGGCAGTTGTGCCAGCATCCTGGTTTCAGGGACTGTGATCTATCCCGATGGGGATGAAGATCTGGTCAGCGACAAGCCCGATGATTATTGCCTCACTTGTCAGGCCATACCCAGCAGTGATGTCACCATTAGGGCCCATGAAATTGAGGATGAAGCGGATGAAGAGGTCCGTAACTTTGTCTGCTCCGTAGAGCAGATGGACAAGTTGTCCCATGACGTGATGCGGGTCTACCTGCGCCTGCCAGAGAACGAACGACTCAAATACCTGGCCGGTCAATATCTCGATTTTATTCTGGAAGATGGCCGCCGTCGCGCCTTTTCCATAGCCAATGCCCCTCATGATGATGAGTTGATTGAACTGCACATCCGCCATGTACCCGGCGGTGAGTTCACCGACTACGTGTTTGATGAGATGCAGGTCGGCAACGAACAGAAGATTGCCGCACCGATGGGTGGCTTCTATCTACGGGAAGAATCAAAGCGCCCGATGGTGTTCATGGCAGGCGGCACGGGGTTTGCCCCATTGAAAGCGGTTATTGAGCACTGCTTCTATACCGGTGACAGACGGCCAATCCATCTCTATTGGGGCGTTCGCAGCAAACAGGATCTCTACCTGGGCGCGCTGGCCGAGGCTTGGTCCAGGGCACATGCCCATCTCACCTTTACGCCGGTCCTGTCCGAACCTGATGACGACTGGGAAGGTGAACGGGGATTTGTCCATGAAGCGGTGTTACGGGATCACCCCGATATGAGCCCGTTTGATCTCTACATGAGTGGCCCACCTGTGATGATTTTCTCTGCCCGAGACGCCTTTGTCGAGGCAGGCCTGGATGCCAACCGGATGTATTCCGATGTCTTTGAGTGGGCTCAGGATAATCCCAACAAATAAACAGACTGAAACAACACAGGGGCCTCTCGACCCCTGTGTTGACTGAAGCACCTCGCTCAACCCTGCTGTTTACTCACGACCTCAAGCTTGGGCGTTTCCTGTTTGGCCTCACCCTCTTCCTGTTTTCCAGCAGGCAATTTAAGTGAAGCCGGTAACTCCAACAATCCATGATGGTCGCTGTTCAGTTCTAGCCCCGCTTTAAAACAGGTGAGTGCCTTATCCTTCTCATCCATCTTCTCAAGCAGAGCGCCTAACGCTCGATAGGCCGCCGTACTCGGCTCAATCCCGATACTGGCCTCCAGATAGGTTCTCGCCTTACCCCACAGCTTATTACGCAAGCAGAGTCGACCAAGGGTCAGCAACAGGAGGGGGTTGCGTGAACGATCTTTCAGCCACCCTTCTGCCACCGATAATTGACGTGCGGAATCTTCTGCTGGCACACGCCCATAAAGCTCCACCAGATCATCACTCCAGTGCCGATTGATGGCGTCACGGAGTAGGCGCTCCACTTGGGTATGTTCATCGCGATTCATCAGATGATTGACATAGGGTGTAATCATCTCTTCTTTGGCCCGTACGGCAGATGGAATACGATTCCAGGCCGCCTGTAGTTGGGTCAAATTCTCATCCTGAGCGGCTACTGTCAGTTGGTTCTGATAGACCCGCAACTCCAAGACCGATAGCTCATCGGGATTGATCACTTTGCGCTTCTTCAGTTCTGGCAACAATTGCCCCATCTCCTGCCAATCCCCCAACCGCTGATAGAGCTCTTTCAGCAATTTCAGCACATGAGTATGGCGCGGTGCGATCTCTTTCAGATGTTTCAGAGTTGCCAGTGCCTGCTCAAGCTGCTCATGATCCAATTGCAGCTCGGCCTGGGTCAAGCCAACCGCCACATCGGCTTCCGGCATACTTTCGTGGGCTAACTGAAGATAATGATCCCGTCGATCATGGGCGTTCTGTTGTTGGGCAGAGCGTGCCGCTGCCAGGTAATTCAGCAGGGGTGTTTCTGATCGTCCGGCAAATCGGACCAGATCTTTTTCCGCCCTTTTCCAGTTGCCTTCCGACAACTCCACCAAACCGATGGTAAGTGCCTTACGCGCCCGCTTTGCACCACGCTGTTCACGCCAATCGTGAATCTTTTTTGGGGTCGCTCCAATACGGGAAAGAATACGCAGTGCCAGGTAGAGGACACCGAACATCAGCAGATTCATCAGCAGAAAAAAGGCCAAGCTGCCTTCTACAGTCCACTCACCATAACCCAGGAGGATATAACCATTATCCTCCTTCACTGCCAGGGCCAAAATGACCGAGACTGCCAGTCCAAGCAGTCCTAATATCAAAATTCTCATTGGGCGCCCTCTTCTCCAGCCGCCTTCATGCGGGCCTGCAATGCCGTCAGCGAGCTGGAGATATCCGGTAACTGTGGTCTGACATTGACCGCTTCAAGGGCCGCTATCTCTTTCTGAATAGCCTGGGTCGAGGTGGCTTCGGCGTCAAAAAAGTCGCCTATCCAGGTCGCGGCCTGTTTCAGACTGGTGCTGTAGAGTTCCGGATCACCCTTAAGCAAAGCCAAACGTGCGGCCTCGAGTTGCAGCTCCAGGTTTTTATAGACAAAAAACTGCTGCTCGGGCGGTAGCATCGCACTCACCGGCTTGTCTCGATGACGAATCACCATCACTGATTTGAAGCCTTCCCAGCCATCCTTCAGCAGGGTATCAAGACTGCGCTCGCCTTCAGACGATGAGCCCTTGGCTTCATCCGGCTGGGAAGGCGTGTACTCGAGCCCAACCATTTTTAAAGCATTGACTTGGCCAATCAGCCCGGTAATCCGGGCCGAAAGTCCCACTCTATCAAGATGACCTGCCGACTTTAGGCTTGCTATCTCATTGGCCAACGTCTCCCGCACCTCGATTAATCCAGGATCTCCCGTATCGCGCAGCCTGCTATCGGCCGTTTCTAATGCGGCAATAGCCGTATTGACATCGCGCTCCAGCTTCAGACGATGGTTGGCGATTCGCATCAGGTATTCTGCTTCAGCGGCCATCCAGGCATTGCTGGTTCGACCGACTTTGCTATAAACCGACTCCAGCGACTGTTTCATTTCGCTCGCCTGTCGGCTCAAGCGATCACGTTCATCGGTCAATTTTTGATCTTGAGCTGCCAGGGCACCCTGTTGGGTGGCAATCTCACGCTTCTGCTCTTCAAACGCCTTTTCAACCGTGGACAGTTGGCTTTGCAACACTTGCTGCTGCTCTCCTGCCTTGCCTAACGCCTGATTCATCTGCGCTAAAGAGCCCTTCAGTGAAGCCGCATACTGATAGCCATAGCCGAGGGTGCCAAAGACCAGAATAATCGCAATCACGGCCAGAATCAGTGGCAGCTTCGGGGCGCCACTTGCTGTACTTTTCTCAGGCTTCTCCTTTAGCGGTGTCGACTCAATAATCTCAGCATCTTCAATCTGGGCTTCCACATCCAGCGCTGTGGTTTCATCCATTCCTGGATCTTTTGCATCTTTATTGCTCATTCACTCTTCCGTCTTGCTTGTGTTGCAACCGGCTGACCCGGTTGATAGAGATTGGATATTGGGTGCCACACGCACTCGTTGACAAATAGGTGCGGGGAAAAGGCGCCGCCTCTACAGCAAGTCAGGTCGCTGATCCCTCAATCTAGTCTAGCAAAGGACGCTGGCAACACATGCATCCAGACTCGCAAAAAATCGGCCTTTCCCTATGACTATACCACCCGCCATAGACCGAACCGGACTTCAGTTTCCCCAGCCCCGATCGGTTAATTCCGGTTGCTGACCCACTGGCAGATCGCCTTTATCAGGTCCTGCTCATCGGCACCGGGTGCCAGAATGATCTGACTGCAGCCCAGTTCACGCGCATGCTGGCGCATCCTGTCACTCACCACAACCATTGGGGTCTGCAGTAGCAGGGGCCGACCCTCAACACCCAATAGTGTAAAGAGATTGTCCAGCAGGATATTGCTAGTGACCGTGACCACATCCACATCATCGGCCCAACGATAGATCAAATTATCCGGTTCCAATGTTGGACAGGCACGCTGATAGACCTCAACATGATCAACAACAGCACCACGCTTTGAGAGCTCCTCACCCAACAGCTCCCGGCCTCCGTTTCCTCGTAAAATCAGGATGCGCTTACCTTGCACATCCCTGAGCTCCGGTGTCTCAAGCAGTCCTTCACTATCAAACGACTCTTCAGGCACCACATCCACCGGATAGCCAGATTCGGCCAGTGTCTGAGCCGTGCGTTTGCCAACAGCCGCCAGCGCCACACCTTCAGGAAGCTCCTGATCTGGTGCCCACTTAAGTCCCCAAAGCACCGCATTTGGGCTGATGAAAATGGCAATATCATAGCGGGAGAATTGCTCAAGTTGCCGTGTTACCGCTCCTGGATCAGGAGGATCCAGTATCTCAACGGTGGGAAAACGCAGGGGCAATCCATCCTTGGCTGCAATCAATCGGCAGAGCGTTGCCGCCTGATGCGTGGCCCGTGTCACCAGCACACCGATACCGGCCAGACTGCACTCTGAATTCGACGAAAGAAAGGACATCTAAGTTACTCAGTTTTCGTAGAGATGCTTAAGCACTTGATCAGCGCCCTGTCCCAAAAGATCTTCAGCCAACGCGATCCCCAGGGATTCCGCCTCGGATGCCGGGCCACTGATCTCGGCACGCATGACGCGACTGCCATCGGGCTCACCCACCAGCCCCCGCATAAAGAGTTTGTCATGATTGAGAATCGCGAACCCCGCTATGGGGACTTGGCAGCCACCCATAAGACGATTATTCATGGCACGCTCCGCTGTAACACAGCATGCTGTCTCTTCATCGTGTAGCGTCTGTATCAGGGCATTAACCCGCGCATCATCCGTGCGACATTCAATGCCAATGGCACCCTGACCAATCGCCGGCAAGCTCTGCTCGGTTTCTAAAAAAGAAGTAATGCGGTGCTGGAAACCAAGGCGCTTTAAGCCTGCGGCCGCCAGGATGATGGCATCAAACTCACCCTCATCAAGCTTGCGCAGACGTGTATTTACATTCCCCCGTAGCGGTGCAATTTTCAGATCAGGCCGTACATCTGCCAACTGGCACTGCCTTCTGAGACTTGAAGTCCCGACCACTGCGCCTTCGGGTAACTGATTCAGGCTATCATAGGTGTTAGAGACGAAGGCATCCCGAGGGTCTTCGCGCTCCATGATGATCGCCAGATGCAGACCTTCCGGCAGTTCAACCGGGACATCCTTCATGGAGTGAACCGCAATATCCGCCTGACCCTCCAGCATGCCCTGTTCCAGCTCCTTAACAAACAGCCCTTTACCGCCGATCTTGGCCAGCGGCGTATCCAGGATTTTGTCTCCCTGCGTGCTCATGCCCACCAGCGCAATCTCCAGATCAGGATGGGCCTCACGCAGCAGTTTGGCGACATGTTCTGCCTGCCACATGGCAAGGGGCGACTTTCTGGTAGCGATACGGAGGAGCTGGGACATCGGTTAAATCTCGATTCAAAAGAGGGAATGCTATATTTTCTGGCTTATCCAGGCAAATACCAACCGATTTTTTCTTTAGATTATATATTCGCCAAATAATATGCCTTAAACTCTTAAGCTTTTGCCATATCGGTCGCTATCTGCTCCTAATATCAGACAATCTCACAATAATGGCCGTTAACTTGATTAATAACGAACTTGCGCTCATTTGTCCGGATCCGGTGATCGGAGTCGATCGGGCTGGCATTATCACCTTATTTAATCCTGCGGCCGAACGGTTGTTAGGCTATAGCAGCCAAGAGATGGTAGGGCAATTTCAGATAAGCCAGCTTTATGAATCGCCAGAATCCGCCCGCGAAATCAAAAGACTGATGTATTCGGAGGAGCTGGGCGAAAAAGGCCAGATCATTGGACACAAAGCCAAGCTCATCTCCAATAGTGGTACGGCTATCCCGATACAACTCTCTGCCTGCATACTCTTGGATCAGGGCGAAGAAACCGGAAGTGTTGGATTCTTCCATGACTTGACCGAAAGATTGGCATGGGAGCGTTCGTTGAAGCATCTATCAGTAACCGACAGCCTCACCGGATTGTTCAATCAGCGCCACTTCCACACCGTCCTCGGCCAGGAGATTGAACGCAGCAAACGCTATAAACACGCTCTGAGCCTGGTCTGTTTTGATCTCGATAACTTCAAATCGGTTAATGATCAATTAGGGCATATCGAGGGCGATCGGGCTTTGCGCTTTATCGGGGAAGCGATCTGTCGTGTGTTGAGACTAACCGATTTTGGATTCCGCTATGGCGGTGACGAGTTTATGATCATCCTGCCTGAGACGAGCCTGCAGAACGCGACCCATTTCACTAACCGATTGATAAGTTACTTCAATGAAAACCAGCCGAGTAATTTGATTGAGCTTGCACAGGAAACAGCGCCAGTTGCCCTCAGCATCGGCATAGCCGAGTACAGCGATGGCGAGCCACCCAATGTCTTTACCAAAAGGGCTGATCTCGCCATGTACCAAGCGAAAAAACAGGTCGGCTGTAGTACTATCCTGGCAGACTAACGCAACCCGATCACACCAATTAAGTGTATTTAGATTTTGCCACGCAGCAGCTTCCTGACCTCGGCGAGATGACGCCGACTGACCTCAAGTTCAGCGTCGCTGCCTGCCAGCATCACACTGCACCCACCAGCCGATAACTTATGCAGTCCGAGTAGCCGATCCCGTGCGATCAAGGCATTTCTGTGGATGCGAATAAAGCGTTCCGGATGGCGCTCTTCAAGTGATCGCAGCGACTCTTCCAGCAACGCCTCACCGCCAGTATGGCAGACCGTGACATATTTATGATCCGCCTGAAAGTAAATCACCTCGCTAAGTGGTATACGCTGTAGCCCACCGCGATAACTGACACTGATATAGCCCGCATCGGGCAATTCCTGCAGAGCTTGCAGGGCTTGTAGTTGTGGACGGTTCAGGGTCGCGGCCTTCTCAAGCGCCTTTTCCAGCCGCTCCCGGCGAATGGGCTTGAGTAGATAGTCGACGGCCTGTCGCTCAAAGGCCGCCAGGGCATGTTCATCATAGGCGGTGACAAAGATAACCGCAGGGGGGGCAGGAAAGCGTGCCAGATCAGCCGCGGCCTCCATACCATCCCGTCCTGGCATGCGGATATCCAACAACACCAGATCCACGTCCCCAGTCCGGCACCGTTGAACGGCATCGGTACCATTATCCGCCTCACCAACCACTCGATGGGGAGGGCCAATCTCCTCGATCAGACTCCTTAGGCGAGACCGGGCATGCGCTTCATCATCAACGATCAGGATTTTCATTGCTCTTTCCAAGGGTAGGGAAACACCACCCTAACCTGATGCTCACCATCCACATGACTAACACTGAGAGAAGCCTCTTCATCAAAAAAGCCCTGTAGCCGCTCACGAATATTATCCAAGGCCATGTGATTACCCGCACGACGCCCCTTTGCACCATCGGCAGGCAAGGTGTTGCGAATACTGATATTGACTCTTTTTCGACGGTAGCGACCCACAATCTGTATCTTGCCAGGCGCTGTCGACGGTTCTATGCCGTGATAGATCGCATTCTCCAACAGGGGTTGCAGTATCAAGGCGGGCAACTCGGCTTCCTCGGGTAGATCAAGCAGATCCCAGGTCACTTGTAACCGATCGCCCAGACGCTGCCCTTCAATACGCAAATAACCGCGACTCAGCTCCAACTCCTCCCCCAGTGTAGACATGCGCTGGGCATTAGAAAGTGATGCACGAAACAGATCCGATAAGTCATAAACCACCTCTTCTGCCAAAGTCGGATTACTCCGGGTCAGGCTCGCGATGGTATTCATGCTATTAAACAAAAAGTGTGGGCGTATACGTGACTGCAGGGCTTGCAAATGGGCCTTTGACTCGGCCTCGACCTGCAGACGCCAGCGATACTGGATAGACAGATAGTGCATCAATAAGGCCGACACCAAGGCACTGATGACCAAGCTCTTGAATAAAAAGTGCTCCCCATTGGGCATATCCAAAATCCAGATTGCCAACAGCCCAATCAGTAGCGTCACCAGAAGCAGCACCGACCAAGCGATCAATCCGGCAACCCAGGTCTTAAGGTGACTGATCCAGGGGCGGATCAGACAGATCATGGCGCTGCCTACTAGGGCGATCCACTGGATATAGAGCGAGCGCAGACTGAGATCACTGGCAAATGCCGACAACGACTCCAGCGAGGAGAGGGTCAGGATAACCGCCAGTAGCTCGGCCGAGACCACCACACCAAACACCATGCGAATGCTGCAGAAATTCGGCAGATAGGCCACCCTTATCTGCTCTGGCGTCTGTCTGCTTGTTCCTTTCTGGCCCATATCTCTCCTATGCAACTTAACCTGGTGGCAAATCCTGATACAATTGGTCCAATTCACATCAGCCCCATCTCTTCCGGGACACGGGTTAAGTTGTTATATCTTACACGCTACTATTAATGATCCATTAGCTTCTTGGTTCTCAAGCAGGAATATATATCACATGAGCGACAAAAAACTCTGGTCCGGGCGTTTCAGCGAACCGACAGACGCCTTCGTTGAGGCCTTCACAGCATCGGTAGAGTTTGATCAGCGCCTCTACCGCTATGATATCCAGGGCTCCATCGCCCACGCCACCATGCTGGCCAAATCTGGCATTCTAACGCTGGATGAGCGTGACGCTATCACAACCGGACTGGAGCAGATTCGAGATCAGATCGAATCCGGGAACTTCGAATGGTCCGTCGAGTTGGAAGACGTCCACATGAACGTGGAGTCCCACCTCACCAAGGCGATTGGTGACGCAGGCAAGAAACTGCATACCGGCCGCTCACGCAATGATCAAGTGGCTACTGACATACGGCTCTATATGCGCGACGAGATCGAGATCATCCGTACCGAGATCCTACGTCTGCAGCAGGCCCTGCTGGACACAGCTGAACGTGAGGCCGACACCATCATGCCCGGTTTCACTCACCTGCAAACTGCACAGCCAGTAACCTTCGGCCACCACCTGATGGCCTGGTTTGAAATGTTGGACCGGGATCGCGAGCGTCTGGCGGACTGCAACAAGCGGGTCAACATCATGCCATTGGGTTCCGCTGCCCTGGCCGGCACCACCTATCCAATCGATCGGCACTATACGGCAGAGTTGCTGGGTTTCGACCGCCCCAGTGAAAATTCTCTGGATTCGGTGAGTGACCGGGATTTCGCCATAGAATTCAGCGCCGCCGCCGCCCTGATCATGATGCATCTCTCCCGCATGTCAGAGGAGCTGATCATCTGGTCTTCCGCCCAGTTCAATTTTGTTGATCTGTCGGACAGCTTCTGCACCGGCTCTTCCATTATGCCGCAGAAGAAAAACCCCGATGTGCCTGAGCTGGTGCGCGGCAAGACCGGTCGTATCTTTGGCCACCTGATCGGCCTGCTCACCCTCATGAAAGGCCAACCGCTGGCCTACAACAAGGACAATCAGGAAGACAAGGAGCCGTTATTTGATACCGTAGATAACCTGAAAGGCTCACTCAAGGTGTTTGCCGATATGATCCCGGCCATAACCTGTAAACATCAGAGCATGCGCGAAGCCACCATGAAGGGCTTTGCCACGGCAACCGATCTGGCCGATTATCTGGTGCGTAAAGGGACCCCGTTCCGGGATGCCCATGAGGTAGTGGGCAAGGCCGTTGCACTGGGTGTGACCAAGGGATGCGATCTCTCAGATCTGAGCCTGAATGAACTGCAGGCCTTCTCTGACCAGATCACCGATGATGTATATGAGGTGCTGACCCTGGAGGGTTCGGTGGCGGCCCGTGATCACATTGGCGGCACCGCACCAGCCCAGGTGCGGGCGGCCATTGAACGCGCCCGCCAGCGTCTGGCCGCTGAGTAGCACTCGCCAGATACGGCTGAACCCGTTTAGCCGGTAGGGTGGGCACGTCTTTTGTGCCCACCACCACCTGCATCGCTCGCACGATGTAGGCGCATTTAACGTGCCCACCCTACAAACTCAAGGCTTACATTAACCGGCTCATTATCTGTATAGTTACCCGGGTAACCAAAAACGAGGGCAGCCCATGACATCAACCCAACAGACCGAGAACGAGAGCGCCTTGATACTGCGCGATGACCGGGAAGGCATCGCCTACCTGACCCTGAACCGACCCAACCAGTTCAACGCCCTCTCAGAGGAGCTACTGGAAAACCTACAAAAACAACTCGACGCGATTGCTGTGGATAAGTCAATTCGGGTGGTGGTACTGGCTGGCAATGGGCGCGCCTTCTGTGCCGGACATGACCTGAAGCAGATGCGCACCCAGAGCGAACGGGACTACTTTCAACAGCTCTTTACCCGTTGCGGTAAAGTGATGACCCGCATCAGCACTCTGCCTCAGCCGGTCATTGCCCGAGTACACAGCATTGCCACGGCCGCGGGCTGTCAGTTGGTCGCCTCCTGTGATCTCGCCATCGCCGAAGAGGGGGCGCGATTTGCCGTCTCCGGCATCAATGTAGGACTTTTCTGCGGCACCCCCAGTGTCCCGCTATCGCGAAACGTCGGCCGTAAACAGGCGATGGAGATGCTGCTGACCGGCGGCTTTATTTCCGCCCAGCAGGCTGCGGCAGAGGGATTAATCAATCGCGCCGTGCCACTGGACCAACTCGACGCCGAGGTCCTGAAATTGGCCCAGTCGATCTGTAACAAGTCGAGCGCGTCTATCGCCCTCGGTAAGGCGATGTATTACAAACAACTGGAAATGGGTGTTGAACAGGCCTATCAATTCGCCAGTGAGGCGATGGCAGACAATATGATGTTCAGCGATGTCGGCGAAGGCATCGATGCCTTCACCGAAAAGCGCCCGCCCAACTGGCAGGACCGGTAAACCGTCGATGTTCCAAATTCATCCGCGGCTTCTGGCCGACACCCTGCCGCTGTGTGGGTTGACGCTGTGTGAAGTACGGCTAATGAACGACCGACGCTTTCCCTGGCTGATCCTGATCCCCAAACGACCCGCTATCACCGCAGTGCACCAACTCAACCTGGCAGACCAGCAACAACTGATCAGCGAGAGCAGCCACGCTTCCATGGCGCTGGAACAGCTCTACACACCGGACAAAATCAATGTAGCGGCACTGGGCAATCTGGTGCCTCAGCTTCACTGGCACGTGGTAGCGCGGCGGTCAGATGATCCCTGCTGGCCAGGACCAATATGGGGATGCGGCCAACCCATCGCCTATACTGAGGCAGAGTGCGCCCACCATATCGCCACCTTACAGGCCTGGTTTAACGATGACTGAGACAACAAAAGACTCCCTTGATCAGCTCAACATACGACTACTGACCTTTGCACGGGAGCGGGATTGGGAACAGTTCCACTCACCAAAAAATCTGGCGATGGCGCTGATTGCTGAATGCGCCGAACTGGTCGAGCACTTTCAGTGGCTCACAGAAGCGCAGAGCCAGGAGCTTTCGCCGGATAAAAAAGACGAGGTAGCCATGGAGCTAGCGGATATCCTCATCTACACCATTCGCACGGCTGAACGACTGGACATTGACCTGATTGCAGCTGCCAATCGCAAGATTGAGATCAATGAGTCACGTTATCCTGCTCACAAGGTCTACGGGGACGCCCGACGGGCCGACGAATATAAGGAGTAGCACTTGAGGGAGTCAGCGCATCCAGCTCAATAGTCGCAGAATGGCCTTTGGTTTACGCCGGTGCTGCTCCAACCAGCCCAACTGAGCCTCCGCCTGACTAGCCACCAATACCGCCTCGGGTACCCGCGCCCGGATCGCCTCAAACAGTTTCAGCGTGACCCCCTTGCCTTGCCGATGACTGACCCAGAGTAAATTCAGCTTCAGATTCAGATCCGCAAACACCACCTGATCCGCGTGCAGCTCAAATAGCTCTTTCAGCGCATCGAGTACCTGCTCTCGCCGGACACTTGGCTCTCTTTTGAGGCCAGGAATCAGCAGCATAAAATCATTCAGATATTTTCCAGAAGGGTCGACGGTAGGCACCCTACGCCAGAGTGGGCGACCGGGCAGTAGCTGCTGATCCTGATCAATGATTCGTAGCGTCATTACTCATCCACATAATTTTGGCATCAGTTGAAACCTACTATAGACGATTTAATGCAGTCAGATCTAAAGTTTGGGCCCTTTTGGACGCACTATAGTGTGTTGGGACCCTATAAAAATATCAGATCGGAGGATCGCAGTTTTGACTCACCCTAGTAGCAATATCTACCAGTGTCTGCAGGCCTGTCCCTGTGGCGTGTTGATTCTGGATCAGGCCGGCAAGATCAACTGGCTCAATCCCGCACTGGAGGCGATGCTGGCACTGAAGTCAGATCAACTGGTAGGACAAAGCAGAGAGCGCTTCCCATTCACCACACACAGGGGGCTATTCAAAAGTTCAGGTTTGATGCACCTGTTTGGGCCGGGGGTCGAGCAGGAACGCTGGTTACTCTGTACTGTCGATGAGCAAAACCAGCTCGATCCATCCATTCACACGATCAAATACTTCCAGGATGTTACCGAGCAGGTTCAGTTGAGCGATGAGAATCAGCGCCTCAAAAAGCAGGTCGAAGAACTGGCCATCACCGATGAGCTGACTGGCCTGGCCAACCGCCAAGCCCTCACGCGTGCACTTAATGCACAGGTTGCCCGTAGCCGCCGCTACCAAAACCCACTCAGCCTGGCCGTCATATCACTGGTCGACAAAAAGAATGATGAACAGCTCCCCAATGAGGTCATCCTGGCCATTAGTCGCTATCTGCGCGACCGCCTGCGCTGGGTGGACCTGATCGCACGCTGGGATCACAACCAGTTCATCACCATACTCCCTGAAACCACCCTACAAGATTGCAGCGAACTCATGGACAAAGTACTGGCCGAGTTTACTGATCTCAGTTGGCCGGATCAGTTTGAACCGGGGAATCTGGGATTACAGTTCGGCCTGGCGGAATGGCACAAGGGGCAGGATGCTCGTCTGCTGATGAAGCAGGCCTTCGCCAGTCTAAATGAGGGCGAAACTGGGGCCAACCCCTCCTGAGGGCATGACGATGGCCGATGCAGTATCTTACAAAGACGGTATCGGCCGCCAGGAACTACGAACCATTCGCCGGCGTTTTCTTGGCCTGCATCGGGAGCGCCTGCGCACCATTGGTAGGGAGTTAACGCCAAATCAGCAGGCATTTCTCGATATTCTGCCGCTGTTGTTTCACATCAACCATCCCACACTGCCAGGCTTTGCCGGTACCGAGGCGCCCACGGGTATACCGGACTACACCCCCTCCCAGTCGGTGTTACGTTTAGCTCACAAACTCAGCCGCAGTTTCGAGTATAAAAAACGCGCGTTACCGCGTTTTTATATCCACGCCCTTTACCTGATGGGAAGTATTGGCAGTATTGCCCACACCAGTGGCAGCGATTTTGATATCTGGCTCTGCCACGACCCAAACATAAGTCACTCTGAGCGTGAACTGCTCAAACTCAAGGCGAAAAAAATTGAAGCCTGGGGGAGTGAGTTTAATCTCGAAGTTCATTTTTTCATCATGGATGTGGATGCCTTTCGTAGCGGTAAGCTGGACGCGCTGTCACATGAGAGTAGCGGCACCACCCAGCCACATCTGCTCCTGGAAGAATTTTATCGAACCGGCGTTCTCCTCGCGGGCCGCTATCCCGTCTGGTGGCTGGTGCCTCCAGAAGAGGAAGCGCACTACACTCAATATGTGCAGATGCTGTTCGAAAAGCGGTTTGTTGATCCCATGGACTGTATCGATTTTGGCAGCCTGGAATCTATCCCGGTGGAGGAGTTCCTCGGCGCTGCCCACTGGCAATTGTTCAAGGGCATTGAGTCGCCCTACAAGACCATCCTTAAGCTGTTCTTAACCGAGGCCTATGCGCGGGACTATCCGGACATCCGCTGGCTCTGTCAGGAGGCCAAGACAGCCATTTACAACGGCGAGTTAGATCTGCAAAAACTCGATCCGTACGTACTCATGTATCAGCGGGTTGAACAGTACCTGGTGGAACGACGCGAGAAAGACCGCCTTGAGCTGGCCAGACGCTGCCTCTACTTCAAGGCTGAGCAGACGTTGAGCCAGGACCAGTCACGCCTGCGTGACAACTGGAAGCGTGACTTGCTACAACAGATGACCCATCAGTGGGGCTGGCGCCGCGGCAATCTGGTTAATCTGGACTCACGCCATAGCTGGAAGATTGATCAGGTGATGGACGAGCGAAACCATCTGGTCCGCGAGTTAAGTGAAAGCTACCGCCTGTTAACCGATTTCGCCCGGGAATATGTCTCCACCAATGCCATCGACCCTGAAGAGATCAGCCTGTTGGGTCGCAAACTCTACACAGCGCTAGAGAAACGCCCTGGAAAGATCGACTGTATCAATCCCGGTATCACCCGCAACCTGTATGAAGAGCGCATTTCACTCTATTACACGCAAACCCAGGGCGATCAATTCGCCTGGTCACTCTATCTGGGGGACGTCAATGAAAAAGCGGCTCGGGTCACCAGCCCACTGAAAACAACTGCCAGCCTGACCGAAGTGTTGGCCTGGTGCCACCTCAATCGGCTGATTAACCAGAGTACCATCGTCACCCTCTATCCAAAAGAGAACCCTGTTCGCCAGGAGGAGTTGAGTGCCATACTCAGCACGCTGACCACGCTCTATCCGCATCAGGATGTTGATCCGGTCCCCATGCAGCGCCTCAAGCAACCCCCCTATGCCCTCTCCTGCACCCTGTTTATCAACACCGGCACCGATCCTATGGCCCACTTGGCCAAACTGGGCAAACAGCTGACAACCGATCGGTGTGATCCGCTCAGTTTTGGCTCGGCCCACAGCTCCCTGGTTGAAACGGTTGAACAACTGATCACAACCAGCTGGGGGGAGACACTGGTCACCCAGCATAAAGGGACCCATGGGTTACTCAATGCACTCTGTCACTTCTTGAGAATGAGCCTGGTAGCCGACAGCAAACATCAACCACCCCCTGTTTCTGCGCATAGTTTTGCCTCGGTCAGGGGCGGGAGTACGGCAAAACGGGTCGACTCGCTGTTCAATCATATTGCAGCCTGTTTCAGTGAAAGCGCTGCCGGCTTGAACAGCCGCTATCTGCTGCGCATCGATGATGATTTTTATCTGATCCACTATCAAAACGACAAGTTTTCATACTTCTCTATGGCGAGCGAAGCGGAGGTGATGGATATCCTTGCCGAACCTTCTCGCACCTTCCGACCGACCACCATTGACAGTCTCACACTGGCGGATACACCCCTGCCCTGTATCTTGGGCTATAACCGCGCCGATGTGATTCAGGTCTTTTATATCTCACGGGCCGGTAAGACCGAACTCTACATCCTGGATGAGCAGGGTTCCCTATTCCACCAACAGATGCACGAAGCGGATGAACACTACCTGCTGGTGCAGCAGCAGCGCTTCCTTAAAGGCCTGCAACTATCACGCAGCCTGCATACTGATCAACCAAGTCATCGCTATCTGCTCGATGCGCCTGAATTCTATCAACTGCAGCGAGATCGTGACGGCCAGTACAGCGCGGAGCCACGCACGCCTCCGCGCCATCGCCTGCCTGACAGCTATATGGAGTTACGCCTGATCAGTGAGGGGTTGGATCTGAATCAGTCTCCCCATCTGCTGGTCTGTGGTGAAAGTGAGTTCAGCTCCCTCGAATATGGTACTCGCCTTTACGGCGCGGTTGCCCAACACCTGCTTAACCAACGAATCGGACAGAAGGCTTACCCCATCTATCTGACCGGTCTTGAACTTTCCGGTATCGACTCCGGAGAGGACAATACCACCATCCAGATGCTGAAGTTCAAAAAGCGACTGGAAGGCCGGCTAAATCAGGCTTTACTGAAAATCAATCACTGACCGCCTATCACCAGGCATTGGGTTTGACACCGCCCAGGGTTACAATGCGCCGAATTGAATCAATTTTGGAGCAACAAACCATGTTCTGCTGGTCGCGCTACCTTCTCTGGCTTGTCATCCTTGTCCTTGGCACAAGCAGCATGCTGTCTGCCTGCGGCCAAAAAGGGCCGCTTTATCTCCCGGACCCCGCGACAGAGCAACAGGAAAAAACCAAGGACAAACAGTAAAGCCATTATGCAATATGCCTTTACCAAGATGCATGGACTCGGCAACGACTTCGTCGTACTGGATGCCTTTACCCAGCCCCTGCAGCTGTCACCTGATCAGCTGCGTTTTTTAGGCGACCGCCATTTTGGTATTGGCTGTGACCAAATTTTATTGGTTGAGCCACCCACACTGCCTGACACCGATTTTAACTACCGGATTTTCAATGCCGATGGCGATGAAGTGGAACAGTGCGGCAATGGCGCACGCTGCTTTGCCCGCTATGTGCATGAAAAAGGGCTCTCCAACAAACCCGAAATAACTGTCGGCACCAATGCAGGTATCATTAAATTGCTGCTGGAGGAGAGTGGTCAAGTCCGCGTCAACATGGGGAAGCCTGTCCTTGATCCGCCCAAAATCCCCTTTGTGGCCGACCAGGAATCCATTGAGTATACGCTTGAAGTAGCCGGTGAAACCGTACAATTGGGCGCAGTATCCATGGGCAATCCTCATGCCGTGATCGTTGTGAAGGATACGGACACCGCACCGGTTGAAACGCTGGGTCAGGCCCTGCAAAAACACCCCCGCTTTCCTCAACGCGTCAACGTCGGTTTCATGCAAATCCTATCCCCCGAGGCGATCCGTCTCAGGGTCTATGAACGCGGCGTGGGCGAGACACTGGCCTGTGGTACCGGTGCCTGTGCGGCCGTCGTCTCAGGGCAGCTACGCGGACTGCTTAACAAAAGGGTTAAGGTCAGCTTGCCCGGTGGTGAGCTTGTGATAGAGTGGCGGAATAAAAGCGACCCTGTACTCATGTATGGCCCCGCAGTAACGGTTTTTGAAGGAATGATCGAGCTATGAGTCCACAATCTGAACGTACCACTGATTATTCAGAAATGGAGCAGGTGGTTATCGATTTTCTAAACAAGAATCCAAATTTCTTTGAACGCAATCCCGATATTCTGTGCAAGCTACGGCTGCCCCATACCAGCGGTGAAGCAGTTTCACTTATTGAGCGCCAAGTGACTGCTCTGCGTGAACAGGGCGAACAGAACCGGCGCAAGCTGGACGAATTCGTTGCTATTGCCAGAGAGAACGAGCTGCTCAATGACCGCCTACACCATCTGACCGTAAAGCTGATTGAGTGTTGCGATTTTGATGAGGTGATCAATACCTTGCAGGATCTGCTACATGACGATTTTCGTGCCGAGGCGGTGGAACTGCATCTCTACTCAACCAGCGAGGCCGACGCCCAGACCAACCCTGATCTGGATGGGTTCCGGGAGTTTCTCAACAGCAATAAACCGCGCTGCGGTCGCTTCCCCACCAAGCAGTTAAAGTATTTATTTGGGCCACAAGCGGATGACATCGCCTCAACCGCTCTCATACCGATCTCAGGCGAGAGCTTGCTGGGCATCCTGGCGATCGGCAGCCACAGTGAACACCGCTTCCACCCCGGCATGGGGACAGATTACCTGATCCGGCTGGGAGAGATTGTCAGCAAGACGCTGGAGGTAGTCTCGGAACCCGGTCTCTGATGCACCATTCTGACCCGCTTCAACAGGAGCTGGAAGCATTTAATCAGCACCTGCGTTACGAACGACGTCTCGCAGCGCATACCCTCACAAATTACACTCGCGACCTTGAACGGGTCGCTGGCTGGTGCCATGAACAGAAAATAACCGCCTGGCACAGTGTCACCCTCCATCACATCCGTACATTCATTGCGCAACGACACCGCCAGGGCATCAGCGGCAAAAGCCTGCAGCGCGAACTTTCAGCCATACGCGCCCTGTTTCGCTATCTCATGCGTGAGGGCAAGGCCGATAATAACCCTGCCGTTGGCATCCGGGCACCCAAGTCAGACAAGCACCTACCTGACACCCTCGATGCCGATCTGCTCAGCAGCATGTTAGATGCCGTCCCTGAAACGGCTCTGGATCAACGTGATCTGGCCATCATGGAACTCCTCTACTCATCCGGGTTACGGCTGGCCGAACTGGTCTCAATAAACCTCCATGATATCGACACAACCGACGCCACGCTGGAAGTCACCGGAAAGGGTGCCAAGAGCCGCCGCATCCCTGTAGGCAGCAAGGCACTGGCTGCCATCACAGCCTGGAAAAAGCTACGGGGGAACATTGCAAAACCCGATGAACAGGCCCTGTTTGTCAGCCAGCGCGGCACCCGATTACAGCCCCGCTCCATTCAGCAACGCCTGAAGCAGTGGGCCTTGAAGCAGGGGATCAATCGCAACCTTCACCCACACCTGTTCAGGCATTCCTTTGCCAGCCATCTACTGGAATCTTCCAGTGATCTTCGCGCAGTGCAGGAACTACTTGGCCACGCCGATATCAGCACCACACAGATCTACACCCATCTGGACTTTCAACACCTGGCCCAAGTCTATGACAGTGCCCATCCCCGGGCCCGGAAAAAGAAGTGACCCCACACAAACACAGCCGATACAGCAGGTTAGATTTGTGAAGACGCTTTACGAAGAGGCACAGCGCTGCTTTTTGATCGCAGATCCCGATCAAAAGTTGGACGCCTCGTTGCAGGTGGTTGCAGCCTGGAATGCCGGCTGTCTCTCCTTGGATGCCGATGACAAGCCTATCGCTTACTCACAGCCAGGCCGCCTCAATCGCCCCATTCTGGTACCGCCGCAACAGGTCAGCAAGCGTGGCTTTGGCTCGGTCACCAAACGCGCCTCACTGATACACTCTCTGGCCCATATAGAACTGACCGCAGTGAACCTGGCCTGGGATACGATCTACCGTTTTCGCAGGATGCCCCGTGACTATTATGCAGATTGGGTCAAATGTGCCGGGGAAGAAAGCCAGCACTTTTTCGCCCTACGTAACCAACTCAGGGCCATGGGCTTTGACTACGGCGACTTCACGGCCCACGATGAATTATGGGGCAGTGCCGTCGATACGGCACACGACTTGATGGATCGCATGGCTATCGTGCATCGGGTATTTGAAGCGCGGGCTTTGGATGTGGTCCCTCAGACCCGGGAAAAATTTCTGGAGCTGGGAGACAGTAAAACGGCCTCCATCCTGACCCTAATCGCCAATGAAGAGATCGGCCATGTCAGCGCGGGAACTCGCTGGTTTCACTACCGCTGTAGAGAGGAAGGGCTGGAACCGGACGCCACCTTTTTCAAGCTTTTGCAGCAGTATTTGGGGAGTTACCCCAAGGGACCCTTTAATCACGAGGCCCGTATACAGTGCGGTTTCAGTGAAAACGAACTGAACCGCCTGGAAGCGGAAGACGCCGCCTTTCGTCAAAGGCGTCACAACTCATAGCTATTGGGGATGGTAGATCTTTTCAAAGAAGGTCCGATACTCCTGGGGAACTGGCTGACTCTTCAGCTTGTCCGCATCAATGCAGGTAGTGGTGGTGCGAGCATCCACGCAGAGTCGATCATCCACATAGATATTATACCGCAAGCCCAGTGAGCTACGGCCCAGCTTGAAGCAGGAGACCCGGATCTCCGGGCGCTCGCCAAACCGCAGTGGCTGGATAAAATCCACTTCCGTATGCACCATCGGGAATGCGATACGCAGATCCTGAATCAGGTAGAAATAACGCACCCCGATATACTCTTCCCAGAGGTCCTCGAAGGACTCATGGATAAAATTGTGAATACGGGGAAAATAGGCGATACCCGCCGGATCCACATGACTGAATCGCACCAACCTCCGGGTCACGAAAACCAGCCCTTCGCCCTCGCCCACCGGACGAATCTGTAATGCATCTGCTCTTTTGGTCATAGTAGGCACTTCGGTTATTCAATCGGCTATCAAAGTTTAGCGGCTGATCCAGCATAAGCTGGAGCCGGCACAATCACGCTACTCCTCCACATGCCCCAATAGCTGACTGCGCAGCGTCTTCGGTAGGCCGGTGATACTTAGGGTATCGGAGTCGGCCTGATAATGGATCCGTTTGTTCAGCTGGTAGGAAGAAAAGCTGATGGCAAGATCTTTTTCCCGGCCGGCAAATTTCACATAGCGCTGTAGACTTTTTCGGTCCAATAGCAATTTGCTGTTTCCACTAGGCAGGTTATCCGCCAGGTAACTGGAAAAGACAGAGGGATCAACACCCTCTACGGCCTGAGAGAGTCCACCGATCTCTACCGGCTCATCCTGAAGATCTTGCTCCATGCAGTAAGAGACCACCTGACTGCGGTAGTCATTCACCTGCTCTTCAGGCAGATTCTGGCTAAACAGCTCGATGCGCTCAAGAAAATCCCGGGTTACCGCCGCTTTATCAATGCCTTCACTGAATCCAGTCAGCTGCTCCAGCAATGTCGCCCCGCCCTTACCGGCGCGGGAGGCTGTCATGGAGAGGTAGGCACCCCCCTCGCCCTTCCACTGGGTCAGATCAACCTTGATCGCCATCAGCGAGGCCCCCAGATCCAGGGTCAGGACTGGCTCAACCGCCTGCTGCTCATTTATCCGGGTCGCAATACGCTGGTTAACAACAAACAGATAGAGCGCTTGCTGATCAAACTGCTGTTCCAGAAACAGCACCAGGTGCCCCCGCAGCTCGACCTCCTGCTCCTTGAGCAGCGCCAACAACTGATTGGCCACCTGTCCGCTAAAGGCCAGAAAATCGCTCTTTTCCTGCAGCAGCCCATCCAGCCAGCCGGCTAGTCCCGCCGTCTCAGCCTCACCAGAAAACTGCCCATGCTGACGATTGACCCGGCTCAGATAGGCCCGCTTCAGATCCATCGCCAGGGTCTCGGTCAAATCATCCACGGCCAATTCCGTTTCACGCAGATGAACTGAAGGTTCCGCCTGCTCGTTGAGGTGAAAATGGTGGGATATGAAATGAGTAATCGCCATCAGCGCTCCACAAAGTCTTGCCGGGTCCGGTTTGGACCCGCGCGGATTATACCGGTATTTTTACACGCTTCAGGACTTCCCTTGAAATTGGCGGTTATTCTCCCCATGTTGGATCAGTTAGAATAGGTAACAATTTAGACACAAGGGGCAGTAGAGTGGAGCCAATCAGGGGCACAACAATTCTTTCAATCCGCCGTAATGGCAAGGTCGTAATCGGCGGAGACGGCCAGGTCTCCATGGGCAATACCGTCATGAAAGGCAACGCCCGCAAGGTTCGCCGTCTGTATAAAAACCAGGTACTGGCTGGCTTTGCCGGTGCTACAGCAGATGCCTTCACCCTGTTTGAGCGTTTTGAAGCAAAGCTTGAGAAACACCATGGCCACCTGATGCGGGCCGCTGTGGAACTCGCCAAAGACTGGCGTACCGACCGCACCCTGCGCAAACTGGAGGCGCTACTGCTGGTCGCAGACAAGACCGCCTCACTGATGATCACCGGCCTTGGCGACGTCATTGAGCCGGAAGAGGATCTGATGGCCATTGGGTCTGGCGGTCCCTTCGCCCAAGCCGCCGCCCGCGCACTCTTACATAACACCGATCTCAGCGCCCGGGAGATCGTCGAAAAAGGTCTCGGCATTGCCGCCGATATCTGCGTATTCACTAATCACAATATCGTCATCGAAGAACTCGACGCGGAAAGCTGAACCCCAAAATCATGCCTGAATTTACCCCACAACAGATCGTCCAGGAGCTGGACAAGCACATCATCGGTCAATCAGCCGCCAAGCGTTCTGTGGCCATAGCCCTACGCAACCGCTGGCGTCGAAGCCAGGTTGATCCTGCCATGCGCAGTGAGATCACCCCCAAGAATATCCTGATGATCGGGCCCACCGGTGTCGGCAAGACCGAGATAGCACGCCGTCTGGCCAAGCTGGCCAATGCCCCTTTCATCAAGATCGAGGCGACCAAGTTTACCGAGGTCGGTTATGTCGGCCGGGATGTCGATTCCATCATCCGTGACCTGGCAGACTCTGCCATGAAAATGGTCCGGGAACAGGCCATGGAGAAGGTCAAGGATCAGGCCGCCGATGCCGCCGAAGAGCGCATACTGGATGTTCTGCTGCCGCGCCC
This sequence comes from Sedimenticola selenatireducens, assembly GCF_007625115.1. Taxonomy (GTDB): domain Bacteria; phylum Pseudomonadota; class Gammaproteobacteria; order Chromatiales; family Chromatiaceae; genus Sedimenticola; species Sedimenticola selenatireducens_A. The sequence goes on along the minus strand of NZ_VMNH01000005.1, from coordinate 374,142 downwards.
CACCACCTGGGAAGGTGACAGCAACAGCCAGGACGGATCGGCAACCCGCAACAAGTTTCGGGTCAAGATACGCAATGGCGAACTGAACGACAAAGAGATCGAGATCGAAGTATCCGGTGCCAGCCTGGGTGTCGAGATCATGGCCCCTCCCGGCATGGAAGAGATGACCAGCCAACTACAGGGTCTGTTCCAGAACATGGGTGGCGGCAAGACCCGCAAGCGCAAGATGCGCATCAAGGACGCCCTGCGCATCCTGCAGGATGAAGAGGCCGCCAAGCTGGTCAATGATGAAGACCTCAAACTCACCGCACTGGAGAAAGTTGAACAGCAGGGCATTGTCTTTCTGGATGAGTTGGACAAAGTGGCCACCCGTTCCGAACACGGCGGTCCCGATGTTTCCCGCCAGGGTGTACAGCGTGATCTGCTGCCACTGGTTGAAGGCTGTACCGTCTCCACCAAACAAGGCATGGTACGAACCGACCATATCCTGTTTATCGCCTCGGGTGCCTTCCATTTGGCCAAGCCTTCGGACCTGATTCCGGAGCTTCAAGGCCGCCTACCGATTCGAGTCGAACTGGATGCCCTCAGTACAGAAGATTTTATTCGCATCCTAACCGAACCCGATGCCTCGCTGACTGAGCAATACATTGCCCTGATGGCAACGGAGGGCGTCACCCTCTCGTTTACTGAGGAGGGCATCCGCCGCATCGCTGAAGTGGCCTGGCAGGTTAATGAAGGCACAGAGAATATCGGCGCACGTCGCCTGCACACGGTGATGGAACGCCTGCTTGAGGGTATCTCGTTCACCGCCACAGAAGTCCCTGGAAGCCACGTCATTGTTGATGCGGCCTATGTTGACAACAACCTATCCGAACTGGCCTCGGATGAGGATCTGAGCCGGTTTATCCTGTAAGCAGGGCCGGCCCCACTGTCTGGAGTAGATGACATGTCCAAGTTTGTACCCAAAGAGTTGAATCTCCATCAGCACTCACGAGTGCTTGATATCACCTTCGATGATGGCGCTAAATTCACCCTCCCCTGTGAATATCTGCGGGTCTTCTCCCCTTCGGCAGAGGTCATGGGCCATGGTCCCGGGCAGGAGGTGCTGCAGATTGGCAAAGAGGATGTAAACATCGCCCAGATCACACCTGTGGGTAATTACGCCGTCACCTTCCATTTTGATGATGAGCACAACACCGGGATCTACTCCTGGGAATACCTGTATAACCTGGGTGCCAACTATGAGCAAAACTGGCAAAGCTACCTGAAACGCCTGGAAGCGGCCGGTCACAAACGTAAAGCCGATAACTGAGTGTTGGTTCCTGAATAGGTCAAAAACCGATACACTCTGCACCATTCGGTAATAACGCTATTCTCACATGCAGTTCAAGGCAGCAACATGACGGATAACAACTCCACACATTTTGGTTTTGAGACCATCAACGCCCAGGAAAAAGCCGGACGAGTGAAGGCGGTTTTTGACTCTGTTGCCACCCGCTACGACCTGATGAATGACCTGATGTCTTTCGGCATCCACCGGATCTGGAAACGCTTTGCTGTTGAACTGGCGGGCATCCGCCGCGGTCAGCGAATCCTCGATCTCGCCTCCGGCACCGGTGATCTGGCCGCTCGTTTTGCCGGGCTGGTGGGCCCCGAAGGCCTGGTGGTGATGACCGACATCAATGCCGCCATGCTCAACCAGGGTCGCATCCGCATGGCCGACGAGGGGCTGGTGGGCAACCTCGCCTACACCCAGGTCAACGCCGAGCAGATCCCTTTCCCGGATAACAGTTTCGACTGCATCACCATCGCCTTTGGCCTGCGCAATGTCACCGACAAACAACAAGCACTGAATGAGATGCAGCGGGTGTTGAAACCGGGTGGACGCGTCCTGGTACTGGAGTTCTCTCACCCCCAGGGCAAACCTTTGAAGACAGTCTACGACCTCTACTCATTCAAGTTGCTGCCGAAAATCGGCAAAGTGGTGGCCAATGATGAAGAGAGCTATCGCTATCTCGCGGAATCAATCCGCATGCACCCGGACCAGGAGACCCTCAAAGGAATGATGGAGCAGGCCGGTCTGGAGCGCTGCGATTATCACAATCTGACAGGCGGTATCGTCGCTGTTCACCGCGGTTTCAAACTGTAACCTCAGGGGTTCTGACAATGAGCCTATCCGCTGTTGCAGTCGCTGGCCTCGAACAGGTCTTTAACCAGTATCTCAATCTGGATTCCAAAGCCCGCTCTCAGATGGCCAGTCTGCATGGCAAGGTGATCGCCTTTGAGCTGGCCGGTCTCGGCCAGACCCTCTACCTGATCCCAGGTCCGGCCGGCGTGCAGCTATTCTCACACTGTGAAGATGAACCGGACTGCACCCTGCGTGGGACCCCTCTGGCCCTGGCCCGCATGGGCAACCAGCAGACCAGCTCTGACCAGCTCTTCTCCGGCGATGTGGTGATCGCTGGCGATACCGAACTGGCACACCGCTTTGGCAAGATACTGGGTGGCATGAGCATCGACTGGGAGGCCAAGCTCGCCAGTTATACCGGCACGCTGGTTGCCGACGATATTGTTGGCGTCATAAAGGATATTGCCGGGTGGGGACGACGCTCTCTTGATACCCTCAAACTGGACTTCAAGGAGCTGCTGCAGCAGGAGATTCAGATACTCCCGGAACGGGAAGAGATTGAGCAGTTTCTGGCAGAAGTCGACCAGACCCGGGATGACGTTGAGCGGCTACAGGTTCGCACCGCACTGCTACAAGAAAAACTCAACAACGAAAAGCGAGGCGATACTCAGTGATCCGTCCCAAAGAGGCCCTGCGCCTCCTGCATATCAACTGGGTGCTGCTACGCCATGGTCTGGATGAGGTGATCCTCGCCACCCACCTGTTTCGTCCGGTTCGGTTTCTGCTCTATCTGTCGCCGTTCTACTGGCTGCGCCGGCACAAGTTACCGCCCTATCCGGTGCGGATACGTCAGGCACTGGAAGATCTCGGGCCGATCTTTATCAAGTTTGGTCAGATCCTCTCCACCCGCCGGGACCTGCTGCCGGATGATATCGCTAATGAGCTGGCCAAGCTGCAGGATGCCGTCCCCCCCTTCTCCGGCCAGAAGGCCCGAAAAATCATTGAACATGCATTTGGTCACCCGATTGAGGATGTCCTCAACTCGTTTGACGAGAAACCACTTGCCTCCGCCTCCATCGCCCAGGTTCATACCGCCGAGCTGAAGGACGGCAAGCAGGTGGTTGTGAAGGTCCTTCGGCCGGATATCGAACGGGTCATTCGTCGGGATGTCGGACTGCTCTATATCATCGCTGGACTGGCTGATCGCTATTGGAAAGACGGCAAACGGCTGCGCCCCGTGGAAGTGGTTAGAGATTACGAAAAGACCATCCTGGATGAGCTGGACATGCAGCGTGAGGCCGCCAATGCTGCCCAGTTGCGTCGTAACTGGGAAGGCAGTGACATCCTCTTTGTGCCTGAGATCTACTGGGATTACACCCGCACCAATGTCTTGGTCATGGAGCGTATCCACGGCATCCCGGTCGGTAACATAGCGGCACTCAAGGCCGCCGGAATCAGCATGGAACAGCTGGGCACCCAGGGGGTCGAGATCTTCTTCACCCAGGTATTCCGGGACAACTTTTTCCATGCCGACATGCACCCGGGCAATATCTTTGTCGAGCCCAGCGGACGCTATATCGCGGTCGATTTTGGCATTGTCGGTTCACTCACTACCGAGGATCAGCGCTATCTGGCTGAGAATCTACTGGCCTTTTTCAATCGCGATTATTACCGGGTGGCTGAACTGCATGTGGAGTCCGGTTGGGTACCCAAAGGCACCCGGGTTGAAGAGTTTGAATCCGCCATCCGCTCAGTCTGTGAACCGATCTTCAACAAACCCCTGAGTGAGATCTCCTTCGGGCATTTTCTACTCAATCTGTTTCAGACCGCGCGGCGTTTTGATATGGAGGTACAGCCTCAGCTAGTGCTGCTGCAGAAGACCCTGCTCTATATCGAGGGATTGGGTCGTCAGCTCTATCCCGAGCTAGATCTGTGGGCCACCGCAAAACCCTATCTGGAACGCTGGATGAAAGATCAGGTAGGGCCGAAAGCCTTCACCCGCAAGCTGAAAAAGAACCTGCCCAAGATGACCGAATATGCGGCCGACATGCCCATTTTGCTGCACAAGGTCCTGGTGGATGCCTCCGAGGGACGGCTAGAACTGAACTGGAAATCGGAAGAACTGGAAAAACTCCGGGCGGATTCTAAAAAGCACCAACGCAATCTGATTGGCACCATCAGTGGTGGCACCCTATTGATCACTGGCACACTCACCCTGCTGCTTGGCCCCGGACAACTGCTCTCTGCTGCCGTTGTAACCACAGCGGGTATTGGGCTTACTGCCGTAGGTGGTTTGACCCTGCTCCGGTCTTGGCTGAAGGGCTAGAATAAAAAAGCTCGGTAGGGTGGGCAAGATGTTTTGCCCACGCGGCTTTAACAATCTGCATAAACAAATGGAACAAGGATGTCCCACTATCGCCGCGCCAACACGAAAGGCGCAACCTATTTCTTCACGCTGGTCACTTATCGCCGACAACCCCTGCTATGCGACACCAAGGTACGCGATGCCTTGTGAAAAGCAATAGAATCGGTTCGGACCAATCGGCCCTTCAAAATCGATGCCTGGGTATTGTTGCCTGATCACCTGCATTGCATCTGGACCCTGCCATCGGATGATGCGGACTATGCAGTCCGATGGGGCCTGATAAAGCGTTCCGTAAGCTTAGCCTGTGCAACGGACTATAAACGGCTTGATTGGATGAGCGCTTCGAAACATAAACATCGAGAATCGACACTATGGCAACGACGTTACTGGGAACACCGCATCCGCGATGACCAGGACTTTACGCGGCACGTCGATTACATACACTACAACCCGGTCAAGCATGGGCTATGCGAGCACGTAGTCGATTGGCCTTATTCTACGTTTCATCGCTATGTGGCCCGTGGTGAAATGGGGATAGATTGGGGTGGTGGGGAATTGACCTGTTCAGGCGAACGGTTTGGTGAATGATTCTCCGCGTGGGCACAAAAAACGTGCCCACCCTACATGGCTTATCATATCTTCCTTGGAAAGGATCGAATAATTATATTATCGCCGTTTGTTAGGTGTATTAAAAATACAGACTCCTTATCTTTCACAAATATTTGCAACGTAATATTACGTACAAAACTCTTAATGAAGGCTTTATTATCTAACCCATCTATTTCAAGATTAAGATCCTGTAGCGCCCCATACCAAAGCTTTCCATCAGTATTAGGTGATGGAATGATTCCTAGCTTTTCTGCTGTAGATTTGGCTATTTTCTTTAATTTATCAGTATGATTAGTTGGAGTATTAGTTTTGTAATATTTCAACAGATATTCACTGCTCTCGGAAAAAGTTACGGTTACTAATACTTCCGGTTTACCGGGAAAATGGCGGATCGATGATATGCATAGCTTGTCATTAGATTCCTTGTAAATCCCGCAGCCTAGTTCATTTTCGATTCGGCTTAGTAATAAATCGTATGTGCTCGACTTTGATGATAACGCATCGTCAACACTACTAATTGTGCTTGCGTTTACTTTTCCGCCTAAAGTAAACACATTGGTTACCAATAATCCGATAAATAATAAGGCATTAAATCTGTTCATATCTATTCTCTTGCTATCCGATTTTAGTTTTGGGCCTCGTTTTCTATGCAGCCGGGTAGGGTGGGCAAGATGTTTTGCCCACGCAGTTTTAATAATCTTCAAAGTAAGGGAAACCGAGCCAGAGAACAATACTAGTTAATAGACGAATTGCATATCCACCTAGATGGTATCCTTGCCCCGCAGGGATTGGGATGGCGGGGAAATGGTATAGATCAGACGAACTGTCTGGTGAAAAATTTGTCCGCGTGGGCACAAAAAACGCGCCCACCCTACCTTCATTGAAAAATGCAGCTCTAAACTTCCACCACCTCAGCCATCCGCCCGCTTCATCTGCCGCAGGGTAGACCAGGCCATCCACCCGAGTAACAAGGTAGCCAGTATCAGCACACCCCAAAGTGACCACTGTTTCCAATCATAGCTTCGTTCAACAGTAAGTGCCGCTGGACCGCCCAACGCCAACGGCTCACCCACAGCAATGGATTGACTGACCAGTTGTTCCTGCTCTAGAGGGGTAAAACCATTGAGCAGTGATGCCGCTTGGGCCGCCTTTGCCCGCGCACTGCCGTAAGCCAATAGATATGGCCCCTCTCCCCGGGCGGCAAACTGTAACTGATGTGGCAGCCAGTTAACCCTGATCGTGGGCAGGACTTCACCCAGACCGCCCCCGACCTGATCCACCGTCAGTTTCCAGTAGCGATCACTGGTTCGGTTGAGCGTCAAACTGGTCTGCTCAAAGGGTGTCTCATTCACCTGTAATCGATAGACCCGGCCACTGGATCGGCGTGTCCAGGCCGCCTGCTCATCGTCACGGGAATAGAGCGATACCCGCACAAGGGTATTCTGCTCACCCGGTATCACGTTCATTCCGGTCACAGGCAGACGCCCGGGCAGTTCAAACCGATAGTCTCCCGGCTGCTCACCCCGTTGAATTGTCGTGATATTGAGTATGGAGGTTGGCTGTATGACCGAACGCCCCTTAATCACCCTATCAACAGCGGTCAGTTCAATTGGAGACTCGCCATCCACCCGGGTCAGACGGATATAGCGGGCGGTCTTTTTCGGCAGCTCGATTTCACGCTTGATCAGGCGCTCCCCGGAATAACCGAGATCCGCCATCACGGCCGCGCTGGCCAGTGGACGCCAGCGACTCAGGTCATCACTCTGCTCCAGTCGAAGCGGATGTATAAACCCCTGAGATTCGGACGCCCACTGCAGCTTTATTGCCCGAATAGCAGGCCGCTCTTCCCCATCCCAGAGTTGTAGCAGATAGCCACGCAGTACCTCATTCCGATCACGATGCAACTGGCGCTGCTCCAGGGTCAGTTGACCCTGCTCGGTAGAACGGCTAAAGCGCATGGAGAGCAGTTGCAGATCCGCCGTCCGTGTACCAAACAGGGGGAATAACTTGACCGGTGCCAACGACTCATCCGCCATTTTTATCCGTGGTGGTAACGATAACTCATGGGGCAACAGACGCCCTTTACCATTAAACAGCCGTAGATCACCCAGATCCCCACGGGTGACCCCTTCATAGACCGCCGGGGGCAACGGCAACTGATAGAACGGGCTGCTGGCACCCGGCTCCAGTGTGATACCCCAGGCAAAATCGTTCTGCTCAAGGGCCTTTTCAGGCTCGGCCCACAAGCCACCGCTCCAGACCAGGGCCGTTATCAGGAACACCCGCCACATCGTCATACCTCCTCCTTTTGAACCGGCTCTACTTCCGCTATCTGCCGCGGCGGTGCGGGTGAAAAATAGCCTACGACCAGCAGCAGTACACCCACCCCCATGAAGGAGACAATGCGTGCCACCGTGCCGGTATTGGAGAGATCCACCAGGAACAGCTTGAGCACCACCAGACCCATCAGGCCAGCACCCACCAGCCATAATACCCGGCGTTGCGTACGTGTGCCGGCCAGCATACAGCCCAGCCCAAGGGTAGCCCAGAGTACCGCGATAGCGGCCTGAAACACCTGGGACTGAAACAGCAGATCGGGATCAAACGGCACTCCGGCCCAGTGATGTACAGAGCGGGCCACCATGCCATTGAACCAGAGGAACAGCGCCACACCCAGCACAGCGAAAAAGTCCCGTGCGGCAAGCCCCCGCTCCAGCAACCAGTCTCCCACCCGCTGCCACCACTTCACCAGCAACAATAGCGAGAAGAGAATGGTCATATCCAGAGGATTGATGACAGGCAGATAATCCAGCGGCCAGGGGTTACCCGGACTGACGGCATTGGCCAGCATCGACCAGCCCAACAGGTAGAGGGCGACCGGCAAAAGCGCATGGATGTTATAGCTGAGGATATGCCGCTGCACCGGCCAGGCCAGCCTTTGACCCAGGGTCAACAGCCCCAAAGCCATCACCACCGGCACCGCTCCCCAGGGGATCATCTCCCACAGGTGGCTACCTGCTACCGCCTTGTCCAGACGCCAGGCCGCCTCCGTGGTCAACAGGAAGGTGAGTAACCAGAAACTGCCGGCATGCCAGAAGGGCCTTGCTGTCATTTCCTGACGATCGCTTCGATAAAGCAGACCATACTGAACCGTAAGCGCCACAATCCAAGCGAAGGTGACAAAATAGCCTGTCATGGGATGGCCCTTATCCAGCCAGATGCCCAAAGCAACCAGCGCCAGTGCCGGCAATAACCCCAGTGCAACCTGCACCAGCCGCGGCCAATTCAACCGGACTCTGAGCCACTCCGCAACAGCGGCGGTAAGGGCAAACAGAAGCAGTAACCAGGCCCCTTCATCACGGCCATGACTGAAACGATCAAGCTCCTGGATGGCACCACCCAACCACCAGAGTATGCCCCAGACAAACAGCAGCGGTGGCACGAGGGCCTCATAGGCCGCACGTTTATCCGCATGTCGATCCAGATAGAAGGCAGTAAACAGGCCAGCAAAGGCGATCAGCGTGGCACCGAGGAAATGGCTGTTCAGGATCGGCATACCCCAATCCGCCCAGTAGCCCCCTTCCAGATAAAGCAGTCCTGCCAGCAGTTGTAACAGCAGGCCGAACAGACGGGGAATCCGGCGAGACTGGCGGATACCAATCCATACCATCGCCGCACCTTCTAACGCCCAGAAGGCCGAGGTCAGTCGCCCCTCAAGCGCAAACGGAATCGCCAAGGTGGCAAACACCACACCGGCTGCAAGGAAGCTCTCCGATAGCATCCTCAGTGCGCTGCCACCCCGCTTGAACAGCCAGAGGGCCAGCAACAGATAGATCGCACCCATCGCCAGGGCACTAAACGCCAGTCCAAACGGCATATCCTTTACCAGGGCTGCCTGCAACGCGGCCGAGACCAACGGCACACCAAACACCAGCGTGCCGTCCACCACACCCTTCAGATTCGGCGCCTGACGCAGAGCAAACAGGACCGCGATGGCCAGATACATCAGGAAGAAGGCGATCAGGAACGGCTCTGTTGTAGCGAAGAACTCAGGACGGTAATACTGATAACCCCAGAGCGAAGCAATAACGAAGGTGAAGAAGAACCCCACCAGGTTCAACAGTCGCCACGCCTTGAACCATGCCATCGCCAGGACACCGGCATTGAGCAGCAGATAGTAACTGAACAGGGCCACATGACTGCCCTCTCCCGTGGAGGTCAGCACCGGTGCAAGGAACCCCCCGGCCGTCGCCAGTATGGCGAGAGAACTGGCATTCTGTAACAACGCCAGCAAACCGGAGAACACCACAAACAGGACCAGCAGACCAAAGGCGATCTCTGCGGGGATGACGCTGTAGAGTCGCAGCGCTGAGAACACGGTCAGGTAGAGCACACCCACTGCACCACCCTGCAGGGCCAGGCCATAGAGTTCACGCCGACTGCGCAACCGCCAGCCCAGGGCCAGCATCACCATGCCGCCGATCGCCACACCAGCCAGGCGGAACTCGATCGGGATCTGGCTATGCTCAGCGGCGTACTTGAGTAGGAAGGCGACACCGAAGAAGAGCACTATCACGCCCACCCGGACGATCAGATTGCCACCGGTAAAGTAGCCCTTGATTGCGGCGGTGAGCTTTTCCAAGATATCCGGTTGCTGATGCCGCTCTTTCGGACGAATCGGCCCCCGCTTGGTTTGCGGTTTCGGCGAGGCCTTGCGCACAATCGTTTCATCCGGCAACTCCAGATCAAAATCGATCTCAGGGGGTTCCGTATCCATCTCCCGTGCAACCGATACACCACTCGGTGGCGCAGTTTGCTGTGCCGTCTGCCGATCGGGATGACGAGGTTGCTGTTGTTGAGAACGCAGTTGCTGAACCTCAGTAGAGAGCTTCTCTAACTGACGCCCCTGCAGTAACACACTGCCCAACAGATAACCGATCAATGCCCCGAAGACACCTGCTTCAAAACCCAGTGTACCGATAGAAAGCAACCCACCCAGTATTGCCAGGATATAAGCCATGAACGCTCCTTTTGCCGTGTAATCCTGTAACGATGAACCATAGCATGAACCCTGCCCCGGTTTTCTTGAACCATGGCAGGAAAGGTTGTACTAGGTGACACGGGGTGTGTTAAAAAATAATACCTTTGAGACAAGCACTCTAAGTATTCTAAAAGGACAAATTCAAAATATGGATAATTTGGAACAACTCCAGCACACCCGATCTCAATTTCGTGAATTCATGAAGTCTGTCTATCACGAAACAGGATTAACTGAAAATGATATGCATAACCTAGGATATGTAGACATCGCAAAGCGAATACCCAATTCAGCAATAAAACAAGAATACTGTCTGTTAGCCAGAAAACTACTAGAAGAAAACATCAGGGCCTTACAAACTTCTGACGAAGAAGAATTCACCTCTGAATGGGCAGAAACTCTGCTTTTGTGGTGTAAAGTGCGAGAAGAATTACAACTTGTATAGCCACACAAAAATACAAATTACTTCCATTGCTCACCGAGGCACTATAGCTCCAAGCCCCTTAGCTATAATCACCCAATGAACATCTATCTCTGCCCAAGCTGCAAACAGACCATCAAAACAAAGGCGCTTAACCGCTCATTGGTCAAGCATGGCTTTATGGATGTGACCTACACTTGTCCTGCCTGTGGTATCAGGCTGCGTATGACAAGGGCTGTCTATTTTTTGACCTTGGTTTTCCTGGCATTCTGTTGTGTTAATTTATTTTCAACCTATGAGGTCGCCCTGTACGCCATGCTTCCCCTGCTGGCACTGTTTGCGCTTTTCCGCTCAGGCCATGGCTTTCAAATTGAAGCATCCGAAAACTAACTTGTTATACAGACGCTGGAGCCCTTAATAGATGGAATCGATCCTGGAACAGCTCAAGCCGGTAATCGGCCTGTTTGGTCAATCGCCCTATATGAAGGCGGCGGTCATTCTGTTGTTATCGCTACTGGCAGCCAAACTGGTGGGTCTGTTTGTGAACCGGGGTATCCGCAAGTTGACCCAGCATACCAAGACATCCCTGGATGATCAGCTGATCACCCTGCTGCACCGCCCCCTGTTTTGGACCGTGGTGCTGCTCGGTATGCTGCTGGCTGCCGCAGTTGCTGAGCTGTCACCCACCTTGCTCACAGCCACCCGCGCTGCCATCATCAGTCTGCTGCTGTTCTGGTGGATGCTGTTTGGCCTGCGCGCCTCCAGGGTGATCCTCAGCAGCTTCAGCCGACACGGTGATGCCACCAGCCTGGTTCGACCCCAGACCCTGCCACTGTTTACCAATCTGGTCGCCATTATCATCATTGCCTTGGGGGTCTATTTCATCTTCCAGGCGTGGGATGTGGACATGACCGCCTGGCTCGCCTCGGCGGGTATCGCCGGTATTGCGATTGGTTTTGCCGCCAAGGACACCCTGGCCAATCTCTTCTCTGGCGTCTTCATCCTGGCCGACTCACCCTACAAGATTGGCGATTATGTGGTGATCGACAATACCGTGCGCGGCATGGTGACCCATATCGGTATCCGCAGCACCCGCCTGCTGACCCGGGATGATGTAGAGGTGACCATACCCAACTCGGTCATGGGCAACAGCAAGGTGATCAATGAGTCGGGCGGGCCCCATGAGAAATACCGTATTCGCATCCGCGTCAGTGTGGCCTATGGCAGTGATATTGATCAGGTGTGCGCCCTGATGCAGGCCATCGGGGAGGAGGAGCCGCAGGTGTGTAGTGACCCCGTACCTCGGGTGCGTTTTCGCAGTTTCGGCGATTCCGGTCTGGTGGTTGACCTGATGGCCTGGGTGGAAAAACCAGAACTACGTGGCAAGGTCTCCCATGAACTCAATTGCACCATCTACAAACGCTTCATGGCGGAAGGCATCGAGATCCCCTATATGAAACAGGATCTCTATATCAAATCCCTGCCCGATACGCCCTGGCAGGAGCACAACGGCTGATAGTGATAGGGGTCAGAGTCATGCCGCCCACTGTAAGAGAATTGAGCTGACTACCTGGCACGGCTTGACTCTGACCCCGCACGATAAATAGCTCGGGATCAATCCAACTCCCGCACCACACGAAAGCCGGTATCATCACTGCTGCGCGAGGGGAAATCCCGCCAGCGATTGGCTGACCGCACCTCTTTAACAGGAAAGCTCCAGGCACCGCCCCGAATGACTCGCTTGCCGCACGCTGTCTGATCCGGCACCTTGCCATCCAGCGATAGTTCAGAGAAGTTATCGACCCAGCAATCTTCCACCCACTCAAACACATTACCTGCCGTGTCATGCAAGCCAAATGGGTTCGGGAGAAATCGTCCCACCGGTGCGCTCTTCTCTCCATCCCAAAGGCTGCTGCATTCGGCACAGTTGGCGCGATAAGGTGCGGGTTCATTACCCCACCAGTAACGACTGCTGGTTCCCGCCCGCGCGGCATATTCCCATTCCGCGTCCGTTGGTAGTCGATAGCGCTGTTCAGTACGGCGACTCAGCCACTCTAAATAGGCCTTGGCATCTTCCCAGGATACATTCACTACCGGACGGCTACCCCGACCCCAAGCCTGATCGTCTGGCTTAGGATATCCAGTATCTTCACAAAACTGGTCATACTCATCAAAGGTCACTTCGTAGATACCTATGGCAAAGGGCGCAAGCTGAACCTTCACTGGGGGCTGTTCATCCCCATCCCCATCGCCCTGCAGATCTCCCCTGGAGAAAGCGCCACCGCCCAGTGCAATCAACCGGGGACCCATTGAGCCATCCCGCATGCGATCCTGAATCAGATCCGCCGGGTTAAGCCGTAGCGTAGAGAGAAAAAGGCTACGCTTGCCTGAATGATTGACACGCAGCGCCAAACGACTCAGGCGGGTAAGGGGTATATCCAGTCGATTACCAAAGCGCGTTTCAACCGTGACGGATGGCAGCGCCAGCTTTCCTTGGTATATCGCACCATCGTTAGCGGTAATCTGTGCCTGATAGTCCTCCCCGTCATTCAACGACACCACATCCAGCAACTGCATATCTGAGGGACTGAGCATCTTCAATCCAGACTGGCTGCTCATCATTAATGCTTCCGATACCACCCGTGCTGAAAAATTATCTCCACTTTGCGTGATTACAATATCCGGCGACTTGTGTATTTTCGGGCGTAGCGTGCGATGGGCAAACTGAATATTGCTGATATCTTCTAAGGCCACGGGCAATGTTGGATCCAGCACCCGGAGTACGGTCAGTTCGCGTTCCTGCAACTCGCCACTGAAGCGGTCACCAAAATGCGTGGTAATTCGATCGGGCCTTTCGCCATCACCCAGCACCAGGCTGGCCATTCTTGCGTAGGGTATGGATACCAGACCATAGTCTGTCTTGAGTGTGAAGCGAGGCTGAGCAACTGTGCCATTATGGATGTCGCCGTTATTGAGCGTCACCACATCGTAACCTGAGGGCGCCGCATAGCCCACGCGTGCTATTACGAATAAGAACCATAGCAGGCCGCATAGAGTGACTATTCGCAACGACATCGACACCTCCTTGGTTATTATTATATTGCGTCTGACGAATATTTCGATTCTGCTGTCGACACACTTTATTTGCTATCTTGTCATAAACTGATTTGACTAATCCAGGATAAAAATAATGAGCAAACGGGTAGGTATATTAACGGCGGGAGGGGACAGTCCCGGTTTAAACGCAGCCATCCGTGGTGTGGGTAAGAGCGCCCAAGGCCACTACGGTATGCAGATGATCGGCTTTCAAGGCGGTTTTCGTGGACTGATGGAGAACCGCTCAACTCGGCTGGATGGTAACATCCTGTCGGGTATTCTGACCCGCGGCGGAACGATACTGGGCACCAGTCGGGACAAACCACACCGCATGCTGGTCGACGGCATAATGCAGGATATGACGGAAACTATCGTCAAGAACTACCATAAAAACCAGCTGGATGTGCTGATCTGCCTAGGTGGCGGGGGTACGCAGAAAAACGCCCTACACCTGAAACAGCAAGGCCTCAATATCATCACCCTGCCAAAGACTATCGATAACGATGTAGCACGAACCGACACCACATTTGGCTTTGATACCGCACTGGGTATTGCCACCGAGGCAATCGACCGCCTGCACAGCACGGCGCATAGTCATCACCGCATCATCGTGGTGGAGATCATGGGTCATCGTGCCGGCTGGCTGGCGCTGGGGGCCGGCATTGCCGGTGGCGCCGATGTGATACTGCTACCAGAGATCCCCTATGACATCGACCACGTGGCAGAGGCGATCCGACAGCGGGTAAAGCACGGCAAACCTTTCAGTATTGTCGCCGTGGCGGAGGGCGCCCGGTCCCTGGAGCAGGCAGCACTCATCCAAGCCGCGGAGGCGCGGCGACTCAATGCAATCGATAAGAAAGAACAGAAGAAGGCAAAAAAGCAGCTCAAATCACTGGAGGCACATCACTCCGGCATCCATACCGTTCAGTTGTCAGAGCAGCTGGAGCTACTGACAGGCCTAGAGAGCCGGGTCACTATTTTAGGTCATGTGCAGCGAGGGGGCGCACCCTCTGCAGCAGATCGTCTGCTGGCTACCCGCTTGGGCAGTGCCTGTGCCGATCTGATTGCTGCAGAAACCTATGGCGTGATGGTGGCTTCTGAAGGCGAGCACGCCGTAGCCGTACCGCTTGAAGAGGTCGCGGGTCGCAAGAAGTTGGTGCCGCTGGATCACCCCTGGATAATCAGTGCAAAACGGGTAGGTACCAGCTTGGGCGATTAGCGAACCAGCCCGGCTTCGACCTCGGCACGCTTTTCCTTACCGGCCAGGATGCTGATCAATTCCAGGGCAAAATCCATCGCGGTTCCGGGTCCCCGTGAAGTGATGACCTGACCATCCTGTACCACAGCCGCCGTATCAATCGCTACATCCTGTAAATTGAGCGGCTCAAGTACACCGGGATAGCCCGTGGCCCGTCGGCCAGCGAGTAGACCGGCACTGGCCAACACCTTTGGCGCCGCACAGATCGCCGCGGTATACCCATTTTCACGGGTAACACGTTCGAGTAGCGTGCGAATTCTGGGATCACGGTCCAGATGATCGGCCCCAGGCAGGCCTCCCGGTAACACAATCATTTGAAACGGCTGGTCAAGCACATCATCCAGCAGCACATCGGGTAATAACATCACGCCACGGCTGGCTTTGACCGGACCGGCCTCAAGACCGGCTGTGACAACATCAAGGCCTGCCCTTCTTAGCAGATCAATTACCGTTACGGCTTCGAGTTCTTCACAACCTTGAGCGAGGGGGATGAGGATGCGGGCCATGGGTTTCTGCTCCTTTGGTATTCAACCATTTCAGAGGCGGGGATCAAACGGATACCGAGCGGTGAGAGTTCCTGCAGCTTCTGCTTCAGTACCCTGGCGGTCTCCGGATAGGGATGCCCGATACCGATGGCATAGCCTTGGCGTTGCGCTCGCTTGATGAGCTGGTCAAACTGCCGGGCAATCGCCACAGGATCCCGATCATTATCCAGAAAAACATCACGACTGGCACTGGGGATCTCATACTCGGTGGCCATCTGCTGACCCACCGTCGCTAAGGTGGTACGGCTATCAATAAAAAAGAGTTCAGGATGCGTCTTGATGCCCTGCATCAGCCAGGCCATTGCACCGGGGTGACGGGTCAATAGGCTACCCATGTGGTTATTCAACCCTTTCACATTGGGAATGGATTGAAGATTTTCATCCAGCGTACGCTTGAAGGCCTGTTCAGTCATGTGCAGTGTCAGAGCACCGGGGCCAAGTGGATTCCCCTCATGGGACTGCATCGGTAGATGCAGCATCACCTCTTTACCCTTCTCATGCGCTTCGAGCGCCAATCGATGTGCATGTGGGGTGTGCGGCAGAAAGGCATAAGTAACCGCCCCAGGAAGTTGAAGTGCCGCGTCACCCCAACCACCATGATTCCCCATGTCATCAATGATCACCGCAATAACAGGCTGCGGAGGATTACCCGCTGCATTGAGATGGAAGGCACTGAGCAAAAGCAGGCTCAGTAGCCATACCCTGGCGCTAATCTTCTGAGCGCAACTTAGTGTCATTCTATCCCCAGCTATTGAAGATACTGAGGCCTTTCAATAGATTGAGTGCCTCATTGAGTTGATAATCATCTTCTATAGCCGACTTTTTGGCCACCTCACTCGCAGGCTTATTGTCCTGCGTCTTATCGGTCTTTTCCTGCTTGCCATTGCCATTTTCCAAATGGCCCGCGAGATCTGATTCCTTTATCCGTGTCGCCTCGTCTACCTCCTTGCGGGTGAGCTGAGCATCGGAAAGCTCAATATCGGGTTTAATACCCTCACCCTGGATGGAACGGCCAGAGGGTGTGAAGTAGCGCGCCGTCGTTAGCTTTACCGCTGCGGTTTTTGTCACAGGAATAATGGTCTGTACCGAGCCTTTACCAAAGGTCTGACTGCCCATGATGATGGCCCGCTTATGATCCTGCAGGGCGCCTGCAACAATCTCGGAGGCTGAAGCCGAGCCACCATTAACCAACACCACTATCGGCGCACCTTCCAGTACATCATCGGGCGCGGCATTAAAATCAAGTCGTGAATCTTCCGTTCGACCTTGGGTATAGACAACAATGCCATCGGTCAGGAAAGCATCGCTAATGGCCACTGCACCATTCAAAATACCGCCTGGATTGTTACGCAAATCGAGTATCAACCCCTTGATGCCGGCTTTACTCTCGCCCTTCAGCTGACTGATCTTTTTCAACATATCCTCAGTGGTTCGCGACTGAAAGTGGGAGAGGCGAATATATGCAAAGCCCTCTTCCAAAAAGCGGCCCTTGACACTGGCTACCTTGATCACATCCCGCACAATGGTGATTCTCAGCGGCTTCTCTAAACCTTCTCTGGCGATGGTTAAAACCACTTCAGAGCCTGGTTTGCCTCGCATCAGATTGACCGCCTCTTCCAGGCTCATCCCTTTCACCGGTTTCTCATCCAAGCGTACGATCAGATCACCCGCCTTGACACCTGCCCGCTGAGCAGGTGTATCGTCAATCGGTGATATGACCTTGATAAAACCATCTTCTTGGCCGACCTCTATGCCCAATCCACCAAACTCTCCGCTTGTGCCTTCCTGTAGCTCACTGAACTCCTCTTCATTCAGATAGGATGAATGGGGATCCAATCCAGCCAGCATGCCACGTATCGCATGCTCCAAAAGCACCTTGTCTTCCACCGGCTCAACATAGTTCTCTTTAATGCGCCCGAAGATTTCCGCAAACGCCCGCAGCTCCTGCATCGGAAGGGGCTGCTTAGGCGCTTCAGCCAACAAGGCTGTACTGAGGGTGATGAACACACCGGCCACAAAACCCATGGAGAGTAACCGCACCACACCAATTCGATTTTTCATACCCTGCTTCTCTGCTTCGGTTATCTTGCCGCCATGTCAATAGCGTCAGGCCTGTTGATCATGGATGCATCGTTAATTAAGGAGGCGAGTCTGGATGTATTCGCAAAATCCAACTGTTGCATCCCTATCCTTTTTCCTCGAATACCTTCACACCACTGCTTCGGATTGACGGGTCGTCCGTTGTAGCGGATGCCGAAATATACCCCTGGGTTGGTCTGGCCACCACTGTTGCCCACTAAGGCAACCGATTCCCCGGGTTCCACCCATTCGCCGGCCTCTTTAAAAAGGCTTTGATTGTGGCCGTAAAGACTCATATAGCCATCGCCATGATCAATGATCAGCAACAGACCAAAACCCCGCAACCAGTCGGCAAAGGCGACCCGGCCATGATGCACCGAACGCACTTCCTGGCCCTCTTTTGCGGCGATCACAACACCATCCCATTTTAGGCTGGCACCTCTGGCCGTTCCAAAACTGTTCGCCAGGCGCCCTTTGGTTGGCCACTTCAGCTTACCTTTTAGTTGCTTGAACGGCTTATGCTTCTCTGTCTCGACCGGGAGCGTCAATAGCTCTGTTTGTAGCCTTTTGACCAGCGATTGGAGCTGCTGTTCATCCTTTTTATAGCCTAGCAGAATCTCACCTTTGCTCTTAATATCCAGCTTCAAACTGGCGAGCACCCTCTCCCTTGTCTGTTGCTCTTCATCAAGCGCAGTCTTCTCGCTGACAACTTTGGCCTGGATTTCTCGCAGATGCCGATCCTCTACCAACAAGGCGGCTTCCGTCTCCTGTAAATCACTCAGCACCGTTCCGATGCGGGCAATCTGTTCATTCCTGGCACGGTTGAAATAATCGTAGTAGACCAACATGCGGCTTACCACGGCAGGGTCCTGTTGATTTAGCAAGATCTTGACGCGCTCCTGACGCCCCATGGCATAAGCAGAACGAAGCTGCTGAGCCAGAGCCCGTCGATTAAGTTCAAGTGCTTTAATCTGATCGGCCCGCTCGCTCTTGAGTTGATCCAACTTCTGCTGTTGTCGCTTCAAACTACCTGCGAGTACCCGAAGATGCCGGGTAGTTTTTCCGATCTTCTGTTCAGCTACTTGTAACTGGCTTTGCAAGGTCTGTCGGGCTTTTTCACTGTCACTCAATTCACTCTGCAGCGAGGAGATTGCTCCTTGCAGTTTTTGCAGCTCGCCCTCTCGACTACTGATTGAGGTCTCTGCAACACCGACACAAGGATAAAGCAACATCAGCTGCACCAGCAGGCAAACACCCACCCGCCTCATCACAGGCAATTCACGGGACATCAGGCCGGCTGCACTGCACTTTCTTCATCCGCATCAATCATCTCCAGCAATGAGTGGCCCTGCATCTCGGAGGGAACTGGCAGTCCCATTAGGGTCAACAAGGTGGGGGCTATATCACACAGCGCACCGTTCTGTTTTAGCTGGGCCGGGCGGCCCACATAGACCAAGGGTACCGGATTTTGGGTATGGGCAGTGTGAGGTTGATCATTCTCTACATCCTCCATCTGCTCCGCATTGCCATGATCAGCCGTGATCAGCATTTCGCCGCCCACCTGTTGCACGGCGGTAACCACTCTTCCAAGGCAGTGGTCGAGTGCCTCAATCGCCTTCACCGCCGCATCAAACTGGCCCGTATGACCCACCATGTCTGAGTTGGCATAGTTGCAAATAATGGCATCATATTTACCACTGGCGATGGCCTCAACCAGTGCATCGGTCACCTCTGGCGCACTCATCTCCGGCTTCAAATCATAGGTATTGACCTTTGGTGAAGGGATTAGAATGCGATCCTCACCCTCAAAGACCTCTTCACGTCCACCGTTAAAGAAGAAGGTAACATGGGCATACTTCTCTGTTTCTGCCAGACGCAGCTGCCTCAATCCCAGCTTGGAGATGTACTCGCCAAAGACATTGTCCAGCCGCTCTGAGGGAAAGGCCACGGGAATATCAAAATCGCTGCTGTACTCGGTAAGACTGACAAAACTGCTTAGCTGTGGAACCCGCATCCGCTCAAACCCATCAAAATCGGCCTCAATAAAGGCCCGAGTCAACTCCCTGGCGCGGTCAGAGCGGTAGTTCATGAACAGCACCGCATCACCATCTTCTATGGTAATGCCGGTCTCGCCTTCAGGGATGATGCGGGTGGTCTTGACGAACTCATCCGTTTCGCCTCGCTCATAGGCCTGCTGCAATGCGAGTTCGGCATTTGTGGCGGTAAATTCAGCCTGCCCCAATACCAGCATGTCATAGGCCTGCTGTACCCGATCCCAGCGATTGTCCCGGTCCATGGCATAAAATCGACCTACAATACTGGCTATGCGCCCACATCCAAGCGCCTCGAACTGGTCATTCATTGCCCTGATAGAAGCGGCCGCACTCTTGGGGGGCATGTCCCGCCCATCCAGAAAAGCGTGCACATAGACCCGTTTGGCACCTTGTTCTACGGCCAGTTTGGCCATGGCGTGGATATGCCCTTCATGGCTATGCACGCCGCCGGGAGAGAGCAGACCAAAGATGTGAACCGCCTTATCCTTTTCAATGACCCGGTCAACAGCATCCACCAGGGTTCGATTGGTAAAAAAGGAGCCTGTGCGAATTGAGCGACTGACGCGGGTAAACTCTTGATAGACCACACGACCGGCACCCAGATTAAGGTGACCCACCTCAGAATTGCCCATCTGACCATCCGGGAGACCCACCTCAGCCCCGGAAGTACCAATCAGGGTATGGGGCGATTGCTCCCACAACTGATCCCACACTGGTGTATGGGCGGCGAGGATGGCGTTTGAGCGCGGTTCCTCGCTATAACCCCAGCCATCCATGATCAGCAGAACAGCAGGTTTTACTCTGGAAGACATCTCTGTTGGCACTCCATAATGCGTATTATCCCAGTAAATGGGCTAACTCATTGAAATAAACGCGATATTACACCATTTTAATAGGATCAACATTAACCGTTTCTGGATAAAACCCATTAATAAATATGGGTTAAGTATTTATTGTGATTGAAAAACAGGATACATTTGCGTAAAACAGCTTATTATTGTTTTCTTTATAAAGTTTCGTTGAGTTTCGTTGAGTTTCAGTGGGTTTAAGTAGTAGTAGAGAAATGCTGTAGCACGTCTAACCTGGCGGTTTATCAGCTATATCGGGGTCTTGCCCAATCTCTTTTCTCTGATTACCAACGTGTGTATTTTTTAGTAACCATAGTTGTATTAACCAAGGCCCAGTGTAATGGAACAAAAATTTGGAAGCCCCAAAGTCCCTGTGCTCGGTAGCACAAATCAAGTCGATCATGATATCGACGGCCTGTTGGCTGATGATGAAGATATTGAACGCGCATCGCGCTCACTGAAGGCGATGTCACACCCGCTGCGATTGAAGATTCTCTGCACCCTTGGCGATGAAGAGATCAGTGTGCAAGAGATCGTTGAGCACGTCGGCACCTCCCAAAGCAACATATCACAGCATCTCGCCATTCTTAGGGATAAAGGTATTCTCGCATCCCGTAAGGATGCCAATCGCGTCTATTATCGGGTCAGTGATTCCCGCACCTTAAAACTGATCGGCATGATGCGTGAGGTATTTTGCTCGCACGGGCACTAAACAACCCACACATTGCGCGATTGAGCTCATGCATAAAACAAAACGGGAACGCTAATTTCCCGTTTTGTGTTTAATCCAACGCAGGATGGCGATCCCATTTCGTAAAGGTATAATTTCCTGCTCAAGGATGGTACGTCCCCGCGCCCTGGTCTAGAATGGGCTCCCTCGAACAATCCCATTTATTTACTGACATCAAGCAGCCGATATCCATGCAACAACTTATTGAATTTATAACCAATCACATTCTCCTCTTTTCCGGCCTCGTGATCGTGCTGGTGCTGATTGCACAGAATCTGATTGCCGGGTTTGGCGGTAAGCTCTCCGTTGCACCGATGCAGGCTACCCAGATGATCAACCGTGAGGATGCCGTTGTGGTGGATGTTCGCCCAATTGCTGATTTCAACAACGGCCATATCGTCAATGCCATCAATATCCCGACCACTGCCTTGAAGAATCAGATCAATCTGGTCGCCAAGCATAAGGGAAAACCGATCATTGTCGCTTGCCGCTCGGGAGCTCAATCCGCCGCCGCCTGCAAAACCCTGCGCGACGCTGGCATTGAACCGGTCTATAACCTGCAAGGCGGTATGCTAGCCTGGCAGAGTGATAGTCTGCCCGTCAGCAAGAAATAATCCTCTTAACCCTTTAATTGAACGACAACCGAGATCCAAGTTATGACCGACGAAAATGCCCAAGCTACTGAGCCGAGCCGCGAATTTTCACTGCAGCGTATATTTGTGAAAGATATCTCCTTTGAGACGCCTAATTCGCCGAGCATATTCACCCAAGAGTGGAAACCAGAATCTAACTTGAATCTCAACAGTAACGTCAGCAAATTGGATAATGACCTGTTTGAGATTGTCCTAACCGTCACCGTCACCACAAAGATCGGCGATAAGACTGCCTATCTGGTTGAGGTACAACAAGGTGGTATCTTCACCATCCGCAACTTCCCGGATGCAGAGATGGGACACATGTTGGGTGCCTACTGTCCTAATATCCTCTTCCCATATGCCCGTGAAGTGGTCTCCGATCTGGTCAGCAAAGGCAGCTTCCCGCAACTGCTCCTCACTCCAGTCAGTTTTGACGCACTCTACGCTCAGCACATGCAAGAGCAAGCCCAGTCAGCAGAGCCGGCTACCCACTAATTGACCATGTCCGGGGCTTCTACCGTCTTTGCTGTCATTGGTGCCGGCTCTTGGGGCACGGCACTGGCGATTCTCTTGGCGCGCAATGGCGTCAAGGTAAAGCTGTGGGGACACTTGCCTGAAGAGATGCAGGCACTTGCAAACGATCGGGAGAATCGGGTTTTTCTTCCGGGTATTCCATTCCCGGAGAATCTTCATCCGGTTGCTGAGCTCACGGAAGCGCTGAAGGGCGTGGATGAAGTGCTGGTTGCCGTACCCAGCCATGCCTTTGCCAGCGCGCTGAAAAACATTGCCTCGTATTTGCCAAGCGGCATCGGTCTCTGCTGGGCAACCAAAGGACTGGAGCCGGAAACCGGCCGCTTACTTCACGAGGTCGCTGAAGAGATCCTTGGTAATACACGACCAACAGCGGTGATCTCAGGACCCAGCTTTGCCAAAGAGGTTGCGGCAGGTCTGCCAACCGCCGTAACCGTCGCCTCTGAATCCGAGGTCTATGCTGAACGCATTGCCAGCTATCTCCACTCCGACTGCTTTCGCGCCTATACCACGAATGATGTTATTGGCCTGGAGATAGGCGGAGCTGCAAAAAACGTCATGGCCATCGGTGCCGGGATCTCCGATGGCCTCCACTTCGGCGCCAATGCACGTGCCGCACTGATCACCCGGGGCCTGAATGAAATTATGCGTCTGGGGCTCGCAATGGGCGGCAAGATGGAGACCTTTATCGGCCTCGGGGGTATGGGCGATCTGGTACTGACCTGCACGGATGACCAATCCCGAAACCGCAGAATGGGGCTGGCATTGGCACGTGGTGCCACCATCAAACAGGCGAAGCAGGAGATTGGCCAAGAAGTTGAAGGGGTAATGGCAACCCGGGAGATCTGTAGCAAGGCGCATGCACTCGGTGTAGAGATGCCTATCACCGAGCAGATTCAACGGGTGCTGTATCAGGGTCTTGATCCAAAATCTGCGGTGCAAGCCCTGCTGGAAAGAGATAAAAAACCAGAAATTGGTTAACGCGATAACGTTGCAAAGCCCTGCTGACGCCACGCCTCGTAAAGAATGATGGCGACTGCATTGGAGAGATTAAGACTTCTGTTGCCCGCCTGCATGGGTATTCGAATCAACTGCTCATCCGGTAACCCGTCCAACAACACCTGCGGAAGACCGCGTGTTTCTGGACCAAACAATAACGTGTCCCCCGGTAGAAATTCAGCATCGCTATAACAGCGCTTGCCCCGCGTCGAACAAGCGAATAGTCGCTGGGGGGTTTGCTCAGCCATAAAGGTATCCAGGTCTGCATACTCTTCGAGCAAGGCAAGATCATGATAATCTAGCCCGGCCCTTCGCAGCTGCTTATGCTCCAGAGTAAATCCGAGCGGATGGATGAGATGAAGTCTGCTGCCACTGTTGGCACAGAGGCGTATGATATTACCTGTATTGGGCGGAATTTCGGGCTCATACAGCGCTATGTTAAACATGAAAACGGAACCATTAAAATGACAACAACCAGTGACTCGCCCCTTGCCGTTGATTTCTGCGGTCTCAGATTCAACACACCCCTGGTGCTACTCTCAGGCTGTGTAGGCTTTGGCGAAGAGTACACACGGGTGGCCGGCTTTAGCAATAGGGATGCCGGGGCGATCTGTCTGAAAGGCACCACCGGAGCAGCACGGCTGGGTAATACACCTCACCGGATCTACGAAACCCCGGAAGGCATGCTCAATGCGATCGGCCTGCAGAATCCCGGCGTCGACAAGGTGGTACGGGAAATCCTGCCGACACTGGATTTCACTGAAACACGCTTTATTGCCAATGTCTCTGGTTCTACCATTGAGGAGTACGAGGAAGTCACCCGGCGTTTTGATGATTCCCCCATTGATGCCATCGAGATCAATATCTCCTGCCCAAATGTCAAAGAGGGTGGCGTGGCCTTTGGTAATGATCCCGCGATGTCTGCCCGCGTAGTGGAAGCGTGTCGCAAGCTCACAAATAAACCCCTGATCACCAAGCTCTCTCCTAATCAGACCGATATTGCTGCCAATGCTCGCGGCTGTATCGAGGCAGGAACAGATGCCTTCGCGGTGATTAATACTTTAATGGGCATGGCCATTGATATCGAAAGCCGAACACCTATCATTGGTAATAATCAGGGTGGGCTCTCTGGTCCTGCCATCAAGCCAGTTGCACTGCTCAAGGTGCACCAGGTCTATCAGGTGTGCAGAGATCACGGCATCCCCATTATCGGTCAAGGTGGAATCACTACGGCAGAAGACGCCCTGGAGTTCCTGATCGCCGGCGCAACGGCAGTGGGCATTGGTACAGCACTGTTTTACGACCCGCTGATCTGCGGCAAGATAAATCGTGGTATAACAGCGTATCTTGAAAGACACGGATTGCAATCGGTTCAGCAGTTAACGGGTACGCTTGCGCTTAATAGTCCCAGACCGGCCAGAACCTGCTGCTGAACGATTACGCCCTTTGAGTGACTAACGCAACAGGCAAGATTTTTTAAAACCGGTTCAATACCAACCCCGCTCATTTGTGAAGCAGGCGGTAACAGGGTTTAGCATCATGGATCGTACAATAAACCACCCCAGCACTGACGAACTTAAGCGCTTCATACCCTTGCAAGCGCTCAGCGGTCAGCAGTTAACGCTGCTGGCTGGCGTGGCTGAAATAAAGCAAGCCGTTCCTAATCAGATA
This sequence comes from Sedimenticola selenatireducens, assembly GCF_007625115.1. Taxonomy (GTDB): domain Bacteria; phylum Pseudomonadota; class Gammaproteobacteria; order Chromatiales; family Chromatiaceae; genus Sedimenticola; species Sedimenticola selenatireducens_A. The sequence goes on along the minus strand of NZ_VMNH01000005.1, from coordinate 349,135 downwards.
CTGATGGAACTGGCCAGCAATGATGATCAAACCTATTTTCTACTGGAAGGCACCCTGTTACTTTCCTCCAAGGATGGGCATAAGCGGGAGATCAGCGCCGACGACCGCTCAGCAATGTCCCCTATTGCCCAATTGCGCCCGCGTCAATATCAGGTCAAATGCCAGACCCCTGTTCGGTATCTGATGATCGATAATGCCTATCTGGAAAACCTGTCGGCCAACCACCCCATCCAAGGAGGAATTGAAGGGTATGAGGTCAGTGGTGAGGCGCTCAATGAAACGACCGATTTTGAAGATCAGCTCTCAGCGCAACTACTAAGTGACCTCGAGCAAGACTGTCTTCAGCTGCCCAGCCTACCCGAAGTGGCCATTCGTATTGGCCGAGCCCTGGAGGATGGTATAAGTGATGCTCAGCAGATTGCCGAGCTTATACAGATTGACCCGGTCATCACGGCAAAACTGATTAAAGCGGCGAACAGCGCCTTTTATGGCGGCAGAAACCCCGTCGACACCTGCAGCGCAGCGGTGGTCAGACTGGGGGGTGATGTCACCCACAAGCTGGTCCTCTCCTATGCCCTTAAAGAGCTGTTTCAATCTGACTCTGCGCTCCTGCAGAGTCGTATGCAACAACTCTGGAAACACAGCACCCATGTGGCAGCAATCTGCTATGTATTGGCAAAACAGGATCGACGCTTTAAACCAGAGCATGCCATGCTGGTAGGACTCCTGCACGATATCGGTATCGTGGCCATTCTGAACTACGCGAAAAATTTTCCAGACGAAGCAATGCAGCCAGCAATGATTGATCAGGCCATCACCAATATGCGTGCCCAGATCGGTAGCATGATCATGAACAACTGGCGCTTTCCCAGCGATTTTGTCATCACCGCCCTGGAGGCCGAACAGTGGATGCGGAATAAAGGTGAGGTTCCAGACTACTGTGACCTGGTGATCATCGCCCAACTGCACAGTTATATCGGCAACAACAAGGGACTACACCTGCCGGCTATTGATGAAGTCCCGGCCCACAGCCGGCTTGAGTTGGGCGAGTTAACGCCTCGTATGAGCCTTAAAATACTGGAGCAGGCAAAAGACCAAATCGCCCACGCCCAGGCCCTACTGAATATCTAAGCCATGATATGCCGAAGTGCTATGGCCAAGCTGCTGCTGGAAACAATCCCATGAATACCCCGCGATTAACCGCTACCCTGTTGGCGCTTTTGCTCTTTTTCTCTATTGGGACTGCATCAGCGGCGCGTCTCCTGTCACTCGTGGATGCGCGTCCCGAAGCACCGCCTTTTACATTAAAGGATACCTATGGAAAAACGGTATCGCTGAATGATTATCGGGGTAAAGTCGTAGTTATCAACTTCTGGGCCACCTGGTGCCCTTCCTGTCGAAAGGAGATGCCTGCTTTAAATCGTGGGGCGGCATGGTTAAAAAAGCACGGCATTGAGCTGATCGCTATCAATGTCGGGGAGAAGGAAAAACGGGTTACAGACTATCTGCAGAAAGAGCCAGTTGATTTCCCCATCCTGCTCGATCTTGATACGGAGGTATCAACCCGCTGGGATGCGATGCGCCTGCCCATTACCTATGTCGTGGATCAGGAAGGACGTATTGTCTATCGCGCCCTGGGAAGCCGGGAGTGGGATCAGCCAGAACTGTTGGTACCTATTCGGGCACTGGCATTGCCGCGCTAGTAACCGAGCAAAACCAGTCCAAGCGAAATAGTTTAAGACGAACGAATATGTTCGATATAGTAGGGCCGGTCATCCATATCCAGCTTGACCCGCTCCCCCACTACCTTGAGGTGCTGATCTGTTCCTTTAATACGCAGATCACAGTGGGCATGGCCTCTCCCCTCAAACGGGAGTGGAATCATATCCCGGTAGGTAAAGACGCTCTGCCCAACATCGCCCCCTTCACAGATACAGGGTACTGTCGGTATTTCGCCTTCCAGTTCAGCCTCGGAAAAAATCAGGGTACCCACTTGGCGCCAGCGTGTGCGCTCATCTGAGCCCGATATTGTCTTGATGATGTAGGCCGGCGAAAAACGGATCGAAACCTGGCCATTCTCAATGTCGATGCTTTCAATCTCAGTGCCTGGTAGTTCGATACTGCTACTATCCATTTTTATATTCCTATGCGTACTGCTCGTTAGGTATCTTGGACCTCCAGACCCAGCTCTTTAATCTTACGGGTCAGGGTATTGCGGCCCCACCCCAGTAGTTTAGCAGCGTCCTGCTTTCTACCGCCAGTCTGCTCCAGTGCAGTTTCAATCATAATCGTCTCGAAGGCGGGCGTAACTTCATCGAGCAAAGCCTCATGCCCCTGTAGCAATCGCTTGCGTGCCCAGTTACGCAGAGATAATTGCCAATCCTCTCCCTGTTCTCTCGGCTCATCCGACTCAAGCAGCTCGGGTGGTAAATCCTTGATGTGGACCTCCTGACTAGAAGCCATGACGGTCAACCAGCGGGCCGTATTCTCCAACTGCCGAACATTGCCCGGCCAACTCAACTGCTCTAGTGTGGATAACGTTTCAGGTAGTAGCGTCTTAGTCTCTACCCCCAGCTCTTCTGCGGCCAAAGAGAGAAAATAACGCATCAACAGACCGATATCCTCCTGACGTTCACTCAGCGAGGGTATGTGTATCCTGATCACATTCAGGCGGTGAAACAGATCCTCGCGAAAACGGCCCTCCTTAACCAACTGCTCCAGGTTCTGATGTGTGGCCGCAATGATCCGCACATCCACCTTCACCGGTTCATGGCCACCGACCCTATAAAACTCACCGTCCGCCAACACACGCAGCAGCCTAGTCTGCAGCTCTGGAGGCATATCACCGATCTCATCCAGAAACAGGGTGCCACCATCGGCCTGCTCAAAGCGACCCACCCTTCGAGCTTGTGCGCCGGTAAAGGCACCGCGCTCATGACCAAATAGCTCAGACTCCATCAGATCTCTTGGAATAGCCGCCATATTCAAGGCGATAAAGGGCTGCTTCGCCCGCGGGCTATGTCGATGCAGCGCCTGGGCAACCAACTCCTTGCCGGTGCCGGACTCACCATTGATCAATACAGTGATATTGGAGCGTGCAAGGCGACCGATGGCACGAAACACCTCCTGCATTGCCGGGGCCTCGCCAATTATTTCCGGACTCGACTGGGTCTCCTCCTCTTTCCGTTGTGTAGCACCACGGCTCTTGCGACAGGCGCGCGAGACCTGCTCTACCGCTTCATCTACATCAAAGGGTTTGGGAAGATATTCAAAGGCACCGCCGTGATAAGCGGCTACGGCACTGTCCAGATCCGAGTGGGCAGTCATGATGATCACCGGCAGATCGGGATAGACCTCGTTAATCCTTTCCAGCAGTGATAATCCATCCATTCCCGGCATGCGAATATCCGAGACAATCACGTCTGGCTGCTCTCGCAGCAGCGACTCCAAAACGCCATCCGCACTGGGAAAGCAGCGGACACTCAAGCCGGCTTTTTCAAAGGCCTTTTCCAGGACCCAGCGAATAGAACGATCATCATCGATGACCCATACACTACTATTTGGTGGCATTCGGGTTCTCCACTGGCAGCAACACACTAAAAAGTGTCTTTCCGGGCTCGCTGGTGCACTCAATAAGTCCACCATGCTGATTAATCAGTGACTGAGCGATGCTGAGGCCTAGGCCTACCCCATCATCGCTGGCAGTCACCATCGGGTAAAAGAGCTTTTCTCTGATCGATTCGGGGATACCCGGGCCGTTATCTTCAATACCAATCTGCGCCACCAGACGGTAACGTCGATTACCGATGGTGAATTGCCGCAAGATACGGGTATGCAAGATGATGCAGCCTTGTGGATCACCACTAATTTCTCGGGCGGCATTGCGAAGAATATTCAACAACGCCTGAATAATGCTGTCACGATCCAACAGTAGATCTGGAATACTCGGATCATAATCACGTGTGATATTCAGTTTTTGTTGTGACTCCACTAACACCAGATTGCGTACCCGCTCCAGTAGTGAGTGAACATTCACTTCCTGCAGAGTGGGTAACCGATTAGAGCCCAACATCCGGTTGACCAGATTTTTCAGGCGATCCGCTTCGTTTATGATGATCTGTGTATATTCAATCAGCGCCGAATCGGGCAGCTCCTGTTCCAGTAGTTGCGCCGCACCTCGCAAACCACCGAGAGGATTCTTGATCTCATGGGCCAGACCACGGATCAACTCCTGTGCGGCCTGATGCTGCGACAGCAGATGCTCTTCACGACTGATGCGCAATTGCCGGTCAATCTGCTGAATCTCGATCAATAGACCGCAATCCTCATCCGACTCATGCAGTGGAATGACCGTACAATCTACTGTTGCTCGTTTGCCATCCGGCAGGGAAAGATTCAGTTCGCGCTCAGTAAAGGGGTGGCCTGTTTCCAATGCCTGCATCAGACTCTCACGGGTTACCCCTTCTTCGCAGTGAATCAGCAATTCAGCGGGATTACCCACCATGTGGCGTACACTGACTTCGAAAAGCATCTCTGCCGCAGGATTCATATAGCGTAGGCAGAGCGCTTTATCCAACAGCAGCACAGCGGTACTGAGATTTTCCAAAATGCGCTGCTGATATGTTTTCAGTGTGGCGTAGATCTCATTCATAGCTGAGCCTGTAGCAATTTCTGAACCAATAATCGAAATAGCGCTCTGTTACGCTTTTAGCACTATTTACAGGCCTGTACGGCGAGGAAGAGGCAAAAGACAGAGAACACTCATGCACTAATATAGTGCATGGGTGTTCAATCAGACGAGTTTTATTACAACCCTTCTGTAGGGAGGCTGCTTTAGAGCGCTCCGGCAGGATTAATAATTCGGCTTGAAGGCCGGATTAGTCTGCCCAGGTGACGATGAGATCGGTTTACTGGTGGGGTCGAACTTAGTGTTGTCCTGGCCAGGTGATGAATCGGTGGGATCAGGTGTGAAGTTGCTACTGGCTCCTGGCGTGTAACCAGGAGCTGCACCAGGTTTGTACTGAGGCGCATCAACACCCGATTGGCCACTACTGCCAGAATCTGGCAAATCCGGAGACTTACCATCTTCCACAACAGAGGTTTGTCGAACAAAAAACTGTACGATATTAGAGCGAGACAAGAGACTGCCGCCCGCATTATAGATACTGGCATGCAGCATGTGCGCGCCTCGCTCTAACCCATTCAGTATCAAGACTGAGCTGGTCGCTTTCTGGGTAAGGATAGTGCCATCCAACACGGGCAAGATGTAATGACCTGACTTCAATCCGGGCTCAATCTGAAACTGGACCGTCACGGTACCATCATTGCTCTGCACCACCTCATTGTTTCCAGGCGCCACAATGACAAAACTGCTGTAGTTAATTTTATCTGGGGCCTTTGCTGCGGGAGTCTGAGCAGAACCGGCTGAAGCTGCGACACCCGTTGGCGTGTAAATGGTGGGATCAGACAGCTTTATCTGCTCCGCATCCCGCGAGGGCGTGTCGGAATAGTGAACTTCGCCTTTACTGTCCACCCATTTATAAATCTCCGATTGCCCGGGGACGGATAGCAAAAGCAGACATAAAACGAATAATGCTCTCATACTGTGAGCATAGCTCAGGGTAGTGATCCTCTCAATAGCGGCCAGACCAACCGTACTGTTTTGTCGATGAGTGATGCTAGAGGAACAAAGCCTGTATAAAAAACGCCCCCGGATGGAGGCGTTTTTAACAACGTAGAAAGGAAGTGCTTACAAGCTGTAGTACATGTCAAACTCCACCGGGTGGGTGGTCATGCGGATACGTGTCACATCTTCCATTTTCAGGGCGATGAAGGCATCAATCAGATCATCGGTGAATACACCACCAGCGGTGAGGAATTCACGATCTGCATCCAGTGCCTCAAGCGCCTGATCCAGACTGTGGCAGACGGTCGGGATAGAGAGGGCCTCTTCGGCTGGCAGGTCATACAGGTCTTTATCCATCGCCTCACCGGGGTGAATCTTGTTCTGGATACCGTCCAGACCAGCCATCATCAATGCAGCAAAGGCCAAATAGGGGTTAGCGGTAGGATCCGGGAAACGAACCTCAACACGGCGACCCTTGGGGCTACTGACAAATGGGATACGGATGGAGGCAGAACGGTTACGGGCTGAGTAAGCCAGCATAACAGGGGCTTCGAATCCAGGGACCAGACGCTTATAGGAGTTGGTGGAAGGGTTGGTGAAGGCATTCAGGGCACGGGCATGCTTGATGACACCACCAATGTAATACAGTGCAGTCTCAGACAGACCACCATAGAGGTTACCGGCAAACAGGTTCTCGCCATTTTTCGCCAGCGACATATGCACGTGCATACCGGAACCGTTGTCACCTACCAGCGGTTTCGGCATAAAGGTAGCCGTCTTGCCATAAGCGTGAGCGACGTTCCAGGTGACGTACTTCTGGATCTGAACCCAGTCTGCACGCTCTACCAGAGTACTGAACTTGGTACCGATCTCACACTGACCTGCGGTAGCAACCTCGTGGTGATGAACCTCAACAGGAACACCCATCTCTTCCATCGCCAGACACATGGCGGCACGGATATCGTTTAGTGAGTCAACTGGCGGTACGGGGAAATAGCCGCCCTTGGTGCCAGGACGGTGACCGATGTTGCCGTCATTGTAAACGCGCTCAGAGTTCCAGCCAGCCTCTTCCGAATCAATCTTGTAGAAGGCTCCGCTCATGTCGGCTCCCCAGCGGATATCATCCAGGATGAAGAATTCAGGCTCTGGGCCAAAAAATGCGGAATCGGCAATACCGGTAGATTGCAGGTAAGCTTCAGCACGACGTGCTACAGAACGGGGATCACGCTCATACCCTTCCATGGTGGAAGGCTCCAGGATATCGCAGGTGATGTTGATGGTCACTTCATCCGAGAAGAGATCCAGAACAGCACTTGATGCATCCGGCATCAGAATCATGTCAGATTCATTAATACCCTTCCAACCTGCGATGGAAGAACCATCAAACATCTTACCGTCGGTGAAGAGATCTTCATCGATAGTGTGAGCAGGAACAGAAACGTGTTGCTCTTTACCACGGGTATCGGTGAAGCGGAAATCGACGAACTTCACTTCGTTGTCTTTGATCATCTTCAGGACTTTTGAGGCCATGAGGTTCTCCAGCAGTTAGTATTAAATTGTTTGGACCACACTGTGGCCACACACTAAAAAATGAGTAAGTTTTGAGATGCCCAGTTCAGGGCAGTCAAAGCATGCCCGTAGAATTAGCAAGTACTGTGCCACGACCATGGGACCAAAAAACTCCCCTCCATGACCGAGCCCGTGATTTTACTACGAATGTACCCATCTCTGGAAACAGAAATAAATACAGTCAATTAGCGCCCCATCACAGCGTGGGCGGAGGTGCAAAAAAGGTACGCCCATGAAGGGGTTCCGGCGGTCAGCGATCAATAAAAGCACTATAATGGTGCGTAAAACAGCAATAAGGCCCCATTATGGTGCGTTAGCCATAATATACCCGCACGGCGCCAAACTCTGGTCTTCGCAAGGCCCGTTCTTCCAGCGTCTGCTGAAAGGCTCGCAGTATTTCAGGCTCCGCCAAGTCATCCAATGAGAAGTAGACGTCGACGCCTATCTTTCCCTCCAGATAATGAAACACGACCCGCTTACGACGATCAGCACCTGGAATATCGGTCCACTGCTGTTCAAGCAGTTTTTCTGCGGCCGCCCGCAAGGGCAACCCCTCACAGGGAATGGCGATTTCGTCATCTTCCGGATCAATATGGACGGTGACATCCATCACTTCACTGACCCCTTCCAATAACCGATCAATCACCGTCTGGCCAATCATGTGGCCTTCCGAAACACTCAACCAGGGTTCAACCAGGATATGCACATCAACCGTGGCCTCGCCACCGATGCGTCGGGTGCGAAGCATATGAATATCCTGCACTCCGCCAATATGGCAAATGATTCCACGAATCTTTTCCAGCCGATCTTCATCCAGACCCTCATCCACCAACTCCTGGAATGCAGGCCAGCTCAGATCCCAGCCAATCTTGGCAATCATGAGACCGACGCCGATGGCTGCGATGGCATCCAGATAGGGAAGACCCGCCATAGTACCGGCGACACCCACCAATACCACGATGGAGGAGAGTGCATCCGAACGATGGTGCCAGGCATTGGCTTGCAACAGATCAGATTTTATCCGCCTTGCTACCCGTGCCGTGTAATGGTAAAGCCACTCATTAGCGAGGATCGAGAAGAGTGCGGCATACAGGGCAAGGGGCTTAGGATGAAGCAGTGCCTCCGGTGAGAAGAGGCGTTCCACCGCATCCCAGGTGATGCCAATGGCCACCAGGGCCAGCAACAGACCCAGACCGAGCGTTCCTGCCGTCTCAAAACGCCCATGCCCATAGGGGTGGTCCTCATCTGGGCCTTGATGGGCATGTTTTGAAGCAAAGAATACCAGCGCATCCGACAGCAGATCAGATAGAGAGTGAATACCATCCGCCACCAGTGATTGAGACTGGGCAATGAAACCAATACTGGTCTTGCTGACTGCGAGTACGAGGTTGACCAGCACACCCACAATCGTGACGCGCTGAATGGCCTGATAACGTAGCTGTTTCTCCTCCGCTCGCTGATCCATCGCCTTCAATCGCCCTCAACCACTTCCACAACAATGATGTATTCGTTATTTTCCGTTCGGGTTTCAATCAGCTTATGGCCGTTGATCCTGCACCAGGCCGGTATATCATTCAGTGCACCGGGATCGGTGCAGATCGCCTCAACCCGTGTGCCAGCAGGCAGTTCCTTCACTTGATTCTGCACCCTAATCACGGGCATAGGACAGAGTAAACGCCTTGCGTCGACAATCACTGTTTTCATATATACCACGCTTGTGGAATTGCATCGCTGGAAAGTGGTTTCACGCTGACCTGCTGGTGGGTGCCATCCAAATGGCGCACATCCATCTCGACCTGCGCTTCAGCCTTGCCTTGACTGTAACGGGCAACCAGTTGGCAAGCCAGCTCAATGTCAGCGGAATCAACCTCACCTTCAATAAGAGCCAGCGGACCGGCATGGCTGACCGTACTCAGGGCAACGTACTCTTTGCGGTAGCCGTGGAGAAAATTACCCTCGCCCTCCTCCCGGGAGATAATCACCTTGAAGTGTGGCTTTGGCCTGAGATGACGACCGACCTTAAGCAACATAATATCATCGATCTCATACTGCTTTTCGCCACGCGCCTTCCACAGATCAGCCAACTTGACTGAATATTGCGCATCGGTCAAAAAACAGCAACCCCCCGCCGGTTGGGCGTAATCTTCCAAACCAAACTGTTTGGCCAATGCCATCTGGGGTTTGCGACTCCGGCCATTGAAACCATACAGTCCATCCCTGGAGATCCAACCCTCACGCTCAGGCAGTGTTACCGGCAGATTCTGACCAGAGAGCGGCCTGACCAAGCGATCTGCCGCGCCTGAATCCCGGGCCACTACCGGCATGGTATCTTTACGCTGCGACATTGGCCGCTGTCCAACGACTTCACCGGTGATAATAAAGTCGAAGTCATTCTCCTCTATCCATTCAAAGGCCTTCTTAACCATGAAGATCTTGCAATCCAGGCAAGGGTTTAAATTGGCGCCATAGCCATGCTTGGGATTAAACACCACATCCTTGTACTCCTCGATAATATCCACGATATGCAGCTTGATCCCCAACTGCTCTGCAACCCACAAGGCATTGTTGCGCTTGGGCCGGGAGCGGTCCTTTTGGCGGATGGCATGGGTATGTCCCTCAACACAAAAGCCGGTGAAAAAGTTGATCCCTTCTACATGAATACCCTGTTCCTGAATCACTTTGGCGGCCAATAATGAGTCGAGCCCACCGGAGATGAGGGCTACGGCTTTACGTTGTTTTGTCATGACGGTAATAAATCTGGAGGCGTATCGAACGGGTATTGTATGCGCTTGGGTCACCTGACTTCAAAGTATTGTTCAATATGGAAATATAATCCTAGGGACAACTCTGGCCGGATAACCCACCGACAGGTAGCAAAGAGGCAAAATCCATCATAAATGTGCAACAGGCTCAACAATCAGCTGCCAAAAAGATATACTGGCGCGATTAACTTTTCCTTTTATATATAGAGCCTTAACTTTAAGCTATGACAATATCTAAAAATAGCCCTGACGCAACGACTTTTCAGGGTTTAATATTTGCCCTGCAGCAATACTGGGCAGATCAAGGTTGTGTCATTCTTCAGCCTTACGACATGGAGATGGGTGCCGGCACTTTCCACACGGCCACATTTCTCCGTTCCATCGGCCCCGAGCCGTGGAATGCCGCCTATGTACAACCCTCACGTCGTCCGACGGATGGTCGCTACGGCGAAAATCCCAACCGTTTACAGCACTACTACCAGTTTCAAGTAGCAATGAAGCCCTCACCGCTGAATATTCAGGAACTCTACCTGGGATCACTGGAGATGCTGGGACTCGACACCAAGGTCCACGATATTCGTTTCGTCGAAGACAACTGGGAATCACCTACCCTGGGAGCCTGGGGTCTGGGATGGGAGGTCTGGCTAAACGGTATGGAGGTGACCCAGTTTACCTATTTCCAGCAAGTTGGTGGACTCGACTGTCGTCCGGTAACCGGGGAGATCACTTACGGACTGGAACGCATTGCGATGTATCTGCAGAGTGTTGAGAGTGTGTTTGACCTGATCTGGACGCATGGCCCGAATGGCCCCGTCACCTATGGCGATGTCTTCCATCAGAATGAGGTTGAACAGTCTGCCTACAATTTTGAGCATGCCGATGTAGAGTTCATGTTTGCCCTGTTTGACCAGTGCGAAAAAGAGAGCAGCAAATTGATTGAGCTTGGATTGCCACTGCCTGCCTACGAGCAAGTCTTAAAGGCATCCCATGCATTCAACCTACTGGATGCCCGTCATGCCATCTCGGTAACCGAGCGACAACGCTATATCCTACGGGTGCGCACGCTCGCCCGTGCCGTCGCCCAAGCCTATTTTGATGCCCGAGAGAAACTCGGCTTCCCCATGCTTAAAGATCAGAAGGAGCAAGCCAATGGCTGACAATTTCGTCGGGAATGAAATTGGACGGCCGGAAGGCGCGAGTCAGTCTGCCGATTTGCTGTTTGAACTCGGCACCGAAGAGCTGCCCCCGATTGCACTGAAGAAACTCTCAGATTCTTTCACGGCCTCTTTTTTGGAAGGCCTGGATCGAGCCAATCTCCGCCATGGCGCCGTCAAGGCGTATGCCACGCCGAGACGCCTCGCTCTGTTGATCGAAGACTGCCAAACGGCGCAACCGGATAGTGAATCGCAGCGTCGTGGACCCGCCGTTCAAGCCGCCTTTGATGCCGAGGGTAATCCGTCAAAAGCGGCCGAGGGGTTTGCCCGCTCCTGTGGAACGACGGTTGACCAACTTGAACGTCTAACCACGGATAAGGGTGAATGGCTGGTCTACCAGGTCAGTGAACAGGGCAAGCCTGCCATGACCCTTCTGCCGAGTATTGCTGAAGAAGCACTGAATCGCCTGCCCATTCCCAAGCGCATGCGCTGGGGCAGTTCAGAGGCCCAGTTTGTGCGTCCCGTACAATGGATGGTCTTCATGCTGGGGGACGCCATTGTTCCCTGCCAACTTTTAGATACTCAAGCCGGCAATGAGTCTCGGGGACACCGTTTCCATCACCCGGATACGATCACCATCGAAAGCCCCCGCCGTTATGCTGAACAGTTAGAACAGCAGGGCTATATCCTGGCCGATTTTGAAATGCGTCGGGAAAAAATCCGCCTGCAGGTGCAGCAGAGTGCCGAAGCCATTGGCGGACATGCGGAGATCGATCCTGATTTATTGGATGAGGTGACAGGATTGGTTGAATGGCCCGTTCCCATCACCGCAGGTTTCGAGGTAGGTTTTCTTGAAGTGCCCCACGAGGCGCTGATCAGCACCATGAAGAAAAACCAGAAGTATTTCCATCTGGTGGATCATCAAGGAAACCTGATGAACCACTTCATCACAATCGCCAATATCGACAGCCCGAAACCAGAGCTCATTAAAGAGGGCAATGAGCGTGTTGTTCGACCCAGGCTGAGTGATGCCATGTTTTTCTGGCGTCAGGATGGCAAGCACACACTCGACAGTCGGATTGATTCATTAAAAACCGTCCTGTTTCAGCAAAAACTGGGCTCCATGTACGACAAGAGTGTCCGTGTCGCGGCCCTGGCTTCCCTGATCGCCAGCATGATCGAGGGTGATAAGGCGCTGGCTGAAAAAGCCGGCATGTTGAGTCGGTGTGATCTGATGTCTGAGATGGTGCTCGAATTCCCCGAGATGCAGGGCATCATGGGGCGCTATCTGGCCAAGCGTGATGGTGAGGCAGATGAGGTTGCCACAGCCCTGGATGAGTTTTACATGCCCCGTTTCTCAGGCGACAAGCTGCCGAAAACGAAAACCGGAATCGCGCTCTCTCTGGCAGAACGACTCGATACCCTGGTTGGCATCTTTGGCATCGGTATGAAACCTACGGGCGACAAGGATCCCTTCGCACTACGCCGTGCGGCGCTGGGTGCCCTGCGCATCATGCGTGAGCATAATCTGCCCGTAAATCTCAATCAGCTGTTAGAAGCGGCAGCCAAACTGCTCGCGGATAGACAACCCGCAGCAGACACAGTTGATCAGGTGTATGGGTTTATGATGGATCGCTTAAAGGGCATCTATCTGGATCAACAGATTGCTATCGATCTGTTTGAAGCAGTGGCCGCCACAAGGCCTGAATCGATTGCCGATTTTGACCGCCGTATACAGGCTGTAATCGCCTTCCGGGCCCTGCCGCAGGCTGAATCACTGGCAGCTGCCAACAAACGGATTCGCAATATCCTGAAAAAGAGTGAGCTGCCAATCGCCAGCGACGTTAACCCCTCGCTGTTTGAGTCCGAACAAGAGCAGGCCCTCTATGCGGGTATCGATCAAAAGACCTTGGAAATCTCACCGCTTATGGAGAAGTTTGCCTACGAACAGGTTCTGACAAGTCTGGCTACATTGAGAGAACCTGTAGACGCGTTCTTTGATCAGGTGATGGTGATGGCCGATGATCCGGCCATTCGTGCCAATCGATTAGCCTTGCTAAATCGGTTGAGTGCACTGTTCCTGGGTGTCGCGGATATTTCTATACTGCAGGCTTAGTACATACCGATAGAATCAGCCATTAAAAGCATGACTTTCAAACGGAGTAAGCACTTACTTTCATGAAACTCATTATCCTAGACCGTGATGGTGTTATTAATGAAGACTCTGATGAGTTCATTAAAACACCTGAAGAGTGGCACCCGATAGTCGGTAGCCTGGCAGCCATTGCTCGCCTGAATCAGGCGGGTTATCGCGTCGTTATTGCCACCAACCAGTCAGGTTTGGCACGGGGTCTATTGTCGATAGATGATTTGAACGCCATCCACAACAAATTACTCCGCAGTCTTGCCGGTGAAGGCGGACAGATCCAAGGGATCTTTTACTGCCCCCATGGATCCAAAGATAAATGTGACTGTCGGAAGCCTCTGCCAGGACTCCTCAAGCAGATCAGCGAGCGATTCTACGCCGATCTCTCCGGCGTACCTTGCATAGGCGATAGCCTACGTGATCTGCAATCTGCAGCGGCGGTTGGTGCCCGACCCATATTAGTCAAAACGGGAAAGGGGGAACGCACGTTAGCACATCCTGATTTAGACCCGAGTATCCCTATTTATAATAATCTCAGTGACGCCGTAGATGCGTTATTGCATGAGGAAAGTGTATCGCAATGATCTTAATCAGATCCCTACTTTATCTGTCCAGCATGGTGATCAGCACCATTATCATGGCAGGCTTGCTGTCAATTGTCGGGTGGATACTCCCCTATCGGCAGCGTTGTCAGATCGCCAATGCCTGGGGTGGTGTGAATCTTTGGTTTCTTAAGCTGTTTTGCAATCTGGACTATCAAATAGAAGGATTGGAGAAGATCCCCGAATCAGGTGCCATAGTTCTTGCAAAGCATCAGTCTGCATGGGAAACCATGGCCCTACGCTCACTGCTGCCACCGGAGCAAGCCTGGGTATTAAAGCGTGAACTGATGTGGGTGCCCTTTTTTGGATGGGCTGCCGCCACCGTACAACCTATCGCAATCAATCGAAAAGCCGGCAGGAAAGCGGCCAAGCAGGTAATCGACACGGGAATCGAACGTCTCAAACAGAAACGCCTCATAGTGATATTTCCTGAGGGGACCCGCGTTGCGCCAGGGCAGCGTAAGCGCTATGGCATGGGTGGCGCTCTACTTGCCGAAAAGACGGGCGCACCTGTCATTCCCATTGCGCATAATGCGGGTAGCTTCTGGAAACGCCGTGACATTCGTAAATATCCCGGGACCGTTATCGTTAAAGTCGGTGATCCAATTCCGACCACTGGCCGAAAGGCTGCTGAGATTAATCAGGAAGTTGAAAACTGGATAGAAACAACTATGCAACAGATACAGCCGCAAGAGTAAGTACTTACTAACATTTTTACAATGACACCCAAAAAAAGGGCCTGTACGGCCCTTCTTTTTTTGCCAGAGTGCTATTATTAGACGTCTAAATTTTCCACGGTCAACGCATTTTTTTCGATGAAATCTCTTCTTGGCTCAACCTGATCACCCATCAGGGTGGTAAATATCTCATCGGCGCCAACCGCGTCTTCAATTTTCACTTGAAGCAGCCGTCTGGACTCCTGATTCATTGTCGTCTCCCACAGTTGATCTGGATTCATCTCTCCCAGACCTTTATAGCGCTGGATATGTTGCCCTCGTTTTGCCTCTTCCATTAGCCAGTTGAGCGCCTGTGAAAAACTGCTTATCTCAGCCTGTTTTTCACCACGTTTTACATAGGCCCCTTCCCCAATAAGGCCATCGAGTTTTTCACCCATTTCAACCAGTCGACGATAATCACTACTGCTGAAAAACTCCATTGGTATCATAGTATCGGTATTGATACCATGGACATAACGAATGATCCTAATACCTATAAGTGCACCTTCACTGTCCTCTTCTGGATGAATCTCAAAGCGATTAGAGGCGAATTGATCAACATTCATTCGAAGCTGTAACTCACTCAACCAATTCGAACAGGCCGTTTGATCTGAGATAAGCTCTTCAGTGAGACGGGGCATATAGATCAGCTTTTCAACAACGGATGGATCGAAGCGCCGACCGACTCTCACCACAGTTGCCATGGTAGAGAGATGCTGTTGTGACAACTCTTCCAGGGATACACCTAACAGTGCGGGTGCACCGCTTCCAACGTATAACTCTGCGTTATCCAGTGCGGCTTGTAAGAGGTATGCATTCAAATCAGCATCATCTTTCAGATATTGTTCTTGCTTGCCTTTTTTGACTTTGTAGAGCGGTGGCTGGGCAATATAGACATGGCCCCGTTCTATCAGCTCATGCATCTGACGGTAGAAAAAGGTCAATAGAAGCGTACGAATATGAGCACCGTCCACATCCGCATCGGTCATGATTATTATTCGATGATAGCGCAGTTTGTTTGGGTCAAACTCTTCACGTCCAATACCACATCCCAATGCGGTAATCAGGGTGCCTACCTCTGCAGAGGAGAGCATCTTGTCAAAACGCGCCTTTTCAACATTAAGGATCTTACCCTTAAGGGGTAGAATGGCCTGTGTCCTTCTATCCCTACCCTGCTTGGCTGACCCACCCGCAGAGTCACCCTCCACCAGATAGATTTCACACAGAGAGGGGTCCTTCTCTTGGCAATCTGCCAGTTTTCCCGGAAGACCCGCAATATCGAGGACACCCTTACGGCGTGTCATCTCTCGAGCTTTTCGTGCGGCTTCCCTAGCCCGCGCGGCCTCTATCATCTTACCGGCAATCTGTTTTGCAGCTGCCGGATTCTCCAACAGATAGTCACTCAATTTTTCTGAAAGAACGGATTCAACAATGCCCTTCACTTCAGATGAAACAAGTTTATCCTTGGTTTGGGAGGAAAATTTAGGATCAGGGACTTTGACCGAAAGGACCGCCGTCAGTCCTTCGCGCGCGTCATCCCCTGATGTATTGACCTTCTGCTTTTTATCTAGCCCCGCTTGATCAATATATTGATTTAAGGTGCGTGTCAGGCCCGCTCTAAAACCGGCAAGGTGTGTGCCACCGTCTCTTTGAGGAATATTGTTGGTGAAGCAGAAGACATTTTCCTGATAGGACTCATTCCATTGCATCGCCAACTCGACCGATACATCATCTTTTTCAACAGTAAATGAGAATACATTTTCATGTAACGGTGTCTTCTTTCTATTCAAGTGCTCTACGAAAGCCTTGATGCCACCCTCATATTCAAATATATCTTGGCGATCATTACGTTCATCTGTCAGTTTGATGCGTACACCTGAATTCAAAAATGAAAGTTCTCGAAGACGCTTTGCCAACAATTCATAGTGATATTCAATATTCGTAAACGTCTGCTTACTCGCCTTAAAGGTTATCTCTGTACCCGTTTTATCCGTATCACCAATAACAGCCAATGGTGCTTTCGCTTCACCGTGAAAATACTCTTGGTAGTGCGTATGCCCATTACGATGAATGGTCAGTTTAAGCACTTCTGAAAGCGCATTAACAACAGAAACACCCACCCCATGAAGTCCGCCGGATACTTTATAGGAGTTATCATCGAATTTACCGCCGGCATGGAGCACGGTCAAAATGACCTCTGCCGCTGATTTTCCTTCTTCAGGATGCATATCCACTGGGATGCCACGACCATTATCTGTCACTCGGACAGTCTCGTCGTCTAATATAGATACTGTTATTTCTGTACAGTGGCCTGCAAGCGCTTCATCTATTGAGTTATCAACCACCTCAAAAACCATATGGTGTAGACCCGTACCATCATCGGTATCACCAATATACATACCAGGACGTTTACGGACAGCGTCTAGACCTTTTAGAACCTTGATATTTGAAGAGTCGTAACTCATATAACACTCCTGAATAAGAACGACTCATTATACACTTTTGAGCCTTTTAAGTTTATCTTTAACACTTATGTTCCACGTGGAACCACTATTCTATAACTAATCAAAGGGCCTTTATTAAACCTGAGGAAATTACAAAATCCTTTCTCAGATTGGGCTTTATATATTGAATATTATCGATACTTGTAATGAATACTTGGCATGCCTGATCCAGCAATCGATCAAGCACCTTTTTCTGATTATCTAAATCCAACTCAGAGATCAAATCATCTATGATGACTATAGGGGAAAGGCCGGTACGTTCTTTGTAAAGCGATGCTTGTGCTAGATGCAGCGTTACGATAAGCATTTTCTGTTGCCCTCGTGACAGCGTTTGTTCCACACACCTGTTGCCTTCAAAGATCTTCATATCACCTCTTTGTGGGCCATGTTGTGTAAAACCTCTTTTGATATCGGAAACGACAGATCCATTCAGCACTTCATAAAGTGTTTTGCTCCGATCCCAGCCCGCTTTCCAAATTAAATTGTAATTACTATTTGGGTTTAAATACTCACTCTCTTCCTTAAATTTTACTGAGAGTGCCTCAACGTAAGATTCCCTATATTCATTAACCCTTTCACCCAATTCACCAACAGATATATTCCAGCTATCGATATCAGTCTGTCCAATTTTAACCAAGGCATTTCTCTGTCTTAGTGCTTTATAAAACTGCTGATAACATTTGAAGTAATTGTGTTCCACGTGGAACACCCCCCACTCAATAAAGCGCTTTCTATACTCCGGACCACGATCGAGTATTTCATGTGACATCGGCGTAATAATTTGAAGGGGTGTGATTCTGGCTATTTCGGAAACCCTTTTAATATTGTTTCCATCAACGCGAATCTTCGTTTGGCTTGACGTTTTTTGTAGCCCGATACGGTGTTTTTGAAAATGTTCGGTTTCTGCAAAGAGTTGTAACTGTTTTTCGCCTTGGCGCACTACCGATCCAAAACGATTAGAACGATATGACCGCGCACGTGCCAACATGTATATGGCTTCGAGTAGTGTGCTTTTTCCCGACCCATTGATACCATAGATGAAATTAAACTGAGGACCGAAAACGACATCTGCTAAAGCGATGTTACGAAGGTTTTCTACTTTTAGGCGCTTGATTGGCACGGGTGATGCCCGTTTCCGAGGAATTTAGTTGTGTGAATTAGGGACTGATGTAGGCCATCAGTCCCACTTTATGGCTAGAGACGCATAGGCATAATGACGTAGCGACTCTCATCGGAAGCTACATTTTGAATCAGACAGCTACTGTTTGAGTCACTCAATGACATTCTAACGTTCTCACTTTCAATGACATTAAGGACTTCGATCAAGTAGCCAACGTTGAATCCAATAACCAGTTCGTCACCTTGATAGTCAATTTCCATCTCATCTTCTGCCTCCTCTTGCTCAGGATTATGTGCAAGAAGTTGCAGTAAGCCAGAACTGATTTGAAAGCGTATTCCCCGATATTTTTCATTGGATAAAATGGATGTTCGTGTCAAAGCTTGCTTTAGAATGTCACGATTAGCGAGCACTTCTTTATCCGGGTTTGCGGGTATAACACGCTGATAATCAGGGAATTTACCATCGATTAGTTTAGAGGTAAAACTGGTTTCTCCCAATGAAAATCGGATGTGATTGCTACTGACATCAATATCGATCTGATCTTCTGTATCGGCTAATAATCTAGCCAATTCCAATACAGCCTTTCTGGGTAAAATGACTTGTATCCCTGACTCCTGGTCTATGGCACATTCAGCCTCACTCAACGCCAAACGATGACCGTCTGTTGCCACGGCGCGTATCATCCCATTGCCTATTTCAAGTAACAGACCATTCAAATAGTACCTGACATCCTGCAAGGCCATGGCAAATTGTGTTTTTTCAATGAGTCGCTTTAATAATTTTTGCGTGACAGTAAATCGATGACTGCTTGCGGAAGGTTCAATGGATGGATAGTCATTTGCGGGTAGAACACCTAATGTGAATCTACTTCTTCCTGATCTTATGACCGTTCGTTCATTATCAACATTGAACTCAATATTGGCGTCTTCAGGTAATGACTTACAAATATCAAGAAGCTTTCTTGCAGGGAGT
Organism: Sedimenticola selenatireducens; assembly: GCF_007625115.1. Classification (GTDB taxonomy): domain Bacteria; phylum Pseudomonadota; class Gammaproteobacteria; order Chromatiales; family Chromatiaceae; genus Sedimenticola; species Sedimenticola selenatireducens_A. The sequence continues at coordinate 329,964 of NZ_VMNH01000005.1, read as the reverse complement.
GTGAAATCAATTTCCCCATCACACTCAATAGCCGCTGAAGTTTTCATCTCAACTTCAAGGTCTGTTGCTGTGATGTTTATCTTTCCGTTTGCCGCATTGATCAAGACATTGGCGAGAATCGGTAGGGTCTGTCTTCTCTCTACTACACCACCTACTTGTTGGAGAGGTTTTAATAGATTATCCCTTGTTGTAACGATCTTCATGTCAGAGCACTCTTAATAGATATAAATTATTTATATAAATTTATTGTTATTATTACACAGCCATAAAACAGTTAGTTGTTTTGATATTCACTATATTATTCAAGGCGTTGTAATCAATTATTGTTGTTGATAACAGCCGTATATCTCATGAAAGATTTGTTTATGATCTGTGGATAACTTAAGCATGCTGCTTTGTTGTGAAAACATCAACAGTTTATCCACACTAACTGGTGAGTGTTCTTAACAGGTTTGCATAATCTTCTTCCACTCGATGATCACTCTCTTTCAGCTCAACGATTTTCCGCGTGGCATAAAGCACCGTTGTATGATCACGCCCACCAAAGGCTTCACCAATTTCCGGGAGGCTGTGGTTAGTCAGCTCTTTGGCCAGTGCCATGGCAATCTGCCTTGGCCTGGCGATGGTCCGGCTCCGCTTTGCGGAGAGTAATTCAGACGTCCGTATCTTAAAATACTCTGCAACGGTCTTTTGAATATTTTCTATAGTAACTTGCTTATCCTGTGCCGCCAGCATGTCACGCAGGGCATCCTTGGCAAATTCCTGGGTGATGGCTCGTCCGGTGAATTCTGCATTGGCGATGATCCGCCGCAAGGCACCCTCCAGTTCTCGAATATTTGAACGGACACGTTTACCTATAAAAAAGGCCACTTCATTGGGCAGGTCGACGCCAAATAACTGATCGGCTTTACTCTTCAGGATCGCAACCCGTGTCTCCAGGTCTGGTGGTTCAATGGCAACGGTCAGACCCCAGCCAAAACGGGACTTCAAACGCTCTTCTAAACCGGACACCTCTTTGGGGAAACGGTCACTCGAGAGGATGATTTGTTGTTGTGATTCGAAAAGGGCATTGAAGGTATGGAAAAACTCCTCCTGTGATCGTTCTTTCCCGGCAAAAAATTGCACATCATCGATCAGGAGTGCGTTGACGCTGCGAAAGCGCCGTTTGAAATCATCAATCGTATTGTGCTGCAGTGCTTTTACCATCTGAGCAACAAAGCCTTCAGAATGGACGTAAACGACCCGCGCCTTGGGATTGGTTTTTACGATCATGTTACCCACGGCATGCATTAGATGGGTCTTGCCCAGGCCGACGCCTCCGTAGATGAATAATGGGTTATAGGCCGTGCCTGGATTTTCGCCAATTTGTATGGAAGCGGCCCTGGCCAGTTGATTTGACTTACCCTCTACAAAGGTATCAAAGACAAAATTAGGATTCAGGTTGCTCGGCATGGGCGCTTCGTCAACATGACGAATTGGTGCAGCGGGTGTTGGCTTGAACGATTGAATTCGCTCTATGCTGGATTCTTGCGGTGACTGCACGGCTGCACGAGAGCCAATCTCAAGTGACACAGAAGGGGCATTGGCACCAGCGATGCTTTGTAGGTATTCGGTAATATCGTTTAGATAATGATTTTGAACCCAGTTGAGCACGAATTGATTGGGTGCTAACAAGCGGATGCTCTGCGCATCTTCCACCGACTGCAGTGGGCGAATCCAGGTATTGAACTGTTGCTGAGGAAGATCATTCTCTAAACGATCTGTACACTTGCTCCAAAAATTCACGTGTGCTGACTATCCTAGTTTGAGAGACGATCGTTCGTTATCTTTATATTTTAAGGCCGTGTATGCGAACGGCAATAGATTGGCTTAGCGGCTGACTTAGTGTCGCGGCAATAGAGATGTCGGGCTTTCTTATAGAGCCTGCATTCGGTCATTCGCTATGCGGTGGCGTGAGTTTACTCTGCTTTGTTTGGCTTATCCACAGCTTTTAAACATCACCCTTGGCACCGTACGACTTACTATTGCCTGCTTAATAAAATTAATTAACAAATTGATTAGTAAGAATATTTTTATAGCATGTCAGAATTATGGAGGTTTTGTTCCGGACTTATTCGGTGTCTAAACCAGCTTACCTATTGTTTCTGCTAAATCAGCGGCTTAGCGTGACTTTAAAAGCGCGTACCGTGTTGACAGCAACCCCATTGGCGTCGTAACATACGCGCCCTTTTTCAGGGGCTTTTTCTGCCATTTGGTTAAGAGAAGCTTTATAAACAATTTACCCGGTATCTAGTCATGAAAAGAACCTTTCAACCCAGCAATCTGAAGCGTGCACGTACCCACGGCTTCCGTGCTCGTATGGCGACACGTAACGGTCGTAAGGTCATCAGCGCACGTCGTGCTAAGGGCCGTGAGCGTCTCGGACTCTAAATAAAACTTCCTTCGATCAGCTTTGCCCCATAGTCAGGCAAGTTTTGGTCGAGATCTGCGGTTGTTAAAACCTGCAGATTTCAAGCGGGTCTTCCAAAAGTCCAGCAGATCATCTGATCGAAACTTTACTGTGCTCTTTCTGGCGAATGGTAAGGCCACTGCCCGTCTGGGCACAGCAATAGCAAAAAAAATCCTGAAGCGGGCCGTTGACAGAAATCTGGTTAAGCGGGTTGTCAGAGAGAGTTTTCGGCTCAGGCAGCAGGAGTTAGCTGGACTGGATGTTGTAGTATTGTGCGGACGCGGCGTTAAGTTGGATGATAAACAACAGCTGCGCCACTCTCTCGACAAACACTGGACGCGTGCGATTCAAGCACTGCCAGCCAACAGTGGTTGAGATCAAAAAAACTCCGCTTAACTGCTTTTTCAGTTCATAATGCTGCTTTTGCCACAACGGCAGAGATCATTTTCGACATCCGAGTTTGAGAGAATCCATGGATAACCTTCGCCTGATACTGTTTTTTTCATTGGCCTTCATTTTGATGATGATCTGGCAGGCGTGGGAAGAGGACTATGGACCTAAACCTCAGCTAACGGCGACTACGGCGCAGCCTGCGGAAAACAGTAATGCACAGAGTGCTATTCCTTCCGCTTCTGTCCCCGGTTCCACTGGTGCACCGACGTCCGTACCGGTTATATCCTCGACCTCTGCGGTTCCCCAGTCCAGCCCGCAACAACAGCTCTCTGTCCCATCAGTATCGGTCAAGACCGATCTCTACAGTATGGAAATTGGTACTGTGGGCGGTAATATCCGGACAGTATTTCTGAATGACTACCCCGCAAGTCTGGGTGACAAGGTAAACAGTTTTCAATTGATGAAACCGGAAGTACCGGACCTGTTTATAGCCCAGTCAGGACTGATTGGTGGTGAAGGGAGTCATGCGCCCAGCCATGAGACCCCGTATCAGGCCAGTGGTACCCACTTTGAGATGGCAGAGGGGGCAGAACAATTACAGGTTGATCTCTTCTGGACCAGTCCTGATGGTGTAAAGGTAACCAAGCGTTTCACTTATCAGCGTGGCAGTTATCTGGTGACGGTCCAGCACATTATTGAAAATGGTTCCGATAAGCCTTGGGTAGGTCGTGAATACCGTCAATTGATGCGTACCCCTCCTGCAAATGAGAGTGCCTCATCGAAACTGATCTACACCTATACCGGTGGTGCGATCTACAGCGAAGAGAACAAATACGAAAAGATCGACTTTGAAGATATGGAAGAGGCCAAGTTAGAACGACCCGTCAAAGGTGGTTGGATCGCCATGCTGCAGCATTACTTCCTGGGTGCGTGGATTCCACCTGAAGATCAGCAAGGAACCTTCTACACTAACGTACTGCCTGGCAATCGTTATGTATTGGGTGCTTACACCCCTTCAGTTACCATCGCTAATGGTTCTGCTCAAACCTTCACCACGGGCTTTGTCGCCAGCCCAAAGCTTCAGGATGAGTTGAAGGCCATCTCTAAAGGGCTGGATCTGAGTGTTGATTACGGCTGGTTGACCGTCATTGCACAGCCGATATTCTGGTTGCTCAAGCAGATTCAGTCTGTGGTGAGTAACTGGGGTTGGTCGATTATTCTACTAACCCTGATGATCAAGCTGGTCTTCTACAAACTGTCCGAGGCGAGCTATAAATCGATGGCTAATATGCGGAGGATGACCCCGCGCATTCAGGCATTGAAAGAGCGTTTTGGCGAAGATAAAACCCGTCTGAATGCAGCCATGATGGAGTTGTATAAGAAAGAGAAAATCAATCCACTGGGTGGCTGCCTACCTATTTTGGTACAGATACCGGTATTTATTTCGCTCTACTGGGTATTGTTGGAAAGTGTCGAGATGCGCCAAGCGCCGTTTATCTTCTGGATTGAAGATCTGGCCACTAAAGATCCGTTCTTCGTATTGCCCTTGATCATGGGTATCTCCATGTTCATTCAGCAGAAGCTTAATCCGGCACCACCCGATCCGATGCAGGCCAAGATCATGATGGCCTTGCCGTTTGTGTTTACGGTGTTCTTCGCCTTCTTCCCCTCGGGTTTGGTACTCTACTGGGTGACCAATAATATCCTCTCCATTGCCCAGCAGTGGTATATCACCCGCCAGATAGAGAATGCCGCCGCTAAGGCCTGATGCGTCGAGTGACCCTGTGGATTCACAGGAGACGATAGCGGCTATCGCCACCCCGCCCGGAATGGGCGGGATCGGCGTTATCCGGATCTCTGGTAAATTGGCTACGCACGTAGCCGAGCGCATTACCGGCAAAACACCCAAACCCCGCTATGCTCAGTTTTCCCGTTTCCGTGATGGGGAGGGGCAAGTTCTGGACGAAGGTTTAGTCCTGTTTTTCCCCGGCCCCCACTCTTTTACGGGCGAGGATGTTCTGGAGCTGCAGGGTCATGGTGGCCCTGTTGTGCTGGATCTACTCCTGCAGCAGGTTTTGAATTGCGGTGTGCGCCTGGCCCATCCGGGTGAGTTCAGTCAACGCGCCTTCCTCAATGGCAAACTCGATCTGGCCCAGGCTGAGGCGATTGCTGATCTGATTGAGAGTGGTACAGCTACGGCCGCGCGTCTTGCCGTGCGTTCCCTGGAGGGAGAATTTTCTAAACGGATTCACAGGCTGGTTGAACAGCTGATTCTACTGCGTATGTATGTAGAGGCCGCCATTGATTTTCCCGAAGAGGAGATCGATTTTCTATCGGATGGCAAGGTGAGCGGAGATCTGGCAGAGATTATCCTGGCGGTTGAGGATGTGGAGAAGAGTGCTCAACTGGGTCGCTTGATGCGGGATGGTATGACGCTGGTGATTGCGGGACTGCCGAATGCCGGCAAGTCGAGCCTGTTGAATGCCTTAGCAGGGCGGGAGTCTGCCATTGTGACAGATATTCCGGGTACGACGCGGGATCTGCTGCGCGAGCAGATTCAGATTGATGGTATGCCCCTGCACCTGATCGATACGGCCGGCTTGCGTGAGAGTCTGGATCAGGTAGAACAGGAGGGCATCCGGCGTGCCAAGGCCGAGATCGCCAAGGCCGATCGGATCCTGTGGATTTTCGATGATCACTTGGATCCGCAGCACAGCGCCTATGATCCTACCCTGCTGCCTGCGGAAATCCCTATCACTTTTGTGCGCAACAAGATCGACCAGAGCGGTGGTTTACCCAAAAAAAGTGAAACCGCGAGCGGTACGGAGATTGCCCTCTCCGCCAAGAGCGGAAGCGGCATCAATTTACTCAGAGAGCACCTGAAGCAATGCATGGGCTTTAGTTCCGAACAGGAAGGAGAGTTCATTGCCCGTCGCCGACACTTGGATGCAATCAAGCGTGCTAGTGAGCACCTACTTACGGGTAAGACCGCATTAGAAGGGCAAGGATCAGGTGAGCTTTTGGCAGAGGATTTGCGTCAGGCCCAACAGGCACTGAGTGAGATCACCGGTGAGTTTACCGCCGATGATCTTCTGGGCCAGATCTTCAGTAGTTTTTGTATTGGCAAATAAGTCGAGGCGACAGGCATGTTGAGTGCTGGTTTTCAGAAAGACTAAAAAAAGGTTGTCCTGACCGATGGAGTTCGCCAAACTCCGCATCTGTTGAATCTTTTTGTCAGACCGGATGTTCGGTCTGAAGTATCCCGGACGGATTGTTTTACTTCCCCATGTTTTCTCTGACACCCGAACAAACCCTTTGGTTGGTCATTGCTATTGCGGTGATAGCCATCTTATTGCTTGGTTTTGTACTCCGTAAAAATGCCAGCGCCTCGCTGAAACAGTACCAGATTCGCCGGGCGGTTAAGCGGTTGGGGCCAAAGGTCCATCAAGGGTTGATGGTGCCTGATGGCCTCGATGGTGTGGTGGCGGCAGACTTTGTTGTGTTGACACACAAGGGCGTTCTTCTGGTCGTGGTCAACTGGTTTGATGGCAATATCTTCGGGGGTAAGGATACCGACCAGTGGACGCAAGTACTCAGGGGTGCATCGAACCGGTTCACCAACCCGCTCCACGAAATCCACCTGCTCACGGCCACGGTCAAATCGCTGGTTCCAAACATTCCAGTGAGCGGTATTGTGCTATTTGCGGGTGATTGCACCTTTCCCAAAGATAAGCCGGAAGGTGCTTGCCTGCTGAGTGACCTGCCTAAACAGCGCCGCAAACAAGTGGTTCCGCCCAGTTATGAGATGACTTGGGAGCTGTTACTCACCAAGGCAAAGATGCTCTCATTCCACTGAGGGAGAGTCCTTTTTCGGTAGATGCTTGAGTGCTCGGGATATCAACTGGGAACCAAGCAGCGAAAGTAGTACATAGAGTGCAAAAAACCAGAGCCCTGCCTGTACTTCCGCCTGCGTCAGGCCACCTTCATTGCTGGAAAAGAACACCACCAGAATCGCTACTACGAAGACATCCGCCATGGACCATTTCCCCAAATGCCGGCTGAGATGAAGGCCACGCAGGGAGATATGGTGGGTTCGGCTGAATAGGGTCAACCAGGCGACAGCCGTTTTCAACAACGGCAGCAACACACTGAACAGCAGCAGCAGCAGTGCCAGCCACTGGTTGCCATGCTCCCAAAGCCCGGTGATAGTGGTCAAGATACCTTTCGATTGAAACTGCAGTACCGTATCCCCCAGTACGGGTAGATCTTTGCTCGCTTCAACGGAAAGGATCGGCGTGGTCAACCCGACAACTAAAGCAATAACGGCGATGGTTAACATGGCGTAACCCAATTCCCCCACCTTCCGTTGTCCCAGCAGCCAAGCGAAGAGCATGAAGCTTGCGGATAGGAGTAAAAACAGCCCGGTTAACTGATCGACAGAGGTTTTATAAGCGGCCTGTAACGCCTTCTGTTGGTTTAGGCTGTCGAGTTGTTTTGAATAGCCGTCATAAAGGCCGAAGCTGAGCGCCTCAAGCAATTGCCTGCCACTGTTTTCCAGTTGAGTATCGGCCTGAAGTTGTTGGATAATCTGTAGTGTTTGATGTTCATAGGCCGTGGCCTGTTCCCAGGTTTTCCAGGCACAACCTATCAGACCCATTAGCAGTAATCCTAACAGCAACCACTTTAACGGCTTGTTCATGTATCCTATTCCCTACCTGGATAATCTCGTTCCGGGTTATGACACCCCACTCTATCGGTGATTCCCCAGCAATTGCAAACTTATCAAAACCCACCCTATCTGTATCGGATATTCGCTGCCCAGTTCTGCTAAGATGCGATTTTTAAAGACGCTTCAGTGATTAGGAAAAAGGTATGTTGAAACTGGCTTATGTAGGTGGCTTGGGCATGATGGCAGGGCCTGCGGCTACCCACCTGAATCAAGGGGGAACGGCTAAAGTGCTGCGTGTTCAGGATCGGGGAACACGGGGTGGTAGCCGGGATCAATACCGTGCAGATTGGAAAACCCATGGTGCTGAACTGGTCCCGTCGCTTGATGCGTTGGTAGGTCAGGGCGATCTGGATGGTGTGGTGGTCTGTGCCGGGAAGAATGGAGATGACATCCAGATTATCAGTGAACTGACCCAACGTTTAAAGGCGGTTTCAACAAAGCGTTCTTTTATCCTGCATCTCTCAACGGTGAGCCCGGATTTTGCGGAGGCGGCATTTCAATTCTGTACCGGCCAACACGTTGATTACATCAACTATCCCTTGACCGGTGGTCCTTTGGGTGCCCAGTTGGGCGGTGCTGATCCGAAAGGGATGTTGATCTTGGCCAGCGGTGATGAGCCAATCTACCAGCGTCTGTTGCCAATGCTGCAAAGACTAGGGCATCCAAAATATTTTGGTCCCTCCCCCTCCGCGGGTGCCGTTACAAAATTGATTGGCCATCACATGGTGTTCAATGGCCTGAATGGGATCGCCACGGCGGCGGCTATCCATGCGGACTGTTTTAATCAGGGTAAACTGGGGGGTGAGGCACAATCGGACTACCTCAGTTTTCTTAATGGGGGCGCGGGCGGTACCCGACAGTGGGAAGTGGGACTGAGCAAAGGGATTGTGCATGACTGCTGGGATCAGGGCTTCAGCATTCATCATGCCGTGATCGATGCCATCTATGCGGCACGTTTGGCGGTTGCCGCGGGTCTTGCCAGGATCTCGATTCAAGGTATGACCAATATGGCCTTTGTCTTCGCTTACCTCTTAAAACGCTACCCCGGTGAAACGTTAGGCACCCATTCCGTTGTGCGGGAGATGATCCGAGGGCAGAGTGCGGCGCTGGATCAGTTCATGACCGAACACGGCGCTTTCGGTGCAGATGCGACTCAGGTGATCAATGATTGCGTGGCGACAATGCCCGACCACATACAGGCCTCGGCATTAATTGATGTGAGTGTGGCTGACTTTGAGTCACTAACCCATTGAGCACGACAGGACCGCTTGAACGGCCTGCGATACTGCTGATATTGACCACCCTGTTCTGGGGCGGCAATGCCGTGGTCGGTAAGTATGCCCTTAACTTCATGTCGGGTATTGAGCTCTCCTTCTGGCGATGGGTGCTGGCCTTTGTCATATTATTGCCCTTTGCCTGGCGCGCCTGTCTGCGGGATCTGGCTTATTACCGAAGGCATATCGCGCTACTCACTCTTCTGGCCTTATTGAGTGTTTCGCTCTACAACTCATTTCAATATTTAGCCCTGCAGTGGACCAGCGCCATCAATGTCGGTGTCGTAAGTGCGACCATGCCACTGAGTGTATTTCTTCTTACCTGGTTGTTTGGGCAGGAACGTGCGAACGGGCTACAAAAACTGGGTATGTTGTTGGCATTGATCGGGGTCGGTGTGGTGGTTTCCCGGGGAGAGTTGCAGGTGCTGTTTGGCCTCCAACTCAATCCCGGTGATCTGTTGATGCTTACTGCGGTATTCGGTTTTGCACTCTACTCGGTTTTGGTCAAGAAGTTGCCCACTGAGTTGGATAAGCTGGGCTTACTACTGTTTTTGATTTTCCTCGGTACTATCGGCATTTTGCCTTTTTATCTTTGGGATACCAGTGGGCGGGAGACTCTTAGTCTCAACATTGATACGCTGTTGATCCTTGGCTATGTGGGGATCTTTCCCTCCATCCTCTCCTACTACTTTTGGAACAAGGCGGTATTGATCGGTGGGGCGAATCAAGCGGGACTTTATTGCAACCTGATTTCAGTTTTCGCCAGCCTGTTAGCGGTGTTGTTTTTGGGGGAGGCGTTCAGACCTTTTCATGTCATCGGCATGGTCACTATTTTCCTCGGTATCTTATTAGCCACTTATCTATCCAAGTGGTATTCGCAAAGCGTTTAGCGGTACTATAAACCAGACGTGTTATAAGGTTTGAAGGGAGATGTACCGTGGAAAAAAGTATTAGAGGTTCACAAACAGAAAAGAATCTGCTGATTGCCTTTGCCGGAGAGTCCCAGGCGAGGAATCGTTACACCTATTTTGCCGGTGCGGCGCGCAAAGAGGGTCTGGTGCAGATTGCCGCCATCTTTGAAGAGACAGCCAATCAGGAGAAGGAGCACGCTAAGCGATTCTTCAATTTTCTCGAAGGCGGTGAGGTTGAAATCACCGAGACCTTCCCTGCAGGTATGATTGGAACCACACTTGAGAATCTGCGTGCGGCAGCAGCAGGTGAGGAGCATGAGTGGACTGAGATGTATCCTGGTTTTGCCAAGATAGCGCGTGAAGAGGGATTCAAACAGGTGGCAGCCGCTTTTGAAGCCATCAGCATTGCCGAGAAGCAGCACGGAAAGCAGTATAAAATGCTGGCGGACAATCTCGAGGCGGGCAAGGTGTTCAGACGTGAAGGCAAGATGGTGTGGCGCTGTCGCAATTGTGGCTATCTGCATGAGGCCGAGGCGGCCCCCAATGTCTGTCCGGCCTGTCTCCACCCTCAAGCTCATTTTGAATTGTTGGCGGAGAACTGGTAAGAAGCCGTTGGCACTCAGGCACGAAACTGTCTCACCAGTCGGTGAAACTGCTGGCGAAGTTTCGTGCCGTCTGATCGACCATAGCGCAGTTTGATGTAGTGCTGGGTGATGGCATTGACCGATGGTTTCAAATCGGGCCGCTTACGCATCACCCGTTGGGCAAAGTCCTTCGGGCCTTCGTGGGGAAAGCGTTTGATCCCTGTGCGGCTTAGCCGTTTGCAAAACCGTTGGTAATCTTTAACCACCGGATCGGGTTTCACCTCGCCGCGTAGCCGTAACAGATAGAGCAATATGGGTATCAGCAGCGCGGTTGCCAGTATCATACCCAAAGCCAGTTTCATCGCGGAGAGGTTTTCCAGCCCGAACTGCTGCATCAGCTTCTGTTGCTGCTCTTTAGAGTAGCCCAGAATCCAACGATGCCATGAGGCGTTGGCCGCATCAACGCCGAGGCGGAATTGCCGGGTTAAATTCTTAAACAGGCCATAGTCACCTGCCGAGAAGATCACCGGGATACCTAAACCACTGTTCTCTTCCAGATCAAACTCAAACGTCTGCTCAATGCGTTCGGGAGCAACGGCGGCGGTAGGATCAACCCGTGTCCAGCCACTCTCCTCCAGCCACACCTCACTCCAGGCATGGGCATCGGATTGCCTGACAATCAGGTAGTTGCCAATGGGATTCAGTTCACCGCCCTGATAACCGGTCACTACGCGGGAGGGAATACCCGCGATGCGCATCAGGGTAGTAAAGCTGGTGGCATAGTGCTCACAAAAGCCACGGCGACTCTCAAATAAAAATTGATCACTTGGATTGTCACCCAACAAGGGTGGCGTCAGGGTGTAATAGAAAGGTTCTGTCCGAAAATGGCGCAGTGCCCGATTGACCAGATCACGATCAGTGCTTGCCTCGAGACGCCACTGTCTCACCAACTCTTCCATGCGGGTGGTGATATTGTCTGGCAACTGCAGGGCCAGGCGTTGTTCACGTTGATTGAGTGGGCCGGTGTGGTACGCCAGTCGTGAAGTGGCGGCGTACCGGTAACGTTGATTGCGAATCTCTTTAGCCAATATCTGGAAGTCCGGGAGGAGCGTCGCCTCCGGGGGCAGGGTCTCCGGCAAGTCGAGTGCGTAGAGCCAGTCGTTAGGCGAAGGCTCCAAGGTCACTTGATAACGTATAGGTTGCGCTGAACTGCGGTAGGTGACCGGTGCAGCCTGTAAAAATTTTGCACGTGTCCAGCGTTTTCCATCGGTGCGCCAGAGCACTGGGCCACGCCAATAGCGTTGCCTGGGTGGCGGTGCCGCCTGGTCGAAGTCAACCCGGAAGGCCACCGCCCGTGAACGAATCAGATTACTGATACTGCCTGGTGTCATGCTGTCACTCAACCCGGTACGGCCGGTGGAGTTATCCACTCCGAGATTCCACAATGGGCCACTGATCCGGGGAAACAGGAAAAACAGCACCAGCATAATAGGCATCGCCTGTAACAACAGTGACGCGGAATAACGCAATGAAGTAAAACGCCAGCCCGTCGCCTTCGATGAGCGACTGGATTCGACCAACAGACTGGTCAGCGCAATGACCATTAAAAAGATATAACCGACCAATAGCATCTCTTGATCAAACAGAAAATGGGTGATCAAGGTAAAGTAGCCGAGAAACACAACTATCTTCAGGTCCCGCTGTGTACGACACTCCATCAATTTAAGACTGAGCATCAGTGACAGCAGGGCTACTTTTGCTTCAAGCCCCATCAGCAAGGGGTAAACAGAAAAAATCAAAACAGCGCAAAGGATCGTGACGAAAAACAGCAGCAGCCGACCGGGTTTCCAGCGCGTGAAATAGAGTGTAGTTAACCGCAGCGTCAGGACGGCCAGCAAGGCTAACGTGATACTCAGATCCAGGCGCTGAAAATGGGGTGCCACCACCAGTGCCGTTATGAAGCTAAGGCGATACAACAAGGGGGTATTGATATTGTCGGCGTGCTTCATTGGGCCGTCTCGCCAAACAGTGCCAGGGCTCGCAGTGCCGCTAATCGCTGTGCTTCACTGCGTGCGGGCTTGAGTATCTGATCTGGCAGACGAAGTCCAAACGCCTGCTGTTGTTCAACGGCATCCAACACACCACGACAGAGTGCGCTAAGGCGGGCCTCGACATCCAGGTGGGGATAGTGATCCCAATCTAACCAGGAGAGATCGGCCCGGTCGCCGCCAAACTGTTTGGTGTGTAACCCTTGCTCTCTCGCTTGGGCCTTCCAGTCGATCTGCTTTGGTGAGTCGCCTGGGCGGTAACTACGCAACCCGACAAAATCATCGGCGCCCACACCTTTGTCACCCTGTTGATTGCGTTGATAACTGGGCAGGTGAGTCACGGCTTGCTTGGGGCCCGGGGCAGGATAAACCAGTGCTTCGCCCTTCAGCTCGATGTAACTCCACGCATAAAACAGACCAAGTGGATAGGTCGTTGAGGCCTGCAATCTGGGGATCGGCAGGCGCCCTCTTCGTTCGGTGTCGATGTGCAGCTTAACGATTAGGTCGCTGTCGGGTTGCAGATCACGATACAGCGCCTCACCCTGCTCAAACTGTAAACAGATTGCAGGACGTTCATCGGCGCGTTGGTTGATCAGTTGAATCTCAAAGCAGGCTTGTTCGCCGGCGAAGATCTGATTTGCACGACTCAGCCGAAGGCCCAGACCAAGCAGATTTCTCCAGGTGTGGAGCATCGTTACCAGGCCGAGTCCTGCAAGGAGAAAGGTCAGGAGCAGACCCAGATTGTTGGCATAGTTGATGGAACCGATCCACATCAACAACAGTAAGAGTGCGAATCCAAACCCGTAGCGTGAGGGAATGATGTAGATCTGCCGTGTTCCTATCATCGCCTCATCACGGTGATTGCACCGGCAGCGTCTGATAAAACGTTCCGGCAGTCGGATGTTCATGGCAAGGGGACAGACTGCAACAAGTGCTGAGCGAGTGAAGCGCCTTCATCGATACCTGTGTCACCACTGGAGTGCAGACGATGTCCTACGGTTGCAGCAAGTACGGCCTGAACATCCTCTGGCAACACCTCTTGATGACCCGCTTGTAAGGCCCAGGCGCGGGCACTGTTAATCAGCGCCAGGCCGGCACGGGGTGAAAGCCCATGATTGAATCGGGGGCTTGTGCGGCTGAACTTAAGCAGATCCTGAATGTAGTCGAGCAGGGCATCGGCGACATAAATGTTCGATACCTGCTGCTGTAAAATCTTGAGTTGTTCGAGTGTCAGACAGGCCGGCAACTGTTCCAGTAGGCGCCGTCGATCTTCTCCACTGAGTAGCAGCCGTTCGGCCTGTTCATCGGGGTAACCGATATGCAGACGCATCAGAAAGCGATCGAGCTGCGATTCAGGCAGTGGAAATGTGCCAATCTGATGGGCGGGATTCTGGGTGGCGATAACAAAAAAGGGCTGAGGGAGTGCGCGGGTTTTACCATCCGTAGTAACCTGTCGCTCTTCCATCGCTTCCAGCAGTGCACTCTGCGCTTTCGGAGTAGCCCGGTTGATCTCGTCTGCCAACAGCAGTTGGGTGAAGACTGGCCCCGGATGAAATTGAAATGACTCATCACCTCGGTGATAGACAGAGACACCCATGATATCAGCCGGTAACAGATCACTGGTGAACTGAATACGTTGATACTGCAAACCAAGTAGTTTGGCCAGGGTATGAGCCAGGGTGGTTTTGCCTACACCTGGAAGATCTTCGATCAGAAGATGCCCATTAGCCAGAAGGCAGGTAAGGGCCAAACGCAAGGTCTGCTCTTTTCCAACAATAATCCTACCCGCTTCACGAACAACCTGATCTAGCAGCTCTTTCATGGTTTTTCCTGTTTTTATTATCGCTTTATTTAAAGAGTAATACCTTTTGGGATGGTTCAAAAAGTTTAGGCGCCAAACCGCAGGATTACCGGTTAAACGGGGATAAATCTGCGTTTTGTCAAACATAAGTAAAAGTTGCTTTAAACCAAAAAAAGTCTGATTAATCATTAGGGACTTTTTCTGGATTGACTCCCCCTCATTTATTGCAAAGCAGCAGAACCGCTAGCCCTTACTAGCACTGAATTTAGCACATCGTGAACTATTAATATGCTGCTAATGCAACATAGCTTTTTTTAATTGTTGCAAAGTGAATTCTGATTATCCCACCGCTTCGAGCAGGTCTAGGATGAGTCCGTTTGCCAGAGATCGGTTCAGTTAGCTCAGAGAAAAAGATACTCACGCTTGCAGTCTAGCGTCATTAGACATCCGCAAGTATCCCTGCCTGGCAAGCAGTTGCCGGGTTATATAATCATGACCATCAAAACTAGAGTGGCCCGGCCTTAAATCAAAACGATTTTTGGAGGTATACATGTCATCGGGTCTTGTTTTTGCACTGTTGTGTGCGGTAGGTGCGATTGCCTACGGCGCCTATTCCATCCGCTGGCTACTCGCCAAGCCGGAAGGATCAGAAGAGATGCGCAACATCAGTCAGGCGATACAAGAGGGGGCGTCCGCCTATCTTAATCGTCAGTATATGGCCATCGGGGTTGTTGGAGTGATCCTGTTCGGCGTAATTTATCTGTTGCTTGATCCTATTACGGCCTTTGGTTTTGCCGTTGGTTCAATTTTATCCGGCCTGGCTGGCTATATTGGTATGAATATCTCGGTACGTGCCAATTCGCGCACGACAGAGGCAGCCAAGCAAGGACTCAATCCGGCTTTAGCCGTTGCCTTTCGTGGTGGCGCCATCACCGGAATGCTGGTTGTCGGTTTGGGGCTGTTAGCGGTAGCAGGTTTTTACGGCATGCTGGTGGAATTAACACCGGCAGGTGAAGTGGTAAAACTGTCCCCCCTCATTGGTCTGGCCTTCGGTGGTTCGCTGATCTCCATCTTCGCGCGTCTGGGTGGTGGCATCTTTACCAAAGGTGCTGATGTGGGCGCCGACCTAGTTGGTAAGGTTGAAGCGGGAATCCCAGAGGATGATCCACGCAATCCTGCGGTTATTGCTGATAACGTGGGTGATAATGTGGGTGACTGTGCAGGCATGGCAGCGGATCTCTTCGAAACCTATGCCGTTACCACCATTGCGACCATGATGCTCGGTGCGCTGATGTTTACGGATAGCCCGAATGCGGCATTACTTCCGTTGGTATTAGGGGGTATCTCAATTATCACTTCGATCATTGGCACCTTCTTTGTATCGGTAAAAGAGGGCGGCAAGATCATGAATGCCCTGTATCGAGCACTGGGCGTTTCAGCGGTATTGTCTGCGATTGCCTTTTATCCAGTGACCCAGTGGTTAATGAGTGACAATGGTACTTATGCAATTATGGACGTGTATGGTGCGGCATTGATTGGCCTGCTGATTACCGCTGCACTGGTGGTGATCACCGATTACTACACCTCAACGGATTACAAACCCGTGCGTCTACTGGCAGCAGCATCCACTACCGGCCATGGTACTAATATCATTGCGGGTTTGGCACTTTCCATGCGTTCAACTGCTGCACCGCTGATTGTTATCTGTGCAGGTATTCTTGCCTCCTACAGTATGGCGGGACTCTACGGTATTGCGATTGCGGCAACGGCCATGCTTTCCATGACCGGTATTATTGTTGCCATTGATGCCTATGGTCCGATCACCGATAACGCGGGTGGTATTGCGGAGATGGCAGAACTGCCTAATGAGATCCGTACCACTACGGATGAACTGGATGCCGTAGGTAATACCACTAAGGCTGTTACCAAGGGTTATGCAATCGGTTCTGCTGCACTGGCGGCATTGGTACTGTTTGCGGATTATACCCGTGAACTGTCCCATCATACCGGCCAAGACATGACATTTGATCTATCCAACCACCTGGTAATTGTCGGCCTGTTTATTGGTGGTCTAGTGCCCTACCTGTTTGGTGCAATGGCCATGGAAGCGGTGGGTCGTGCAGCGGGCGGTATTGTGGTTGAGGTACGTCGGCAATTTAAAGAGATCCCCGGCATCATGGATCGGACTGCCAAGCCGGATTATTCACGCGCAGTTGATATGTTGACCAAGTCAGCAATCAAGGAGATGGTACTCCCCTCCCTCCTGCCTATTGCCGTACCACTGGCGGTGGGTTTATTGCTTGGGCCACAGGCATTGGGTGGTGTGCTACTGGGTTCGATTATTACCGGGCTCTTCGTAGCGATATCGATGACCACTGGTGGTGGTGCCTGGGATAACGCCAAGAAGTTTATTGAAGATGATAATCACGGCGGCAAAGGTTCAGAGGCACATAAGGCATCCGTAACTGGCGATACCGTGGGTGATCCCTACAAAGATACGGCGGGCCCAGCGATTAATCCATTGATCAAGATCATTAACATTGTAGCGTTGATGATCGTACCGTTGATGTAAGTAATCCCTATGAGTGCGGCTGGGGCTTCCCGGCCTCCACTCCCGGAAGAGGAGAATGAAGATGGGTAAAGTCAGAATCCAAATGGCACCTGAAATCGAATTCAAGATGGAACTTGATGTGCCTGATGTTGAAACAGGCACGCGTGATTATGATGTACAGCAGCATAAACAAGAGGTCTATGCTGAATTTGAACGGCGTCTAAAACAGGCCTTTCCTGAAGGTTACCGTATGCACACCTTTGAGTTTGGTCTGGATACGGGATGGCACGAAGATTTGGGTCAGGATTGAAGTGTTGAATGAAATGACCCCTGGCTTGCATTGCTGGCCAGGGGTTTTTTACGTTTAGGGCAAATTTTATTTGCGGGGATAGATTAATTTGATAATTCCCTTGTCACACTAAGGTTTCAGTGCTAATTTTTCCCAAGCACTAAGGATTAGTCGTATCTTTCCTTGTCATGTTTGCGAAAGGGAGAGCTACAAATGGAAGATGCCTTAGTCGACGCTCACTGCAATCCGCTCAAAACTCCACTGGAAAGTACCTTTCAACCGGATCACTACGTCGAGTACCTTGCCAAAGTTAATGAGACGAATGAAGTACAAGCGACTGAGGATATTTGTAACAACCGTGGCGTGTTGTTGGTTAAAACAGGTTCACGAATAGATCGGGCGGTCGCCGACAAAATACTGCAACACAAACTGATAAAACCGCTGGAAGAACAGGTTGCCCTCAATAATCAGATTAATGGTGATAAACTGGCCGTGGATTTTTCCTTGTTGTCCCGCCGATTCACCGATGTTGCTCGTATCAATCGAATGCTTAATTTTGAAGCGGATTTCAAGGCACTGCTCCACTTTCCTGCCGTTAGCAGTTGTCTCTGTCAAAAGGTAACCGTACTCAAGGAGCGATTACCTGAGCATTATGAGGGGGGCCTGTTTGGTGGTTGGCTGGGTGCGCTGCTGGCCAGAGAGATGCGGATGCCCAGTGATCTGATCCGTGCGGCTTTTTTTGCGGGTCTGACGCGGGATTTGGGTTTTCTCCACATTGATCCGGCCATTGTTTACAAGAAAGGCACACTTTCGGCTGAAGATTGGCGAGCAATTATGAGTCATGTGCTAGTCGCCGACCTGTTCCTCTCCAACCTCTCTTGTGTGACCCAGGAGGTGGTCACCGCCGTTGCTGAACACCATGAACGCTTTGATGGTACGGGCTATCCAACTGGCCGTTCTGGCAACCGGCTGAGCATTTTGAGTAATATCATTGGATTGGTCGATACACTGCAGGCACTGCGAATGAAGCAGTTTTCAAGGCGGGGACGCAATCTTATGGATGCTCGGCCCTATCTGCAACTGAATGTTGGGAAGCACTCAGAACCTGTCTATGAGGCGATGATGCAGATCCTGAAAAAATCGGGTCTGCAGATGACAGGCTGTGATCGTGATGAGCTTGCGATAGTAGCCGCAAGGTTGCAGGATCGCCTGGTCACTCTGCAGAAGGTGTTACCTGTACTTGAAAAACTTACCCGACTGACGCATGAACTCCCCTCTCTCAATAAGCAAGGACGATTAACTACAGTGGTCGCGACTAACGTACTTAACATGATTCAGCGTTCTGGACTCGATCAGGATGAGTTGATTGACTGGTCCCGAGGTGTGGAAAATGATCCACAGGAATCCGCCATGGAAGAGATCAATGAGATGGAACTGCTGGCCAATGAGTTGATCTGGCAGTTGAACAGCGTTTACCGCACCTGCCGCGAGTTTTGTGATGAGCAAGGTGCTACCACTCCCGTCATGGTTCACATGGGAACTCAGTGTAAGGTGCTCGGGCGTCTGTTGAGTGCAAATGACCGGTAACCTACCAATCTGTTCAAAGGGTAAGCTTAATGGACGGCTGGAATTCAGGCTATTTTGAGTTGAAAAGTCATTAGTCGAGTTGTGTCCGGTATAATTATGGCTGGTATGTAGACCTGAATCTTGTACACTCTGACAAGAGTAAGATTTACATTTCCCTCAAATAAAGCGGGGGTTTGGCCTGAATGATTCAGCATCCTGTCACAAAACCCAAAGTGGTTATGTTTGTTCGTGGAACCTGGTCTGAAATAATCAAACTGGAACGGGTTATTAAGGTGCTACAAGACAATCCGCGGATTTACACTTACATAGTCTGCACTTCACAACAGGTGGGCCTTATACCGGCCTTGTTAAGTAATCTTCGGATAGAGATAGACTATGATCTTCTCGTAAAGACCCTGAAGCATCCGCTGTACACTTTGCATTACCCAACTGATAAATCAGCTAATGATTGAAGGCTCTACCAATATGGGAGAGCGTAAGCATATCCTTACTATTGTGTTGGAGGATTACTTTCAGGTGGGTGCATTTCGTAATCTCATACCAACGGATCACTGGGAACGATTCGAGACGAGGTTAAAAAGTAATTTATACACAACGCTTGAATTGTTAGCTGAAACAAATAATACAGCGACTTTTTTTGCTTGTGGCTGGATCGCTGATAATCATCCAGATTTGTTGATAGATATTATAGGTGCGGGGCATGAGGTAGCCTGTCAGGGCTATTTTCACTATGACATAAATGAAGTATCTGAAAATGTTTTTGCTCAGGACCTGAGAAGATCACGCTATGCGATGGAGGATGCACTAGGAACAGCCATCTATGGCTTTCGTTTAGGGCGTGGTTGGATCGGTGAAAAAGAGTTATGGATTCTGGACCAATTAATTGAACAAGGATTTAGTTATGATTCCAGTATTTGCCGTTTAGGTCGTGAGTTTTCAAATCAACCGTCTCGTACGGTAATACATCAACATAGTGGCATTAAGGGTTCACTTTTTGAGATACCGATTTCCTCTCAACAGTTACTCTATTGGTCTTTACCCATTTCGGGAGGAAATTACTTTCGGCAGTTACCCCATGGGTTACTAAAATGGGGTGTTGAAAGATGGCTGCTTGAACATGAAGAACCACTGGTGCTCTATTTCCACACATGGGAATTGGATACAGGACAACCGATCATAGCCGCCGCAAACATATTACAGAGGTTACGCCACTATCGTAATCTGGATTCGATGTCAGATAAGATTAAGTATTACCTGACAACACATCAATTTTCATCTGTTGCTGAATATTTGGAGCTGGATATTATGCAACAGCCCGCTCCACAGTTAACTCGGCGTATTGAATCAGTATCAGTACAAGAACACCTTGGTCGATTAACAGCCAGCCAGCCATTGACATTGCTTATACCGTGCTATAACGAAGAAGCCACTCTGCCCTATTTAAAAAAGACGCTGGATCGTTTTGCAATAAAATCAAAATCTGTTTTTAACCTACAGTACATATTCATAGATGATGGAAGTAGAGACAACACATGGGTGGAGTTGAATCAGTTGTTTTCTGAACAGGAGAACTGCAAGTTTCTACGACATGAAAACAATCAGGGAATAGCGGCTGCAATATTAACCGGTATCCAACATACGACTACCGATTTGCTTTCTGTACTTGATGCAGATTGTACTTTTTCACCTGACCAGTTACTGGACATGATTGAGCTACTCAGAGAGGATGTTGATGTGGTTGTCGCATCACCCGCACATGAACGAGGGGCTATGCGTAATGTTCCATTATGGCGCACAGTATTATCGCGTGGGTCAGCATTGATGTATCGCTGTGTTTTAAGGCATAAGTTAACAAGCTATACCAGTTGCTTCCGCTTATATCGTCTCAAGACGGTACAGGATATGAAACTCTATAATCATGGGTTTTGTGGTGTTACTGAAATATTAGGGAGGCTGGATATAGCAGGATATAGGATCAAAGAATACCCTGCAATCCTGGAAGTAAGGCTTTTAGGCGAATCAAAAATTAACTTGATTAAGACAACAGGAGATCATTTGAAACTGATCTTCCATTTGGCAGCGAAGCGCTGGTTTAGAAAGCCGATGCCGGAAGATCCTAGGATTGACCCATCACACATATGAGTAAAGATATCAACAAAGAGAGGCCATCGGTTGGTGTTGTAGGTGGTGGTATGCTCGGCTTGACGCTTGCTCTCCGATTAACCCAGGCTGGCTACCGTGTTACAGTGATAGAGGCGGCCTCCAATTTGGGTGGGCTGGTCTCTTCTTGGCAGTTGGGCAGTATAAGCTGGGATCGTTATTATCATGTCATTATGTTGTCGGATCTTCGGTTACGATCGTTGCTAGAAGAATTGGCGATTGAAGCGCTGATTGAGTGGCGAGTGACTAAGACAAATTTCTACACCGGACAGGATCTATATCCTTTGAATAATGCGTGGGACTATATTCGCCTTCCCGCATTAACGCTTATTGATAAAGTACGTCTGGCTGCAACCATTGTTTATGGGTCACGGATCAAAAAGGGTAAAAAGCTGGAAGCCATTAGTGCTGAAAAGTGGCTGACGCAGTTGTCGGGAAAAAGTACATACCAGAATTTATGGCGGCCTCTACTGCGTTCAAAATTAGGCAGTAATTATTCAAAGGCATCTGCGGCCTATATTTGGTCAGTGATCCGGCGCTTTTATGCGGCGCGGCGTGGTGGAATGAAAAAAGAGATGTTTGGTTATGTCCCTGGTGGTTACCAAAAAGTATTATCTGTGCTTGAACAGAGGGCTTTATCAGAAGGTGTTACTATCAAAACGGGGTTGCGCGTATCCTCAATAACCAAGGGTATCAATGAGCTAACGGTGGACAGTAAAGAGGATAGCCTAAAATTTGATCGCATTATCGATACATGTGCATCACCTATTGCAGTAGACCATTGTAAAGCGCTGAGTGAAGATGAGATAAAGGCTCATAGTCAAATTCTTTATCAGGGGATTATTTGCGCATCACTTATTTTGACGCGACCATTGGGCAAAGCTTACCTGACCTATATTACCGATGAAACAATACCCTTCACAACCATTATTGAAATGTCAACGTTGGTGGATTCTGCAGTAGAATTTAATGGCAAACATTTAGTCTATCTTCCGAAGTACCTACCCGTTGATGATCCTCTTTTTGCTGCAGCAGATGAAGTGATAGAAGCCCGTTTTATTGCTGGCTTAGTGCGTATGTTCCCGGATCTAAAGAGATCAGAAATATTGGCATTTAAGATATCACGAACACGTCATGTTGTAGCTGTTGCAACACAAAACTACACTTCAAAATTACCGTCAATGGCTACCTCTGTTCCGGGCCTTTATATCATTAATTCTGCACACATTGTGAATGCTTCATTAAGTGTGGATGAAACGGTTAATCTTGCGAACACCGGGGCCGAATATTTTCTTGCACAAGAAGCGGGTGTATAAAAGAAGTGGATATAGACGCCAAGCAATCCGCTACCCTGTCTATTGATCTGGATAATCTGTGGTGTTATCAACGGAGCTTTGGCATTAAAGGTTGGGAGACCTATCCTTCTTTTTTAGAAATTGCCCTACCAAGGATCCTCGATTTTTTAGATCAGCATGAATTACGCTTGACGGTATTTATTGTTGGACGTGATGCTGAAAATTGTGCACTGCAATCGCTGTTATCTGAATGTTCTCAGCGTGGGCATGAAATAGGCAACCACTCTTACGATCACGCTATCGATTTACATGATCTTCCCAAAGAAACCATTCTGGCAGACATTAAAAGAGCCGAAGTTTCTATTCAAAACGCGACGGGCCAAAAGCCACGGGGATTTCGTGGCCCCGCATTTGGTATTTCCAAGGCAATGCTGGAGGTCTTGCAAGAGTGTGATTATATTTATGATACTTCATCATTGCCCAACTCACTCGGTATGTTGGCGCGCTGGTATCAGCGTACACAATCGGCAAACCTAAAAACAGAAACGACGTTGAATAACCATCTGTACGGTAGCTTGGCTGAGTGCTGGCAACCACTAAAGCCCTATACATTAATCACTAACATGGGACGCATAGTAGAACTACCTGTTTCTACCCTGCCATTGTTACGTTTACCCTTCCATGGCACATACATCAATTACCTTGCCGATAGATCAGAGTTTTTAGCAAATATTTATTTTCACATGGCGTTTTCACTTTGCCGCACATTTAATATCACACCTTCATTCCTTTTGCATGCGACGGATTTTTTGGGCAGTGATGATTCTGTTGACGTACATTATATACCTGGTATGAGGAAAACATCACAAGAGAAGATCGCATTGATGTCGAGGATAATGAAACGCTACAGTCAACTATTTGAAATTCGACCACTGATTTCACAAGTAAATCACCTTAATGTCGAAAGCCTTAAACAGATAGTGCCCAAGTTTAATTAAACAAATGAATATGCACAGTCATACGCTTTCAGTATTAGTTCGGAAGGTTGCCGAAGGCCGGAGGTTTACAACAAGTGTTTTATTTGTAGGTATTGTAGCGTTCTACTATTTTACTACGGCTGGTAATCTTAGTGAAACTGACGATGTTTATGCATTTGCTTATCGTGCTGAAAATTTCCCCATTACGCACATCTCTGATCCGCGCTTAATGCTCTATCATATGTTGATGCGCGGGCTGTACGTAGTAGGCTCTGCATTCAGCTTGGATATCTCTGCGCTTGCATTAATGCGATTCTTTTCGGCAATGTGTGCTGCCACGGCCCTTATCCTTGTAATTAGAATTTTAACACTGAACTTCAAACTTTCGAACTTTACAGCAGGTATGGCAGCCATAGTATTAGGCAGCAGCTATGGGTTTTGGCGTTATGCATCGGAAGCAGAAGTGTATATACCGGCTATTTTACTCTGCTTGTTGATCTACCATTTATTAGCACAGTATTTGGATAGCCAAAAGCTGGAAAAATGTAGCACAGGTTTCAAAATCTCATTAGTGGGAAGTGTGGCGGGATTAGGGGTTCTTTTTTATCAGCCTGCTGTCATCCCCCTGTTTTTTGCGTTTCCAGTGCTCTTTATCACGAAGGAGTACAAAGAAGGCCTTGTTTTGCTTGCGCAGTATCTAATTCCTGGATCGCTAGTTGTGGGGATAGGATACCTGGCCGGCTACTTTCTCTATTGGCAAGCGACCTTTTCTCTCCATAGCTTTATTGCATTTCTATCACAGCGCTCGGATGAGTTTATGATTCCGACCCTCTCTGTTAAGACGGTATTTGTTTCACTTATTCGATCAGCATTTTCGCTATCACATGATTTGGTATCAGCTAATTGGATCTTCGGCTTTGATGTTGTCGTGCAATTAATCAATCGTGCTTTCTCTAATAATGTTATTGCAGAGGAGGTATTTTTAGCACAACGTGCGGGATGGATAGTTTATTTTCCAATTGTGTCATTGATATTGTTACTGGTTGTCGCGTCGCGTATCGTGATTGTATCTTGGCCTTTATCCCTTAAGCGTGTTCTTGATACTCAAACAGTGACCATTATTGTATGGCTATTACTATACGGCGCTGTGGTTGGGCGGTTGAATCCGGCAGGGATTGAGGCCTGGATTATGGCCTTGCCGCCTTTAATGATTCTATTAGCGGTGTTTCTCTTTGAGGCCTGTGTTGTAAAACAAAAACAAAGTGCCCTGATGGTATTTGCGGGTCTATTACTCGTGCACAATTTTGTTGGTGGTATGTTCTTGGTAAAAAACCCTGAACATGAGTATGACCGGGTCAAAGGTGCTTGGGTTATTAGCCAAGCCACTGTAAATGATTTAGTTATTGTTACAGATAATGCCGGATTGGCAGAAGCCATGCGCTATCTGTCAAAAAGCCAAATAGCCTTAATAAGTTCGCGCACTGCTCCAGTGCTTGCCGATGCGCTATTGAACAAACGGTTGCCTATCATTTCCATTTCTACCTTTGGTCGGGATTTTGGAGGGCAATCGATTACGGCCCTAATTGAACAGGCTGCAAAAAAGTCAGGCAGAATTATTCTATTTGAGGAGTTTTACCAAACTAATAATAAGGTTGCGATGAACCTATCTAAAGACCAAGACTCTTTGACAAGATTACAAAGGGCAATGAAACGAGTGCACGCCTCATCAGAGGTAGGGTCCACCTATGTAATGCCAGCCAATGAATTCGCCAACCGTTAGAAAGCGCTTACTATTTCTGGGTGGTATTGCCTTATCAATACTGTTTCTGTGGCTTGCACTTCGCAATGTCAAGTTGGCGGATGTTTGGCAAATTGGCAGCCAGCAGATAGACGGTAAAATGATTCTTTGGGCGCTTTTTGCCTACGCGCTTTTTTTTGTTTTTAAAACATACCGGTGGCATTTACTGCTCTCATCAAAAATTAATCTCTCAACCGAACAATTAATCCCCTATGTGATGCTAGGTTATGCTGGAAATATTCTACTGCCGTTTCAAGCGGGTGAGATCACTCGGGCTATTCTCCTCTCTCGCCGCTATCCTGTCGCGGCATTCACTGCACTATCAACCATTGCGTTAGAAAAAATATTTGATTTATTGATGGTGCTTATTTTTTTGTTATGTTCTTTTGTTTTCGTCACATTTCATTCAGATCTGCTGAACAGTTTTGTAATGACGGTGAGTTACCTGATATTGCTTGCCATCATTCCAATTGCACTGCTCCTCTTCTCTCCCCCGCATACCAGATCTTTTCTGAAGGCCCTGTTCGACTCCCTGCCGTCTAAAGTATTTTTAATAACCGTTAAAAGATGGATTGAGGATGCCATAGAGGGTGTGACAGTTTTGCGAAAGGGAGCGATTCTGCTCAAAGTTATCTTTCTGAGTGTACTGACTTGGTTAGCAATGCTGACTTCACTCTATTTGACCCTGCTTGCACTCAATATTGAGATATCGCTTGCGGCCGCGGCTATTGTGTTATTTCTATCCGCAGTCGGGATGTCATTGCCTACCGCCCCTGGGTTTATCGGTACCATTCAGGCGGCCTTTGTAGTGGGTCTGTTACCTTTTGGAATAAGCCAGGAGGAGTCGATTGCGGCTTCATTACTTTATAATTTGTTGATTACAGTTGTGCCGCTTGGTGTTGGCATCGGGTGTTTCATCAGTCTAGGAATTTCTTTTCGAGACCTACGCAATACGGTTCCTTAGGACAGTTCCCGGCAAATAGGGTGGTTGAGCCGCCTGCCTCAATAGCATTCCCATTAAATTTAAATGGGAACAGGCCTGTTTCAGCAAATCGTCCTCAAGGGGTACACTATTAGGCTGATCTATTTAACACTTGAGTCAACATGTTTTATACCGATAGTTATGATGTGATTGTTGTGGGTGGCGGACATGCCGGCACAGAAGCGGCCTTGGCGGCGGCCCGAATGGGCGCGCGTACCCTCCTTCTCAGTCACAATATTGAGACCCTAGGTCAGATGAGCTGCAATCCTGCTATTGGTGGGATAGGCAAAGGCCATCTAGTCAAAGAGGTCGATGCCTTAGGCGGCGTAATGGCCAGGGCTACGGATTTAGGTGGCATTCAGTTCCGCATACTTAATGCAAGCAAGGGACCTGCGGTCAGGGCGACTCGCGCCCAGGCCGATCGGGTACGCTATAAGGCGGCGGTTCGCTATGCCTTAGAAAATCAGCCTAATCTGGATCTGTTCCAGCAGGCGGTGGATGACCTGATTGTAGAGAATGACCAGGTTACCGGCGTCATAACCCAGATGGGTCTCAAGTTTCTCGCTAAGGCGGTGGTACTGACGACAGGCACTTTTCTGGGTGGCCGTATTCATATTGGGTTAAACAACTATGAAGGTGGGCGTGCTGGTGATCCACCCGCTAATGCACTTTCGGCGCGATTGCGGGAACTGCCGCTCAATGTGGCCCGGCTCAAGACCGGCACGCCTCCGCGGATCGATAGTCGGACTATCGACTATTCACAGTTACAGGCGCAACCAGGGGATGACCCGGCACCCGTGTTCTCATTTATGGGATCAAGGGAAGAGCATCCCCGTCAGGTCAGCTGTCACATCACCCACACCAATGAACGGACCCATGAGATTATCCGTGGCGGCATGTCCCGTTCACCCATGTATACCGGTGTGATTGAAGGTGTCGGCCCACGCTACTGCCCCTCGATTGAGGATAAGGTAGTGCGTTTTGCCGATAAAAATGCTCATCAGATCTTTATTGAGCCGGAAGGGCTGGACTGTAATGAGGTGTATCCAAACGGTATCTCCACCTCCCTTCCCTTTGATGTGCAGTATGAGCTGGTGCGCTCAATGGTTGGCTTTGAACAGGCCAGGATTATGCGACCGGGTTACGCGATTGAGTATGATTATTTTGATCCTAGAGATCTGCGACCGAGCCTCGAAACACGCTTTATCAATGGGTTGTTTTTTGCCGGACAGATCAATGGTACGACGGGCTACGAAGAAGCGGCTGCCCAGGGTCTGTTGGCGGGCCTGAATGCCGTGTTGAAAATTCGCGATCAAGATGCTTGGTGTCCGCGTCGTGATGAAGCCTATTTAGGTGTTCTGGTGGATGATTTGATTACCAAGGGCACTCAGGAGCCCTACCGGATGTTTACCAGTCGGGCAGAGTTCCGATTGATGTTGCGGGAAGATAACGCGGATCTGCGTCTCACGGCGCAAGGCCGGAAACTGGGGCTTGTTCCAGATGAACGTTGGCAACGTTTTGCACAGAAACGAGAGGCCATTGAACGGGAACAGCAGCGTCTGCGCGATATCTGGGTGCAGCCCAACTCGGCCATCGCCGCGCAGGTAACGGCTGCATTTGGTACACCTATTTCGAAAGAGACACGGGCGTTGGATCTGCTTGCGCGTCCGGATGTGAACTACGCAGAGCTTTGTGCGATCCCAGAGTTGAGTCCGCCAATAGCCGATGGTGCTGCTGCGGAGCAGTTGGAGATACAAGCGCGATATGCCGGCTACATCAAGCGTCAGGAGGTGGAGATTGAACGACAGCGGGCAAACGAAAGCTTAAAACTGCCAGAGGGTTTTGATTTTGCCAAGGTGCGCGGTCTTTCAACGGAGGTCCGTGAAAAGTTGATTAAAAGCCAACCTGCTACCATTGGTCAGGCCGGAAGGATTCCCGGTATGACGCCGGCCGCCATCTCTCTGTTGCTGATCCATCTGAAGCGGAAATCATGAGCATTGATAGGGCGTTGTGGCAACGCCAACTCCATGAGGGTCTTCAGGCGATGGAGGTCGATCTGTCTGAACTGCAGCAGAAATCCTTGCTGGATTATCTCGCGTTGTTATTCAAATGGAACCAGGCCTTTAATCTTACCGCCATCCGGGATGCCAATGAGATGGTTTCCCGGCAGCTGCTCGATAGCCTGTCTATCCTGCATCTGATACAAGGCCAGCGCATTCTGGATGTGGGTACAGGTCCTGGATTGCCGGGTATTCCCCTTGCCGTGGCCAGACCTGCCTGCCAATTCACCCTGATCGATTCAAACGGAAAAAAGACCCGCTTCATCCAACAGGCGATAACTACACTGGGGTTGCAGAATGTAGAGGTTGTGCAGGCACGGGTAGAGGCCTACCGCTCGGATGTTTCCTTTGACACCATTACCTCACGTGCCTTTGCCGCCCTGCCGAAGATGGTGCAATTGACCCACCATCTTTTGGCAAGAGAGGGTCTACTGCTGGCGATGAAAGGCACCATACCCAGTGATGAGATTGCAGAATTGGTAGCGGAGGGTTATCGAATTGATGTTGAAGCCCTTAAGGTGCATGGCAGTGATGGCGAGCGTCATGCCCTACTGGTAAAACCAGCCTAATCTTAGCAGGAGAATATAATGCAGATCTGGGTTGATGCGGATGCCTGCCCCAATGTAATCAAAGAGATCCTGTTTCGGGTGGCCGAACGCTTGAGCCTTCCGGTAATACTGGTGGCGAATCAGCCTATAAAGACACCTGCATCGTCCTTTATTCGATCCATACAGGTACCGGCCGGGTTTGATGTGGCGGACAATGAGATTATTCGTCAGGCGGTGGCTGGTGATCTGGTGATTACCGCAGACATCCCTCTGGCATCGGGCGCCATAGAGAAAGGTGCCTATGCGCTCAATCCGCGCGGGGAGATGTATACCCGGGAGAATATTCGGGAGCGGCTTTCCATGCGCAATTTTATGGAAGAATTGCGTAGCAGTGGGGTCAACACAGGAGGCCCCCCTACCCTGGATAAACGTGATCGTCAGGCCTTTGCCAATCAGCTGGATCGGTTTCTGGCGAAAAACCGATCCTAGGGAAGTGTGATCAGGCAGATTTAGTCGAGGTTTTCGATATCACTCCTCAGCTGATCCAGTTTGCGTTTCATTACCGCCTCCAGGTGATCGATATCGTTGATGATCCGCTTCTTGAAGTCAGAGACACTCTCTTCATGCCGCACCACCTGATCCAGCTCTTGGGTTAATTTCAGCATGGTCGGTGAGATTTCGCTCACCTCTTTGTATTTGTGTGTGCCACTGTCTACTTGCACCATCTTTTTGGAGCGACCATGGCGGAACTTCATGCTATGGGCGAAAAGATCGCCCTTCTTGCGTTTGAAATAGATCTTCAGAATATCTTCATCACCCTCTTGCCTCAGGGTATATTTCTCAATCCGGTCAAGATCGGTAACGCCCAGTTCTCGCAATGTTTCATACATTAGATAGTCCTTTGCCACCGGTTGTGACGAGTCAGGGTAAATACCCATGTCAGGTAAATATGCGTTACCCAAGGCAGAACTTCAAGGTTAGAACCGGTTGTGAATCACTCCGCGGGATTCTTTTTTTGGAGTAGACTGGCCTTGTGCCGCCGCTAGTGAGCTATCGTTGTGGCTCCAAACGTCTAAAGGAGGAGAGCAGGTGACCAGATCAATCATTGGGAAATGTTGGCACTGTGGTGCTGAATTGTCAGCCGCCGACTATGGGCGAGAGACGGCCTGCCTAGCCTGCGGTAAACCCACCCGAGTCTGTCGTAACTGCCGCTGGTATGATCCTGCCCGGACTAATCAGTGCCAGGAACCGATGGCAGAAAGGGTTATGGCGAAGGAGCGGGCCAATTATTGCGAATTCTTCGAAGCCACAGCGGAGCTTGATTCAGAAGGCAACACGGCCAACCAGAATCTCCGTCAGGCTGCTGAAGATCTGTTCAAGTAATTCAGCCTTCAGGGGATTCATATTCGACCAGTTGAGTAGATTTGCCTGCACAATGAGAAATTTTAGGGGGAATCATGGGGTAAAGGTCGTGCATCTCCCCTGCTTTCTGATATTCTCAACGGCTCGCTCGATATTTTAGACGAGAAAGGGATTAGGCATACCTGGCACAGCCGGTTAACAAGCGTGGAATTAGGTTATGGGTCGGATAATTTGTGTCGCAAATCAGAAGGGTGGCGTAGGGAAGACCACAACGGCAGTCAACCTGGCGGCCTCGTTGGCCTCATTCAGACGTAAGGTGCTGCTGGTGGATCTGGATCCACAGGGCAACGCGACTATGGGCAGCGGCGTGGATAAACATAATCTCTCCAGCTCCAGCTGTGATGTCCTGCTCGGCGAATCGACTTTCTCCGAAGCCGTGGTGAAGACGCCTGCAGCGGGCTTTGACGTACTCCCTGCCAATGCTGATCTTACGGCTGCAGAAGTGGGTTTGATGAATGTGCCGCTAAAAGAGAAGCGGCTCAGTCTGGCCCTTGCAGGCGCTAAAGATCGCTACGATTATATCGTGATCGATTGCCCCCCCTCGCTCAATATGTTGACGGTGAATGCCTTGGTGGCCGCGGACGGTGTATTGATCCCATTACAGTGTGAATACTATGCCCTTGAGGGACTATCGGCGCTGATCAGCACCATCAAGCAGATTCAGGGCAGCCGTAACAGTCATCTGGTAATCGACGGCATCGTTCGCACCATGCATGATCCGAGAAACAATTTGACCAATGAGGTGTCGGCTCAGCTGATCCAACATTTCGGCGATCAGGTTTTCCGGACAATCATTCCGCGGAATGTGCGGGTAGCCGAGGCGCCCAGCCATGGATTACCGGTTTTACTGTATGATAAAAGCTCACGGGGTGCAGTCTCTTATCTGGCGATGGCCAGCGAGCTCCTGCGCCGACAGGAAAAACGAGTGGCCGCACAGGCATAATAAAAATCTTGTCGCACTGCGACACGCGTATTTTGGAACCAGAACATGGCAGCAAAGAAAAGAGGCCTCGGACGCGGACTGGATGCCCTCCTGGGTAATGCCGTAAGCAGAGAATCTGAAGATGCCCCGGCTGAAGCAAGGGCTTCCGATAACCTGACTTCCCTGCCGGTGGATCGGATACGTCGGGGTCGTTATCAACCGCGCCGGGACTTCAATCCGGATAGTTTGCAGGAACTGGCAGATTCCATCGCGGCACAGGGTGTCGTTCAGCCCATCGTGGTGCGTCCTGTCGATAATAACGAGTACGAGATCATTGCCGGTGAACGACGTTGGCGCGCCACACAGCAAGCCGGGCTAAGCGAGATTCCGGTGGTTATTCGGGATGTGAATGACCAGACCGCCATGGCGATGGGGCTGATCGAAAATATTCAGCGAGATGATCTCAATCCTCTGGAAGAGGCCGGTGCGCTGCACCGTCTGTTGAATGAATTCGAACTGACTCATCAGGAGATTGCTCGTGCGGTAGGCAAGTCCCGCACCACGGTCACCAACCTGCTACGTCTGCTTGAACTTAATCCTGATGTGAAAACCCTGATTGAAGAGGGCCGCATAGAGATGGGCCACGCCCGTGCCCTGCTTGGCTTGAAAGGGGCCCTGCAGAGCGAAGCCGCACGCCAAGTGAGTCTCCAGGGACTATCAGTGCGTGAGACTGAAAAGCTGGTACGTCGACTTCAGGGTGAAGGGCCGGAAGGCGCTAAGAGTAAAGCGCCGGTCAAGGAAGATCCGAATGTGCGTTCACTGGAGACGGACCTTACCGAGCGATTAGGCGCTCGTGTGAAGCTACAACAAGGTAGCGGCGGTAAGGGAAAATTGATTATAAGTTATAACAGTTTGGATGAGCTGGACGGCATTCTTGAGCATATTCAGTAGGTTAAATCCTGTTTTTGTGCAAACCATTAAGCCTGTTTCAGTGGATAATCAAAAAATTTATTCGCCCATCGTTTGACCTTATGCAGCGCAGCATTTATACTGCGCCGGCTTTTTAAGTACGGTTTTTGACTGCTGGAGATCTTTGCTGATGCATCTGGCAGATAAGCGTCAAGCCTACCGCACCATCCTGGTACAACTGGTAGCTACATTGACTGCGGCTTTGCTCTTGCTGGTCGTCGCAGGGGGTGTTTTTGCTTACTCAGGTTTAGCAGGGGGTGTGATCGCAACCCTGGCGAACGCCCTTTTTGCGTATCGGATATTTGTCCGCTACACCGCACAAGAGCCAGGTAAGTTACTCGCCCGCTTTTACGGGGCAGAAATTTTGAAACTCGTTCTGACGGGTTTGCTTTTTGCAGGGGTTATCCTCTGGATCAAGCCACTGAGTGTTGGGGCCCTATTTGGCGTTTTTCTGCTGGTGCAGATGATGCCAATAGTGATCATCCAACTTTTGGACTAAACGACTTTTGGGTTACGTGATAGCACAATGGCAGGCGATACACTTACCTCTAGCGAATACATTAGGCACCATCTGACCAATCTGACCTATGGTCAGCATGCGGATGGTACTTGGGGCATTGCACACAGTGCAGAAGAAGCCAAAGAGATGGGCTTCTGGGCTATCCACGTGGACACCATGTTCTGGTCAATTCTGCTGGGCGCTCTGTTTCTCTATTTTGGAAAAAAGATAGCGGATCGCGTTACTGCAGGCATTCCGACTGGAACGCAGAACTTTGCCGAAATGCTGGTTGAGTTCATTGACGACAGCGTCCGGGGCTCCTTCAGCGGCCGCAATCCATTGGTTGCGCCACTGGCACTGACCATTTTCATCTGGATTTTCCTGCAGAACCTGATGGATCTGGTGCCTGTTGATGTCATCCCCGCCCTGGCCGGTGCGGTGGGTATCCACTTTATGAAGGTCGTACCTTCAACGGATCCCAATGCTACCTTTGGTATGGCGATCGGCGTATTTATACTCACCCTCTACTACAGCATCAAGATCAAGGGTGTGGGTGGCTTCATGGGTGAATTGACCCTGCAACCTTTCTCTTCAGACAATGCGATCATTAAACTGCTGTTTATTCCGATCAACTTTGTCCTTGAGTTCGTCAGTCTGATAGCAAAGCCGATTTCATTGGCGCTTCGACTCTTCGGTAACATGTATGCGGGCGAGATGATCTTCATCCTGATCGCCATCATGTATAACGCTGGCGTGGTACTTGGCCTGTTTGGTGGAGTACTGCAACTGGGCTGGGCGATCTTCCATATCCTGATCATTACACTGCAGGCGTTCATCTTCATGACCCTGACGATAGTTTATTTGGATATGGCTCATAACGAGCATTAATTTAATAGCGTTTTTTCGTTTAACTTTACAACCTCACGACAAACGGGAGATAGAAATGACTGAAGCAACTGCACTGTTGTACATTGCTGGTGCATTGAT
Source organism: Sedimenticola selenatireducens (assembly GCF_007625115.1). GTDB lineage: Bacteria > Pseudomonadota > Gammaproteobacteria > Chromatiales > Chromatiaceae > Sedimenticola > Sedimenticola selenatireducens_A. The sequence goes on along the minus strand of NZ_VMNH01000005.1, from coordinate 296,729 downwards.
GATGGGCCTAGGTGCACTGGGCGCCGCAGTCGGTATCGGTGTTCTTGGTGGACGTTTCCTCGAGGGCGCTGCCCGCCAGCCGGAACTGATTCCAATGCTGCGTACCCAATTCTTCATCGTAATGGGTCTGGTTGACGCCGTTCCTATGATCGCTGTTGGTTTGGCGATGTACGTCTTGTTCGCGGTTGCTGGATAATTTTGGCTTCTCTCGAACATACTGACTTTCATCTCGTCAAAAGCGAGGTAAATCCGGGATGAACATAAATCTGACTCTTATTGGTCAGCTTCTATCCTTTGCAGTGTTTGTGTGGTTCACGATGAAGTTCGTATGGACTCCCATCATGGGCGCACTCGATACACGGCGTAAGGAGATTGCAGACGGCTTGGCGGCCGCGGAACATGGTCAACACGAACAAGAGTTGGCTAAAGAACGCGCCAAAGAAGTTATCCGTGAAGCAAAAGGCCAAGCAGCAGAAATCGTTAATCAAGCTCAGAAGCGTGCTTCCGAGATTGTTGATGAATCTACAGGCAATGCACGTTCAGAAAGCGAACGTATTATTGTTGCTGCCCAGGCGGAGATCGAGCAGGAAGTTAATCGTGCTCGTGAACAACTGCGTCGACAGGTAGCTGAGCTGGCGGTATCGGGTGCGGAAAAGATTCTTCGTAAGGAGATCGACATCGCAGCCCACAAAGATATCGTCGAAAAACTGGCCCAACAGATCTAAGGCGCAGCTATGGCTGGAGAAACAACCACAATAGCCCGTCCTTATGCCGAAGCGGTATTTAGCCGAGCCCAAGAGACCGAGACACTGGGTCCATGGTCAGAAACTTTAGAGTTTCTCGCGGCGGTGGTTGCAGAATCAACCATGGCCGGGGTTATTACCAATCCCAAATTCGACAAGAACAGCTTGATCGAGCTTGTCCTTGAAATTGGTGATGACCGCTTCAATGAAGAGGGGCAGAACCTGATTCGAGTGTTGGTAGAGAATGGTCGCCTTGCCCTTGCGGGTGAGATAGCCGCTCTTTACGAGCAGTTCAAGGCGGAAAGCCAGAGGATACTGCATGTGCATGTGACCTCTGCTTATGCTTTGGAGCAGGATCAGGAAACTCAAATAGCCGATGCGCTGAAAGCCAAACTGGGATACGACATTATTGTCACAAGCGAAGAGGATGCCAGCCTGATTGGTGGTCTCCACATCCGAGCAGGTGACATGGTAATAGACGGTTCCGTCAGCGGGCAGCTGCAGCAACTGGCGAACGAATTAGGAATCTAAGCGAGAAGCCATCATGCAACTCAATCCATCCGAGATCAGCGAGCTGATCAAAAAGAAGATCGAAAAGTTCGATCTAAAGACTGAAGCCCGTAACGAGGGCACTATTATCAGTCTCACCGACGGTATCGCCCGTATCCATGGCCTCGAAGATGCCATGTCATACGAGATGCTGGAGTTCCCAGGCAATACCTATGGTCTGGTTCTCAACCTGGAGCGTGACTCCGTAGGTGCGGTAATCCTGGGTGAATACACCCACCTTTCAGAAGGCGATGCAGTCAAGTGTACCGGCCGTGTACTGGAGGTGCCGATCGGCGAAGGTCTGCTCGGTCGCGTGGTTGATTCATTGGGTAACCCTCTTGACGGTAAAGGTGCTGTGGAGTTTACCCAGACCTCCCCAATTGAGAAGGTAGCACCAGGCGTTATTGATCGTAAGTCGGTTGATCAACCTGTTCAGACTGGTTTGAAAGCTATCGATGCTATGGTACCGGTAGGTCGTGGTCAGCGTGAGTTGATCATTGGCGATCGTCAAACGGGTAAGTCGGCTATCGCTATTGACGCGATCATTAACCAGAAAGGTACCGGTGTTAAGTGTATCTATGTAGCGATTGGTCAGAAAAACTCTACCATTGCACAGGTTGTCCGTAAGCTCGAAGAGCACGGTGCCATGGACCACACCATCATCGTTGCGGCACCAGCAGCAGATTCTGCAGCAATGCAGTTTATCGCACCTTATGCTGGCGCAACCATGGGTGAGTACTTCCGTGATCGCGGCGAAGACGCCATGATTATCTATGATGATTTGACCAAGCAGGCTTGGGCTTATCGTCAAGTTTCCCTGTTGCTGCGTCGTCCACCCGGTCGTGAAGCCTATCCTGGTGACGTTTTCTATCTCCACTCTCGTTTGCTGGAGCGTTCTGCTCGAGTTAATGCTGAGTTTGTTGAGAAGGTTACCAACGGCGAAGTGAAAGGTAAGACCGGTTCATTGACCGCCTTCCCCATCATTGAAACCCAGGGCGGTGACGTATCAGCGTTCGTACCGACCAACGTAATCTCCATTACGGATGGTCAGATCTTCCTCGAAGCCGATCTGTTCAACGCAGGTATCCGTCCTGCTATTAATGCAGGTCTTTCGGTATCTCGTGTAGGTGGTGCCGCACAGACCAAGATCATCAAGAAGTTGGGTGGTGGTGTTCGTCTCGCACTGGCTCAGTTCCGTGAGTTGGCGGCTTTCTCTCAGTTTGCTTCGGATCTGGATGACGCAACCCGTGCCCAGCTGGAGCGTGGTGAGCGTGTAACTGAGCTGATGAAACAGCCACAGTACAGCCCGCTCTCTATTGCTGAGATGGCAACCTCCCTGTTCGCTGCCAACGAAGGCTATCTGGACGATGTACCTGCAAACAAGATCGTTGATTTTGAAGCAGCGCTGCACTCCTACATGCGTAGCAATCAGAAAGCACTGAGCGATCAGATCAATGCATCGGCTGATTACAATGACGAGATTGCCAAGTCACTGCATGACGCCATCAAGGATTTCAAGGCCAACCATACTTGGTAAGCATGAAGTCTATAAAGCTGAAAGATAAGGTTTAATCATGGCAGGCGCAAAAGAGATACGCACCAAGATTGCCAGCATCAAAAATACGCAGAAGATCACTTCTGCTATGGAGATGGTGGCAGCTGCCAAGATGCGCAAGGCGCAGGACCGGAAAGACGCAACGCGTCCCTATGCGGACAAGATGCGAAATGTTATCGGACACCTGTATCACGCGCATCCAGAGTATACCCATACCTTTATGAAGGAGCGCGATATTAGCCGGGTTGGCTATATCGTTATCTCTTCAGACCGAGGGCTCTGTGGCGGTTTGAACAGCAACCTGTTTCGTAAGTTGTCGAAAGATATTCGGGCACAGCAGGAAGCGGGTATACAGGTTGATTTCTGCACCATCGGATCCAAGGCATTGGGCTTTTTCAAGCGCTTCGGTGGCAAGGTACTTGCCCAGGCAACCCATCTTGGCGATGCACCGCATATCGAACAGTTGATCGGTACGGTTAAGGTGATGCTTGATGCGTATGAAAAAGGCGAAATTGATCGGATCTACATAGCCTACAACGCTTTTGTAAATACCATGACACAAGCCCCAACTGTTGAGCAGCTGGTGCCCATCGCCGGAAGCACAGAAAAAGAACTGAAGCATCACTGGGACTACATTTATGAGCCTGATGCTAAAGAGGTTCTAGATGGACTGTTGACACGATACATCGAGTCATTGGTCTATCAATCGGTGGTAGAAAATGGAGCTTGTGAGCAGTCTGCACGTATGGTGGCGATGAAATCCGCTACCGATAATGCAGGCGACCTTATTGATGAGCTACAGCTGGTCTACAACAAGGCACGTCAGGCAGCCATTACCCAGGAGATCTCTGAGATCGTGGCTGGCGCCGCCGCAGTATAAGTCCTTGTGTAGAACAGGTTAAGATTTTAAACATTTGATAGTCGTCGACAGCGACAAGAGGAACCAGAGATGAGTTCGGGTAAAGTGGTGGAAATCATCGGTGCTGTGGTGGACGTACAGTTCCCCATGGGCCATATGCCGAAGGTCTACGATGCGCTGAAGATCGAAGAAGTGGGTCTGACCCTGGAAGTTCAACAGCAGTTGGGTGACGGGATTGCCCGTACCATTGCAATGGGTTCAACGGATGGTCTGAAACGTGGTTTGGAGGCCGTTAACACAGGTGCTCCTATTACTGTTCCAGTTGGCCAGGGCACCCTGGGTCGTATCATGGACGTTCTTGGTACACCTATCGATGAGCAAGGTCCTGTTAAAACCGACCAATTCATGCCGATTCATCGTGTTGCACCGAAACTGGAAGATCAGTCTACAGCGACCGAAATTCTTGAAACCGGTATTAAGGTTATCGACCTGATCATGCCTATCGTTAAGGGTGGTAAGGTTGGTCTGTTCGGTGGTGCGGGTGTTGGCAAGACCGTAACGCTGATGGAGCTGATTCGTAACATCGCGGTAGCGCATTCAGGTTTCTCTGTATTCGCCGGCGTAGGTGAGCGTACTCGTGAGGGTAACGACTTCTACCACGAGATGGCTGAAGGCGGCGTACTTGATAAAGTGGCGCTCGTTTACGGCCAGATGAACGAGCCTCCTGGAAACCGTCTCCGTGTTGCACTGACCGGTTTGACCATTGCGGAGAACTTCCGTGATGAGGGTCGTGACGTACTGTTATTCGTTGATAACATTTATCGTTACACCCTGGCAGGAACCGAGGTATCGGCACTGCTGGGTCGTATGCCATCGGCGGTAGGTTACCAGCCCACGCTGGCGGCTGAAATGGGTGTCTTGCAGGAGCGTATTACCTCGACCAAGACAGGATCAATCACATCATTCCAGGCGGTCTATGTACCTGCGGACGATTTGACTGACCCCTCCCCTGCTACCACATTTGCGCATTTGGATGCGACGCTGGTTCTGTCCCGTCAGATTGCTGAGCTGGGTATCTACCCAGCGGTGGATCCATTGGACTCTACCTCACGTATCCTTGATCCACACGTTGTGGGTGAAGAACACTACGGTGTAGCACGTGGCGTACAGGGTACCCTGCAACGCTATAAGGAGCTGAAGGATATTATCGCGATTCTGGGTATGGATGAGCTGTCTGAAGAAGATAAACTGACCGTTGCTCGTGCACGTAAGATTCAGCGATTCCTTTCTCAGCCGTTCTTCGTTGCTGAGGTATTTACGGGTAGCCCAGGCAAGTATGTATCTGTTAAAGATACCATTGCGAGCTTCAAGGCGATCCTTGCGGGTGAGTATGATCACCTGCCAGAGCAAGCTTTCTACATGGTTGGCGGCATTGAAGAAGCCGTTGAGCGTGGAGCTGGCGACTAATCGAAGCTGGAGAAACTAAATGGCCATGACTATTCATGTGGACATTGTTAGTGCAGAGGGAGCGATTCATTCGGGTCAGGCAGAGATGGTATATGCGCCTGGTGTGATGGGCGAACTCGGTATTGCGCCACGCCACACCCCGCTTGTGACACGTCTGAAACCAGGTGATGTCCGGGTAGATACAGGTAAAGGAGAGATGGAACATTTCTATGTCTCGGGCGGAATCCTTGAGGTACAACCTCATCTGGTGACTGTCTTGGCGGATACGGCTATACGTGCTAAAGATATTGACGAAGCAGCGGCTATCGAAGCCAAACGTAGAGCAGAAGATGCGCTAGCGGGTCAAAAAGAAGAGTTTGAGTATGCCAAGGCGCAAGCTGAATTGGCAGAAGCAGTCGCTCAGTTACGAGCAATCGAAAAACTTCGGAAAATCAAAAAGTCCTGAGTGTATGTTGTGCAAAAAACCCCGCCAATCTGGCGGGGTTTTTTGTTTGTATGGGGTATATCTCTTTTATACGGCCTATACTTGGTTTCAAGTTATGGATAAAAACAGCCTACAAATAAAACACTTTAGTGTGATTCAGCGATCGCTGTTTCTGGGGGTGGGTTTATTCCTCATTATACTGTTATGGCAGACCGGGCACTGGTCGCGCCAATTGGCCCTCGAAAATCTACAACAACAGAATCAGCATCAACTCCGCCTGTTCATTGCGAACCTGGAAGGGGAGCTTGAAAAGTACAAGTTTTTGCCTGAACTGCTGGCAACAAACAGTCTCCTGATTAATTTTCTTGAAAACCCCAATGATGTAAAAAGCATCACCGCCTTAAACCGCTATCTTGAAACGATTAACGAGGTGGCGAATGCCTCTGATACCTATCTGATGAATGCGGAAGGTTGGACCATTGCGGCATCAAACTGGCTTTCAGAGCGCCCCTTCATTGGTCGAAACTTCGCCTATCGCCCCTATTTCCAAGAGGCGATGAAAGGTAAGCTCGGGCGCTATTTTGCACTGGGTTCAACCTCCAATAAACGGGGCTACTATTTTGCGTATCCCGTTAAAGGTGATGCCGGAATTCTTGGCGCGGTTGTGATCAAAATCGAGCTTCAGGGTTTCGAAGAGAGTTGGCGGGAGCTGAAAGAGGAGTTTGTCGTTACCGACCCCGACGGGGTGATTTTCATTTCGACCAATGATGATTGGCGCTATAAAAGCCTCTATCCACTGGATGAAGAAGTCATTAGCCGAGTACAAGACAGCCGTCGTTATGGTAATGCCAAAATCGGCACATTAAACGTTACACTGAAAGATGAGCTTACTGGTCAGGCGCAGGTCGTCAATATTGGCGACCCAAGGAAAAGTGATCACCTTATGCTTGTAAGAGCCATGCCTGATGCGGGTTGGCAAGTCCATATCTTTGCGGGACTTGGTGTGGTCAATGCGCAAGTGCTCAAGTCACTCTTTATTACCACGATAGTTTATATTGCTTTGGTCTTTCTGGTTTTTTATTTCGTGCAAAGAAGCCGACGATTGAAAGAGCGGGAACGCTATGAGCAACGGGCAAAACGTATTCTTGAACAGCGCGTGAAAGAACGTACGTCTGATCTCACCAATGCAAACATCCGCCTGCTTAGAGAAATTGAAGAACATCGGCGTACCGATGAAACACTGCGTAAAACACAGGATGAACTGATACAAGCGGCGAAGATGGCTGCACTAGGGCAGATGTCTTCCGGTATCAATCACGAATTGAATCAGCCACTCGCGGCTATTCGGTCGTACGCGGATAATGCTAGAGCCTATCTCGCTCGAGACAGAAAAGAGGAAGCAAGCTGGAACCTCGAACAGATTGCTGAACTAACCGAGCGGATGGCAAAGATCAGCCGACAGTTGAAAGTGTTTTCACGTAAGACGACGGGTCAGTTAGTGACCGTATCACTTCAAGCCGTTATTGAGAATGCGCTAAAAATTGTGGGGCCACAGCTGAAAGATACTGAAACGGAATTCCGTCGTTTCCTCCCTGCAGAAGAGGTCTATGTGATGGCTGATATGGTTCAGCTTGAACAGGTTTTGGTTAACTTGATCTCCAATGCGGTTCATGCGGTTGAACAACAATCCACTCGGTGGATTCAGCTAAGAGTCGCTACTGATGATAACAAGGCTTCAATTCAGATACTGGATAACGGCCCCGGAATCGCCGAGGAAAATTTAGAGCGTATCTTCGATCCATTCTTTACAACAAAATCTGAAGAGCGAGGGCTTGGGCTTGGGCTCTCAATATCCTATCGGATTGTTGAGATGTTGCATGGCTCATTAACGGCAGGCAACCAGGAAAAAGGTGGGGCAATTTTTACCTTGCGTTTAGACTTGGCCGTTTTGCGTGAAAAACAAGTAGATCAACGTATAGTGACGACCTAACGTTAACTTTCCAATCTTACAGCTGCATAAGCTGGGAAATTATACCAAGCAATGAGTAATATAAACCCAATCATATTTTTCATTGATGATGAAAAACACATTCGAATGGCCAATCAACAGACGTTGGAATTAGCGGGCTTTGATGTACAAAGTTTCAACGGTGCTGAAAAAGTATTGCCACTACTCTCTTTGGAATGGAATGGCGCGGTGGTCTGTGACATTAAAATGCCAGGTATGGATGGCCTCACGTTTCTTGAAAAGGCATTGCAGATTGATCGGGATATCCCGGTTATCCTCGTTACCGGTCATGGCGACATTACCATGGCAGTCAGTGCAATCCAGGATGGTGCTTATGATTTTATTGAAAAACCCTTTGCCGCTGAAAAGCTCATCGATACGGTTCGTCGTGCGGTCGATAAGCGTGCGCTGACATTGGAGAATCGGTCGCTGAAGCTGGAACTTGAGGCACAGGCCGTACCGGGTCCACGCATTATTGGCCGCACCCCGGCGATGCAAAAACTGCGTGCAACGATTGCCCAGGTATCGAATGCGGCTGCCGATATACTGGTGCTGGGCGAAACAGGCACAGGTAAAGAGCTGATTTCGCGTTCACTACACGAGCACTCAAAAAGACGTGATAAAAACTTTGTTGCAATCAATTGTGGTGCAGTACCCGAGAGTCTGATTGAGAGCGAGCTGTTTGGACATGAATCCGGCGCTTTCACCGGGGCCAATGAACGACGCATAGGAAAGTTTGAACATGCCAATGGAGGCACCCTCTTTCTTGACGAGATTGAGAGTATGCCAATGCCCGTTCAAGTGAGACTGCTCAGAGTATTACAGGAACGCGTGGTAGAAAGGCTCGGGTCGAACACATTAATACCGCTGGATATGCGCGTGGTGGCAGCCACGAAGATAGATCTTAAAGAGGCCAGTGAAGCAGGACAGTTTCGCCAGGACCTGCTCTATCGCCTCAATGTGGTGACCTTGGAGGTTCCACCATTAAGAGATCGCCGGGAAGATATTCCGCTCCTGTTCCATCATTTTCTTTTAGTCGCAAATGCGCGTTACCAAATGGAAGCGCCGCTTCCATCAAGCCATCAAATACGCACACTCCTGACGCATAACTGGCCAGGTAATGTCCGCGAGTTAAGAAATGTGGCCGAACGTTACGCTTTGCTGGGTGAGAGTTGTGGTTATGATTTGGAACATCTGTTACATGGAACAGATGATGATCAATCTGAACATCCGGTATCATTGCCTGAACAAGTAGACTGTTTCGAGAAGAGCATTATTGAGCAAGTACTACAGAGTCATAAAGGCAATATAAAAGAGACGATGTCGGCACTGGGTGTTCCGAGAAAAACGCTCTACGATAAAATGAAAAAATACGGATTGGATAAGAGTCACTTCAAAGAGTAACTCATCCAGCAAAAGAGCCAAAAAAGAAAAACGCGATGACCCTTCCTGGATCACCGCGTTATTATTGCCTCCATGCCAAGGGTTATTTTTTTACGGGTACAACCATTACAGGACATTGACTAATATTGATCAACTTACGTGCGGTCGAACCCAACAGCACTGCCCCTAAGCTTGGACTGGTGTGAGTTCCCATGACAATCAAGTCTACGTCATTGGCGTCTGCATATTTTTTAATTTCTTCCGCTGGTCGCCCGGTAACTACGGCTACATTAGAGACCAAGTCTGAATCCTCACCAAGCTCCTCGATATAAAAATCCTCTAGGCGCTGCTCCATCTTAGTCAGAATCCCTCTTAACTCCTCATGCTCAAAATCGTCACTCATGTCGGGCACATAGAGTTCAAGCACGGCCATACCGGTATTACCGATCGGTTCAGCGACATGCAGCATGATGATCTTGGCCTGATACTGCTGGGCAAGACCGATTGCATGACGAAATGCCGGCCGCATGTTTTTTCCCAGGTCCGTGGCATAGAGGATTGTCTTCAGTGTTGGAATGCTCATGGTGTCTATCTCAAATGTGGTTATGGACGGCGCAGGTGCCGAAGCACGCTGCGCCAATCTTCCCATGCTACTTAGTAATGATCTCTGGCCCCATCATTAGCGTGGGTAACCAGGTGGAGATTGCGGGTACATAAGTGACGATGATCAAGAACAGGAACATGATACCAAGCCAAGGAGCGGCTGCTTTGACAATGCGCATCATCGACATGTGGGCAACACCGGCCGTCACGAACAGATTGAGGCCAACGGGCGGCGTAATCATGCCGATCTCCATGTTCACGACCATGATGATACCCAGATGAATCGGATCAATACCCAGTGTCATTGCAATCGGGAATACCAAAGGCGCCACAATGATTAATAGACCTGAAGGCTCCATGAACTGACCGCCGATAAGCAGTAGCACGTTTACCACAATCAGGAACATAATAGGACCGAAACCGGCAGATAACATGGCTTCGGTAATCATCTGTGGAATACGTTCTTCCGTCAGTACATGCTTGAGGATCAACGCATTGGCAATGATAAACAGCAGCATGATGGTGAGCTTGCCCGCATCATAAAGGGTGTGCTTGGTATCTTTGTGCCAGAAGACAGAGATCAATGCAGTAAAGAAGTTGCCTTTAGTTTTGTCTGCCAGCGGCCCCATGTCCTTATAAATGAAATTGGCAATGAAAAAGGCGTAAACAGCGGCTACTGCTGCAGCCTCGGTCGGTGTAAAGATACCGCCATAGATACCCCCCAGGATAATGACGATCAGCATCAGACCCCAGCCGGCATCCTTGGCAGAATCAAATACTTCACCCCAACCGGCAAAGGGTTGAGCGGGGAGACCCTTTACCCGGGCAGCAATATAAATACCGATCATCAGCATCACACCGGCCAGGGTGCCAGGTATGACACCGGCCAGGAACATGCGGCCGACTGATACATCCGTGGCGGCTGCGTATACCACCATCACGATAGAGGGTGGAATCAGAATGCCCAGTGTACCGGCGTTACAGATAACTCCGGCAGCGAACTCTTTCGTATAGCCAGCCTTGACCATACCGGCAATGACGATACTACCAATTGCGACCACGGTGGCCGGAGAGGAACCGGACAATGCGGCGAACATCATACAGGCAAATACAGAGGCCATGGCCAAGCCACCGGGGAACCAGCCCACTACAGCAATAGCAAAACGAATGATTCGCCGCGCCACACCACCGGTCGACATAAAACTGGAAGCCAGAATGAAGAACGGAATGGCCAACAGGGTGTAGTGCCCTTCAAAGGCGGAGAATAGCGTTTGTGCCACAGATGCCAAAGAAGCATCTGAATGGATAAACAGGAAAATGATACTGGAGAGACCCAGGGCAATGGCGATCGGTACGCCGATCAGCATCAAGCCAATAACCATCGAGAAGAGGAATAAGATATCCATTATTATTTCTCTCCTGCAGGATGGTGTGGATCTTCGCTCATGCTGGCTTCAGCTTCGTGACTGGCGATGATCGAGTCTTGCTCGCCTTTGATTACTTTCCAGGCGATCTCAAGGAAGCGTAGGGTTAACAATGCCATGCCCAGGGGCAGTGCAAGATAAGGTATAAATCGCGGCATCTTTTCGTAAAGTTCGCCATCGTTTAGCCAGACCGCAAAGAACTGCAGGAAATCTGGCATCGGTACATCATTGGTTTCGAGGAAGGCGCGTTTGGTTGCAAACGCATACCAGTAATCCCAGGATCCGATCAGTAGCAATATGGCAAAGGCCAAGCACGCTGTTATGGATAACAGTGCCATGATTTTGCGTGTCTTGGGTGAAACCATATTGATCACCACATCAACGCCAATATGGAACTGTTTTTTTACCCCATAGGAACAGCCCATCAGCACAAGCCAGGCAAACAGAAAAACGGTGGTCTCCAGGGCCCAGAGGATATTGTTGTTGAAAACATAACGGGCAATCACATTGGCAAAGGTGATCAGGGTCATAAGACCAAGGCAGACTGCGATTGAAGTCTCCTCGATCTGATCCATCACTCTGCCGAGCCGGGACGTGGGTGCGGAATCCATCAAAGCCTCCTCGAAGGCATAAAAACAGGTTTGATTTATAGGACAGGCGACCGCATGGGCGGTCGCCTGGTATTGCTACAACTTATTTTTTGTTGGAAGCCTCGGCGGCCTCCAGCAGGTCTGCACCGATATCATCCTCAAACTTTTTCCAGACAGGTTTCATGGCAACAACCCATGCCTGACGCTGTTCTGGAGTCAGTGTGCGGACCACACCGCCTGCTTCAATAACACGCTGCATGCTCTGCTGGTTCACCTTGGCAGACTCAGAGTTACGGGTCTCAGTGACTTCCTGCAGAATCTGTGCAAGCTGTCCACGAATGTCTGCTGGCAGGCCATTCCACCACTCGTCGGAGGTCACAACCAGGTAATCGAGGATACCGTGGTTACTGGCAGTTACGCCGTCTTGTACTTCAAAGAATTTCTTGCCGTAGATGTTGGACCAGCTGTTCTCCTGGCCATCGATAACCTTGGTCTGAAGTCCACCATAAACCTCTTTGAAAGACATCTTCTGAGGGTTGGCGCCGAGTTGCTCAAATTGAGCGACCAATACATCAGAGGCCTGCACACGGAATTTAAGGCCTTGTGCATCTTCAGGTTTGATCAGTGGCTTGTTAGCGGAAAGCTGTTTCATACCGTTATGCCAGTATGAGAGTCCCAGCAGGCCGCGCTTCTTCATGGAGTTTTTCAGCTTCTCGCCAGAGGCAGAGTTCTGGAAACGATCCACCGCTTCGACATCTTCGAACAGGAAAGGCAGGTCGAAGATGCGGAATTTCTTGGTGAATTTTTCGAACTTTGAGAGTGAAGGTGCGGCCAACTGCACATCACCATTCAACATGGCTTCCAAGACCTTGTTGTCATCGTACAGGGTAGAGTTTGGATAGACCTGCATACAGGCCTTGCCATTCATCTCGGAGTTGACACGGCTCTCAAGCAGAGAGGCGGCAATACCCTTGGGATGTTTGTCGGTATTGGTTACATGACTGAATTTGATCACCATTTCACCGGGGTCGCAGTTCGCGATGGCAGCGGTGGATGAAAGGGTGATTGCTGCGGTTACGGCGAGACCGATCAGAGTTTTGTGCATTGGATTCCTCCTGTTGCGTTGTCTTTGGTGTTCCATGCTTGGCATGCTTTCCTAGTGGGGTATGCCAATCTGGTTCACTCTATGCTGCAAAGGCGGTGCCAATAAGAAAACTTGCCACTAAAAATAGGCTATCTTATTGATTATAAATAACTTAGATCGTTTTTTTGAAGTCCGTCAATAATTGAAAATTGGCGGATTTCCACCCATATTGGTAGTTTCGAGAGAGGGTATTCCGCCACTCTTTAAACAATAGCAGTAATCGGGCGTGACAGTTCCGCTGGTTGGAAATAATTACCTATGAAGGTGTAGGGGCGAGTTTAGGCGCAGCAGACGGATGTGGATGGTATAATCACGAGCCTTCCACTGGGAGGTCTTTTAATCAAGCGGAGCAGTAAGCTATGTCCAGCGAAGTCATAAAACCCGGAAAATTTGTCTCACTCACCTACCATATCACCGATTTGGAAGGCAATGTCTTAGAACAGAATGATATCCCTGTCAGCTATGTTCACGGCGGCGAAACTGAACTCATTGGCAGTATGGATAAAGTCATTGCAGGCAAGGGCGTGGGGGATGAGGTTGAGATGGAAGTACAGCCGGAGGATGGCTTTGGTGAGCACGATCCAGAGCTGACCTTTACCGATGATATTGAGAATGTGCCTCCCCAGTTTCGACAGTTGGGTGCCGAGGTGCAGATGCAGAATCAGGAGGGTGAGACCAAGACCTTCTATGTGAGTAAAATAGAGGGCGACAAGCTGACCGTGGATGGCAACCACCCCCTCGCTGGAAAAACCCTCAAGGTGATGATAAAGATTGTTGAGGTGCGTGACGCTACAGTGGAAGATATGGCACCTGCCAGTGGCAGCTGTTCGATCAATTAATCTGAATTAAGGTCACAGGAAGAGGGAAAGCTATGAAGTTGGGTGTTGTGATACTTGCTGCTGGGCAAGGAACAAGGATGCGATCGTCACTCCCCAAGGTGTTACACAGCATTGCTGGCCGTCCACTGGTAGCGCATGTCATTCAGACAGCCCAGGGTCTGGGTGCAGAAAAAGTGGCCGTGGTCTATGGTCACGGTGGCGAACAGGTACAGCAAGCGATAACGGATGCAACCCTGATCTGGGCTGAGCAAGCTGAGCAATTGGGCACCGGCCATGCGGTTGAACAGGCGATGTTCGCCATGGCCGATATGGACCGTGTGCTGGTGCTGTATGGCGATGTCCCACTTACCAGTACAGAGACCCTGAATGCGCTCATTCAACAATCGGCTGCTACAGACCTGGCGTTACTGACGGTCACCCTGGATAACCCACAGGGTTATGGCCGCATCGTACGTGAAAGGGGCCAAGTAACGCGCATCGTAGAACAAAAAGATGCCTCACCGGCCGAACTGGCTATCTGTGAGATCAATACCGGAATTTTGATCGCCAATCGGGGAAAGCTTGCCGGATGGCTGACCCGCTTGGAGAGCAATAACGCTCAGGGTGAATACTATCTTACTGACATTGTTGCCATGGCGGTTGCCGAAGGTATTCAGGTAACGACAGCGCATCCGTCTGCCCCATACGAGGTAGAAGGTGTGAATGACCGGCTGCAACTCGCGGCACTTGAACGCCAGCATCAACAGAATCAGGCCGCACAACTCATGCGTCAGGGCGTTACCTTACGCGATCCCGCACGGTTTGATTTGCGTGGCCGTTTGCAGGCCGGACAGGATATTGAACTGGACATCAATGTGCTGATTGAGGGTGAAGTAACAATGGGTGATCGGGTACGGGTCGGTGCCAATACCGTGATCCGCAACAGCAAGATTGCCGACGGTGTTTGGATCAAAGAGAACTGTGTCATTGAAGATGCCGTGATTGGTCGCGACTCCATCATTGGCCCTTTTGCCCGATTACGTCCGGCAACCGTATTGGCCGAACGGGTGCATGTCGGTAATTTTGTCGAGATCAAAAAGAGTGATGTTGCGGAGGGCAGCAAGATCAATCATCTCAGCTACATTGGTGATGCCACCATCGGCCGTACAGTTAATGTCGGTGCGGGAACCATCACCTGTAATTATGATGGCGTAAACAAGTTCCGTACGGTTATTGGTGATAACGCCTTTATTGGTTCGGACACACAACTGGTCGCTCCGGTTACGGTGGGTGCGGGTGCAACTATCGGTGCCGGGTCCACGATCACCCGCGATACGCCTGAAGAAACCCTGACGCTCAGTCGCTCCAAACAGCTCAGCCTTAAGGGTTGGAAACGGCCGGAAAAAAAGAGTAACTAACTTACCAAGGGTCGGAGTCAAATTAAAAATTTGACTCCGACCCTGTGCGTATAGGTACCGCGAAAGCGACAAAATAAAGGATAACGGAATATGTGTGGCATCGTAGGCGCAGTAGCAAGACGGAATATCACCCCAATTCTGATAGAGGGACTGCGTCGCCTGGAGTATCGCGGCTATGATTCTGCGGGTATCGCCATCAGGGATGCGGCGGGGCATATCCAGCGCATCCGTTCTGTGGGTAAAGTGGCTTCCCTGCAGGAGCGAATGAAAGAGAGTCCGATAGAAGGCGAGTTAGGTATTGCGCATACCCGCTGGGCAACCCACGGCATGCCGGCCGAGCGCAATGCCCATCCTCACATGAGTGGCGAGCAGATCGCCGTGGTGCATAACGGCATTATCGAAAATCATGCCGAGCTTCGGGAAGAGCTGAAGGCCAAGGGTTACCACTTCTCCTCCGAGACCGACACCGAAGTAATCGCCCATCTGATGGCAGAAGCGCTTAAGCAAAACAGTGATCTCTGCGAGGCGTTTAAATCAATTGTCTCAAGGTTAGTCGGCGCTTACTCTCTGGCGGTGGCCAGCCCCGATGATGCTGATCGGATTGTAGTCGCCCGTGCCGGATCACCGCTGGTCATCGGTCTGGGTGATGGTGAAAACTTCGTTGCCTCGGATGTCTTTGCCCTACTCACCGAGACCCAGAACTTCATCTTCCTTGAAGAGGGGGATCTGGCCGATGTTCGACGTGAAGGGGTACAGATATTTGACTGCACAGGCGCACCGGTTGAACGTCCTGTCGTCTCTTCCAAGCTGAATGCCTCCGCAACCGATAAGGGCCCTTATCGACACTACATGCTGAAAGAGATTTTTGAGCAGCCGGCCGTGGTTGCGGAGACACTCGAAGGCCGCATCCATAATGGACGATTGTTGGAAGAGAGCTTTGGATACGAAACCAAGGCGCTGTTGGATAAGACCAAACAAGTACAGATCATCGCCTGTGGTACTTCGTACCACGCCGGTATGGTCGCCCGTTATTGGTTTGAAGAGGTTGGCATCCCCTGTAATGTGGAAGTCGCCAGTGAATACCGTTATCGCAAAACGGTCGTTGCACCAGATACCCTGTTCGTCACCATCTCCCAGTCCGGTGAAACCGCCGATACCCTGGCGGCCTTGCGCAGCAGTCGTTCGCAGGGTTTCCTGGGGAGCCTTGTCATCTGCAACGTACCCGAGAGTTCCCTGGTACGGGAATCCGATGTGGCGTTGATGACCCGTGCCGGCCCCGAGATTGGCGTGGCCTCCACCAAGGCCTTCACGACCCAGTTGGTTGCCCTGCGACTGCTGGTGTTGGCGATGGCACGTCGCCAAGGCATTGATGAAGCCCAACTCAAAGAGTGGGTTGAAGAGCTGCACGCCCTGCCCCGCCAGATGGAAGTGGTATTGCAATTGAATGATGCCATCGAAAAAATGGCTGAAGGATTTGCCGACCGCAGCAACGCCCTCTTTCTCGGTCGCGGCCCCTTCTATCCCATCGCAATGGAAGGCGCCCTGAAACTCAAAGAGATCTCTTACATCCATGCCGAGGCCTACCCCGCCGGTGAACTGAAACACGGACCACTTGCTTTAGTTGACGCTGAGATGCCAGTGGTCTGCGCCCTACCCGATGATCCACTCTTGGAAAAAGTGTTATCGAATCTGCAAGAGGTTAGAGCCCGCGGCGGTGAACTGTTCCTGTTCAGTGACAAGCGCGTAAAAATCGAACTGGATAACTACCAGAGCTTGACCCTGGATGATATCTGCCCCACCACGGCACCGATTGTCTACACCGTACCCCTGCAACTGCTCTCCTATTATGTCGCCCTACTCAAAGGCACCGATGTGGATCAGCCGAGAAACCTAGCCAAATCGGTTACAGTTGAATAATCGTCCAGAGTCGTTCATCTGTTTAAGTGCAGGGGTAGATCAGTGCCTACTCCTGCACTCAATTCATTACCAGGCGTTCTACCAAATCAGGCATCTCTTCTTGTACCAATAAATTTATCGTGACCAGACATGCTCATGTATTATTTCCCCTAATTCTATTCTTTGATAGCCTGCTGCGGTTAAAGTCATATCTGGGGCACGAAGCTGAACAATCACGCTCCCCATGTCTGCCAAATCAGGCATAGAACAATAAGTCGCTTAATATAATTAACCGAGTGAGCTCGCTGCATTTATCACTCAAGGCAGCGAAGAAGCCGCATAATCAGAGGTTAAATGAAAAGCAAGCAAAGCAATTGGTACGAATGGTAAGAGAAGGGCAAGAGGACGAAAGGAAAAGAAAGGCTTTTATCAACCAAGAAAATGCATAAGAGCATTTGGCCGTGCGGGAACAATGCATAGCCCAAAATGGTAAGCGCAGTGGTAGGCGTCAATAGTCGTAATCAGGGCCATTAATCGAGCAATGGATGTTGGCCAAAGAAAGGAAACCAGGTAATGGCAATAGCATTGGGTCACACAGTTAATCACTTTGTTGAAATCGTGTCATTTAACCAGTCGCACCAGCCGATGCGTTGCCGCTACGCGGCTCCTTTCGGCTGTGCGAAACGTTAGGGCTGAGAAGGTATATGGATACAATTAACGACTTAATTCATAGGTCCTTGTGGGAAGATTATGACGATGTATCAGAGTTTCCGAGCAAAACTCCGTTGCTGGCTCATTACACGTCAATCCAAAACTTTGATTATATAGTTGAAGGTGAAGAAATCTGGTTTTCTAACCCTCTGAATATGAATGACTTAGATGAGCTGGTTTTTGGTATGAATCAGGGGGCGGCAGAATTTAGAGGAAATGAAGCTCTAATTGAAGCTTGTGGAAGTGAGAAGGTATTTGGTCAACTGCTACACTATTTTGATCACTACTTTAATCAGTTTGATGAGAACCATGTGTTAGACACGTATATTTCGTGTTTCTCTTTGCATGATAAAGATGACTTTGACGGTGTTCTTTCGATGTGGCGTGGTTATGGGGCAAATGGAGATGGCGTAGCTTTTGTAATTGATACAAAGCAAATAGAGCCAAACGAAAAATCACCTCTAATACTTAGTTCGGTTAAGTATGTTACTAAAGAATCTAGGCTTGAATGGATAAAGCATAAAATTCATAGTTTGGCCGAGCTACTCAAAGAACAAGAGAAGTCAGATGAGGTCCTAAATGCCATAGCTTGGTATTGGATTGAAAGGCTCAAAGTATTCTCACTCTTTACTAAGCACATAGGATTCAAGGAAGAGAAAGAATGGCGGTTTGTGTATCTCAATGATAAAGACCCTGAGGGTCATTTTGCATCAATGTTTGGATACAATATTACTGAAAAAGGTGTAGAGCCGAAATTGAAATTAAAACTCAGTCAGATTCCTGGCATGAATGCACCACTTACCGTAGATGGGTTAATAGATAGGATTATTCTAGGACCCACTGTGTCCTCTGAATTATCAATGAGATCTGTCAGGAGAATGCTACAAATAAAGGGAAAATTGGAGCTGTCGAATAAAGTTTTCGCTTCAACTATACCGTATAGGCCCTAACAAGGTGCTGTTAATGGACCGTTTTTTCGCTACAAACCAGCCACAAAGCACGGCGTTAGCCAGCATGAGCACCGTATCGCGTAGGCCATTTTTAACATGAAGTGTCTTGTCGTAGTCGCCCATCCAATTGCCGACAGCCTGTGCCATTCCTTGGCTCGATTCACTATCCAAGTGTTGACTGAAGCTGGACACGAAGTACAAGTGGAAAATCTCTACGAAACCGAATTCTCGCCCTCGCTTACTGTCAGCGAACGCCAAAGCTATTACGATCCTCCATTTGATTCCTCTGCCACTCAAGCACAGATAGAGCGGCTGCTTTCGGCTGAAGCCCTCGTTCTGGTGTTCCCTACTTGGTGGTTTGGCTTTCCCGCCATCCTGAAGGGGTGGTTCGACCGAGTCTGGGCTCCCGGCATTGCCTACGACCACGCTACCGACCTTGGCCCAATCAAGCCAAGACTTCACAGCTTGCGGCGAGCGCTAGTTGTTACGTCGCTTGGCTCGCCGTGGTGGGTTGACCGCCTGCTGTTGTGGCAGCCCGTGAAACGGGTGTTGAAAACGGCACTCCTTGGCACCTGTGCGCCCGCATGCCGGTTCGAGATGTTGTCGATCTACAAGGCAGAGTGCCTTTCTGCCAAAGAGGTCGATGTGTTCTGCTCGCGTATTCAGAAGGGGCTTGTTAAATGGTCGTAGTCCCACCAATCGGCTGGCTAATCCACCATTCGAGCGGACCTGCACGAAAAGCCGCGCAGGCCGTTTAATTCAAACGTTAACAGTAAATTCAGGTTCTATAGCTTCAGAGAGGAGTAAATATATGACATATAAGTTCCCATTGTTTGCGGCATCAATATTAATATCAATGAGTATGGCGAGTTTCAGTGCAGCAGCGGCTGAGCAAACAAACACAACAGATCCATGGACACCGAAATCTCTAAGTGATCTCAAACGTACAATAGTAATCCATGCGAATGACAGCCACGACCCGATCATCGCGCTTTTTCTGCGACCAGATCATTTTAATGAAGACATAGGAATCGCGAGTACTTTGTTCCTAGATACCTCATCTAAGTATGTGAGAAAGGGAATGTACGTAGCTCTGCTGGCACCTGTCGAGGTTGAAGTGATCATTGTTGATGCTTATCGTGTTTATTTCCGAGATCAATCACTCGAGGCTGGCAAGAAATACCGTAGTCAAAAAGTAACTTATACCATCGATTGCGCGCATAATGAGATTGGCATAGGCAATATTGATTACTATTCTCGCCCTATAGGCGGGGTGAAGTTAAATTCTTCACGCGCAATAAATGTAGACGATATTCAACGTCAATATTCGAAACCTGGATCAATACCAGATTATGTACTGAAAGCGGTCTGTAATGGGAAAGTAATGTATGAACCGAAATAATCAGACACACTTTATAAGCCAGGTAGGGTGGGCAGGTTTTATGTGCCAACGCGGGTCAACCCAATAATTCATATACGAAAATATCCGATGCCGATAAACGATTCGGTAGTCGCGAGTATTTTTTCTGGGCTTGAGTAATGCAGCGATAGTTATCTCTCTACTACGATCAGAATTACGCTGTTATATTCGACGTTAGCCATTATTTTTTTCGATCAAGATGTTTGGCAAACGAAAGCATGGGTATTTAGAGCATGCCCGGGTTACTAAACTGGGGTGAATAGAATGATGCACTTAGGCACCTATTCCAATTACATCAAGTCACTGTTGCTTGCTGCGATTGTGACGCATGTGGCACCAATTACAGCTAAAGAGCATCAGCAGGGTGTCGACTATATCAGCTTTGCGCAAGGTGCTATTCCGGTTGTAATCGAGGGTGACGCAAATGGTCTGAAAGTTGGAATGGAGCAGGCGCTTCTGGCAATTGATGGCAATGATGGTAGTTTCGTTTTAACACCTAAGCCGGGTGCAGCGCAAACCAGCGTGGTCTTTGTTTACAAATTGCCTGCGTTAACACTCTTTAAAGAATTTGCCATTCCTAGCGTGCTCGAAACCCCCAGCCCATCGCAAACATTTGTTAGAAAAGTAGAGATCGCTGGCTCTGACAGCGATCCCAAGCAGTTTCGTGTACTCGCCACTGCGACGCTTGTAACCCATTCTGCCAAGGGGCAAACGACCACAATTCCAGCAACACTCGAAACGCCAGTCCGTTGGGTTCGAGTTACCCTGGAGGGCGGGATTGATATCCAACGCGACAAGACCTTTTTTGAATTCAGTGAAATCATTGGGTACGGAAGTCAGGAATCAGTACCACTGTCGCAAGATTTTCAGGGTAAGTGGAAAGGCCGGGGTGCTTTATTGGAACTCAAGCAGGAGGGGGCAAGCGTCTCTGGTTGTTATGACCGGGTGGGTGATCTCAAGGGCACAGTCAGTGGCAACCTTTTACGCGCAACCGGCAAAACGCGTAAGGGAGCGATCTCAAGCACGTTCATGTTGGCCGTTGACGACCAAGGTAAGATCACCGGTGTTCGATCAACCAACGGTGCGCCATTTCGGTTTTACTCGGGGGATGCTTCACCAAATCTGAAAACAGAGTGTTCCGAGCAGCGTGTACCGGCTCTCGGATGTGGTTCGATCATTCATGGCATCAATTTTGACTTTGATTCGGCGACCATCAAAGCAGAGTCTGCCCCGCTTTTGGATACGTTGTCCACCGGACTCAAGGCTTCAGCCGCATCAAAAATTACCGTGACAGGTCATACGTCAAGCGAAGGTTCTGATGCATATAACGACAAGCTATCGCAGCGCCGTGCAGAAGCCGTCGTTGCCGCAGTTGTTGGACGGGGTGTTGATGCAATGCGCATCTCAGCAGTTGGCCGCGGTGAGACGCAACCCATTGCAGACAACTCGACTGGATCAGGCCGTTCACTGAATCGACGCGTCGAAATCGTATGCCACTGAGACTGAGCGTCAGTTTCAAACAATAATTTTCTATCAATCAGTCTGCCTGAGTAGATAGGTAAGCGATGACCCACTGACAAAGAAGATAGGTAAAAGAGCAGAAACGTAAAGGTACATTTGCAACATCTCATTAAAGGAAACCATCATGCAATCAAAGATTGGATCTAAGCCGATGAGTATCTGGATTGTCAGCATCATTGCCATTGTATTTGGTTTACTGACTATCAAATCAGGTGGGTCGGTTCTATTTTTTGAAGGGGCCGCACGCGAAAATGCTGGCCACTATGTGCCTTTTGTACTCTGGTTTAATTTTGTCATTGGATTTGTCTATCTGATCGCAGGGGCAGGCCTGTTCATGGTGCAACGTTGGAGCGTATGGCTGTCGATCGTTATCGCACTTGCCACGCTTGTTGTATTTGGCCTGCTGGGGTTACATATACTGAACGATGGTTTATTTGAGTTCCGCACCGTTGGTGCCATGACTTTACGAACAGCGGTATGGACTGTGATTTCTATTATTTCTTATCGAAATATAATCCGGCCTACTAAGCTGAGTTAAAGTCAGGGGTCCATTGTTGGATATTTGCGGCAGCAAATGAAAACAGATAATAAGGGGCAGTGTGTTTGTTTTTTTTCAGTGTAAGCACTAAGGGATAACGAGTCATCTCCACCATGCAAATGCGGAGTTTAACCTGATTGAATTAACGAGCCAGGCGATCGTATCTACCAGTTGTGAAAATCATCAGAATAAAACAGGGCGCTATTTCCAGCGTTTAATCAGTCGCTTTTTCAACGCGATTTCGGCCAGTTTTTTTCGCTTGGTAGAGAGCCAGGTCTGCACGCTTAATTATTTCGTCCTCTGTTTCGCCTTTGGTGTATTCTGCCACCCCAAAGCTGGCGGTTATTGTTGTGGGTGGCGTTGTCATGTTCTGTTGCTTAAACTGCTTTCGCAAGCGCTCTGCCGTCATTACTGCTTGTTCGATGGTTGTTTCCGGAAGCAGCAGGATGAACTCTTCACCGCCAAAGCGGGCGGCAATATCGAAACTACGCAAGGACTCATTTATTAATTGGGAAAAGGCGCGTAAGACCTGATCACCCTGGTCGTGACCATAGGTGTCATTGACTTGTTTGAAGTGATCAACATCGCACAATATCAATGAGAGGCTTTTTCCATAGCGATCACTTCTTTCCATCTCTTCAGTGAGTGATTCAATGAAGAAGCGACGATTGTACAGGCCGGTTAATACATCCGTGATACTGGCCATACGAAAGAGTTCGCGCTGTTCTTCCAATTTATGATTGGTGCGTACCAGTTCCCGTTGCATTCGCATCAGTTCGTCATTCAGCGCGGTGACACTGGTGTTCAGCAATCCCAACTCTTCCACATTATATTCGGCGACCAGATAATAGAGTCCCTCTTGCCGGAAGATCATCGCCGTTACTGATTGGTAGTTCTCTTCTGGAAATCGTAGTGTGAGAATACCTTGATAAATTGGTGCATCAGTATCATCGGATGAGGTAGAAAGATGCAATTGATCCCATGAGGGATTAATTAAGTATTCACTGCAGTTCCAATCGTTGGCGCTCTCTTCCTCTGTGCAGAGCATCTGAAATCCGGCGTTGGATTCGAGTACCTGTCCACCCTGATCAAACACACCCACAAGCAGTGTTCTGAACCGTAGAAGTGATAGCGGTATATAACGTTTTTCGGGTGCGTCAGTCAGTGGGTTCATTTGCTCTCTTTGATCGCTTCAACGGCATTTACTGCCCAGATGTCTGCACCGGTTAGCTCCCAACTGCGCGGTAGGTAATTGGTAGTCAGGCCACCCACCATAATGACCGGGCAGCTATTTCCCAGCTCGGCGCGTATCTGGGCGGTCATCCGCTTTGCCTGGGCGATGTCTACCGGTAAGGTGGCGGAGAGTCCCAACAAATCGGGCTTCTCACGATCCAGATAGACAAGAAGATCTGCCAAAGGCGTATTTGCACCAATGAAGTCACACGCCCAGCCGGCCTCTTCAAAACCGTCTGCAACCATCTGGATACCCAGGGCATGTTGTGCGCCTTCGACTGCTGCAAAGACTGCGCGTTTGCCATTGTTCGCCGCAAAAGGGACTTTGCCAAATCCTTGTGCCATTAAGTTTTGACAGATTGCGGTAGCCATATGTTCCTGGGCGACGCTGAGTTGATTGATCTGCCAACGTCTACCCACTTCATAGAGTGAAGGTTGCAACAGATCCAGATTAGTTTGTGCAAGAGAAGAGCTCTGTTTCAGTTTGTCGAAATAGAGATTGCGACTCTGCTCCCGGGCACCCTGACTGATCAGGAGACTAAACTTTTCTGCTTCCAGGGCGTTGGCAGGTAATGTTTGCGCTACCTGAGGTAGCTTGTCATCATCTATGGCTTGAATCCCGGCTTCCAGAATATTACCGAGCAATACGCTTTCTTCTGGGTGGTGGTTAGCAAAATGGGTTATCAGCAGTTCGTAAGAGAAAGCAACACAACGTGCCGGAACATTTCTGCTGTTCAGAACATCTCGCAGCCAGCGTGAGTACTCGGCAAATATCTCGGGTGCATCGGCATCAGCCGCCATGTTGAGATAATCCAGATGATAGGCAATGTCTTCCCGGCATTTCTGTTCAAATGCAGTACCTCCACGCTGGAACGGTTCTGGCTGCTGCAGGCGATAGGCGTTAATGATAGCGTCGACTACATGGGCCTTGTTAATAGCAGGGAAGTGATTCGATTGTTCAGCGGACATGCTGGAAGACTCCTACGCTTAACTTGCGATACAGTTAAAAGTCCGAATCATGGTTGCTTCGGGATCGAGCTTCAATCCTTTGGGTATGTTGCTGTGCGAGGCTTTGTACTGATGGCCGTGATACCATTCATGCCAATCTTCACTTTTCTGCCAGTATGTGACGAGCCAGAATTCGTCTGGGTTATCGTCAGGATTAAGTACCTCCATACGGATAAAGCCTTCTGCACTATCGACAAGCCCTGGCCGATTTCGAAATGCCTCCCGAACCTGGTCACTCATATTATTGGCGACGACAAACTTGCTCATTGCTACAAACATCAATCCCCCATTAAAACGGTAGCGGGCAATTTAGATTAATTTATACGTTAGCATAGATGACGGCAGGCGTTTTGACAGGCCAGTAAGCCACCTTAATAAGGTGGCTTACTGGCAAGGGAAAGGGCTATTTCTCTTTCTTTACCTTCTTTTCTTTCTTCGCTTTTTTCTCCTTCACTTCTTTCTCTTCCTTCATCTCCTTTTCTTCTTTCACTTTCTTCTCTTTCTCACCCGCATAGGCCTTGCGATGTTCGGCAGCGGTGTCACTCATTTTTTCTTCGGAAACGCCACCGGCCCCATAGGCTTTACCCTCTTTCTTGGCGGCTAATGCGTTGCTGGCGGTGATCATAAGTAAGGTGCTAAGAACAACTGCTAACAGGGACTTCATTGGTATTTCCTCTACGACAGAACGAATCAATAAACCCCAGTATAGACCAGAGAATTGATATAGGATTGCTAACTATTGCAAATACCGTGAAGATTTAACCCGCTTTCGATAGGCTAGTGAAACCGTATGGGATTTGATTTGTCTATTGGGTAGATTGGACTGCGGAGGTGCAGGATGAGTTCCTTATTAAAATCGATTATAGCTATCGTCACGCTGATGCTTGTTACGGGCTGTGTTCAGCAGTCGATTAGAGATCGTAATTCGGCTTTTTTCCAAGTGCCCGTAGGGAGCATCTTGGTGCTCCATGATACGCTGGAGATCAAACCCGGACACACGCGACTGTTTGTACAGCGTGGGGTTGTGACAAAGCATTCTGATCTGGACCAGTATTGGCCCAGTTGCAGTTTCGAGGTGCGGGATCTTAAGGAGACGCCTCAGCAGATTCAGCCCGATAGTTTTTCAGTTGTCAGGGTACAACAAGGTGAGACAGAGATCGTTGGCCTTGCGCCTGTCCAGGTGGCGGCGCTTAACCTGAGCCGGCTAGCCGTATGGGATGGTGGAAATCCACTGGTGTCCCGTTTGTACCATCTTTGGCTAACGTCTGATCAGCAGCCTAATGTTATGCGGGTCACCTGCTATGGCGCAATGGCCGGTCTTCCAGAGGCGGATTTGCCCCTGTTTATGGAGATTGAGGCGGCTCTCGGCCCTATCGCGACCATCAAGCTCTAGTCACTGCCTTGATGGGGAAGCATTAGCCTTATCTTATGTGGTAGATTAACCCCACAAGTCCTGTGCTGTCTCTCAACAATTCATACTCTCAATTGATATTGGGGCATTGTTGAGTTTCCAGGGGGTATCGCCAATAGAATGTCAGGCTAATTCTAAAGATGTTAATTACCGAAATATTGTCCCGCAATGGGCGTATGTATGCCGATGAGATCGCGTTGATTGAACGTGATCCTGAAATCAACAGTCGGCGAGAGATCAGTTGGCGCGTATTTGATCAGGAGGCAAACCGCTTTGCCAATGCCTTGATCGCCTGTGGTGTTCGCAAGGGTGATCGAGTACTTCATCTGATGATGAATTCCCTTGAGTGGCTGCCCTGCTATTTTGGTGTCCTTCGATCAGGGGCCATTGTTGCACCGCTTAACTTCCGTTTTGAGTCCGAGATTATCCAGGCCAGCAACGATATTGTGGAGGCCAGAGTTCTGTTATTTGGACCGGAGTTTATTGAGCGAATCTGTGAAGTAAAAGCCGCGCTCGATCGTACCATTGAGCACTATATTTATATCGGACCAGAGCGTCTGTGCCCTGACTTTGCGGTTGATTATGCTTGTTTTGTTGATGGTGAAGATTCAGGGTCTCCCCAATTAGCGATTGATCTGATGGATGACGCAGCGCTCTATTTCACATCGGGGACAACCGGGCTGCCGAAGGCCGTGAGTCTGACCCACAGAAATCTTGAGCACGCCTGCTATGTGGAAAATCAGCACCACCGGCAGACCCATGAAGACAACTTCCTCTGTATTCCGCCGCTGTATCATACTGGTGCCAAGATGCACTGGTTTGGAAATTTTTTGGTGGGAGCAAAAGCGGTACTGTTGAAGGGAGCAAGGCCCGATTGGGTACTTAAAGCGGTATCAGAAGAGCAAGCGACCATTGTCTGGCTGTTAGTGCCTTGGGCGCACGATATCCTGATTGCCTGGGAGAATGGCGATATCGATTTTGGCCGTTACAAACTGGACCAGTGGCGTTTGATGCATATTGGCGCCCAGCCAGTACCACCCAATCTGATCAAGGCGTGGCGCAAGCTGTTTCCACATCATGAGTATGATACCAACTATGGCCTGACTGAAAGTACCGGGCCCGGCTGTCTCCATCTGGGTCTGGGTAATACCCATAAAATCGGGTCAATAGGAAAGCCTGGGTTTGATTGGGAGGCCTGTATTGTTGACGACAGTAACTGTCAGTTACCACCGGGTGAACCGGGTGAGTTGATTGTGAAGGGCCCTGGTGTCATGCGCGGTTACTATCGCAATCCGGAGGCGACGCGGGAGGCGCTTCGTGACGGGTGGTTGCATACCGGGGATATCGCCATGACAGATACAGAGGGTTTTATCTGGCTGGTCGATCGTAAAAAAGACCTGATTATTACCGGGGGTGAAAATGTCTCCCCCGTGGAGGTCGAGCACTTTTTTATGGAGCATCCCCATATTCAGGATGTTGCGGTCATTGGGACGCCGGATCAGCGCCTCGGGGAAATAGTAACGGCGATTATTCAACTCAAGCCGGGTTGTGATATGACCGACGAGGAGGCTACTGTTTTTGCTCAGCGCCTACCCAAATATAAACGTCCTCGGTGCATCCACTTTGATCTGATACCGCGCAATGCAACGGGAAAGATTGAGAAGCCTAAATTACGCGAACGCTATGGTGTGCTGCTGCCAGCCTAATTTAATGGCAAAAAAAACGGGCATGACGCGATCAATACCCGTGAGACTCCCTCCTGGAACCCCTTAATGCGTGCAATCCTGACGCGGGGTTTATTGTTAGTCTGATATCGTTATTCCTTCCCTTGCCCTGTTCAAACTCTACGTCTCTCTTATAAAACGCCATGAAGCGTAGGGAAATGATGCCGATCAATAAACGGTTCTCGCTGGTTGTCGGAGTTTACTTTTTGTTGGCGGTCGTGATCCTGCGCAACCACTGTTAAGATAATCCCATGGACGTATCACATATTCTTGAAGGTTTAAACGATGCCCAGCGCGAGGCAGTCACTGCCCCGCCGGGTGGGATGCTGGTTTTAGCGGGTGCCGGAAGTGGCAAGACGCGAGTGCTGGTGCATCGCATCGCTTGGTTGCTGCAGGTTATCGGGGCTTCGCCCTGGAATATTTTGGCCGTCACATTCACCAATAAGGCGGCCAAGGAGATGAAGGGGCGGATCGAGGTCCTGCTGGGGCATCCGGTGGGTGGTATGTGGGTGGGGACTTTTCATGGATTGGCTCATAGGTTGCTACGCGCCCACTGGAAAGATGCCAATCTCCCTCAGAATTTTCAAATCCTCGATTCAGATGACCAGTTTCGCATGATAAAACGCCTGCTGAAGGCGATGGATCTGGACGAAGCGCGCTGGCCACCCCGCCAGGCACAGTGGTTTATCAACGGTCGCAAGGATGAGGGGGTGAGACCACAGCACATGGATGACGGGGGTGATCCCTATCAGCGCACCATGATTCGTATCTATAGCGAGTACCAGTCTGCCTGTGACCGGGGTGGCGTGGTGGATTTTGCGGAGTTGCTGCTGCGTGCCCATGAGCTGCTACGGGATCGACCGGATATTCTGCACCACTACAGAGAGCGCTTTCAGCATATTCTGGTGGATGAGTTTCAGGATACCAATACCATTCAGTATGCCTGGCTGAGACTGTTGGCAGGTGAGCAGAACAGTCTCTTTGCCGTAGGCGATGATGACCAATCAATCTACGGTTGGCGCGGCGCCCGGGTGGAACACATTCGGGATTTCAGAAAACATTTCACTGATGCACCACTGCTGCGACTGGAGCAAAATTACCGTTCCACGGCTACCATCCTTAAGGCAGCCAATGCGGTGATTGCCAATAATCCCTCTCGTCTGGGCAAGGAGCTCTGGACGGACGGTAGCGAGGGCGAACCGATCAATCTCTATAACGCCTTCAATGAGGTGGATGAGGCGCGCTTTGTAGTCGAACGGATCAGGCACTTTGCTACAGAGGGACATCGTCGGGATGAGTGCGCGATTCTGTATCGTTCCAATGCCCAGTCACGACAGTTTGAAGAGGCGCTCATCCAGGCTCAACTGCCCTACCGGGTGTATGGTGGGTTGCGATTTTTTGAACGCGCTGAGATCAAGGATGCGCTGGCCTATCTTCGCTTGATGGCCAATCCCCAGGAAGATCCCTCTTTTGAGCGGGCAGTCAATCAGCCGCCTCGTGGGATAGGCCCTCGCACCTTGGATGCAGTACGTGCCCATGCCCGTGATTTTGGCTGTTCGCTCTGGCAGGCAGCCCATGAGTTGATTAAGGGTGGTGCGATGACCAAGCGGGCCGCTACGGCCTTAAATGCCTTTCTGGAACTGATTGCCGAGCAGCAGGCCAGTGTTCAGGGGCTTTCCCTGCACGAGATGACGGACCAGGTCGTCTCTGCGTCCGGCTTGGCGGATCATTTTCGTAAAAGCCGAGATGGCAAAGGACAAGACCGGGTGGAAAATCTGGAGGAACTGGTCAATGCTACACGTGAGTTCAGCTACGAATTGTCAGCTGAAGAGGAGGAGATGGACCCACTGTCGGCCTTTCTGGCTCATGCGGCGCTGGAGGCCGGTGAGAATCAGGGTGACCAGTTTGAGGATTGCGTGCAGCTGATGACTTTGCATTCGGCCAAGGGGCTGGAGTTTCCGCTGGTGTTTATTGCCGGCGTTGAGGAGAAACTTTTTCCCCACAGCATGTCGGCGGAAGATCCGGAAAGGCTCGAAGAGGAGCGGAGGCTCTGTTATGTAGGTATGACCCGTGCGATGGAGCAACTCTATCTCACCTATGCGGAAAGCCGCCGCCTGCATGGCAGTGAGTCCTATCCCCTGCCCTCCCGGTTTCTGCGAGAGATTCCCGTTGACCTGATTCGTGAGGTGCGATCCAGGCCACAAATAAGTCGGCCGGTTTACGCGGCGGCCTCAACCGGCTATACCCTGCATGAAAGCGGATACCAGCTGGGACAGCGTGTACTACACCCAAAATTTGGTGAAGGTGTGGTACTCAATGCCGAAGGTCAGGGCGGGAGTGCGCGGGTACATGTCAACTTCGAGCAGGTGGGGGCGAAGTGGCTGGTGGCCGCCTATGCCAATCTACAGCCGATCTGATCAGCATCACTCTCAGGGATGTATAGGTCGGGCCAGAATTTTCCTAATGGCGTTAACGAAATCTTCTGCTGACAGGGGTTTAAGATAGGTGGCGGTCACCACTGGCCTGGATAACTGGATAAATTCCGGATAAGCGGACAGCACCATGACAGGTATTGAATACTTGCCGATCAGTTTAAAGATCCCCTCCAGGCCGTCGTGATCAGGCATGACTAGGTCCGTCACAACCAGAGCGGGCTGATATTTCTCGATCAATTCTACGATGCGCTCACTGTTCTCAGCCTGTACGACCTCATAGTCATGTGCCTCCAGGCTTAGACTGTAGTACTCCCTCAGGGGCTGGTCATCTTCAAGCAGTAGGATGGTGTTCGAAGCCATTGATCTATCCCTTTTTCAACTGGCGCCAGGATGGCACAAATAACGTATAACCACGTTCATAGTATGGCAGAATTATTTTAACCCGTGTTTTTTTGTCTGCATGCCTTACCCAAAGGGTGGCGTAGATCGAAAGGTCATACGCGCATGTGTCATGGGATGCTCAAAGGCCAGCTCAGTGGCATGTAACTGTAACCGATCGGCCTTATTTTGGCTGGTCGCATCGCCATACAGGTTATCACCCAGTATGGCATGCCCGATAGCGAGCATATGAACCCGAAGTTGGTGGGAGCGACCTGTCTCAGGGATCAGCTCAACCAAACTGCTGTTATTCTCAGTGGTGTAAGAAAGCAACCGAAAGTGAGTGATGGAGGGCTTGCCCATTTCATGGTCCACTTTCTGTAAGGGACGGTTGGGCCAATCGGTAATCAGGGGCAAATTTATCGTCCCTTCTGGAGGGTCGATCTTGCCGTCTACAAGGGCTCGGTAGCGTTTATCAATCCGCCGTTCCTGGAACATTCGATTCAGAACTCGATGCATCTCCCTACCCCGTGCCATCACCATAATCCCGGAAGTGCACATGTCCAGGCGATGTACGATCATCGCATCCGCTATTCGGGATTGAACACGGGTGGCCAACGAGTCCCGTTTCTCTTCCCCTCTGCCCGGTACCGACAAAAGACCACTGGGTTTGTTTACAATCAGAATGGCGTCATCCTGGTAGATGATATCCAGACCCGAATCGACGGGAGGTGTGTAATCCCCCAGTCGCAATTTGCATGAACTATTCGTCGACATAGATTTCGATGCGTTCCTTACCTTTGCCCGGGTTCTTGCGCTTTAATGTGACGGTGCCGATCTCCTGGGTGTGGCGCAGATGCGTGCCCCCACAGGGAACCTGGGCAAATCCATCAATGCGCCAATAGCGCCGTCCCTTTGACTGATCGCTGTAGTCACTGTGTATGGGAAGATTCTGCTGAACGAGTGCATCAATACGCTGTTTGAGATCGGGCAATAGCGCACTGAGATTGTCCTGTGAAAGAAAATCAATGCGTGCTTTATCCTCTGCGATATGGGCCCCTATCTTCTCAATGCCGGGTCTCGCCTTGTAGATCAACTCAAGGGTGATTTCGCAGGCGAAGTGCAGCCGCATCAGGCGATAGCGACGTGGCCAGTTGATCTCAACGGAGACCACTTGCCCCGGTATGAGTCCGTGATCCGCTACCAGGGTGTAGATGATCTCTTGTTGATGCCAGTTTGCGGCGAGAACCGGTATTTGATTGATCGTACCCTGGTCGCTCTCCTGCCCGCCAGAGAATGCAAAGAAGATGGTTCTGTCCAGGGTTATACAATTATCCTGGACACTGGTGATCCGAGCTTCAGCACGGGTTTGGTAAGGATCGCTCCAAAAGAGTTTTTCAACCACGTTAGTTTTGCCTTCAGTCCATACGAAGTACTTTGCCAGGATTGAGCAGGTTGTGGGGGTCCATCGCCTGCTTGATCTGCCGCATCAGTACCACGCCTTCGGGGTTTTGCTCTTCGAGAAATCTTATCTTTCCTTGACCAATGCCGTGCTCTCCACTGCAAGTACCATCCATTGCCAAGGCGCGGCGTACCAGTCGGTGATTAAGTGCTTCGGCCTCTTCGATTTCCTCTGGGTGGTCTGGATGCGGAAGAATGGCCAAGTGGAAATTGCCGTCGCCGACGTGTCCCAACATCACAATCGGCATGCTGGCGGCATCGATATCTTTGCGGGTTTCGCGGATACATTCTGCCAGACGGGAGATGGGTACGCAGACATCGGTAGTGATCGCCTGAGTCCCTGGCTGAAGTTGCAGTGCCGAGGGGTAAGCATCGTGACGCGCCTTCCAGAGGCGGTTGCGATCCTCACTGAGCGTCGCCCAGGTAAAATCACTGCCATTGAAATCACTGGCGATCTGCTGAACCGCTTCAGCCTGCTCTATTACCCCCGCTTCACTACCGTGAAACTCGAGGAACAGATGGGGCTGCTCTGGATAATCTGTTTTTGAATAGCGGTTGATGGCATGCATCATCAACGCATCAAGCAACTCAATCCGGGCTATGGGGATGCCGGATTGAATGGTCAGGATTACCATATTGATGGCGTCATCCACTGTGGGGAAGCTGCATACGGCTGAAGAGATCGCCTCCTGCAAACCATGCAGCCTCAGAGTTATCTCGGTAATAATGCCAAGTGTACCCTCAGAACCGATAAACAGGTGGGTCAGGTCATAACCGGCCGAAGATTTTTTCGCGCGCGTGCCGGTTTTGATAATGCGGCCGTCTGCTAGCACGACTGTGAGTGACAGGACGTTCTCTTTCATGGTGCCGTAGCGTACGGCATTGGTGCCTGATGCACTGGTGGCGGCCATGCCGCCGAGTGATGCATCAGCGCCAGGATCAACTGGAAAGAAGAGGCCCGTATCGCGTAGATGGCTCTCCAGCTGCAGGCGGGTAACGCCGGCTTGCACGGTGCAATCTAGATCTTCTTGGTTGACTCGCAGGATCTGATCCATCTGTCCCATGTCGATACAGATGCCACCATGGATCGCCTGTACATGGCCCTCAATTGCTGTTCCGGTGCCGTAGGCAATGATGGGCACGCTGTGCTGTGCGCAGATCTTAATAATTTCGCTGACCTCTTCGGTGCTTTGTGCAAATGCTACAGCATCAGGTGGTAATGGCTTAAAGCCGGACTCATCATGTCCATGATGCTCCCGTACTGCGGCTGTGGTTGCTAGTCGGTCACCCAGCAGCCCGGTCAGCTGTGAGATTGCGTTTTCTACAGGGCCGTAATGAGCGCGCATGATGATGTATACCTGACTGTTTGAGAGTTTTTTGGTGGCTATTTAATCTACACATTACTCAGTATGCAGACATAATATAGCCGTAGAATAAGATGTTGGCATGCATTATATCCAGCCATTAAAAAGTATCATATGCAACCATGGGAGGCTGTTTGGTTATAGCCCATGTTTGTAGGGGTATTTCATAGCGTTCCGTTTTACTGATGGAGGTGGTTTCTCTTGGTTGAATCTTGTATTGTTCAGGGGTTTAACGGTTGTACCCCATAATAATTACCCTTGAGGGGTTTTAATCTATGCAGAAGCTTTTACGTTTTTCCGGACTGATTGATACCGTGAATGAACGGATTGGCCGGCTGATCTCCTGGTTGGTTCTGATTATGGTGTTGTTGGGTGTTTACAACGCCGTCACGCGCAAATTAAGCCAGACGATTGGGGTTGATCTGAGTTCCAATGCCTACATCGAAGGCCAATGGTTTATGTTCAGCCTGGTGTTTTTGTGGGGGGCGGGTTATGCGCTGAAACATCAGGCCCATGTGCGCGTGGACATTCTCTATTCCCGGGTATCAGAGCGAGCCAAGGCTTGGATTGAAATCTTTGGGACCTGTTTCTTTCTTATTCCGCTGTCGGTACTGATCATCTGGGTCAGTTACACCTATGCGGCCGATTCCTGGGGTGTCATGGAAGGGTCCCCTGATCCAGGCGGATTGCCGCGGTACCTTATTAAGTCGGCGATACCTATCGCCTTTTTGCTTCTGATTATGCAGGGTTTCAGCGAATTGATTAAGCATATTGCCTTTCTCAGGGGGCTCATCCCCTTCCCTCGACCTGATCACGCGGAGGAGGGAATATGAACCCGGATCTATTAGGCCCCATCATGTTTGGGGGTGCATTGTTGCTGATCTTTATGGGATACCCTGTTGCCTTTGCTTTGGGTGGGACCGCATTAGGTTTTGCTGCGATTGGCATCAATATGGGGTTGCTTGATTTTGCCCTGCTGCAGGCCATGTCGCAGCGTATTTTTGGCGTGATGCAAAACTACACCCTGCTCGCAGTACCCTTCTTTATTCTGATGGGTATGTTGCTGGAGCGAACGGGATTGGCAGAAGACCTGTTGAAGACCATGGGTATTGCCTTCGGTCGGGTG
Source organism: Sedimenticola selenatireducens (assembly GCF_007625115.1). Classification (GTDB taxonomy): domain Bacteria; phylum Pseudomonadota; class Gammaproteobacteria; order Chromatiales; family Chromatiaceae; genus Sedimenticola; species Sedimenticola selenatireducens_A. The sequence continues at coordinate 262,568 of NZ_VMNH01000005.1, read as the reverse complement.
CGCGGTGGGCTCGGTTTCTCCGTTGTGATTGTGGGTACCCTGTTGGCCGCAGCAACTGGTGTGGTGGGTGCTACGGTAGTCGCGATGGGGCTGATTGCCCTGCCGATTATGCTTGAGAACAGATATTCGAAGTCACTTGCCTGCGGCATCATTTCGGCATCGGGTACCTTGGGCCAGGTGATTCCGCCGAGTATAGTTCTGATTGTATTGGCGGATCAGCTAGGTGCGCCGGTGGGCGATCTGTTTGTGGGTTCGCTGATCCCTGGCCTGATGCTGTCAGGACTCTATATGGTGTATATCGGCATCATCGCTCTGCTCCAGCCAAAGAAGGCGCCGGCGATGCCGAAAGAGGCTCGCGATTTAGGTGGCAAAAAACTGAGCCGTGAAATATTGGTGGTAATGATTCCGCCTTTGGCGCTGATTGTGGTTGTACTGGGGAGTATCTTTGCGGGTTGGGCAACCCCCACAGAAGCAGGGGCCTTTGGTGCGGTTGGTGCGATGGTATTAGCGGTAGCCAAGCGGCGCCTGACCTTGGCTTCTGTACTCGACAGCATGACCGAGACTGCCAAGCTGACCAGTATGGTGATGTTTATCCTGGTGGGCTCACAGGCATTTTCTCTGGTATTCCGCGGCCTTTATGGGGATCTTTGGGTTGAGGATCTGTTGACGTCGCTGCCGGGCGGTGCAATTGGTTTTCTGATACTGGTTAACCTGGTGGTGTTTGTTCTCGGCTTCTTTATTGATTTCTTCGAGATCGCCTTTATCATCGTGCCCTTGTTAGCACCCGTGGTGGTCAGGATTCTGTCGCCAATGTTTGCCGAGTTTGACGAACCTGCTCGAATGGCCCTTGTCTGGTTTGGTGTGATGATCGGAATGAACTTGCAAACATCCTTTTTGACCCCGCCATTTGGCTTCTCACTTTTCTATCTGCGGGGCGTGGCACCCAAGTCGGTAACGACGGGCGATATTTATCGGGGAGCGGTCCCCTTTATTATCATTCAGTTGATCGGATTGATATCACTGTTCTATTTCCCACAACTGGTGACGGGACTACTCAGTGCGGGTGTGGGTCAATCTTATTAGTTGCAGTGCTTAGTTATGTGGAATGAAAAAGCCCCATCTCAAAAAAGAGATGGGGCTTTTTTTAGGCTTCACACCAAGTGCAATTACTTGAAGTTAAAGCGGGCGTAGGATGTCTCGGCGGTACTGAACCAAGTATCGGAACCTGCTTTGAACGCCTTCCATCCGTCATAGATTTCTTTAAATTGAGGATTGTCTGCGGACAGTTCATCATAGAGCGCATAGGCTTCTTTACGAGTTGCTTCCAGGATTTCCTGGGAGAATTCACGCATCTGAACACCTTTGTCCAGAAGGCTCCTAAGCGCTTTGGGGTTTTTAGAGTCATAGTCAACCATCATGTTCAGATTGGCCTCTGCGGCGGCTGAACTGACGATCTCCTGGAAATCTTTTGGCAGGCTATCCCATGCCTTCTGGTTGACATAGAGACTGAGGGTTGGAGCGGGCTCCCACCATCCTGGGTGATAGAAGTACTTGGCTACTTTGTAGAAGCCGGCCTTCTCATCATCATAGGGGCCAACCCATTCTGTGGCATCAATCACGCCACGCTCAAGAGCGGGGTAGATTTCAGCGCCGGGGAGTACCTGTACGGTGACACCCAGACGACTCATCACCTTACCGCCCAGTCCGGGGATACGCATCTTCAGGCCCTGCAGGTCGGCTACGGTATTAACCTCTTCACGGAACCAGCCACCCATCTGAACGCCGGTATTACCCGCAGGGAAGTTGACGATATTGTGTTCTGCAAAGACCTTACGTAACTGCTCCAGTCCACCACCGTTATAAAGCCACGCATTCTGTTGACGATAGTTGAGTCCGAATGGAACGGCGGTATCGAATGCTAATGCGGGATTCTTGCCGATGTAGTAGTAAGAGGCCGTGTGCCCCATCTCTACTGTTCCTTGTGATACGGCATCAAATACTTCAAGGCCACCAACGATCTCACCACCGGCATAAGGGATGATTTCAAACTGACCATTGGTCATGGCCTTTACTCGTGCAGCAACCGTTTCAGCACCACCATAGATGGTGTCAAATGCTTTCGGCCAGCTAGTGGCCATACGCCATTTAATTTTCTTTTGTGCCGTTGTAGTGGTTTGTGCTTCTTGCTTTTGACTGCAAGAAATTAGGGTGGCTGAGGCCCCGGCTACCGCAGCACCAACTGCCGCCTTTTTTAGAAAGTCGCGACGCTTCATCTGGATCTCCTCTAGTTTTGTAGAGTTATTATCGGTTTGTTCTGAACAGCTCAGAAACCTATATATATGCGATCGACCAAGGGAGTGCAAATGGAATCGTATATTAATAACTTTAGAAAACCTAAGGAGATACTTGTTTGGTAGCGATTGACTCGCCACTTAGTCCTTGTTTGAAACGCTTGGGAATATAAAAAGGCGCGATCGGTAAGTGCGACGATCGCGCCTGGATGTCTAAGCCAGCCAACTCTTAACGGTTAGCCGGAAGATTGATTGGTTTTCCAGTCGATGGCATCAACTACCGCAACGGCGCTCATGTTGACGATACCTCGAACCGTGATTGAATCGGAAACCACGTGAGCGGGAAATTTTAATCCAGTTAACATCGGTCCAACAGGTACAGCATCTGCCAGTACCTTGACCATATTGTAGGCGATGTTGGCTGAGTCCAGATTAGGCATAACCAAGAGATTGGCGGCACCTTTAAAGCGGGAATGGGGAAAAATCTTGTCCCTGACTTCATCAGAAAGTGCGGAGTCTGCGTGCATCTCTCCTTCTACCACTACACCGGGATACTGCTCATGTAAGATTTGACGTGCCTCTTTCATTTTACGTGAGAACTCATTATTCCGACTGCCGAAATTAGAGTTAGAAAGCAACGCCGCTTTGGGCGACATGCCGAAGCGCCTGACAATATCGGATGCCATAGCCGTCTTTTTAGCAATCTGCTGAGCTGTTGGGTCTGTGGTTACATGAGTATCCGTCAGGAAAAATGTACCCTTGGACAGAATCAGCATAGTGACTGCTGAACAATCCGTTGTATCGGGTCGTACACCAATGACATTGCGGATATATTTGAGGTGTTGAATATAGGCCCCTTCTACACCACAGATCATGGCATCTGCATCACCCTGAATGGTCAGCAGTGAGGCCAGCACCGTTGAGCGTGTCCTTACAACCCTTCGTGCAAAGGCAGGTGAAACACCGTTGCGCCCCTCTATTTCATGATAATATTGCCAGTCCCTTTCATAGTTCGGGTTGTCATTCATGTTGACAACCTCTACATCTGTGCCAAGTTTGAAACGCAATCCCAGGTCCTTTGCTTTTTCCTGGATGACATCAGGATGACCGATGAGAATAGGTTTACAGATGCCGTCATCGACAAGCACTTGCACAGCCTGTAGTACGCGGTTCGACTCGCCTTCTGCAAAAACCACGCGTTGTGGATTCGCGATGGCGCGTTCGAACACAGGCTTCATTACCAGACCGGAACGGAATACAAACTCACGTAATGTACGACGATATTCGTGAAAGTCTTTTATGGGTCGAGTGGCGACGCCGGAGTCCATCGCCGCCTGGGCAATTTTTGGCGGCAGGTCGGTCATCAGCCTTGGGTCGAATGGTTTGGGGATCAGGTACTCTCGTCCAAATTGAAGTGCTTGGCCACCATAGGCGGCTTGCACCTGGTCCGAGGCCTCTTTCTTTGCCAGATCGGAAAGTGCCTCAACGCAGGCAATTTTCATTTGCTCATTGATGGTGGTCGCGCCCACATCAAGTGCGCCCCTGAATAGGAACGGGAAACAGAGGACGTTGTTGACTTGGTTGGGATAGTCAGAGCGACCAGTTGCGATGATGGCGTCGGGTGCGACTTCGAGTACCTCTTCGGGTGTGATTTCCGGAGTCGGGTTGGCGAGAGCCAGCACAAAGGGTGGTTTGGCCATCTTGGCGATCTGATGCTTCTTGATCACGCCAGGTCCGGAAAGTCCCATGAAGATATCCGCGCCCTCAATCACATCATCCAGTGTGCGTTGATCTGTCTCTACCGCGTAAACTTCTTTGTAGGGGTCCATGTCGGCTTTACGGCCTTTGTGGACGACGCCGTCCCGATCTACGACGCGAATATTCTCTTTCTTAAGGCCCATGCTGACCAGTAGATTAAGGCAGGCAAGGGCCGCGGCGCCTGCGCCGGTGCAGACCAGTTTGACATCTTCAATGTTTTTTCCTGCCACCCGCAAACCGTTTCTGATTGCAGCGGCCACAACAATCGCTGTGCCATGCTGATCGTCATGGAACACAGGGATTTTCATCCGTTCACGCAGGCGTCTCTCAATCTCGAAACATTCGGGCGACTTGATGTCTTCAAGATTGATTCCACCGAAGGTGGGCTCAAGGGCGGCCACGGTCTCAATAATTTTTTCCGGATCTTTTAGATCCAGTTCAAGATCGAAGACGTCCACGCCGGCAAACTTTTTGAACAGCACCGCTTTTCCTTCCATGACAGGTTTGGCGGCGAGTGGGCCAATGGCACCTAATCCGAGCACGGCGGTACCGTTGGTGATGACGGCAACCAGATTACCCCTGGAGGTTAGATTGGCGGCTTCATTTGGGTCGCGCACAATCTCTTCACAGGCGGCCGCCACTCCTGGTGAGTAGGCAAGTGCCAGGTCACGCTGGTTGACCATCTTTTTTGTGGCAACAATCTCCATCTTTCCGGGTTTCGGAAAACGATGGTAATCAAGTGACGCCTCACGAAACTCGTCTGACATGTTCTATTCCTTTAATTATAGGGTTTTGCAAAAGATGGATTTAAAAAATAAATAATGACTATAGATTTATCGAATAGATTATACCAATTCCAAGCGTCAGTAACGCTATTTTTGTCTGTTTGCAACCAAAATTTATGAATTCACAGTGTTTTTTGTGTATTTTAGTACAATTGTCCTATTAATTGGCTGGTTTTTTCAGGGCAGAATGGATTCTTTCTTAGAAATGCCGTAAGATTTCGTCCGATTTTGAGCTATTCTAAGTTATTACCTAACATTACTGCAGAGGATTAATCTCATGAAGGTATCCGTTCTTGGCGCCGCAGGCGGCATTGGTCAACCACTGGCCCTCTTACTCAAAAACGCTATGCCCGCCGGTTCTGAGTTGGCGCTATACGACGTTAATCCTATGGTTCCAGGTGTTGCTGCCGATCTTAGCCACATCCCTACCCCGGTCAAAGTAACGGGTCATGGTGCAGATCAACTGGAAGCGGCCATGAAGGATTGCGATATCGTGATCATTCCTGCAGGCGTTCCTCGTAAGCCCGGTATGTCTCGTGATGATCTGTTTAACGTAAATGCTGGAATCGTTAAGACCCTGGTCGAAACCGGTGCAAAAGTTTGCCCGAATGCCTGCTACGGTATTATCACCAATCCAGTTAACTCTACTGTGGCTATTGCTGCTGAAGTGCTGAAAAACGCCGGTGTTTATGACAAGCGCAAGCTTTTTGGAATCACCACCCTCGACATCATCCGCTCCAACACCTTCGTTGCAGAGTTGAAAGGTCTTGATCCAACGGAATTGAATATCCCCGTTATCGGTGGCCACAGTGGTAACACCATCCTGCCATTGCTTTCACAGATTGGTATTGAGTTTACCCAAGAAGAGGTTGAAGCACTGACACCACGCATCCAGAATGCGGGTACCGAGGTGGTTGAGGCGAAAGCAGGTGGCGGATCCGCTACACTTTCTATGGCTGATGCTGGTGCACGCTTTGCACTGACCCTGCTGAAGGCTTTGGGCGGTGAAGAGTCTGTCGCCTGTACTTATGTTGAAGTGGAAGACCAGCCAACCCGTTTCCTCTCTCTGCCTGTTCGTCTGGGTAAGAATGGTGTTGAGGAGATTTTGCCTGCAGGTACTTTGAGTGCCTATGAGCAGAAATTGTTTGACGAGATGCTGCCTACCCTAGAAAGCAATATTGCGAAGGGTGTTGAGTTCGCGAACAGCTAACGCTTACAAGGTTGTCGATGTAAACAGAACGCCCGGCATTTTGTCGGGCGTTCTGTTTTTTGGCGTAATATATGGTGAAGTACGACGTTACAGTACTTGGGCTATACCGTTACACAGGGCATCCATATTATTGCGGGTCATGCCTGCCACGCTGATTCTTCCAGAACCAACGATATAGATCGCGAACTCATCCTTTAGTCTTTTGACCTGATCGGGATTCAGGCCAGAGAATGAGAACATGCCGCACTGACGGCTAATGAAACTGAAGTCCTGCGCCACACCTTTCTCTTTCAGCGTCTGCACAAACAGATCCCGCATGGCCTGGATACGATCTCGCATCTCTGCCACTTCTTTCTCCCATTCGACATACAGTGATGCGTTGTTGAGGATGGTGGTCACGATGCCGCTACCATGAAAGGGAGGATTGGAGTAGTTGGCGCGAATAATCGACTTAACCTGACTGAAAGCGGTCTCGGCCTGGGTCGCATCGTTTGCCACAAGCGTTATACCCCCGACCCGCTCGTTATAGAGGCCGAAGTTTTTGGAGAATGAGCTTGCCACCAGGAGTTCTGGATTGTGCTGGGTGAAGACACGCAGGCCGGCCGCGTCCTCTTCAATGCCACTGCCAAATCCCTGATAGGCGAAATCAAATAGGGGGAGCCAGCCACGTTCTGCGGAAAGCTTTGCCAACTCTTCCCACTCTTCTGCCGTAGGATCGATGCCGGTTGGGTTATGGCAACAACCATGAAACAGGATGGTGTCACCTGCAGCGGCTTGGTGCAGAGACTTTTTCATGGCATTGAAATCTTTATCTTTAGCCTCGGCGTCATAGTAGTCATAGTTGACCACTTCAAGACCTGCTGCCTTAAAGATATTGCCGTGATTGGCCCAGGTTGGATTGCTTACCCAGATCCTTTTGCTTGGCATATGCTGAGCAATAAACTCCGCGCAAATGCGCAATGCACCGGTTCCGCCTGGCGCGTGTGCTGAGCGTGCGCGTCCGGTGTTGATGATTTCGCTCTCTTTTCCAAACAGCAGGCGTTGCACGCCTTGGCCGTATTCTGCTGTGCCCTCTATGCTGAGATAGCTTTTGCTCGTCTCCTGCGATAGCAGGGCCTCTTCAGCTTTTTTAACGCATGAGAGAATGGGGGTAGTCCCTGCCTCATCTTTATAGATGCCGACACCAAGGTTAATTTTGCCGGTGCGAGAATCCGCCTTAAAGGCCTCAGTTAAACCAAGGATCGGGTCGGCTGGTGCGGCGCTAAGCTGTTCGAACATTTTTACCCTCATGCGAGTTATTAATTGACAAATCGGCCAATATGCTACTCCCTGTGGGTGGTGTTGCAAAGTAGTTAATGCTGATAGGCTGAAAACCAGAATTGATAATAATCGCTGTTGCTGACGGTTGATTAGGAGCTTGAGAATGAACCATGTTTCACCGTTGCCGCCGTTAGGTCTCTATGTGCACATACCTTGGTGTGTGCGGAAGTGCCCCTACTGTGACTTCAATTCACATCAAGCGATGAGTGATACCAATGAGGCTACCTACATAGAGGCGCTGTTAGCCGATTTGCGTTTTGAGTTATCAATCCATCCCGGTATGGAGGGGCGTTGTGTGGATACCCTGTTCATCGGGGGCGGAACACCAAGCCTGTTTTCGGCCAACGCGATCGAAACCTTGCTCAGTGGCGTGCGTGATCAAATCAACTGCCGGGATGATTTGGAGGTTACCCTTGAGGCCAATCCTGGCACGCTTGAATGGGGGCGCTTTGAGGCTTACGCGGCGGCGGGTGTCAATCGGCTCTCCATTGGGGTGCAAAGTTTTAATGCGTCGTCGTTGCAGCAGATTGGCAGGATCCATGGGGCGGAAGAAGCGCAAGCAGCTGTTGCTGCTGCAAAGTCCGCTGGTTTTGACAGAGTGAATATTGACTTGATGTGTGGCCTGCCGGGGCAAACTCTGGAGATGGCCCTGGCCGATATAAGAATGGCCATTGAATTATCCCCTGATCACATATCCTATTATCAGTTGACCCTTGAGCCAAACACGCCTTTTTATCGGCAGCCGCCCAGCCGCTTGCCCGATGAGGATGACGCCTTTGAAATTCAAAGGCACGGGCAGGCGTTACTTGCTGCTGCTGGTTTTGCGCAGTATGAGGTATCAGCGTTTGCCAGGGATGGGCGCGTGTGCAGGCACAATATGAACTATTGGCAGTTTGGCGACTATTTAGGCATTGGTGCGGGGGCTCACTCTAAGATTACGTATGCTGATCCCTGGTCTGTATCACGGCGTTGGCGAGTGCGCAGGCCTGAGGTGTACCTGCAATCAGCAGGAACCGAGCTGGCGGTGTCTGGCTTCAGCCATCTGGAAGAAGATGATTTGGTTATGGAGTTTATGTTGAATGCGCTCCGATTGAAGAAGGGATTCAGGACAGGGCTCTTTACCGAACGGACGGGATTGGGTGAAGCGCACTATAGGCGGCGGTTAGATGTGGGGGTAAATAAGGGATTGCTTTTGGTAGGGGGCGACAGAATTTGTGCATCGGAGCTGGGGTGGCAGTTCCTGGATGATTGCGTCTCGCTTTTTCTGGAGTGAAAAGCCATGTAATGGCGGCTGTTTAGCGCAACTATCTAAATATACCCTTAAAAAACAGTCCGTTATGATTTTTATTGGGTCTCTGTTTAGGGAGACATTCGAGCGAGGGTTGTGCTAGTCTGGTGCTACAGCTATGCGGGCGGATTGTGGATATTTCATTTCGTCCAGCCAAGATTGTGAGGTGATCAATGGAGCGGTCAAGAAAAAAACTTGATTTTGATCATTGGCTTGAACTGGCCAAAGACCGACAAGCGTTTGAAGCATTGCGTCGCAGTATGATTGATCAGGTGATCGAGCAGGCGCCGGAGTCACAGCGGGACCGTCTCAGGCGGCTTCAGTGGCGCATTGATCAGGAGCGCAGGCTATCTGCCAGTCCAATGGGCGCCTGTATTCGCATATCACGCATGATGTGGGAGCAGATGGTTGGGCAAGGGGGGCTCGTTGAACATCTGAGTGGGCTTCATAGGCGTGGTTTGGGGAGTCAGGCGAAAAAAATGAAGGGAGCTGATGTCATACCCTTGACTCGCGGTGTATTTGATTAGGTTTTCTTATTTCTTGATATTGCCAAGCGTTCTTGGCTCTACTATAATGGTGCGTTCACCCCGCCCCTATTTGCGGGTAGTTTGAGTTAATTCAGAGGCTGTCATGAAAGCAGATATCCACCCAAATTATGAAGAGATCAAAGTGGCTTGCAGCTGCGGGAACGAGTTTACCACCCGTTCAGCACTGTGTGAGGATCTGCACGTGGAAGTCTGCTCTGCCTGTCATCCTTTCTTCACCGGTAAGCAGAAGATTATGGATACCGCTGGCCGTGTAGATAAATTCCGCAAGCGCTATTCACGCGGTTAACGCCAGCGAAATGCTGAGAAAATAAAGGGCACTTCGGTGCCTTTTATTTTGTCTATGCGACGAATCAGGCATTAGTCCGTACGACTGTCTAATGGTCTATGCTTAGAGGCGTCAGCGAGGCGGGTAATATTGTTCCAGTCTCGCCCTTTTGTACTATGCATTATTTCAATACGTAGTATTAAATATTGCAGTCATTGCGTCCAAATATTTCCTTCATGACGGAGTGCTGTAGGTATTTATCCCGTAAAATTCACGTAGTACGACCATTATTGCCAATTTATGGGTAGGCATTTAGGTAAATAGAGTAAAAAACAACACGCTCATCACTTGGATGATCGTCCTATTAAATGCCTAAGGGGTTGTTCTGATCGGCCGACTGTTATATAAAAGGCCAGTTAGCCAGTTTATGGCAGGAGAAAGTGAGCTTATGTCAGATAAAAAAGTAACCTTAACCAATGAAGCGGATGGAACCTCTGTAGATCTGCCTGTTTATTCGGGCACTGAAGGGCCGGATGTTGCGGATATTTCGACCCTTTACAAGCATACCGGGATGTTTACCTATGACCCAGGTTTTGTAGCCACGGCGAGTTGTCGTAGCGCCATTACTTATATTGACGGTGATAAGGGCATCTTGCGTTACCGCGGCTACCCTATCGAGCAGTTGGCCAAGGAAGCAAGCTTTCTCGAGGTGGCCTACCTACTGATGTACGGTGACTTGCCTTCTGCTGAAGAGATGACGAAATTTGATAATACCATTCGTCATCACACCATGATTAAGGAGACTCTGAAAAGTTTCTTTGATGGTTTCCAGTATGATGCACATCCGATGGGTATTATGGTGGGTGTGGTTGGATCGCTCTCCGCCTTCTATCATGACTCTTTGGATATCAACAATCCTCGCCATCGTGAAATTTCTGCGCATCGTCTGATAGCCAAGATGCCAACCATCGCGGCTGCCAGCTATAAGCACAATGTGGGTGAGGCGTTCATCTATCCCCAGAATGATCTGGATTACTGTGAAAACTTCCTGCATATGATGTTCAGTAATCCTTGTGAGGAGTACACGCCTGATCCGGTAGCTGTGAAGGCGATTAATACGCTGTTCATCCTGCATGCCGATCATGAGCAAAACGCAAGTACCTCTACCGTTCGTCTCTCAGGTAGTTCACAGGCCAATCCGTTTGCCTGTATCGCGGCCGGTATTGCTTCTTTGTGGGGGCCGTCACATGGCGGTGCCAACGAAGCGGTCCTTGATATGTTGAATGAGATCGGTGATGTCTCACAGATCGATAAGTACATTGCCAAGGCGAAGGATAAGGATGATCCATTCCGCTTGATGGGCTTCGGACATCGTGTCTACAAGAACTTCGACCCACGTGCCACGCTAATACGTGAAGTGTGTCATGAAGTGCTGGCCAATATGAAGGGTAATGATGACAATCCGCTATTTGAATTGGCATTGCGTCTTGAGCAGGTTGCGCTTGAAGATGAGTACTTTGTTGAACGCAAACTCTACCCCAATGTTGATTTTTACTCCGGCATTATTTACCAGGCCCTGGGAATTCCAACCAGCATGTTTACTGTGATGTTTGCAGTTGCCAGAACAGTTGGCTGGGTTGCGCATTGGATGGAGATGATGGATGACCCCGAGTTCCGAATCGGCCGTCCGCGCCAGCTTTATACCGGTGCACCGATGCGTGATTATGTTCCTGTGGACAAGCGCTAATCAGGATCGAGCATTTTCAGTACCTTGTTGATCGACGCCCCCTTATGGGGGCGTCGTTCTATGGGGTCTAAGGGAAGGTTGTGGCGGTCCGCTATGGGTAGGATAAGCAGATGAATTTCATCCTCCCCGGCAATAAAGCTCAGGATAGATCTTTTTACATGTTTCTTCTGTGTATAGTCGGCGCGTATCTCCCTCTGTCTCCAGGGTATTCTTTGCGCCATTAGCTCAAGAATCACTTCTTCATTGGTGTCAGCAAAGAGAATGATTTCAATGGGGGTGTGTTGAAATGCAGTTCCTGACAATACCTGGCCAATCAATAGCGGATTGAATGATTTGAGTGAGCGCATCGCATTGAGTGCCGCTTTTCGGAGTGACTTGAGTTGTTCTGGCTGTCTGGTAGCTTGAAATAACTGCTGATGATCACGGAGTGCCGCTTCGATTTCTCGATTTTCAGGGAGTTGGTGTGGGTCGGTACAGTTTAGACGCTTGGCCGCTTTATCCCGTGCTCGGGCAAAGGAGATGTGGTGCCGAGCGATCAGTTGTGCGGCCTGTATAGCAATGCGCTGTCTTATATTAAGGTGTGTTGGCTGTTTCGGCATGGCTGTGGGCTAGAAAATTTGTTGTTCGCCTGCCCCTTCCTTTGTCGATTTCCCCTGCTGCTGGCTGGTGGTGGCATTGTTTGCGGGCTCCTCCGGTGCATTTTCACTCCTGAAAACCTCAAAAATGGCATCGGCTTGATCGACACTTGCCCGTTTTCCGGTTTTTGGGTCGATTCTTACTGTGACCATGCCGCTCGGTAGCTTTAAGGGAAGCTCCGGTACATCTTTCAGGGCCACTTTCATGAAGTCAATCCAGGCGGGTAATGCGGCGCGCCCACCGACCTCTCCTCTTCCCAGGGGCTTTGATGTGTCAAACCCTACCCAGGCAATTGCCACCAGTGAACGGTTGAAGCCATTGAACCAGGCATCGCGTTGATCGTTAGTGGTGCCGGTTTTACCCGCAAGATCCCCGCGGCCTAGGCTACGTGCCTTTATCGCAGTACCCCGGGTAATGACGTCCCGCATCATGGAATTCATTAAGTAATGGTTTTGTGGCGAAATAACCCGGGGGGCGATCAGCAGATCCCCGGAGGCTTCTTGCGTACACTCTTCGCAGACCGTGACAGGGTTACTTTTCTCGACCAACTCACCGGTATCCCTCTCGATCCGGTCGATGAAAAAGGGCTCAACCTTAAAGCCGCCATTGGCCAAAACTGCATAGGCTGACGCCATCTGTAAGGGAGTGACGGATCCGCTTCCCAATGCCAGTGAGAGGTTGTGAGGCAGTTCGTCCGGATTGAAGCCGAATCTCTGCGCATGCTCCAGCGCCTTTTGTATGCCGATTGATCTAAGGAGTCGTATAGAGACTAAGTTACGCGATTTGGTTAGTGCATAGCGAAGTCTGGTGGGGCCAAAAAATTTACCGCTGTAATTTTCAGGTCGCCAGGCACCTTCGAGACTCGGATCATCAAAAACAACAGGCGCATCATTGATGAGGCTTGCTGGGGTGAATCCTGACTCCAGTGCTGCAGAATATATAATGGCCTTAAATCCCGAGCCGGGCTGCCGCAGTGCCTGGGTCACCCGGTTAAACTTGCTGTGATAGAAGTCATAGCCTCCGGCAAGAACCTTGATTGCGCCATTGTCAGGATGGAGGGCCACCAGTGCACTTTCGGCCGCCGGTATCTGCGCTAACCGGATCTGAGGACCTTCTTCATCCTGGCGCTCTAGAATGCGGATGAGATCGCCGGGCTTGATGATTTCCTCGGTTTTCTTTGGTGCGGCGCCGACGTGATTGTCACTTTTGTAAGGCCGTGCCCATTCAAGCCCTTCCCAGGGAATGGTGAGTCGCCTTCCCTCGCCAAGATAAACTGCTGCGCTCTTCTCACCGATCTCAGTGACGATTGCTGGCGGTAAGTCGCCAACAGTTCTATGGTCTTTAAGTAAGGCGTCGAGGGTAATGTCATCTTCAGTGCCGGTAATGTTTAGGTGCTGCTCAGCGCCCCGATAGCCATGCCGTTGATCATAGGCCTGTAAGTTATTCCTTAGAGATCTGTTGGCCACAGTCTGAAGCGCACTGTCGATGGTGGTGTATACGTTAAAGCCTGTTGTATAGGCGTCGTTCCCATAGCGGGCGAACATTTCTGCGCGCACCATTTCGGCGATATAGGGCGCGTCGGCCTCTGTTTTAGCGATATGCAGTGAGGCGGTGATAGGGGTTGAGCGAGCATTTTGCTCGTCCGATTCAGTGATAAAGCCGAGCTTGGTCATTCGCCCAAGCACATAGTCGCGTCGTTGGAGTGATCGCTCTGGATCGGCGAGGGGATTGTAGCGGGAAGGTGCCTTTGGAAGCCCGGCAATCATCGCAATTTGTGGCAGTGTCAGTTGATCGACGGACTTTCCATAATAGACCATGGCGGCAGCGCCCACCCCGTAGGCGCGGTTGCCCATGTATATCTTATTAAGGTATAGCTCCAGAATCTCTTGTTTGGTCAGGTCGTGTTCAATACGCAGAGAAAGAAAAATTTCACTAAACTTACGGGTAAAAGTCTTTTCGCTGGAAAGGAAGAAATTACGCGCCACCTGCATGGTGATGGTACTGCCTCCCTGGCGGCGCTCGCCGGTTAGCAGCAGTTGATAGGCTGCACGAAGGAGGCCCTTGTAATCAACTCCGGGGTGCTCAAAAAAACGGTCGTCCTCTGCCGCAAGGAAGGCTTGAACCATCTGTTCAGGAATCTCTTGGTAGGACAAGGGTATACGGCGCATCTCACCAAATTCGGCAATTAGCTTGTTGTCGTTGGAGAAGACGCGCAGGGGAACCTGGAATTTGACACTCTTAAGGCTCTCCGTGGAGGGTAGAGTGGGTTCAAGATGGTAATAGAGAGCGGCTATACTGATTGCAGCAGCGGCGCTACCGACGAGGGTAAGCCAGAGAAAAAGCTTTGTTAGTTTCTTTAACCACTTCATGAGCCAGTTCACGGATTGAGTAATTTAGGAATCCAGAATATCAGATATATGCCGTTATACTACCAAATATGAGCAACTGTGACAGTCTTGGGCAAAAAAGACTTCACAAGAAAATCATTTACTGCTATATAGTTAACTAGTGTAATTAAAGGAAAACCTAAAAGTTCTCCGTAAAGCCTAAATATAATTGCGAGAAAGGAAACGCGATGGCCCCTTTTTTCGGATCCAAGAAGCAGGCAATGCTTGGACTTGATATCAGTTCAACGGCTGTAAAGTTGCTGGAATTAAGCAAATCATCTGGCAGATCTGGTGCGCAGTATAGAGTAGAAGCCTATGCTGTGGAGCCGTTGCCGGCGAATGCAGTGGTTGAGAAAAATATTGCTGATGTCGATGCGGTCGGACAAGCCATACAGAATGTCGTGAGGCGCTCTGGTACCAGGGCGCGTCAAGCTGCGGTGGCGGTGTCTGGTTCAGCGGTCATCACTAAAATCATCACGATGCCAGCCTCTCTGTCAGATCAGGAGATGGAGAGTCAGATTCAGTTGGAAGCGGATCAATATATCCCCTACCCTTTAGAAGAGGTGAATCTGGACTTCGAAATTCTCGGGTCGTCCGAGAAGAATCCGGAAATGATGGATGTCCTTCTGGCGGCCTCGCGAAGTGAGAATGTTGACGATCGCGTTGCTGCGCTTGAGATTGCAGGGCTTACAGCCAGTGTGGTGGATGTAGAAGCCTACGCAATGGAGAATGCATTCAGCCAGATTGCAGATCAGCTTGCAGATGGAGGGGATGATCAGACGGTGGCAATTGCGGATATTGGAGCAACGACGACGACGCTCAATGTGCTGCGCAATGGAAAGATTATCTACACCCGGGAGCAGAACTTTGGTGGCCGTCAACTGACCGAAGAGATACAGCGTCGATACGGTCTCTCGCATGAAGAGGCGGGTATGGCTAAGCGGCAGGGGGGGCTCCCGGATAACTATGTGCCGGAAGTACTAGAGCCTTTCAAAGAGGCTATGGCGCAGCAAGTGAGTCGTTCCCTCCAGTTCTTTTTCTCCTCCAGTGCCTATAACAGTGTCGATCAGATCATCCTGGCGGGTGGCAGTTCATCTATTCCAGGAGTGGATGAGTTGATTGAGGAGAAGATTGGCACCCCGACGATTGTGGCCAATCCGTTTGCAAATATGTCGGTTGCTTCAAGTGTCAAGCCACAGGGATTGAGCAATGATGCCCCTTCGCTAATGATAGCCTGCGGACTCGCCTTAAGGAGTTTCGACTAACATGGCCCATATAAACCTACTTCCCTGGCGGGAAAATCTCCGAAAGAAACGCCAAAAAGATTTTGGCATGTCGGTATTGCTTGCACTTATCCTGACTGGCGCGGCTTGTGGCGGGGTTCATTTCTTCGTTGAGGATATGATCAGCTACCAGGAAGAGCGCAACAGTTATCTCGGTGGGGAGATCGCAATAGTCGATAAAAAGATCAAAGAGATTAAGGACCTTGAAAAGCAGAAGGCACAACTCATTGCCCGCATGAATGTTATTCAATCGTTACAGGGGAGTCGTCCACAGATTGTTCATTTGTTCGATGAACTGGTTTCCACTATTCCGGATGGTACGTATCTGACAAAGGTTAAACAGGTGAGTGACCAGGTTACGATGGATGGCGTGGCGGAGTCTAACGCACGCGTCTCCTCTTATATGCGTAATATTGATCTTTCCGAATGGCTGGGTAATCCGTCGTTACAGGTTATTACCAGTACAGATAAAGCAAAAGGAACGTTCACTTTGATCTCTAAGCAGATCAATCGGAACAGCAGTGAAGGAGGTCAGCAGTGAACCTTCAGGACCTGAACGAACTTGATTTTAACAATATTGGTAGTTGGCCTGCTCCGATAAAGGGCTTCATTATCATTCTACTGTGCATCGGCTTGGGTGTCGGTTGGTACTACATGAATACTGAAGAACAACTCCTAAATCTCGAGACAGTTGAGAAAAAAGAGTTGGCGCTGAAAACGGAGTTCGAAAGTAAGCAGGCCAAAGCGGTTAATTTGGAAAAGTACAAGAAACAGCTGGAGGAGATGAAGCAGTCCTTTGGTGCAATGCTCCGTCAGCTTCCGAACAAAACAGAAGTTGCCGATTTGTTGGTGGATGTATCACAGACCGGACTAGCTTCGGGTTTGGAGTTTGAGTTATTTGATCCCCAGGAAGAGGTGCCCCGTGAATTCTATGCGGAGTTGCCGATTCAGATACGAGTATTTGGTAATTATCACGAATTAGGTGAATTTATCAGTGGATTGGCGGCGTTGCCACGCATTGTAACAATCCATGATGTTACGATGGAGCCTAGAAAGGATGGCGAATTAGTCATGTCAGCGACAGCTAAGACTTATCGCTACTTGGAAGAAGAGGGGGCGAATTGATGCGGTTGTTTCAGCGTGTAAGGCTTTTCGCCGTATTTCTCATGGTCCTCTACCTGTTAACAGGGTGTGCGGATAGGGGCATGCATGATCTCAAGGGCTATGTCGAAGAGGTGAAGTCCAGGAAGGCAGGGCATATTGAGCCGCTTCCTGAGATTAAGCCGATTGAGACATTTGCATATATCAGCGATGGTCGTCGGAGCCCCTTTATTTCTCAGGCGCAAACCGAAGAGACCAGTAGTCAGGCTGAAGGCGTTGGCTTGAGCCCAGATTTTAATCGGCGCAAGGAAGAGCTTGAAAGTTATCCCCTTGATTCGCTTCGGATGGTCGGGTTACTTGAGCAGTTGGGCATCACATGGGCGTTGGTGCAAACTCAGGAGCGCACGATTCACAGGGTTAAAATCGGGAACTTCCTCGGAACAAACCATGGGCAGATAACCCAGGTGAGTGAAACTCAGATTGAGCTGACGGAGATTATTCCAGACGGCCAGGGCGGCTACCGTGAACGGCAGGCTTCCTTGGCTTTGGCAGGAGAGTAACAGGGCTATGTTAATGAAAAATAAACCACTTGATGCGATACAGTGGAATGGGGCTAGGATGACTATTAATGCGCGCCGGCTATTGTTAGTGATGACACTTTCTTTAGTGTCAATACTTATTCCTGCCTTTGCTGCAGATAATGTTCTTAAAGAACTTAGCTTTGCAGCATTGCCTGGTGATGATGTCGTGATTACGCTTCGCGCAGAGGGGGCATTTGCTGAACCTAAAATCTTTACCACCGACAATCCTGCCCGGATTGCGCTTGATTTTTATGGTCTGAGCAATGGTTTGGCCAGTAAAACCCAGAGTATTGGGATTGGTATGGCGCGCAGTGTCACGGCGATAGAGGCGGGAGATCGTACCCGTGTGGTGATCAATCTGATAGAGGCCAGTGCCCATAGCGTTAAAATAGACGGTAATGAGCTGAACATTACCATCAAAGGTGGGGCAAATATCGCGGCAAATGATAGTAGTGCATCAATGGCTACTGCACCTGTAGCCAAGAGTATGTCAAAGCCAATGTCATCCTCGGATGAGGGTTTGCGTAATGTAGATTTTCGACGTGGTGATTCCGGAGAGGGGCAGGTCATACTGGAGTTGGGTAATCCTGCCGTTTCTGTGGATATGCGCGAAGAGGCCGGCCGTGTTGTGCTGGATATCTTGAATACCACGCTTCCTGATCGTCTCATGCGCAAATTTGACGTAGGTGACTTCGCGACCCCGGTCAAGCAGTTTGAGGTGACCAGTCAAGGCAATAATGTTCACATTGAAATTACAGCAGCAGGTGAATATGAGCATCTCGCCTATCAAGCCAATGATCTGTTTACAATCGAATTCAGGGCGCTGACCAAAGAGGAAAAAGAGGAGATACAACGCCGCAAAGAGACCTTTACGGGAGAGCGGTTGTCACTCAACTTCCAGGACATCGAAGTACGTGCCGTCTTACAGTTACTGGCAGATTTCACGGGATTGAATCTGGTAACCTCCGACACCGTGAGCGGAAATATCACCCTGCGTTTGAAGAATGTGCCTTGGGATCAGGCGCTTAGCATTATCCTCAAGACCCGTGGTCTCTCCATGCGGCAAAATGGCAATGTGATGTTGATTGCCCCTACTGAAGAGATTGCTGCCCGTGAGAAATTGGAGTTGGAATCACAGCGACAGATTGAAGAGCTGGCTCCACTGTTCTCGGAATATATTCAGCTTAATTACGCCAAGGCAACGGATATCCAGAAGCTTCTGAAGAGCGAAGGAAATCAACTGCTGACACCTGAGCGAGGGAATGTCAGCTTTGATGAAAGAACCAATACTCTCTTGGTGAGAGATACCGCCGCCAAACTGGAAGATATTCGCCGTCTTATCGGTCGATTGGATATACCGGTAAGGCAGGTGCTCATTGAGTCACGGGTCGTCATTGCAAACGATGATTTTGCTAAAGACGTTGGGGTGCGCTTTGGTTTGAGTACAAGGCTGGCAAATGATGGGAACTTTTTAAATATTGGTGGTACGCAAGATGGGTATCTTGGTAATACGGCTGGTTTGCATGAGGGAACAGTAGAGACTCCGGGAGGGTCTACACAAGATGGACTTTTAGTGAATCTGCCACAAACGCTTAGTGCAACACGCGGGGGTGCTTTAAACTTCGTCGCGGGCAAGATTGGTTCTTACCTCCTTCAACTCGAGCTTTCAGCCATGCAGCAGGAAGGCAAAGGTGAGATCGTATCAAGTCCTAGAGTGGTAACCTCAGACCAGAAGACGGCGGTCATCAAGCAGGGTGTTGAAGTGCCCTATCAGGAAGCCAGCTCTAGTGGATCGACAACAGTATCATTTAAAGAAGCCGTCCTAAAATTGGAAGTGACTCCTCATATTACACCGGATGACCGGATTATCATGGACCTCAATATCACCAAAGATAATCCTGATTTCTCGCGCTCTGTTTTGGGTGTGCCGCCTGTCGATACCCGTGAGATTGAGACCTCGGTGATTGTTGAGAATGGCGAGACCGTAGTCCTGGGTGGTGTCTTTGAGCGGACTGAGACCCGTAGTAAAGAGCGTGTCCCCTTCTTTGGTGATCTGCCTTATGTTGGGTTTATGTTCAAGCAAGAGCTGCGGAAGGATGAGAACAAGGAGTTGTTGATTTTTGTTACGCCAAAGATCCTCAAGGATACGCTCTCCGTTCGCTGAGCGACTGAGTGATAATGCATAAAGAGGGGTCTATCCAAAGGTAGGCCCCTCTTTTTTTGACGATTCAATTAGGGAATCTGCCCTCTGGAAGTTTGCTCTATTATTCTTTGGCGCTTAGTATTCACGGTTACTTGACGTAAACTCATTAGTGAATCAACGGCACGGTGTTTGTAGTACGATATGAATCATCCGAATAACATATTTCTGGTAGGGCCAATGGGTGCCGGTAAGAGCACTATTGGCCGTCAAGTGGCCACTCTTCTTGGGCTGGATTTTGATGATACAGACCATGAGATTCAGCGACGCACCGGCGTGGATATACCGACGATCTTTGATTTTGAGGGTGAAGAGGGTTTTAGGAAAAGGGAGAGTGCTGTCATTGATGACCTGACTCAGCGCGGTGGACTGGTGCTCGCGACGGGAGGCGGATCAATTCTCAATCCGGAAAATCGTAGAAATTTAAGTAGCCGCGGCTTTGTGGTCTACCTCTATTGCAGTCCAGAACAGCAGTATGAAAGGACTCTCCGGGATCGGAGTCGCCCGCTTTTGCAAACCGAGGACCCCCTGGGTACGTTGCAGGCCCTTATGAGCGATCGGGACCCTCTCTATCGGGAGACAGCGGATATTGTGATTACCTCAGAAAAGCGCAGTGCCACCGCGGTAGCCAATGAGATTGTCAGAAAGCTCCGTTCTGATATTGGTTGAGTGCTGAGCGCAAGGGTTCATTCCTTACCTTAGTCTGTAAAACTTCATTCACGTATACCAGCAAATGAAAAACGAAATCTGCACATTAAATGTCAATCTAGCTGAGCGCTCTTATCCGATCTATATCGGAGCAAATCTGATCACAAACAGTGAGTTGTATCGTCCCCACATACATGGGCAACAGGTGCTCATTGTGACCAATACAACCGTGGCTCCGTTGTACCTGGAGTCGGTCATGTCGGCGCTTAGCGCTTATCAAGTTGAAACGGTTATATTGCCTGATGGTGAGCAATTCAAAACCTTATCTGTCTGGCAGCAAATTATAGATAGCCTATTGGAATATCGATTTGATCGGCGTTGTACGGTTATCGGATTAGGTGGCGGTGTAGTGGGTGACATGGCTGGATTTGCGGCCGCGTGTTACCAGAGAGGGGTTTATTTTATTCAAGTGCCGACGACCCTCTTGGCCCAGGTAGATTCATCTGTTGGCGGAAAGACCGGTGTTAACCATCCCCTTGGGAAAAATATGATTGGCGCCTTCTACCAGCCGCAGTGTGTGATTGCCGATATTGATACGCTCCAAACATTGGATAATCGACAGCTATCAGCAGGTCTTGCGGAGGTGATCAAATACGGTCTGATTGGCGATCCGGAGTTTTTTGATTGGCTTGAACGGCATGTGGATGGCCTGATGGCGAGAGAACAAGGGTTGCTTGCTTATGCTATTGAGCGGTCATGTAGCGACAAGGCTGCTGTTGTGGCGGCCGATGAGCGTGAAGCCGGAAACCGGGCTCTTTTGAATCTTGGACATACGTTTGGACATGCTATCGAGACAGGCGTGGGCTATGGTGAGTGGTTGCACGGTGAGGCGGTAGGTACAGGGATCTGCATGGCAGCGGATCTCTCGCGCAGACTTGGCTGGCTAGACTTGGGTGCCCAGAAGAGGATTGAGGCGCTTATCGAACGTGCAGGTTTACCTACGGCTCCTCCATCTGGATTGGATGCTGATCGCTTTATGGAGTTGATGTCGGTGGATAAAAAGGTATTGAACAACAGGGTTAGACTGGTCTTGATGCGCCAACTCGGTTATTCGGTTGTTACAGATGAGTTTGAATCGACAATGCTAGAGGGAACCTTGCGTGAGTATGGAAGAGCGGCCAGCTAAAGCGCATGCAGCGCCCCCTCTTCAGCCGTTTGTGAAGAATGGGCGGGGTGTGAGCGAGCCCTATTTTTCAACCCCCGAGCTAAGACAGCGTCTCGATCTGCTGCGGCACCTGACCGACAACAGTGAAAAGATTCTCCTTGTAAAGGGTGAAGACGGGGCCGGTAAATCAACATTTGTGCAGCAGTTTCGTAAGCTCGCTCGTGATGAGTGGGATCTCTGTTGTATGGATGCAAGCCATACCTTTCAGCCGGATCAGTTTTTTGCCCACCTCTATCGAAGATTTGGTCTTACTGATGAAGCCAGCTTAAATATAGAGCAGCTGCTGCGGCGATTCGAGCTGCTTTCAGCCGCTGGTCGCCTGCCTGTTATTGTGATCGATGATGCCCATTTATTACCCGTGGCCACGATAATTGCAATATTTCGGTTATTTGAGCGCCGTCCGGGTAACCGGGCGTTAATCAGGATCGTGCTTTTTGCCACCCCCGACATTGTCAGGCAATTTCAAACACCGCAACTTCAGGCAATGAATTTACAGTCTGTGCAGTCTCTCGAGATGCCCCTGCTGGACAGTGATCAGTCGCGTTCTTTTGTGCAGTTTTTGCTTGATTTGGGGGGTGAGTCGAAACACTTGAAATTAGGGTCTGGGGCACTGAATCGATTGGTCAGGGATGCTGTCGGGTTGCCTGGATTACTTGAAGCACAACTTCAGCGCCTTTTTTCTGACACGCCCAAGCCGGCTAAAGTTGTTACGGCTATTCAGCCTGTGGACAAGGGCCCCGAGAGGGGGTTGCTTTCTGATTTGCCAAAACCTGTGCTCTTGGGGGCGGGAGTGCTGGGTATTCTACTC
Source organism: Sedimenticola selenatireducens (assembly GCF_007625115.1). Classification (GTDB taxonomy): domain Bacteria; phylum Pseudomonadota; class Gammaproteobacteria; order Chromatiales; family Chromatiaceae; genus Sedimenticola; species Sedimenticola selenatireducens_A. The sequence goes on along the minus strand of NZ_VMNH01000005.1, from coordinate 240,487 downwards.
ATGCTCACACTCATTTTTCAGAATGAGATCAATGAGCTTTTTCTTGGGTCATCGCAGGAAGAACGCATTGCCTCAGTAGGGCCAGCGGGGGATAAAACGACAAGGCCGCTCCAATTGCCAGAAGCGCCTGCTGAAATTCAGCGTGCCCCTTCACCAGGAGTCATGAGGCAAAACCAGATAGCGTTGGATGGCGTCATAGAAACAAAAGAAGCGGACCTGATATTACCGAATGCACATAGGCAAGAGTTACTACAGGCTGAGGCTGAGGAATCTCCGGTTTCGGCAAGTGCTCCTTTGTTGGAAAACGAGTTGATGACTGAGGTGCAGGAGGTGGATGGGCGCGGAGACTCTGAGCAGATGGCGATTCCTGCGCCGCTTCTAACGATGAGCGATGCGGTTTCTTCACAAGCGGAAAACCCTCTAGCTCAAAGAGAAATCCCTGCTGAGATGACTCAGCCGGTTCAGCAGGTGTTGAAAGCTGTCGAACAGCCTATGCTGCCCGCGACCTCTGCGAAGGGGGCTGAGTCAGGGCAGAAAGAGGTTAAAGTTGCTCCAAGCACGCAGGCGGTGGTGGGTATTCGAAGAGAAAAGTGGCTTTTGGAGCAGGCACCCAAGAGTTTCACGTTGCAACTGATCGGTGTAAGGGATGAGCGTGCAGTAAAAAGCTTCATTGAGCAGTATCGCTTAACCGGTGAAGTCGCCTATTTCAGGATGACCCGTTCTGGGGGCGCCTGGTTCTCAGTGCTGTATGGAGTTTATCCTACTAGAGATGCGGCGGTTAAGGCGCGCAGTAACCTTCCGGTACCCTTGCGCAAAAGCGATGTTTGGCCGCGAACCTTTGCTTCCGTCCAGGCCGCGATTAAATCACCGTAGTAACTTATTTTCTATTACCAAGTGCTACCCTTTCGAAATTTATCCAAAGATGTAAACTGCTAGCCTGCAGAGACATTTTCCATTATCCTGCAGGGTTCTGTTCGGCCGGAAATCCTCATTGAGGTTTTTCCCCAGCCATTTTGGACGACCCCCGGAGATCGGCTTTCCGGGCATTACGTCCACGTTTACAACGGGTAGAGAGCAGTTGTTGCAAATTTCTGCCCCGATCAGATGAGGTTTACGATGGGCCAAGGCGCTTTGCCAACGAAGCAGGGACTGTATGATCCCCGTAACGAACATGATGCTTGTGGCGTCGGTTTTGTCGCTAATATCAAAGGCCGGAAGAGCCGAAAGATAGTTGAGCAGGGATTAGAGATTCTGGAGCGACTGACTCACCGCGGTGCTGTCGGTGCAGACCCGCGCGCAGGCGACGGGGCGGGAATCCTTATTCAGATTCCGGATGACTTTTTCCGCGCTGTTGTCGATTTTGAGCTTCCGGCGTCGAGCGAGTATGCGGTCGGCATGATCTTCTTGCCCAGGGATGAGGCCTCTAGAGCTCGAGCAGAATCGACGGTTAACCGTTTTGTCGAAGACGAAGGGCAGCTCGTCCTCGGTTGGCGGAATGTCCCCACGATTAATGATGGACTTGGTTACAGCGTCAAGCCGACAGAGCCTAAAATTAAGCAAATATTTATTGGCCGTGGTGAAAACTGTGCCGATCAGACTGGTTTTGAGCGCAAGCTTTTTGTTATCCGTAAACAGATAGAGAAGGTTATTCGTGAAGCGGGCCTGGAGAGAGGAGATTCCTTCTACTTTACCTCCTTGTCATCCCGGACAGTCACCTACAAGGGCATGCTGTTGTCCGACCAGGTGGGTGAGTTTTACCCCGATCTCAAAGATGAGCGCATGGTTTCCGCGCTTGCGTTGGTTCACCAGCGTTTCTCGACGAATACCTTCCCAACCTGGGATCTGGCTCATCCATTCCGCATGATTGCGCATAATGGTGAGATCAATACACTGCGCGGAAACGTCAACTGGATGGCGGCGCGTAAGCACTCTATGGCTTCCGAAATCCTCGGGGACGACCTCTCTAAAGTATGGCCGTTAATTCCTGAAGGGCAGTCTGATTCAGCGTCCTTCGATAATGCATTGGAGCTGTTGGTGCAGGGCGGCTACTCGCTGGCTCACGCCATGATGATGCTGATTCCTGAAGCCTGGTCGGGCAATCCATTAATGGATGAAAAGCGTCGGGCTTTCTATGAGTACCACGCGGCGTTAATGGAGCCTTGGGATGGCCCTGCGGCCGTGGCCTTTACTGATGGAAGACAGATTGGGGCGACGCTTGACCGCAATGGCTTACGTCCTGCGCGTTATCTGATTACCGATGATGACATGGTAATGATGGCATCGGAAATGGGCGTGCTTGATATTCCGGAAGAGAGGATCATCAAGAAATGGCGTTTACAGCCCGGCAAGATGTTCCTGATTGATCTGGAGCAGGGTCGGATTATTGATGACGCAGAAATAAAGCAACAGCTTTCCTCAGAACATCCCTATCAAGCATGGCTTGATCAGACCCAGATTCATTTGGATCAACTACCAGAGGTGGTTGGCGCCATGTCGCCCGATCCGATGACCTTGCTGGATAGTCAGCAGGCCTTTGGTTATACCCAGGAAGACATCAAGTTCCTGTTGACACCGATGGTTCTGACGGGACAGGAAGCGACAGGCTCAATGGGTGCAGATACGCCGCCTTCGGTCTTGTCGAATTGGCCGAAGCACTTGTCGACTTATTTCAAGCAAAATTTTGCTCAGGTGACCAATCCACCGATAGATCCGATCAGGGAAGAGATCGTCATGTCGCTGGTTTCGCTGATCGGCCCAAGACCCAATCTGCTGGGTATCGGCCAAAGCAAGCCGAACATGCGTCTTGAGGTTAATCAGCCCATATTGACCAATACCGATCTGGAGCGCATCCGGGATATTGAAGACAATACCGGTGGGGCCTTCCGCACCCGCACCCTGAGTATCTGCTTCAGTGCGGATCAGGGCGTTACAGGCCTCAAACTGGCGTTGGATGCACTGGGGCATACGGCTGAGAAGGCTGTGCTGGAAGGGTACAACATCCTGATTCTGTCTGATCGCCGTGCTGATGCTGATCATATTGCCATTCCTGCCCTGTTGGCGGTTTCGGCGGTCCATCACCATCTGATTCGCAAGGGACTTCGTACTGAATCGGGACTGGTTGTTGAGACCGGTGCGGCCCTGGAAGTACATCACTTCGCTACATTGGCGGGTTATGGTGCAGAAGCCATCAATCCCTATGTGGCCTTTGATACCATCCAGAGCATGCTGCCCTCTTTGCCTGAGTCGCTCGGTTTTAAAGAGGCCCAGAAACGTTATATCAAATCGATTGGAAAAGGCCTGAAAAAGGTCATGTCGAAGATGGGTATCTCGACCTACCAATCTTATTGTGGTGCACAGATCTTTGATGCCGTGGGTCTCTCGAGCAGCTTTGTTGACCAGTACTTTACCGGTACCTCAACCAGAATTGAGGGTGCTGGGCTGGATGAGATTGCCCAGGAAGCGGTGCGTCTGCATGCCAATGCCTATGGTAACAGTCCCATATACAGCAAGCATCTGGATGTCGGTGGTGATTATGCGTATCGCTTGCGTGGTGAGGCACATGCCTGGACACCCGATAGCATTGCCAAGATTCAGCATGCCTCAAGGGCTAATGATGCCAAGAGCTACGCAGAATTCACCCAACTGATTAATGAGCAGGATGAGCGGCTTCTCGCTTTCCGTGGCTTGTTTGATTTCAACTGGGCCGATGAGCCGGTGCCGCTGGATGAGGTTGAGCCTGCTAAAGAGATCGTCAAACGATTTGCCACAGGCGCAATGTCGTTTGGTTCGATTTCACATGAGGCCCATTCGACCCTTGCGATCGCCATGAATACCATTGGCGGTAAGTCTAATACCGGGGAAGGTGGTGAAGAGGCCGGTCGCTTTAATCCGCTGGCTGATGGTTCACCTAATCCACAGCGATCTGCCATCAAGCAGGTGGCCTCTGGTCGTTTTGGTGTCACTACTGAATATCTGGTCAATTCAGACGATATCCAGATCAAGATGGCGCAGGGTGCTAAGCCCGGTGAGGGCGGTCAGTTACCGGGGCATAAAGTGAATGCACAGATTGCTCGTGTGCGGCACTCAACTCCGGGTGTGGGACTCATCTCCCCACCGCCACATCACGATATCTATTCCATTGAGGATCTGGCTCAGCTGATTCATGATCTGAAGAATGTTCAGCCGAAGTCACGTATCTCGGTAAAACTGGTTTCAGAAGTGGGCGTTGGAACGGTTGCGGCCGGTGTCTCCAAGGCACATGCTGATCATGTGACTATTTCAGGATATGACGGCGGAACTGGCGCCTCACCACTGACCTCAATCAAGCATGCAGGTTCTTCGTGGGAGATTGGTCTTGCTGAGACGCATCAAACTCTGGTGTTGAATAAACTGCGTGGGCGTATTGCCGTTCAGGTTGATGGTGGATTGAGAACCGGTCGAGATGTGGTAGTCGGTGCCTTGCTGGGTGCAGACGAATTTGGTTTCGCAACGGCGCCTTTGATTGTTGAAGGCTGCATTATGATGCGCAAATGCCATCTGAATACCTGTCCTGTCGGTGTGGCAACGCAGGATCCAGAGCTGCGCAAGCGCTTCACCGGTAAACCAGAGCATGTGATCAATTATTTCTTCTTCGTGGCTGAAGAGGTTCGCCAGTTGATGGCAAAGCTCGGTTATCGCAGCTTTAACGAGATGATCGGTCAGACTGACCGCCTCGATACCCGTAAGGCGGTAACCCACTGGAAGGCTAAAGGGCTCGATTTCTCTCGAATTCTGGCTAAGCCAAAGGCGGGTGAAGGGGTCGCGATTTTCAACACCGAAAGCCAGGATCACGGATTGGAGAAGGCGGCAGATCACCAGTTGATCGAGATGGCCAAGCCCGCTCTGGAGCGGGGTGAGGCGGTTCAAATAGATGTCCCCGTTCATAACTATAACCGCACCTTCGGCACTATGCTTTCAGGTCGTGTGGCAGAGAAATACGGCCACGCTGGATTGCCTGAGGACACGATCTATATCAAGGCTAAAGGGACAGCAGGTCAATCAATGGGTGCCTGGTTGACCCAGGGTGTGACCATTGAGCTTGCTGGCGAGGCGAATGACTATGTCGGTAAGGGCCTGTCTGGAGGACGCATTATCGTCTATCCGCCTGCAGAGTCTGGCATTGGAAGGGCTGAAGAGAACATTATTGTCGGAAATACCGTGCTGTATGGCGCAATTGCCGGCGAATGTTACTTCCGTGGAGTGGGTGGTGAGCGATTTGCTGTTCGCAACTCGGGTGCCACGGCTGTCATTGAGGGTGTAGGTGATCACGGTTGTGAGTACATGACTGGCGGAATCGTGGTCTGCCTTGGCTCGACCGGTAGAAACTTTGCTGCGGGTATGTCAGGTGGTATCGCTTATGTGCTCGATGAGGAGGGCTCGTTTGAACAGCGCTGCAATCTCTCCATGGTAGAGCTGGAACCCATCCAGGATGAAGATGACGCACTGGAAGCGCTCGACCATCAAGGCGGCGACCTTGAAACCAAAGGACGTGTTGATGTAAGCCATGATATGACGCGCTTTGATTCGATTCGTCTCAAGCAGTTGGTTCAGAGTCACTTGCATTACACCAATAGCAGTGTGGCGCAGAAGATTCTCGATAACTGGACAGACTATCTGCCTAAGTTCGTCAAGGTTATGCCGGTCGATTATCGTAGGGCATTGCTTGAGATGCAGGTTGAACAAGCGAAAAGCAGTAACGTTGCAAAGGGGGGGCGCTAATCATGGGTAAGCCAACAGGTTTCATGGAGTATCCACGAAAGGATCGCAGTTATGCGCCAATAGCTGATCGGCTGACGCATTTTTGTGAGTTCTCCATCAGTTTAAGCAGCGAGGAAATGGGCCTGCAGGGTGCACGCTGCATGGATTGCGGTATCCCTTTCTGTCATAAAGGTTGTCCGGTTGATAACCTCATTCCTGACTGGAATGATCTGGTGTACCACCAGGATTGGAAGGCGGCGATCGATATGTTGCACTCAACCAATAACTTCCCCGAATTTACGGGGCGTATTTGCCCTGCTCCCTGTCAGGAGGCCTGTACCCTAAATCTGAACAATGAGCCGGTCACCATTAAAAACATAGAGCTTTCCATCGTTGAAAAGGCCTGGGAAGAGGGTTGGATTCAACCCCAGCTTCCTCGCCACAAGAGCGGAAAGAAGGTTGCTATTGTCGGTTCTGGTCCTGCGGGATTGGCCTGTGCCCAGCAGTTGGCTCGAGTGGGTCATTCGGTCACGGTTTTTGAAAAAGAGAACCGTATTGGTGGGTTGCTACGCTACGGTATTCCTGACTTTAAGCTGAATAAGAAAGTGATTGATCGCCGGATGAGCCAGATGAAGGCTGAAGGCGTAAAGTTCCGCGGCAATACCCATATTGGTGTGGATATTCCGGCTAAACTCCTGGTCGATAAGTTCGACGCAGTGGTATTGACGGGCGGTTCTGAAAAGCCGAGAGACCTGCCTGTTCCAGGGCGAGAGCTTAGTGGCGTTCACTTTGCCATGGATTTTCTGCGCATGAACAGCCACAAAGTGCAGGGTGACGAAGTTGGCGATCGATTCATCTCGGCCGAAGGCAAGCATGTCGTTGTCATTGGTGGCGGTGACACAGGTTCTGACTGTATTGGAACCTCTAATCGTCATGGCGCAATGTCTGTTACCCAGATCGAAATTCTGCCACAGCCGCCTGCCCAAGAAGACAAGCTGACGGTCTGGCCCTATTGGCCGAATAAGATGCGTACCTCCACCTCTCAGGAAGAGGGTTGTGATCGCCAATGGTGTGTCGCGACCAAGGCATTCATTGATGACGGAAAGGGTAATGTGAAAGCCGTTCAGTGTATCAAGGTAGAATGGCATCAAGATGAGAACGGTGCCTGGCAGATGAGTGAGGTTGTGGGCTCTGAGTTTGAACTCAAGGCTGATCTGGTCACACTGGCAATGGGCTTTGTTCATCCCGTGCATGAAGGCATGTTGGCTGAGTTGGATGTTGCGCTGGATACTCGTGGTAATGTGCAGAGTGATACGGAAGGCACTGATGCTTATCGCACCTCTATCGGGGGCGTATTTGCTGCAGGCGATATGCGGCGAGGTCAGTCACTGGTGGTTTGGGCAATCCGTGAGGGGCGCCAATGTGCACGAGCGGTAGATGAGTATCTCATGGGAAGCTCTGAGTTGCCCCGCTAAGTTTTAACGCCGGAGGCGGTTGGTGAAAAAAGGATGGCCAGGGTTGGCCATCCTTTTTTTATGCCTTATTTTTTTCGCAAAGCCTTTGTTCCGTGCAGCATAGATTGATTGAGAACAGGTCAAAATGGAGTTGCCATAGTAAATAAGAATCGTTATCATTCGCACTAATATCTATATCGGCCTGCCCATTGTACCGGCCGATCGACTTCCTTGTAAGCGCAGATGGTTAATCGAATGAAAAAACATGTTTTGTGGATTCTGTTGGTCGTTATCACTTCTACCGTTATTGCCAATGAGTCTAGCTGGCTAACCGTTGCTGAAGCTGTCGTTAAGCATATCGATGAGGCTGAGGCGGCCTATGCAAAGGGTGATAGCACAGAGGCAAAGCGAGCTGTAGTGAGTGCTTACTTTGGGGTGTTTGAGGATCGTAAAATGGAAGCCGCGATGCGCATGGAGTTGGGTGCTAAGCACACCTATCTGGTTGAAAAAAACTTCGGGAAATTCAGGAAAGCCATTCAACAAAATGCAGGAGCTGAGCAGGTTGCATTGATAGCCGAAGAGATACGGCTTGCTATGCGTCGTGATGCATTGTTGCTTGATCAGGCGGGGATTCCTTTGGAGGTCTTTAAGGTGAATCAGTGATGCAGCGCCTTATTGGAATAATCCTTCTGACCTGGCTGAGTTTTAGTGTCACTGCTGCCACTGACGCCAGGGTCGATTTCAAGGTCGTGGTCGGTCAACTGATAGAGGAGGGTGATCGACTCCTCGCGGCTTACTCCCCTGAGCGTGAGGAGGATACGGCTGATGCCTTCTCCGCGCTCTACTTTGATGTCTTCGAAGGGAGTGGCATGGAATTGGCCATTGGTATGCGGGATCCCGCGCTGAAGAGTGAGCTGGAGGCCTACTTCAGCAGGATTATTGGACTGGCCTCGCAGTCGCGTCCGACAGATCAGATAGCCGTTGCCTGGCTGACACTCAGGGAAGCACTCGAAGGAGTAGCCCAGGCTCAAAAGCCGAAGGATGCAGGCTTTTGGGGACTGTTTGTGCAAGCCTTTTTGATTTTGCTACGAGAAGGCTTTGAGGCCATCCTGGTAATTACCGCCCTTGTGGCTTACTTAAGACGTCAATCGGCCGCGGATAAAGTCCGCGTGATCTATCAAGGTGTCGTGTTGGCGCTGGTGGCCAGTCTGTTAACGGCGTGGCTGATAACCATGGTTTTCCAAATCTCTGGTGCGGGTCAAGAGGCCTTGGAAGGCCTTACCATGTTGTTTGCCGCAGTTGTACTGTTTTACGTCAGCTACTGGCTGATTTCCAAAAGCGAAGCGGCGCGCTGGCAGGCCTTTATCAATAGTCAGATTAATCAAGCGCTCAGCCGTGGTAGTACGTTTGCCTTGGGGTTAGCTGCATTTCTGGCGGTGTATCGCGAAGGGGCTGAAACGGTACTCTTCTACCAGGCATTGGCAGGCCAGGCCGATAGTCAGTGGCAGCCACTGATAGTCGGTTTTGGTTTAGCCACTGTTTCACTGTTGTTACTCTACAAGGCCATGCAGGCGGCCTCTTTCAAACTGCCCCTGGGTTTGTTCTTTTCGGTTACTGCGGCACTGCTCTACTACCTCGCCGTCTCCTTTGCAGGCAATGGTGTACTGGAACTCCAGGAGGCTGGTTGGGTTGGTATAACCCCCATCGAAGGTGGCCTGACAATTACCTGGCTGGGTCTTTATCCCAGTATGGAGAGTGTGGCGGCTCAGCTGCTACTGGTCATTCCACTTCCCTTTGCTCTGCTGTGGTGGTGGAGCAAGCGTCGTCAACAGCTATCTGGGGCTGTGGTGTGAGTGTGCCACTCTCACGGTCCGCACGGGATGGGATAACGGTCGACCCGATTGCCGCAATACCTATTCGTATCAACGGCAGCATCAATGAACGAATAGCAGGCCCGGTCGAGGGGTTCTTTGTGCACCACCGTGATCGCCTGGTCTGGGTGCATGTGGTGATGTTCCTGTTTTTTCTGGGCATTATCTTTCTGCCACTGTTTCTACCGGAAGCGGTCGAAAATTCTACACCACTCAATGATTTTACCCGCTTTGCCAACTATGCCATGTGGGGGCTCTGGTTTCCGTTGGTGTTTCTGTCGGTCATTCTGACCGGGCGTAGCTGGTGCGGCATTCTATGCCCAATGGGGGCAGCCTCAGCGTGGGCTAATAAAAAAGGTCTTCAGCGACCGATCCCGGCCTGGGTGCGTTGGGAAGGTACACCGATTATCAGTTTTTTATTGATAACGGTGTTGGGGCAAACCGTTGGGGTGCGGGATCATCCCGAAGCGGTAGCCGAAGTGTTTGGCGGAACACTGTTACTGGCCTTCGTACTGGGTTTTTTCTATGGACGGAATAAACGGGCCTGGTGTCGTCATATGTGCCCCATTGGTCTGCTGCTGGGTGTTTTCTCGAGAATTGGTGCGGTGCAGTTTGCCCCCAAACGGAAGAAGCCCGGTGGCGACCGGTTTACTGAAAAGGGGGTCTGCCCCACCATGATTGATATCCCCCGAAAGGAGGAGTCTCGGCACTGTATCGAGTGTTTTCGTTGCGTTAATCCGCAGTCTAAGGGAGGGCTTTTCCTGCGCCTGCGTCATGCCGGTGAAGAGATTGAGCAGATACGTAAGCATCACCCGAACCCCTACGAGGTCGTCTTTCTGTTTCTCGGGACAGGCATTGCGCTGGGTGGGTTTCTTTGGCTGGTGTTACCGGTGTACCAACAGCTCAGGCAGTCAGTCGGGGGCTGGTTTATAGAGCGGGAGTGGTATTGGATAGGCGAGTCGGGACCCTGGTGGCTGATGAGTGTGCATCCTGAGCGGCGTGAAGTATTCAACTGGCTTGATTTCGGCATGATAGTCACTTTTATGCTTGGGGTGATGCTGATCCTGGCACTGCTGTTGACTGTTACCACAGGCGTATCGGCCTGGCTTGCTGGACGTGTCGGGGGCGACCTTAGTGTTTCAGAACGATTTGTTGAACTGGGTTATCAATATGCGCCCGTTGCCATGGTGTCACTGATTCTGGGGCTGGGGGGCGAACTTTTTGCCCCGCTTACCCAGCTAGGGTTGTCGCAGGAAACAGTGGGTTATTTAAAGGCTGGGCTGTTTTTGGTCGGCCTAGTTTGGAGTCTCTACCTGGGGGCGAGAATACTGATCAATCAGGGTGTCGCCTTGAATTCACTCTGGCTCCCGTTGCTGCCAGGGGTGTTAGGTAGCTGTGCCGTTGGTCTTGCTTGGTGGCCAGCGGTGTTTGGATTGTAAGAACCCCGCTGCGGGTGTCCGGAGCGGGTAATTTTTTATCAATAAACGCGAATAAGTCGCATTACTATATGATAATTGGAGTCATACATGAAGCGTAAAATGGTGAATCTGGCGCTGGCCGGACTGTTTGGAAGTGGTGTTGCCTTGGCGGGTGAGCAGCCAATCGGGGACCCTGTTGAGCTGAACGGGATGGAGATCGCGGCCGTCTATCTGCAGCCAACGATGATGGAGCCGATGTTACCGGGAATGAGCAAGGCTGATATTCACCTGGAGGCTGATATTCACGCCATCAAGGGTAATCAGAATGGATTTGGCGAAGGCGAATGGATGCCTTATCTGGATATTAGCTACACCATCACCAAGCAAGGTGAAGACTGGTCCACCACGGGCCACTTTATGCCGATGGTGGCCTCGGATGGTCCCCACTATGCGGATAACATTAAGCTTAATGGCCCGGGTAAGTATCATCTCAAATACCATATCAAGCCCCCGGCCTATAACGGCTTCTACCGCCATACCGATAAGGAGACGGGTGTAGGTGCCTGGTGGGCACCGTTTGATCTGGAGTGGGATTTTGCCTTTGTTGGTGTAGGAAAAAAAGGCGACTATTAAGCGATTATTTGGTCAAACCGATCATTTGTAGTCATCACGGCGCCCTTGATATTCAATGGCGCCGTGTTTCATTTGCGATTTCGGTGTAAACTCGCCCTCTCACCGGCAACGCAGGCCGGTGTGTCTCATTGTGTCTAAAAAGGAAACCTGCTGTGTCCAGCTTGAAAAACGATCGATTTCTCCGAGCCCTGCTCCGTGAACCCGTAGATAAGACGCCCGTCTGGATGATGCGCCAGGCCGGCCGCTATCTGCCAGAATATAAGGCAACGCGTGCCAGGGCGGGTAGCTTTATGGATCTCTGCACGAATCCAGAGCTGGCCTGTGAGGTCACCCTGCAGCCGCTGGAGCGCTTTCCTCTGGATGCCGCGATTCTGTTCTCCGATATCCTGACAATCCCCGACGCGATGGGTCTTGGGCTCTATTTTACCGAGGGAGAAGGACCAAAATTTAAGCATCCGGTACAGGATGAAGCCGCTGTAAACGCCTTGGGCGTGCCTGACCCGGAAGATGATCTGGGCTATGTAATGAATGCGGTACGCACGATTCGCCGTGAACTGGATGGCCGTGTTCCCCTGATCGGTTTTTCTGGCAGCCCGTGGACGCTGGCCACCTACATGGTTGAGGGGAGCAGCACCAAGAACTTCGCCAAGGTGAAGGAGATGATGTTTGATCGTCCGGATCTGATGCACACCCTTTTGGGAAAAGTGGCCGAATCTGTAATCAGCTATCTGAATGCACAGATCGCGGCTGGTGCACAGGCGGTAATGGTATTTGATACCTGGGGTGGTGTACTCAGTCCTCGGGACTATCAGTTGTTTTCATTGGCCTATATGGACAAGATTGTCAAAGGACTGGTGCGGGAGAGTGACGGGCGCAAGGTGCCGGTGATTCTGTTTACTAAAGGTGGTGGCCAGTGGCTTGATGCGATGTCGGCAACCGGTTGCGATGCCTTGGGAGTTGACTGGACCACTGACCTGGCCGATGCCCGTGTACGCGTGAAAGATCGGGTTGCGCTACAGGGTAATGTAGATCCCAGTATCCTTTATGCGGCACCCGAACGTATTCGTGAGGAGGTCGGCCGGGTGTTGGCGAGCTATGGTCACGGACCTGGGCATGTCTTCAATCTCGGTCATGGTATTCATCCGGATGTAAACCCGGAACATGCGGGTGTCCTGGTTGATGCCGTTCATGAACTGAGTGAGGCCTATCATAGCCCTGGGGTGAAGGGAAAAAGCTGGGGTAGTGATTGATCGCTTACGGGTCATTAACAAGATGAACTGTAACCCAGCCATTTAAGTGGCTGGGTTTTTTTCGACTTGTCAGAAGCCGTAACTGAGCATCAGGGTGAACTTTTCGTAGTCGGCGCTGCTGCTGTTGGCGTCGATATTGGCATACAGCATGTTCAGGCTTAGATTGTCAGCTAGGCTGGAAAGATCATAGGCCAGGGTTAGGTCAATCTCACGCTCATCGGCATTACCAGCATAATCGGTATTGCCCACCATCAGGCCCACGGTGGCAGATCCAAAGGTGTACTCAGCGCCGAGATATAATGTCTCGGCGTCGGTTACGTAGACCTGGTTACCCTCTTCCAGTGGTTTGATGTTTTCACCCAGGTCGGTGAAATGGCCCACGCCACCGTCTTTATCCGTGTCGATAAAGCCGGCCTTGAGTGCAAGCCCGCCCAGTGTTCCCCGTAGCTCCAGGTGGAGGATGTTGCCATCATTTTCACCCGCTACATCAACATCAGATGTTGCATAGTGGGCGGTGATACCAAGACCTGAGGTGTGCTCATACTCGACTTTAAGGCCGATCCCATTATAGATCTCATCTTCATGGACATAGTAGGGGTTCAGCGTTAACCCTTCCATAGGTGTGATCTTGGCATCCAGGAAATAGGCCCCATCATCGCTGATGTCGGCAAATGAGTGATTAAGCTCATCTTCATTGGCTACCGCAAAACTGCGGCTGAAACCGGCGGTCAGATCGGTATTGGGCAGGGCGCTAGTGGTAACGGTAATGGCTTCATGGAAGTCCGCTACCCACTCCAGGTCAATCTCCTGACGACCCAGTTTGGCACCAAACTGATCACCTTGATAACTGATATAGGCCTCCGTCACGAGGGTGCCCACTCCTTCGTCGGAATCGCCTGGATTATCCTCATCAATCTCACTGCCGTGGCGAAAGGCCAGCCCCAGCTGTAGACCGTTCAAAGGAGCGGTTTCATATTTAAGGCCGAGGAAGCCTGTGCCGTAGCCTGAGTCCGAGGTGGTACGGTTGTCGATCCCTTTATAAAAAAGATTCAGGTCACCACTTACGGTGCCATTCTTGAAGGCATCTGAAAGGTTGTCCGCACTGGCTATGGGTGGAGCCAAAATGGTCAGTAGTGAGAGTGCTAGCGTGTGCTTTTTCACGTGTTCCCCTTGTGAGATTGTTTTAAATAATGGTTAAAGAATAAGTCGCAGAATCGCCGCTACCATTGGACAATTGTTCCAATTGACGGTGGGGGCATTTTGCGGATTAGAAGCTGGACAGCCCGGTCAGTAGAATGCCGGCTGTAATCAGTGTGGCCAGAATCAGGCCGGAGGTATGGCCTGGTGACCGGCAATTTGTGTGGTCATTGACTGCATTTTTCATAATGATTTCCGATCATTTTCAGTGTTAATTGGTCGTGATATTAGAGAGCTCTTTGGCAAAGGCGGACAGGCTGAGCTTCTCAGTGGGATCAGCGCAAGGCTGATGTTGGTCTTATTCGCGTAGCCTCTATTTAAAAAGGCGACGCGTTCTTCCAGAGACGCCAGTCGCTTCAGGTCCGCCCTATTTGAGGCCCCCACCAGGTGGGAGAGCATGTGGACTTCCCCATAAATCTGATCCATGAGTGTTTCACCGACCAGCGGGTGTGTCACGAGGGCCCAGAAATGGCCGGCTATATCACCCGATTTCATGGCGTTCTGCCAAACGCTGTGGAGTGACTTGTCGTCTGAAAGACGCATCAACTGGACTACGGTGCGCTGGTACTTTTTATCCAGTAAGCGGGTGAGCAGGCGTGCACTGCGACCCTCCTGTCCAGAAACTGAGACCAAGGCTCGGTGTGCGTCGTAATCAGAGGCCTTGGGGGCCAGGATGATACCGGATTGCCGAATGATCTTATGGAGTTCAGACAGTGTCAGGCAGGTGCCGAGTATGGCGCAGTGGTAACTTCTGTCTACCTCCCAGATTTTCAAGCGACGACAGGGTTTGGTCTGTGGCGGTATAAAATATTTTTTCTTCAGATCGCACACGCCGTAGACCCCTCTAGGGAGAGCCCAAGCCGCTCGCCGTAGCTGAGCCCCTCATCCTGGATATCATCCAGTGAGAGTTCGCCGCTCTCCAGCAGCGGTATTATCCAGCCAGTGCCACAACGTAGGATCTCTTTCCCTGTATCGGCATCAAGCAGGCGTAAGCAGGGATCACGCCGTTCCAGCCAGGCATCTATGATGCATCGCATGTTGTCTCTCCAATTGCCTTATTCTGAAGCGAATGATAATCATTATCATTCGCATGTCAAGATATTTAACCACCCCCGTTCATTTAAACGGTGGGTAGGTCAGGCTGGAGCGAGATCAGTAGTGGGGTGGGATTTCGTGGCCACCATGGCCATCTTCAGGGGGTTCCAGGTTGCGCATCTGCTTGTGCAATTCCTGGAGGGCGAGTTTTAAGGTATTGATCTGGTTCTGCTGCTGACTGACCGTCAGGGTCAGCTGGTGAATGGCATCCTCTTGAAAGGCAATGCGGTTTTGTAACTCGATCAGTTCATCATTCATGCCTTGTGCTCCCTCGACAGGTATTCGAGTGACTGCATCTCTTGCAGGCGGCTCACCGCCCGTTCAAATTCAAAAGCAAGGCGCTCACCGAGGTAAAGCTGTTGCGGCATGGCCGCTGCACTGATAATCAGTTTGACACCCCGATCATAAAATTCATCAATTAAAAAAACGAAACGCCTTACCGCATCATCATGATCTGATGTGAGTAAAGGGATGTCCGAGATCATTACTGTGTGGTAACAGCGCGCTAACTCCAGATAATCAGCCTGGCTACGCGGTGGCCCACAGATTGAGAGAAAATCAAACCAGATCAGGTCATCGGCCTTCCGTTTGACCGGTATCTCTCTCCCGTAAAGGGTGATGGTGCCACCACTCTCTCCAGGTTCAGGGGCGAGGTGTTCGAACTCGTCATTTAGCCGCTCTTTGACGAGGGGGCTGAGCGGTGAGTGATAGACCGTAGCCTGTTCCAGATAGCGCAGTCTGTAGTCAGTGCCTGCATCCAGTTTTATGACCCGTGTAAATCGCTTGATCAAATCAATTGCGGGGAGAAAGCTGCTGCGTTGCAGGCCGTTTTTATACAGGTTGTCAGGTTCGGTATTGGATGTGGTGACCAGAGTAACTCCTCGATCAAACAGTGACTTGAGGAGCTGGGCCAGAATCATGGCATCCCCAATATCGGTCACAATAAATTCATCCAGACAGAGAATGCGGGTGCGGGATGCCAGCTCTTCGGCTACCTTTTCGAGCGGATTTTTTACCCCTTTATGGCGGGTTAGCGCCTCATGGGTATCACGCATGAAGTGGTGGAAATGCACCCGCATTTTTTCTGTAAAGGGGAGTTGGTTGTAGAAGAGATCAACCAGCCAGGTCTTTCCTCTTCCGACGCCGCCCCATAGATAAACGCCCGCTACCGGTGTGGGTTGAAGGGTGCTTTTACGTTTCAGAAATCGACTGAACAGGTCGGGTTCTGGTGCCGGTGTCACTGGCAGAAGAAGCCTGTCGTAGAGCGATTGGAGTTCAGTGACGGCGGCCGCTTGATCTGGGTCGGCAATCACTTCAGATTGCTCAAGTTGATGCTGGTAATATTGCTGGGGTGTCATCCTGCAAGAATACCGGAATCGCCTACTGATTGCCTAGCCTGAAACGGGACTACTACTCTTCGTCTTTTGGATATCGCTCATCCAGATTGGCGGGGCAAAGCACGGTACGCATGGTGCCTATCAGCGTCAGTAATTGGCCATTGCGGATGCGGTAGTAGATGCGATTGGCCTCTTTACGGGAGACGACAATATTTTTGTTACGCAACTGCTCCAGGTGTTGCGATATATTGCTTTGTGATGTGCCTGTGCGTTCAACAATCTCGCCGACCGACAATTCGGCATCCCCCAGTGAACAGAGGATTTTCCACCGTAAAGGGTGGGCCATCGCCTTCAGTGCATTCGCAGTAAGGCTGGTATCTTCATTTTCTACAATGGGTTCGTTTGGATCGCTCATGATTAACTCCTGTTACAACTCAAGAGAGTGCATCCGCGTCAATGGTATTATCGCCTGATGACTCATCCTGCCGGATATAGCCTGTCATATCCTTGGCAATGCATAAGATATCGCTGATTTTTCCCGCTTCATTTTTTACCGCCGTACGAGAGAAAAGTATCGGGATGCGCTTTCCATCACGGGTGATGAAGCGTGCTTCAATCTTGTTTAGTGCGCCAACCCGAATCAACGCCTCCAGCCAAGTACCCATAAAAGCACCGGCTTGCTCGTCTTCTTCTTCTTCAAAGATATCCCCGATACCCATGCCTAAAAGCTCTTCGTCACTGTATCCCAGCATCTTTCGCAGGGCTGGATTAACTTCCATAATTTTACCATCGGGATTCAGCACCAGCAGTGCTTCGCCCATATAGGTGATGATGTTTTCCAGATGCTGTTTTGCATGGGCCAGTTCAGCCGTACGTTCGGCAACTTTCTGCTCCAGTATTAGATTGAGTGACCGCTCTTTTTCAATCAACCTAAAGTAGGTACTGATCTTGTTGATGAGTTGGTTGTCATCAATGGGCTTGAGTAGATAATCGACGGCACCGACCTCATAACCTTTTTGCTGGAACTCTTGGGTCTTAAAGGCAGCGGTGAGGAAGATGATGGGGATGTCTCGTGTCTTCTTGCGAATCTTCAGCATCGATGCCGTCTGAAAGCCATCCATCTCGGGCATCTGTATATCAAGTATAATCAGGTCGATCGGGGCGCCACTCAAGGCGATATCCAGCGCCTGCTGGCCTGAGGTTGCTTCGAGGATGGTCACATCCATATGCTGTTGCACCAAGGTGCGCAGCGTGAAGAGGTTGTGTTCGTGGTCATCCACGGCCAGGAGTGTAAATCCACTATAGCGATTCATCATTCAGTTTCGACTGCTTCTGAAGGTAGAAATTGGAGTAGCAGACCATTCAATTGCCCGGTATTAATCGGTTTTTGCAACAGGGCATCGGCGCCTGCCGCCAAACACTTTTCCATGGTTTCGTCGTTTTCACCCGAAATCATGGCGATGACAGGAATCTGCTGTGCCTGCTTTATTGTTCTGATCGTATCACAGCAGTTGTCACAGGGGAGAGTGATGTCGATCAAGGCCAAGGCAAATTTCTCCTCTGCCATCGCCTCCAGAGCCTCATTGTCGTCCTCGGCAGCGGTTACCCGCAGGCCAGACTGCTCCAACATGGGTGTGAGTTGCAACAGATTCTTCAGGTTGGCATCCACTACCAATAAAGGATGATTGCCGAGATATTGGTTTGTAGTCGGTTCTATCTCGGCAGTGATAGAGGGGCGCTTGCTTTCCAGGCGGATTGACTCAGCGTTTTCGGTTTGAGTAGGGAGTTCCTGTGGCAGTAACAAACTGAACTGGCTGCCCTGCCCCGGTGTACTGTGCAGCGTGATATCACCGCCCAGCAGTCGGGCAAGTTGCCGACTAATCGTGAGGCCAAGACCTGTGCCACCATAACGGCGATTAGTGGCTCCATCGGCCTGTTTGAAGGCCTCGAAAATCTCTTCATGTTTCTCCACAGGGATGCCAATTCCGCTGTCTGTGACACTTATTTGCAGCACGAAATCCCGGTTTTCTGCGGCCGGGTCAAGTTGAATGCTGACTTCACCCTGGGCGGTAAATTTCACTGCATTGGAGAGGAAGTTTTTGATGATCTGACGCAGTTTGTCTGGATCGGTGGTGATCTGTTGTGGCGCCTTGTCATTGATATGCAGGGTTAAGACGAGGCCTTTGGCATCGAATTGTGGCTGGATCAGTTCTTTCAGGCTCTGCAGAAGCGGTGTGATCTGTACCGTTTCAGGATTGAGTGGAGTACGTCGTGCTTCAATCCGGGAGAGGTCGAGAATATTATCGATCAAGGCCTGAAGATCGGCCCCTGCTTCGTTGATTACCTTGGCCTGTTTGAGCTGGTCTTCCGTAAGACCCTGCTTGGCATTTGCCAACAGCTTGGAGAGAAGGAGTATTGAGTTGAGGGGGGTTTTTAGTTCATGGCTGATATTGGCCAGGAACTGGGATTTGTAGCGATTGGACTCCTCCAGCTCCCTGGCATGAACGCGCAGCTCCCTGGAAGCCCTGCCATGTTCCTCTGCCAGTCGGGAGAGATTGGCGCCCAGACGTTTTAACTCCTGGGGGCCTTTCCAGTTGAAGGCAACGTGCTCCTCATTTTCCAGAATCTTCTGGATACCATCAATAAGCTCACGACTCAGACGTTCAGCCCGTTTTGCCAACCAGCGAGAAGCGAGCCAGGTGGCAAACATCAAAAGAAAGACAATGCTCAGAACGCGGAGTGTGAGTGTCCAGCGAAATTCAGCAATAGGCGAGGGATCAACCAGTCGACCAACCCAGAGGGATTGGGCCTGCTCAGTTCGGAACATAGGTACCCACATAATCTGTTGGTTTGCGCCTTTCCAGAGTGCAGGTTTCTGTTCGGTAAACAGTGATGCGAGTCCAGGGTAGCGCTCGAAGGCGTTCCCGGTCTGTGCATTGGGATCAGGAATCTCCAGAAACCGACCGTCGCTATTGACCCAAAAGGTATTGCGATAGGAGCGCGCAATTCCACCAACATCGATGGTAAGCATGACAGCGCCAATGGCTTGTTTGGAGTCATGACCAAATATCGGGGTGATCAGTCGCAGATTCATGAAGTGTCGGGGGTCGAGTGCGCCGGCCTCTGGATTGACACTTAATGCACTGACCAGTACGCCCCCTGGGTCTATCTGTGATGCCGCTTTGATCAGTTCAGGTGAGGCGCGGGTAGGTCGTTGGATGGTGGGGCGCCAGGATTGATCCTCAAGATTACGATCCAGCCAGAACTTTTCGTCACCCTGTTGATCAAGGAAGACAATCTGAACAATATCTAATTGTTCGCGCAATATCTGATTGATCCACTGGAGATAGCGTGTCCGGGCCAAATCAATGTTGTCGCTACTGTTCTCCTCGCCTTTTTGTCCCAATACAGCGCCTGGTTCAGGTAATTTTGCAAGCAGTCGCACCATCTCATGACGACTGGCAAGGTGCTGGTCGAGATCTCTGAAGTCGGCGCGCAGATTTTGTAGATGGGCTTTTTGATAGAACAGATCCATGCGCTCCAGCACCAATGGCAGATTGATCACCACGGCAATCAGCAGCGGTGTCAGTGCAAAGGCAAAGAAGAACAGCAGTATCTGGGTGCGAAGTTTCATGATTTTTTAGGCTTGGATGCATCTCCCTAGCATATTACCTAGGGGTGATATTAACCGCAAAGCCGGCCTGGAAACAGGTAACATGTACTGATGGGTGAACTTAAAATTATTTATCAGGATGATCACTACGTTGCCATCGATAAGCCGGCAGGCAGGCTGGTGCATCGAACTCGCATCTCAGAAGATACCCAGTTTGTACTGCAGCAGTTACGTGATCAGATCGGCCGTCGAGTCTATCCGGTGCATCGCCTGGACCGTCCAACGTCGGGTGTTCTGGTGTTCGGCCTGGATTCCGATGCCGCACGTCGTTTGGTGGGGTTGTTTGAACAACGACTCGTATCAAAGCGTTACTTGGCGGTGGTGAGAGGGTTTATCTGTGAATCGGATCGGATTGATTATCCCTTGCAGGAAGAGGAGGGGCGGCCTCTCCAGCAAGCGGTGACATCCTATCGCAGACTGGCCACGGTTGAACTGCCTTTTGCAGTAGGGCGGTACAGTACGGCACGTTACTCGTTGGTGGAGGTCACGCCAGAAACCGGGCGGATGCATCAGATACGCAAGCATATGAAGCATATCTTCCATCCCATTGTGGGTGATACCACCCACGGGGATGGTAAGCATAATCAGCTATTTCGTGATGAGTTTGGTGTCTATCGTCTGCTGTTGATGGCGTCAGATATTGGTTTTATTCATCCTTACAGTGGCACACTCTTATCGCTGCAATCTTGCCCTGACAGTGAAATAACCGAGCTGTTTGATCGGCTCGGATGGGGGTCAGAGTGCCTGGACTAACTCCAAGATCTTCTGGGCATGTCCCTTCGGTTTAACATCATACAGGGCGTGCTGGATGATTCCCTGCTTATCGATGATGAATGTTGAACGCACAATGCCCATGCGCTTCTCGCCATGGGCCTCTTTCTCCTGCCAGACGTGATAGTCCTGACAGAGCGTGCCGTCGATATCGGCGAGCAGGCCTATCGTGAGGCCGTTGGTGTCCCGAAAGTCACCATGGCTCAGGCAATTATCCATGCTGACGCCGAGAATATCCGTCGCTACCGCCTGAAACTCATCCATCAGATCAGAAAACTCTAAGGCCTCAATCGTGCAGCCTGGCGTGTTGTCTTTAGGATAGAAATAGAGCACCAGATTCTTTTTACCCAGGTAGTCGCCGAGTTCTGATTTCTCTAGATCTGCGTTAGGCAGTGCAAACTCCGGCGCTTTATCACCGACTTTCAGCATGACCCCTCCTCAGGTGTCCGTCACTCTAGTTATGAGTGTTGAATCTATTGTCGTTATCGCGGCGCGTCAACCTCTTCTTTTGCAGTGAAAAGCCAAACAAGTACGAGTGGTGATCGCTGTGAGCGGTCGCCATTTAGTGACGAAACGTTGTTTTTAATGACGCAGGCTGTGTTCTAGGCGAGATTAGAGTTCACCTAAATTTTCTGTTTTTAAATGAGTTTCAGGATTAACGCTGGGCCGTGCGGCGCTAGTTGTAGGTGCCCTCGGTTACGCTGTCGACCTGGGACAGGGTAACGCCCAAAAGGATGCTGAAATCGGGCCTCCATTCGCGGGGTGCGCAGTCATAGGGCGAAATCAGTAAGCCCAAAAACTACCGGTTGCATCCAGGATGCTGTGCTGACGCGACTGATCTATTCACCGCAGAGGTACAACAGCTTCTCGGTGAATTTGGGGCCGGACTCAGAGGTTACACCTATCTTGAAGATTGAGACGAGCACCCCGGCGTCAAGCCACCGGGGCACTCGAATGATCTCGACTCAATAAGGAAGCCGACCGTAGTCGGGTTTCATGCGGATATCGCGATCATAGGAAGCGAGATTTCTCCCGCAGCGATAGATCTGAATCCGCTTGCCACTTAACCCGCCACTGCCGACGATCGTGTCCACGTAGCCGCCCCCAGGACAAGAGACTAACTTCATGGCCTCCTCGACCGTCTTGTAACCGGTGACGAGATTCTGGTTGGGCCCATCACAGAGCCAGAGCTTCGCCGAATTTTGCCAGCAGGCGGCCAGCGCCACCTTTCCGCCGGCACTGGGTGCCGTGGCACCCCCTGCAGGCGAAGCACGACCACTCCCGGGCAACCCTTCGCGCTCCATGCCGGCGGGGCGACCGTTGGCTGGTGCGACAGCCGGAACAGTTGGCGCGGATTTCTGATCGAGCGCGGCCGTGGTGGTTTGCGTATCCTGCGGACCCACCGGTTTGCCATCGAGCGTTTTCCAGCCTCCCTTGCCATCCGGGACGATGGTCTCACCGTGCTTGCAGTTGCGGTTCTCAGGGTCGTAGCAGGCGTAGCCGGGGCCATTGATCACGATCTTGTTATTGACCCCCGCGCCCAACGGCGTGTATTTCGGCTTACTAATCGCTTGCGCGGGTGGCTCAGGCGCCCGCTGCGGCCAACTCTGAGCCCGCTGCTGCATTGCCGCCACCTCCGCCTCGCGTTGGCGCGCGTCGTTGGCGAGCGCCTCGGCCATCCACGGCCGGGTCCACCCGGTCGCCTGGTTCATGGCGGCGCGGGCGTCGTTGCCGATGTTGGAGAGGCGGTTCACGATGTAGCTGTTGAGGTTCAGGCTCATCTGCCTCTGCTTGTTGGCCTTGGCTGTCCGGTACTGATCGCCCATGCGCCGATAGGTGTCGCGCGTCGAGGCAAATCCGTCGCGTTCGGCCTGCATGGCCTGCTGCATGCGCTGAGTCTCAGCAATCCGCTCTTCGACCGGCCCCAACTCGCAGTAGGCGAGTCCCGGATCATCTTCAAGACGCACATTGAATGCCCAAAGCGCGAATTCGGCCTCATCCAGGGAGCCGTCGCCATGGCGTGCCTTTGTCGCGCTGTTGAGTTTGCGATCGTAGCAGGCCAACTGCCCCTTGAAGTCCTTCTCCGGGCTACCGCCGATCAACCAGCTGTAATAGTACTTGGACCAGTCGTTGATGCGGCGGCCAAAGTAGGCCAGATCCCGCTGGCAATAGTCTCGATAGCTGCCCAGTGTTCGGTAGTAAGCCTTCGAGGCTAGGTCGTAGAGTTCTGTGCAGTAGGTCTTGCGCCAGTACTGCGTACCCCGCTCGGCGGTTTGCGCCCGGTCCCGGTACGCCGCGTCGTCCTGAACGCCGTTGGCGAAGTGACACGGCGCTGGCTCGGATCGGTCGGCGTATTCATCTTGGGAATCTACATCGTAGACGCAACGCGCATCCCCCGCCAGCTGCCAGGTCTTGCCCACCCGCTGCCAGCCACCCGTCACCTGGCGCAGCGCGCTGACAAGGCCCTCTTCGATTTCCAGCTGGGACAGTTTGTTGGGTACAAACCGCTTACCCTGCCAGGTACCCTGCACCTGGAGCAGCGAGAGCGTCGCCCGATGGGCAGCTAGACTCTCCACGGCGAGGCGCAGATAGCTGCGCTCGCCCTGGGCGGTGCAATCCGCCGCGTGCCACTCGCCGCTCTCTCCCAGCGGGCCAGGGGCAACCAAACCGAGTTTCAGACCCTGACACACCTTCAACCCGGCAAGGGGAAATTCCGCCACCTGTTTACCCTTGATGTAGTGTTCGATGGCGAGGATGCGCCCACGTTGGTCGCGCACCAGGAAGGCGTCTTTGTAAGGACCATCGATCGAAAAGGCGTAGGTGTTCCTGTCATCTGGCCGGTACCCCGTGGCGCGCTTCTCGGCCGACACGAGACCCAAGAACGACCCCACCCGGCTGTCGCGAGTCAACAGATCGTAGATCATGCCTGCCGACGGCGACTCGGCCTGAGGGGTGGTGAAACGTGTGACGCCGTTCAGCACCGCGAAGCCGCGAATGCTCGGATTAAGTCGCAATGCCTTGTTGCTGAAGACACCGCCCGCTTCGAGATTGGGCGCCCAGTGCGCGCCCTGGTGACGGATATAGAGTGGGCTGTCACCTTGCTTGATATCGGCGGACTGGAAGTGGAAGTCGCTCTTTTCCAGCTTGAAGGGCTGGTCGGGCCGAATCACGCCTTCGGCCACCTCGCCGCCCGCCCAGGTGAGCTTGCCCTTATGCATAAAGAGGTGATTGAGGCCCTTGTGGCTGTAGAGCTGCAGCATTCCCTCGAAGCGCGCGCCGTCGTCGAAGTGCACCGTGCCCTGGCAACTCGATTTGGACTGGCTGCCACTGCAGCGGTCGAGGTTCACCTGCGGTACCCAAGGCTGAAAGTGGAAGCGATCGATGCGCCGCTGAGGATTCATTTCGGCTGCCGCCTGGGTATGCTGCGCACGGCGCGCGGCTGAGCTTTGCGCTGGGGGTGTGGCCTGCACGTTTATGCTATTGAGCAAAAACGACGCCACCTGTTTCGTTGCCGGCGGGGCTGTTGCGGCCTCGGTGGACTGGGCCGTGCGCCGCCAGTTGTAGGCGCCCTCGGTTACGCTGTCGACCTGGGTCAGGGTAACACTCAAGAGGATGCTGAAATCGGGGCTCCATTCGCTGGGGGCACTGGCATTAACCGCCAGTGCCAGTTCGTGAAAATCGGTGCGCATGCCACCTTCCTGCCAGCGATAGGTATAGCGAATGATATGGCCGCCATCACCCTGGGCCTGATCATAGGCAAGCCAGTCGCCACGCCCGCCCATCAGGCCCCTTACGCTCTGCAAAAGCGCTTGCAATTGCTGGTCATAGGCTTGGTAATCACGCCCTTCAAAGGTGTAGCTGGCACTTGCCGTGCTGATATAACTGACCCTGGTTTTGTTTCCGGTGCTTAAGACCAGGCGCCTTGGTTCTGATCGTTGAGCGCTCTGAGCGTTGGGTAGTGTATTCGCCAATGTCCGGGAGAGTGCTGCCGCCTCCCGTTGCTGGGCCAGATGGTCGCGCCAGGATTTTTCGGCTTCGGCCTGGCTCTGGAATTCCATGAACTTACGGATAAACAGATCCTTGCCGGCTTCTGTCTCAGTCAGCCACGCGGCCTGCTCTTGCGGTGTTTTTGCGGAGCCCCCCAAGCCTCTGAAGGTGTTTTGCCAATTACTCATGGCCTGGTAGAGAAACTGCGCATAGGGGTCGCCATTTTTGGCGGACTCAAAGGCCCTGATGTTGGGTGGTGTCGTCTGTACTCGCGCATTGGCCAGCACGTTGTACTCGGCCTGGCTTACATTGGAGGCAGGGGCCATGGCGTTTTCAGCAACAAACTCTGCCATGCCGATGCAACCAGTCAATTGGGTTGCCGTGATGAGCAGTGCAACCAGTGTCAATCGTTTCATTCATCTCTCCGATGGCGTTACGGCGTCAATAATTGCCCCGCAATAGGTGATATTTGTCAGGTTCAAATGGGGCGTCCAGCCGCTTTCTTCATGAGCCCAGGAGGGCGGCAGCGAGTATGTGGCAAAAGGGCTTGTCGGGCATCCCCTGTTTGGGGTATATCCTTTTATTGACTGGCCGGATAGCCAGACGCTCTCGCTACCTCAACAGGATAAATTCATGGGAAAAACCACCGGCCCGGAGATCGCCGATCTTCTGGGACGACTCTATGATGCTGCGCTGAAGCCGGAGTTATGGCCGCAGTTTTTGGAACATCTTGCCGGCCATCTGGATGGTCGTTCTGCGGCTTTGCGGGTACTCGATACGACGCAGCCGTCACTCTCCCATAGCGCGACCTGGAACTTTACCGATGAGGAGAATCGGCGCTATCGGGACTACTTTATTCAGGTTGATCCTTTCTACCGGTTACTCCGTCGACAGCCGCAGATAGGGATGCAACTTAGTCATCATGCGGTATCGGATAGGGAGTATGCTCAGAGCGAGTTCTACAGTGATTTTTTTCGGCACACGGATCGCTTTTATGCCGCCGGTGGCTTTGTGATGCGAGACTCGCAGCGGGCACTGCTGCTCGGTATCCAGCGCTCACGGCAGCGTGGCCCTTTTGATGAACATGATCGACAACTGCTTCATTCGATTGCACCTCACCTCAAGCGCGCAGCCGACCTGACCCGTCTGTTGGCCCGTGAAGATGCCCTTGTGGCGGGGAGCTGTGAGGCCCTGGATCGACTTGAGATTGGCGTTCTGTTGTTGAGCGAGTCAGGGGCCCTGCTGTGGGCCAATAAGCGTGCCGAGCAGGCGCTTTCGGGTGACTATCCGCTGGATATCTCTGGGGGGCAATTGAAGGCCTGTGCTGGACACGAGCAAGCGGCATTAAGGCGACTGGTATCGGAAGTGGTGGCGATGGGCATGGGCCGGGATCACCCAGGGAGCAATGCCCTTCGCTTGTTGGGTGATCCTGAAAACCATCAGCCCCTGGTGTTGCTAGGAGTACCCGTAAGCCGGGAAACGGCCTCGTTCTGGTGTCCGACGGAGCGAACAGCCGCAATTCTCTATATCGGATCCCCTGCCGAACAGCGGCGTTTCTGTCATGATCGTTTGCGTCAGTTGTTTGGCTTAACCCCGGCTGAGGCGCGGGTTACCGAGCTGATCGCCAATGGGCTGGAGTTAAAGCGTATTGCCCAGCGACTGGGTTCTAGCCAGCATACCGTCAGGAGCCAACTCAAATCGATCTATCAAAAGACCGGGACTGGGCGTCAAGGTGAACTGGTGAGCCTGATCACAGCTACTTTATCTCCCTTGGTGCTATGAATCGGATGCCCACTTTTGACCGTATCCAGTTAGCGGATGGCCGCAACCTCAGTTATTCACTATCCGGCGCGCCTCGGGGTAGGCCTGTGCTGTATTGTCATGGCATGCCGGGCTCGGCCTATGAGGTGGCGTGGGGCGCGTGTGCGGCCGAGTTAAATGCCGTGAGCCTGATCGCCCCTGAGCGCCCAGGCTACGGGGGGTCTGAGGCGCATCCGGCTTACAGTTTTGAGCGCTGGGCGGAGGATGTGGCGTTTCTATTGGATCACCTGGGAATTCCCTGTGTCGATGTACTGGGCTACTCGGCGGGCGGTGCGTTTGCGATTGCAACGGCACACAAGCTCTCGAAAAGAGTGCGCCGTCTGATCCTGGTATCAAGTGTGGCCCCGTATGACAGTCCGGGTTGTTTCGAGGGGATGTCTGTGTCCAATCAGGAGATGATTCGGTTGGCTCGGCAAGACTTGGTGCAGTTAGAGTCGGCCATAGCGCCGTTGGCCACTATGCCTGAGCAAATGACAGCCCATTTCATACAGGGGCTGGCCGCCTGCGATCAGTCGCTGCTATCGAGTCAGCCGGAATTGTGTGAAATTCTCGGGAAAAATACCCAGCGTGCTCTGCAACAGGGGGGTGCTGGGCTGATAAGTGATCTGGCGCTCCTGGTGACTGATTGGGCGTATCTTCTGTCCGGTATAGCGATGCCGGTTGCCCTCTGGCAGGGTGAAAAAGATCATAGTGTCCCGCCTGCCATGACATCTTTTTTGTCGAAGCAGCTACCCACCGCTGAATTGCATAGTATGCCTGAGGCCGGGCATCTGCTTCGCTTCAGTCACTGGGAGGAGATCCTTCGCCAGCTTTCAGATCAGACTCAAGCGGGCTCATAACCCAAGTTAGGCGCTAGCCAGCGTTCGGCCTCGTCCAGTGATATCTGTTTGCGGTTGGCATAATCGGCAATCTGGTCCTTGGTCATTTTGCCTACCGCAAAATAGCGTGCATCGGGATGGCTGAAGTAGAGTCCACTGACGGCAGCCGTGGGGACCATGGCCATCGATTCGGTCAGCCATATACCGGTTTGTGCCTCGATATCCAGCAGATCCCAAAGGATGCGCTTTTCGGTGTGATCGGGTGAAGCGGGATAGCCGATGGCGGGACGGATGCCCTGGTACTGCTCTTTGATCAGGGCGCGGTGATCCAGTGCTTCATCCGGGGCATAGCCCCAGAGCTGTTTGCGTACCTGTAGATGGAGGTGTTCAGCCAGTGCTTCCGCCAGCCGATCTGCCAGTGCCTTCAACATAATGGCGCTGTAATCGTCGTGGTTGGCCTCGAATTCTGCGACCTTTTCATCAATGCCGATGCCGGCACTGCAGGCGAAGCCGCCAATATAATCCTTCAGCCCGCTGGATTTGGGTGCAATAAAGTCCGCCAAACAGTCGTTGTAACGTCCGGCTGGCTGTTTACCCTGTTTGCGTAGGAAGTGAAAGCGGGTCGCAACCTGATCTCGTGATTCGTCCTGATAAACGGTAACATCATCCCCCTCGCTGTTCGCCGGCAGAATGCCGACTATGGCATGGGCCTGAAGCCAGTGCTCGTCAATAATCTGTTTCAGCATCGCCTGAGCATCGTTGAACAGTTTTTGTGCCTCGACACCCTTCTCCTCATCCTGCAGGATCTTCGGGTAACTTCCTCTTAACTCCCAGGCATGGAAGAAGAAGGTCCAATCAATGTAGGGGACCAGCTCTGCCAGATTGATGTCCTTAAGCAGATGGATGCCGGGTTTGAGGGGGGCTGGTGGCTGATAGCTCGCCCAGTCGATGGGGGGGCGATTCAACTGCGCCTCGCCTAGGGGGATCAGGTTTCTGTTCTGTTGCTGATTGGCACGGCGTTCACGCGCTTCCGCGTAATCGGTCTTCAGGCTGTTGATGTATTCATCCCGCCTATCGGCAGAGAGCAGCGTGCTGGCCACACCGACTGCACGAGAGGCATCCGGCACATAGACTGACGGACCGCTGTAGCCGGGGTGTATTTTTACCGCCGTGTGAATGAGTGAGGTGGTGGCCCCGCCAATCAGGAGCGGGATCTGCATATTCTGACGCTCCATCTCCTTGGCGATATGCACCATCTCATCCAGTGACGGGGTGATCAATCCAGAAAGACCGATAATATCGACTTTATGTTCCTTCGCCTTCTGTAAGATGGTCTCGGCGGGCACCATCACGCCCAGATCAATCACTTCATAGCTGTTGCACTGAAGGACTACTCCAACAATGTTTTTACCGATGTCATGGACATCGCCTTTTACCGTAGCCAGGAGAATCTTGCCGTTTGGCGCCGCATTAATACTTTTCTCTTGCTGAATGAACGGTTCCAGATAGGCCACTGCCCGTTTCATAACCCGGGCTGATTTGACCACCTGTGGCAGGAACATCTTCCCGGCACTAAATAGATCACCGACCCGATTCATGCCATCCATCAAAGGGCCTTCGATGACATCCAGGGCGCGTTTCGATTGTTGTCGGGCGGCCTCAGTGTCTTCATCGATATATTCGGTGATGCCTTTTACCAGGGCATGTTCAAGGCGCTCTTTGATGGGTAATTCACGCCAGCTGAGATCCTCTTTCTTTTCATTGGTACTGCCATCGCCCCGATATTTTTCGGCAATTTCCAGTAGGCGCTCGGTGGCATCCGGGCGTCTGTTCAATACGACATCTTCCACCCGCTCTCTCAGCTCTTGAGGAAGGTCGTCATAGATCGCTAACTGACCGGCATTGACGATACCCATGGTCAGTCCAGCCTGAATGGCGTGATAGAGGAACACGGCATGTATCGCCTCGCGCACCGGGTTATTGCCCCGGAAAGAGAATGAGACATTGGAGATGCCGCCTGAGATCAGGGCATGGGGCAGGGTGCGGGTGATCTCTCGGGTGGCCTGGATAAAGTCGACGCCATAATTATTGTGCTCATCGATGCCGGTAGCGATGGCAAAGACGTTAGGGTCAAAGATGATATCTTCGGGAGGAAAACCGACTTGCTCAGTCAGTAGTTTGTAAGCCCGTGTACAGATCGCGACTTTACGCTCCAGGGTATCGGCCTGGCCGGCTTCATCAAACGCCATAATGACAGCGGCAGCGCCATAGCGTTTCAGCAGTTGTGCCTGACGAATGAAGTTGTCTTCGCCCTCTTTCATGGAGATGGAGTTGACTACACCTTTACCTTGAATGCATTTCAGCCCGGCCTCCAACACTTCCCATTTCGAGGAGTCGACCATGACCGGCACCTTGGATATATCGGGCTCGGATGCAATCAGATTGAGGAAGCGGGTCATCGCGGCCTTGGAATCGAGCATTGCCTCGTCCATGTTGACATCGATGATCTGGGCGCCGTTTTGAACCTGCTCCCGACAGATATCCAGTGCCTCGTCGAACTGCTCTTCCATGATCAGGCGTTTGAACTTGGCGGAGCCGGTGACATTAGCGCGCTCACCCACGTTGACGAACAGGCTCTCAGGCGTGATGGTCTGAGGTTCCAGCCCTGAGAGTCGACAGGCCTTCTCGATCTTGGGCAGTTGGCGTGGCGGCAGGTCGGCCACCGCTTGGGCAATAGCACGAATATGGTCCGGCGAGGTGCCACAGCAACCGCCGACGATATTCAGAAAGCCACTACTGGCCCACTCCCTGATTTGGGTGGCCATTTCATCCGGCCCCAAGTCATACTGGCCAAATTCATTGGGCAGGCCGGCGTTGGGATGGGCAGAGACATGGGTCTCGGAAATGCGTGACATCTCTTCGACGTACTGGCGCAACTGATCGGGGCCTAGTGCACAGTTCAGTCCGATAGAGATCGGCCTGATATGCCGCAGTGAGTTATAAAAGGCCTCGGTGGTCTGTCCAGACAAGGTGCGTCCAGAGGCATCGGTGATGGTGCCGGAGATCATCACCGGTAGAGAAACCTGGTCTTCCTCAAACACCTGCTCAACCGCAAAGCTGGCGGCCTTGGCATTCAGGGTGTCGAAAATGGTCTCGATGAGAATGATGTCACTGCCGCCCTCAATCAGTCCGCGGGTTGCCTCGGCATAGGCTGTCACCAGATCATCGAAGGTGATGTTGCGAAAACCGGGGTCATTCACATCCGGTGACAGAGAACAGGTGCGGTTGGTCGGGCCCAGAACGCCGGCGACAAAGCGGGGTCGGTCTGCCGTGCTGGCCGCATCAGCGACCGTTCGTGCGAGTTGGGCAGAGGCTACGTTCATCTCGTAGCTGAGCGATTCCATCTGGTAATCTGCCATCGAGATACGGTTGGCCCCAAAGGTATTGGTCTCCAGGATATCCGCACCAGCATCCAGATAGGCTTGATGAATACCGCTGATTATTTCAGGCTGGGTGATTGAGAGCAGGTCATTGTTTCCCTTCAGATCAGAGGGCCAGTCGGCACAGCGCTCACCGCGATAATCGGCTTCAGTCAGTTTGTGTCGTTGGATCATGGTGCCCATTGCGCCGTCCAGAATGAGGATGCGCTGTTGCAATAGGGAGAGCAGTTGAGCAGTCGTGTCGTCTGGGCGTTTCATGAATTCGAGACTCAAAATATCTGGAGAAAGCGGCACATTATAGTGTGCTGTGCCCTTAAGGGAAAATCTGTAGTGTTTTTCTTGGTTAATAACGGGTGTTTTCTATGAAAAATGCACTTTTGTTGCGATTTAATCCCGAAAGGAATAAGAAGTTATCCCACTTTGGTCAAGAACGGGATACACTTTTTCGATGGGCTGGTGGGTAAATGAACCAATAATAAACCGTATTTTAAAGTGGGCATTGCCGATTCTGTCGGCACTCTTGCTGGCGAATGCCGTGGGTGCGGCTGAAACCATTCGCATCGGTGTCCATGATAAACCCCCCCTGGTTCAGGTTGCCGATACTGAACATGTTTCTGGTTTCATCATCGATTTGATGAATCTCATTGCCCGTGAAGAGGGGTGGCAGATTGAATATGTCCCTTGTAACTGGGATGAGTGTAATCAGCTATTGGTGCTGGGGGAGATCCAGATGCTCACGCCCATCTCCTCGAGTGAGGCGAAGCAGCGGCGCTTGGATTACAACCGTGAGAGTCTCTATGTTAACTGGGGCCAGATCGTTATGGCCGGAAAAGACGCCATCAAGTCACCGTTGGATCTTGCCGGCAAGACCGTTGTAGCACTCTCCAGCGACCCACACTTTGCAGATCTTAAGGAGTTGGCGGCGCGCTTTGATATACAAGTACGTTTTCTTGAGGTCAGTGATTATGAGTCTGTCCTGGCCTGGGTTGATCATGGACCGGTAGATGCGGGATTGATTCCTCGATCATTCGATCTGGCCGGCTTTCAGCAGTATCCCTTGATAAAATCGTCGGTGATATTTAATCCGGCAGAGATTCGTATTGCCCTTTCACCCCTGAATGGACAGATTCCTAACGCCAAGCGCATGCAGCGTCTTGATTATCATCTGACCCGTTTGAAGGGAGACCGTAGTTCTCAGTTTTACCAGTTCCAGGAAAAGTGGTTTGGTGACTCCATGGCGTTGGAAATACCTGAGTGGCTACTCTGGGTTTTGTTGTTCCTGTTGTTGCTGATGGTGATGCTCGCGGTAGGAGTGTTGTTGTTACGACGCAGCGTCACGCTGAAAACCGGTGAGATCAGAGAGATGAATGAACGTTTTACCGCGTTCATGCGTAATCTGCCGGGTATCGCCTATATGAAGTCATCGACAGGCCAATATCTGTTTGTAAACCCGGTCTGGGAGCAGACGAATCATTTGCACGAGGCGGACGTGATTGGCCGGCAATCTACAGAGATCTGGCCAGAGCGGGACCTTGATGTCAGGGAGGAGGAGGAGATCAGGGTGCTTGAGGAGGGGCGCCCGGTTGAATCAACAGAGGTTCACCCCTGGGATGAGCGTCCCAGCCATTGGCGAATGATACGTTTCCCCATTACAGGATTGCAGGGTGATGAGGTCATAGTCGGTGGTATTGGTCTTGACGTAACCGATCAGAAAGAGACGGCCCGTGAACTGACCCATCTGCATCATCAGCTACAGCTGTTGTTGGAGTCGGCCGGTGACGGGATCTGTGGACTGAATGGTCTGGGTCGATGTACTTTTGCCAATTCTGCCGCTCTGGAGATGTTGGGCTACAGGAAGGATGAATTAATTGGCAGTAAATTTCACGATTTGGTTCAACATACCCGGGAGGGTAATCAGCCCTATCCTGAAAAAGACTCAGCACTCTATGCGGCCTGTCGGAACGGCAAGCGGGGGCGTGAAGAGGGGCTGTTCTGGCATGCCGAAGGCGCAGCCCTGGCGGTGGAGTATTCAGCCTA
Source organism: Sedimenticola selenatireducens (assembly GCF_007625115.1). Lineage (GTDB taxonomy): Bacteria > Pseudomonadota > Gammaproteobacteria > Chromatiales > Chromatiaceae > Sedimenticola > Sedimenticola selenatireducens_A. Next base: position 207,949 of record NZ_VMNH01000005.1, on the reverse strand, counting down.
TCCAATCGCCAATGGGGAGTTACCTGGGGCCGTGGTGATCTTTAGAAGGCAGCGCGAAGAGCGTACTGAAAACTAGTTGGAATCTCCTTTCCTGCGTATTTTTTGTTCACTTCTGGGTGGCTGGACGACGGCCGTTTTGTCGCCCTGTTGCCGCACATATTCGTACATTACAATGGAGGCGGCAATGCTGACATTGAGACTCTCTACCTGCCCAAACTGCGGTATCGTGAGGCGGCGTATTTCTGGGTAATTATCCGGATCAAAGCTGATCCCCCGCTCTTCATGGCCGAATACAAAGGCACATTTCTCTGGCAGTGTGGCTGCATAGAGCGATTCGCCTTGATCGGCCTCTAAAGTGAACAGGGTGTAGCCTCGCTCTGTAAGGTCCTGGTAGCTCTGATCAAAGCTGTCGAGGAAGCGGGCGGGTACTTTTTTGAATGAGCCTTTTCCCGGTGCTGGATCGAACATGCCAATATCAATCAGGTGGACCTCCTGGGCGCCAAATGCCTCGGCGCTGCGGAATATCTTCGGGACGTTAAATCCGGCCTTGAGGTGATCCATTACAATAACAAATTGATGGGGACCTGGTTTGGCCAGTAGGTTTCTTTGACGCTGTTTTTTATAGCGTAGAACGGCCTGATTACGGGAGGCCTTTTTTGATTCTCTCAATGGCATGACGGTATTGGGTGCGGAAATGATGGGGAAATCATGCCATCATAAACGCTCTGTGTCCTCACTTGAGAGGATTATGGTTGTTAGCCGTGTACTCGTGCGTGGTTGCAATCACATGCGCAGATTAGCGGAAGCTGTCTGATCTGCATTTTGACACTACGTAAATTACTTGGAGACGGATATGTCATCACCTCAACTCGGCCAGAAGGTCAAAGTTCACTATACCGGTACACTGGAAGATGGTACTCAGTTTGATTCATCAGCAGGGCGTGAGCCGCTGGAATTTACCCTGGGTCAAGGGCAGGTGATTCCGGGTTTCGAGCAGGCCATTGAAGCGATGCAGGTCGGTGAAACCAAGACGATAAATATTCCGGCTGACCAAGCCTATGGTGAACATCAACCAGAGCTGGTACAGCAAGTGGAACGTGAGCAGATTCCGGCTGAGATTGAGTTGGCGCTGGGCGTCCAGTTACAGGCGCAAGGTCCAGATGGCCAGGTTTTTCGCCTGACTGTAATCGAGTTGGATGAAGCCGTAGCAACGCTGGATGGCAATCACCCGCTTGCAGGCAAGGCGCTTACTTTTGAGTTGGAACTGGTAGAGGTTGCCGCCTAATTTATGCTATTTCCTGATTACCAAGGCGGCAGTATCGCCAATCTGATGTCCTCCATTGCGCTTGCAATGGGGGGCTGGGAGTCCGGTTATGTGCCACTGGCTGGGTTAGACAGTGAACGGCTGGGCGGCGTGCGCAACCTGGTGTTGCTGGTGGTGGATGGACTGGGCTATCAGTACCTCAAGGATCAGGCACCCGATTCGACCCTGTTCCACAATACTGTTGGTTCAATCACGTCGGTCTGTCCCTCGACTACGGCTTCGGCGATCCCCACTTTCCTGAGTGGGCTGCCACCGCAGCAGCATGGACTGACCGGCTGGTTTACCTATTTTGCTGAAGTCGGCTCGGTTTTGACCATACTGCCCTACACCACCCGGTTGGGTCGTATGCCGATTGATGAGCGAATATTGCATCCGCGCCAACTCAGCGGTGTTACGCCCATCTATGATCGCCTGTCAGCAGAGAGTCATCTGGTGATTCCGGACTGGATAGCTGGATCAACCTTTAATCGCGCCTTTACTGGGCAGGGCAAGATCCGCCCCTACCGGGGTGGTATGCAGGGGATGTTCAAGGGGATACAAGGTGCCGTGAATTCGGCTAAGGGACGTAATTTTATTTATGCTTACTGGCCTGAATTTGACAGCCTCGCACACGAGCATGGTGTGGGAAGCAGCGAGGTGGCCGTGCATCTGAAGACGCTCGACCAGGCCTTTGCCCATATGACGGAGCGTCTCAGAGGAACCGACACCCTGGTGCTGGTAACCGCCGACCATGGCTTTGTCGATACCGAGCCTGAGCATACTCTGCGGCTGTCAGATCACCCGGTGCTTGCCGATACCCTAATGATGCCGTTGTGTGGTGAGCCCCGGTTGGCGTTCTGTTATGTGCATCCTGATCGGAAGGACGCGTTTGAATCCTACGTCAACCAGGAGTTAGGTGAGGCGACCACCCTGTTTTCCAGTGAACAGCTCCTCGCAGAGGGGGTGTTTGGCTTGGGGGAGCCCCACCCCCGGTTGCATGATCGAATTGGTCACTATGCCCTGGTCATGAAGCAGAACTATATCCTGACGAGCGAAATGCCGGGAGAGCGGCCGCTCAGTCATATCGGTGTGCATGGCGGCCTGTCGTCCAATGAGATGCACGTTCCCCTGATCAGTATGGACCTTACCTATGATTGTTGATCTTGCTCAACTGAGTACTACGGATACCTATTTTGCCATGACCCAGGCGATCATCCCTCGGCCTATTGCCTGGGTGTTGAGCGAAAACCCAGAGGGTGACTTCAATCTGGCACCCTTCTCCTATTTCAACGCCGTCTGCAGCGATCCGCCGCTGATAATGCTTTCGCTGGGCAAGAAGCCGGATGGCACTCCTAAAGATACCCGGGTCAATATCGAGGCACGTTCCTCTTTTGTGGTGCATCTGCCCAGTGTGGAGCAGATCAATCAGGTGAATGAGAGCTCGGCAACCCTGCCGGCCGGTTTATCCGAAGTGAACACGCTGGGCCTTGAGCTTGCGGATTTCCCTGGCTCCCGTTTACCAAGGCTGGCGGATTGTCGTCTGGCGATGGCCTGTGAGTTATACGAGGTGAAAGAGCTGGGCCCTGTCCCGCAGGCACTGATCTTTGGCCGCCTGACGCATCTCTATATCGATGATACAGTCGCAGAAACGGACGCAAAGGGTCGACTCAAGATTCATGCTGACAGACTCAATCCACTCGGCCGGTTGGGTGCCAGGGAATATTTTGCTGGTGGCGAGATCATTACTCTGGTCAGGCCCGATTAATCTGCAGAATTAATGAGTTGTGTCGATATAGTCATTATAGGCCGGTATCGGGCCTACCCGATTGCTGACACCAAATGCTAGGAAAAAGCGATGAAGGATCTACAGGCGCTGAGAGAGAAGCTCTCCTGCCTTGATGTTGAGTTGTTGGAGATGGTTGCCCGTCGTCAGGCGATTGTGGCTGAAATTGGTCGGGTTAAATCATCTGCCGGCAAGGGCACTCGTGACTATGCGCGGGAAAAAGATGTGTTGAATCTTGCCAGACAGACGGCACGTCGCGTAGGTGTGGATGAGGATATCGGCGAAGAGATGTTCCGTCTATTGATTAGGGCTTCATTGGCCGCACAGGAGTTGGATAAAGTCACCTCTGAGAAGACTGGTAGTGGTAAGCGCGCACTGGTGATAGGGGGAGCCGGCCAGATGGGGCAGTGGTTTGTGCGTTTTTTGTCTGCACAGGGCTACAGCGTTGAGATCTGTGATCCCAAAGGAGGCGCATCAGGTTATCGCTGTTACGGTTCTTTGGGTGATACCGATCTTAGCCAAGATATGATCGTGATTGCCACGCCCATCAAAGAGACTCGAATATTGCTGGATGAGCTGGCTGTCAGAAGGCCTGACGGGATTATTTTTGATATCAGTTCGCTCAAAGGGCCACTGGACCCTGCGCTGCATAATCTCGTGGCAGCGGGTTGTCGTGTAACGTCTATCCATCCCATGTTTGGACCTGATACGGAGCTACTGTCAGGGCGCAACGTGGTGTTTGTGGATCTGGGTGTTGCAGAGGCGACAGCCGCCGTACGGGAACTGTTTAACTCAACGATGGCCGAGCAGGTTAGCATGTCACTGGATGATCATGACCATGCCATGGCTTACGTGCTGGGACTTTCGCATGCGGTCAACATTGCTTTCTTTAATGCGCTCTCTCAGAGCGGTGAACAGGCGGAAGGATTGGCCAAATTCTCCAGCAGCACCTTTGATGCGCAGATGGATGTAGCCAGTCACGTGGCAGAAGAGAATCCCTATCTCTATTTCGAAATCCAATCCTTGAATACGCACACCCCTCGGGCGTTGGTGACACTGTTGAATGCCGTGACCCAAGTGGCAGGTCGTGTCCTGGATGGCGATGAAAAAGGCTTTGTTGAGTTGATGGCGCAAGGAAAGGCCTTTCTGGCAAGGCGGCCAGAAGATAGGCCCTGATCAGGGAAACGCATCGATAAGATGGCTGGAGGTGAATGGTGAAGTTAAAGAATGCCCTGCTCGTTCCAATGGTAATTGGATTGGTCGCCTATGGCGGGGTGAAGGGCTATCTTTACTTTAAGGTCAAGCAGGGGCTGGATCGTATAGTCGCCCTGGCTGCACCTGTCGCAACCTTGAAATATGGTGCTATCGAGACCAGCCTGACAGGTGCTATATCCGTGGCTGACATTAAGGCTACACCGATCGGTGCGGCTACTGGAATGACGATAGATCAGGCAGAACTCAAAGGGCGCGGCGTGGCATTTCTGCTGGATGTGGCGGGTGGTTTTAACATGAATCAGCCACCCGAGCAGTTGCATCTTTCAGTAAGCCGCATGCGTATTCCAATGGGGAGTGATTATCTCGACGCCTTTGGATTGAAAGTGGCTGGCCAGCCGCATGCGATGTGTAGCCTGGGCGGCCTGCTAGCACAGACCGGTGTGGAGCAACTGGGCTTTCAACAGTTGGTAGCCGATGCGAGTTTACGCTACGACTATAGTCAGAGGGCCGGTGAAATCAATTTTGTCATGGACTATGCCATGGCGGGCCTTTCGAATTTCGGTATGGAGATGAGTATTAGCGGCGTTCCTCAGCCGGGAACGTTAGTCAGTGGGGCGATACCTCAAATAAAACAGATGATCGTCCGTTACCAAGTGGATCAGGGCTATACACAGCGTGTCATTGAGTCCTGTGCCAAACAAGCAGGGCAAGACAGGTCTTCGTTTGTCAGTGCGCTGTTCAATCAGGAACCTGGTTATTTTGTAAAGAATATTGGGTTTGTGCCTGGTGAGGGTATCCGGTTTACCTTGCGACACTTATTGACTCAGCCTGGCGAGTTGCGCATCACGCTGTCGCCCGAGGGGGCCATTGATCCGGGGATCTTGTCGGCCTATAAACCACAGGATCTGCTGCGGGTTTTAGGAGTTAATGCCAGTATCAATGGGCAACCTGTTTCGGATCTCAGTTTTACCCTCCCTGAGGGCGGTGAAAAGCTGGCATCACTGTTTGGTGACGGGGTTGCGCTTGGTCCAGAAAAGGGTGTGCAAGGTCAAGCAAAGGGTAGTTCAGCCGTTAAGCTGGTAAGGACCCGCTATATTGCCACCCCCGTGGGAGAGCTACAGCGCTATATCGGTCGCGATGTGCGGGTTTTTGCTGCGGACAGGGATGAGCCGCAACAAGGTGTACTGGTTGCGATGAAAAATGGCCAGCTGGATCTGGAGCAGCGGTTGCATGGGGGAAAAATGACGCTCTATATTCAGGCCAGCAAAATTGAACGTGTAGAGGTACTCAGGCGAGTAGCGGCGGCGTTGGCCGAATAGTCGCGATGCCAGATGGCTGCTCTCCATAGCTTTAACGTCAAGACCTAAAGGTCTTGCCCAACGCTTACCCGCCAGAAGGCAGGGATTCATTATGTTGCGAGGTGCTTTGCAGGATGCAGAAAGACCCAGCTCGATAGGACGGTTGAGGAGACTGCTGTGCGCGCTGTTGTTACTCTGTCTGCCCACGCTCTGTTTAAGCCAGGCAGCATCAGAGAGTGGTTCAGGGGTAACGGATTCTTCACCTTTCTCATCTGACGATCTTGCCTTTATTGCGGCCCAGCCGGCGTTACGTGTCCATAATGAAACCGATTGGCCTCCGTTTAATTTCAGTCAGAATGGGCGGCCTGAAGGTTACTCCATCGATTACATGAATTTGCTGGCGGAGAAGACAGGTCTCCGTGTGGAGTATGTTACCGGGCCCAGCTGGGATGAGTTCATGCAGATGATTCATGCCAAGAAGATCGATGTGATGCTGAATATTGTCAGCACCGAGGCGCGCCGCGAATTCCTGGCCTTTACCGACGCATACCTGATAGCAGCAGCCAGCATCTATACACGCAAAGATGGCGCTGTTGTAAAGGGTATTGACGATCTGCGTGGCAAGACGGTAGTGATTCCCAAGGGTTTCTTCTGGCAGGAGTTGCTGGAGCGTTATTATCCGGATATCAAGTTGCTGCTGGTGAGGGATAGTCTGGAGTGTCTTGAAGCCGTAGCCTTTGGGCGGGCGGATGCGACTGTCGGCATGGTCGGTGTACTTGATTACCTGCTACAGAAAAACTTTATTCCCAATCTTGTGCTGGCAGCGCAAGTGCGGGATGAGCGCTTTTCCAGCATCATGCGCTTGGCCGTAAATAAGGAAAATCAACGGCTGAGGGATATCTTGCAAAAGGGGATGACGCTGATCACAGAGGAGGAGTTGGTTGCTATCCAACGCCGTTGGGGTGCACGAGATACTGTTCCCAGAATGGAGCTGAGTCAGGAAGAGCGCCTTTTTCTCCGGGAGAATCCGGTAATACGAGCCCATGTGGAGCAGGATTATAGTCCTTTCCTTTATCTCAAAGAGGGGCGTGTGACCGGATATGCGGTCGACTATGCTAACCTGCTTGCAGATAAGATAGGGATAGAGATTCACTATGACGTAGGGCAGAGCCGTGAAGTGGCGATTGCCCAACTGAAAGCGCGTCGAATTGAGTTGATTGTAGCAATGGCTGGGGGGGAGCAGCACAGTGCTTATGCCCGTTTTACCCAGCCGTTTCTCTCCACTTATACCGGCGTGGCTATTCGCAAGGAGTTGCAGGGTGTCTCGGGATTGGATGCGCTGAGGACGATGCGGGTCGCGACCATTAAAGGCTATCGCTATGCGTCACTCCTGAAACTTCGCTTTCCCAAGATGCAGCTAAAGGCCTATGACAATCATCTTATTGCATTAGAGGCGGTGGCATCTGGAGAGGTGGACGCCGCCATTATGTCACACCCGGTAATGCGTAGTCTGATACAGCAGAACTTCCTGTCTGATCTGAAGACTTTTCCTGTACAGAATGACAATGCCTTGAAACGATCGGATGAGGGTTTGGCGGTGCGCAGTGACCGGCCGATTCTGCATGAATTGCTGGATCGTGCGATCACCCAGGTAACGCAGGATGAGGTTGATCGGCTCAAGCGGAAATGGAATTTGGAGCTGCAAGGCGGGAACCTCTCGGATGTCGCTTTCTCTGATCGTGAGCGGGCCTATCTGAAACAGCGCAAGCTGATTAGAATGTGCGTCACCCCAAACTGGATGCCCTATGAAGCGATCAACAAACAGGGGCGACTGGTGGGCATGACGGCTGATTTTGTCGCGCTGCTGGAAGCCCGGCTGGATACTCGCTGGGAACTGGTGCCGACCGCTACCTGGGATGAGTCCCTGGCAAATGCCAAAGCACGTAACTGTGATGTTCTCACGCTGGCTGCACAAACCCCAGCGCGTGAGGCGTTTCTCCGTTTTACTGCGCCTTACATCAATTTCCCCTCTGTCATTGCTACCCGGACCGAAGAGCTGTTTGTTGAAAACATCGCACAGGTCAAGGATCGACGACTGGGTGTTGTGAAGGGCTACGCCATTGGTAAGACGCTGCGGCAGCGCTATCCGGACCTCAATCTAGTGGAGGTAGATAGTATACAGGATGGCCTGGAGCGTGTGCGCTCCAAGGCTATCTATGGCTTTGTTGATTCCGCTCCAACTATTGGGTATGCGATCCGTGAGTTGGGTTATCCAGACATAAAGATTGCGGGTAAGACTGAGTTTATACGTGAGCTGAGCATGGCTGTGCGAAATGATGATTCCCTGCTCTACTCTGTTATTGATAAGGCGGTACGTGCGACAACAGTAGAAGAGCGGCAAAAGATCTATTCCAAGTGGATATCTGTGGAGTATGTATCAAGCGTTAACTACCTGCTGATTGGCCAGATACTACTGGGTGTTCTTCTCGTGTTGGCCTTTTTTATCTATCAGAACCGTCGTCTTGCCCGATTCAACCGGGATATCCAGATGGCAAATGCTGAGGCGGCGAAAAAAAATCAGCTGCTGCTGGAGAAAACCAAAGAGCTGGAGCAGTTGTCGATTACTGATCGGCTGACCCAAGTCTACAATCGAATCTGGCTTGAAGAGGTTTTCAGTCAAGAGATCCGGCGGGCCCAGCGCTACGGACTGAGTTTCTCCGTTATCATGCTGGATATCGATGATTTCAAACGGATCAATGATCAATTTGGACACCCGGTGGGTGATAAGGTGCTGGTGGAGATATCGAGAGTGTTGAAGACAGGTATTCGGGCCACCGATACGCTCGGTCGCTGGGGCGGCGAAGAGTTTCTGATTATCTGCCCGGAGACGGATGTGGAGGGTGCTTTCCAATTGGCCCAGTCACTGCGCGAACGGGTCTCCATACACTCTTTTCCAGCTGCCGAGCAGTTGACGGCGAGTTTTGGCGTGGCCGTTTATCAATCGGGTGAGCGTGAGAACGATTTGGTTCGGCGAGCAGATGAGGCACTCTACAGAGCCAAATCGGCGGGTAAAAACCGGGTTGAGGTGTCGGTTGGGACAGTATAAACAGTCACTGTTTTGGTGGATGTGCGATGAGCATTAATCTTTATTACGTCCACGACCCCATGTGTTCCTGGTGCTGGGCTTTCCGGCCGGTATATGGACAGATCATCGACGCGTTGCCGGCTCAGGTAAAGGTGAAAACGCTACTAGGTGGATTGGCCCCGGATAGTGATGAGCCAATGCCGCAGGAGATGAGAGTGTTCCTTCAGGATACCTGGAAAAAGATTGCCGAACGGGTACCTGGCACGCACTTTAATTTTGATTTCTGGACCCGGTGTCAGCCCCGACGGTCGACCTACCCCGCCTGCCGTGCTGTGATCGCGGCACGGCTACAGGGAGGCCGCCATGAGCCTGTCATGATCAGGGCGATACAGGAGGCGTATTATCTGCGTGCCATGAATCCTTCTGATGATGAAACCCTTGTCTTACTCGCCAGTGAGCTTGGGTTGAACCGGGAGGCGTTCGCTTTGGCGCTGAATAATAGTGAGACTCAACGGCAGCTTGAGCAGGAGATTGCCCAAGGTCGATCGATTGGGGCCGAAGGTTTTCCTTCACTGATACTGGAATGTGCGGGTAGCTATCACCGTCTTCGTTACAGCTATACCGATCCGACACTGGTCGTGGCGCAGGTTAATGAATTGATCCGCCAGCCTTAAAAGCGGATAGCCGCTGCCGCTTTGGGATCATCAATAAACCGGTTCCGGGTTCCCTGATATTTTTCGATCAGATTGTTCCGTCTGCGCTCTTCATCATCCGGCGGGTCTTCCCTATTCCATTTTTTCATCAACTCTCCCTGGCGTTTATAGAGAGAGAGTCCGTAAGTATCAACCATATAGAGCATGGCGCGGGCAATGTTTCCGCGACTGGCTGGTCTCGGTTCCACGGCTCGTTGACGAGGATGAAATTCAAAGTCACAGCGGCCAAAATCCCGATGTTCACCTGGAATCATGGCAAAAGGAAAACTGCTACGAACCTTGTTGATATCAGCGAGCGCGGGATAGAGGTTATGCATGTCCGCTTCGATCTGATTGAAGCGTTGGCTACTTTCCCGGCACAACTTTCTGCTGCGACAGCCCTGATCCCGCATGGCCCAGGCCATTGGGAAGACGTGTTCAATATTGATGCTGCGTCCATGGTATGAGCCAAACTTCTCCCCGCAATAGAGTGTTTCACCGCCCTTTGGATAAATTCGCTCCCAAAAGACAGGGAGGGCTTCAAAGTACTCTTTAAAAACTTGCTGGCCGCCGGCCTGAAGTGGCGCCGAAAAATGGATGAGGAGTAAACAGAAAAGGGCGTGGGTGCTCGTTTTTTTCATGGGTCTAACCAGTGATGAATGGGTTCATTCCCGGGGTGAGTACTGCCGGTACTTCGACTCACTCCAGGTCGTAAGGTTCGGATTAGGAGTAGTTAATGTATTCTCTGAGATAGGTCGCCTCGACGGTAATGTCTTTTAGGCGAGCCTTGACCAGATCACCGATAGAGATCATGCCGATGGGGGTATCGTTGTCGAGCACAGGGATATGTCTGAAACGGTGTTCAGTCATGAGGCTCATAGCTTCTTCAACGGTGGTGGCTGGACTTGCGACAATCAATTTGTGGGTCATGGCGTCATTGATGACGGCGCCTTCCAGTTTGCCTTTGCTGGATGAGCAGAAACGTAAAATGTCACGTTCCGTTGCGATGCCATGCAATGACCCATCTTCCGCTTTGACCAGCAGGGCACCCACTTTGTGGTCACACATGGTGTTGATAGCCTCCAGCAGATCCATCGTTGCTGGGATGGTGATAACGCCACCGGGCTTTTTTTGTAATACATCGTTTAATGTCATCACTGCGTCCTCCTTTGGCTTTTGGCGAGCCCGGACATGATTGGGTGTCTCAGGTCGGGCCGGGTTCCTCTTAAGTAAAACAGAAAATCCCCGTCTCTGCGATGTTTGCTTCTCGTGGATTCGCTGGGGGAATGGCGCTATAGTTATCTAACGTCCTGTAATTCATGGAATAATTATCGATCAGTCTGGAGTGTGGGTTGATGGGGGATGCTGTATGGCGTTGATACCGCGAAAGGATCTTAACAGCTCTACATTGGTGGGCATTGTTACAGGGATGGTGCTGATCATTCTTTCGGTGCTGCTATCAGCAGAAGAGCCTGGGGTCTTTCTCAATCTGCCCGGTTTACTGATCGTCATTGGCGGCACGATCGCGGCCACCTTTATCAGTTATCCCATGAAGGAGTTGCGACAAGTCTACCGCAGCTTCCGCGTGATCTGGCGACATCATGATTTTCCGGTGGATCGTGAGATTGAAGAGATCGTGCGGGTATCCATCTTGTTGGGGCATGGCAAGCTGGCGGCCATTGAAGATGCGATGGCACGCATCAACAATCCTTTTCTACGTACGGGCATACAGCTCGTGATCGATCGTATTCCTACCAGTGATATCGATGCCCTGCTCAAGTGGCGTATCTTCAAGTTACGCCGTCAGGAGTGGGGTGAGGCGCAGGTCTTTCGCTCTATGGCTACCTTTGCTCCTGCCTTCGGTATGGCAGGTACACTGCTTGGACTGGTGAATATGCTGCAGGCGATGGATGGCGCTGATTTTAAAGTGATCGGTCTGAATCTGGGTATTGCCCTTACCACCACGCTCTACGGTATTATCTTGGCAAACCTGCTACTCAAACCCGTGGCCATCAAGTTAGAGCGCCGGACAGAGCAGCGAGTGATGTTGATGTATATGGTGTTGGAAGGGATCAGTATGCTCGGGCAAAAGCGCAGTCCCAGTTTTATTCGTGAGACCCTGAACTCCTTTGTGGCACAGTATGAGGATGAGATTCACTCCCCTTCATTGGAAGAGATTGAGGAGCGTGTTGAGGCTGAGACTGTAGAAGTGCCCCCGCCTGAGCGCGAGGAGCGGCGTTGAAAGAGCGTCGACGCGCCCATCTTCCTCCCCCTCCACAATGGGAGGAGGAGCCGCTGCCGGACGATAGTGATGGCGGCTGGTTGATCATCTACCTGGATGTGATGACCCTGATGCTCAGTCTGTTTGTGCTGTTGCTGGCCTACTCGACCTATTCGGAAGAGGACTACAAGGTTCTGACCCGAACGCTCTCCAACCCTGTAGCCGTCAGGGGGCAGGTCACGGCACCGGTTGAACCGGTACTGCAGCGTAAGAACCAGGAGGCTGCAATAGATAAACCTGCGGAGATAGCGTCAGAGCGGCAGATGGAGGAGCAGTTTCGCAGTGCCCTGCAGAGCCAGGGCCTAGCCGATTCTATAGAGGTTACGGTATCGGCCAACCAGGTTAATATCCAGATCCGTGAGAGTATTCTGTTTCAGTTGGGTCGCGCAGAGTTGACTGCGGAGGGAGAGGGGGTGTTGGTAAAGCTGGTGCCGCTCTTGTCCAGTGCGGGTGATCATACCCTGTCGATTGAAGGGCATACTGATTCAAGTCCGATTGCCACACCGCAGTTCCCTTCCAACTGGGAGTTGTCGGCGCAGCGTGCAACGGGTGTATTACGGTTTCTGCTGAGTCAAGGGATAGCCTCGGAGCGTATGCGGGCGGTAGGGTATGCGGATACCCAGCCCCTATCCGATAATGAGACCGAAGAGGGGCGTGCGCGCAATCGCCGGGTGTCGTTAGTGCTGCATCTTCCTGGGGATGAGTAGGCTCAGAAGACGTCTTTGAGAATGTCCAGAATCAAACCGGTGGCCGTTTCGATCAGGAGTACATCATTATCCACAACGACGCGCTGTTGTCCGTGACGTCTGGGCGGCAAAAGTTTATCCAGCCCATCCGGAAGGTCGCGTTTTTCGAGGCCCGGTGGCAGGCGTCCATTGCGCTCCAGTTGTTTGGCCAGGCCGGGAGGAAGTGACTCACGCTTGGCCAGTCCAGGTGGCATGCCTTTCTGTTTTTTAGGTTTTTTTCCTGACTTTTTATGATCTGCAACCGGTTTACCAAATCGGCCCCGGTAGTACTCTTCAATGGTGTTTTTTTCGATTTCGCTGAAGATCGCGCCGATGAGTTCGCCGCTCGTGCCTGCCTGTGAAATTACGGGCAAGGTTAGGAAGGTGGTTAAGCAAGCGGCGAGTATTAGACGCTGTGACAAGTACTTCATGGGAATTTACTGCCTTTCTGTGAGATCAGTTTGTCGGTTGAGCATAACACCAAAAAATGCACCCATGCTTACTGTGATTTCGGCGTCGCTTGGGGGTACTGATTCAAAAGATCATCATAGGCATCAAATCCAATGACCTTGCGTAGCTCGGCAAAAGGCAGCAGGTTGCCGGCATCCTTTCCCGCTTTTAAGGTGATCAGGGCTTCCTGCATCGCTTGTACTGCACTGCTGAGTAGGGTGAGCGGATAGGCCGCTATCTTATAGCCAAGGGCTTCGAGCTCTGCGGGTGGTAGTAGTGGCGTGTCGCCCTGCTCTACCATGTTCGCCATTTTATACCCTGGTATGGTGGTGCAGAACTGTTGCATCTCTTCACGGCTGTGTGGGGCTTCCAGGAATATGATATCCGCGCCGAGGTCCGCAAAGGCCTGGCAACGCCAGAGTGCCTCTTGCATGCCGTGATCGTGTCGTGCATCGGTGCGCGCCATGATCAGGATATCGCTTCCGGATTCCCGCTCATCCACAGCGGCCTTGATTCGAGTCAGTGCATCTTGGCGGCTGACCACCTGCTTGCCGCGGGTGTGGCCGCAGCGTTTGGGGCTCTCCTGGTCTTCAATCATGGCGCAGGCAAATCCGGCTGCGGCATAGCCTGCTATGGTTCGTCTGACGTTCATGGCATTGCCGTAACCGGTATCCGCATCACCAATAACGGGGATGGAGACGGCTGCGCAAATATTGCGCCCTTGATCAAGCATCTCGCCGTACGAGATCAGGCCCGTGTCCGGCATGCCGAGGCGTGCGGCGGAGGTTGCAAAGCCACTCATGAAGGTGAGAGGGAAGCCGGCCTGCTCAATGAGGCGGGCACTCAGTCCATCAAAACAGCAGGGCATGGTAATCAGTCCGGGCGTGTTGAGCAGATGGCGCAGCTGGTCGGTTGCGGAGGTGTTTGCGGGCATATTGGTAGTCCGGTGGTGAGGATAAGTCGGTAGTAACGGTGAAAAAATTCTCTGGGTAATTATCTTTGCTATATTTTTACAGGACAAGAAGTGTTGGGGATTGATTAAAACTATTTAAAACCGTCTCTGTTTTTGGGAACATGGTGCTGATTTTTCCTTCTCTCGGTTTACAGAGAAAAAGAGTGATTGCAAAGTAATTCGCAGTTATTAGGGAATACCATAAAATATCCGGTTTATTTGAAAATAATCCAAGTAAATAAGCATTTAGCTGTTTCTTTTTCCTTTACGTAAACGTAATCTATGCGAAGCAATTAACATCTGGGCATGGTCTGAGGTTGCCTCAGGCTGAGTAATTACCACCAACAGTGGAAGAGACTTATGAGCTACGAAGAGATCTATGCACGTTCAATGGAAGATCCTGAAGGTTTTTGGGGAGAGCAGGCCGCAGCCATCGACTGGCATAAGCCATTTGATAAGGTACTCGATGAGAGTAATAAGCCCTTCTATCGCTGGTTTACCGGCGGTGAACTGAATACCTGCTACAACGCCCTTGATCGTCACGTCGATAATGGACGTGCTGATCAGGCTGCATTGATCTATGACAGCCCGGTTACGGGTACACAGCAAACTTATAGTTTTAGCGAGCTGCGTGATGCCGTTGCAAAGTTCGCGGGCGTACTGCGTGACCAGGGTGTGGTCAAGGGTGATCGGGTTATTGTCTATATGCCCATGATTCCAGAGGCAGCCATCGCCATGCTGGCCTGTGCGCGCATTGGCGCAATCCACTCGGTAGTGTTTGGCGGTTTTGCTTCCAAAGAGCTGGCGACCCGAATTGATGATGCCAAGCCAAAGGTGATGGTTTCAGCTTCGTGTGGTATCGAAGGCAGTCGGGTGATCGAATATAAGCCGTTGTTAGATGAAGCGATTGAGCTCTCCGTTCATAAGCCGGAGCATACCGTGATCTACCAGCGTCCACAGGCAACTGCTTCCATGCAGGAGGGTCGTGACGTGGATTGGGCGTCGGCTGCCGCTGTCGCAACCCCTGCTGATTGCGTCCCTGTGGCGGCTACTGATCCGCTCTATATCCTCTACACCTCGGGCACCACTGGTATACCCAAGGGCGTGGTGCGCGACAATGGTGGTCATGCCGTTGCCATGAAGTGGAGCATGAAGAATATCTACAACGTCGATCCGGGTGATGTGTTCTGGGCGGCGTCTGATGTGGGCTGGGTGGTTGGACACTCCTATATCGTCTATGCACCCCTGTTGCAGGGTGCAACCACCATTCTCTTTGAGGGCAAGCCCATTGGAACGCCCGATCCTGGCGCTTTCTGGCGTGTGATCTCAGAGCATAAGGTGAAAACCCTGTTTACCGCGCCGACCGCATTCCGTGCTATCCGCCGTGAAGACCCGGAAGCGGATTACCTGAAGAAATACGACATGTCCGGTTTTGAGGCACTGTTCCTCGCGGGTGAGCGTTGTGACCCGGATACCCTGGAGTGGGCACAGAAACAGCTCGCAGTACCGGTAATTGATCACTGGTGGCAGACGGAAACCGGTTGGGGCATTGCGGCCAACTGTCTGGGTATCGAAGAGTTGCCGGTTAAGCCGGGTTCTCCCACGGTCTGCGTCCCGGGCTATGATGTACGTATCCTGGATGAAAACGGTAATGAAGAAGCCGCCGGCGAGATCGGCCGTATCATGATCAAGCTGCCGATGCCTCCCGGTTGTCTCCCGACTCTTTGGCAGAATGATGACCGTTTTGTTGAGTCCTACCTGAGTGCCACCGAAGGTTATTATCTGACCGGTGATGCAGGCTATAAAGATGCAGACGGCTATCTCTGGATCATGAGTCGTATTGACGACATCATCAACGTGGCGGGCCATCGCCTATCAACGGGCGGTATGGAAGAGGTGTTGGCCTCTCACCCTGATGTAGCTGAATGTGGTGTCATTGGTGCGGCTGATCAGCTTAAAGGCGAACTTCCCGTAGGGCTGGTGGTCCTCAAGGCCGGTGCCAATCGATCAGAAGAAGAAGTGGTTGCCGAGTTGGTTGCGTTAGTGCGCCAGAAGATTGGTCCAGTGGCGGCCTTCAAGAAAGTAGTGGTCGTTGAGCGTCTGCCGAAGACCCGCTCGGGAAAGATTCTTCGCGGTACCATGAAGAAAATCGCCGATGGCCAGGAATACAAGATGCCGGCCACCATTGATGATCCAGTAATCTTAGATGAGATCACTGAGGCATTGATTCGTATCGGCTACGCCCAGAAGCACTGATTTTCAATCGAGTCGTGTTTTAACGTTCCGGCAGGTTCGCCTGCCGGTGGACAATGAAGCAGGGGTGCCTTGCACCTCTGTTCGGGAGTGATTTGCCATGGCCGATAAGCCAAAACCAACCCTGGAAGACTGGAAAAAACAGGCGGAAAAAGAGCTGCGTGGACGCCCGTTAGAGTCTCTGGATTGGCATACCCCTGAGGGTATTAGCATCAAGCCACTGTATACTGCAGAAGATGTTGCTGGTTTGGAGAGTGGTGACAGTCTGCCTGGTTTTTCCCCTTATCTCAGAGGTCCCCGCGCGACGATGTATGCGGGTCGTCCCTGGACGGTTCGCCAGTATGCGGGCTTTTCTACAGCCGAAGAGTCCAATGCCTTTTACAAGCGTAATCTGGCGGCCGGCCAGCAGGGTCTGTCGGTGGCGTTTGACCTGGCCACCCATCGCGGTTATGACTCCGATCACCCCCGGGTGCTGGGTGATGTGGGTAAGGCCGGTGTGGCCATCGATTCTGTTGAAGATATGAAGATCCTTTTCGACAGTATCCCGCTGGATAAAGTATCCGTCTCCATGACCATGAACGGTGCGGTGTTACCCGTGATGGCAAGCTACATTGTTGCCGCAGAAGAGCAGGGTGTTTCGCCCGAGCAGCTGGCGGGTACGTTGCAGAATGACATCCTGAAAGAGTTCATGGTGCGCAATACCTATATCTATCCACCTGAACCCTCCATGCGTATTGTCGCGGATATCATCGCCTATACAGCCGAGTTCATGCCCAAGTTTAATTCGATTTCGATCTCTGGCTACCATATGCAGGAAGCCGGATCGACCCTGGTACAGGAGTTGGCATTCACTATTGCCGATGGTTTGGAGTATGTCCGGGCGGCCCTGGCCAAAGGCTTGGATGTGGATCAGTTTGCCCCGCGTTTGTCATTTTTCTTCGCCATTGGCATGAACTTCTTCATGGAAGCCTCCAAGCTACGTGCTGCACGTCTGCTCTGGGCCGAGCTGATGGAGAAGCATTTTCAGCCGAAGGATGAGCGCTCCAAGATGTTACGCACACACTGCCAGACATCCGGCGTCAGCCTGACCGCGAAAGACCCCTATAATAATGTGATGCGTACCACCATCGAAGCGATGGCGGCTGTCCTGGGTGGCACCCAGTCCCTGCATACCAACGCCTTTGATGAGGCGCTCGCCCTGCCGACCGATAACTCGGCGCGCATTGCTCGCAACACCCAGCTGGTGATTCAGGAAGAGACCGGTATCACCAAGGTAGTCGATCCACTTGCGGGTTCCTACTATGTCGAGAGCCTGACCAATTCCATGGTTGAAGAGGCGCGCAAGCTGATTGATGAAGTGGAAGCGCTGGGTGGTATGACCAAGGCCGTTGAGTCGGGTATGCCGAAGCTGCGTATCGAAGAGGCGGCGGCTCTGCGCCAGGCTCGTATTGATCGCGGTGAAGAGGTGATTGTCGGCGTCAATAAATATCAGCTGGCCGAAGAGCCTGAGATTGATGTACTGGATATCGATAACACCGCTGTGCGTGTGTCACAGGTGGCACGTCTGCAGCGTATTCGTGCCAATCGGGATGAGGCCGCACACAAGGCGGCGTTGGTTGCGCTGACTCAGGCCGCCAAAGAGGGGAGCGGCAATCTGTTGGCATTGGCGGTAGATGCTGCCCGTGCCCGTGCTACGGTAGGCGAGATCTCGGATGCACTGGAGACTGTCTACAATCGTCACAAGGCGATTACCCGTTCGGTCTCTGGCGTCTACGGTTCCGCCTATGGCGGGGATGAAGGATTCAATCAGATCAAACAAGAGATTGCTGCGTTTGCAGAGGAGCAGGGACGGCGTCCGCGCATGCTGGTGGTCAAGATGGGCCAGGACGGGCATGATCGTGGAGCGAAGGTGATTGCCACCGCTTATGCTGACTTGGGCTTTGATGTGGATATAGGTCCCATGTTCCAGACACCGGAAGAGGCGGCAAGGCAGGCGGCCGAGAACGATGTCCATGTAGTGGGCGTCTCTTCACTGGCAGCAGGGCATAAGACCCTGGTCCCGGCATTGATCAAAGCGCTGAAGGAAGAGGGCGCAGAAGATATTCTGGTGGTGTGTGGGGGCGTGATCCCCCCGCAGGATTATCCAGCCTTGATGGATATGGGCGTGGCGGCGGTCTATGGTCCGGGCACCAATATACCGGCATCTGCCGCCGAGATGTTGTCGCTGATACGTCGGCGCCAAGGTGACTGATTAACAAGAATAAACCCCTCCCTGATTTTGGGAGGTGTCAGGTGGCGCAGGCCACTGTCCAAGCTTGAGGAGAGTTTCATGCAAGATATGATTAGCCGGCTCGATGAGAAGCGTGCTGCCGCAGTTAATGGGGGTGGAGAAAAGCGCATCCAAAGCCAGCATGCCAAGGGCAAGCTGACCGCGCGTGAGCGTATCGAACTGTTCCTGGATCCTGGCTCGTTTGAAGAGTGGGATATGTTCGTTGAGCATGGCTGCACAGAATTTGGCATGGAGAGGCAGAAGATCCCAGGTGATGGGGTTGTGACGGGCTACGGCACGGTCAGCGGTCGACTGGTGTTTGTATTCAGCCAGGATTTCACGGTATTCGGCGGCTCTCTCTCTGGGGCCCATGCACAAAAGATCTGCAAGGTGATGGATCACGCCATGAAGGTCGGTGCGCCGGTGATTGGTTTGAACGACTCCGGTGGTGCCCGTATCCAGGAAGGTGTTGAATCATTGGCGGGCTATGCAGATGTGTTCCAGCGCAACGTACTGGCTTCCGGCGTGGTGCCGCAGATCTCCATGATCATGGGTCCCTGTGCCGGTGGCGCAGTATACTCGCCCTCCATGACGGACTTCATCTTCATGGTGAAGGACACCTCCTACATGTTTGTGACAGGTCCAGACGTGGTCAAGACCGTGACTCACGAGACGGTTACGGCGGAAGAGTTGGGTGGTGCGGTTACCCATACCACCAAGTCGGGTGTGGCCGACCTGGCGTTTGAAAATGATGTCGAGGCACTGCTGATGCTGCGTCGTTTCGTCAACTTCCTGCCCGCGAATAATCGGCAGCTACCGCCTGTCTGGCCAACAGATGATCCGGCGGATCGCAAGATTCCGTCACTGGATACGCTGATCCCGACCGATCCAAACAAGCCCTATGACATGATGGAGCTGATCAAAAAAATCGTTGACGACAACGACTTTTTTGAGATTCAGCCAGGCTACGCCGGCAATATCCTGACCGGCTTTGGCCGTATGGAAGGCTCCACGGTGGGTATCGTCGCCAATCAGCCGATGGTCCTGGCGGGCTGTCTTGATATCGATTCATCCAAGAAGGCCGCCCGTTTTGTGCGTTTCTGTGATGCCTTCAATATTCCCGTGGTGACCCTGGTGGATGTCCCTGGATTCCTGCCGGGAACCAGCCAGGAGTACGGCGGCATCATCAAGCATGGTGCCAAGCTGCTGTACGCCTATGCTGAGGCCACCGTGCCAAAGATTACCGTGATTACCCGCAAGGCCTATGGTGGTGCCTATGATGTGATGGCCTCCAAGCATCTGCGCGGTGACGTGAATCTGGCGTGGCCGACTGCAGAGATCGCTGTGATGGGTCCAAAGGGTGCGGTAGAGATCATCTTCCGCCAGGACCTGGGGAACCAGGAGAAGATTAGCGCACGCACGGATGAGTACCGCGAGAAGTTTGCCAACCCGTTTGTGGCGGGTAGCCGCGGTTTTATTGATGATGTCATCATGCCGCACAGTACCCGTAAACGTATCTGCCGCTCGCTTGCCATGCTGAAAGACAAGGAGCTGGAAAATCCCTGGCGCAAGCACGGCAACATTCCGTTGTAGGCAAGTAGGGTGGGCACGCTGTTTGTGCCCACGCAGATGCGGCAACAGGCCGATACCGCGTGGGCACCGACGACGTGCCCACCCTACGGGTAACCCATTCGCGTTCATTCGCGGCTAACACCCAGAGACATAAAATATGTTTGAAAAAATACTTATAGCTAACCGTGGCGAGATCGCGTGCAGGGTCATCAAGAGTGCCCGCAAGATGGGTATCAAGACCGTGGCAGTCTATTCCGATGCAGACCGCGAGGCGTTGCATGTGAGGATGGCTGATGAGGCGGTACATATCGGTCCATCGCCCTCATCCGAAAGTTATCTGGTGATGGAGCGCATCATCCAGGCCTGTAAAGATACCGGTGCACAGGCGGTACATCCGGGTTACGGATTTCTGTCTGAAAATTCCGTCTTCTGTGAGGCCTTGGAAGCACAAGGTATCGCCTTCATTGGACCGGCCACGCTGGCCATCAACAGCATGGGCGACAAGATCACCTCCAAAAACCTGGCCGAAAAGGCGGGTGTAAACGTCATTCCCGGTTACACCGATGTGGTGCGAGATGCAGAGCATGCGGTAGAGATCTCTAATGGGATCGGTTACCCGGTGATGCTCAAGGCCTCTGCCGGTGGTGGTGGTAAGGGCATGCGTGTGGCCTGGAACGAGGCCGAGTGTCGCGACGGCTTTGAGCGTGCGACCAACGAAGCCCGCTCCAGCTTCGGTGATGATCGGGTCTTCATTGAGAAGTTTATCGAGGAGCCCCGGCACATCGAAATTCAGGTGATGGCGGATACCCACGGCAATGTCATCTATCTAGGTGAGCGCGAGTGTTCTATTCAGCGGCGTCATCAAAAGGTTATTGAAGAGGCCCCATCGCCCTTCATCGATGAGGCTACCCGTAAGGAGATGGGTGAGCAGGCGGTAAAGCTGGCAAAGGCGGTGCAGTATCGCTCTGCTGGTACGGTTGAATTCATTGTGGATGCCAAGCGTAATTTCTACTTCCTGGAGATGAATACACGGCTCCAGGTAGAACATCCGGTTACCGAACTGGTAACGGGGCAGGATCTGGTTGAGTTGATGATCCGAGTCGCCAATGGAGAAGCGCTGCCGCTCAAGCAAGCGGATGTGAAACTGACCGGCTGGGCGATGGAGTCAAGGGTCTATGCAGAAGATCCCTTCCGCAACTTCCTCCCCTCTATTGGTCGTCTGGTGAAATATGAGCCACCAGAAGGTGAAAACGTTCGCGTGGATACCGGTGTCTATGAAGGTGGCGAAGTCTCCATGTTCTATGACCCGATGATCGCCAAACTGATCACCTATGGCGCGACACGAAATGAAGCCATTGTGCGCATGCAGGATGCACTCGACGCTTACTGTATCCAGGGCGTACGGCACAATATCAGCTTCCTCAATGCGCTGATGGTACACCCCCGTTTCATCGAGGGCCGGTTGACGACCAACTTCATCGCGGAAGAGTATCCGGATGGTTTTGATGCCTCCTGTGTTCCCCAGGATGATCCGGCCAAATCGATTGTGATTGCAGCCATGATTCATCGTCAATACATGGATCGGGCGGCACGTATGAGTGGCCAGCTGCAAGGGCATGAGCGTCGAGTTAATGACGAATGGGTCGTGGTTATCGGTGGTGAACAGCATGCCGTTACGGTAGTCGCGGCAGATGATGGTTACCAGGTGACCTATGCGGATAACAGTTATCAGGTTTCCACCGAGTGGGCGTTTGGTCAGCCCTTGCTGCACAGTACTATCAATGGAAAGAGTGCCACCTTCCAGGTGGAACGCAGTGGCCTTTGGCTCAGGCTGTTCCATCGCGGCAATCAGATTGATGCCCTGGTGCTGACACCACGTGCCGCTGAACTGCATGCCCTGATGCCGGAGAAAGAGGCGCCGGATCTCTCCAAGTTCCTGCTCTCACCTATGCCGGGCCTGTTGGTCAAGGTCTCGGTGGTAGAGGGTCAGGAGGTGAAGGCCGGTGAAGAGCTGGCGGTGGTTGAGGCGATGAAGATGGAGAACGTCCTGCGCGCCAGTCAGGATGGTGTCGTGGCCAGCGTCAAGGCCGAGGCGGGCGACAGTCTGAAGGTTGATCAGGTCATCATCGAGTTTGAGTAATTCCGGATGACGTTTGATGTTGAAACCCTTGCCCGCGATATCCTTGCGGGCAAGCGGCGAGCCCTTTCTCGTGCGATCACTCTGGTGGAATCAACCCGCGCAGATCATCGTGAGCAGGCGATCGCTCTGTTGGAGCGTTTGACACCCCATGCGGGCAATTCCATTCGTATTGGCATAACCGGTGTGCCCGGTGCGGGCAAGTCGACCTTTATTGAAGCGGCCGGACTGCACATCCTGGAGCGGGGCCACAAGCTGGCCGTACTGGCGGTTGATCCCTCCTCGGCACTGAGCGGCGGTTCCATCCTGGGTGACAAGACCCGCATGGAGGAGCTGTCGCGGCGGCGTGAGGCCTTTATTCGGCCATCCCCGGCAGGCAAGACGCTGGGTGGTGTTACGCGTCGTACCCGGGAGACCATGCTGCTGTGTGAGGCGGCTGGTTTTGATGTGGTCATCGTTGAGACGGTCGGTGTAGGCCAGTCTGAAACCGCGGTTGCGGATATGACCGATATGTTTCTGCTGTTGCTGCTGCCCGGCGGTGGTGATGACCTGCAGGGGATCAAGAGGGGCATCATGGAGCTGGCCGATCTGGTATTGGTGAACAAGGCCGATGGCGATCTGTCGGCCACCGCCAACCACTCTGCCAGTGACTATATCCATGCCCTTAGACTGCTCCATCCACGTACCCGCAACTGGCAGGTGCCGGTGAAGACCTGTTCCGCACTGGAGCAGCGGGGTATTGCCGAGGCATGGGATGTGGTCACTCGTTATCGGGAAACCCTCACTGCCAGCGGTGAACTGTTGCAGCGTCGGGCACAGCAGGCCAAGAGCTGGATGTGGACCGAAACCGCTGAGAGTCTGCTCTCTGCATTGCGCTCAGATCAGCAGGTAGCCCGTCTTATCCCGCAGCTTGAGCGGGCCGTAACGGCAGGAATTAAACCACCCACGGTGGCAGCTGCAGAGCTATTGGATGCCTTTTTACAGAATAATCGACGGCCATTGGATTAAGGGTGTGTCCGGTTGTCTGACGATTGATGAGGAATGAAAAATGATTGGTAAGTTGAATCATGTTGCCATTGTGGTAGCGGATCTTGAAGCAGGCACGGCCATCTATCGCGATACCCTGGGTGCGAAGGTTTCAGCACCGCTGGAATTGCCCGAGCATGGTGTGGTCACGGTGTTTGTGGAGTTGCCGAATACAAAAATCGAGCTGCTCTATCCTTTGGGTGAAAACTCGCCTATCGCCAAATACCTGGAAAAAAACCCAGGGGGTGGCGTGCATCACGTCTGTTATGAGGTGGACGATATCGAGGCTGCTGCCGCAAAAATGCAGGCAGCTGGCGCACGGGTGTTGGGTGACATCAAGATAGGCGCCCATAACAAACCCGTGCTGTTTCTGCACCCGAAAGATTTTTGTGGCACGCTGGTGGAGTTGGAGCAGGCCTGAGCTTGTCCGGTTGTCATCTGATTTAATGTAGTTGATACTCTTGCGTCGCCCTTTTTACTGAGTATGCACGAGATTATGACTAAGGCCTCTATTGATCAGCTGTTTGATTACAACGCCGACTGGGCTGCCCGCATCAAAGCGGAGGACCCTAATTTTTTCGACAAGCTCTCGAAGCAGCAATCTCCTGAGTATCTCTGGATCGGCTGTTCTGACAGTCGGGTGCCGGCCAATCAGATCACCGGTCTGTTACCGGGCGAAATTTTCGTCCATCGAAATGTCGCCAATATGGTTGTACACACCGATCTCAATTGTCTTTCGGTCGTGCAATACGCCGTCGATGTACTCAAAGTTAAGCATATTATCGTTTGTGGTCATTATGGTTGCGGTGGCGTAGCTGCCGCTCTACAGAATAGGCCTCTCGGTTTGATCGATAACTGGATCCGTAATATCAAGGATGTCTATTACAGTTATGAAGAGCGCTTCGCCAATTGTGTCGACCAGGAGGAGCGGGTCGATATTCTCTGTGAACTTAATGTTGTCCAGCAAGTGGCCAACCTGACTCATACCACCATTGTTCAGGATGCCTGGAGTCGCGGCCAGCCATTGTCGGTTCACGGTTGGATCTACAGTATTCGTGACGGTATCTTGCGTGACCTCGGGGTCAGTTATGAGGCGGCAGGGCAAGTGCCGGATGTCTATCGCCACCTCCCCAAGAGAACAAGATGAAACAGCGTCTGGCATTGCTTGAAGAGACCCTGCACAGGGAGGTGCCACTCACTCGCACCATGGGAGTTAGGGTTGAAGAGCACGACGGGCGCGAGTTGGTTTTTCTGGCTGACTTTGAACCCAATATCAACATTCATGGTACGGCCTTTGGCGGCAGTCTCTACAGCATCTGTGCAGTGGTCTGCTGGGGCATGCTACATTTGAAATATGAGGATGCAGGTCTGCAGGCCCACAGTGTCCTGGGTGACGCCAAGATCAGCTATCGTCTGCCGGTTCGGGGTGAAATTATGGCCCGGTGCCGCCTTCCTGAAGATGGCAGTTTCGAGACTTTTATTGAGCATCTCAGGGCGGGTAAGCGCAGTCGAATCGAACTGACAGCTGAGATCCTGGTGAATAAGGGTGTGGCGGTGAAATTTGTAGGAAGCTACTCGGCCACACTCTGAGGCAGTTGATTCACCCCCTCCTTTCTTTAATGTCAACCTAAGGCATTCCATTCGTTTACTCATTTCTCTCCGCCTTTTCCGACTATAGTCTCTTACAACGTAACACTGGCATGCTCTGGTCTACAGAGATCCGGTAACTGATTGTAGTTAAGGAATAAACTACGCTGCCGATAGCTTTAGGAGGAAGGCTACCATTGGCTGTTTGTTCACTATGGGTGAGCAGAGGGATTGATCGATGAGTGATGAAAGTTACACAGATTGGGAGTTGGCTGCCAGGGAGAGTGGTCTGCACTTGGTTTTAGTCCTGCTGCTGCAGATTCAGTTGGCCAATCGCTCATTGCGCGACTGTCTCAAGGACGCACTGGTGATTACCCTGACATCCCCTTTTTCTGCCTTGCTCCCCTCAGGGGCGATCTTTCTAGCCAATCAACAGACCCAGGAGCTGGAGTTACTGGTAGAGCGGAATCTAGATGAGCCACTTAAAGCCCTGTGTCATCGTGTGCCTTATGGCCACTGTCTCTGTGGTCGTGCGGTCGTCGAGGGGGAGATCATCCATGCCGCCCATATTGATGATCGCCATGAGACGGTGTTTGATGGGATTAAACCCCACGGACACTACAATGTGCCGCTGATGTCAGGTAAGCAGGTTCTGGGTGTCATGGTCCTCTATCTGCCTGACGGTCATCAGCGAGATGAGCGTGAAGTGCGTTTTCTAGAGGCGGCTGCGTTGGTGATGGCGGGCATCATAGAGCGAAAGCGTTTTGAAGAGCAGCAGGAGACTCATTATCAGAGCCTGATTGAAAACCTTCCGCAACGTCTTTTCTATAAAGATGCTGAGTCCCGTTATGTTTCCTGTAACCGCCTCTATGCCAAGGATCTGGGTATCCAGACTGGCGACATATCGGGTCGCGTTGACACGGATTTCTATCCACAGGAGGAGGCAGAGCGGTTTGTTCGGGAAGATCAGCATGTGATGCAGACGGGGCAGATACTGGAACAGGATACGACGCGCATCATTCAGGGTGTAGAGTCGTCCTATCACCGCCTGAAGGCACCGCTGCGGGATTCGGCTGGCGCGGTGATTGGTGTGTTTGGCATGTACTGGGATAACTCACAGGAGAAGCGCTCCCAGGCTGCCTTGAAGGAGAGTGAAGAAAAATTCTCGGCGATGGCCAACTCAGCCCAAGACGCCATCGTGATGGTCAATCAGCATGAAGAGGTTGTCTTCTGGAATATGGCCTCCGAATCAATGTTTGGTTTCCAGGTTGAAGATATTGTTGGGCAGCGACTGGATGACTGGATCGAACCGGGTGCCAGTCGTGATGAGTTTGCCCGTTTAGTTGCTCAACTCACCACCTCTGGCAGAGACCGTTCCGCGGGCAAGACCATTGAACTGACAGCCCTTAGAAAGGGACGAGAGCCCTTTCCCATTGAGCTTTCCATCTCTGCCCTGCAGCTCAAGGGCCAGTGGCATGTGATTGGTATTATGCGCGACATCTCTGAGCGCAAGCAGGCTGAGCAGGAGCAGAAGCTGATGGAGGTACAGTTGCGACAAGCCCAAAAGTTGGAATCGATCGGGCAGCTCGCCGCTGGTATCTCCCATGAGATCAACACCCCCACCCAGTTTGTTGGTGACAATACGCAGTTTTTCAAGGAGGCGGTGGGAGACCTGGAATCACTGATTGATGTCTACCAGCAATTGATCCATGGGGTTGAGTCTGGCGCAGATTTGACGCCCATAATTGCGCAGGTGAAGGATAAAGAGGAGGAGATTGATCTGGCGTTTCTCCGTGAGGAGTTGCCACGGGCCGTGGATCAGTCACTTGAAGGCGTAGAGCGTATTGCGAAGATCGTCAGTGCCATGAAAGAGTTTTCCCATCCAGGTGCGGTCGATAAGGTGGAGATGGATATCAACCGGGCCTTGCAGACCACCCTGGAGGTGTCGAGAAATGAGTGGAAGTATGTGGCCGAGATTAAACTCGATCTGGCCGATGATTTACCCAAGGTCCTCTGTGTCCCGGATCAGATCAACCAGGTATTCCTCAACCTTATTGTCAATGCGGCCCATGCGATTGGCGATGCCTTGAAAAAGAGTGACGCTCAAATGGGTGTGATTGGCATCTCGACACGTCGTCAGGAAGATTTCATTGAGGTGCGTGTCTCCGATAGCGGTACCGGCGTTCCAGAGGAGATCAAAGGGCGAATTTTTGATCCGTTCTTTACGACCAAGGTGGTTGGCAAGGGCACGGGTCAGGGGCTATGCATTGCCTATACAACAGTCGTTGAACGACATGGCGGTAATCTGCAGGTAGAGGATAACCCCGAGGGTGGCGCTGTTTTTGTGGTGACTCTGCCCCTGGAACAGAATACGACTGACGCGTCTATTGGTAGCGCCGTGCTCAGCGTCGAGCAGGATGGATGACGACTATGGTGCAATCCGTTGCCCTGCATGATGAGAGGAACTGGTTTCAGCTTCACGATGAACTGAATCATCTGCCTGACGCACAACAGCGCTTGGTGCAGGGGCGGATTGCCCGCGATATGGGGCAGCGTTCCGGTGTGGCCCCTCTGGGTTATCCTGCCGTGGCGATCCTTCTGATCATGGTCAGTGCCGATATCCGTGAGCATATGGACTGGCTCTGGCTTCCCTCGCTGGGACTGATTTTTGCGGGGTTTGGAGAATTTTTGATGGGCAGGCGTTTGGCGGTGTCAGAAGATGCTGCCATTGACCACCCCAAACGACGGTACCAGATATTCAGCCTCATCAATGCGCTGAGTTGGGGGATGTATGTTGGACTGATTATTCTGACCCATGAGGGTGATCCTCTCTCAATGCTGGTGTTTCTCTGCACAGTGGCCGCGACCAGCATTGCCGTCGGCACGCAAACGCAAGAGAAGAGTCACTGGCTGTTTTACCTAGCGCTCATGTGGACCCCGATTGCGGCGAGTACGGCGTTCGTCGCGGGTATCCATAAAGAGCCCGAGGTGCTGCTGTTTTCTATACTGGCAGTGAGCTTTCCGGTACTGGTCGGGACGCAGGGCCTGCGTTTGGTGGCGGAGTATCTGGAGGCACAGCTTGATCGTTCAGCACTGGAGTGTCGAACCCAGGACCTGGAAGAGGCACTGATCAAGCAGCAGTTGGCAGAGAAGGCTCGCAACGCCATGGAGGTGCAGCTGCGTCAAGCACAAAAGCTGGAGTCAATAGGACAGCTGGCGGCCGGCATTGCCCACGAGATCAATACACCGGTTCAGTTTGTGGGTGACAATAATCGTTTTCTGCAGGAGGCATTTCAGGATATTGAGACGCTCCGCAAGGCAGAGCGAGGTCTGTTTGAGGGCGCCGTTGATGGTAGGGTGAGTGTTCAGCAGGTGCGTGAACTCGAAGAGGAGATTGACTTGGAGTATCTGCTGGAGGAGATACCCAAGTCGCTCAGTCAATCCCAGGAAGGGCTTTCACGCATTGCCAATATTGTCTCAGCCATGAAAGAGTTTTCTCATCCCGGCGGGCGTGAAAAAGAGCTGGTTGATATTAATCGCGCACTAGAAACCACGCTGGAAGTCTCGCGCAATGAGTGGAAGTACGTTGCTGAAATAGAGTGCCAGTTAGAAGCGTCGCTGCCAATGGTGCCGGGCTATGCCCAGGAGTTGAATCAGGTCTTCCTGAACATGATTGTCAATGCGGCTCATGCTATAAAGGAGCGATGTGAATCAGAAGAAGGTGCCAGGGGATTGATCAAGATTAGCACGCAGACTCAACCGCGTTTTGTAGTCGTGTCTATCGAGGATAATGGAACAGGGATTCCTCAAGAGCTGGTATCCAAGATTTTTGACCCCTTCTTTACGACCAAGGTGGTAGGCAAAGGGAGTGGCCAGGGTCTGGCGATTGCCTATTCGGTTATAGTAGACAAGCATGCAGGGAAGATTGCGGTGGATAGTCGGCCGTGTGAGGGGACGTTGTTCACCCTTCAGTTACCGTTAGCGAATAACAGTAAGGACGTGTGAGATGAAAAGCAGGATTCTCTTTGTTGATGATGAGCAGTCCCTGTTGGATGGGCTGAAACGCTCCCTGAGAAGTCAACGCAATGAATGGGATATGCATTTTGCGCCATCGGGTGAAGAGGCGCTGAAGCTGACACAAGGAGACCGTTTTGATGTGGTAGTTTCGGATATGCGCATGCCGGGAATGAGTGGCGCGGAGTTACTTGAGCAGTTGTCAGCGCTCCATCCAGAGATGGTCCGCATCATTCTGTCGGGTCATTCCGATGAGGCGATGATCCTCAAGGCGATACCCTATGCACACCAATTCCTCTCCAAACCCTGCGATGCGGATGTCATCAAGCAGGTGATAAATCGTTCACTGCGGCTCAAATCACTGGTGGGCGATGTGCGCCTGCAGACGCTGGTCTCACAGATTAAGGCCCTGCCTACCCTGCCGAGCCTCTATGTTGAGTTGACAGAATTGCTAAAGTCAGACCAGGTGACCGTTCAGAAGATCGGCGAGGTGATCAGCAGGGACCCGGCTATGGTCACCAAGATTCTTCAGATGGTGAACTCGGCCTTCTTTGGTGTGGGACGACATATCTCCAATCCTGTCCAGGCTGCCACCATGCTGGGTACGGAAACACTGCGCAGCCTGGTGCTTTCTGCCGGCATCTTCCTGCAGTTTGATGACAAAAAATTGAATATTGGCAACTTTTCCTTGGAGGCACTGCATAAACACAGTCTGTATGTTTCACTGCTGGCCAAGGGCATTGCTGAGTCAATGGGGGCGGATAAGCAGACGCTGGAAGACTGCCTGTTGGCCGGTCTGCTGCATGATATCGGCAAATTGATACTGGCGCAGGGCATGCCGGAAGAGTACAAGCAGTTTTATCAAGAGGTTCAAGATTGCAAGGCAGAGATGGTGGCCATTGAGCGGAAGATATTTCATGCCGATCATGGGCGAGTGGGTGCCTACCTGCTGGGACTGTGGGCCCTGCCTGAGAGCCTGGTAGAGGCGGTGGCCTATCACCATGATCCCCAGTCTGCAGAGCATGTCGGTTTTTCTCCACTCTTGGCGGTGCATGTGGCAGACGTATTGGCGTCCAGTAAATCTACCGACGCGGCGGTGCAACCTGCCGGTCTTGATATGGCCTATCTGGAGGCCTCCGGCGTCAGCAATCGGCTGGATGAATGGAGGGCGTTGCATGTGAAGCTAATGGAGGGAGTGGAATAATGGCGGCCCGGGTACTGTTTGTTGATGATGAAGAGAACATCCTCAACGGCATCAAACGTCAGCTTAGAAAGCAGTATGTCGTTGAAACAGCCGTGGGTGGCCCCCAAGGCCTGGAGCTGATTAAAAAAAGTGAAGAGTTTGCTGTGATTGTCTCCGACATGCGCATGCCGGAGATGGATGGTGTTCAGTTTCTCAAAGAGGTCAAGACACTCTCCCCTAACAGCGTACGCCTGATGCTTACCGGTAATGCGGACCAACAGACAGCAATAGACGCGGTCAATCAGGGCTCAGTCTTCCGTTTTATGACCAAGCCTTGCCCGGTAGATTTTCTGATTGATACAGTCAATGCAGCGCTTGAGCAGTATCGACTGATCAAGTCTGAGCAGGAGTTGCTGGAAGGAACAGTCAATGGCTCGATAAAACTGTTAACCGATATCCTTTCTATGGTGGCACCAGAGGTCTTTGGACAACTGACCACGCTGCGTGAAACTGCACGTGAAATCGCACGGGCTATGCGCTTGATGTCAACCTGGGATATCGAGATGGCAGCGATGCTCTCCAAGATCGCCTTTGTGACACTCCCGCCTCAAACCCTGGCGAGAGTTCGCTCTCATAAAGATCTGGAGCCGGCTGAGCTGATGGTGATCGAGCGTCTGCCGGAGACCAGCAGCAAGTTGTTGGCAAACATTCCCCGGTTGGAGCAGGTTGCGCGCATTGTCCACTATCAGGGTAAAAACTTTGATGGCAGTGGTTTCCCTAAAGATACTGTTGTGGGTGAAGATATTCCGCTGGAAAGTCGCATCCTGAAGGTGTTGCATGATCTTGCCGCACAGGAAGAGCGGGGTGTCTCAACCTCTGCTGCGCTGAAACAGATGGGAGGTCGCCCCGGCCGTTATGATCCCGAGGTCCTGAAGACGGTGGGCTGGTTTTTGATGGCAATGGAAGAGGAGGAGAAACTACTCCCACCGATCCATGTCAGGGTCGTCGACCTGAAGGCTGGCGCAGTGCTTATAAATCCTATAGAGACGGCCGAAGGCCATGCACTGATCACGGCCGGACAGAAGCTAACCGCAGCGATGATCGAACGACTAATCAATTACCATCATGTACATATGATCAAAGAACCGATAAAGATTTCAATGCCAGCCAGTTAAAATCCAGTGTTTTTACTCGAAAACCAAGCCCTCTTTTTCATAGAGGGGGCGTGGTTTGCTCATCAAAAACCCTTGGGCATAATTGGCACCAATTTCATTCAGTTGGTTATAGATATCCTCGTTCTCCACAAACTCTGCGATGGTCTGCTTGCCCATGATCTGGCCCATGTCGTTGATGGATTTAACCATGGTCCAGTCGATGATGTTGCGGTCGATCTGCCTTACAAACATGCCATCAATCTTAAGGAAGTCGACCGGTAAGGTCCGCAGATAGGCAAAAGAGGAGAGGCCTGTGCCGAAATCATCCAGCGAGAAACGAATGCCAATGGCCTTCAGTTGCTGCATGAAAAAGATTGCCGCATCCAGATGGGCAATGGCTGCGGTTTCGGTCACTTCAAAGCAGATTTTTGTTGGCGGAACGTTCGATTGGGCCAGGGTGTGCTTGATGAAGTCCAGCATCTCCTCGTCACCTATCGAGAGGCCTGAGAGGTTGATAGAGCAGGTAGAGAGCTCCTCAAGCTGATCGGGGTGATCATCGAGCCAGCCAATCATGTTACGAATTACCCATCGGTCAATTTGTGGTGAGAGGTGATAGTGCTCCGCTGCAGGGAGAAACTCTCCGGGTGGAATAATCTGCCCCTCATCACCCTCCATGCGAATAAGGATTTCGTAGTGATCTCCCTCCATCTCAATTGGATTGATCGGCACAATGGTTTGGTAATAAAGCAAGAAGCGATTTTCTGAGAATGCCCGATTGATCCGGTTAATCCATTGAATCTCACTGAGGCGCTGAGTCAGTGTGGCATCTTGGGCGCTACCGATATGGATGCGATTGCGGCCTTGGTCTTTGGCGACATTACAGGCCGTTTCTGCCGCGCTGAAGAGGGTTGCATTACTCTCGCTTTGACTATCGATAGGGAGCAGACCGATGCTGACGCTGAGATCATAGCTGGCCTCTTCCCAGTGAAAGGTGAACTGTTTGAGTTCCTCGTGAAGCTTTTGAATAATCTTCTGCCCATCTTCCAAGGAGCAATCACCCAGGATAAGACCAAACTGGTCGCTACCCAGCCGGGCGGTCATATCGCCGCTACGGCGATGATGTGATAACAGCCCTGCGAGCTGACGCAAAAGCTCATCGCCCGCCGTGTAGCCGCAAGCGTCATTAATGCGATGAAAGTGATCGATATCGAGATAGCAGAAGACGTGTGTCCGTCCTTCCTGCCGGGCCGTTTCCACGGCAGCCGTGAGACGTTTATCAAATGCCAGGCGATTGGCAAGGCCGGTCAGGATGTCATGGCGTGACTGGTGGGACAGTTTGGCGCTGAGGTGTTCCACCGCAATGGCCTGATGCTCTGATAGTGCCTGCTTCTGTTGTTCGGCACGGTACAGTGTTAAGGCTTCTTCGAGTGTGGTTTTGAGATCGGCCGCAGAGCAGGGTTTAGTCAGAAATTTATAGACACGGCCCTGGTTGACTGCATCCATGGCGGTCTGCTGATCTGAATTACCGGTAAGCATGATACGAATGGTATCCGGATACTCAGTGGCCAGACGATTCAGTAACTCAACCCCGTCCATCTGTGGCATTCGCATATCTGAGACCACGATGGCATAGGACTCGTCATCAAGCTGACTGAACATCTCCAGGGCTTCTGCCCCGCTGGTGGCCGTGTCCAGATTAAACTGCTTGCCTAATCCACGCTTGTAACCGGAGAGGATAAACGGCTCGTCATCGACTAGGAGGATGCGTTCAGACACAGATAGTCTCTTCCCTATAAAGTTGTGGCAGCATAGACATGCCTTTACCTACTAACGGCCGCAAGGCGAAAAGATTTAATACATTTTTTTTGGTTATCTGTATTCATCTATTACACCGTGTAATCAATCAGGTATTTTATCTGTGAAGTATAGTTGGGAATGGCCGCAGTGCTTGGGCTGGCGGCGCTGGTCGGCGCAGTTTATCCGATAGTCGGCAGGTTTGCTGAGGCTATTCCGGCTATCTGATCAGCCGGAATAGCCATTCCACGGCTAATCGGCAGTGATGCCTGCCGCGGCCCTGATGGTTTCCAGGTTGATGGCTGGCAAGTAGTCGGGCTTGGGTTTGCTGCGGCGAGTATACTTTTTGATGATGCCTTCAAGGTT
This sequence comes from Sedimenticola selenatireducens, assembly GCF_007625115.1. Taxonomy (GTDB): domain Bacteria; phylum Pseudomonadota; class Gammaproteobacteria; order Chromatiales; family Chromatiaceae; genus Sedimenticola; species Sedimenticola selenatireducens_A. The sequence goes on along the minus strand of NZ_VMNH01000005.1, from coordinate 174,810 downwards.
GGGGCGTTTTTCGGAGGGGCCTTCCCCTGTGCCGATACCGCCACCAAATTCAACAAAGAGCGTGATGCCGTCATCCAGTGCCGATTGTAGGCAACCGACCCAGTTTACCGGGTGGAACAGTTGGAAGAAGAGTCTGGATTTAATGCTCTCTGCATTATCCTCATGAAAACCCCCCGTGTAGTTGGAGAGTACCTTGAGCTCAGCGGGTGCAAATGTGGCCTCTGCCAGTGATTCCCTGAAACGGCGAGCGGCTTCGACCATGTAGTAGGTATGGAAAGCGCCCTCAGTTTTCAGGCGCACAGCCCTTTTGGTGGGCATCAGCTGTTCCATCTCCGCTGCCAGCGCATCCAGATCTGCTCCAGCGCCCCCTACTACCGTCTGATCAGGAAGATTAAGGCCGGCGATGCCACAGAAGTGTTTGTCTGCCAGTGGCCGAGCCGTTTCCAGGTCAACGGTCAGGGCAGCCATCTCACCTTCACCATAGGTACCCATCAGTTCGCCGCGCTTGGCGACCAGGCGAAGGGCATCTTCAAAACTCAGGGCATTGGCTGCTACCAGGGCGCTGTATTCACCCAGGCTGTGGCCCGCGGCGGCGGCAGGGATCAAGGGGTCGGCGGCCAGTTCTCGGTAGACGGTAAGACAGGCGATGTGGTGTGTGAGTAGTACAGGCTGGGTAAAGCGGGTCAGATTGATCTGGTCGTCTGGATTTTCAGAGGAGAGTTTGGCCATATCATAGCCAAGAACATCGCTGGCCTGCTCATAGACCTGTCGGGCGGAGGCGAATTCGGCACAGAGATCACTGCCGATGCCAGTGTACTGTGAGCCTTGGCCGGGGAATACAAAGATGACGCGTTGTTCGTTGTCTGACATGGTGCTTCTCTTTCCAGGTAATAATGCGAGCTGGAAGGATAGACATTTATATAAATCAGGACAAGCTTTGCCCTTGTTCCTGACCGGGGTTACGGTAGGATAGAGTCTTCCTTTTGTGGGCGCTTGTTGATGCCCGTTTTGATTTGGATAGCTTTTCGGATGACCCAGTAATGAGCCAATCTTATACCCCGCTTCGCTCTGTTCTCTATGCCCCCGGTGTCAATGCCCGCGCACTGGAGAAGGCCTGCTCATTGCCCATCGACTGCCTGATACTGGATCTGGAAGATGCCGTGGCGCCCGAGGCAAAAAGCGAAGCGCGGGATACCGTGGTTAAGGCCCTGACTACAGGGGACTGTGGTTATCGGAAACGGGTGGTCCGGGTCAATGGATTAGAGACGCAATGGGGTGCAGGCGATATTGCGGCTGTTGCACGATCGGGTGTGGATGCTGTGTTGTTGCCCAAGGTGGAGAGCGCCGAGGCTGTACTCGAAGCACTCGAGGCGCTGGATGCCGCTGGCGCACCGGCCGAATTGCCGCTCTGGGTTATGGCGGAAACACCGAGAGGGATCTTGTCGATTGACCAGATTGCCGGGGCTCATCCGCGTCTGGAGGTGATCGTCATGGGTACTTCGGATCTTGCCAAAGAGATGCGAGTGCTGCATACGCCGGGACGTGAGGGGCTTTTGACCTCATTGGGGCTCTGCGTGCTGGCTGCCAGGGCACATGGCCTGGAGATATTGGATGGGGTTCATCTCGATCTGCAGGATGACAATGGTTTTCAGGTGGCCTGTGAGCAGGGTCGAAACATGGGGTTTGATGGTAAAACCCTGATCCATCCCCGGCAGATAGAGATGGCCAATCGGCTGTTTGGGGTTTCGGATGAATCGTTAATGCAGGCACAGAAGATAGTCACTGCCTGGCAGCAGTCCAGTGCGGAAGGCAAAGGGGTCTGCGTCGTGGATGGGCGTCTGGTTGAGAACCTGCATGTCGAAGAAGCGAAGCGGGTGATCGCCATGCAGAGTGCGATTAATGGCCGAGATTGATCCGCGCCGCTATGAGCAGCGCCTGATTGATCGCAGGGCTGAGTTGATCAGTGTGGCGGAAACAGCCGATGAGGCGGCCAATACAGTGGAGTTGGACCAAACTCGTGTCGGGCGTTTGTCCAGAATGGATGCCCTGCAGCAGCAGGCGATGTCCCAGGAGAGTCAACGCCGCCGCACTGAGGAGTTATCCCGTATTGCCCAGGCGTTGAGCCGCATCAAGGCGGACGAGTATGGATTTTGTGTAGAGTGTGGTGAAGCCATTGCAGAGAATCGTCTGGCAGTCGATCCGGCACAGCCTCTTTGCATTGGTTGTGCCAGTGCACTTGAGAAAGGTCCGGGTTAATAAACAATCTAACATCCCAACGGGATGAGGAGTCAGCGCAGATGAGTGCAACGGTTATGGTATTGCCCAGCAAGGAACCAGAAAAGATCCGGCTGGTGAGTATTCCCGAGGACATGGAATCACATGAGGCGTTTCGGCATGCCACAGGCGTTATTGCCGCGGCTGAAGAGGCCAATCCGGACTTTACCTGGGAAGATATAGAAGACGCGCTAGAGGCCAGCGGATTCCGCAGTCTTGGGTTTTTGTTAGGCCCAGCACTCGACTGATCAGGTTTTTGGTTGTAGGCGTTCCAGCTTCTGCTGGATCAGGCTGATATGCAGTCGCAGGTCATACAACTCTTCTGCATAGGAGAGCGGTATCTCGATATGGGATACCTCGTATTCGATCCGCTCTAAGGCAGTCCGCGCCTGACCCAGATCGGTATCTTCAAGAAATAGTAGGTGATCAATTTCCAGCACCTCTTTATACCAACGGTAGATGCGTGAGCGCATGCGCCAGCGATAGATTGGCGGCATGATCTTGAAAAGCGGGATCATCAAGGCGAGAAACGGCAATAGCATCACCTTCAGGCGATCAACCAGCGTAGCCGCCCAGAATGGCAGGTATCGTTGCAGGAACGGCGGCCCGTATTTATAGAACCGCTCAGCCTCGCTGCTCAATGGGTAGACCAGGTAATCAGGTGCCGGAAATTGTCCATTCTCCTCAAACCAGCCACCCCCTTCGTGTACCTTTTGTGCGGCCTGTAGCAGCAGATCTTTCAAGGCTGGGTGGAGCGCTTCTCGAACCACGAGATTGGCGCTGGCAGCAAGCAAAATGGTCTTTTGCCCGGGCAGATTACGCCGCATGTTGATGACGCCTTCGGGGAGAATTACCGATGACAGATATCGATGGGTTCTTGTGTAGGCATCGGCACGTTCAAAACTCATCAGTTGAATTTGATCAGAATCCAGTAGGGCGCGAACCACGGGTGACATTGGGGATGCAACAAAAAAGGCACTCTCTATATCGCCGTTAAGTAGGGCGTCGGCGGCGGCCCTGCCACTCAGCGTCAACAATGGGGTGTTGCTTGGGTTGATGTCATTATCGGCCAATAGCTGCAGTGCTAGGGCGCGGGTGCCACTTCCCTCTGCACCGATAGCGATCCGTTTATTGAACAGGTCTGTCAGGCGCGCTACCGGTAGTTCTTTTCGATGGAAAACCCAGATGGGCTCAAAGTAGAGACTTCCGAGAGATCTTAGGTCAGCCTCTGTGCTGTCTGTGGAAGTGGTTCCGCCCTGAATCAGGGCGGCCTCTACCTCGCCGCTTTTCAGTCGCTCAATGTTCTCGATGGAACCCGCCGTATTGATGATATCCAGATGGATATTTTCCTGTTGCAGGCGTTGTTGATATTGCTGGGCAAACAGGTAATAGGCCCCCTCCTTCTGGCCTGAGGCGATGCGGATTTGATCCGGTGGGGCGGGTTGAACAAACTGGTAAGTAAGAATGAAGCCGATCAGCACCAACAGGATGGCGGGGCCAAAAATGCTGAAATGCTCTTTTTTGTTGTTAGGTTGGCGTTCTTTGCTCAAGGCAGTATCCTGACTCACTCGGGTTAAATTCTACTATAACCCAGATTTCTGGCGTTGTAGTCGTCAACGGGTGTCGCTCGATACCTCTGGAGGTGCTCATGCAGCTTACCAACAAGCATTTTGTGAATGGTAATCCCCTATTACCACCCTTTCCCGATGGCCTGGAACAGGCGATGTTTGGTATGGGATGTTTCTGGGGGGCGGAGCGCCGTTTTTGGGAGACGCCAGGGGTTTATACAACGGCTGTAGGCTATGCTGCTGGAGATCGGGTTGACCCCACCTATGAGCAGGTCTGTAGCGGCGCTACGGGCCACGCTGAGGTGGTGATGCTCCTGTTCAATCCCCATGTGATTTCCTATCGTGACCTGCTTACCCTCTTTTGGGAGAGTCACAACCCTACTCAAGGGATGCGCCAAGGTAATGATAGGGGTACCCAGTATCGATCCGGGATCTATGTCTACACGCCGGCACAAAAGGAGCAGGCGGAGCAGACGAGAGAAGCCTATCAACAGGCGCTGTCAGCAAGGGGGTACGGGACGATTACCACAGAGATAATCGATGCGCCCCCCTTTTATTATGCGGAAGAGTATCACCAACAATATTTGGCAAAGAATCCTGGTGGTTATTGCGGCCTAGGCGGAACCGGGGTGGATTGTCCTGCCGGTCTCGCCTGATTCGATGAGGGTTGTTCTTACCGCTGAGAGTTCAATTCGCGCCGGCAAACTCTACACGATTTCGTCCGCGATTTTTAGCCAGATAGAGTGACTGATCGGCGCGACGAATCAGATCGAGTGGGTGATCATCCTTACCCAGTTTGGCAATGCCAATGGAGATGGTGATGGAGCCATAGGCCTCCCCACGATTCTTGTTGATCAAGGTTCCTGATGAGATTTCGTTGCGGATCTGTTCCGCAGCGGAGTGGGCGCCGGCCAAATCGGTATTGGGCAGGATGATGGCGAACTCTTCGCCACCAAACCGTGCGGCGGTATCCTTACCTTTTATACAGCGCTTGAGTGTTGAGGCGACGAATCTCAATACCTTATCGCCCACCAGATGGCCGTGGGTATCATTGAAGCGCTTGAAATGGTCGATATCTGCCAGCAAAAGGCAGGTGGCGTGATTATTGTCCTGTGCGATCCTTAGGGTCTGCTCAAGTGTGGTGTCAAAGGCCTTGCGATTGGCGATGCCCGTCAGGCCATCGGTCAGTGACTCCTGACGAACCTGCTCCAGCTCCTGCCTCATGGCTTCCATCTCACTCACCACATGGGCCATTTGATTCTCAAGCCGGCTTTGTGATTGCTCCATGTTGCGGGTGTCGCTGATCACCTGCCGTACTTCATCAGTAATCCGGTCAAGAGATGACTCATTATCCAGGATGCCGGCAAATCGATTCAGGGTGGTGGTATACCCGGTAATGTCGCCACCCGCCCGTTTGAACTCGTCCTGAAGTGAGGTGACAACCGTTCTTAGCTCTTTTCTCAGCTCATCCAGCGCCTCGTCATCCTGAATAAAGTGCTTGGTGTACAGCTCCCAGAGTGTTTCGTCAGAAGTGGCTTCGACCTTGGTGGATAGATGATGCGTCAGCTCGGTCTTGAGCTTTTCATTTCGCCCGGCAGTCACATCGTAACCGATGCGATAATTTAACGGTGAGGGTGGAATCTGATGCTTGGATAGGAGAGCCAGGGCTTGGCGAAGGTGCTCAGATGCCTTGGGGTAGTCATCCGGATAGGGGTTCATCTCTCTTCTAGCATCCATTTTTTCGACCTTTTATTGTTGTTCAGCTGCAAATGAATGCCTTGCTGATGGCCGGCCTTGGCAGAAAATAGATCCTTTCCGTGGGATATCACTGGTGTAATTGTGCATTTTCACACAATTACCGGTTATATGTGGTCTTTTTATCTCTTTTCAGAGTGCCAACTCAATCACATATGAGCACTCTTTTTGTGGATTATTTTATCTGTAGTTCAATGCTGCCACTGATGTGTACCTCAACACGTTGCGTGCCAGCCTCAAGGCTGGGTGCTGCTTCTGCCCTGAGGGCCATGCCTTGCATGGCATAAGAACGGGGAGCTGATCGACTGCTGTTGATATCCATATGGACCAAGCGATAACCCTGACTCGACATCTCATGAGTGATCAGCTCGGCCCGCGCCTTGAAAGATTGTATTGCCTGGGCAATCAGCCCCTCTTCCACGCGTTCTCTTTTGGCGGGTGATACGGTGTAGTGGGTGCTGGCCACGCTCAGGGACGCCTGGAGTTTGCCGATAAGTTCACTGATGGCTACCGGGTCCTGGCTTTCCAGTTGTATCGATTGGCGGACACGCCAGCCTGATAGGGTGTTGTTACGGTAGATGGGGTTGGTGGTGTAGTCGAGCGTCTGTAGCTTTACCGACGTGTAATGAGTTGCCGCTGCAATGGCCTTCTGCATATCCTGATTGACCTGAGTGGCCAGCTGTGCCGGATTATTGCCTTCCTTTTGTGAGAAGAGAGTGGCGATCAGTGTATCGTTTTCAACCTCTTCTCCGGCTGATACGGAGAGGCTGATGCGCTCATAGGTGAGTGGCAAGTTTTCGCCATTGGCGGTGAGGCTGCACATAAGCGCTAGTAGTATAAACAGTCGTCTCATCCTTTCACCTCCTGAATATGTGAAGACCAGACTATTGGGTTTTATCTGATCCATCAACCGGTATGCCATCGATGAAGAGTTGTTCTGCATCGATAGCGTCAAAGTGATAATGCTTATTGCAGAAATCGCAGTCCACTTCAATCGCACCCTGTTCTTCAATAATCGAAAAGAGCTCCTCTCTTCCCAGAGAACGCAGCGTATTACTGATCCGCTCCCTGGAGCAGCTGCAGCGGAAGGCTACCGGCATGGGGTCAAACAGCCTGATATCCTCTTCGTGAAAGAGGCGGTGCAGCAGTGTCTGGGCAGGTAGGTTGAGCATTTCGTCCTGGGTGACGGTATCTGCCAACAGGCAGACGCGTTCCCAATCTTCTTCGTGTTCTTGCTCGGTCGGTAGTTTTTGCAGCAATAAACCGGCTGCCCGTCCTTCATCTGCCACTAGCCAGAGTCTTGATGCCAGTTGCTCGGAGGTGCATAGGTAGTTTTCCAGGGCGTTGGCGAGATTATCTCCCGCCAGCTCTACGATGCCCTGAAATCGCGCTGAACCCTGGTTGGTCACCGTCAAGGTCATGTGGCCGGAGCCATAAATGGCAGATAGGTTGCCCTTCGGCAGATCGGTGGTCCAGCGGGCCAGTCCCCGGAGGGTAAGTTGGTTGGTGGATTGGACTACCAGGGTATTTAGGGGGCCATCGCTTTGGGACTGTAAAATCAGTGAACCCTCATATTTGATGGTGGCCGAGAGCAATGCAACAGCCGCCATGGCCTGTCCCAGTTGTTGACTGACTGCTGCGGGGTAGGGGTGTCTTTCCAGGACAGCCTTCCAGCTGGCGTCCAGCTGTACAAATTCGCCGCGCACATTGTGTGCTTCAAATAAAAACCGTGTGAGTTGATCCTGACTGTGCATGATGCTGAAGGTACTTAAGGTTGTGTAAATTTGATATCAGCTCAGAAGATATCAAAACGCTCGAATTGGGTACTAAACTGCCCCCTGCCCTGGGTCATGCTACGTAGCTCTGTGGTGTATCCCAGCAAGCTGGCCAGTGCAGCCTCACAGTGGATGGTGGCGCTTTCAATTGTACGCTCAGTGTCCTGAATTATAGCGTGTCGAGATTGCAAGTCGCCCAATACCGATCCTAAATTCTCTTCCGGAACTACGATTTCAGCCTTCATGATTGGCTGAAGGAGGGCTGGTGCTGCACTCTCCAGCGCCTTGCGCAGTGCGCGGGCGGTGGCCGATGTGAGCGCATCGGGTGTTGATTGGGTGCCAAATAGCTCAACCTGTTGAACGGTTACCTCCAGGTCTTGCAGAGGTGTCCCTTCCAATGGGCCACCGCCTAATGCAAATTTAATTCCTTGGTCTAGCGCGGCCTGCTGTTGAGGTGTTAGTTGACTCCCTTCAGGCAGTACAGAGGGCGTCAGGTTCAGTGTGATCCCGGCACCTCGTGGGAGGGGTGCAACAGCGACAGTGACCTGCGCCTTCAGCTGTTCTTTACGTGAAAGATCGGCGGGTGGTAGGAATAGATGGGTTGCGGTTGTGGATTGTGTGATTGTCTCGCGCAGTGCAACGGCCGGTTTGCCTGTTCGTACCTCCAGGTTGTACTCCCGCTCAAGGCGCTCAACGATAATCTGAAGATGCAGTTCACCCATACCCCGTAGCAGGCTTTGCCCGGTATCGGGATCTTCTCCAAACTGCAGCGTCGGATCTTCCTCCTGGAGCTTTTCCATGACTTCAAGGAATTTATCTTCCTGGTTGGAAGAGGCGGGTTCAATGGCGAGGCTGAGTACGGGTTCCCGAGTGTCAATGCGCTCCAGTAAGAGTGGATGATCCGGATGGCAAAGCGTGTCCCCGGTTGAGGCGTGCCGTAAGCCGGCCAGTAGTACAATATCTCCGGCGTTGGCCAGATCCAGTCGGCTCTTTTTTGCCGCATCGACATCAAAGATTCGAGCGACATGCTCAGTAATAACAGTGCCATCCGGTTTGCTAAAGCGGACATGGTCGCCCGGCTTCAGTTGACCGCGGTAGATACGCGTAAACACATGTCGCCTTCCGTCCCACATCTGGACCTTGAACGCGAGCGCTACCAGAGGCTGATTGTTGATCATTTCAACCTGAGTTGTTGATTCATCAGGTAAAAAGGCGTTGGCTGCGGGTCGTTCCAGAGGTGAAGGTAGTAGCTTAATAATGCCTTCAATTAATGGCTGAACACCCAGGTTACGCAGTGCAGAGCCTCCGAAGCAGGGGCAGACATTGCCTTTCAGTGTGGCAATTCTCAGAGCCGCCCAAGTCTCTGCTGGTGACGGCTCGTCGCCTGCAAGAACCTGATCGGCAAACGCCTCATCGTGCTCGGCTATGCCCAGCAGTAGATTTTCCCGGTATCCCGCCACTCGTTCCCAGTCCGAGTCATCACAAGGTTTTACCCTGAGCTGCTCACCATGCTCACCGCTAAACTCGATCAGGGTACGGTCAATCAGGTGGATCACGGTATGCTCATTGTGCAGTGGCAGGGTAACGGGCAGGGGTTTTGCCCCCAGCCGCTTACCGATGGTCTGCATGACATGGTCAAAGTCGGCGCCTGGACGGTCGATTTTGTTGATAAAAAAGAGTGAGGGCAAATTGAATTTTGAACGTTGCCGCCAGACGGTCTCTGTCTGTGGTTCAACACCGCGTACTCCATCCAGTACAATCACGCAGCCATCCAGGACCCGCATACTGCGCTCCACCTCAATGGTAAAGTCCACATGTCCCGGGGTATCGATAATCTGTATCAGGTGGTCGTTCCAGTGTGCCTTGGTGAGTGCCGATGTGATCGTGATACCGTGGCTCTGCTCTTCCGCCATATAGTCCATGTGGGCGTCGCCATCATGCACTTCACCGATTTTGTAGAGTGCCCCGGTGTAGAAGAGGATACGCTCAGTTAACGTGGTCTTGCCCGCGTCGATATGCGCGGCGATCCCGATATTACGTATACGATCAAGTGGGTAGCTCTGTTTCATACGGCTGTTGATGCAAAAGTGAAAGACGTGTGCAAGACTAAACGACTCAGTTGTATTGTGGAATAGGCTGGATCAAATAGTGGGTATCTGCCGGTTTATTTGTCATTCACTCCCCAGGAAGCGCTGGTATGCAGTATGATGTGTTGTACCGCAGTTTGGACGGTGAGACAGATAAGTCGCGTATGGATGCGGCGCTGGAGTAATGAATATGTTGCAACGTGGATATGCGATTTTGGTGTTGGTATTGGTTGCGCTGCTACTGCCTTTCCCAATCATGGCGGAAGGGGAGACTGCAGAGCAGGGCAAAATAGAGAATTTTGATAACTGGGGGCGTCGCTGTGACACACCGAAAGAAGGTGGGGATGATGTCTGTTTTCTTTTTCAGCAACTAAATATCAAAGAGAATAATCAGGTAATCCTTTTTATTACAGTTGGGTATCCACCCAAAGGAACCAGTCCAGTTATGGTGTTTACCACGCCGCTGGGCGTGGCTTTGGAAGCCGGGGTGCAGATGCAGATTGGAGAAAGCGGCCAAATGACTAAAGCAATTTACAAGATTTGTGTTGCAAATGGGTGCCGAGCCAGCCTGTTGTTGGATGAAGCGACCTTGGAGGCAATGGAGACGGGTGAAACGATGTTTGTTGCTTTTGGCAATGCGCAGGGCAAAGGAATAAAGTTGGCGGTATCACTGAAGGGGTTTAAGGCCGCCAACGACTCCCTCAAAAAGTGAGTTTGAGAGGGAGCCTCTTCCCGTTAGGTACAGCGCGCTATTCTGGTCTTTTATTGGAATAGCGCGGCCAGCTTTTCCCCGGGTTGGTCAGCACGCATAAACGCTTCACCCACCAGAAAGGCATTCACCTGATGATTGCGCATGAGCGCAACATCTTCAGGCGTCACTATGCCGCTCTCGGTGACCACAATGCGCTCTCCGGGGATACGATTCAACAGTTCCAGCGTGGTATTCAGTGAGACATCAAAAGTACGCAGGTTGCGATTATTGATGCCGATCAGCCGGTTGTTGAGCTGCAATGCCCTTTTCAGCTCTTCGCCATCATGGACCTCCACCAGTACATCCATATCAAGTTGATGGGCCAGCGTATTCAGCTCAATCATGGCATCATCTGTTAGGCAGCTGACGATCAGCAGAATGCAATCGGCCCCGATGAGTCTGGCTTCATAGACCTGATAGGGATCGATGATGAAATCTTTACGAATAACCGGCAAGGCACAAGCTTCCCTGGCTTGTTTGAGGTATTCGTCACTGCCCTGAAAGAAATCGATGTCAGTGAGCACGGAGAGGCAGGCTGCACCACCTTTTTCGTAGCTTGCGGCAATCTCTGCGGGTTTGAAGTCTGCGCGAATGATACCCTTGCTTGGAGAGGCCTTCTTTATTTCGGCAATCACCCCCGCCTTTCCCTGAGCGAGTTTATCGGCGATAGCCTGGGCAAATCCACGAGTGGGGTTTTCATTGTCTTTTAGCCGATCAATTAGCGCCGCTTGAGGTAAGCGCTTTTTGCATGCTTCAATCTCTTCCAGCTTGCGGCGGATGATTTTTTTCAGGATGTCGGGTGTATTGCTCATGGGACAGCTTCTCGATCAAGCAGAGTACAGGCCACATAGTTTACACTTTCTTTGAAGTGATTTAACCATCTACCATGAAACACAAAATAGCGAGTGACATAGGCCATGGGTCGTTACCGTCCACCCCAACCCAAACAATCCCCCTATATTACCCGGGAGGGATACCAGCGATTGGAGTCAGAGTCCAAATTACTCTGGATACGTCGTCGTGAGGTAACCAAGGCGTTATCAGCAGCAGCGGCTGAAGGTGATCGCTCAGAAAATGCCGAATATATTTATCGAAAGAAAGAGCTGCGCGAGCTGGACCGGCGAATTCGTTATCTTCAGAAACGCTTGCCGGATCTGAAGATAGTGGAATCTGCACCGACCAATCCCCGGCAGATATTCTTTGGAGCCTCAGTTGAGCTTGAGAATGATGCCGGTGAAGTTGTCTGCTACAGGATCGTTGGGCCGGATGAATTTGATCCGACTCGAGGTTGGATCAGCATGGACGCACCGATGGCCAAAGCCTTGTTGAAGCGGTCGCTGGATGATGAAATAGTGGTGCAGACCCCTGCAGGGACGCGGTGTTATTGGGTGGTGTCCGTTTCCTATGATTGTGAATGAAGCACCCGGCAGCCTGTTGGGTGCTTCGAAATAACGCTATTTTTGGGTCTTTCGCCACTCGGTGACCGTTTTTCCACCCATGCCCCAGTTATCGGTTGGCACCTCCTCAATCACCACCACGGTAGTCGCAGGATTTTTATTGAGTGTCTCCTGTAGCAGTTTAGTTACCCCTTCTATTAGTGTGGCCTTTTGTTCTGCGGTGGCCCCTTCATTGGTAATCTTGATATTAACGTAAGGCATGATGTGATCCTCTGGGCTTTAAGTCATACTGCTTGCCAGATGGTATCAATTGAGACTATTCTTTGCAGCCCTCATTTCAAGGAATAGTATCCAGGGTTCGTGTGATTAGTGCGGGTGACTGACTAATTACGGAATGATCGATACAAAGCAGGCGCTCCATGATCAATAACGAATGGCTCGACCGCGATGACTACCGCTATTTTTATACCATCCCAACGCGATGGAACGATAACGATCAATTTGGTCATCTGAATAACGTCATCTACTACCGTCTGTACGAGGCGCTGATTGTCCAGTATCTGACTGAAGCGGGTCTGGACTGGATGAAAGACGCGATTATTCCCTACGCCGCCGAGAGTCTCTGCCGTTTTCGCAAGGCTGTCAGTTTTCCCGATGTGCTGGATCTTGGATTGCGTGTGATCAAGGTTGGCCGTACCAGTGTGGTCTATGCCGTTGCCATGTTTCGTAAGGGTGAACAGGAAGCGGCGGCGACCGGTCATTGGGTGCATGTGTATGTGGATCGAGAGACCCAGCAGCCCATGCCGGTACCCGGTTTTATTCGCGAGGTGATGCTACGGGATAGTTGAGGTAGGCTTTCCTAAAGCCAAGTGTCGATTTGAAGCCCTATATTACACCGGTGGTTTTACGATGCGTGATTGATTTATGCTGTGATTGGCGCTGCCATAACTAGGCAAAAAGCTGAGCGGCGGTATTGAGGTTCTGTTCAGCTTCTTTGATCCACTGCTGAATGGCGGCACGATCGGGACTATCCGAATGAGTCTCGCTGAAACGACGCTGCATCTCTAACAACATATGCCGCAATTGGAAAAGCGTCTCCTTAAGCAGTCCTTCTAGCTCACTCAGTGACTCCTGATCCTCGCCAATCATCGCCATAGATGCTGTGACTTGGTGTATATCAAATCCCGCGCGCGACATGGCTTGATTAAACTTGATCAGTTCAGAATCGAGCAAACAGGGTTCGCTGGTTTTTTGCTCGGGCGTTCTATCTTGGACAATCTTTTCTGCAGCCAAGATTAATTTAGAAACCAGTTCGAACAATGAGGTGACCTTATTTGCGTGTATTTCGGCGGCTTGTGATTTACCGCTGTTCTCGTACAGGGTAAGGGCCTGTAGAAAGACAGAGACGGGTTGCGGGTCAAGTGCATCCAGGTTGGTCTTGATTATGGTGCTGAGTTGTCGGAGTGAGTATTTACGCAAGGCACCAATGGCGAGTTCAGTAAAGGCCAGCAAGCGCCCAGCGCGGCTGATTCGGATCGCCTTTAGCCCCTGTGGGTAACCACTGCCATCGAGTCGCTCGTGATGTTCCTGGACGGCCCTGACGACATGGGGCGTATAAGCCGGAAATTGTTTGAGTATCGTAGCACCTACCAAGGGATGGCTGCGTACCTGCTGCCAGTGATCCAGATCGAGATTTTGATCAAGTGGTAGGTCACCAACCCCAAGATGAAGTTCGCCAATATCATGCAGTAGACCCGCCGTTGCCAGGATCTCTAACTCCTTTTCAGGTAGTCCTAACTCTTCGCCAAGAATGGTAATCGCCAGAGTGACACGCAGACTGTGTTCGAGGAGTTCGGGGCGAAGTTTTTGGGCGACGGTCAGTTTGTTTTGAATGGGCAGTTCAAGATGTATACGTTTACAGCTTTGCTCAACAAAACCTTTGCTTCGCATCATGCGTACCATGCTGCCCATTTCACTGGTCCGCTCCATCAGGGACCGCCCTAGCGTGATGAGGGTATTGTGATCAACGGCATCTTCAATTTGAGTGGTGAAATCGATCGGCTTGAGAAGCTTATGGTGTAGCAATCGCTCAATAACCTTGCGATTGATGCTGGCGCCCTTTGGCAGCAACTTGGCACCGTCGACAGTTACAATGTTTTCTGTACAGGTAACCGATTGCAGTTCACCCAATTCGGCCATTTGTTGAAGGTAGGTTGATTCAGCGTTGATCATGTCATGAATCTCATTTCGTAAGTAATGGTATTGCGTAGTAGATAGCCAACTTACAAATTGTCTAGGCGCGTTCTGAAATCCATTCAATGAAATCCTGTTGAGGCATGGGCTTGGCAATATGATAGCCTTGGATGGTGTCACACCCAAGTTCGGTTAAGATTTTCTGGACACTGGCTGATTCGACACCTTCTGCCACGGTATCCAAATTCATTTTCTTGGCCATCTGAATAATGGTGCTGACCACATGTTGATCCAGTTCATCGTTAAGGATGTTTAGAATGAATGAGCGGTCAATCTTCAACTCATCGGCTGGTAGTTGCTTGAAATAGGCGAGAGAGGAGTAGCCGGTTCCAAAGTCATCTATGGAAACCTTAATGCCATGCTCTCTAATCTTGCGGAGAATGTTGGCGCTGAAAGCAATGTCTCTCATTAACGCGCCTTCTGTTATCTCAAGTGTTAATAATTCAGGTGGTATGTTCCACAGACCCGTAGCATTAGATACAGACTTAATAAAACTCTTATCCATTAGGTCCAGCGCAGAAATATTGATAGCTATTGACATGTTTTTGGCGTTATTGCCCCATTGGCGGCTCTCTCTCAGAGCTGTGTTTAATACCCACCAGGTCAGTTTCGAAATAACCCCTATTTTTTCTGCGACCGGAATGAAGCGGTCAGGAGGAATTATTCCATGTGTGGGGTGGTGCCAGCGGATGAGTCCCTCTGCGCCAATTATCTGCTTGGTTTTTGTACAAAACTTGGGTTGGTAGTGGAGGGAGAATTCATCATTTGTTATGGCACGCTCCAGGTCGCTCTCAATGTCCCAGTGAGTTATTACATCAGCAGCGTCATTAAAGCTAAAAAGTCTGTAGGGTTCTTGATTTTGTCTGGCAGTAATAGCCGCAAGATCAGCATGCTGCCATAATTTTTCAGGGTTAATCGAATGTTCTGGTGAGAGAGCGAGGCCAACAGAAAAAGGTAGGTTTCGTTCTTTGTTATCTATGATGATTGGTTTGCCCAGTATCCCAGATATTTTATTAGCAGCTAGTACCGCATGACCCCGATTCAGGATACCAGAAAGTAGTATGGCGAATTCAAACCGACCCAGTCGCAAGACAGTGTCTGCAGGCCGTAGGCCTTTGCCCAATCTGCTGAGCAGTGAAAGGGTTTCTCGTTCAGCGTTGAGTGCGCCAATAAGTGATGCAGCATGTTGCATGCCATCCAGTGTGACCAGCATCAGGGCGCAATTAGTATCTGACTGGGATATAAAGTTGGTCAGGTGTTCTAAAAAATCGTGGGGGCTTAGGGTTTGGTTGTTCACTTGATACATGTGATCAGAAGTAATAGTGGCTGCTATCGAGGTTATATGCCCCGGGGGGTAGGCCTTTGGATATTGTTAAGCTGGGTGCGTCATCGTTATCTAGTCCTTCCCGCAAGTCGACCTCATAAAATTCTTCCAGCAGTTTTTTATCATTGCCTAACAAAACCATAACCTTGGGTCGAAGACGATAGTGCTCATTCTGACCGATAACCACCGCCACGGAAGCATTGCTTAGCTCCACCAGACTGCCGACAGGGTAGATGCCAACCACTTGAATGAATTGTTCGACTAATTCAGTTTGAAAGTCTACACCTCGCCACTGATAGAGTGCTTCAATTGCTTCATAGGCCGGCAAGGGGGGGCAGTAGGGGCGATGTGAGGTAATCGCGTCGTAGGCATCAACAATACCGGCTATCCGACCAAACAGGGGAATTTGGTCTCTGCTTAACCCTAAGGGGTAGCCACTGCCGTTATGCCGTTCATGATGTGTCCGAATCATGTCGAATACTTCTTGCCTGATTCCTCGGGTTTGTTTTACTAACTCAATTCCGAACAATACATGCTGTTTTACCGTTTCAAACTGTTCGACAGTAAGGCGCTTTGTGCTTCTTAGCAGGGATTTAGGTAGTTTTGTTTTGCCAATGTCAAATAGAAAGCAGCCTGTGGCCAGAGAATTAAGTTGCGCTTCTGGAAGCCCGAGATGTCGGCCAAAAGCAACGGCCCAGACAGCGCAGCTTACAGCATGATGATAGGAATAGTTATCCAGGCTCTTCAGATGGGTAAGCCAGATAAAGGCATCCGGGTTTTGGATGATGCTCTTGACCATCGGGGCAATTGATTTTTTTAGGACAGGAATGTTCAGTTGTTTGTCGTTTTCGGCGTCCTGTAATAGCGTTTTATAAGTGCTGCCCACCTGATCATAGTATGTACTTGCGTCTGCTAATTCGCTCTCACGTGAGGTGGTTTTTTCATAGGGAATTCGATCGCGCTGCGTGAGTTGATAAATCTGAGCGGCATCTGATGGCAATGTGGCTTTTTCATTGTCCACGATAATCCGTTTCGGGATCGAGTTGGCGCGACTTTTAACTACATCGACATATACAAACTCACAAAACTGTTGAAGGCGCTCGCGATCTTTGCCAGAGCGAATCATGAAGCCCTGAATAGGATAGGGCGTCTCCAGCCATGGGCGATCCAGGCTTGATACGTACATGCCAGGCTGAAGATCTTTGACGTGCACTGTAAGTGTGGTTATTCCCATCTACTGATTCCAGCTAGCAGCATGAATATTTGATAATTGACGGTAACTCCTTTGTATGTCGGCAGTGTGGTCATAACCTTTATTACGGTGTCATATCCAAAGATCGGTACTCAAATAACGCTCACCCGTATCCGGTAACATTGCCAGCAGTATCTTGCCTCGGTAGGCCTCGTCTTTTGCGGCCTTGATCATGCCGGCTACCGCTGCGCCAGAGGAGATCCCGGCAAAGATGCCCTCCTTCTGGGCCAGAAAGCGTGTCGTCTCGTAGGCCTCTTCGGTGGTGATCTGCAGAATTTGATTGTAGATGTGGGTGTCCAGTGTCTCTGGAATGAAGCCGGGTGCAGTGCCCATGATCTTGTGCTTGCAGGCGATCCCATGGGAGAGGATGGGCGAGTCGGCCGGTTCGGTGGCAATGATCTGTATCACCGGGTTGTGTTGGCGCATGTATTTGCCAATTCCCGAGATCGTACCGCCGGTGCCGGTGGTGCAGACAATGGCATCCAATTGGTCACCAAAGTCAGCCCAGATCTCATCAGCTGTGCTTTTGTGCGCTCCGGGGTTGTCCGGATTGAAGTGCTGTCCCACAAAAAACCAGCCATTTTCGGCGGCAAGCTTTTTTGCCTCTTCAATGGCGCCCTTGGTCCCTTTCTCCGCAGGTGTAAGAACTAACTTTCCGCCAAATGCACGCAGGATAGTTTTACGTTCTTCGCTCATATCTTCCGCCATGACAAATACAGAAGGGTAGCCCTTTTCTGCCGCGATCATGGCTAAACCAATACCCGTATTGCCGGAGGTCGGTTCAATAATGGTGTCACCCGGTTTCAGGCTGCCACGCTGCTCTGCGCATTCAATCATGTTCAGTGCTGGACGGTCCTTTACAGAGCCGGCGGGGTTAAAAGACTCGAGTTTGACCCAGAGTTCGGCAGCGAGTATATCGCTTACTTTGTTAAGGCGGACGACAGGGGTGTTACCGATGGTCTGGAGAATATTATCGTATTTCATGGAGATGGCCGGCTGAGAAACAGCCGCGATAATAGCCTATTTAGGCCTCAGAGATCGACGGGAAGGTAAAAAAAGACAAAACGACCCTGCTGAAAATCAATCCGTAAGGTGGCGCCACGATAAAGGGCATAATCGACATAACCGGGAATGGCGCTGTTCTCATGGCACTCACTGGCGTGCTGTGGTGACTCAAAATCACGATCCCGATCGTACCAGGAGAGCAACATATGCGGGCCAATGCGGTGCTCCGCTTCCTGGTTTGCGAGGGTCATCGCATCTAGGTAGTTCTGGGGTGGATTAGCGGGATCAAGCGTTAGCAGGGTGACATTGGTGTAATCGGGTGTGGTAGGGATATTACAGTGTCCTGTTGCCATAATGACTCCTGGTTTGGTTATTCATGGCGAATGTGCATGGCCTTGGGCCATTCGATTACAGACGAATGGGATGATTCGCTGCTATATTTTAGTCAACTTGTGGAAATGAGACTTTCCGCACAAAGGATTTACCAGCAGCGGCCGCTATTACACATTGGGATATTAGGATAAGGCAGGAGATAAGCATGTCAACCAACAGTAGTGCACAACCCCATACGTTACATAGCTCACAACAGCTGGTGCAGGATTCACTGACGCTGATCTCACTGCCTGCCGCCTATATCCGACTCCAGGAGGTGATGGCCTCAGAAGATAGCAGCATGAAGGATGTGGCAGATGTCGTTTCGCTGGATCCGGCTTTGGCCGCACGCCTGCTGCGGATTGCCAACAGTGCCTACTACGGTCTGCCCTCGCAGGTGGATACCATCACCCGGGCGGCCAATATCCTTGGTACTCAGGCGATTCATGATCTGGCGTTGGCGACCAGTGTTGCCCAGGCCTTTGATGGGGTGCCGAACGAGCTGATGGATATGAGTACTTTCTGGTACCGCAGCGTCATGTGCGGCTTTCTGGCCCGTGAGTTGGCGAAGGCTTGTGGCTTGAGAAACAACGAAAGCCTGTTTGTGCGGGGCTTGTTGCTGGATATTGGTCATTTGATTATGTACGGCCGCTTTCCTGATCAGTCACGGCAGGCTTTGGCAGAATCGAGTGATGATCTGCTGGTCCTGTTTGCCAAAGAGCGGGAATTGATCGGCTGTGATTCCAATGAGGTTGGTATGGAGTTGATGAAGTTATGGAAACTGCCGCAGAGTTTCGTTGACTCATTTGCCTATCTGCAACGGCCCGAAAGTTGTGAGGATATCGGCAAAGAGGTGGCTGTTTTGCATATTGCTGCCTGGATTACTCACGGCTTGAATACCGATCTCCTGCTGGGACAGATGTTTGACAAAATTACGCCTTCCGCCTGGGATCTGACTGGATTGGATCAGCGTCAGGTTGAGAGGGTCACAGACACGGTTTCGGGCGAAATGATCGAGGCGATGTATCGAATATTTGCCGTGGATGATAGCGCTATCTAGTCGATGGGCCTTTGCTATTTTAAGGTGGGACGCCGCCTGCCCAATGGAAGGCAGGCGGCGGTTCTTTAGTCAAAACTTTGCGTTAAGATAACCAGACGATCCAAGCGGTTACGTGCTTCGCCGCTCTCAATGGCTTCTCCGGCCTTTTGGAACCCCTCTTGCAATGTGTTGGCAATGCCCGCGGTATAGATGGCCGCGCCCGCATTCAGTTGGACAATGTCTCTGGCTGGGCCAGGCTGATTATCCAGTACACCGCGAATAATAGTGAGGCTTGCCGCTGCATCAGCGGCCTTCAGTTGATTGATAGGGGTGCGTTTAAGGCCGAAGTCTTCAGGTTGGATGCTGAACCGTCTTACCTGACCTCCTTTTAGTTCGGCCACTTCCGTGCGATCGCCGATGCTGATCTCATCCAGTCCGTCACGGGAGTGAACCACCATGACATGGCGACTCCCCAGTTTTTGCAAGACGTGGGCTAATGGCTCCAATAGCTCTTCACTGAAGACACCTAAGAGCTGATTGGGTACACCCGCCGGATTGGTCAGTGGCCCCAGTACGTTGAAGATCGTACGTGCCCCCATCTCTCTACGGGGACCAATCGCGTGCTTCATGGCGCTATGATGACCCGGTGCGAACATGAAGCCGACACCGACTTCGCGTACGCACTGCTCAACTTGCGTGGGTGACAGGTCCAGGCGGATACCTGCGGCCTCAAGAGCGTCGGCGGCCCCCGATTTGCTGGAGACTGACCGGTTCCCATGCTTTGCCACATTGCAGCCGGCCGCCGCCGCTACAAACATCGAGGCGGTGGAAATATTGAACGTGCCTGATGAGTCGCCGCCAGTACCTACAATATCCACGGTATTGGGTAGGTCGCTTATAGAGACGCCACTGGCCAGTTTGCGCATCACTGAGGCGGCTGCAGCGATTTCGGTCACCGACTCCCCTTTCATCCTGAGACCGATAAGGAAACCGCCGATCTGCGCCGCAGTAGCGCCTCCGGTCATGATGGTTTGCATCACGCTGGTCATCTCCTCGCTGGAGAGATCTTTGTGGGCGAGTACCTGATTGATTGCCTGTGGCATCTCCATTCGTTGTCCCTCTATCGTTTGCTGTTTTCGCTATTTGCCTTCAAGAAAATTTTGCAGCAGATCGTGTCCGTGCTCAGACAGGATCGACTCTGGATGATATTGCACCCCTTGTACATTCAGCTCGCGATGTCGAATGCCCATGATTTCATCCATGTGTCCTTCACTATCCTGGGTCCAGGCGGTGATCTCCAGGCAATCCGGCAGGGTCTCTTTGTCAATCACCAGGGAATGGTAACGTGTAGCGGTATAAGGATCATTCAGGCCACTGAAGATGCCGGTGTTGGCGTGGTAGATGGGCGATGTCTTGCCGTGCATGACCTCACGGGCATGAATGATTTTTCCGCCAAAGGCCTGGCCGATGGACTGGTGGCCCAGGCAGACGCCAAGAATGGGAACCTGTCCGGCAAAGCGCTTGATCGTTGCCACCGATATTCCGGCCTCGTTGGGTGTACAGGGTCCGGGCGAGATGACGATGTGATCCGGTTTAAGCGCCGCGATTTCATCCAGTGTGATGCCGTCGTTTCGGTAGACCTTGACCTCAGCCCCCAGCTCACCAAAATACTGAACCAGGTTGTAGGTGAAGGAGTCGTAGTTGTCGATCATCAGTAACATGACTAGGCCTCTCCACAGCTGTTGCTTTCAAGGCCGGCTTCGGCCAGTGCTACAGCACGAAATACGGCGCGCCCCTTGTTCATGGTCTCTTCCCATTCAAGCTGCGGTTGTGAATCGGCGACAACGCCGGCACCCGCCTGGATGTGCAGTTGCTGATCTTTGATAACGGCTGTGCGTATGGCAATGGCGGTATCCATGTTGCCATTCCAGGAGAGATAGCCCACAGCGCCGGAGTAGATGCCCCGCTTGACCGGCTCCAATTCGTCGATGATCTCCATGGCGCGAATCTTCGGCGCGCCGCTGACCGTGCCGGCCGGGAAAGTGGCGCGTAGTACATCAATTGCGTCCATGCCCTCTTTCAGTTCACCCGTGACATTGGAGACGATATGCATGACGTGGGAGTAGCGCTCCACGATCATCTTGTCGGTGAGTTTTACTGTGCCGGTTTTGGCGACACGACCGGCATCATTACGTCCCAGATCAATTAGCATCAGGTGTTCGGCGAGCTCTTTAGGGTCTGCCAGTAACTCTTTTTCAAGGGCCAGATCTTCTGCATCTGTATGGCCACGGCGGCGAGTACCTGCAATAGGTCTGACCGTCACTTCGCCGTCTTCCAGTCGGGTCAGGATCTCTGGTGAAGAGCCCACGATATGGAAGTCACCCAGATTATAGAAATACATATAGGGACTTGGATTGAGCCCGCGCAGTGCCCGATACAGGTCAAGGGGTTGTGCGTGATAGGGGATGGAAAGGCGCTGTGAAATAACCGTCTGCATGCAGTCGCCATCCAGAATGTACTCCTTGATGCGCTCTACGGCTTGCTTGAACCCCTCTTCGGTGAATCCTGATATGAAATCGGCTTCACTGATATGGCGTTTTTTTCTTGCCGGTTGATCGGGGAGGCACTCTCGCATGCGCCCCACGACTGTCTGCAGCCGTTTTCTACCTGACTCGAATGTGCCTCCCTGACTTGGGTCGACATGGACGATGACGTAGAGTCGTCCGCGCAGGTTATCAAATACCACCACTTCATCTGAGACGAGCAGCAGAATATCGGGTGTGCCGATAGGATCCGGGTTGGGACATGTGGCCAGTTTTGGCTCGATGTAGCGAATAGTGTCGTAGCCGAAATAACCTGCAAGCCCACCAGTAAAGCGCGGCAGATCAGGATGGCTGGCTACCCGGTAACGCCGCTGAAAGGATTCGATAAAGGCAAGTGGGTCTTCCACCTCATGGGTTTCCGTTACCTGGCCATCGGTTTCAATGGTGACGGTGTGCCCGTGGACCCGCAACAGGGTACGACACGGAAGGCCAATGATTGAGTAACGGCCCCATTTCTCACCACCTTGTACAGACTCCAATAAATAGGAGTTAGGTTCGTTGGCGAGTTTCAGATAGACGCTTAGCGGGGTATCAAGATCCGCCAGCACTTCACACATAAGGGGGATGCGGTTGTGGCCTTCGGCGGCCAAAAGGTCAAACTGTTCCGGAGTCATGCTCCTCTCCACAAAAGTAAAGCAAACGATAGGGTTTCAGGGCGCGAGTATCACCAACGCCATCGGGTGCCTGTATTTTGCGTATTGTGCTGGAACATGAGGAAACGCTTATTGCTGTTTGATTTGTAGGCTAAAGATAATCGATTCTGGCGGAAGTATCCAGTTTCGCTTGGCAGACCGTCAGCGTGGATGGGTTGATTGACTCATTCTTCTGTAAAATTAAAGTGCCTCTTATGTCGGTCGCTAGCAGTTATTAAGGGCGAAATTGGCTATTGATCAACGCAATTCTTTGATCCCAACACAACACTGACGCAGCAGTACATAACCGGTAAAGCGAAAATGAGAGGAGGTTGGTATGTATGGGCTTGTCAATCGTGCCATTGAGGACTTGGTAACCCAGGCCTATGGCAGTGATGTCTGGGAACGTATTAAGCACGAGGCCGACGTTGATATCGATGTGTTTGTACGGATGGAAGCCTATCCGGACGATATCTCGTACCGATTGGTAGCGGCCGCCAGTAAGGTATTAGAGCAATCACCCGATCGGATTCTGGGGGATTTTGGTCGCTTTTGGCCCCAGTACACGGGGCGGGAAGGCTATGGCGAAATCCTTGATGCAGCCGGATCATCGCTGTGGGAGTTTCTGTTTAACCTCGACGAGCTTCATTCCCGGGTCGGCTTGATCTACCCCAACCTTCAGCCACCCTCTTTCAGTTGTACTGATGTGACGGAACAGAGCCTGGAATTGCACTACTACAGTGAGCGGGCTGGGTTAGCACCCATGGTGGTGGGATTACTGGAAGGACTCAGTTTGATGTTTGATACACCCGTCTCAATAGAGCGAACACAGTGCAAGGAAGAGGGCGCTGATCACGACGCATTCCGCATTACCAAGACCATACGTGACTAGCATGTCCGCAATTGATTTCGGGCTTTCAGCGGACCTCTTTGCCGAGGCCTTCCCGTTTCATCTGGTGTTGAATCGGAAACTGGAAGTCGTGCAGGCGGGAAGAAGCCTGTGCCGGCATTGCCCTGGATTGGAAATTGGTAAATCTTTCAGTCGTGCCTTTCGTATTCAACGGCCGGAAGTGGCCTTGGATTTTTTGGAAATCTGCAGCAGTACACACAAGCTATTTCTTATAGGTTCACTTGATGTCCAGGATCTTTTTTTAAAAGGTCAGATGATGCTGGATGAGTCGAGTGATTGTCTCTATTTCATCGGTTCTCCATGGTTGCATGCCAATACCGAGTTAAAACAGTTCGGCCTCAAACTTAATGATTTTGCACTGCATGATCCGGCGGCCGATTTTCTGTTGCTGTTTAAATCAAACAAAGCGGCACTGGATGATACCACTCAACTTGCCACGAAATTGAGAGAGGAGAAAGAGTGGGCTCAGGTGACTTTGGGGTCTATTGGTGATGGGGTGATCGCTACCTCAATAGAGGGACGTGTCACCTACATGAACCAAGTGGCGGAGCAGATGGTCGGTTTATCGCAGTATAAAGCCAAGGGCCAATTGTTAGAGCAAGTGCTGAAATTGGTCGATGAGATATCGCAGCACTCACATGCCGATTTTTTGCGCCAGGCACTCAAGGATAAACGGTCTGTGGCTATGCCAAGCCCCGCCATGCTGTTACAGACTAACGGGGCCCCTTGTGTGATTGAGGGGATGTTGACACCGATTCAAGGTGGCCAGGCTGGCACGATCGGTATGGTAATTGTATTTCATGATATCTCTGATCGTCAGCATTTAATACGACAGCTTGAATTCCAATCCACTCATGATCATCTCACCCATCTTCCCAATCGCCTGTTGCTGTGTGATCGCATTGTCCAGGCGATTGCCCAGGCGCGGCGTCATATTGAGCAAGTGGCTTTACTGTTTCTGGATCTGGATCGTTTCAAGACCATTAATGATTCACTGGGGCATCAGGTAGGTGATCAGTTATTGAAACTGGTGGCTGAGCGACTCAGTTCAGTAATACGTGAAACGGATACAGTCTGCCGCTTGGGAGGTGATGAATTCGTTCTGTTGGTTGCAGAGATTGAACAGCATGAATTCATATCACAGGTAGCAGAAAAGGTGCTAAATGTACTCAGGGCGCCCTTCCATGTAAGTGGCTATGTATTGTCAATTTCAGCGAGTATCGGGATCAGTCTATACCCGGATGATGCCGCTGATGTGGATGTGTTATTGAAGCATGCTGACCTGGCTATGTATCAGGCCAAGAGTAGGGGTCGTAATAACTTTCAGTTCTTCGATGCCACTATGGACCTTAGGGCAGCGCGCCGCCTCTCACTCGAGAGCAGCCTAAGAGCGGCGCTCGAACGTGAGGAACTGCAGCTCTATTACCAGCCTAAGCTGGATCTGATTTCACATCGAGTTGTGGGGTTTGAAGCCTTGATTCGTTGGCACAGCCACGAACATGGGGCCGTACCTCCCGACCGCTTCATACCTATTGCAGAGGAGACCGGTCTGATTATGCCCATCGGTGAATGGGTCATCGACGAGACGTGTCGGCAGATCGCCCAATGGCGTGCTGAGGGTTACGATGATATGCCGGTGGCGATCAATATTTCTTTGATTCAGCTGACTAGGACTGATCTCGAAAATACATTGGTTGGGCATCTGCATAAGCATGGCATTCCATCGAGGCTTATTGAACTGGAGTTTACGGAGAGTGTACTACTGCAAGACTTTGAGACCGCTATGGATGCATTGCAGTCCCTCAGGCGGCTTGGTTTTACTCTGACCATTGATGATTTTGGCGTAGGATACTCCAGTCTTAATTATCTCAATCGATTTCCCATTAATGTGTTGAAGATCGACCGCAGTTTTGTCACCAGCGCCTGTGAAGATCAGGATGCCGCTATCATTGTTCAGGCGGTGGTGAATCTAAGCCACGATCTGAAACTGTCCGTCATTGCAGAGGGGTGTGAAACCGTCGAGCAGTTGGATTATTTGAAACGAATTGCCTGTGATCAGGTACAAGGTTACCTGATCAGCAGGCCTATGCCGGCAGCGGATGTGCGACAATTTCTTGATTCAGACTATCTATACCAATAGGGCGTCTAGTTGTGCAATGGACTGGATCACGGCATCTGGTTTGGAGAGATTGATATCCTCACCGTGATTATAACCATAAGGTACACAGATGATGCCAAAGCCCGCCGCCCTGGCGGCCTTTACGTCATTGGATGAGTCGCCAATCATGAGTGACTCATCAGGGCTTAGCTGAAAATGCTGTGCAGTATGGGTCAGTGGCATCGGGTCGGGCTTTTTCTTAGGTAGGGTATCGCCACTGGTAATCAGACTGAAGTAGTCGTAAATACCCAGTGCCTTAAGTAGTGGCCGGGTAAACTGATCGGCCTTATTGGTCACGCAGGCCAGATTAAATCCGCGCTGTCGTAACTGATCCAGTCCACTCTTTACGCCAGGATAGAGTTGTGAGCGTTTGCCATTGTGTTCCGTGTAGAGATCCATAAACAGGGGGAGTGCCCGCTGGTATTCCTGGTTGTCCGGTTCGCCTTCCAATTGGCCAATCAGGGCACGTTTAACAAGGCGCTCTACACCATTGCCAACCCACTCTCTTACCCGGGCTTCCCCCCAGGCCGGCCGACCCAGTTGTACCATCATGCCATCAATGCAATAAGCGAGATCAGGGACACTATCAACCAGGGTGCCGTCAAGATCGAACAGGATCAGGCTGGGCTTTTTTATCGCTAGTGCATTCACGCCTTTGCCAGCTCCTCACGCATCTGTCCAATGATGGTGTCGTAGATATGAGGGTCAGAGCTGTTCGCGCCACCAAAGATGCCGGAGCCTGCGACAAAGGTGTCGGCGCCTGCTTCTGCAATTTCACGAATATTATCAACCTTCACCCCACCATCGATCTCCAATCGGATATCAAGTCCGGAATCATCAATCAGTTTGCGACAGGCACGCAGTTTCTCCAGGGCGGCGGGGATGAAACTCTGTCCACCAAAACCAGGGTTCACTGACATGATCAGGATCATGTCAATCTTATCCAGTACATAATCCAGATGGCTGAGTGGTGTGGCTGGATTAAACACCAGGCCAGACTTACAGCCATGATCACGGATTAACTGGAGTGAACGATCCACGTGTTCACTGCCCTCTGGGTGGAAAGTGATATAGGTGGCGCCGGCCTTGGCAAAATCCGGAATTATGCGATCGACTGGTTTGACCATCATATGGACGTCAATGTCGGCTGTGACGCCATGTTTACGCAGGGCCTCGCAGACCAGTGGTCCAATAGTCAGGTTGGGCACATAGTGATTATCCATGACATCAAAATGCACAATGTCAGCGCCGGCTGCGAGGACATTATCGACCTCTTCTCCCAGGCGGGCGAAATCAGCAGATAGGATGGACGGTGCTATTTTGTAATCGGTCATGGAGCTTCTCCCGCTTGGACTCGAAGGTCTTTAAAGTTTGAATGGTGGCACTCTACCTCAACAATCCGTGTTTTTCATTAATAAATTTTGTAAGATATTGATTGAGAAACGTTATTTATAGTAGCCATAAAATAATCTTAAGAACCCAGTGTGCTAGTTAAAGGCTAGAATGGTGTAGATCAAGTTACTTCAGGATCAAGGTACCCAATATGCGTAAATTTTATCTCGTGGCTATGGCGTTGCTTGCAGTTACACCTCTTTGGGCATCTGATTTAATGCGTGAAGCCAGAATGGCGAACGAAATTAAGGATGCGTTGCTGGTGGGTGATTCCATCAATCTAAAAGACGGCGACATAGATTTTCTGGCTATTTATGCCCAGGAGACGACCCGTACTTCCCAGGGGGGCGCTATCATTTTGCATGGAAGGGGGGCTCATCCTGACTGGATTGAAGTGATAAACCCACTGCGATCCCAGCTGCCTGATTCGGGTTGGAAGACCCTTTCGATTCAGATGCCAATTGCCGCATCGGATGCCTCAGACAGTCAATATCAAGCGCTGATTCCGGAGGCCGCTCCGAGGATAGCCGCAGCGGTGGAGTTTCTTAAGCAGCAAGGGGTGACCAATATGGTGTTGATCGGACACAGTTTGGGGGCTGTGATGGGAACGGCCTATCTTGCACAGGGTGCCCCCAAGGAGCTGAAGGCCTTTGTGGTGGTGGGTCTGCCGGTGAGTAACCGAGATCCAAACCAAGGTACGTTGGCCGATTTGGCAAAATTAAAAATACCGCTGTTTGATCTTTATGGTAGTCGTGATATCGATCCGGTTCTGAACAGTGTGACGGCTCGATTGGCCGCTGCCAAGCAAGCGGAAAATGAAGACTATAGGCAGGTGCAGGTTGAGGGAGCTGACCACTTTTTTTCGGGGTTGGATGACACCTTGGTGGCCCATGTTAAATCCTGGATCGGGCGTGTGGCGCCGGGAGAGCAGATCAGGCAGTGAGGTGTGTTATTGACGTTAACGTAAACGTGAACTATGGTTGATCCAGACCCCTCTGGAGCAGACAGTGATGAAAAAGGCCCGCCATAGCGATTCCCTTCTCTTTGAACCACGCAATCCTGATTATGCCAATCAGGTCAGAGAGGCCTTTGAAGGGCAGCCGATGCTTCGCTCCCTCGGCGTGGAGTTATTTCTTATCGAACCTGGATATTGTGAGTTACATCTTCCCTATCGCCAAGCTATCAGCCAGAACCATGGCTATTTTCACGGCGGTGCGATTTCTACACTGGCAGATGTGTCGGGTGGCTTTGCTGGCTGGAGTCTACTGCCTGAGGGTATGTGGATCGTCACGGTTGAGTATAAAACCAATATTATTGCCCCTGGTCGGGGCGAAAAGCTGATAGGCCGGGGGCGGGTGGTCAGATCAGGGCGATCCCTCACCACTACCGAAATTGAGGTGCTGGCTGTTGACCGGGGTCAAGAGCGACTCTGTGCGACGGCTCTGCAGACACTGATGGCTGTCGAGGCTAACCCTACTTAGGGCAGCAGAGTGACCACTTACTCAAAATTTTATGGAATCAGACGGATATCCTGTGGTGGGGGATTGATGTAAGTCTAAAAAATGCGCGGCTAAAATAAGTCGTTATATTCATCGCGAAAATATTTTTTCTTCCAGGCAAGAAAAATTCACAGAATTTACACCTTATATATGCACTGCTAAATTATGTTGCAAAGCAACACATCTAGCGGTTGTTAAAAAGTGTTAATAGGCTTGCAGATCCTTTGAGAGAGGGCTAGAGTTTATTTGACTTGGCTATTTTGAACATCAGTACTTCATGTTTTTTGGATAAACGTCTGATCTTTATTGTGGCTAGTGGCATGTTGACTTCGATATCGAGGAGGATCGGTTCGAAGTAGGCTAATCGCTGTATGTGCCGGAATGCATCAATCCGATGTAACTAAATAATCTCTCAAAAGGGGAAAACTGTACCATGAAGAAGATTCATGTAATTGCCTCCGCAGTAGCACTGACTGCGACTCTGTCTACCAATGCCTTTGCAGGCGCAACGCTCGACGCTGTAAAAAAGAAAGGTTTTGTGCAGTGTGGGGTGAGTATTGGCCTTCCTGGCTTCTCCAATGCCGATGAAAAAGGCAACTGGTCGGGTCTCGATGTAGATGTGTGTCGCGCTGTTGCAGCTGCACTGTTCGCCGATGCAAATATGGTTAAATACACTCCGCTAACTGCCAAGGAGCGTTTTACCGCGCTGCAGTCCGGTGAGATCGATATGCTCTCCCGTAACACGACCTGGACGCTGACTCGCGACTCTTCCCTGGGTCTGAATTTTGCTGGCGTTAACTACTATGACGGCCAGGGTTTCATGGTTACCAAGAAACTGGGTGTGAAGAGTGCACTTGAGTTGGATGGTGCCTCTTTCTGTATTCAAGCAGGTACGACCACCGAGCTAAACCTGGCAGATTATTTCCGCTCTAATAACATGAAATATACGCCTGTAACATTCGATACCTCGGATGAAACAGTTAAGGCCTTTGATGCCGGCCGCTGTGATGCACTGACCTCTGATCAATCACAGCTCTATGCATTGCGTATCAAACTCGGTAACCCCGATGGTGCAACGGTTCTGCCTGAAGTCATCTCCAAGGAACCACTGGGCCCAGTTACGGCACAGGGTGATGATGAGTGGTACAAGATTGTTCGCTGGTCACTCTTCGCTATGGTAAATGCAGAAGAGATGGGCATTACTTCAGGCAATGTCGATGCCAAGATGTCTAGCGATGATCCAAACGTACGTCGCCTGTTGGGACAGGAAGGTATCAAGGGCAGTGGGCTGGGACTCGCTGATGGTTGGGCTGCCAATATCATCAAACAGGTAGGCAACTACGGTGAATCTTTCGAGCGCAACGTGGGCCAGGGAAGTTCGCTGAAGATTGCCCGAGGCCAGAATGCACTCTGGAACAAGGGTGGGCTGCAGTACGCACCACCGATCCGTTAATCATCATGCACGCTTAGGGAGCCACAGGGCGGGGTAACACTGCCCTGTGGCTTACTTGCTTTAACTGCCTTGAAGGTATTTTTATGGCGGATGAACAACGGGCCGTGTCGCTACCGGCTAAACCGGCACTTTGGAGACGGCCTGCAGTTAGGTCGATTTTCTTTCAGATTCTATTAGTGGTAGGTATAGGCTATTTTGGCTATACCATCTTCCAGAATACACTCAACAATTTGGAACAGCGGGGTATTAGTACCGGTTTCGGTTTCCTGGATCAGGAGGCTGGTTTTGGCATTCTAATGACGTTGGTCCCGTTTGATGAGACTTATACGTACGGCCGCACTTTCTTGGTGGGTCTGTTAAACACCCTGCTCGTGGCGGGTCTGGGTATCTTTTTTGCTACCCTTATCGGCTTTATGATGGGTGTGGCAAGGCTATCCAGCAACTGGATCATCTCCCGGCTTGCTACGGTCTATATCGAGGTGTTCCGCAACATTCCTCTGCTGCTGCAGATCCTGTTTTGGTACTTTGCTGTGCTTCGTCCACTTCCCGGGCCGCGGCAAAGTCTTATTTTGAACGATACCTTTTACCTCAGTAATCGCGGGCTTTATATGCCGAGCCCTGTCTATGAGCAGGGTTTTTGGTTGGTGATGCTTGCCTTGGGGGTAGCGATTGTTGCCAGTATCTTTATTGCCCGCTGGGCACATAAAAGACAAGAGGCGACTGGACAGCAGTTTCACACGGTATTGACAGTGATTGGCCTGGTGATTGGGCTACCACTCCTTGCTTTCCTGGTGATGGGAATGCCCCTTAGTTGGGATTTTCCAGTACTACAGCGTTTTAATATGGCAGGTGGAATGGTCATCATTCCTGAGCTGGCGGCACTGTTAGTGGCATTGAGTATTTACACAGGTGCCTTTATTGCAGAGGCGGTACGCTCCGGTATTCTGGCCGTAAGTCATGGACAAACAGAAGCGGCCCATGCGTTGGGTTTACGCCCTGGTTCCACGCTTCGCTTGGTTATTATTCCCCAGGCACTACGTGTCATTATTCCCCAGTTGACCAGTCAGTACCTGAACTTGACTAAGAACTCCTCACTTGCAACGGCCATCGGCTATCCTGATCTGGTTGCCGTGTTTGCTGGTACTACGCTGAATCAGACCGGGCAGGCGGTTGAGGTTATAGCGATGACCATGGCGGTCTATCTGGCAATCAGCCTGAGTATTTCTATGTTTATGAACTGGTATAACAAGCGCATTCAACTGGTGGAGAGGTAATCTATGTCGGTACATACACCCCACCCAGACCTGCCCCCTCCCGCCAATATTGTCGGTGTCATAGGCTGGTCCAGGAGTAACCTTTTCTCCACGCCGCTAAATACAGCGTTAAGTCTATTTGCCCTCTATCTGATCTATCTGATTGTCCCGCCAATGATCAATTGGATTTTTCTTGATGCCACTTGGGTGGGCGATACCCGGGAGGCATGTGCCTCGGGAACAGGGGCTTGCTGGGTTTTTGTTAAAGTCAGAATAAACCAGTTTATGTATGGCTTTTTCCCTGAAGCGGAATATTGGCGAATCAATCTGGCTTTTGGTCTTTTGGTTGTGCTGGCTATACCGCTGTTTATCAAACGCTTTAAACACAAAGGGCGACTCGCGGCCTTTATTCTGATTTTCTACCCTATCATCACCTTTCAACTCTTCTCAGGTGGGAATTTTGGGCTGACTCATGTTGAAACCAGCAAGTGGGGCGGCCTCAGTCTGACGTTGATCCTTGCTGGAGTAGGCATTGTGGCGTCACTACCGCTTGGTATCGTGTTGGCCCTTGGGCGACGATCCAAGATGCCCATAGTGAAATCGGTCTGCGTCGTGTTTATCGAGTTCTGGCGTGGTGTGCCCTTGATCACTGTGTTGTTCATGTCATCTGTGATGTTGCCTCTGTTTCTGCCTGAGGGGACCAATTTCGATAAGCTATTGCGAGCCATGATCGGTATTGCTCTATTCCAGTCCGCCTATATGGCTGAGGTGATTCGAGGAGGTCTAGCGGCTATTCCAAAAGGACAGTATGAAGCGGCTGAGGCGTTGGGGTTGAGTTTTTGGAAGAGTATGGGACTCATCATTTTGCCCCAGGCGCTGAAATTGGTGATTCCCGGTATTGTTAATACCTTCATCGCCTTGTTTAAGGACACCACGCTGGTATTGATCATTGGTTTGTTCGACTTGCTGGCCATTATCCAACAGGCCTTTGCAGACCCGGATTGGCTGGGCTATTCGATTGAGGGCTACGTATTTGCTGCGTCGATCTTCTGGATCTTCTGCTTCAGCATGTCCCGCTACAGTATGTCCCTTGAAAAGAAACTAAATACCGGCCACGCCCGGTAACCTTAATGAATAAGATTAACGAGTTGGAGACACGCTATGTCTAACACCGACAACGCCAGCAGCCCATCACATGCAAGTGATGACGTGACTATACAGTTGCGTGGAGTTCACAAGTGGTACGGCCAGTTTCATGTGCTGAAGGATATTAATCTGGAGGTTAAGCGGGGTGAGCGGATCGTTATCTGTGGTCCCTCAGGTTCCGGCAAGTCGACCATGATTCGTTGCATCAATCGATTGGAGGAGCATCAGCAAGGGCAGATCATTGTTGATGGCACCGAGCTGACCGATGATGTGAAGCATATCGATCAGGTGCGCAAAGAGGTGGGGATGGTGTTCCAGCACTTCAATCTGTTTCCACATTTGACGGTGCTGGAAAACTGCTGCCTGGCCCCGATTTGGGTGCGCAAGATGCCGCGCAAAGAAGCCGAGGGGGTTGCCATGCGTTATCTGGAAAAGGTAAAGATCCCCGAGCAGGCGAAAAAGTATCCCGGACAACTTTCCGGGGGGCAGCAGCAACGTGTGGCGATTGCGCGCAGTCTCTGCATGAATCCCAATATTATGCTGTTTGATGAGCCGACATCTGCGCTTGATCCGGAGATGATCAAGGAAGTCCTGGATACCATGATCGAGTTGGCTGAGAGTGGCATGACCATGCTCTGTGTTACCCATGAGATGGGTTTTGCCAAGACCGTGGCCAATCGGGTGATCTTCATGGATGGTGGAGAGATTATCGAAGAGAATGAACCCCATGAGTTCTTTAATAATCCCCAATCTGATCGTACTCAGCTTTTCCTGAGTCAGATATTGCAACACTAACCTGTAGGCAGCTCACCATCGGCCTGTAGTGTGCCGATGGTGAGAGTGCCTAGCCTGTCTCAGCCAGCAACTGATCAATCATAGCGATGGCCTGCTGTTCATACCCTCCCCCAAAAAGATTGAGGTGGTTGAGGATCTGGTACAGGTTGTAGAGCGTTTTGCGGGTTTTATAGCCTGCTTCGAGTGGCCAAGCTTCGTTGTAGGCGTCGTAGAACCGTCTT
Source organism: Sedimenticola selenatireducens (assembly GCF_007625115.1). Classification (GTDB taxonomy): domain Bacteria; phylum Pseudomonadota; class Gammaproteobacteria; order Chromatiales; family Chromatiaceae; genus Sedimenticola; species Sedimenticola selenatireducens_A. The sequence continues at coordinate 141,896 of NZ_VMNH01000005.1, read as the reverse complement.
GGAAATCCTCCGAATAACTCAGTCATAGCCACGTCTGTCTCCCTGTCCCCAAAATAGACTGCCGGATCAAAAATGATGGGTTCTCCATTGGTGAGATAGCTCAGATTTCCAGACCAAAGATCGCCGTGTAACAAGGAGGCTGGCGGGACGTGTCCAATCAGTTCGGGTAATTTTTCTTGAAGCCGTTCTCCGCGTGATTGCAGTTTTCCTCCATAGCCCTGTTTGGCGGCAAGCCTGAGTTGATAGCCGAGTCGATTCTGTTGCCAGAAGCGAGGCCAACTATCGCACGATGCGTTTATCTGCAGAGTGCTGCCGATGTAGTTGGTCGCCATTTCTCCATATTGGGTTGAAATCGTGCTATGCATCAATGCGAGTTGTCGTCCGGCTTGTTCCGCGCTGCCGCGGCTGGACATTGTGATAAATTCCAGCACCAGATAGGCGAATTGCTCAGCAATGCCCATGCAGATTACCTTCGGGACCTGAATGCTCTGGCTAGCCGCAAGGGTCTTTAATCCTTCGGACTCGCGTTCAAACATGGACAGACGGGCAGGCCGGTTGAGTTTTACGAAGTAATCTTTATGGTTAGTAGAGAGCTTTATCGTCTCGTTGATACAACCGCCACTAATGATCTGTGTGGTGAAATTACAGGGATGAGTGCCGGTGTGCTTATTTATCTGCCGAAGGATCGAGATCCAGAGCGCTTTTGTCACAGTGGAATCGTTTGTTCTTGCGTAAGCCGGGTGTGTAGTGGGCTACTGCGTGGAAAGTGAGCACGAAGAAATTCCATCTGATCGGCCAGGACATTATGCCCCTGTAAATAGATGTATTCCGCGTGGGTAGGGATAAATGGAATGGCCAGCAGTTCCATATGGGCATCTTCCGGGGTTCGGCCCGCCTTATGATTATTGCAGCGGAGGCAGGCGGTCACTACATTGTTCCAGTGATCAGGTCCGCCTTGACTGAGGGGGCGCACATGATCACGAGAGAGCAGGCGCTTGGGAAAGTGCTGCCCACAGTAGAGGCAGAGGTGCCCATCGCGCTGGAATAGGGTGTGGTTATTCAGGGGGGGTTGGTAATCTTCGCGCATCTTCTCAAGTGCACGGCTGTTACCTTGTGTTGCGATAATTGAGTTGACGTCAACACAGCTTTGTAGGTTTGTCTGTGCATTGATGCCGCCGTGAATGTGATAGATGACTTTACCGCAGGTGTAGGCAATCTGATTGAGAAAGTGGAGACGCACGGCATCACGGTAGTCCACCCATTCAAGTGGCATACCTGCCAAGTCGGTACGTAATATCAGTTGTTGGAAGCCTTCCATTTCAAAAGCCCTGATCACTGCATGTTTAGTTAGCATAGATTTGTAATTGTTGTAAATAGCCCCTCTTCCTATAAAGCAACTTTTGGTGTTATGCGAAAAAGTGTTTTCTGTGGGCTTTCACTGAATCAGACAAAAAAATCGAGTGATTGTCTCAATAATGCTTGACAAAAGTTGATCGGAGTGAAAATGAGGTGTTGTTATGCACAGTTGCAGCGCAGCAAACTAATTTATAGCCAATAACGGATGGCTTGCTATATTAGGTATTTCTTAATATGCATAACTTGTTGATATTATTAGTGTTGTGTTTGTCGGTCATTTTTTTGTCAGATTAACGAAATAGTAAGAAATTAGTGGGCTGTAAGCCCGTTCCAATGTTTTGTTAACAGAGTTATCCACAGGTTCTGTGGATAAATCAAATTCCTCTTTTCTGTTAGGCAGTTAGCGTTTTTTAGCTCGTCAAGTCTCATCTATACGGTGGGCTCACTTTCGCCAATCTTCATCAGATCCCTTGCAATGAGTGTGAAAAGGTTGAGAGTCAGGTAGCATCTCGCCATGCCAGATCAACTGATACTGAGGGTTGCTGTACCGGCGCCCTTATACAATAGTTTTGACTATCTTCCACCAGATGGCACGCTGGCAGAATCGCTCATGCCTGGCGTGAGGGTAAGTGTGCCTTTTGGTCGTGGTGATCGTTGTGGGATCCTTCTGGAGTTATTGACAGAAGGTAATATAGCGGGCCGTCGATTGAAGCGAGCGCACGCTATCCTCGATCAGGCCCCCCTCTTTATGAAGGCTGACTTGGAATTCCTGATCTGGGCTGGTCGGTATTATCAACATCCTGTCGGCGAGGTGATCGCTAATGCCTTGCCGGTACGCCTTCGTAAAGGTGAACCCGCCGCATCGGTAAAAACTACGCGCTGGCATCTTACTGATCTGGGTCTTCTGCAACAGGCCTCTTCTCTAAAGCGTGCACCGAAACAGGCTGCACTGCTTGCGCTGCTAAAAGAGTCCACAAATGGACTCACTAAAGAGCATTTAGCCCATCAGCTCGACACCTATCGATCTCCATTGCTGGCTATGCAACAGAAAGGTTGGGTAGAGGTGCTCGAGCATGATGACCCCGAATCGAGTGCTTCGAGGGGGCAGAGTGCCGCTTATGCATTAAATAGTGACCAGAAGTCGGCTGTTGACGCGGTTGATCTGGGTCGGTTTGGTGCTTATCTACTTGATGGTGTCACGGGCAGTGGCAAGACAGAGGTCTATTTAACCCTTGTTAACGAGGTGATCAGTAAGGGACGGCAGGCTTTGATATTGGTCCCTGAAATTGGATTGACGCCACAACTCATTCGCCGATTTGAAGCGAGATTAGGTCAGGGTGTGGCCGTGCTGCATTCCGGATTAGGAGCGCTTGAGCGAGAACAGGCCTGGCATCTTGCGCGTTTAGGTCATGCGACGGTGGTGTTGGGGACCCGCTCGGCCCTGTTTACGCCCCTCCCCCGGCTGGGTCTTATCGTGGTCGATGAAGAGCATGATCTCTCCTATAAGCAGCAGGATGGGTTCCGTTATTCAGCACGTGATCTTGCGGTGATTCGGGGTCAACGAGGTGATTGTCCGGTGATCCTGGGTTCGGCAACGCCTTCGCTCGAGACCCTGCATAATGCACAGAGTGGACGATACGGCCATTTGAAGCTCACCAGTCGAGCAGGTGAAGCGAAGCTGGCGCAGATGGACCTGTTGGATATTCGATCTGTCAGATTGGAGGCTGGCTTGTCGCCGTTACTGATTGAACAGATTCGGGGGACTTTGCAAGCGGGTAATCAGGCGCTGTTATTTATTAATCGGCGTGGTTATGCGCCGATAGTGACCTGTCATGATTGTGGTTGGGTCGCCGAGTGTCGGCGTTGTGATGCAAGGATGACGCTGCATGGATCAAGCAACATTCTTTGGTGCCATCACTGTGGTTCCCAGCGGCGATTGGATCCGCACTGTCCTGAATGTGGCGCGGATGATCTTCGCTCTCTGGGTCAGGGAACAGAGCGGGTCGAGGAGGTGTTGTCGCAGCTATTTCCCGAGATCGGAATTGTGCGTATCGATCGGGACACGACACGGCGCAAGGGCAGTCTGGACAAGTTGCTTGAGGGTATTCGAAAAGGTAAGTACTCAATCCTGCTGGGAACCCAGATGCTTGCCAAGGGGCATCACTTTCCAGATGTGACCTTAGTCGGCATTCTGGATGTGGATCAGGGTCTGTTTGGTGCGGACTATCGTGCGGCTGAGCGTATGGCCCAGCAGATCGTGCAAGTATCCGGGCGCGCAGGTCGGGCGGAAAAACCAGGGCGTGTACTGATCCAAACCCGACACCCTGATCACCCTATGATGCAACTGCTGATCCGACGTGGTTATGACGCGTTTGCCTCTGAGGCGCTGGCAGAGCGTCAATCGGCAGCGTTTCCGCCATTCAGTTATCAAGTCCTGCTACGGGCTGAAGCGCCCCAAGAATCCGCCCCAAGGGTCTTCCTTGATGAGGCGCATCAGCAGGGAGTTGCTCTTGCTAACGGGCGTGTGGAATTTTGGGGGCCTGTACCGGCACCGATGGAGCGCCGTGCAGGGCGTTATAGAGCCCATCTATTACTGCAGGCACACCAAAGAAGTGATTTACAGCGCCTGCTCGCACAGTGGGTTGTCTCGCTGGCGTCATTGAAATCTGCCCGCCGTGTCCGCTGGTCTGTCGATGTCGATCCGCAGGAGATGCTTTAGGCGTTATTTCTTCGGTTTACAGAGAAAGCGCTCATTTGCCATCTTAGCAAACCACCCTGTTTTTCCTCGGACAGTTACCCTGGCAGCGGCTTTGTTGTATCCTAGCCCGTTTCCCGATTTTCCGTTTTAGGTAAATAATGAAGAACCTGATACAGCAACTGGTTTTGCAGTCCCTGGCTACGATCGCCGCCGAGGGTGTTATTGGTGAGGATCAGATTCCGCAGCCGATCATTGAGCGTACCCGAGATCCAAGTCATGGCGATTTCGCATGTAATGTGGCGATGGTGCTGTCCAAGGCCGCGCGTTGCAAACCGCGAGACCTGGCGGAAAAACTGATAGCAGCCCTACCCGCGTCCGACATCATCGCGAAGGTAGAGATTGCCGGGCCTGGTTTTATCAACTTCACCCTGCAAGAGGGCGCTTACCGGGGTGTGGTCAGCCAAGTGTTGGAGCAGGGTCATAGTTTTGGACTCAGCACACTCGGTCAGGGGAAGCGGGTGCAAGTTGAGTTTGTATCGGCAAATCCAACCGGTCCACTCCATGTGGGCCATGGGCGTGGTGCCGCTTATGGCGCGGTAGTGGCCGATCTGCTTCAGGCGGTCGGCTATGATGTACACCGGGAGTATTACGTCAATGATGCCGGGCGTCAGATGGATATCCTGGCGGCCAGCGTCTGGCTACGTTATCTGGAGCTCTGTGATGAGACTTTTGACTTTCCAGCCAATGGGTATCGTGGAGATTACGTCTGGGATATCGCGGCCACCCTGCATCGCGAGCATGCCGATGCCTACCGCCACGGTGCCGACGAGGTGTTTGACGGTGTTCCCGACGATGAACCCGCCGGTGGTGACAAAGAGAAGCATATCGATGGTCTGATTGAACAAGCCAAGCGTCTGTTGGGAGATAACCGCTATCGGTATGTCTTTGAGCTGGCGCTGAATACCATCCTGGATGACATACGTGATGATCTGGCCCTGTTTGGTGTGACTTATCAGGAGTGGTACTCCGAGCGCAGCCTGACGGATTCTGGCGCGGTTAACAAAACGTTGCAGCGGCTGCGTGATTCCGGCCATGTCTATGAAAAAGGCGGCGCACTTTGGTTCAAGTCTACTGATTTTGGTGATGAGAAAGACCGGGTAGTGGTCAGGGATAATGGCCAGACCACCTATTTCGCCTCTGACATCGCTTACCACATGGACAAGTTGGAACGCGGTTTTGAGCGGGTTATTGATGTTTGGGGCGCCGATCATCATGGCTATGTCCCAAGGGTCAAGGCTGCCATGCAGGCCGTCGGCGATGATCCGTCCCGGCTGGATGTGCTGCTGGTTCAGTTTGCCATTCTCTATCGTGGTGGCGATCGGGTACAGATGTCGACCCGTTCGGGCTCTTTTGTAACATTACGGGAACTGCGCAAGGAGGTAGGTTCAGATGCCGCTCGTTTCTTCTATGTGATGCGTAAGTGTGAGCAGCATATGGACTTCGATCTGGATCTGGCCAAATCACAATCGAGCGATAACCCGGTGTATTATGTTCAATACGCCCACGCACGGGTTTGTAGTGTGCTGCGACAGGCCGCGGAAAAGGATATTTCTGTGGATATCACCGCTGGTGATGAGAATCTGGATCGGTTAGTTGAAACTCATGAGCAGGATCTGTTGAAGACGCTGGCCCGCTATCCCGAAGTGGTCGAAAATGCGGCGCTCAATGAAGAGCCGCATCAATTGACTCACTACGTACGGGATCTGGCGAACGATTTCCACACCTACTACAACGCCCATCAGTTCCTGGTGGATGATGTGGCACTGCGTGATGCGAGGATCAAATTGATTTTGGCCGTGCGCCAAGTGTTAAAGAATGGCCTTAACCTGCTGGGGGTCTCCGCACCGGAGAAGATGTAATGCCGCGGGATTATAAGAGTCGGGTCGCCCCTCAGCGGAAAGGAAAAAAACCGCCTGTCTCGGGTTGGGTATGGTTTGTGGGTGGCTTGTTGGTGGGGTTGTTTGTTTGCCTGCTGGTTTGGCTGAAGTTGAGTCCATCCGATCCCGTCAAGCCAAGGCCCTCGGTGGTCACGCGCAAGCACTCTGAAGCGCCAGCAGAGGTGTCGCCTGATCCGGTCAAGCCGACTGAGTCGACGGCCCCTAAACCTCGCTTTGATTTCTATACCATCCTTCCTGAGATGGAAGTTGTGGTACCTGACCCAGAACCAGAAGCTGTGTCGCCGCCAACCAAACCAGGGGCTGCCCCTGTGGTGAACGCCGATTCGAAGACCACTTCGGGCTCGGCTTATTACATGCTGCAGATGGGGTCATTTCGTAAATACGCGGATGCTGACAAACTCAAGGCGAGTCTCGCGTTGGTGGGTATTGAGGCGGAGATCCAGCGCTTCACGCTCGACGGTGGGGAGGTCTTTCACCGGGTCCGCAGCGGTCCTTACACCAGCGGGCAAGTGAACGCGCTACGCGCACGACTCAGCCAAAACAACATCAGTAGTTTGATTATCAAGCTGAAAAAATGATAACGAGCATCGGCGTATTATTGTGGCCGATCACCTATCCATTCATACCATTCCATCTGTGCCGGTGCGCATTTCCCGCAACTGCTGCCGCAGGCTACCTGTGATACAAGTCGCCTGACTTTACCCTTGCGAATCCAGGTCTCCAGCATGCCCCGGGTTGCGTCTTGCGAGGCGCCAAAGTGCAGGGCAATATCAGACAGACAGACTTGCTGTCGCTGTTGAAGATAGCGTCTGATGTCAGAGAGGATCATGCAGCGGCCTTTTTGTGAACGCTAGCGGTTGCCTCCGTGTCTCGCTGGCCCCATTTTCTAAGACCGATGAAGGTGGCGGCCATAGCGGCTAGCAAGCCGATAATCCATGCCGTAGAACTGGTAGTATGTTGGCTGAAGGTGGCTGCCTGATAATAGAGGGTCGATGCAGAGTAGGCGACACTGGTTGTCCAGATCGCCACAAAGCCCGCCCAAGCCCCACCGGCTTCTCGTACAATTGCGCCGATAGTTGCCACACAGGGGAAATAAAGCAGGATGAACAGCAGGTAGGCGAACGCACCCGCCTGACCATCAAACCGGGCGGCCATGGCACCAAATACATCGGTGCTGACGGCCTGTGATTGGGCGGCGTTCTCAATGTTGCTAATGTCCCCCAGATCGAGTCCTAGCGGATCAAGAATGTTGTCTCGAATGGCGGCAAGATTCTCTGGAATGGTGGCAACGGCTTCACTGAGACGGGTCCAGATGTTGAACGGTTCTTCGGTTTCACTCACGCCAGCATCCTGCTCAGCCAGTCGGGTATAGATGGAGTCGAGCGTTCCTACAACGGCCTCCTTCGCCAGGATCCCAGTGAAGATGCCAACGGTTGCCGGCCAGTTCTCTTCGCGGATGCCCAACGGAGTGAATATTGGTGTGACTGCCTTGCCCATCGCACTGAGGATGGATTGGTTGGTGTCCTTGTTGCCAAAATTACCCTCAGTATCGATGGCATTGAGGATGTTCAGCGCCAGTACCATTAAGACGATGACCTTCCCGGCGTCACGAATGAACAGTTTTACCCGGTCCCAAGTGCGTAACATCACCCCTTTAAGGGTGGGTAGGTGGTAGGGGGGCAACTCCATCATGAAGCCGCTGCTCTCTCCCGTCAGAAGGGTACGTCGCATAATCATGCCGGTCAGGACGGCCACGGCAATGCCTACCAGGTAGAGCAGGAATACCAGGTTCTGGCCATTGCTTGGGAAAAAGGCCGCCGCGAAAAGGGCATAGACCGGAAGTCTGGCGCCGCAGGACATGAAGGGGTTCATCAGAATGGTGAGCTTGCGCTCCCGTTGATTCTCCAGGGTGCGCGTTGCCATCACCGCCGGCACATTGCAGCCAAAGCCAACAATCAAAGGTACAAAGGCCTTGCCTGGGAGACCGATGGTGCGCATGGCCCTGTCCATCACAAAGGCTGCACGGGCCATGTAGCCGGTATCTTCCAGTACCGACAGAAACAGATAGAGGCAGGCGATAATGGGTATGAAGGTGGAGACTACCTGTATACCACCGCCAAAACCATCTGCCAGGAATACTCTGACCCAGGTGGGCAATCCCCAGGTTGAAAGAAGGCTATTGACCCCCTCCACCATAAAGGCACCCACGGCAATGTCGAAGAAGTCGATAAAAGCGCCGCCAATATTGATCGTGAACATGAACATCAGGTACATCAACAGCATGAAGATGGGAATGCCGACGACCTTGTTAAGAACGACGTTATCGATACGGTCTGAAAGTGTCTTTCCCACCATGCCGCGTTCGCGGATGACGCGTTGTGACAGGCTGTGTGCGTGGCTGTATCGAGCGTCAGCAATATGGATGTCGGCCTCTTCGTCGGCCCGGTCCTGTATGTGGGATTGCCACGTTTCGACCAGCGGCCGGATTGACTCGCCGGCTATTTTTTCGGCGTGTTCATCCCCCTCCAGTAGTTTGAGGGCAAGCCAGCGTCTATTGGCCTGTACGGGAATAGCGTGCATCTGTGCCGTGATGTCGGTGATCGCCTGCTCGACATGATCTTCATGGGTGACCTGGAAGGATTGTTCCGGCTGGCCAATCAATGCTTTGACTGCCTGTTTCAGCTGATCAAGGCCTTCACCGGTAACAGCAACAACGGGTATGACCGGGCAGCCAAGCTCCTGACTGAGCAGCTCAATATCCACTTCAATGCCCCGCTTTCGGGCCACATCCATCATGTTCAGAGCGACAATAATGGGAATCCCCATCTCCCGTAATTGCACGGTGAAATAGAGATTGCGCTCTAAATTGGAGGCGTCCAACACATTAATAATCAGTTGAGCGTCGCGGGAGAGTAGGTAATCGCGGGTAACCTGCTCATCGATGGAGGAGGCATCCAGAGAGTAGATGCCGGGAAGATCAACTATCGCTATATCTTCACCCTGTAGGTGAAAACGTCCTTCTTTGCGGTCTACGGTGACGCCCGGCCAATTGCCAGTCTTTTGGCGGATACCGGTGAAGGCGTTAAATAGGGCTGATTTCCCACAATTGGGGTTGCCCCCCAGGGCGATGGTGATCACGATCTTCTCCGCTGACCGGCTTAAGCCCCGGTCACTGGGCAGGTGTTAGCGATTGAGCGGTTGCATCAGCAGCTTGTCGGCAACGCTGCTTCCGAGGGCTACCCGGGTTCCGGCAGTGGCCACGACCACGCCCCTATTGCGCTGTTGTAAGACGCTGATCTCGGAACCGACACGTAAGCCGAGTCCCAGTAAGCGTCGGGCCAGTCCTCGATCTCCCTGAATTTTGGTAATACGGGCGTGCTGACCAGCGGGAATGTGGTCCAGGGTCATGGGGTTGTCCAATGAAAGGGCGGTGTCCATTACTGCTACATCTCAATAAGAATGATTAGTGTTACACTTTAGCATCGATGTATATCAGTAACAACTGATCAACCCAAAAAAAGCATCATTTATGTATGGAAATTTGCCTCCGGCTGATCAAGATCAGTTGATTGGTTTACGCAGCAGGTCGACACGGGAGGGTTTTAGGAAGTGGGCGCCCTCTGAGGTCATGTGACGGTTGAAGGCATTGCGAATTCGCCGATAGGTAATGTCGTCAATCTGGTGGTTGGTGTGTGTGACTTGAATCATGCGGTCATCAAATTCGGCAAAATCCTTGTAGTGACCGGGCGCATTGAAGAAGCGCTGCTCAATCAGCTCGAGTTTGCCCTTCTCCACCACGTTTTTCAGCGCGTCAAAGGCGGCGATACGAACCTGTTTTTCATCATGGAAGAGGCGGAGGATATCGTTGAATTCACCTGCATAGACGGGTTCTGAAATATAGGCCACTCCCCCCGGCTTAAGTACGCGCGCTATCTCAGAGAGTCCTTGCGCCATCAGGGGCATCGGGACATGGTGGAGTGATTTGAGCATCAGTACCACATCGATGCTGTTGTCATCCTGTTCAATCGCTTCAGCACCACCCAGACAGAATGTGACAGTCGGCAGGTCATCTATCAGCAGATTCTTTTCATGCTGTATGCTATCCACTTCTGTAGCGATGATCTGACGTGGGTGAAAACGTTCGGCGAGTTGCCTTGTCATCCAAGCGCGTCCGCACCCCAGTTCCAGTATCAGGCTGTCCTGCAGAGGGAGCAGCTGCTGAATAATGTCCAGTTCTGTGGCAGTCTGGTAATTATCGGGGTCGTCAATCTTCATGTGGTGCGTCCTCTTTTTCGCATGTTTAGGTGTGGACGTTATTATCACCGAGTCATCAGCGCCACGCTCCACTTTTGTCGATAGGATGATGCCAGGTGTTTGACAACACAATGAGAAAACACAATCTGAAACAACGAGCCAGGCTTTGGGTATCAGAGCAGCTGGATCAAATGCGTCTCCACCTTTCCCGCCCAGATGCACTGATCCATCTGGCCTTGCTGGGTCTGCTTACGGGTCTCTTGGCAGGTGGGCTGATCGTTCTGTTCCGGGTGGTTGTGGAACAGACACAAGCCGGCTTTCTGCCCGGAGGGTTGTCAGAGAATTATGAGGGTCTGGCTCCCTGGCTCCGCTTTCTGTTGCCCATTGCAGGTGCTCTGTTCATCATCTGGTTTTTTTATCATTTTGCCAAAGGGACTACAGTCCTGGGTGTGAGTTATGTAATGGAACGGATGGCCTATCATCAAGGCTATCTGACCTTGCGTGCATTGTTACTTCAATTTGTTGGGGCTACGGTAGCTATTATTAGCGGCCACTCAGTGGGACGTGAAGGACCGCATATCCTCTTGGGTGCGGCTACCGGAAGTTTGTTGGGGCAGTATTTGAGTTTGCCGAATAATAGTATCCGCACCTTGCTGGGCTGTGGCACGGCCGCGGGTATTGCCGCGTCATTTAATACCCCGCTGGCGGGTGTGATCTTCTCACTTGAAGTGGTAATGATGGAGTACTCACTGGCCAGCTTTATCCCGGTTATCCTGTCAGCGGTAACCGCTACGGGGGTTTCTATACTGGTCTTTGGCGATACACCCGCATTTGAGATCCCGACGCTGGTTATGGGTTCGTTGAGTGATATCCCAATTGTTTTGGTGCTTGGGCTGATAGTGGGTGCAGTGGCGGCCCTGTTTATCTTTATGATGAGGATAACGGCCGAGCGCTCCATGAATAGACCCTTCTGGCAGCGTATTTTGATCGCAGGGCTATTGCTGGGAGTATGTGCCACAGTGGTGCCACAGGTAATGGGCATTGGCTATGACACCGTTAACAGTGCCCTGCTGGGAGAGATCGGTCTCGGTGTGTTGTTGCTGGTCTTAGTGGCAAAATTTCTCGCGACTATCGCCTCTCTGGGGCTGGGTATACCAGGGGGTAATATTGGGCCATTACTATTTTTGGGTGCCTGCTTAGGGAGTTTGACCGGTCAAGTTGTTACAACCCTGTTTCATCACGATACCTTGGATGTAGGGTTCTATGCCTTGCTTGGCATGGGGGCAATGATGGGCGCAACCCTCCAGGCACCCTTGGCGGCGTTGACCGCTATGATGGAGTTGACCCGCTCGCCGCAAATTATCATGCCTGGAATGCTGGTGATTGTGGTGGCTTCGTTGACGGCAAGTGAGGTTTTCCGGCAACAGTCGCTGTTTCTTACTTTACTGCGGGCTATAGGAAAAGATTTTGATACCAACCCGGTGATGCTGGCTTTGCGTCGTGTCGGTGTGGCCAGTGTGATGCATAAACGCTTCGCGCGGCCAGATCGTTTGCTTAGCAGAGGAAAGGCCCATGAGCTACTGAAGGCTGAACCTGACTGGTTGCTGATACAGGGAGATGATGGACCGATCAGTCTCATGCAGGCGGTGGATCTGGTCCGTTATCTACAGATAGAGGTCGATCTACCGGATGACGAGGAGGTCGATCTTCTGGCTATCCCTGCACATCGAATGGATAGTAAGCCTATCTATCTTCAAGCGACGTTGCATGAGGCGATGGCGCTTTTTCAACGTGGAGCAGAGGCGCTTTATGTGGAACGCATGACGGCCCCTGGGATCAAGAGGGTCTATGGCATTCTAACGAGGGACCTAGTGGAGACGGCCTACAAAATCTGAATAGGCGTTTTTTCTATACCGTTGGGCTATCAATATTAGCGTTGTTGATGTAGCGCAAAAGAAGTCCGGTTAACAGCCTGTTGCAAGTGCAGCTCAGTGTATCGAGGCGTAGTATTAAATTAAGTGCTCTGGGTGTTTCGGTGCCCGGAAGAGGAGCTATTTATATTACGGGGTAAGTGTTTATGGCTGAAGAGAAGAAACAGAGTAAAACAGAAGAGAAAACGCCTACAGATCTTAGTGTGGTTGATACCAAGAAGCCCACTCCCCAGGTTGAAGATACGAATCAACAAAAGCTTGAGTCCCAGGTTCAGCAACTTAAAAAGAGCGTGGCTCAACTCAAGGCCGAAAAGAGTAAGGCGCTGCGCCAATTCAGTCGGGAAGAGGAGTTAAAGCCTTATCAGGCAGAGTTGATAAAAATGCAGCAGTATCTGGAAAAAACCAGTACACGCATGATTATTCTGTTTGAGGGTCGGGATGCTGCAGGGAAAGGTGGCACCATCCGCCGTGTCACGCGGTATATGAATGAGAAACATTACCGGGTGGTGGCTCTGGGGAAACCGACCGAGCATGAGAAGACCCAGTGGTTCTTCCAGAAATATGTCCAACAATTTCCACGGGGTGGTGAGGTCGTGCTGTTTGATCGAAGCTGGTACAACCGCGCTATGGTTGAGCCGGTGTTTGGTTTCTGTAGCGATGACGAGTATAAAAACTTCATGCTCGGTGTGAGTGGTTTTGAGAAGGATCTGGTGCGACAGGGTACGATTCTGATCAAGCTCTATTTCAGTGTCACCAAGGCAGAGCAGGCGCGCCGGTTTAATCGGCGTAAAAATGACCCCCTTCGTCAGTGGAAGTTGAGTGAGGTGGATGTGCAGGCCCAGGAACGCTGGGATGATTTCACTAATGTGAAGTATGAGATGCTGCGTAAAACCAATACGACGCATGCGCCCTGGACGATCATACGTTCCAATGACAAGCATAAGGCCCGGCTGAACGCCATTAAGATGGTTCTCAATGCGGTGCCCTATGAGCGGCTGAATCCTAAGTTGAATTTTGTCCCTGACCCCGAGGTTTTGGTGTCAGGTTCAAGGGAGTTGGAGATCATGGAGGCGCAGATGTTGAAGAAGGGGAAGTTTACCCATTGATTCACATTATGACAGCACCCATAGGCAGGGGCTTGTAGCAAAGCCGGTCATTTTGGCCGGTTTTGCATATCACTGATGGCGTGGTCGGTAATGCATGGAACTTAGCGTAGTCCAAATTGTGGCGGTGTGCGGTACCTGGATACTCTACGGGTTGCTCCACTCCCTTGTCGCTTCATTGAAGTTTAAGCACTGGGTAGCCAATCATTGGCCTCAGTATATGCCGCTCTATCGCCTGATGTTCAATCTGTTGGCTGGTATTGCTCTATTACCCCCGCTGCTATTGATCTATCTCTGGAGGGGCCCCTACCTTTGGCAGTGGAGTGGCATAGGTTGGTTCATTGCTAACGGGTTGGCGCTGCTAGCGCTGGCGGGTTTTGCATGGTCGTTACGCTATTATGACGGCAGTGAATTTCTCGGTCTGCGCCAGTGGCGTGAACGAGCCCGTCAGGTTGAGGATCAAGAGCGTTTCTATATTTCTCCGCTGCACCGTTTTGTTAGGCACCCTTGGTATTGTTTGGGGCTGGTTATTATCTGGACGCGGGATATGGATGCGGTATTTCTGATTTCCAGCTTGATGATGACAGGTTACTTTGTTGTTGGATTGCGGCTAGAAGAGCGGAAACTGATGGTTTTTCACGGCGATCGCTATCGCACTTATCGTGACAGGGTGCCTGCCCTGTTCCCTCTTCCCTGGCGATATCTGAGGAAAAGTGAGGCCGAGGCACTGATGCGAGAGTCATCCGAGTAAAAAAAGAGATCATTGGCCCTTCAGTATCGGTTGAATTGGTCGCCCCATTAGGGAGGTTGCCCGTTGATTACTGTTCTGGAGATGTGAGCGTATCGACAGGTTTGCTTGCCGACAATTGGCATAGTGTCATTATCAGTTATTTTAGGGTCAGGTGCGGGATGTTCCTGGGCTCTGATAGAACTTTAACAGGGGTGAGTAATGCAGGACTATTCTGAGAAGCGGGACTTTTATCGCATGGCGGTCGATTGCTCTGCTCGGTATCGCGTAATCGATGCTGGTTCCGTACAAAATGCTGTGGTTAAAGATCTCAGTGCGGGAGGATTGCATCTGCGCACAGAAAGCGCAGTGGATGCGGACGCGACCCTCAATGTGGAAATACGACCCATCAAAGATATCACGCCTCCCCTGCATGCGGTGGTGAAGGTGATTCGTTGCTCAGCGGCAGAAGATGAAAAGGGTGGCTATGCAGTTGCCTGCAGCATTGAGCGCATGCTTCCAGTGGAGGAAGTCGGTCCTGATTTCCCCTGATCGCCAAAATAACAAAGCGGGCATCTAAAGCCCGCTGCTTTCTAGAAATGGCCTTCAACCCGATTAGCGGTGCCCCCTGCTAGAAAATCCAGAATATTATGGGTGACGCCGTCGAGTAGTCGCTGCCGCGCTTCTCTGCTGGCCCAGGCATTGTGGGGCGTAACGATGAGATTGGGGATATCGGTCTGCAGGAGCGGGTTGTCATCACGTGGCGGTTCTTGGGTCAGTACATCCACACCTGCGCCGCCAATCTGACCGGCTCTGAGTGCCAGGGCCAGGGCCTCTTCATCCACAATGCCACCGCGGGCGGTGTTGATCAGCAGGGCATCTGATCGCATCAGCGCCAACTCCTTTGTGCTAATCAACCCCTGCGTATCCGTTGTGAGTGGGCAATGCAGCGTGAGGATATCAACCTGGGGCAGCAATTCATGGAGAGGAAGTCGTCCCTCCCGAGCGCCTCCGCCTGGGCGTTGTGCCAGTAGTATGGTCATATCAAAGGCTTCAGCGATCCGTGCCACGCCCCTTCCGAGTGTTCCGAAACCAACGATACCCAGGCACTTTCCCGCAATCTCCCGGATTGGAAAGTCAGTGAGGCAGAAGGTGTCACTGCGTTGCCAGTCACCGCGTTTGATGGCGGCTTGGTAATCGATCAGGCGGGTAGAGAGGGCCAATATAAGGCTGAAGGTGTGTTGTACCACTGTAGCAGTGCCATAGCCCGTGACGTTTGTGACCCCAATGCCCAACTCAGCGGCTGCGGCGAGATCGACATTATTAGTGCCTGTGGCTGTCAGACAGATCAATTTGAGCTCTGGGGCGTTTTCCATCAAAGGGCGATCAATGACCACCTTGTTGCTGACAATCAGCTGTGCGCCCTTGATCCGTGCGGCGGTCTGGGCCGGTGAAGTGCTGGGAAACAGTTGCCAGTCGAAGGGCGTCCCGGTCAGGCCGGCTAGATTCAGGTCATTCTTATCCAGGGTGCTGGTATCGAGAAAGACGGCTTTGGCCTGTGGCATGCTGAACTCCTGGTCTGTATATTTCCGCTACCGTTGATTTTACCAATGAATGGCGTGAGCGACCTCTTTTATAGGCAATTATTACTTTCAACTTACCCTATGATTTTAATGGGTTTGTCAGGTGTGATGTTGGATAAGACCTACTGTTTTTGTCTAGTTTGAGCTAAAATCATCGGTTCTTCTGAACGTCACCCGTTAAACAGACGCTTTTCAATCGATGGCACCATGAGTGACCCCCTCTGCCGAGTTAAAAGATTCTATGGCTGAAGCTGCAACTGAACCCCAGCGTATCCGCGAGATACCCTATAACTACACCTCATTTTCAGATCGAGAAATCGTCATTCGTTTTCTCGGAGAGGAGATGTGGCAGGTGATTGAAACACTGCGTGGCAGTCGGCGTACTGGCCGATCGGCACGCATGCTTTATGAAGTGTTGGGTGATATGTGGGTCGTGGTGCGAAATCCCTATCTGCAGGACGATCTGTTGATGGATGTCGGTCGCCGGGGTGCGCTGATTGATGCTCTGAAGCATCGCCTGGATCAATTCGAGGCACGCACTAACGGTAATGAGGAAGCCATTCGCTTGCTAGCCTCTGCGCGAATCGCGGTAGAGAAGTTCTCCGCCTGTTTTCAACGTAACCACGATCTGCGGCGCCAGGTCAGCCGCACGCTGTCGAAAATTACCCGCCGGGACAATATCGATTTTGGTGGGCTTGCTCGCGTATCCCACGCGACGGATGCAACCGACTGGCGTGTTGAAGTCCCATTTGTGGTGATCTGTCCTGACCATGAGTCTGAAGTAGCGGCGATTGTTAAGTCCTGTATTGAGTGCGGACTGACCATTATTCCACGGGGCGGCGGTACCGGTTATACCGGTTCTGCCGTACCTCTTGATCCCTATTGCGCCGTCATCAATACCGAGAAATTGGAGCAGATGGGCGAGGTGGAACTCTCATCTCTGCCGGGCGTTGAGGCGCCGGTGCCTACGGTTCATGTGGGTGCGGGTGTGGTGACCAAACGGGTTTCCGATCTGGCCGCTCTCCAGGGGCTGGCTTTTGCGGTTGATCCAACCTCCCAGAACGCCTCCACCATCGGTGGCAATATTGCCATGAATGCGGGTGGCAAGAAGGCGGTATTGTGGGGCACGACCCTGGATAACCTCGCTTCCTGGCGTATGGTGATGCCGGATGCGAGTTGGTTGGAAGTTGAGCGCCTGAATCACAATCTGGGCAAAATACACGAACAGGAGAACGTCAGCTTTCGGATTAGCCGTTATCAGACCGATGGTAAAACGCTGGCAGGTGAGCCACAGATCCTCGAAATGCTCGGTTCCAGCTTCCGTAAGGCGGGTCTCGGTAAGGATGTCACAGACAAATTTCTCTCTGGACTACCCGGTGTTCAGAAGGAGGGGTGTGACGGACTGATTACTTCAGCGCGTTTCATTCTGCACCGTATGCCGGCTCATGTGCGAACAGTCTGTATGGAATTTTTCGGGTCTGATCTCTCCAAGGCGGTCCCGGCTATTATCGAGATCCGGGACAGCATCGCCCAGGCTGAAGGTGTCCAGATGGTTGGTCTGGAACATCTGGATGAGCGTTATATCAAAGCGGTCAAATACAGCACAAAAGCCCCCCGTCGCGAACGGCCAAAGATGGTCCTGATTACTGATTTGATCGCTGATGATGAAGATGCAGTGGCTAAAGCCGCCTCGGAAGTCGTCAGGTTGGTGAATGCGCGTGAAGGTGAGGGTTTTATCGCGGTCAGTCCTGAGGCTCGCCGAAGGTTCTGGCTGGATCGCAGCCGAACGGCGGCCATCTCTGCCCATACCAACGCCTTCAAGGTGAATGAGGATGTGGTCATCCCGTTGGAGCGGTTGGCCGAATACAGTCGCGGTATTGAGCAGATCAATATCGAGCAGTCGATCAGCAATAAGCTGAAGATCATGCAGGCGGTGCTTACCTATCTACAGGGGGGCATGCCTGAGTTGCGCCTGCCCGAGGAGTATGAAGAGTCCGAAGAGAGTCGCGCCATTCTTCAGGCCAAACGGTCTGCGGCCTGTGAAGTGGTTGTAACCGCCGAACAGCGCTGGCGCACCATTCTGGAAAACCTGGAGGCGCCCGCCGAACATTTTCAGGGGTTGCTGCGGGACAAGGAGCTGAATCGATTACTGCCCGGCGACAGCCTGCTCGACATGATGCTGCGGCGTGACCTGGTGCAGAACTATCGCAAAGAGGTGGCGGCACGACTGAACGAGATCTTCGATGGCCAGGATATGCTGGCCGTGCAGGCGCGTCTCAACGCCGTGCATGCCGAAATTCGTGATGCACGACTGTTTGTCGCCCTGCATATGCATGCGGGGGACGGTAATGTGCATACCAATATACCGGTGCATTCGCATAACTATGAGATGCTGCATGAGTCCGAACGCATGGTCGAGCGGATTATGCATCTTGCCAAATCTCTGGATGGTGTGATCTCAGGTGAGCATGGCATCGGTTTGACCAAGATCCAGTTTCTCGAAGAGGACAAGCTGCGTGATTTTGTGGCCTATAAGGAGCAGGTAGATCCTGGTCGAAATTTCAATCGTGGCAAGTTGATGCCGGGATCTAATCTGGACAGTGCCTATACCCCGTCACTGCGTTTGGTACAGCAAGAGGCCATCATCCTGGAAGCGAGTGAACTGGGTGAGCTGAATGACGATGTGAAGCACTGTCTGCGTTGTGGAAAGTGCAAGCCCGTCTGTATGACCCATGTACCAAGGGCCAATCTCCTCTATTCGCCTCGCAACAAGATTCTCGGTACCGGATTGATGATCGAGGCATTTCTCTATGAGGAGCAGACCCGGCGCGGTATCTCAATGCGCCACTTTGAAGAGATGAATGATGTGGCGGATCACTGCACCATCTGCCACAAGTGTCTCAATCCCTGCCCCGTCAATATCGACTTCGGTGATGTAACCGTGCGGATGCGTAAGATCCTTACCGAACAGGGAAAGAAGCGCCGCAATATCGGTACTTGGGCGGCCATGTCATTCCTTAATACCACCGATCCTCGCACGATTCGCAGCCTGCGCAAAGGCATGCTGGAGTGGGGGTTCAAGGGGTTGGCGTTGGGACATGAACTGTTCAAACGTGCCGGCATGTTAGGCCGGGGTAAGCAGATACCCAAAAGCACTACGGGAAAGCCTGAACCCAAATCACTGATCGTGGAGTTGGTGCGGCGCCCCATTCGGGTGGCGTTGCCGAAGAAGACTACGCGTGCCCTGTTGGGTATTGAGGAGGACGGAATGATCCCTATATTCCGTGATCCTGCCCGCGTCACGGATGAATCGGATGCCATCTTCTATTTCCCTGGCTGTGGTTCGGAGCGGTTATTCAGTGATGTGGGGCTGGCGACGATTGCCATGCTCTATGAGTTGGGCAACGAGGTGGTTTTACCACCGGGCTATCTCTGCTGCGGTTATCCGCAAACGGCCGCTGGTCAATATGCTAAAGGGCAGGAGATCACTACGGGTAATCGTGTGCTATTCCACCGTGTCGCCAATACCCTGAACTATATGGATATCAAGACAGTAATCGTCTCTTGCGGCACCTGTATTGATCAGCTCATGAAATATGAGTTTGAGAAGATTTTCCCCGGCTGTCGACTGATGGATATCCATGAGTATTTGATGGAGAAAGGTGTCGTGTTGGAAGGGGCTAATAGTACGGAATACCTCTATCACGATCCCTGCCATAGCCCAATCAAGCAATACAATCCAACGGATGTAGCATCCAAGCTGATGGATAAGAAGGTGTTGCTGTCTGATCGCTGTTGCGGTGAGGCAGGTACTTTGGGAACCGCCAGACCGGATATCGCCAGCCAGCTCCGTTACCGCAAGGTGGAAGAGCTTGAGCAGGGTATCAAGGAACTCACCGGGAATGAGCATGCAGTGGAAGGCAACGTGAAAATGCTTACCACTTGCCCGGCCTGCACCCAGGGGCTCAATCGGTATAAAGATGAGACGGGTCTGGAAGTCTCCTACATTGTGGAAGAGCTGGCCAAGAACCGATTAGGCGATGATTGGCAAAAAACCTTTGTCGAGCGTGTACTCAAAGGTGGTATCGAACGGGTGCTGCTCTAAGGTGAGAGTGGGCACCTTTTTGTGCCCACACGAAAACCTGGGTTAAGTCTAAACCGCCTCAGGTATACCGGGATTAGTTATTCCGGTGCCGAATCATCTCCTGCAGTCTGCCATGCGCCTCCTCGGGTGCATCGGGTGTTTGATCCAGTAACTGTTTGGCAGTTTCAATCAATGCGGTCATTTGGGTTCCGTCAAACAGCGAACAGGCGGCCTGCAGTGCATCAGCGGTCGATGACAGCAATGTGGGTGCCAAGTCGGCCCCTGATATTGCAGAATCCGGGTCTAGCAAGTCGGCCACCAAGGGATAATCCAGCAGTGCATAATGGGCGGCTCTGGCCGCCTCTTCATCAGCAAGTTCCTGTAACGCTACCTTGTCGCTGCCTGCCCCTTTTTTTACAGCATGCATGATGACGGTTACCAGCTTTCCAATAGCCTCTTTTGTCTCCTGCTGATCATCGACCATCCTGGAGGCCTGCTCGTAAGCCTGGTCCAGTCTCTCCTTGATGGAGAGTATCAGCTCACTCTCTGCATTGGTCGGCAATTTAACGGCTTCATGAACCAGGGCTCTGAACTCAGTGATGAAGGTGACCAGCTCTTCATGATCCAGTCGTTGAGCTTCATCTAACATGGCTTCTGTCAGTGTGCGTTCAGCCTCAGGGAAGAGTGGATTGTCCTGTTTGCGGATCAGGTGACGCTCACGTTTTCCTGGAATCTGACTTAATCTCAATGGCATAAGCTACTACTCGTCATTGTTGGGTTTATAGGGCAGGCGCCAGCCTTTGAGCAGGCCACCTTTTCCGGGTGTGGAGGGTTCATCCTCAATCTCTGGGCCAAGCAAAATAGCTAGCCAGCGGGTATCGTCGTTACTGTCCAGGGCGATCTTGATGGTCATGGTCAGCGGTACCGATAGGAACATGCCCACCGAACCGAGCACCCAACCCCAAAACACCAGGGAAAGAAACACGACCAGGCTGGAGAGTCCCAACCCTTTGCCCATGAAGCGGGGCTCGATCACATTACCGACTAAATTGTTCGCGAGGATGTAACCAAGACCCGCCCAGGCGGTTCCTGCGGGACCTAATTGAATCAATGCCAGAAGCAGAGCGGGTATGGCCGCAATGATGGAGCCGATATTAGGCACATAGTTGAGAAAAAAGGCGATGACACCCCAGAGGACAGGATAGTCGACTCCAACGACCAGCAGCCAGACGTAGATTATGATACCGGTCAGCAGGCTGGTACCGGTCTTGATCGCCATGTAGCGTTTGATGTTCTCAATGAACTGATCAAAGTGGACGAATGACTGCTCCGGATTATCCAGAATACGGTGGAGTTTTGCTGGGAAGCTGGAGGCCTCCAGCAGGATAAAAACCACAGTCAAAAGTATCAGGAAGGTGTTGGTCAGTAGTCCACCCAAACTGCTTAATCCTTGGGCAGCCATAGACATTGCCTTGGCGGGATCCAGCAGCTTGGAGAGTATCTCCTGGGGTACAGGTACGCCCACGCCGGAGAGCCAGGTCAGTCCGTCATTGGTGAGGGTCTTGAGTTTTGCCTGATAGGTCGGGAGCTGGGTGGAAAAGTCATCGACCGCATTACCTACCAATACCCCCAGCAACAGGCCCGTAGAGGCGATGGCGAGTATCACCAGAATGATGGCGATGATGGAGGGTACCTTGTAGGCACGCAGGAATAACAGGGCGGGTGCTGCAATGATAGCGATGAAGCCCGAGAGCAGAAATGGCACCAACACACTCTGCGCCTCCCGCATCCCGGCGACAACAATGACGAAGGCTGCAGTGATTAGCAGGATGCGTCCACCACCGGGTGTCCGGCCCAGATCCCCCACTACTGATACTCTGGGATTGGGTTGATGCGGGTCCATGAAGTTGTTTCCTCATTGAACTCCCAAAGCTGTCGATCGGTCAGACTTTTCTCAACCTGGCGGTCATCGAAGATATAGCTGATGACAGCGGTTTGACTGGCCTGCTTTTCTGAAACCAGGTCGGGTGGCTGCACCACCTTGTAGTCAGTAATACTGATGTTATTCAGGTTTGCGGGAATGACGGCCTTTTCAGCAAGATCCTTGTGCAGGTAGTTGTAGGCTTGGCCGGGATAGCCCCAGCGAATGGCTGTCCGGTAATTCTTCAGCGTCTCTTGAAGAGACTCCTCCTTTTTATCCTGCATCATATTCAGGGTTTTGCACCCGCTCAGCAGGGCCACCACTAACAGCAATCCAACGGTTCTCAGGACGGTTCCGTTCATCGTTTACTCCTCATGTGTTCCCGGCAGTTTAACCCGGATCATCTGAAAAATGTACGTGGCCATTATTCAATCAGCCAAATGGTTCACGGTGGGCAGGACAGAAACGCTTTCCAGTGGCACGGATAAGACAAATAACAGGAGAGAGGTTATGATGCGCCGCTGGTTAAGGAGCGAATTAATGACAGAGTGCGTAGAACAGGAACCGTTGAAAGAGGTACAGATCGACGGCAGTAAGGTGACGCTATTGGGGACGGCTCATGTCTCCCGTGTCAGTGCCGAAAAGGTAGAAGCGTTGCTGGAGAGTGGCCAGTATGATGCCGTGGCGGTCGAGCTCTGTCCCAGCCGTTACCATGCCATCCTGGACCCGGATGCGCTCGCCCGTATGGATCTGTTTAAAGTGATCCGCGAAGGCAAGGCCAGTATGGTGGCGGCCAATCTGGCTCTAGGGGCTTATCAGCAACGATTGGCTGAGCAGTTTGGTATAGAGCCAGGGGCTGAGCAGTTGGCAGCCATTCGTCATGCCCAGGCCCATCATAAGCCCATCTTACTGATTGATCGGGAGATTGGCGTGACCCTCCGACGGGTGCTGCATAACGTACCCTGGTGGAAGCGCTTTGGATTGTTTGCCGGACTGTTGGGTAGCCTGTTTTCCCGTGAAGAGGTTAGCGAAGCAGATATTGAAGGGCTGAAAGAGGGCGATATGCTGGAGCATACCTTCGCCGAGTTTGCGGAAGATCGTCAGGATCTTTTTTTACCCTTGATTGATGAGCGTGACCGCTACATGGCAGCAAGGCTGTTGCAGGAGGCAAAGACGCAGTCGCCTGAGAATATACTAGCGGTGGTGGGTGCAGGGCACCTTAAGGGGATAAACCAATACCTGACAGAGGGTATGCCCAGACCAGAGCGCGTGATCGAAAAGCTTGATCACCTGCCGGTACCAAGTCGCTGGCCCAAGGTAATTCCCTGGCTGATTGTGGCGCTGATTGTCACCGGTTTTGCCATTGGGTTTATGCGCAGTCCGGAACTGGGCTGGCAACTGATCATGGATTGGGTATTGATTAACGGCGTTCTCTCAGCGCTCGGCGCATTGATTGCGGCGGCGCATCCACTGACTGTTTTAACGGCCTTTGTTGCAGCACCTATCACCTCACTCAATCCCACAGTCGGCGCAGGTATGGTGACGGCGGCTGTGGAGATTTATCTGCGTAAACCCGAAGTGGGCGATTTCAGCAGACTCAAACATGACACTACCGAAATCAAGGGGTGGTGGCGTAATCGGGTCTCCCGCACGCTGCTGGTGTTTCTGTTCAGTACTCTGGGTTCTGCTGCCGGTACCTATCTGGCGGGTTTCAGGATCTTTGATCGATTGGCCGGCTGATCCGAATTACCCCGTTGCCTTGATCTGCTCAACCCGGTTCTGCATGGCCGCAAAATAGACCACCGGAATCACGATCAGGGTCAGCAGCGTCGATACCAGCAGACCAAAGATCAGTGCCACGGCCAAGCCGCTGAAGATCGGGTCATCCAGGATAAAGAAGGCACCCGCCATAGCGGCCAGCGCAGTAAGGACGATCGGTTTTGAGCGCACCACGGCCGAGAGTACAACGGCCTTCTCCAGCGCCATCCCATCGCGTACCTGCTGATTGATAAAATCCACCAACAGTATGGAGTTGCGGACGATAATCCCCGCTAGCGCGATCATGCCAATCATTGATGTGGCCGTGAACTGACGATCGAGCAGCGCATGTCCGGGCAGGATGCCGATCAGGGTAAGTGGAATCGGCGCCATGATAACCAGCGGTACCAGATAGGAGCGGAATTGGGCCACCACCAGCAGATAGATCAAAAGCAAACCCACGCTGTAAGCGATGCCCATATCCCGGAAGGTTTCATAGGTCACTTGCCATTCACCGTCCCATTTCAGGCTGTATTCATAGGGGTTTTCCGGTTGGCTGAGAAACCATTGTTGCAGACCATCCTGCTGTTGAAGTTGATCCGAAATAGCGAACAGCCCATACAGCGGGCTGTCAGTCTCTCCCGCCATATCGCCTGTGACATAAACTACCGGCAACAGATCTTTGTGGTAGATGGCATGTGCCCGATGGGTCTCTATCGG
The DNA here is from genome assembly GCF_007625115.1 of Sedimenticola selenatireducens. Taxonomy (GTDB): domain Bacteria; phylum Pseudomonadota; class Gammaproteobacteria; order Chromatiales; family Chromatiaceae; genus Sedimenticola; species Sedimenticola selenatireducens_A. Next base: position 117,803 of record NZ_VMNH01000005.1, on the reverse strand, counting down.
TGTCACCACCTCGGATAATGGAATGTGGCGCCCGTTCTCAGCGGCAATACGCAGGGTTAGCAGTTGTGTGATATCGGTTTTGTCTCCCGGATGATATTCAACCCGAATGGGTACGGCGTATTTAAGATTTTCCCCGTGTAGATAGCTGACATCCTCACCGGCTAGCAGCATGCCAAGCGTCCGGGTAATCTCTGATTGTGCGATGCCCAACCGGGCGGCTTTTGCACGATCGACCTGAAGCAATATTTTCTCTGAAGGGTGTTCTACCGAGTCATCGACATCGACAATGTCCGCCGTGGCTTCAAACAGGTTACGCAGCGCCTTGGCTTGGGCAATCTGCCCCGTGTAATCGATCCCGTATACTTCACCAACTAAAGGCGCGTGCACCGGGGGGCCGGGTGGCAGTTCGACGATCTTCGCGTTACCGCCGAACCGGGTAGCGATTGCTTGCAGCGGCGCCCTCACAGAGAGTGCCACCTCATGACTTTTACGTTCTCGCAGGTGCTTATCCAGCAGATTCACCTGTATGTCACCCAGATTGGCGCCTTTGCGCAGGTAGTATTGCCGTACCAGGCCATTAAAACTGATCGGGGCGGAGGTGCCGGCATAGACCTGATAATCGGTCACTTCAGAGACTCCCCCCAGGTATCGTCCCATGCTGTCCAGCACACGCGTTGTCTGCTCCAGGCTGGTGCCTTCTGGCATGTCGAGTACGACCTGAAACTCAGATTTATTATCAAAAGGCAGCATCTTGAGAACTACGGACTGGTTGGCTACCAGCGCAAATGAGCCACCAATCAGCACCAGTACAGAGAGAAGCAGAAGCCAGCGCATGGCTCGCCCCCGGCTTCCCTGTAGGAAGGGTGGCATGATGTGATTAAACAGCCGGCCTATCCAGGTAGCGTTGTTATCTTCCGGCGCATGTGCACCGATTTTGTGACTGATCCGATGCAGTGCTTTATGTGTTAGCCAGGGGGTAAAGATAAAGGCGACAGCAAGGGAGATCAGCATGCCGAGTGATGCGTTAATCGGTATGGGACTCATATAAGGCCCCATGAGCCCCGTTACAAAGGCCATCGGCAGCAAGGCGGCAATCACCGTAAAGGTGGCCAGGATGGTCGGTCCGCCCACTTCATCGACCGCCGCCGGGATGGCCTCTAACAGATTTCTGGCACCGAGAGCCAGATGGCGATGGATGTTCTCAACCACCACAATGGCATCATCTACCAGTATGCCGATAGAAAAGATCAGGGCAAACAGGGAGACCCTGTTCAGGGTGAATCCCCAGGCCCAGGAGGCAAACAGTGTAATAGCGAGGGTTACGACTACTGCCGCCCCTACGATCAGTGCCTCTCGCCAGCCCAGTGCAATCAACACCAACAGAATGACTGAGGCGGTGGCGAATATCAGTTTGCTGATCAACTGTTTCGCCTTGGTATCGGCTGTTTCACCATAGTTTCGAGTCACTGTGGCCTTGATATCACTGGGTATGAATGTGCCTTTCAGCTGCTCGAAGCGCTCAATAACGGCGCGGGCAATTTCCACGGCGTTGGTGCCCGGTTTCTTGGCAATGGCAATGGTGACTGCAGGGGTGGTCGTGGTCAGATTGAGCTGTTTCTCTGCAGCGCCTGGTCCGGCGCCCAGCCAGACATATTGATCCGGCTGATCAGGCCCGTGACGGATCTCTGCTACATCACGCAGATAGACCAGTCGGTCTTGATGGCTGGCAACCACCAGGTCACCGATCTCTTCACTGTTGGTGAGAAAGGCTCCTGCTTGGATCAGAATCTCATGGTTATCACGGGTGATCGTCATATCATCCCTGACGCTGTTGCCAGACTGGAGTGCTCGCCTGAGCTGGTTCAGATCAATGCCATAACCGTTCAGGGCCTGTGGGTCGAGCCGAACGCTAATAACCCGGGTTGGTGCGCCAAGCGTATAGATGTCGCGGGTACCTGGTACCCGCTTTAGTTCCGCCTCAATCGCATGGGCTACCTGACCCAGTTCGTAGGCGCCGGTGGAAGGATTTTCTGAATGAAGTGTCAGTGTGACGATAGGTACATCGTCAATGCCCTTCGGCTTGATGATGGGTTGCCCCACGCCCAGATTGTTGGGTAACCAATCCTGATTTGAAAATATTTTATTATACAAGCGAACAATGGCGTCCGTACGGTCCACACCTACTCGATACTGCAGTGTAAGAACCGCCATGCCGGGTCGTGAGGTCGAGTAGATATGCTTGATGTCTTCTATCTCTGAGAGCACCTGTTCGGCAGGCGTCGCGACGAGATTTTCAATTTCGGTGGCGGTAGCACCGGGGAAGGGGATAAAGACGTTGGCAAAGGTAACATTGATCTGGGGCTCTTCTTCGCGGGGCGTCACCAGAATGGCGAAGAGGCCGAGCAATAGACCTACCAGGGCCAGTAGCGGAGTAATTTCTGTAGTGAGAAATCGTGCGGCTATGCTACCCGATATACCCAGCTTACTCATTGGCAATCCCTTTGCTTTGGAGCATTAACAAGCTACCGGCTTTTATCGGGTCGAGGGCGACCCTTTCGTCTGCATCCAGACCTGAAAGCACGGTGATCCTGTCGCCATTCCGTTTTTGTCCCGCCTGGATGTGTCGCAGTAAGGGTCTGTTATCCGCGTCAACAACATAGACGGCCGTTACTTCGCTGCGATAGATCACGCTGGAGGCGGGAATCAGCAGGGCTTCTGTTTGGCCAATTTCAAAAATTGTTTTTACCAGCATACCTGGAAACAGGTCGGTGATACCGGCAGGGAGCTTCAGTCGTACCTTGAAAGTCCCACCTGAGGGGTCTGCAAAGGGGAAAATGGTGACGGACTCGACCGCAGTGACCCGGTTGTCCGGGAGTATCACCTCGACGTTAGCTTGTTTTCTGATATCTGCTACCAGGCTTTGGGGTATCTCGACGCTGACACGCAGTAGTTCGAGTGAAATTCCGCTGATTAATCGTTGACCTGGCGAGGCGGTTTCTCCCAGCTCAATGAGTCGATCTGTGACAATGCCTGAATAGGGTGCACGTACCTGGGTATAGGCCAGCTGCTCCTCTGCTTGGGAGAGTGCTGCACTGGCCGCTTCCTGGCGAGCCTTTGCTGACTTCAGAGTGGCGGTCACTTTATCCATGGCAGACTGTGCAACCAGTTTGCGTGCAAAGATCTCTTGGGTGCGCTCGTGCTCTTTGCGTGCTTCCTGAAGTTGTGCCATAGCGGCATTTAGCTCAGCTTTGACTTGATCCAATCGGGCGCGTTGTTCGGTATCTTTCAGGCGAATGATGACACTTCCCTGTTCGACAAAGTCATCCACGTCCACCAGTATCTCAGTCACCTGTCCTTGTGTTTGCGCGGAGATGGTTGATTGTTGGGTGGCCTCGATCACGCCATCAAACTGATACGTCCGGGGTATTGTTGCCAGCTTTGCCGCTTCAGTGAGCAGACTATCGGTAGCCTGCAGTGGGCTGCAGATAAGGATAAATAGAATTAGCATAAGAGGGCGATGCGTCATGGCAGATTCTATCTCCTGGGTGCGGTTCATGGTCTATAGGTGAAATCTCTAAGCCTATAAACTGAACAAATAGCTTTTATTTGAATGATTTATCGTATTTGCCTTCTACTCTTTTATCCTACATCGACTACCCGGTTCAAGATAGAGCATCATTTTTTGCTTGTCGTAATACTTTTGCATATCGGTTGCATATATTGATAATTCATAATGCTTAGGCATGTCGCTCGTCCCGGGAAGACGGGTATACTTCTGACTGGTCCCACAATGGAGAAGAATAATGGAGCTCTTTGCAATAGCGGTACTGGTGCTGGCTATCGTGATTGTCGTACTGGGTGCCAAGCGGGTACCGCAGGGTATGGAGTACACCGTGGAGCGGTTTGGTCGTTATACCAAGACGCTTCGTCCTGGCCTGAACCTGATTGTCCCCCTGGTCGATATTGTCGGCGCCAAACTCAATATGATGGAGCAGGTGTTGGATGTCCCCTCTCAGGAGGTGATTACCAAAGACAACGCCATGGTCACCGTGGATGGCGTGGTCTTTTATCAGATTTTGGATGCAGCCAAGGCGGCCTATGAAGTGAGCCAGCTGACCCATGCCATCTTGAATCTGACCATGACCAATGTGCGAACGGTCATGGGCTCTATGGATCTGGATGAACTGCTCTCCATGCGTGACCAGATTAATGCCAAGTTGCTGGAGGTGGTGGATGATGCCACAACGCCCTGGGGTATCAAGGTCACTCGTATTGAGATCAAGGATATCTCCCCGCCTCGCGATCTGGTCGATTCGATGGCCCGCCAGATGAAGGCGGAGCGTGAGAAGCGAGCGCAGATTCTAGAAGCCCAAGGGCATCGTCAAGCTGCAATTTTGAAGGCAGAAGGCGAGAAAGAGGCCGCTATTCTTGAGGCGGAAGGTGAGAAAGAGGCGGCTTTTCGGGAAGCTGAGGCGAGAGAGCGTCTGGCAGAAGCGGAAGCAAAGGCAACCATGATGGTGTCGCAGGCGATTGCAAAGGGTGATGTGAATGCGATTAATTACTTTATAGCTCAGAAGTATACAGAAGCCCTGCGGGATATTGCCTCTGCCCCAAATCAGAAGATCATAATGATGCCGCTTGAAGCATCGTCGCTGATTGGCTCTATTGCAGGGATATCTGAAATTGCTAAAGAGGCAATAGCTAAGACTGCTCGGAGTGAGTCGTAATGGAGTGGCTGGATAACGCGACTTACTGGCACTGGTGGGTGCTGGGGGTGATATTGATCGTCTTGGAGGTATTCTCTCCCGGAGCATTCTTTCTATGGATGGCCGTTTCTGCTGGTATCGTCGGTTTTATACTGCTAGTGGTGCCGGATGTGAGTTGGGAGATTCAGATCCTCACCTTTGCACTGTTCAGTGTGGCAAGCATTGTGGCATGGCGTCTGTATCTGGTGAAAAACCCAACCAAAAGTGATCAGCCGCGATTGAATCGTCGGGGGGAGCAGTATGTAGATCGTATTTTTACCCTTACTGAGGCGGTTGTGAATGGCCAGGGTAAAATCAAGGTCGATGATACAACTTGGAAAATCAGCGGTGATGACTGTCCTGCTGGATCGCGAGTGAAAATCGTGGGTGTCGATGGTGTGGTGTTAAAAGTGAGCTTGATCGATTGATTCCGCTAGAAAAGATTTATAGGCGTATGCTAGCCTTAGGCTGTTTTCAGTAATTATGCACACATATAAAAATGTCTAGTTCGAAGTATCAACTTGTATTCAGTGGCAAGCTGCTTAAGGGTTTTAAGCACGCTGAAGTTCAGAAAGCGCTCGCTCATCTTTTGAAGATACCGTTGGATCAGGCGGGTCATCTGATACAGGGCGATCGTTTCAGGATAAAGAAGGCCCTGGAAAAGGATAAGGCAGAGCGTTTGCTGGAGAAGATCATCCTTCGTGGTGCTGAGTGTTCTGTTGAGCCTGTACGTAACAAGGAGAGTAAGCCGATTAAGTCAGCCGCCGAGGCCGACCCGGTTGATCAGGTTGACACTGAGCTGGTCGATACAAGTGAGCGATTGACGCTGGACTTTTCTCATGGTGGTGATGCCTCATCAGTCAACGATGAGTCACCTTTGACACTCGATTTGCCTGAGCTGACTCCAGATGATGACAATACCCGCCCCATGGCTGTTGTTAAACCGGAACGCTCGTCGGGTGATGAAATTGTATTGGCCTCTTCTCCGGAGGTGGCCGAATTCAAGCCGGAAGATGACTCTGAAAATGTAGGAACATTCTATGAGCGGGGCGTTGGTACACGCTCGAAGGATGAGGAGAAATCTGCGGTTAATAAAAAAAATCAGCTGTATATCGTGTTGGCGGGCTTGATCGGCGTGGTGGTGGCTGCTTGGTTGCTGATGCCTATGCTTATGGAAGAAGAGCCAACACCTGTAGTCAGTACAGCCCCAGCAGTACCTGTCGACCCTCAGCGTGCACAAACTCTTCGGCGGCTAGAGCAGCTTAACCGTTCAGTGAGCGTGTGGATGATTCAGTACGGCTCTGGCTTCAATCCAGCTCAGGTAACCCTGGAACGCCTGCAGCAGGACCTTAAAATGAGTGAGCAGGATATGTTAGATGGTTGGGGTACTGCGCTCCGGTTTGAACCTGAAGCGCAGGTTTATAGGGTTATTTCAGCGGGTCCCGATAAGGAATTTGGTACCGGTGATGAGCTTAAGCGAGAAACCGCTACGGCCCGAAAGTAATCAGCGTGTCCCGAAAACAACAATGGTTTTGCCTTTGACGTAAACCAGGCCCTGTTCCTCCAGGTTCTTGAGTACGCGCCCGGCCATTTCCCGTGAGCACCCCACGATACGACCAATCTCCTGGCGTGTGATGCGAATCTGCATGCCGTCGGGATGGGTCATGGCGTCAGGTTGTTTGCACAATTCAAGCAGTGTGCCTGCTACGCGTCCTGTGACATCCAGAAAAGCCAAGTGTCCGACCTTCCGGCTGGTATGGATCAAGCGCTGAGTTAGCTGACCACCCAGCGCATATAGGATATCCTTTGCATGCGCACGAAGGTCACCATCAAACAGCTGCTCGAGTCGGGCATAGCTGATTTCAGCGAGCATGCAATCGGAACGGGTGCGTACCAGTACGCTGCGATTGGATTGAGCGAGGAAGAGTCCCATCTCACCGATGAAATCGCCTTTGTTGAGGTAGGTAAGGATAATCTCTTTGCCATCTTCATCCTCAATCAGGATAGTGACTGATCCGTCCACTATATAGTAGAGAATATCAGCCCGATCGCCCGGATGGATGATGTCCGTCTTGGCAGGATAGCGGCGTCTATGGCAGAACGATAGAAAAGGCTTGAGAAAAGCGGGATCCTGTTCTGGTGGCTTGATAATACTCATGTATGACCTTCTGGTTAAGGACTGGGAATGAAACGTTCCACCTAGGATTCTAGGTTAGCTCTTCCGAATTGTCGATCTATGCTAGGCTTCAAACCTTTATTAACTTGCGAGTATGTGATGAAAGCACGGGTAAAATGGGTAGAACAGACCCTTATGGTGGGTGAATCGGGTAGTGGACATGCCATCGTGATGGACGGCCCTCCTGATTTTGGTGGTCGTAATCTCGGTGTTCGGCCGATGGAGATGCTGCTTTTGGGGCTGGGTGGATGTACTCAGTTCGACGTGGTGCATATATTGCGCAAGGGCAGACATGAGATCACTCTTTGCGAGGTGGAGTTAGAGGCCGAGCGTGCCGAGACCGATCCCAAGGTCTTTACTAAGATCCATGTTCATTTCAAAGTGGCGGGACCCGGCCTGACAGAAAAGGCCGTGGAAAGAGCCGTCAAGTTGAGTGCCGAAAAATACTGCTCGGCGTCCATTATGCTGGGGCAGGTGGTGGAGATCAGTCACGACTTCGAGTTGGTCACCGATTGATACAGTGTTACCTGTCTATTTCTTCAGGGGCCGGAGTCGAGCCGCGCTTAAGGCTTTTTACGATACCTTTAAGCCGGGCGGCTCGACTCTGACCCCTTATCGGTTCCCCGCTAACAAATCAGGAGAGACGGTTCTTGAATTCCTGGTAGCCAAAGGTACGAATCATGCGTAGCTGATCATTGGCGGTCCAAATTGCCAGGGAGGGTAGATTGACGCCATTGAAGGTGGTGTTTTTTACGAAGGTGTAGTGGATCATATCCTCCAACACAATCTTGTCGCCCGTCTGCAGTGGTTTGTCAAAGGCGTAATCACCAATCACATCACCGGCCAGGCAGGTGTTTCCGCCGAGCCGATAGGTAAATGGCTTCTCGCCTGGTTCGCCAGCATGTCTAACTTTTGGCCGGTAGGGCATCTCCAGGACATCGGGCATATGCGCGGCGGCGGAGGTGTCGAGTATGGCGATGTCCATGTTGTTGTGCACGATGTCTAATACCGAAGCCACGAGTGGTCCGGTCTGCCAGCCCACGGCGCCGCCCGGTTCCAGGTATACCTCGACGTCATAACGTTCCCGAAATTCTTTGACTAAACGAATAAGCAGCTCAAGATCATACCCTTCCCGGGTCATCAGGTGGCCGCCGCCAAAGTTGATCCACTTCATTTGCGGAATCCACTGGCCAAAGTGCTGTTCGAATGCGGCCAGTGTTCTCTCCAGGCTTTCTGCGCCACACTCACAGAGGGCGTGGAAATGGAGGCCTTCGATGCCTTCGAGCGCTTCAGGCTGGAACTCCTCGGGTGTCACGCCGAGGCGTGAGGTACTGCCGCAGGGGTTGTACATATCAACCGCAACTTCAGAAACCTGTGGATTGACCCGTATTGCACAAGAAACCCCTGCCGCCAGTGCACGTTGCCCAAATTTCGCCCACTGATTGAAAGAGTTGAAAGTGATGTGGTGGGCCAGCTTCAAGATTTCCGGGAACTCGGCGTCGGTATAAGCAGGGGCATAGACATGCACCTCTTTACCAAATTCTTCAGCTGCTAATCGGGCTTCATTCAGGGAACTGGCTGTGCAGCCGTGTAACACCTCACGGATGATCGGGAACGTACTCCACATGGCGTAGCCCTTTAGAGCCAGGATGATTTTTCCACCAGAGGCCTGCTGAACCTGCTCCATCAGATTCAGATTGGCACGTAACTTCTCCTCCTCCAATACATAGCAGGGGGTGGGGATGCGTGAGATGTCGAGTGTCATGCTGCTCTCTTTAGCCCTTATTCTGGCAATGAGTCGACATCAATGTCGGTTTCAATATCGGTCCAGGGGAGTCCGTGCTCGTTCAATGCGGCCATGAAGGGATCAGGATCAAACTCTTCCATATTCCATACGCCCGCTTTCATCCAGTTACCGGTCAGCATCATCATTGCGCCAATCATGGCAGGTACGCCGGTGGTGTAGGAGACGCCCTGGGCAAAGGTCTCTTTATAACACTCTTGGTGGTCACAGATGTTGTAGACGTATCGTGAAACGGGTTTGCCGTCCTTTGAGCCATGGGCGATGACGCCGATGTTGGTCTTACCTGTGGTCCTGGGACCCAGGGATGCGGGATCGGGTAGTAGGGCTTTGAGGAACTGTATAGGCACGATCTCCCGGCCCTCAAACATAATGGGTTCGATGGAGTCGAGGCCAATATTTCGGAATACCTCGAGGTGCTTCAGGTAGGCCTCGCCAAAGGTCATCCAGAAGCGCATCCGTTTAATGCCCTTGATGTTTTGGGAGAGCGATTCCATCTCCTCGTGATAGAGTAGGTACATCTTTTTGGGACCGACCTGTTCAAAATCAAAAGTATGGTGGATCTCCATGGGCTGGGTTTCTACCCATGTGCCATTCTCGAAATAGCGGCCATTGGCCGTTACCTCGCGAATATTGATCTCCGGGTTGAAATTGGTCGCAAAGGCGTAGCCGTGATCGCCCCCATTGCAATCAAGAATGTCTACAGTATCGATCTGGTCGAAATGGTGTTTCTGTAGATGGGCGCAAAATACATTGGTTACACCTGGGTCAAAGCCAGAACCCAGCAATGCCATCAGGCCAGCCTGCTCAAAGCGCTCGCGATAAGCCCACTGCCATTTATACTCGAACTTGGCTTCATCGAGTGGTTCGTAGTTGGCGGTATCCAGGTAATGCACGCCCGTCTCCAGGCAGGCATCCATAATGGTGAGGTCCTGATACGGAAGTGCGACGTTTATCACCATGGCGGGCTTGATCTGATTGATCAGCTCGACCAGCTCCGGCACATTATCGGCATCTACCTGGGCTGTATGAATTGTCCTGCCGGTTTTTTCTTTAACTTCGTCAGCAATTTGGTCGCATTTTGAGCGCGTACGGCTCGCCAGATGAATCTCGCTGAACACTTCCGGTATCTGGGCGCATTTATGAACAACAACACGACCTACACCGCCGGCCCCGATAATCAATACAGTACTCATTGTATGTGTGTTCCTAATGTTTTTAAAAAAGAGAGCTTAACGCGTTGCGTTGAACGCTACAGTTTAGCGGTTTGATATGACATTCTCGCTTAGTGCTGGCGTTCTTCAAATGACCTATTGCAAGCGAACGATGCTTCAATCACAGAAAAGTGGACAATAGTACCAATCTATCAAGGATTGCGTCGATAGTCTGCTCTATTCATGCGTCGATGCTCAGGCTCATTTCAATCAGTTCGATGGGTTGCAGGATTTGCGGTTTCCCGACTATCTCGCGTAGGCCACCTGCCAGATGCAGTGCGCATCCGCTATTGCTGGTGGCAAGGTACTGTAGGTTCATGGGTGTTATCTTGTCGATAGCGTTCTGGCGCAAAGCATCCGCCATGGCGGGCTGCTCTAACAAATAGCTACCAGCAGCGCCGCAACAATCGACCTGTTGAAGCGTGATTAGCTGAATTCCTGGAATTCGCTGAAGCAGCCGTTCGGGTTCGCTGGCAAGTTTCAGTTGGTGCTTGAGTGAACAGGGTGTGTGCAGCCCTACGGTATGTGGCAATGGCTTGAGCTCGATCTGAGCGGGCCAGTGACAGCGATTGAGAAATTGCGTTATTTCCAGCACAGGGATATCGAAGGACTGCTTAACCAGATGGGCGCCACAGCCACTGGCAACAAAGAGGATGGCGTCCAGTCCCGCGCGTTTGAAGGCCTGGATATTGATTTCACTCATCTGCTGAGCTTCCAGGGATTCTCCAGCATGTTGCTGAAGGGCACCACAACAGCCCTGGTCAGAGGGGATGGCAACTTCGAAGCCGAGACGAGTCAGCACTTTAATGGCGGCATCTAAGGCCGTTCGGTCGCTGATTCGCCCAACGCAACCTGTGAAGAGGCCTACCCGGCCCTGCGGTGTTGTTGTTGGGGGATAAAGATTGGCCCAGGAGCCTACCTTGGCGTTCTCCGGTATTAGGTTATCAAGTCTTTGATAGCGTTTGCCGCCGATAAGCCTAAAAAGTGCTCGAAGGCCACTGGATCGGTATAGCCATAATCCAGCGCGACTTGATCGGCGATAGGGTTGCCGTGATATCAGCTTGAGCGTGAATCTTTTTTTCCAGCCTGTTTTTCCCGTTGCGCGAGCGCCATCGATCAGCTCACCATACTGGACGCCCGATGGACAGGCGCTTTGACAGGCCAGGCAGTTCAAGCAGCGATCGAGATGATATTGGGTGTCCGCGCTCGTGAGATGGCCATTCGCAAGGGCCTGAATGAGTGAGATGCGGCCCCGGGGTGAATCTCCTTCATCTTGTGTCAGTTGATAGGTCGGGCAGACGGGTAGGCAGATACCGCATTTTACACAGCGATCGGCTTCGTGGATGAGATCAGAAAGATTCACTGAGTTCACGTGGTCATTAACGAGGAGTCATATATTAAAGTAGGCGGCAAATTGTACCTGTGCGCTGCCGAAATGCCAGCAGCAAGACGCTATAGATGATGGGGTGGGCGTTGATTTGGGTTAGGATTAAAGGTCTTGACATAGTGGCTAATATATTAGAATATTCTAACACTTTAAATGCTTTGCAATTTAAGTACCCCATCCTCCTTTGGTGGTTTAATATTTAATGGCGCAGCGTCCCCGCTGCGCCTATTTTTTTGCCCAGTGATTGGCGTCTGCTGCGAAGCACAGGGATCTGCGAGGGCAGCTTTATATAAAATAGTGTATTCGGGTCTTGCCAGCGTGCGCAGGGTCCGGTAATATTCGCGCTCTTTTTTAAAGCGCTAGTATTGTTACTCCGCTGGAGCAAGTCAGATGACGACCGTAAGTGCAAAACCCGCAGAAGTGCGCCGCGACTGGTTCGTGGTTGACGCCGCAGACAAGACCCTTGGCCGCCTCTCAACAGAGATAGCACGGCGTTTGCGCGGAAAGCATAAGCCAGAATATACGCCGCACGTGGATACGGGTGACTACATCGTAGTAGTCAATGCCGAAAAAATTCGCGTTACCGGCAATAAAATGCAAGATAAGATGTATCATCATCACACCGGTTACATTGGCAACCTGAAATCCATCAGTCTTGAAAAGCTGCTGGATAAAGCGCCAGAGCGTGTGATCGAAGCTGCAGTTAAGGGCATGCTGCCCAAGAATCCACTGGGACGTGCGATGTTCAAAAAGCTGAAGGTCTTTGCCGGCCCAGAGCATGCACATCAGGCACAGCAACCCCAGTCACTGGATATCTGAAATCCAAATAACGGAACAGAAACATGGCTCAAACCCAGAATTATGCTACCGGACGTCGCAAAAGCTCAGCTGCGCGCGTCTTCCTGAGTGCCGGAAGCGGCAACATCGTTGTCAATGGTCGTCCGCTGGATGAGTACTTTGGCCGTGAAACCGCCCGAATGGTTGTTCGTCAGCCACTTGGTATTGCTGACCTGCTAAAAAGCGTTGACATTAAAGCCACAGTAAAAGGTGGTGGCACTACCGGTCAGGCTGGCGCTATCCGCTTGGGTATCGCCCGGGCATTGTCGGAATACGATGAAACGCTGCAGAGCCCAATGAGACGTGCTGGCTTCCTGACCCGCGATGCCCGTGAGGTAGAGCGTAAAAAGGTTGGCCTGCACAAGGCGCGTAAGCGTCCTCAGTACTCAAAACGCTAAACCGTTGTTGGAGTCGCTGGCCGACTCCTGCAATTGGGGATTCGTCTAACGGCAGGACTACGGACTCTGACTCCGTCAGTGGAGGTTCGAATCCTCCATCCCCAGCCAAATTGAATCAACCCGCTCAGGCGGGTTTTTTCGTATCAGTTAAAAAGGCTCTGGATGGAGGGTGAGAAGCTCCACCGAGGTTCGGCGCGCAGCGCCACGGCGAAACGGAGTGAAGCCCGCCCCGTAGGGGTGAGGCCGTAGGCCGAATAATCCTCCATCCCCAGCCCGGGGCTCTCCGGTCAATTCATGGTCTGATGGCCGCTGGCTGAAAAGCCCTGACTCTTCGTTGAAGATTTTGCCAATAGCGTTGCTATTGCCTGCAATCTTCGCCTCAATTCAGGATTTTTCATCTCACCAGTCATTCAGCCCAGAATCAACCGAAGAACCCTTTGAATCAACCCGCTCAGGCGGGGTTTTTCGTATCAGCTTAAAAAGGCACTGGATGGAGGGTGAGAAGCTCCACCGAGGTTGGCGCGCAGCGCCACGGCGAAACAGAGTGAAGCCCGCCCCGTAGGGGTGAGGTCGCAGGCCGAATAATCCTCCATCCCCAGCCAAATTAGATCAAAGGCCTACAGCGTCGCACTGTAAGCCTTTTTTCTTTGGGGCACTTATGGATCACGCTTTTTGGTGTGTATCGCCGCTGAATAATTTCTAATACAGTGGGCAGGCTGTCTGTTCATTTCTGATGAATTGAACCTATTCTTTATAGTGTTAAATATCAAATAATTGACAGTTGATGGGGATTGCTGCCAGTATGTTGTCAATAATTCAATAATTGACAATGCATATGAAGCCAATCCCGCGTGCGCCAACGATCAGCTCGTTAATTGACGAAAAGAAAGATAGCCTTTTCAAGTTGATTGGCATGTCTCCGGTCACAGATTCTGGCAAGTATCTACATTACTCCGAATTAATACACCGAGAGCCTCCAGATGGATTAACGCTGGATCAGTGGTGGCTGGGTATTAAGTTAGCCCGAATGAATGGTGTCAAGATACTGCCTTTGATTGGTACTGACAGTACGCCCTTTTCATATCTCTTGATACCGGGAGCGATGGAGATTTTACATGAAATCGATTCGAAGGCGGCAGGGCGTATTGCTATGCCGAAGCAGATTTCTGAATCAGGGCCAAAAGAACGGTTTCTGGTTCGGTCGTTAATCGAAGAAGCCATCACATCGAGTCAATTAGAAGGGGCATCCACAACGCGTAAAGCGGCTATGGACATGTTTCGAAGTGGGCGTAAACCAAGTAACAAAGCTGAAAGAATGATATTTAATAATCTTGAAGGAATGTCATTCATAAGGCATCACCAGAATGATGATTTAACGCCTGAGTTGGTATTGGAGATTCATCGGCGAATGACCAGGGGGACACTGGAAGCAAGTGCTGTTGGAAGGCTGCAGACTCCAGAAGATGAGCGAATTCATGTTGGGTCAAATACAACGGGAGATGTGTTGCATTATCCGCCTCCTGCCGAAGAATTGCCTGGTCGGCTAAAGATGATGTGTGATTTTGCAAATGGTGCGGGTAAAAGGGAGTTTTTACACCCTGTAATTCGAGCGATCATCTTGCACTTTTGGTTGGCTTATGATCACCCTTTTATGGATGGAAATGGTAGGACTGCGAGGGCATTGTTTTATTGGGCAATGCTTCGGCATGGTTATTGGTTGTTTGAATTCATATCAATATCATCCATTCTAAATCGCTCGCAGGCACAATATGGGCGTTCTTTTTTGTATGCAGAGTCGGATGATAATGATGCGACATATTTCATTACTTATCAGTTGGAGGTGATTAGAAAGGCGCTCAAGGCCGCTGAGTTATACCTTGAAATCAAAGCAAAACAGATAGCTGAAGTGGAGAGTTTGTTGAGATCGCAAGGGCATTTCAATTATCGGCAGTTAGCCTTGCTTGCCCATGCGCTCCGTAAGCCTCATTCGGAATACACGGTACAAACACATAAGGCGAGTCACAGTATTGCGACAGCTACGGCACGAAATGATTTGCAGTACTTGGTTAAGCACGGGCTTTTAGAAGAGTTTCATCCTGAGGCAGGACGTCAAGTTATATATATGCCGGCAAAAAAACTTGCTGAATATCAGAGCGATACTTGAAGAGTGACTGTTCGCTGTAGTGACTTTTAGTGGTTCTATTATGCGTGAGCTGAATTACGTTCGGCTTATTTCGCCTACTTATCATATCCAGCCATGCATTTTCATAGCACTTCTATAGATGCAGGCTAATCTTACCTAAGACAACTCAGTTTCTGACAGATCAACACTATGCAGAAGCAGATCAAGCCAGTTTTCCGTGTCTTCTGTTTAGTCTTCCCCCCTTCAGCATGGGGCTGCAGACCGAATAATCCTCCGTCCCCAGCCAAATTTCCCTTCATTGGGTATGGGGTGTGAAAATAAAGCAAATAGGCTTATGCGTGCGAAACTACATATATTAAAATATATCGGTTCAGCTGCCATACGATATTCAAGCGAGTTCTAGCTATTGCGCCTTAACTTATTACATTGATAGGGATTTGCGATTTTATAGTGTGCTTCGGCATCTATTTTTGTAGTAAAAATACAACAAGCGGTATATTTGTGGTTTTTTTTGAAAAAAGAGTTGCAAACCCCTGATTAGAGTAATAGTATCTCCCCTGCACAGCATTTTTCGTAAATTTACTTTTAGCGGGAATCTATAATGAAAAAACTTCTTTCTATTGCTATCGCTGCAGCTGTTGCTGCTCCAATGGCTGTAAGCGCAGATACCACCATCTATGGTCTGATCGATAACGCTCTGACCCACAACGATAACGGCACAACTGATGCTTGGGATATCGAGAAAGGTAACGGTACCTCACGTCTAGGCGTTAAGGGTAGCGAAGATCTGGGTAATGGCATGAAGGCCATCTTCCAGTATGAGTGGGCTACTGAGACCACCGAAGGTGGTTCTACCTCTCTGGGCTTCACTAACCGTCTGGGCTTTGTTGGCCTGACCGGTGGTTTCGGTACTGTTGCGATCGGTCGTCAATGGACTCCTTACTACGGTGCAGTTGCAAAGACCAACATCATGAATGCGCCTTCAGCTGGTTTCCGTCAGACTCTGAACAGCTACCGTACCGGTAATGCACTGGCTTATGTTACTCCTAACATGAATGGTTTCAGTGCGTCACTGGCCTTTGTTATTGATAACAGCGGTGCAGATGCCGAAGACGGTGTTGACGGTACGAGCTTGGCCCTGAAATATGACAACGGTCCTCTGAGCGTTGGCCTTGGCTACAATGCATTCGAAGCTAACAGTGCGACCAATGCAACGGTAAACGATAACGAAACATTGGGCCTGTCTGGTAAGTACAATTTCGGTAACTTCGCTATTGTTGGTGCCTATGAGGACCGGGATTTCGGCGCAGCTGACCAGGAAGCTTGGCAGTTGGGTGCAGAAGCCTACTTCGGCAACAACACTGCTCGTATTCTGATCGGTGAGATCGATAATGATGCTGCAGCAGACACCGATGCATGGGCTGTCGGTCTGGAGCACAGCTTCAGCAAGCGCACCCGCGTTTATGCTGAGTACGCTAGCCAAGACACCACTGGTGGTGTTGACGTAAGCGAGTTTGCACTCGGTCTGCGTCACGACTTCTAATCTGATCTATTCAGTTTAGTGAGTTAAAGAAAACGGGGTCTTCGGACCCCGTTTTTTATTACCGATAAAAAATAAAAGCCACATTCTTGGAGTGTGGCTTTTTATGCCGAGCTAATTAAAAAAACAGCTGTAGGTTTTAGATTGGGTCTTTCCTGTTATAGATAGCAGCCCAGGCAAAGTGACCCGCAGTATTGTGGGTAGAGATGGCAGCTTTTACACTCGTCTAATGTGGGGCGTTTTTCACGCTCTTCAAGATAGCTGGCGCGCAAGCGTTGTGATACGACATGATCCAAGCCGGCCCCTAATTTACCAATAAAAGAGTCTTTCAGAGTTTCAGGGTCGACAGATTTTTCCAGATCAGGGAGCTTTGGGCTGATGGCTGATTGTGTTTGATAGCAGTACAGCAGGGTCTCATCCGGCATCAGATCAAAAGCGGGCATGTGGCATATCCCGCCTGGGAAGGTTTTTGCGTCTGGGTTGGCCGTAACGTTGTTCCAGAGAGAGAAACTGGGCGTTTCAAATTCTTTAAAATGTTCATCAGTGAATATGCAGGGCGGGAACTGACAGTCAAACTGCGTGCCTAGCCTATTTTCACGATTAAAGCGTAGTATTTCCGCCACTTTGTCGCCAAGTTTTTTATTGTGCAGTAGATAGGTGCCGCTTAGCCCTAGTCCGATACGGATATTTCCCAGATTTGAAAAGTCGAGTTCTCGCTTCAGTGACTTTAGATATTCGGTGAAGTTGATGACGTCATAATGAGTATCGGGGATGGTTTGCGCGAGGGTGAATTTTTGCTTCCCTCCCTGTTTGGATCTGGCGAACTGATAGGCAATTTTGTTGAAATTCTTCGCGAAATTTTTAAGTCGATTTTTTTCCGCAAGTTCGGCGCCATTCACCAGGAAACTGGTGAATGTGTCGATGTGCTTAAGAATCCCTTCCTGAATTTTCGTTCCAAATAGAAAATTACTGATCAAATAGACGGGGATCTGCTCTTTGGCAGCGTATTCGATGATGTCGAGAAATTGTGGGTGCTCAGTGGGCTCTCCCCCCAATAATTTAAGAACATGCCCCCGCTTTTTATATTCATACTTTTCGACAATCTCTTTGATGTAGTCGAGAGACATGTCGTCATATTTTTTTTCCTTCCTGGCTTCCTCTTCCGTAAAGCAGAAACTGCAGTTTTTTGAGCATTTGCCAGTAATAATCATATTAAACATATCGGTATTCTCTAGTTTCTGCAGGTATTGGGGGAGGCGCTGTGTATGCGTTGAACGCATATCATAGCAAAAATTCGATGGATATCATCCCTGTGCAAGGCGGGGTAAAGGGAGTGGCAGTAATAAAGTGTTACAAGCTGCCTTTGTCCCTTCAAGGAGGGATAAAGGATAAGGCTCTCACATCAATGAAAGGAGTTATTAATCTATTACAGTGACGCCACTTGGAGAACCCAGAATCAACAAATCCGCAGGCCGCAATGCAAAAATCCCTGTCGTCACAACCCCTGCAATATTGTTTATATCCTGCTCTGTTTTAACCGGGTCCATGATGCGCAGATTATGCACGTCCAGGATAATGTTCCCGTTGTCCGTAATAAAGCCGTCCCGCCAAACTGGGGTTCCCCCTAGTTTTACGAGTTGTCTCGCGACATGGCTGCGGGCCATGGGAATCACTTCGACAGGGAGTGGGAATTCTCCCAGGATATCGACCAACTTGCTTTCATCGGCGATACAGATAAATCGCTTACTGGCCCCTGCGACAATTTTCTCCCGTGTCAGAGCGCCGCCGCCACCTTTTATCAAATGCAGATGCTTGGTGGATTCGTCTGCGCCGTCCACATAAAGGTCCAGTTCTCCGGTGGCGTTCAAGTCAAAGACGGGAATACCGTGTGCTTTCATTCGCTCGGTGGAGACTTCTGAACTAGAGACTGCGCCTTCAATGGTGTGCTTGATCTCCGCCAATAGATCGATAAAGTGATTAACGGTAGATCCTGTGCCGACACCAATGATGCCGCCCTTTACATGATCGATGGCCGCCTGTGCCGCCATGCGCTTTAGTTCATCTTGATTCATTATCTTCCCTCGCACCAATCAGTCTGGCTATAGTAGTCAATGTATAAATGCATACAATAATAACACTCCTTTCGCTAACTGCTGAGGATCAGAACAGAAGGATTGTTATACCAATCTATAAGGAAGTTTGATGCACGGTGATTATTATTCGCTGTAAGGTAGTTTTTAACTTTTAATAAACCACAAGAATCAGTCAGGTCTTATGCCACAAAATTATATAGAGAGGATCCTGCGGGCCCAGATCTACGATATTGTCCGTGAAACCCCGCTGGATAAAGCGGAGCGCTTGACGCGGCGATTGAGCAACCAGGTCTACCTGAAAAGGGAAGATCTGCAGCCGGTTTTTTCATTTAAGTTACGGGGTGCCTATAACCGTATACGCTCACTTTCAGAAATCGAGCGAAGAAAAGGGGTTATTGCGGCATCGGCTGGAAACCATGCCCAGGGTGTCGCGTTATCAGCCCGTCATCTAGGTATAAAGGCATTGATCGTGATGCCTAAAACCACACCGACAATCAAAGTGCAATCAGTGAAGGCGCTAGGTGCAAAGATTGTACTCTGGGGTGACTCATATGATGCGGCTTGTGAGTATGCGCTAAAACTGGCTGTAGATGAGGATATGACTTTTGTGCATCCCTTTGATGACCCAGAGGTCATAGCGGGTCAGGGTACGATCGCCATGGAGTTGTTACGTCAGCATGCAGGGCCGCCTCATGCCATATTTGTTCCTGTCGGGGGTGGTGGGTTAATTAGTGGGATTGGCGCCTATGTAAAGTATGTCTATCCTCAGGTCAAAGTGATTGGTGTTGAACCTGAAGATGCCCCCACCTTGCATAGTGCCTTGGCCAAGGGTAAGCGTGTCAGTCTAAAACACGTGGGTATTTTTGCAGACGGTGTCGCCGTGAAAAAAATCGGAAAAGAGACCTTTCGATTGGCCAGGGAAGTTGTCGATGAGGTTGTGCTGGTTACAACGGATGAGATCTGTGCGGCCATCAAAGACGTCTTTGATGATACGCGGACCGTGGCTGAGCCTGCTGGTGCATTAGCCGTGGCGGGATTGAAAAAGTATGTCACACGCGAAGGAATTGTTGATCAGAGTTTGGTTGCAATTGAGAGCGGGGCTAATATCAATTTTGATCGTCTTCGACATGTCGCTGAACGTGCTGAGCTGGGTGAGCAACGTGAAGTATTGTTAGCAGTTGAGATACCCGAAGAGCCTGGTAGCTTTTTGAATTTCTGTCGCGCTATAGGGAAACGCAGTGTAACGGAGTTCAACTATCGTTTTACTGATTCCAAGCATGCGCATGTGTTTGTTGGTATTGAGCTTGCTGATGCGCTATCTGAGCGAGAGCAGGTTATAGCTCGTTTATTAGGGCAGGGTTACCGGGTTGTGGATATGACAGAAAATGAAACAGCGAAGTTGCATATCCGCTATATGGTGGGCGGGCATGCACCGGGTGTGAGAGATGAGGCGCTGTTTCGTTTTGAGTTTCCTGAGCGGCCTGGTGCGTTGCTGGATTTTCTTACAGAGATGGGCAAGCGGTGGAACATATCGCTCTTCCATTATCGAAATCACGGTGCGGCTTACGGTCGGGTTTTACTGGGTGTTCAGATTGAACCGGGTGAAAAGCGCCAGTTTATAGGCTTTTTGAAAGCCCTGGGGTTTGTGTGGGAAGAAGAGACCGATAACCTGGCCTACCGCCTGTTTGCATGCGGGGGTGAATGCCCAAAGCGTCAATAAACCACACTATTCAGGCACGTGTATGCCGTTATCTCGCTGGTGTCCTGAGCTTTCAGTATTAACAAAAAGGCCCTGAAACAGGGCCTTTTTGTGAGCGAGTAATTAACCGGCTTTCGTAGCGGCTTTTTTGCGAGGCCTAACCTTACGAGGGCGAAGAGTAGCTTTCTTCTTCGCTACCTTTTTCTTAGCTACTTTCTTTTTAGCAGCAACCTTCTTCTTCGCTACTTTCTTTTTGGCGGCAACTTTCTTCTTCGCTACCTTTTTCTTAGCCACTTTCTTTTTGGCGGCAACTTTCTTCTTCGCTACCTTTTTCTTAGCCACTTTCTTTTTAGCAGCAACCTTCTTCTTTGCTACCTTTTTCTTGGCTACTTTCTTTTTGGTAGCAACCTTCTTCTTCGCTACCTTTTTCTTGGCCACTTTCTTTTTAGCAGCAACCTTCTTCTTCGCGACCTTTTTCTTAACGACTTTCTTCTTGGCAGCGACTTTTTTCTTTGCCGTCACTTTCTTTTTGCTTACTGCAGTTTTCGCAGCAACTGTTTTTTTACTGTTGGTCTTCTTAGCGACCGCGCTCTTCTTCTTTGCAGTCTTCTTCTTAGCAGCTTTTTTGACGGCCATTACGCTTCCTCCACGCTCGGTGTGCAAATGTCAAGTTTGAGTATAATAAAGTATTCAGAAAAAGCTAGTAAATAACGGATATTTTGAGATTTTTTGGTGTATTTTTTGTTTTAAGTGCAGTTTTATGTTTTTTTAAATGATGTGAAGGTGGTCATCGGGTTATTTATTGCGTTATCGGATGTTAGTCGATGAAGGATTGATAGCCTTGCTCAGTAATAATGGCATGTAATGGTATGTCCCAATGACGCTTGGGCAAGGCGTGGGTGCGCTGACATTCATGTGCATAGCCCACTAACTTTGGCTTAATCCAACTAAGCCGAGTACTTTGGTAGCTGAGTGTCCTGTCGTAGTAGCCTCCGCCCATACCAAGGCGTGTTCCGTCATTACTGAACGCTACTAATGGCATGACGATAAGATCGAGTCCCCATGTTGGTATGGGCTTTCTCAGTTTATAGTTAGGTTCGAGTATGCCGTATCGGTTACTGCGTAAAGGATCGTTAATGCGGTATTCGGAAAACCAGAGTGCATTCACATTGGCAGGTCTTAAGATGGGTAGGTAGATTGTTTTGTTTAATCTAAGCAATTTTTTGAGCAGTGGTTGTGGATCAAGTTCACTGTCAGCGGCGAGATACAGGGCGATTTTTTTACAGCGAATGAGCGCGAGGGTATTAATGAAATGACGGCAGGCTGCAAGGCTATTGCGCCTTTTCTGCTGTTTGGACAGCGCTCTTCTGTGAGCGCGAATAGATTTACGTAATTTAGCTGGGTTATTCATGGGTAGGTAGAAGTAAATAAGGTATCCCCCACCTGTGCCGTAGCAAATCATCGTTCTTGAACCGGTAGGCTCAAGTGGGGACAACAAGGAAGATTAAGGCTTTCCGCTCGAGGCGGACATGCACAATGTCATTCCTATTAAGTCCCCGGGGTAATGAATAGGCTCAAGAAAATACCCAATTTGCTTACAAACACCGCAGGGGATACCTGTAAGAATAGGCTACCTCTATTGAGTTTAAAGATCTAGCTGATTTTCCTTACTAAGGGCGGCATCAATTTTTTGCTGCATTGCACGCAATCGATAGCTCATGTTTTGCCCGGTCTCATTTTTTTGAGATTGCTTATCGAGAAGTTCGTGTGCGAGGTTGAGTGCCGTCATCACGGCGATTCTGTCGGTGCCCAATACTTTGCCACTGGAGCGTATCTCTCGCATCTTCATGTCTACAAAGCGGGCGGTGGCTATAAGGCTATCCTCTTCACCTTGTTTGCAGGCAACTCGATACTCCTTATCCAGTATATGCACAGTAACGGGGATGCTGTTTTCGCTCACTATTGTATGCTCGGGATCTGATTATGGATAATTAGAGGTGGCTTGTTCTTGAGTAATGCTTGGGTCTCGTTGCTTAGCCGGTTTCGATGGTACGTAAACGGGATATCATTGCCTCAACGCGACTTCTTGCGAGTTCAGTTTTCTCGATGAGCTCGGCGCGTTCTGACATCAGCTCTTGTTGCTTGCCCCGGAGGTTTCTGTTTTCCTCTTTCAGGCGGCTAATAGTGCGGATCAGCTCATCGACTTGTGTCTCAAGCTTATTGAGATCCAGTTCAGAAGTGGAGTTGGGGTCATTTAAGTTCATACGCTTCAATATAGAGCGCGTTATCGCGCGGGTCAACGTTATCAATAGCCATGATACTATATTATGTCAACCAGGTATTCCATCTGGCGAGGGATGGAATAAATCGATGGCGATATTCCTGAGTATATGCACTTTCAAGAGAAAAATTATACATGACCGAAAGCAGTCTAAATTATGAACGGGTGGAGCGACAGTTAGCGTCGGCTGATATTGAGAGTTCGGGTGCTGAGGTCCACGGTATTTTGTGTGGTCTGATCTGTGCGGGCAGGGGTGATGCGGAAGCGCGCTGGTTTGCTGAACTGTTTGATGAGGCTACTGCGGCGGATCTCTTGGTACGTGAATGCGCCGGATCACTTAAGATTTTGTATGACGAAACGAGGGTGGCCGTATCCGGCCCTGGACTGGGGTTTACCCCCTTTCTACCTGACGATGATCAAGCTTTGACGTTGCGAGCATCTGCTGTAGCCGATTGGTGTCAGGGTTTTCTCTATGGTGTTGGCGTGGCTGGATTGCCTTCTGATCATCAATTCTCGGAAGAGACTCAGGATGCACTGAATGCCTTGGCTGAGATCACACGCATGGATGTTGAGCATTTGCAGGGTGCAGAAGAGGATGAGGAGGCGTTGATGGAGATTACGGAATTTATCTGGGTAGCTGCCATGCTGGTGCATTCAGAAATGGTAGCCGATGAATCGGAGCGCTCATGACAGTCAGTGAATTCAAACGCCGACGTAAGCAACTGATGCGTATGATGGGGCCTGGCAGTATTGCCATACTGCCCTCAGCCCCCATCTCTATACGCAATAGAGATGCGGACTATCCCTATCGTCCCGATAGTGATTTCCACTACCTGACGGGATTTCCAGAGCCGGAAGCCGTGGCTGTATTGATTCCTGGACGAAAGCAGGCGGAGTATGTGCTGTTTTGTCGTGAGCGGGATATGGAGAAAGAGACCTGGAATGGCCTGCGTGCTGGGCAGGAGGGTGCCTGTGAGGTCTATGGTGCAGATGACTCCTTTCCCATTGGTGATCTGAATGACATATTGCCACGAATGATTGAGCAGAGTGAGCGGGTCTTTTATGCCATGGGTTGCAATCATGAGTTGGATAAGCAGATGTCTGAGTGGATCAGTACCATTCGAAATCAGGGCCGCGCAGGCGTGCATGGGCCTATCGAATTTGTGGCGCTGGATCACTATCTGCATGACATGCGCCTGTATAAGAGCCGCTCTGAGATAAAGGCGATGCGAACAGCCGCCAAGATATCGGCCAAGGCACACAAGCGTGCCATGCAGTATTGCCGCCCCGGTCTGATGGAATGGCAGGTTGAAGCCGAATTGGTGCATGAATGCGCAAAAAACGGTGGTCGATATCAGGCTTATACGCCAATTGTCGGTGGTGGAGCGAACGGTTGTATCCTGCACTATGTCGAGAACAGTGCCGAGTTGAAGTCGGGCGATCTACTGTTGATCGATGCCGGGTGTGAGTATGACTACTATGCGTCTGATATTACCCGTACCTTTCCGGTCAATGGAAGATTTTCACCTGAACAGCGGGCACTTTATGAGCTGGTCTTGAAATCTCAAGCGGCAGCTATTGAGAAAGTGCGTCCGGGTAATCACTGGAATGATCCACATGATGCGGTGGTGAAGGTGATCACCAAGGGATTGGTTGAGTTAGGCATACTTAAGGGGCGAGTCTCTACCCTGATCAAGAATGAGGCTTATAAACCCTTCTATATGCACCGGGCTGGCCATTGGCTGGGAATGGATGTGCATGATGTCGGGGATTACAAGATAGATGGTAAGTGGCGTCTGCTGGAGCCTGGCATGGTCCTTACGGTAGAGCCCGGCATCTATATGCCTGCGGGTGCTAAAGGGGTTGCCAAGAAGTGGTGGAATATTGGTATTCGAATTGAAGATGATTTGCTGGTGACCAAGGATGGCTACGATATCCTTTCGAAAGATGTTCCGAAGACCGTTGAAGAGATTGAAGCCTTAATGGCGGCATGATCAATTAGAGCGCTAGTCCGTCATCTGAGAATAGCACCAGATCTTGAATGTCCAGTTTGAGGGTGACGGTATCGCCCTTATTGTGCTGTTGATGACTCGGTGCCAGACAGTGGAATCGATCACCTGAATCGAGCTGGAGGGTGTAAAGGTAGTCCGCTCCCTGAAAAAGACGCTCAATGATCTGTGCACGAATACCATCTTGCTTAGTGGTGAGGTGCAGATCGTCGGGCCGTAATAGAAGCTGCAATCGACCGCCCGGCTCACTGCCTGGAGGCAATTTCCCGCTTAGCCGGCCAAACGGGGTGTCGATGCTGTTTTTGTCGGCAACTACAATCGTGAGCAGTGTGCCGCGGCCAATAAAATCGGCCACGAATGTGGTCGCTGGGTGATGATAGAGATTGTAGCTGTTGTCCCATTGATGCAATGCACCTTGATGCATGACGCCGATCTGATCGGCCATGGCGAATGCTTCGGTCTGATCATGCGTCACCAGTATCGCGGTAATGCCATCCTGTTTAAGTAAGAGGCGCACTTCCGTCGCCAATTGACCGCGCAGTTCGGGATCGAGGGCTGAGAAGGGTTCGTCCAATAACAGTATCTCAGGTCTTGGTGCCATGGCCCGAGCAAGCGCCACGCGTTGTTGTTGCCCGCCAGAGAGTTGGTGGGGGTGCTGGTTGGACAGTTCGGAAAGGCCGACTAGCTTAAGAAGTTCTGCGATTCGTGCTCGTTTCTGTTGGCTTGACTGGCCGTTGAGTCCAAAGGCGATATTGTCGGCAACACTGAGGTGTGGGAACAAGGCGAAGTCCTGAAAAACCATGCCGACTCGCCGTTTCTCCGGCGCAATCATCAGCTGCTCGCTACTGACACATTTACCATGCAAAGCGATACTGCCTTGTTGTAGCTGCTCAAATCCGGCTATGGCGCGCAGCAGTGTTGTCTTGCCACAACCACTTGGGCCCAATAGTGAGCCGATGTCACCTTCGGGTAATTGCAGACTGACCTGCCGGACAACGGCCGTTGAGTCGAAGGCGATAGAGACATTGTTCAGTTCAAGTCGGGGTATCATTTTTATCTCGTGAATTCCGAATCGATCGACTTAGTAGGATAACTGGAAGTATTCCCGCGAGTACAATCGTCAATGCTGCACTGGCAGAGTCCATCAAACGCTCATCTGAAGCCAGTTCGAAGGCCCTAACAGCCAGTGTGTTGAAGTTGAACGGACGCAGCACCAAGGTGGCTGGTAACTCCTTCATGACATCTACAAACACGAGTAGAATGGCTGTCAGCAGACTGCCCTTGAGCATGGGGAGATGGATTTTACCTAATACTTGTCCGGGTGTTGCGCCTAAGGTGCGGGCGCTTTCATCAATCGTTTGCTTGATTTTCCCAAGTCCCGCTTCAACTGTTTGCAGCGATACCGCAAGAAAACGTACGAGATAGGCAGATACCAGTGCGACCAGTGTGCCGCTGAGCAGCAACCCTGTCGAGATGCCAAATTGCATCTGCATCCAGTGGTCTACGCTATTATCGATCCACGCGAAAGGTAGCATTACACCTACGGCAATGACCGTTCCAGGCACCGCATAACCCATACCTGCAACCCTGACAGCGCTTATAGTGAATCTGTCCGGACTGAGTCTTCGGCCGTAGCCCATCAGTAGCGCCAATAGGAGCGCCAATAGGGCTGTTCCTGCGGCGAGGCTGATCGTGTTCAGTGTGAGCTGTAGAAAGTCGGCATTGATCATGTAGCGTGTTTTCACGGCCCAGTAGGCCAGTTGGCCGGCCGGAAGTAAGAAGCCGAAAAAGAGTGTGCAGGAGCAGATCAGTATGGCCCCAAATTTCTGATGACGCTGCAGTACGAAACCGGGGAGGGATTGGTGACGCTGGCCCGAATGGTGGTAGCGCATTTTGCGGCGAGACCAGCGCTCCAGCAGTACCAGGGTGAACACAAAGACCAGGAGTGCGGTCGAGAGTTGAGCGGCTGCAGCACTGTCATCCATGCCGAACCAAGTGCGGAAGATGCCGGTGGTGAAAGTCGCTATGCCGAAGTATTGGACGGTGCCATAGTCAGCAAGCGTTTCCATTAATGCCAGGCTCAGTCCGGCGACTACGGCGGGCCTGGCGAGTGGCAGAGCAACACGGAAGAAGGTACGCCAAGGGCCATTACCCAGTGAGCGACTGACTTCCAGGACACAGACCGACTGCTCCAGGAATGCGGCACGCGAGAGTAGATAGACATAAGGATAAAGGGTAAGCGACAACATGGCACCAGCACCCCAGAGTGAGCGGATATCTGGGAACCAGTACTCGCCATACTGGAGGTTGAGCCATTCACGCAGGCTGCTCTGAATTGGACCTGCAACATCAAACATCCCGGTATAGGTGTAAGCGATGATATAGGCCGGCATGGCCATTGGCAGTAGCAGTGCCCATTCGAAAATTCGGCGGCCGGGAAAGCGGCACATGGTGGTGAGCCAGGCGGTGGAAACACCCAGCAACAGCGTTCCGATAGCCACTTCAGCCATCAGGATCAGCGAGTTGGAGACATAATCCGTCAGCACCGTATTGGCGAGGTGCTGCCATACCTCCCCTGCTGGCTGAAATCCGTAGCTCGCAACCACGACCACCGGTAAGGCGATCAGGCTTGCAATGCCCAGTATTCCCATGCGCCAGTAGAGAGGCGCGGTTGCTCTACTTTGTCCCCAAGTCGTCACTGGGTCACCGCAGTTGAGTGGCTGAAATTAAAAGCATCAACGCCACCCTTGGGGTGGCGTTGATCTGTTAAGCACTATTCTCTGGCTAGGCGCACTATAGTGCAATAGTGCATGGAGTCTTCCTGTTGTGTTATTTCCAGCCGGCTTTATCCATCAGTTTAACGGCAGTCGGATTATTTTTTCCTAACTGTGAAAGATTCAGGGAGTCGGCCTTGAAAGTATCCCATGTCTTCAAAGTAGCGGACCATTCAACACCGCTCTTGACCGGGTACTCGTGGTTGACGCTGGCATACCATGCTTGAGACTCGTCACTTGCGAGAAACTCCATAAGTTTGATCGCGGCGTCTTTGTTCTTGGATGATTTAGTAATGCCTGCGCCACTGATGTTGACGTGAGCACCTCGATCAGATTGGTTGGGCCAGAAAAGGGCGACTTTAGATGCGGCCGTTCGCTCGTTTTCATCTTTGCTGTGAATCATTGCGCCAAGATAATAGGTGTTCACGATGGCCAAGTCGCAAACGCCAGCGGCAGCCGCTTTAACCTGATCACGGTCACCGCCCTTCGGTGGGCGGGCAAAGTTGCTGACAAATCCCTCCGCCCAGGCTTGGGTGGCGGCTTCTCCGTTGGCCTCAATCATTGAGGCCACGAGTGATTGATTGTAGATGTTTCCCGAGCCCCTAATGCAGATACGCCCCTTCCATTTGTCGTCTGCCAAGCCTTCATAGCTTGAGAGGGATTTTGGGTCGACCTTGTCTTTTATGTAAGTGATGACGCGGGCGCGGACAGAGAGGCCGTGCCAGTACCCCTCTGGGTCGCGGTAGCTTGCGGGAATAGCAGCATCCAGTTTTTCAGACGAGATGGGTTGTAATACATCCGCCTCTTTAGCGCGGTGTAGGCGACCGGCATCAGTCGTAATGAAAAGATCGGCCGGCGAGTTGGCGCCTTCGCTTTTCAGGCGTTTCAGTAGGGCGTCGGCCTTGCCTGTCACCAGATTGACCTTGATCCCGCTTGCGCTGGTGAATTGATCCAGCAAGGGTTTGATCAGCGCCTCTTTTCGAGCAGAATAGACATTGACCTCGGTCGCCATTGCGCTGGCCGAGAGGGTAAGTGTGGTGGTGAGGATGGCCAGCTTTACAGATGACTTCATTGGTTGGTGACTCCGGTTGAGTATTGTCGATGGCCTGCATTGTATTAAGAATCATTCTCGTTATCAATAGCCTTTAGGCAATTTCCCTCATTTTTTTAGCGTTTTGTGGGATCTTCCTCCTCCCCTCTTTTGTTGGCAAAGCCGTTTCTTGAGGGTATAGTCGGTCACTCAATCCAAACCCCTGTGGGAGAGGCCGGCTATACGCCGGGGCCGAAGGCGCAAACCGTCCGGAATCGCTCAGGCAAAAGGACCGCAGGGTGGGGAGGATAATATCCTTCCGGGTTGTCTCTGGAGAGTGGCCGTGAGGCCCACCGACGGGGCAGGGGCTGGTTTATCCGGTTTCAAACTCTCAGGTTTAGGACAGAGGGGCGGCGCAGGGTGTGTATTCTTGCGCCGCCTTTTTTTGTGTTTAATCTGGTGGAGAATCCCATGGGAAACAGAACCATTCTATTCGATATTCATAATGCAATGGGTGCCCGCATCGTGCCCTTTGGTGGCTGGGATATGCCGTTGCATTATGGTTCACAACTGGAAGAGCACCACGCCGTCCGTAGGGACGCCGGCATGTTCGATGTCTGTCATATGACGGTGGTCGATCTGACGGGTGAGCGTGTCCGTGATTTTCTTCGCCATCTCCTGGCTAATGATGTTGCCAGATTGAAAGAGCCTGGTAAGGCGCTCTACTCCTGCATGCTCAATCCCGAAGGCGGTGTCATTGATGACCTCATCGTCTACTTTATGAATGAAACCTGGTTTCGTATGGTGGTTAATGCTGGCACTACGGAGAAGGATGTGGCCTGGCTATCCAAACAAGCGCCCGCCTTCGGTGTTGATGTGAAGCCACGCAAGGATCTCGCAATGATTGCAGTCCAGGGTCCCAATGCACGTATGAAGGCGCTACCCCTATTGCCTGAAAACCTGAGTGCTTCGGCGGCAGATCTAAAACCCTTTTATGCGGCAACGAAGGGTGACTGGTTTGTTGGGCGAACGGGCTATACCGGAGAGGATGGCTTTGAAGTCGTGTTGCCAGAGTCTAAGGCCGTTGCATTCTGGCAAGCGTTGGCCGATGCGGGTGTTCAACCGAGTGGCCTTGGGGCACGGGATACCTTGCGTCTGGAAGCAGGTATGAATCTTTATGGTTCTGATATGGATGAATCCATTAGTCCCTTGGAAGCTGGTTTGAACTGGACTATTGCCTGGGAGCCGGCTGAGCGTCAGTTTATTGGGCGTGAGGCGATTGAGGTTAATCGGGAAAATCCAAGCAACAGATGTTTTGTCGGGCTGGTTTTGACTGGCCGAGGCGTGCTGAGGGATCATCAAAAGATATTTGTCGGTGATCGTGAGGTTGGTGAGATTACCTCGGGTGGTTTTTCGCCTACACTGGAAAAGTCGATCGCCCTGGCGAGGGTTGAGGCCGGTGTGATGGAGCATTGTGATGTTGAAATCAGGGGTAAACGTGTGGCCGCAAAGGTGGTAGCTCCGCCCTTTGTGCGCAACGGAAAGATTCGCGTAGAGCTATGATCAGCTCACAAGACAGTCAATTTTAAAAATCAAAATGAGGGCCGAGAGATGAGCAATGTACCCAATGATCTGAAATATGCTACGAGTCACGAGTGGGTGCGTGATGAAGAAGATGGCACTGTGGTCATAGGTATCACCGAACATGCACAGGAATTGCTGGGTGATCTGGTATTTGTCGAGTTGCCAGAGGTCGGTGATACGGTCGATGCCGGTAACGAGTGCGCAGTGGTTGAATCGGTGAAAGCCGCTTCTGATGTCTACAGTCCCGTCTCCGGTGAGGTGATTGCGGTGAATGAAGCGCTGGCTGATGCCCCTGAGACGGTCAATCAGGATGCCTTTGGCGATGGCTGGCTGTTCCAGGTGAAGCTCTCTGATCCGGCACAACTGGAAGATCTGCTGGATGCAGAAGCCTATACAGAGATTGTGGAATCAGAAGAGCACTGAGAGGATTTGCAACGAAATGCCTTTTATCCCCCATACAGAAGAAGAGGTTCAGGAGATGCTGGTGGCTATTGGAGCCGCCTCCATTGATGAGCTTTTTGATGAAATTCCAGAAAACCTGAAGCTGACTCAGCTGGATGCCATTCCGACAGCTCTGTCGGAGATGGAAATCACCCAGTTGATGGGCAAGCGCTCCCTGCAGGATGGGGAACCCAGCTGCTTCATTGGGGCCGGTGCCTATGATCATCATATCCCTGCGGCAGTGTGGCAATTGACCACCCGGGGCGAGTTCTATACCGCCTACACCCCCTATCAGGCGGAGGCGAGTCAGGGAACGCTCCAGCTGCTCTATGAATTTCAATCTATGATGGTGGCGCTGACAGGCATGGATGCCTCTAATGCATCGCTCTACGACGGAGCCTCGGCACTGGCGGAAGCTGTGCTGATGTCTGTTCGCGCTAACCGCAAATCCAAGTCAAAGCGTGTACTCATGCCGCGGACAGTACATCCGGCTTATCGTCGTGTAGTGCACAATATTGTGCGGAATCAGCAAATCGAATTGGTCGAAGTGGCGTTTGATCCGAAGAGCGGCCAAACTAATCTGGCAGTGCTCGAACAATATGCGGGTGAAGATTTTGCCGCGCTCGTGATACCGCAGCCCAATTTTTTTGGTGTGCTGGAAGATGTTGATGCACTGACCAACTGGGCCCATGCCAACGGTGCTTTAGCGGTTGGTGTGGTGAATCCGCTCGCCTTGGCGTTACTGACACCGCCTGGATTATGGGGTGAGGCCGGCGCGGATATCTGTTGTGGAGAGGGTCAACCGCTCGGTGCGCCGCTTGCATCTGGTGGTCCCTATTTCGGGTTTCTCTGCTGCAAGATAGCACAGGTTAGGCAGATGCCCGGACGCATCATCGGCCGTACGGTCGATCTGGATGGCAAGGTGGGTTACTCCTTGACCCTGCAGGCACGAGAACAGCATATTCGCCGATCTAAAGCGACCTCAAATATTTGCACGAATCAGGGATTGATGGTCACTGCAGCAACCATACATATGGCCTTGCTGGGCAGTGAGGGATTAGAGCGTGCCGCAGCTGCATCCTTCCAGAATACCCGGCATCTGGTTGAGGTGCTGACGGCGATTCCCGGTGTGGAGGTGATGTTTGAACAGCCCGCATTCCATGAGCGTGTAGTGCGCCTGCCGGCGCCAGCAAAAGGTATTTTGCGCTCCTTGGCAGCCCATAATGTTCTGGGTGGCTTTGATCTATCAGCGGATTATCCGGAGTTGGGCAACGCCCTGCTGGTCTGCGCCACTGAAAAGCGGACTGAGGATGAGATTGCGGCCTATGCGCAAAAACTTGAGCGAGTCATCCAGTTGCAGGGGGGTGTGACCTGTGGACTGGTGCCAAAAGAGTGAGCTGGAGAATCTGAAAACATGTTGATCTTTGAACAATCAAAAGCCGGCCGCAAGGCAACCGCTCAAGCGCCATTGACGCGCGCAGATGTCAGCGCCATTCCGGCGCAGTTCCGCCGCAAGCGGTCGGCGGCCCTGCCTGAAGTCTCCGAGATGCAGGCGGTCAGACACTATACGCGTCTCTCACGCAAGAACTTCTCGATCGATACCCAGTTTTATCCGCTGGGTTCCTGCACCATGAAATATAATCCACGTGCCTGCAACAGTCTGGCCAGTTTGCCGGGTTTGTTAGCGCGACACCCTGAGGCACCTGAGAGTCATAGTCAGGGTTTTATGGCGTGTCTCTACGAGTTACAGGAAATGCTCAGGGAAGTGACCGGAATGGAGGCCGTTTCATTGAGTCCTGCTGCAGGCGCCCAGGGTGAATTCGCGGGTGTTGCCATGATCAAGGCCTATCACGATGCCCGGGGCGATACCGCGCGTTGTGAGATATTGGCCCCCGATGCGGCCCATGGCACCAACCCGGCTACCGCCGTGATGTGTGGTTACAAGGTACGCGAGATCCCGACAGGCCCTGATGGTGATGTGGACCTTGAGGCGCTAAAGGCGGTTGTGGGTCCTCAGACGGCGGGCATCATGCTGACCAACCCCTCCACATTGGGCGTGTTTGATCGCAAGATTGAAGCCATTGCCCGCACCGTACATGAAGCGGGTGGCCTGCTTTACTACGATGGTGCCAACCTCAATGCCATTCTGGGCAAGGTGCGTCCGGGTAAGATGGGGTTCGACGTCATCCATATGAACTTGCATAAGACGTTCTCTACCCCCCACGGTGGTGGAGGCCCGGGTGCTGGGCCCGTGGGTGTGAGTGAGCGACTGGTGCCTTACTTGCCAGTACCCATGGTGGCAAAAGAGGGTGATCAGTTCACCTGGATCACAGAGAAGGATCGCCCAGAGAGTATCGGCAGACTGACAGCTTTTGCGGGTAACGCCGGTGTGTTGATACGGGCCTATATCTATGCCCGTATGCTGGGACGTGAAGGGATGCCTCGCGTAGCCGAGTACTCAACGCTGAATGCCAACTATATGCTCAAGCAGCTTCAGGCAATGGGATTTCAGGCGGCTTATCCCCAACGCCGGGCGACCCATGAGTTTATTATTACCCTGAAAAAACAGGCAAAAGAGTTGGGTGTCAATACCATGGATTTTGCCAAACGACTGCTGGATTATGGATTCCATGCACCGACCACTTACTTCCCGCTATTGGTGCCAGAGTGTCTGCTGATTGAACCAACTGAAACAGAGGATAAGGCAACCTTGGATGATTTTATCGACGCCATGCGCAGTATCCTTGAAGAGGCGACAGAGGACCCTGAGCTGGTCAAGGGTGCCCCTCACACGATGCCGGTTAAACGACTGGATGATGTGAAGGCGGCAAGGGAGCTGGATCTGGCCTGGAGTCCGGTAGCCGAATAGATGGCCAACCAGAAGGTTACAGGGTTGCAGCGGATCATCAACGCCGCTGGTTATTCCATGGCGGGATTCAAGGCGTGTTATCAACATGAGGCGGCCTTTCGTCAAGAGCTGCTCGCCTTGGTTCCGCTGCTGCCCCTGGCGCTATATTTAGGTAACAGCGGTGTGGAACGAGCGCTACTGCTTGGCAGCCTATTATTGGTGCTGTTGATGGAGTTGGTCAATTCTGCCATTGAGGCCGTAGTCGATCGGTTTGGTGGTGAGCAGCATGAGCTGTCGGGTCGAGCTAAGGATATGGGCTCGGCAGCCGTGTTTCTTTCCATTGTCTTGGCACTGTTGACCTGGGGACTGGTGTTGCTCACCTGACCTGGATCACATACCCTCCGTATCCGCTGTCTACTTCCTACACAATTCCTCGGCTAACGGTGTAGAATTCCCCGCTTAATAAAAACTAAGGAGGATGGCATGTCTGCTTTGATTTGTGGCTCTATGGCCTTCGATACCATTATGGTCTTTCAGGACCAATTCAAGAATCACATTCTTCCAGAGCAGGTGCATATTCTCAATGTCTCCTTTCTGGTGCCTGAGCTGCGGAGAGAGTTTGGCGGCTGTGCCGGTAATATTGCCTATAACCTGAAGTTGTTAGGTGGCGAAGGCAAGGCAATGGCCACAGTGGGTGCCGATTTTGGCGCCTATGCTGAATGGATGGATGAGAATGAGCTGAGCCGGGACCACATTCGGGTTATTGCGGACAGTTATACGGCCCAAGCCTATATCACCACAGATCGTGACGACAACCAGATTACAGCCTTTCATCCTGGTGCCATGAACCGCTCCCATCTGGTCAAGGTAGAAGAGGCGAAGGGCTGTACCATTGGTATCGTCTCTCCCGATGGTCGGCAGGGGATGATTGAGCATGCACAGCAGTTTGTTGAGCAGGGAATCCCCTTTATTTTCGATCCCGGTCAGGGTATGCCGATGTTTGACGGTGATGACCTGACTCGATTTATGCAGCAGGCGACCTGGTTGGCGTTCAATGACTATGAAGCCAAGTTAATGCAAGATCGTACCGGGCTCACACCTGAGCAGATGGCGCAAGAGGTTGAAGCGGTCGTAATCACCCGGGGTGGTGAAGGCTCGTTGATTTATACCCGCAAAAAAGTCTATGAGATTCCGGCTGCACCGGTTGCCAATGTCATTGACCCCACAGGTTGTGGTGATGCGTATCGGGCCGGCCTGTTGTATGGTTTGATGAATAGTATGGATTGGGAGACAACCGGGCGTATCGCCTCTTTGATGGGGGCAATCAAGATTGAGGAGGCCGGGACCCAGAATCACCGTTTTTTGTGTGATGAGTTCAGTCAGTGCTTCAATATCGCCTTCGGCTACAGCCTCTAAACTGAAACTTTAAGAGAATCGATATGAGTGGACATTACGACGAATCAGGTTTCGTACCTTTAAACATTGCTGTACTCACGATATCAGATACCCGGACGGAAGAGACCGATAAGTCGGGCAAAATCCTGAAAGAGGGTGCTGAGGCTGCGGGCCATAAAGTGGTTGAAAAAGCCATTGTTAAGGATGATGTCTATCAGATGCGCGCCATCTTCTCACGCTGGATTGCTGATCCTGAGGTGCATGTTGTCATCAGTACCGGCGGTACCGGTATTACCGGACGTGACAGTACACCTGAAGCCGTCATGCCCTTGCTGGAGAAATCCATTGAAGGATTTGGCGAGCTTTTTCGGCATGTTTCATTGGACGAGATTGGTGCATCGGCCATCCAGTCCCGCGCCATTGGTGGATTGACCAACCAGACGTTGATTTTTTGTCTGCCGGGATCCACGGGGGCCTGTAGAACCGGCTGGGACAAGATTCTGAATCCGCAGTTGGATCATCGCACGCGTCCATGTAATTTCGCGCAGATGTTCAGGGCCTGAATACCGCCCCAAATAAAGAGTTTTTAGAGGGTTGATCAATGAGTGATTGTGGTTGTGATGCGGTAACGGATTGCCTGAAGCCGCTTGAAGAGGCGCTGACCCTGTTGCTTTCCCATGCGAAAGCGGTTGGGGAAACTGAAACGGTATCCCTGGCGGAGGCTAATGGACGCGTCCTTGCTGAATCCGTAGTAAGCCAGATAAATATGCCGCCCTGGGATAACAGTGCGATGGATGGTTATGCGGTGAACACCGCTGATGTCCCGGCGGTGGGAACAAAGCTAGTTGTCTCACAACGTATCCCTGCCGGTGCGGCTCCAATCCCTTTGGCGGCGGGTACCGCGGCACGCATTTTTACTGGCGCGCCTGTACCCCCTAATGCCAATGCTGTTGTGATTCAAGAGGTATGTGAGCAGGCGGGTGAGAGTGTCATCATCTCTGAGGTGGTAGCTCCTGGAGCCAATATTCGTTTGGCTGGAGAAGACACCCAGATAGGTCAGGAAGTGTTGCAGACGGGTACCCGACTGGGTGCACAGCATATCGGCTTGGCGGCTTCCGTTGGCGTGGGTGAGTTGAAGGTTTATCGTCGCCTTAAAGTGGCGCTCTTCTCTTCGGGCGATGAGCTGATCAATCCGGGTCAGCCGTTAGGGCCAGGACAGATCTATAACTCCAATGAATACACCATGCAGGCCCTGTTACAGGCGCTGGGTTGTGAGCTGGTCAGCCTGGGTATTGTTGAAGACACCTTTGATGCAACCTGTGCTGCACTCACTTCCGCTGCGGCACAGGCTGATCTGGTGATGACCTCGGGCGGTGTATCCGTTGGAGAGGAAGATCATCTCAAGCCAGCGGTGGAAAAATTGGGCTCGCTGGATATGTGGAAGATTGCCATTAGACCCGGAAAGCCATTGGCATTTGGGCATATTCAAGGGACGCCTTTTATTGGGACGCCAGGCAATCCAGTCTCACTGTTCGTTACATTTTTGCTGTTTGCCCGGCCCTTCATCCTTAAGTCTCAGGGTGTGAATGAAGCGATGGTGGTCCCTACCCCACTCTTGGCTAAGGCAGATTTCGACTGGCCGAAGGCCGAGAAACGCCGTGAGTTCGCGCGGGCCCAGCTGAACCTTGATGATCAGGGGCAGGCGCAGATCAGTCTCTTTTCCAGCCGCTCATCAGGGGTGCTCAATTCACTGACCTGGGCCAATGGCTTGGCCATCTTGCCTGAGCAGCAGACCCTGGCGCGTGGTGAGATGGTGCAGTTTTTACCTTTTAGCGAGCTACTCAAATGATCAATGTGCTTTTTTTTGCCCGGTTGCGTGAGGAGCTTAAAACAGCTTCTGAGACCCTTGACTATGCACCTGAAATCGCTACGGTGGGCGCTGTTGTCGCACTATTAAGGCTGCGAGGTGGGGTTTGGCAGGATGTGTTTGGAGATGGGCAGACGGTTCTGGCCGCTGTTAATCAGGAGATGTGTGACATGGATGCCCCTGTCAGTGATGGGGATGAGGTGGCCTTCTTCCCGCCGGTTACTGGCGGGTAAAACGCCCATTTTGAACTACCTTTAATCTTAGAGATAAGGTGTTCGGATTACAGGCTTAACTGATCGCTTATTACTTCGATTCCACTCGCTACGGTAATTATCATGAATCAGATCAAGGTCCAGAAAGAGCCCTTCGACATGACAACCATTCAGGAGGAGTTACGATTGGCTTCTCCGGGGATCGGTGCGGTTGTGACTTTTGTTGGACAGATGCGGGATATCAATGAGGGTGATACCGTCTCCACCATGACCCTGGAACACTATCCAGGCATGACCGAGAGGGCACTTCAGGCGATTGTTGATGAGGCTGATGAGCGCTGGGATCTGATGGGTATTCGTGTTGTTCACCGGGTTGGGCCGTTACAGCCGTTGGATCCCATTGTGTTGGTGGCCGTTGCCAGCGCCCATCGTGGAGAGGCCTTCCAGGCCTGTGAATTTATCATCGATTATTTGAAGACCCGCGCCCCCTTCTGGAAGAAAGAGCAGACACCTGATGGTGAGCGTTGGGTTGATGCACGTCACTCCGATGACCAAGCGGAGAGTCGCTGGAAACAATGAGCTCGGCTCTCAATCTCTCGTTGTTGGCCATCTTTATTCCGACCTTCTTTGTCGTCTCCATAACACCGGGTATGTGTATGACGCTCTCCCTGACTATGGGGATGACCATTGGTGTGCGGCGTACCTTCTGGATGATGGCAGGTGAGTTGGTCGGTGTTGGTTTGGTGGCTGCGGCAGCCGTCATTGGTGTGGCCACGGTGATGTTGCGCTATCCACTGGCATTTGAAGTTTTCAAATACATCGGTGGCGGCTATCTGGTCTACCTGGGTGTGCAGATGTGGCTTTCGCGCGGCAGGATGGCCATCGATCTTGTTTCTCCGCGTCATGATCGCGCTACTCGGTCTATGCTCGCTGTACAGGGTTTTGTCACTGCAGTTGCCAATCCCAAGGGATGGGCGTTTTTCATCTCTCTACTACCCCCATTTATCAATGATCAGCAACCGATGTTTCCCCAACTCGGCGTGCTGCTCAGTTTGATTCTGTTTATTGAGTTTCTTTGCCTGATACTTTACGCCAGTGGAGGGCGGACCCTGAGTCTGTTTCTGCAAAAGAGTGGCAATGTGCGCATACTCAACAGGCTGGCGGGCACTTTGATGATGGGAGTCGGTGTCTGGTTGGCCCTAGGATAAAAAAGGGATCTCTTACATTTCACGAGAGGATGGCTAGTTGAAAACCCGAGCAGAAATTATTGAGTCACGTTTTCCCGAGCGCGTGATGAGCGGTGATTTGCCTGATGCTGTTATTCAACTTAAGCCAAAGGATGTTGATCTGACACCTGCAGAAGTCGTTGATCTGTTCGAGAGTCAGCTGATGAGTCGTCATCTTGATTATCAATCCCGCAAGTTGCGGGCGCGCAACGAGAGTTTTTACACCATCGGCAGTGCCGGGCATGAAGGCAATGCGGTTTTGGGCAAGCTGTTCCGGATCACCGATATGGCGTTCCTGCATTATCGCAGTGGGGCGTTATTGATTCAACGTAGTAAGCAGCGGCCGGGGGAGACGCCCCTGTATGACATGCTGCTCTCGTTTGCGGCATCAAAGGAAGATCCGATCTCCGGTGGTCGACATAAGGTGCTTGGTAGCAAAACCCTGTGGGTACCGCCGCAGACCAGCACCATCGCCTCTCACCTGCCGAAGGCAATGGGCGCTGCCCATGGTTTGGGTCTTGCACAGGTGCTACTGCCCGATGGTAAGCCCTTTCCCGCTGATAGCGTGATTCTGTGTAACTTTGGGGATGCCTCAGCCAATCACTCTACAGCGCAGGGTGCGATCAATGCGGCCTCCTGGGCGGCCTACCAAAACTCGCCTATGCCCATTGTGTTTGTTTGTGAAGATAACGGCATTGGCATCTCGACCTCGACACCTAAAGGTTGGATTCATGCCAGTTTTTCTGGTCGGGCCGGATTGCATTACATTTATTGTGACGGCACTGACCTGCTGGATTGTACCCGTGGTGTTAAGGAAGCTATTCGCTATGCCCGGCGTTTTCGTAAGCCCGTCTTTTTGCATATGCGGGCCGTTCGCTTGATGGGGCATGCCGGCTCGGATACCGAGGTCAGTTATCGCGCGTTGCAGCAGGTTGAAGCAGATGAGCTGCACGATCCGCTGCTGCATTCGGCCCGTCTATTGCTGGATCATGGAATGCTTTCTGCAGAAGCGATTTGCCAGTTGAATTCACAGATAGAGCAGCGCGTCGCCCGGATAGCTGAACTGGCGATCAAACGTCCCAAGCTGCAGACAGCAGAGGAGGTGATGGCCTCGGTGATACCCGTGGCGCAGAAGTATGGCGAGATACCCGAGGTTGATAGCAAGACCCGGGAAGCGATGCTGGGAAAAGATCTGCGTCAACTGAATAAGCCGCAGAATATGGCGCGCCTGATTAATCTGGCGCTGGCCGATATCCTGTTGGAATATCCCCACAGTGTGGTGTGTGGTGAGGACGTTGGAAAGAAGGGTGGTGTATATAGCGTCACGACCGGGCTGTTTGATAAGTTCGGCGCGCATCGGGTAATCAATACCCTGCTGGATGAGCAGAGTATTCTTGGGCTGGCAATAGGCCTGGCCCACACCGGTTTTTTACCCATTCCCGAGATCCAGTTTCTGGCCTATGTGCATAACGCGGAGGATCAGATCCGTGGTGAAGCGGCGACCCTCTCGTTCTTCTCAGGGGGACAATACACTAACCCGATGGTGATACGCATTGCCGGGCTTGCCTACCAAAAAGGATTTGGTGGCCACTTTCATAATGACAACTCATTTGCGGTGTTTCGGGACATACCCGGTGTGGTGATCGCTTGCCCATCCAATGGGGCGGATGCCGTGCAGATGCTCCGCCGTTGTGTGGCGCTGGCACATGAGCAGCGTCGCGTAGTGATCTTTATTGAACCTATTGCGCTCTACATGACGCGGGATCTTCATGAGGCGGGTGACGATCTCTGGGCGTCGATCTATCAATCGCCTACTGAAGGTGAACCTATCGCACTGAGTCAGTTTGGTTGCCAGGGGGAAGGTACGGATCTCTGTATTATGAGTTATGGCAATGGTTATTATCTTTCGCGACAGGCCGCCAGGGTATTGGAGCAGGAACATGGCGTTGCGTTGCGTTTGATTGATCTGCGTTGGCTGGCGCCCCTGGATGAGGCGGGATTAATCAAGGCCGCTGCACCCTGCCGGGATGTCTTGATTGTGGATGAGTGCCGCCGAACGGGGTCCATCAGTGAAGCCTTGGTAACCCTGTTGACAGAACAGGCCCCTGGAGAGCATCGGATAGCCCGGGTGACGGCGGAAGACAGCTTTATTCCACTGGCTGAAGCGGCCAATCTGGTTTTACCGGACAAACAGCAGATTGTGAGTGCGGCCCTTGCATTGCTGGGGGGTGTTCGATGAAACAGACGGCCGTGGTGATCTGTCCTGGGCGGGGGACTTATAACCGGGAAGAGCTGGGTTATTGGGGACGTTACCATGCGGATAAAAAAGCGTTCATAGCCGCTATCGATCATTATCGGCAAGGACTGGGTCAGCCCAGCATTGAAGCGCTGGATGGTAGCGCCAGCTACTCACTTAATCGCCACGGCGTCGGGGAGAATGCCTCGGCACTTATCTACGCCTGTGCGCTTGGAGATTTCGCTGACATTGATCGGGACCGATACGATATTGTTGCGGTAACCGGGAACTCTATGGGGTGGTATCTGGCACTGGCGGCGGCACAGGCGCTTGATGCTGAGACGGCCATCAAGGTCGTTAATAGCATGGGCTCGATGATGCAGGAGGGTGTTATTGGTGGGCAGTTGGTCTACCCCGTTGTCGATGAGGCATGGCGGCCGGTTCCCGCCATGAGAGAGCAGTTACTGCAACAGGTGGCAGCCGTTAATCAGCTCGCTGACTGTGAGGCCTACCTCTCAATTGATCTGGGTGGTTTAATGGTCATTGGCGCGAACCAATCGGCACTCAATGAGTTGAAATCAAGATTGCCCCCGGTAGACGGTCGTTATCCCCTTATGTTGGCCAAGCATGCGGCCTTTCATACGCCGCTTTTGGCATCGGTATCAAGCCGTGCCAAGTCAATGCTTTCGTCCAAGTTATTTACCCGGCCAGCCTTGCCGCTGATTGATGGTCGAGGGCATATCTGGCAACCGTTTGCGACTGACATTCATGCCCTGTATGACTACACACTGGGCCATCAAGTGGTGGCTCCGTATAACTTCTCCTCAGTCATTGAGGTGGCAATAAAGGAGTTTGCACCCGATAAATTGATACTGCTGGGTCCGGGCAGCACACTGGGTGCCCCTATCGGACAGGCGTTGATCAAACACAACTGGCTGGGGCTTTCAAACAAGCCTCTATTCAAACAGCGCCAGAGTGATGATCCGTTCCTGTTGGCGATGGGCCAAGAAGAGCAACGGTCACGGGTGGTGAATTAAGAAGGGTCATATTGGATGCTGAAATGGATGCGCCGAGCAATTGGCTCGGCACATCCAAATTTACAGTGTGATCAACTCAGGGCCTGACATAGGCATAGCCTTGTTCCTGCAACTCCATAATACGTAAGACACCGGCCTCCACTACTTTAACGCCATCCAGAAGTACTGGCATTTTGCCGGTCTTTTTCTCAACGCCCTTCATCGTATTACCGCAGGCACTGAATTGGATGTCCTGCATCGCCAGGCTAGAGATGCGTTCACCTTGGGGTGACGTACTGGTCAACATACCCAAGCCTGGACCATAGGCGACGATCTCGATGACAACGTTATCTTGTCCCAGGGCCTTTTGCAGGTTAACGGCGTTATTCAATGCAATCTGCTGAGTGCGGGGTTCATCTGTGCTGACTTGGATGACAATCTTGTGGGGTGCCTTAGCCTCCGCCATCACAGCTTGTCCGCCAAACAAGCCGGCAATGAGTATCAGGGTCATTAAGCCTCGGGATAATATTTTCATATAACGTCCTCTCTTTGGTGTGTGAGTCTGACTTTTGCGGCTCTTTTATGCACGGCCACTACCACCCTTAATGATCCGGGGTGTTGATTTCAGACCTTAATATAGCTCCAGCCGATTTGCTGGCGCCGGGTAATATAGGAGACACCTGAGCGAATGATGATCGCTTCGGGAAGGATGTCTATTTTTTCTCCAGTCTCTTGAGTCATGCGTTCAAGGGTATTGCCGCAGGCGGCGAATATCAGCTGTGGATAGACGGCGTGTAACTGTCTGATGCGTTCAGCTACGGGTGAACGCCCTTGTTGCAGCATGCGTAGTCCCTGGTTATTGGCCACGACTTCGAGTCGAATGGGGCGGCCGTTGCTCTGGTGTTCCTGCATTACAAGCTCCACCTGATCCAACAACAGCGAAGCATCCTGTTGGCGATCACTGCTTATGTGAAATACCACGCGGGTCTGTTGTGATGAGGATGGGGTGTTATTGAGCGTCACCAGGACGGGTTCTCTGGTTGCCTGTATATGGCCAGTGGATGCCAATACAGCAAAGAGTGAGAGGCCTCCGATGGCGGCTGCGGCCAAGTAACGGGTAAAGAGCCCCCGAGATGGCCGACTTGTTGTCGGCCTCTCCGTGTGGAGAGGGAAGGCGTTTCGAGTAGACTCTTTGAGGTACTGCAACTCCACTATTCGGGCACGAAGTGAATCTGAACCCGCGGCGGCACTTAATATCTCCAGCCGTTCATTGGCTGCCATTTCATCATCGACGAAGGCGTTGAGTTGGTCATCGCTGTAATGGAAGTCACTCATTTAATCCGCTCCATGAATGGCCGGTTGGTAGTCTGCGTGCGCTTGACCGGTTGCAGAAATTGTTTAAGTGTTTGTCGGGCGCGGCTCAATCGGCTCATGACCGTGCCAACCGGTATGCCAAGGATATCGGCAACTTCTGCATAGCTGCAGGACTCCAGGTCGACCAGCAGCAGCACCTCGCGTTGTGGAGGGCTAAGCCTGGCAATGGCTTGCTGGACGCGCAACACGTTCTGCTGTTGAGTGATCTGATCATCGGAGGAGAGTTGCGAATCATCTGCATGCTCTTCAAAGGGATCCGTTGCCCTGCTGCGCCGGCAGTGGTCTCGAAAACAGTTGGCCAGGATGGCAAAGGCCCAGCCTTCCAGGGCATTGTCACGCTTGAGCGTATGAAGGCTGGAGAGGGCCTTGGCTAGTGTCTCCTGGGTCAGGTCATCGGCTAGGTGTTCATCGCCACACCAGGCAAAAGCAAGACGCCTGAGTCGTGGACTCAGTGCCGCCAACCGCTGCCTGTTGCTTCGTTCTGTGAGCCAGCCGTTAAACATTAAAACCTGCTCCCCCTTTTTCTTTACTGCCCGTTAGACGCAGGCGCCGATGGATTTATTCCATTTTTTTTCGTTCGCTGCTGTGGGTTTTGCAGTTTGGGTTCTTTAGCTACTCTCGGAATCGTTTAAAAGAGCCTACGGCCCCATCAAATCGCTGGCTCTTATCATGAGCCGCTGCCTCAGTGCTGCTCAGTGCTGAATTGAAATCTTCGAGTGAGATGATGGGTGCGTCGCAGTGGGTTCCGTGGCAGAGGTAAGCGACAACCTCTCCTGCGGGCTGTTTCACCGAAAGGGCTTTTGGGAGATCGGTCGTAGCCGATGGTATGGCCAATGTCATACGCCGGGGGGCGTAGTGTTGGTGTGCCCTTTTAATCCAAGGTAAAAGGGTATCGGGTTCACCACGCAGGATGATTATTTCGGTAGGATTGAGCAGTTCATCCAGAGATTGCAGCAGGGTGCAGTAGGCGTGGGGGAATTGCTTGAGTTGATCCCAGGTGCAGTGCAGGGTGCGCTCAGCGGCCTTGAGGTACCGGGTTTCACCGAGTAGGTGGCCGAGTCGTGTCAGTACAGCCGCGGCGACACCGTTACCTGCC
Organism: Sedimenticola selenatireducens; assembly: GCF_007625115.1. Lineage (GTDB taxonomy): Bacteria > Pseudomonadota > Gammaproteobacteria > Chromatiales > Chromatiaceae > Sedimenticola > Sedimenticola selenatireducens_A. Next base: position 74,381 of record NZ_VMNH01000005.1, on the reverse strand, counting down.
GGGATTGATTCGTCGCCGAAGGGTTTTGGCCGGTAGATCAGCTGCTCATGGTCATTGGCAGTAAAATAGAAGCCGCCTTGGTCTTTGTCTTCAAAACGCTCCAGGATGATGTCAGTCAGATCGGTTGCGAATTGGAGTGTGGCGTTGTTCCACTCGGCCTGAAGTAATTCAATCAGTGCATCTATCAGATTTACATAGTCATCCAGATAGCCATTGAAGTTGGCGCGTCCATCCTTGTATGAGGCCAGGAGGTGTTGATCCTGCCAGAGTTTGTCTCGAATGAAACCAACCGCCTGCTGTGCTGCAGCGATCAGTTCTGGTCTCTCCAGGAGACGCCCTGCCCTGGCCAGGCCCTTGATCATGAGGGCATTCCAGGTGGTGAGGATCTTCTCATCCCGTCCTGGTCGGATGCGGTGTGCCCGCTGAGCCAGTAGTTTCAGTTTCGCCTGTTCAAGAAGATTGCGTGCCTGCTCAGATGTACTCCCCAGTTCGTGGTTCAATGTGGCGATATCTGTTTGACAATGCAGATGCCATTTACCTTCAAAATTGGGTTCCTGGTCCAGTCCGTAATAACGACTGACGTGGCGGTATTCATCTTCGTCTAACAGTTGTTTGACCTCTTCGTTACTCCAGGCGTAAAAGCGCCCTTCTTCTCCTTCACTGTCGGCATCCAGCGATGAATAGAATCCCCCTTCTGGCGATTGCATCTCCTCAATGACCCACTGGGCGGTCTTCAGCGCAGTATCCTTGAACAGCGATTTGCCTGTGGCTTGCCATAGATCGGCATAGAGGGCCAATAGCGGGCCGTTGTCATAGAGCATCTTTTCAAAGTGGGGGATCATCCAGCGATCATCCACCGAGTAGCGACAAAACCCACCCGCCAGTTGGTCGTTGATGCCGCCAAGCGCCATGCGGGTGAGAGTGAAATCCGCCATATAGAGTGAACGGGGGTCTTGCGTGCCTGTGGCAGCCCAGTGGCGCAACAGCTGTTCCAGACTGCTTGGGTGGGGAAATTTGGGCGCGCGGCCAAATCCGCCATGGGTTTCATCAAATCCGCTGGCCAGTTGTTGTCGTGCTGTCTCCAGGGGAGCTGAGTCAAGTGGAGTGGCCTTGCCTGTGGCAATCGGGTCAATCTGATTAATGGCCCGTATCAGGGCCTTGTTCTGCTCCTTGATGTCAGCCCGCTGTTCATGAAACGCGTTGGAGATATTTTGCAATACACCCATAAAGGCGGGAAGGCCGTGGCGCTCCTCATCAGGGAAATAGGTGCCGGCAAAAAACGGCGTTTGGTCATCAGGTGTGAGAAAGACCGTCAGCGGCCATCCGCCGGGGCGCTGTGCCAGCAGTTGATGGGCGGACTGATATACCTTGTCCAGGTCGGGCCGTTCTTCGCGATCCACCTTGATGTTGATAAAGAGGCGATTCATGACCTCGGCAGTGGCCGGGTCTTCGAAGGATTCATGCGCCATGACATGGCACCAATGGCAGGCCGAGTAGCCAATGGAGAGGAGTATCGGCTTATCTTCTGCGTGTGCCCTGGCGAGTGCCTCTTCTCCCCAGGGATACCAATCCACGGGGTTGTCAGCGTGCTGTTGCAGGTAGGGGCTGGTGCACTCTCTCAAGCGGTTCGCGGACATGTCATTTCCTGTTGAGCTGTTCGGGGAGAAGGGATTGTAGCGTCGTATACGGCCAATGTATTAGGGATCATGACATAAACTATAGATGCTTCAACAACGTAAATCCTGGTGATTTCACGCACGCACAGGATCTGTCCAATCCCACAGTGCAATGCAAAAGGATTTTTGAGAAGTGCCCTGGAATTATTTTATTTCCTGGGCTATACCTCAATTAATGGTCTTTATGTGCCGATGGATATTATGCCTGGGATGGGCTTTACTCCGTAACGCATCTCTGTCAGTGCGTTGTACATTTTTGTGTCAGGTCTGATTATCAATAAGAAAAATTTTATAAGAAGAGTGCTGTTATGAGTTGGGATCTGGTTGGTGAGCGCATTATTCATTTACACAGTGAGCTGAGGGCTAGTTGGCCCCATCTCAGCCGTCTCGCCGTTGCGGTCTATGATCATGAAACGGATCGGCTTAACACCTTCGTCAACAGCGGTGATGGGCAGCGGCAGCTACAGAACTACAGTGCCAAATTGTCTGAAGTGCCTTCTCTCAAACAGTTGGCAGAGCAGCACAGTCCACGTATTAAACAAGATCTCAGGGATCAACCCCAACCGCTATCACCCCATACCCAATGGCTGATTGAGGCGGGCTTTGCCTCAAGCTATACCATGCCACTCTATGGCAATGATCATCTGATTGGTTTTCTCTTTTTTGATGCGGACCGTTCCAACTATTTTACCGAGACCATGGTGCGCTACCTGGCAGTCTATACCGAACTGATCAGTGCCATTATCACCAATCAACTGGCACCCATCTACATCCTCAGGGGGGCCCTGAATACGGTTCGGCACCTGGCACTCAAGCGTGACAGCGAGACGGCCTGCCATATTCGTCGTGTCGGCCGTTATGCCCAGTTCATTGCGTTCAAGCTGGCCCCGCAGATAGATCTTTCGGATGAGTATATCGAGTTCGTGCTGCAATACGCCCCCATGCATGATATTGGCAAGATCGGTGTGCCTGACAACATTTTGCTGAAACGGGGTGAACTGAGTCCGGATGAGTATGAAGCGGCCAAGATTCACGTACTTTCCGGTCTGGAGATTATCGACTCAGTGGTTGATGAGTTTGACCTCGGCCATCTGGCCCATATCGATATCCTGAGAAATATTATTGGCACCCACCATGAGCGGTTTGACGGGACGGGCTATCCGAATGGGTTGGCCGGCGAAGCCATCCCTCTGGAGGGACGGATAACCGCCGTAGCGGATGTGCTGGATGCACTCACCACCCGGCGCTCCTACAAACCGGCCTGGAGTTTTGAGGAGGCGATCGACTACCTGCAGGCGAAGTCAGGCAGTATGTTTGACCCGCTCTGCGTTGCGCCACTGTTGGATCACATCGGTGAGCTGCGTGAGATCCACGACTGCTTCAAGGATCGCGACGAGGATATCCCTAGCGCTTCAGATTAAGCGGATTGCCTGGATCGATGCCGTCCATAAAGGGCAGGCGGCGATCACTGTTGGTGATCTGGTAGACCAGACCCATCCAGTTACCGACGATCCCCTCAGCGGTATCATGCCACGTGTTATCCACTTCGTGAGCAATCAGGCCCTCGGGGAACTCAGGGGGTTCGGTGCCGTCGGCCAGTGAGCGTTCGAGATTGAGCTGGTATTCATCCAGTATGGCCCGTTCTCGGGCCATGAAGTAGTTGTCCGGGAAGGGCGGATAGCTGTCCCGTTTGCCGGCGGCGTAGACCAATACCTCACGCTTGTACTCTTTCAGCAGGCTGATGGTCTCGTACTCCGGGTGTCCCTGGAAATAGACCATGCGGAAACCGTCCTGGCTGACGGCCAGGTGGACACCGGCCTCTTCACTCTCTGCCAGGATATGCAGCCCGGCATCCTCGAACTGCTGCCGTGAAATCTCGTTGAATCGGGAGTGCGGTACATCAAACCGGGTATTCACATCATTGGTAAGGGGATGGTGGCGATTAACCACCCGGTGTGGAAAGACCCCCCAGCGCTTATAACCCAGTGGTCGCCGTTTGGTGGCATGGCGGGCCTCCAGAACGGCGTGGGTGGCCAGGCAGGAGCAGAGGGTGGACGTCACATTGTTATAGGCCCACTCCACAACGCGCTCCAACGGTTCCCAGAAGGGCTCGTCCGAGAGGTTAGGGTGGATGGGTGTGGCGCCAGTGATGATCAGGGCATCCAGCCCCTCTTCCTGGATCTTTTCCAGCGGATCATAGAACTGCTCAATATGTTTCCGTGCCTTCTCGCCCCGGGGTAGTTCATCCAGGGTAAAAGGGTGTACGTAGAACTGGGCAATGGGGTTGCTTTCGCCGACCAGCTGAAAGAACTGTCGCTCGGTTGGCTCCAGTGCGCCATCCGGCATCATGTTCAGCAGGCCGATATGCAGTTCACGAATATCCTGGTGTTTGGCGCGATCCGGTTCCAGTACGGTCTGGCCCGCGTTTCTCAATCGGTCAAAGGTCGGCAGATTATTATGTGATACCAGTGGCATGATGGCTCCCGATCAAGGCGTTTGTTTGCGTGATATGGCCAGTTCCAGCAGGGCAAGAAAATCGGCTTCGTCCCTTACCTGGTTGACCTCATAGGAGGTGACGGTATAGCCGAGCGGCTCCGCAATCGCTTCATAACGCGGAATGCGGGAACGGAACAGATGGGGGAAGACCCATCGGGTGAAATCATCCGGGTCCATCTCGGCGGCATAGGCCAATCCCTGCTCTTTCAGGTAGGCCTGCACCTGCTGACGCAGAAATTCAGGTCTGAAGTAGAGCGGTTTCGGATCGTTCTGGGCACGCCGGATTAGTTCGGCCTCTTCATCGGCCTCGGTGGCCTGGATGTAGAGAATCAGGCTGTGCTCTGCCAGCAGGTCAATCACCCCAGGCGCTTCCATGTCGCACAGACTGCCCCCTACATCATTGACAAAGTGCTGGTAGCCATAGATATCCCGTGCCTTGTGGATAAACTCCGGCACGTCCCGCATGGCGTTGATTTCGGCCGTGCGGTACTCTGCCTGGCGTTGCTGGAACGCCCCCAGCGGTACGCCGCCCAGTTCTGGATTACCCAGTTTTCCGACATAGGAGAGGACTGGGCCCAGGTCATCCACCTTGATGTTGTTGCGGATATAGATCCAGTCCTTGCGTAGCAGATCGCGCAGGAAAGGGACCTGCATCGCCTCCTGCTTGATGGTGTCGAGAATAGACTCATCCAGATAACGGGTGCCGATGCGGTAGTCCCCAGAGTAGTGGAACCAGTTATAGCGGCGCATCATCTTGGAGAGGTGCGTCTTGCCCACGCCGGACATGCCCAGCAGGGTGATACTCTTGTTTTTCCAGTTACGGAACTCTTCCAGGCTCAACTTCACGGCGTACAGTCTTCTCTAATCAGGTTAAGGTTGCTCTTAAGGCCGAATAATATACCCGAAATTAGCGGGAGGCGTCCCTTTGCTCTCCTATTCCTGCCATAAAAGGAAGTAACAACAGGAGTAAGCAGATGAGAATGACACCCTGCCAGCCCCACTGGGTATAGGCGAAGCCGCTGGCGGTGATGCCTATCCAACCACCCACGTAGTAGAACAGTACATAGAGTGCGTTGGCTCGGCCCTGGCCCCCAGTCAGTCGCCGATTGAGCGATCCGACAGCAGCGGCGTGCACGGCAAAAAAACCGGCGCACAGGCCCAGTAGACCGAGAATGATAGCGCTGATGTAAGGTAGCAGGGTGAGGGTGATTGATACCCCGAGAAGCAACGTGCCACCCATCAGGGTGTAACCACTGCCGATGCGGTTGCTGATCCTGCCCGAGAGGGGGCCCATGAAAATGCCCATCACATAGACCAGATAGAGCAGGGTGATTAGCTCGGTGGAGAAGCTGAAAGGAGCGGCTGCCAGCCTAAAGGGCAGATAATTAAACACCGATGAAAAGATAAAGAACCCGCCGGCCGCGGCCAGGTAGATGCGTACCAACTCCCAACGTTTTAACAGTGATAGGAAACGCGGCTGTTCCAGTGAGGTGGTTGTGGCCTTAGGTTGACTGGGCAGGATGCGCAGGGCCGCAAAGGTGGCGATCAGAATCAGCACGGCAGCGGAGACAAAGGCGTAACGCCAATGCAGTGGCGGATGAATCCAGCCGCCGAGTAGCCGACCGCCGAGTCCACCCACGACCGTGGCGGAGACATAGGACCCCATGACGACATTGAGTCGTTCTATGGGCAGGCTCTTGGCCAGATAAGCGGCAAGGCAGGTGGTCAGTGCCGGGATAAACAGGCCTTGTACAAAACGAGCGCCAATTAGCAGCCAGATGTTATGGGTGGTTGCGCAGATCAGTCCAGCAATGGCCACCGCAATACCGCCGATGAGGATGATCGGCTGTATCGGCAGTCGATCCACCAGCACGCCAAACGGTAGATTGGAGAGGGCAATGCCCAGGATGACTGCGGCCACGGTATAGGAGACTAGCAGGGTGTCAGCAACGAACTCGGCCTGCAACACCGGCAGCACCGGTTGAGTCAGATAGATATTGGTGAAGGAGGCCGCGACCAGGGCAAAGACGACGAGCTGCAGACGCAGGGGTGAGTGCTCACTCATTCAGGTGCAGCCACCACAACTGCCGCAACGCCAGTCACTGCCGTTGACCGCTTGGTAGAACCAGCGGGCGTGCTGCTCATCAATGGGGATGTCGTTCTCAATAAACAGGTCGCTCAGCCAGTCGATGTTCTCCAGCACCCAGTCATCTTCATTCAGTCCTTCTGCAAATTCCGGGTCATCCGGATAGAGGAAAGAGTAGATACCGTAGGTGCCCATATCTTCTTCGGCTTTGGGCTGGGGGATCTCCAGGGGTCGGCCCTGATAGCTGATCTCCCAGCGTCCCAGACAGATCAGATGGCCCTGTTCGCTCCAGGCGGCGGTAAATGGATTGCTCATAGATAGCAGTATAGTCAGTCGTCATTTAAAACGCCGCCAGCCCATGACTGTAGTGGTCATGGGCTGGCGCAAGGCTGGGCATTATATACGATTTTCCGGCGCCGCCTGAAGCTTGGATTGGTGGCGTTGATTGGCCCGTATTCGTTGCTCTGAGACCCAGCGATTACCCATGAACAGGCGATAAAGCAGCGGGATCACGAACAGGGTCAATACCGTAGAGACCGCCAGCCCCCAGACAATGGCCGTGGCCACCGGTCCCCACATCAGGGACGATCCACCCAGGCCGGTGGCTAGGGAGAAGAGTCCGGCGATTGTGGTCATGGAGGTGATCAGGATCGGGATTACCCGCCGCCGGGCGGCATACAGCGTGGCATGCAGTACGCTCATGCCGCGATTCAGGCGTTCGTTGGCCGCGGAGATCAATACGATTGCCGCATTGACCGCAATACCGGCCAGAGCGACCACGCCGTAGAGGGTGAACAGGCTGAGCGGGTTGCTGGTAATGGCCAGTCCGATCACCACGCCGGTGAAGGCCATGGGAACGGTTGCCAGGATCATCAGGGGCTGGAAATAGCTCTTGAACTGGGTGCCGAGAATTAGGTACATCAGGCCGATACCAAACAGGAACAGTACGGCAATAGAGTCGATACTCTCCTGGATATCATCTAGCTCACCAGAGAAGTCGAGATTGATGCTGGGATAGCGCTGGGCAATCTTGCCCCATCCGTCTTGAATGGCCTTGTTGGCCGTCACAGTATCGGTGAGGGTTTTGTCAAGATCCGCTTCCACGGTAATTGTGCGACGGAAGTTATAGTGGCGAATACTGTTAATGCTGGGGCCTGTCTCGCTGTGTACCAGCTCCTTGAGTGCGATACGCCCGCCGTTGGGCAATGACAGGGTAAAGTTTCCAGGTTCAGTGATGGTCGATAGCGTGCGGGGCAAAGCGCGTACCCGGATCTCCAGCTCTTCCCCCTGGTCCTGCATCTTGCTGACGATCTCACCGTCCACGAGCAGTCGTAAGGTGCGGGTTACCTCGGCCGGGCTGATGCCGGCCCGGCGTGCCGCATCCTGATTCACCCGCAGTGCCAGCTCCATCTGTCCCTGGCTGTCATCGTCGGTAATGTCCCGGATGGCCGGGTCCAGCTTCATGATCTGCTTTAGGTCTTTGACCGCCTGGCGGATGATCTCAGTATCATCGCCGCGCACTTTGACCAAAATGGGTTTGGAGGTGGGCGGGCCACCTGCCAGACGGAGGAAGGATATTTTGTCCGGACCTGCAGTGGATTCAATGTCGCTGCGCATCGATTCGATCATCCCATCGACACTGCGAAGTTCATCGGTCTTCGGATTGAGGGCTATCAGCACCTGTCCATAGTGGTCACCGAAGAAGGGCGCGGTTTCGGTAAAGAGTTGTCCAGCATAGCTGAGGATATTGCGTGTTTCGCCCGGCAGGATCTTGTTACGGATCTTCTCTTCAACTTGCAAAACCTTATCACGGGTTACCTCGAGAGGCGTGCCAGCTGGCATCTCAAGACTGACGTAGAACAGGCGGATGGGGTCGGTGGCGAAAAAATCGATCTTCACAAGCCCATTGCCCGTTGCAATAAATGCCCCAATGAACATTAGGAGAACACTGAGTAGTATGCTTTTCGGCCAGCGCAGGGCGCGCACCAGCATGAGTGTGTATTTCACCCGAACCCAGTGCAGTGCGTTGGTACGCCACCGCTGCATGCGAGAAGGGTTCTTGAAGCTGATGTTGGCACCGAGTATATGGGCTGGCAGCATCCAGTAGGCCTCAATCAGGCTGATTGCCAAGGCGATAGTGACCACCAGGGGAATAATCAGCATGAACTTACCAAGGATGCCGGGCAGCAGCATCAGCGGCAGGAAGGCGGCCATGGTGGTGAGGACGGCGGTGGTGACCGGGGCCACCACCTCACGCAACGCCTCCAGTGTAGCGGGGAGTGTCGCCATGCCACGTTGCAGGCGATAGTAGATCGACTCCACCACTACCACGGCGTCATCCACCAGCATGCCGAGACTGATCACTACACCCAAAAGGACGCTGACGTTGAGGGTCTGATCAATGCTGTTGAGTACCAGAAAGGTGCCGGCCAGGATAAACGGGATGCCGATGGTGGTGAGTAGCGATATGCGCGTACCCAGAAATAGCCAGGTCACAAACAGCACCATAATCAATCCCAGTAGGGCGTTGGTCTGCATAATATTGAGCGCATTACGGGTAATTTCGGTCTGGTCGTCGATCAGTACCACCCTGACCCCGGTCTTATCCGTGAATTGATTCCGTGTCTCCACGTAATCGGCAATCTGCTGCACCAGCTCCAGTGTGTTGGCGCTCTCCTTTTTGGTGATGGCCAGCATGACAGCGGGTTGGTTCTGGTAGAACACGACTTTGTCCTGCTTCTCCCGGGCGCGGACCACCTGGGCCAGATCCCCAAGTGGGACCTCGCCTGTCGCCCCCAGTACCGGCAGAGCGGCGAGATATTCAGGATTGCTGTCCTGGCCAATGATCCGCACCAGCCAGTTTTGGTCATTCACCCGGGCGCTTCCAGCCGCCAGATCTTGAAATGTCCGTGCGACAGTATCGGCCAGCTGACTGGGAGAGACGCCGGCATTTTCGAGGCGTTCTGGATAAAAGTTGATTTGCAGTTCCGGGTCGCGCAGTGCGGTGTCGAGGATGCGGTCAACCCCCTTGATTCGTTCAATATCTTTTTTCACATTCTCGGCTTGGCGCCGCAGATTTTCATCATCTGCCGGACCGACAATGGCGAGGGTGGCGCTGGGGAACGCATTGGCGGTAGTGATCTCAAAAACAAAGGGCGTGGTGGCATTGTCCGGTAATTCATCATCGGCGTTTTGTACCTCGCGCCTTAGATCGGCCACCCGCTTATCAAAGACCTCAGGGGGAATGTCTTCAAAGCGCACCAGGATGCTGGAGATGCTCTCCCGGCTGGTGCTGGAGACAAACTTGATATCCGAGAGGGTGCGGATCTTCTTTTCCAGCACCTCGGTGACCCGTTTTTCCACATCGGCGGCAGCAGCACCCGGGAGCACGGTGGTGATATCAATCCAGTTGAAATTGATACTGGGGTCCTGTTCCCTGGGCATCAGATTATAGGAGAGGAAGCCTACGACAAGCACCAGACCAAACGTCAGGTTGGCTAAGACATGATTGTTGAAAAAGCGACCCAGCATCTCAGTTTGCCTGCTCTATGCTATCGCCGTTATTCAGCGCCTGTCGCCCCTCCATGATCACTTCAACATTGCTCGGCAGATCAACGCGTGCAGGATGGCCCTCCAGTGCATTTGCCAAAGGATGGAAGCGGGCCTTTTCCTGATCCAGCAGGAACAGTCCAAGTTGCTTATCCCTTCTTACCGGGATATCCGCCGGAACGTAGGGTTGGGTGGATTGCCAGGTCAGACGGCCACTGCTACCCGGCAGTGCTTGCCCATCCGTAAACTGCAAACGCACTTCCCTGTTACGCCCCAGTGACTCAACGGTCGGGACGACCTGTCTAATAGCGACCCCATAATTACCCTGGTTGGTTTCAAGCTGAATCTTGTCGGTTTGCTGTAGGGTATCAATCAGGTCAACAGAGATCTGTGCGGAAATCTCCAGTCGCTCCTTGTCAATCAGTTGGATTATTGGTTGTCCCGGATTAATCCACTCCCCCTCGCCTGCGAGGCGCTCTCTGACAATGCCGGTAAAGGGGGCAGTAATAAGACAGCGCGCCTGATTCAGTCTGGCCTCGGCGATGGTGGTATATTGAGCGCTGCGATCGGCAAGGGCTACCTGAAGGTCTGCCTGCTGCTGGTTTAACCGCTCTTCCGAGACACTGCTGGTTTTAATCAAAGATTTCGTGCGCTTGATTTGCTGATTTGCCAGAGTGACACGCGCTTCGATACTGGTCAGTCCGGCCTCTGCACGTGTTACTCGAAAGCTGTTTTCCTGGCAATCAAGGGCTGCCAGCAGTTCACCTTTAGCAACGGAATCACCTACCCGAACAGGTATCTTGAGGATCTTGCCGCTGGTTTCAGCACTGACGCGGCTCTCGTTCAGACTCAGGGTCGTGGCTGGTGCGGTATAGGTCTGAAAAAAAGTGATATCGGCCAGTTTAGCGGTGGTGACCTGGGTTACTTTTTTCTCTGCATGGCCGGTTAGGGAAAATGCAACCAGTAGGAGGCCACCGAGTAGTTTGGCCAGTGTGAGGGGGTAGTTCATAGCGCTTGCGGGCTCCTTGCCGCGTCGATCTCTTCGATTAATGGCATGCTGCGTTGTTGCATCAGTTCCAACAAGGCCCGATTTCCGATGATTCCGTACTCCAGGGTAAAGCGCATACCAGGTGTTAGCGTTTGGCATTCAGTAATGATTCTTTCCAGGATGCCAAGTTCCATTTTAAGGTGGTCAGTCTGCTTGTTCAGTAGTGCCTCAATATGCTCCCGTGGCATCAGGTGGGCAAACATCATCAGGAAGAGGAAGTCACTGCGATACTGCTCTGTAGGTTCCGCTTTCAACAGCGTCTGATAGAAATGGGCTTGACCCTCTTGGGTGATGGTAAACACTTTTTTTGTCGGGCGTTTTTCCTGGGTCTCTTCATGGAAGCTGACCAATCCCTGTTCGGTTAACTTTGCAAGAGCGGGGTAGATAGAGCCAAAACTGGTTGCCTGAAAATGGCTGAAGGTCTCTTCAAAGGCCTTTTTTATCTCGTATCCACTGGCATCGCCGAGACTCAATATCCCGAGGCAGAGGTGATTGGTATTCATTGTTAATATATATCGGATCGTTATATGTCGGCTCAATATAAATAATGAGGCGCTGGCTTGTCAAATCTGCTAGTCTTGCGCTCGCTCTGTTACCCATCTATGACCACCTGGAAATCCTGCTATGACTTTTGCGCCTTTACGATTGAAGAAAAATGAAGACCGACGCTTACGGGCGGGTCACTGCTGGATTTACAGTAATGAAATCGATACGGCTGTAACACCTTTGCAAGGTATGGAGCCCGGTCAGCTGGTTGAGATTTTTAATGATAAAGGGAAGTTGCTTGGTACTGGGTATGTGAATCCGCACTCACTGATTAGCGCGCGAATAGTCAGTCGTGATCATAAGCATCCGGTTAATGGTTCACTCATGGTTCATCGGCTTAAAGTGGCCTTGAGTCTGCGGGAGCGGCTTTATACACAGCCGTTTTACCGACTGGTGTTTGGAGAGAGTGATGGTCTACCTGGATTGGTAATCGATCGTTTTGGTGATTACTTGGTCATTCAGATCACCACGGCCGGCATGGAGCGGATGAAGTCGGATATTCTTGCGGCGGTTGAAAAAGTGTTAAAGCCGGCAGGTGTGCTTTTTCGAAACGACACCGCCTCTCGAGAGCTTGAGGGCTTGGCACCTTATGTAGAGGATGCGTTGGGTGGTTGGCCGGACGTCTTGACGGTTGAGGAGCATGGTGTTCGGTTTAACGTGCCATCTCAAGGTGGACAGAAGACGGGCTGGTTCTTTGATCAGGCGGTCAATCGGGGGCGTATGATTCCCTATATTCAGGGAAAAAGGGTGCTGGATGTTTGTAGCTATATCGGCGCATGGGGTGTGCAGGCGGCGGTGAAGGGTGCTACGGAAGTGATCTGTGTCGATGCATCGAGCAGTGCGTTAGATGCAGTCGATGGGAATGCGCAGCTTAACGGTGTGGCTGAGCGTGTGGCGGGTCTTCAGGGCGATGCCTTCGATGCATTGCGTGAACTGCGGTTGGCGAATGAACGGTTTGATGTGGTGCTGGTAGATCCGCCAGCCTTTATCAAGCGTAAAAAAGACACTAAACAGGGAACTTTGGCTTATCGCCGGCTTAATCAGTTGGCACTGCAACTGCTGAATAAAGATGGGATGCTGATTTCATCTTCCTGTTCCCATCACATGAGTGAGTCGTCACTGTTACAGGAGATTCAACAGGCAGCCCGGCATACTGATAGGTCGCTGCAGTTGCTGGAACGTGGTTTTCAGGCGCCAGATCATCCCGTTCACCCGGCCATTGCCGAGACAGCCTACCTGAAGTGCTTCTATCTTCGGGTGTTACCGACATTTTAACGAAGACTCCCTTGTGCTGATAACAGCACAAGGGAGGTGAGTGTTAATCGGTCGATGAGAGATTCATGATCTCTTGGCGGATTCGTGATTTGTGCGGTTCCGGCATGGCATGCCATGCCTCGGCTATTGCCATAGCATCAGGTGGAATTGATGCGGCCAGTTCATCGCCAAACATCAACCAAGCGGGATTTACATCCAACACGGCGGCTATTTGGTCGATCTTTCTGGGGCGTAGACTCTTCCCATTCTCAATCTTCTGTATAACGGCCTGATTGGTGCCGGCACGAACAGCGAGTTGCTCCTGTGTCCATCCTTTTTCCTGGCGTCTGAAGCGCATCCGCTGACCCAGATTCCCGGGGTTTTGGGGATTCTCATTAGTCATTTTTCTTCAACCTGTTGTTTGCCTACTACGAGTATAGCTCCTGTTTCTTAAACTGATTACCATTCTTAGGTCTTTTTTTCAGGCCTTGGTCACATTCCCGTATCCATGCCAAATTTTTTGGGTATGGATGACCTTAGATAGTTACCTCAGGTTAAGTTTGGTTCAATGCCTTTCAGCTTTGTCAGTTTAGGAGCCCCCTGCCAATTAAGTTATTACTGACTTAATTGGGTATTAGTGAATTCAATTACTAATACCAAGGAAATTATCATCTTATGACAATAATCAGCCTTCGCTAAGCATAACCCTTTTTCCTAAAGCTGTCCCTACCGTCAGAAAAAATCATGTCAAAATTATTAACAAAGAAGCAAAACAATTGATCCAAGTCGTTTTTTTCGCTTGTCATTTCAACTCAATTCTTAGCCGCTGCTTGCTTGGGCCGTGTTTTGTGTCCTCTCCCTCAATCTCAATGTAGGCGGTTCCTGCAGGAATTGAAACGCCGGAGAGGGTGCGGGTAAAAGGTTGTTCGTTGACATGCGGGTGATAGAGCACTCTCTCGCCAAGCATGCTTCCGTCGGGTGACAGCACGCGCCAGGCGTTAGCATAGTGTTCCCATCCTGTATCCGCGTGGCGAAGAGTAACCTGGATATGGTAATGTCCGTTGCCGGTTTTATCGATCTGGGCTGAAACGACTTCCACATTGCCGGCAAAGAGCGGGCAAGAAAAGAATAACAATAAGATGATGGCAAATCTCATGAGTGAACACTCCGATAAGTTGGCGGTCGAACAGTGCGGTCTATTGATCTGTTAATAGTAGCGCTTTCCATAAATGAAAGTTTGAGATGAATTTTTTAAAACCTACCCCTAAGATATCGCCCTATGTTGACCTACCCATCAATTGATCCTGTGCTGTTTTCCATCGGCCCACTCGCAGTTCATTGGTATGGTGCCATGTATCTCGTGGGATTCGTGGGTGGCTGGTGGCTTGGAAGGGTACGAGCAGCCAAGCCTGACTCGGGTTGGACGCCTCAGCAAGTAGATGACCTGTTGTTTTATATCACCCTGGGCGTCGTTTTGGGTGGGCGGCTTGGCTATGTGCTGTTCTACGGTTTTGCGGATCTGCAGCGGGATCCCTTGTCTATTCTCCGGATCTGGCAGGGTGGCATGTCTTTTCACGGTGGTCTGATCGGGGTGCTGATCGCCATGTGGCTGTTTGGGCGCCGCCATCAAAAAGGCTTTTTTCAGGCAACCGACTTTATCGCTCCCCTAATTCCTATCGGTCTGGGCGCTGGCCGTATCGGAAATTTTATCAATGGTGAATTGTGGGGAGGCCCAGGGTCTGTCCCTTGGGCGATGCAGGTCTCCTGTGAGCGGTTTGTTGCTTTGTGCCAAGATAAACTGCAACTCCCTACCGGAACCTTAATGTCGCCGCCGCTGCACCCTAATCAGCTCTACGAGGCCCTCCTGGAGGGTGTGGTCATGTTCCTTATTCTCTGGATTTACTCGGCAAAACCGCGTCCGGCGATGGCGGTGTCAGGGCTGTTTCTGATCTGCTATGGGGTGTTCCGCTTTGCCATTGAGTTTGTCCGCATGCCAGATGCGCATCTGGGGTATCTGGCCTTTGACTGGCTCACGATGGGTCAGATTCTGACATTACCTATGCTGCTGTCAGGGGTTGTCCTGATCGGGCTGGCTTTTCGAAATCGCACACAAACAGGCTGAATTATGCGCCAATATCTAGACCTTATGCGTCATGTGTTAGAGAACGGTACTCGTAAAGAGGACAGAACCGGCACCGGTACGATGAGTGTTTTTGGCTACCAGATGCGGTTTAACCTTGCGGATGGATTTCCGATGGTTACAACCAAAAAATTGCATCTTCGTTCTATTATTCATGAACTGCTCTGGTTCCTAAAGGGAGAGACTAATATCCGCTATCTGAAAGAACATGGCGTCAGTATTTGGGATGATTGGGCGGATGAAGACGGTAATCTGGGGCCTGTGTACGGGGCTCAGTGGCGCTCCTGGCCAACCCCTAATGGCGGTTCTATTGATCAGGTAAGTCAATTGGTGGAGCAGATCCGCAACAACCCGGATTCGCGCCGTTTGATGGTGACCGCCTGGAATCCTGCGGATGTGGAGCGGATGGCCCTGCCTCCCTGCCACTGCCTGTTTCAGTTTTATGTGGCGGAGGGTCGGCTCTCTTGTCAGCTCTACCAGCGCAGTGCGGATATCTTTCTAGGCGTTCCCTTTAACATTGCCTCTTACGCCTTGCTGACCATGATGATTGCCCAGGTGACAGGGCTTAAGCCGGGTGATTTTGTGCATACATTTGGGGATGCTCATCTCTATTCAAATCATCTCGAGCAAGTGCGCGCTCAGCTTTCGCGGACGCCGTATGCGTTACCTCTGATGCAGCTAAATCCCGCTGTTACTTCATTGTTTGATTTTGTCTATGATGATTTCACCTTGAGTGACTATGAGTGTCATCCACACATTAAAGCGCCGGTGGCCGTTTGAGATACTAGTACTACCCATTTCGTGATGAAATATCGGCTATGAATAAAGCACCAAAAATTTCGCTTATTGCGGCTATGGATGAGGGTCGCGTCATTGGATGCGATAATCAACTACCATGGCGTTTGCCGGCCGATCTTCAGCATTTCAAGAAACTAACGGTAGGTAAGCCGATTATTATGGGCCGCAAGACTTGGGAGTCGCTGCCTGGGCTGTTGCCTGATCGGCCGCATATAGTGATTACTGGTAATGTGAATTATCGGGCTGAGGGTTGCCAGGTTGTTCACAGTATTGAGCAAGCACTTGCAGCGGCTGGCCCGGTCGATGAAGTAATGATAGTGGGTGGAGCCAATCTGTATCGGCAGATGCTTGCTTCAGCTGATCGCCTCTACCTGACGCTGGTGCATACCGCAGTGCAGGGGGATGCCTTTTTTCCAAGCTATCCGGAGGAAGAGTGGCGGGAGGTGGCGCGCAGTACCCATCAGTCCGATGAGCGCAATCTATTCGACTATACCTTCCTTGAATTGGAGCGTGCCGCCGGCTGATCTAGCCAGGTTTTTTTCGTGGGGTTAGGTTGCGTCAGACCCCTACTACTAACAAATAATTCTTACTGAATTTACGGCTTTCTATAGCCACTGCAAGAGACCTGCAGAGGGCGTGGAGGCTTCTCCTTGCGAATCTGCAGGGCAGTCAATTTACCCCCCCAGAGACAGCCGGTATCCAGGCACCAGGTGTCATTACATGTTTGATAGCCCAGTGTAGACCAGTGGCCAAACAGGATGCGCTTGCCCTGTGTGGCACGATTGGGTACCTCATACCAGGGTAAGTAGTTCGCTGCCTGGTGACCCGGTGCGCGCTTTTCACGCAGGGCTAAATTTCCCTCTTTGTCGCAAAAACGCAGTCGGGTGAAACAGTTGGTAATAAATCGCAAGCGGTCAATTCCCTCCAGTGTTTCTGACCAACAGTGGGGCTCGTTGCCGTACATCTGCTGGCAAAAATCAGCCACCGCATCACTGCGCAGTGTAGCTTCAACTTCATGAGCGCATTTCAGTGCCGTGGGCAGATCCCATTGTGGTGGCAGGCCGGCGTGAATCAGACTGTAGCCCCGTTCTTCACAGTGGTGCATCAGGGGGCGATGGCGCAACCAGTCCAACAGCTCTTCACGGTCTTTCGCCTTGAGTATTTCCTTAAGGGTGTGATCTTTTTCGGCATGCTTCAAGTTGCCCTGTGACATGGCGAGCAGGTGTAGGTCGTGGTTGCCGAGTACAGTTATGGCCCCATCGCCCAGATTTTTTACAAAGCGCAGTGTTTTGAGTGAGTCCGGGCCGCGGTTTACCAGATCACCCGCGAACCAGAGCGTATCCCGGTCGGCTTTGAAATCAATTTTCTTCAGTAGCTGCAACAGATCTTTGTAACAGCCCTGCACATCTCCAATGGCATACAGCGCCATATTATTGCCTATCTATCATGTCATTTTCGCAAGTTGTCGATCATGGGTTCGTCCAAGTAGCCGTTGAGCTGACAATGCACCAATCAGGGCCAGGAACATATCCCACTGAGTATCCCATGTATCGCCCTGGGTACCCAAGAAGGCTTCAGCCGCCTCCTCACTAATCAATGCGGTCCACCATTCGATCATCTCATAAAAGGCCGAGAAGGCGAGGCAAATACTTGTTACGACAAGGAATAGCCAGCCATCCTGTTGTAATGGCGAGCGTCGCAGGAGGATCTCTCTGGTGAGAATTGCCGGAATAAACCCCTGGGCCAGATGGCCCACGCGGTCATAGTGGTTTCGAGTCAGATCAAGCGTGTCGCGGAGCCAGTTGAACAGTGGCACTTCCGCGTATGTATAGTAACCCCCCACCATCAGGATGAGAGCATGTAGCGCAAGTAATCTGTAAAGTAGGTGGGTAAGCGGGAATGTATTTCTTGTCCATAGCAGCAGAAATATGCCTATCATCACCGGTACCGTTTCAAGGAACCATGTGAGTCGGTCAGCTACCGGGTCAATTGCACTCACCGCCAGGCAGATGGCTACAGCCACAAGCAGGATTACCGGTTCACGGGAAGCTGATTGCTTGATACGCATCTTTTGGGGGGTCAGTGAAGAATATGTGGCATCGCGAGCGTGAAAGGCGATATAGGCGCCTCGAAAGTAATGCCCGCTTCCGAACGCATTTGATAGCTTCCTTGCATGGTCCCTACCGGCGTGGAGATGCTGGTGCCGCTGGTGTAACTGAAGTCCTCGCCGGGTTGTAAGAAAGGTTGTTGCCCCACTACGCCTTCACCAAATACCTCCTGGACGCCTCCGTCCGCATCCGTAATCAACCAGTGGCGGCTGATCAGTTGCGCGCCCGTACTGCCTGTGTTGCGAATGGTGATGGTGTAGGAGAAGACATAGTTATCTTCCGCCGGATTAGACTGGCCTTCAATGTAGTGGGTACTGACGTCTACTTGAATACTATTTTGTTGTGCTTTTGTCATCATTTTGGCGTGATCTTAGCCTTGTTCTGCCGCTAAAGTTTATCTGAAATCTGCTGCTTAGGGGTAACCTGGTGGCTTCAGATTTTTGTTGTTCGGTCGCTCACTAGTGTAATCGTCTTAGCCGATGAAGTCTTTCAAGGATGTTACCGATGTACATGAGACTACTGTTACTTCTTCTCCTTGGTGTCTCGCTGAATGCCTGGTCAGCGGATCCCAATCAGTTTTTGTTGGCTGCTGCCAGTCTTGGGCAGGAGCAACAGGTCAAAACTCTGCTGGCTCAAGGGGCTGATGCCAATGCCAAGAATGGCGCCGGGCGTCCGGCTCTGTTGCTGGCGGCGTTTAATGGTAATGCGCGGACAATCAAGGCCTTGTTGGCGTCTGGAGCCGATGTAAATGCTGTCGATGGGGCGGGTAACAGCGCGTTGATGGATGCGGCGGCTTTTGGCCATGAGGCTGCCGTCATGACACTGATACAGGCCGGGGCCGATGTGAATTTAAAAAATAAGGCCGGGGCGGGTGCGTTGAAACGGGCGAATCTGGGAAAGTACATGGCCGTAGTGAAACTGCTGGAGGAGGCGGGTGCCACCGAAGGGGGTGACAATTGACGCTATTTTCAGTCCTGTTGTGCCGCAGGTCAGATTTGCCTGTGCGAGGCGTCGCATTTATTGATTTTCACTGCAGTCAGCCACTTGAGGATGTGAAGTAGATCAATCCCTGCACTATGTAATTATTCCATTATTCCTCCGTATTCAGTCTATTTGACTCTCTTTGACATTCAATCTATAGACGATTAGGCAAAGAGGGAGGTGTCCATGTTCAGATCCCATCACCATCGCCGCAAACCTGACTTCCTGCTCATTATGCTATCCCTCATCGGTTCAGCCCTCTTAGCCACAGTGGCGGTGCATTTTCATCTGCTGGATCACACTATATCAATTGATCAGGATCAGACTTATAGCGAACAACGCTACAGATAGAGGCCTAAAAGCTGCCCCCGAGTGTCTGAATGGTTTAAAATCGCCCGGTTTTCAGGTTCGTAGTACCATACACGAACAGTATTGTGTCCAGTTCGGGTGATCAATGAGTAATAAATTGCGAGTGGGTGTGGTTGGTGTCGGGTATCTGGGGCGTTTTCACGCCCTGATCTATTCCCGCATGGATAACGTCGAGCTGGTTGGCGTGGTAGATGTGAATGCTGAAACCGCTGCCAAAGTGGCCGATGAGTGCGGTTGTACGGCTTATTCAAACGGTCTTGATTTACTGGGTAAAGTAGATGCGGTCAGCATTGTGGTCCCGACCTCGGCCCATCTTGATGAAGCGCGTCCTTTTCTTCAGGCCGGCATCCATATGTTGCTGGAAAAGCCCATCGCATCCACTGTAGAGCAGGGTAAGGAGATCGTTCGGTTGGCTCAGGAGGCCGGGGTGATTCTGCAGATTGGTCACCTCGAGCGTTTTAATGCAGGGGTGATGGCCTTGGCTGATCGCATCCATAAGCCACGATTTATTGAGGCGCATCGCATGGGGGGCTTTGTTGAGCGGGCCACTGATGTGGATGTTGTGTCTGACCTCATGATCCATGATATCGATATCATACTCTCACTGGTTAAGTCGGAAATAACCGCCATCTCTGCGGTTGGAACGCCGGTATTAACATCGCATGTCGATATTGCCAATGCCCGTCTGGAATTTGCCAATGGCACGGTTGCGAATGTGATTGCCAGTCGAGTATCTGAGAAAAGGATGCGCCGCATCCGTGTGTTCGAAGAGAATCGCTATGAGTCACTCGACTTTATCGACCAGCGAATTGAGACTGCCTACCCCAAACCACGACCCGGAGAGGCTTGGCCGGAGGTGGTGATGGAGCGTCTGGACATTGATCCGGTCAAACCGCTGGATGCGGAGCTCTTGGCTTTTATTGAGTCGGTTCAATCTGGGACGCCGCCCCTTGTGGATGGTGTGGTAGGACTGGAAGCGCTGGATGTTGCCATGCGTGTTAAAGCTGAGATACTCGAGCGTCTCGCCTCCTGATCGATTTACTTTCTATCACAGGATTATTCATAGTCTCACCTCTTTGGGCTATTCAGGGGTGAGGCTGCAAAAACCACCTTTTACCTTTGGATGATGTTATGACAGATAAATCTGTAACCCCGGGTGTGCCCTATCTCAGTTTGCAGGATGAGTTTCTGTCGTTACAGCAAGCTTGGTTCAGCCGGATAGAGGAGATAGGTGCGGGTGGTGCCTTTATTCTGGGTCCCAATGTGCGGGCCTTTGAGCAGGAGGCGGCGGCTTATGTGGGTAGCCAGTATGCAGTAGCCGTTGCGAATGGTACGGATGCCTTGGTGTTGTCGCTTCGTGCGATGGATATTGGGCCAGGTGATGAGGTGATTACCTCCCCCTTTACCTTCTTCGCCACGGCTGAGGCGATCTCTATCGTCGGAGCAATACCTGTATTTGCCGATATAGATGAGGCGAGCTTTAATCTTGATCCTGGGAGTGTGGCGTCGCGTATCGGTGACAAAACCAAGGCGATATTGCCGGTCCATATCTTTGGTAATCCAGCGGATATGAGTAGATTGGGGGCGTTGGCGGATACTCATGGACTGCGTTTGCTGGAAGATGCCGCCCAGGCCTTTGGCGCGCGGCATGGTGATGCGGTGGTGGGGAGCATGGGTGATGCGGGCTGCTTTAGTTTTTACCCAACTAAAGTGTTGGGGTGCTATGGTGATGGTGGATTGATCACCACCAGTGATGAGGTGATCAGGGATCGTCTACTTAAATTGCGGAATCATGGGGCCACGGCGCCCTTTACCCATGATGAATTAGGCTACAACAGCCGCCTGGATGAGGTTCAGGCGGCCCTGCTCCGGTTGAAACTAGAGAAGCTGGAGCAGGACATCGCAGCGAGACTCCAGGTGGCCGCCTGGTATGATGAACGACTTGCTGGTATGGACCTGATTACACCTGTACGCCCTGCAAAGGGACGTCATGCGTTTAATTTATATACCATTAAGCATCCCCGACGTGATGCCCTGCGGGCTCACCTAAATGATCATAAAATCGGTAATAGCCAGTGCTATCCAGTAGGATTGCATCTGCAGACGATTTATTCAGGGTTGGGCTATCAGCCAGGTGATCTGCCTGTGGTTGATCGGGTATGTGGAGAGACACTGTCGTTGCCTATCTTCCCAGCGATGCGGGAATCGCAGGTCGACCAGGTATGTGATTTGGTGGCGGCTGTCTAGTGAAACGTGCCGACCACAATCAGGGTGTGGCCGGCGTACTGTTTTCGTCAGCATCAATCTGTCTTATCTGATCTAATGATATGACGGATTAATCGTCGTCTATTTCCATATCGTCGATATCCAGGTCCACATCCAGATCTGCGACATCAATATCATCGAACTCTGTCTCTGCTGTTGTGCTGGGCTGGGGGGTTATTTCAACCTGCTTCATACGCAACGAACCGCGTGGTGTGAAGTCTTTTTTCGCTTTGTTGTAGCCTGAGTTCAATACGCTTACCAGACTTGCCTCATCTTCAGTCAGTTCGCGTAACTTAGGTTCAACAATGTTGATCTGAAACTCCAGAATCTTATTACGCTTCAGTGAGAAGAGGTAAATGGTAGATTCATTTCCCGTTTCAAGCGTCAGATCGCGTAATACAGGTGAGCTTTTTGCGCCAGCCTCAAGATAGCCGTGCCAATAATTCTTTTTGCTCATGCTTTCCCCACATCAGTCAACTTATTACTTGAGTAGCAGATCCAGTGGCTGCTGATTATAGCTGTCAGGACCTATAGTCAGCGAGGTACAGATAGGGCCAAAGACGGCCTGATCTTATTTTAAAAAAATGAATTCGACAACAGTTTCTATACGACTGTCAGGCACTCATTTAGAGGCGTCGATTGCCCACATTAAGACCTCGTGATTTGTGGAGGAGTCGCCGGCCAGATAACACGTGCCAGGGTGTCTAGTACTCCTGCAGTGTTAATCCGTTAAACAAAGCGCTACGTTCTTGTTCTGATGCAGCCTCCACCGCTTGCTCCACGAGATCTCTAGTAAGGTGGGAAGCAAACAGGGTGATGAAGTCATAGTGGTAAGCACGCAGGAATAAACCGGGCCTGAAGCCCAGACGCGTTGTACTTGAGGGGAACAGGTGGGTCGCGTCAAGTGAACAGAGATCTTTATCCTGTTCAGGGTTATAGGCCATTTTGGCCAGAATGCCGATGCCTACGCCAAGGCGAACATAGGTCTTAATGACATCGGCATCGGTTGCGGTGAAGACCACATTGGGCTCCAGATCAAGCCTCCTGAAGGATTGGTCGAGTTGCGACCGCCCGGTAAAGCCAAAAACATAAGTCACTATCGGGTATTCGGCAACAGCTTCAAGCGTCAGTGGGACAACATCCCGCAGGGGGTGGTCGCAGGGGGTAATAATGGTTCTGTTCCAGTGATAACAGGGCATCATAATCAGGTTGCCAAAATCTACGGTTGCTTCTGTGGCGATGGCAAAGTCGACAGTCCCTCCGGCCGCCATTTCGGAGATTTGCTCGGGGTTGCCCTGGTGCATCTGGAGGTCTACCGAAGGATAACGAGCACGAAATGCCTTTATAATGGGTGGGAGCACATAACGTGCCTGCGTATGTGTGGTGGCAATGGAAAGGCTGCCTGTGTGTGGATCACTAAACTCACTTGCCACGTCTCGAATGGAGTCCACTTCCCTGAGAACCGCCTCGGCGCGCGCAATTATGGCTTTTCCTGCATCGGTAATGCCTGTCAGTTGACGGCCTGTGCGTTCAAAAATAGTGACACCCAGCTCCTCTTCAAGCAGCCGGATCTGCTTGCTAACCCCGGGTTGTGAGGTGAAAAGCCGCTCTGCTGCTGCTGTGATATTCAAGTCATTCTGGGCTACTGCCAGAAGAAAGCGGAGCTGCTGAAGTTTCATAGGGTTTCCATAAGTATAATAATTCTCATTTGTTTTAGATCGATCAACTATTTCTATAGACGTAAAAGTTATTTTGATGTATTGTCACGCCGCGCTATAGTTTTGTGCAAGTAATCAGTTTTTGTTTGGTAAGGAATGGGCCGAACCTTAACAGAACTATTTACATTGTAGGAAACATTGTAATGAGCGTAGTACAGAGTATTAGCGAGTCCGCAAATTTTGCTTCTGTGTTGGCCGGCGTCAGATTCGATGAGGATGGTTTTCTGCTTAACGATTCGATCTGGGATGATCAATTGGCAGAAACCTTGGCCGAGCTGGAAGGCGTTGCCCCTTTGGAATCGGCGCACTGGAGAGTGATCCATTTTGTTAGAGATCGTTTTCTCAGGCTTGGTGCCATACCGCCAATGCGCCGGATATGTCGTAGTAGTGAACTCTCAAAAGAGGAAGTAAAGGATCTTTTTGGGGGCTGCTTGCAGGTCTGGCGCATTGCTGGCTTGCCGAATCCTGGCGAAGAGGCAAAGGCCTATATGGGCTGAGTCATATTTTTTCTACACAGATTCAAGTCTGTGCAGAGTGCCGAAAGGCGGTGCTGAATTAAGGTTTACCTTTCAATGAGTTATACCTCCCTTTGCCCGGTTCGTCCGGGCTTTTTTTTGCTCTGAGGTTTGGGCTATGGGCGGTGAGTGGCCAGTACCAATTGGTTGGCTGCTTCAATGGCCGTGTACAAGCTACCTGGATTGGCCTTTCCCGTACCGGCCAGATCTAAAGCAGTCCCGTGATCAACGGAGGTACGGATGATGGGTAAGCCCAATGTGATATTGACGGCATTACCGAACCCCAGATGCTTTAAGACGGGAAGTCCCTGGTCGTGATACATCGCCAATACGGCATCGGCCTGTTCTAGGTGGCTTGGTGTAAACAGTGTGTCCGCTGGTAAGGGCCCCACTAGCTGCATGCCCCTATCCCTCAATCGGTTCAACGTGGGAATAATGGTATCAATCTCTTCCATCCCCAGATGTCCCCCTTCTCCAGCGTGTGGATTTAGTCCGCAGACAAGTATATGGGGATTGGGAATGCCGAAACGAGCGACCAGATCACGATGTAAGATGTTTATTACCTGTCCCAGCGATGTCTGTGTGATGGCGGCACTGACATCCTTCAAGGGCAAATGCGTTGTGGCCAAGGCGACACGGAGACCAGGGCAGGTGAGCATCATCACCGGATAGCTTGTAGTCAATTCCGCTAAAAACTCGGTATGCCCTGAGAAGCTGAACCCGGCATCGTTAATGATACCTTTATGAATGGGGCCGGTGACCAGTGCGCTGAATTGACCATCCATACAGTACTGCGTGGCCTGGGTAAGCGTTTCAAGTACATAGGCGGCATTCGATTTATTCAGTCTCCCAGGTTCTGCTGGGGCATGCAGATCCATAGGGAATACTGTCAGTGATCCGGCCATTCGGGAAACAGGTGCGGACGGGTCAAAGTGATTGATTGAGAGCGGTAAGGTGAGCCGCTCGGCGCGCGCGTAGAGCATTTCCGCTGAGCAGACGGCGACAAGCGGATAGTCTCGTTCTTGTTGAGCCAGCTGTACACAGAGATCAGGGCCGACACCGGCAGGATCGCCTGGAGTGAACGCCAAAGGGGCCTGTTGGTCAATCATCTCATGACGGCCTTTCAGGAATCGCCCAGCCGAATATCGATATAGGCCTCATCTTTAAGGCGCCGTAAATAGAGTTCCCCCTCTTCTGCTGTCTTTCGATTGCTGATGGCCTTTCTGGCCTCGGCCTTCTGAATCTCCGCCGTGCTGTCGTGCTGGCGTCGCTCAATCAGTTGAGCCAGGTGCCAGCCAAACTCGGTACGGAACGGTTCAGTAAGCTCTCCAGGGGAAAGTTTTTCAATCTCTTCTTCGAATCGGGGGAGGAGTGCGCCAGGAGTTATCCAGCCAAGGTCGCCACCCTTAATCGCAGAGGATTTGTCATCAGAATGTGAGCGGGCCAGTGCCGCGAAGTCATCGCCACCTATGATGCGTTGACGCAATTGTTCCAGGCGTGTTTTGGCATCGCTGTTAGAGGTGACTTCATTGGTGCTGATCAGAATGTGTCTGACCTGGCTTTGGGTGATGATCTTTCGGTCACCGCCCTTATAGTCATTGAGGCGGATAATGTGATAGCCGCTGGCGGTACGAATCGGGTCACTGATTTCTCCCCGCTCCATGTTAATCACGAGGTCAACAAATAGAGTGGGCAATTGATTGGCTTTACGCCAGCCAAGGTCACCGCCCTCTAGTGCTTGTCGGCCATCCGATTCCGTGATGGCGATATCGGCAAATTCTGCACCATTGCGTAGTGATGTGACGATTGATTCAGCGCGTTCGCGGGCACGCTTCATCTGTTCGGGTGAGGCGGCTTCTGGGGTTGCTATGAGGATATGCTGTAGCTCATACGCGGAACGTTCTCCTACGCTGCTGGCCTGCCGAGCAATGAATGCGTCAACTTCCTGGTCGGTGATTCGAATGCGGCGGCGTACTTCCTGATCCTGTAGCCGCTGCATGATGATCTCTTCCTGAATCCCTTTTCGAAAAGTGCGGAAGCTGATGCCGCCCTGCTCCAGGGTTTGACGAAATTCAGACAAGCTTAGATTATTGTTCTGGGCAATATTGTTGATCGCCTGAGCAACAATATCTTCACTGACATTAATACCAGCGCGTGCGGCGGCGGCGAGCTGCAGTTTCTTTAAAATTAGTCGGCCGAGTACCTGCTTTTCGAGAACGGATCTGGGTGGCAAGCGTTGTTCTTGCTGACGCAATTGAGTGACGATCTTTATTATTTCGCTCTCTAACTCACTGCGTACGATGATGTCATCATCCACTACGGCAATTATTTCATCTACCGGTTTTACGGTCTCGCTATGTGCCGGGTTTATTAGGCCAAAAGGGATGATAAGCGTCATGAGCAAAGCGCTCATGCCTTTAAATATAGACTGTCTGGTGATCATGTATGTGTTTGTCAGTTGTCAGTGCGGTAGCCAAGGATTCCGCGTTCAAGGAATTGATCAATTTTGTCGCCCAGGCTGGTGAGTCCTTTCAGCTCAAGCTGTAGGAACAGCGCCAGGTTTCCCTCTGAGTTTGCGTCTGAGCGGTAATTCCTAACAATAAATCGGCTGACCCAGCAGCAGCTGTCATACTCAATTCCGGCGAAGGCTTCCATGGTCTTATTGTGTAACAAGGAGTAATTCCAACGGCCCACAGCATGGAATTGATGGTTGATTGGCCAGCGTGCTGAGAGGTCAGTCTGCTCGATTGATCCATTGGTATGCCGATAGGTCAGGTTCAGGATACGCTGTTTCTCATCGAGATAGTGCAGGCCAAAGGCGCTCTTTTCTGTTGCATTGCTGCTTGAATGTGGATTCCACTGCAGCCCGGCCTGCATGCGCCAGTTGCTACTCAATGTGGTGGCCACCTCGGCAACAATAGATGAACTGTCATCATTGACCGCGGCGCCGCCCGATTGCAACTGAACATCCCGATCTCGGAAGTAGGATATCTGACCAATGCTGGCCCTAAAGAGTTCCTCGCCTGTCTCACTGCTGAGGCTTCGTGAGGTCAATGCCGTAGTCAGTTGATTGGCATCGCCCACTTTGTCTGATCCGCTGAAGCGGTTTTCACGAAACAGGTTGGCGAAACTGAAGTCAAGGGTTGCCGTGTCAAAATCCGGTATGTCGCTCTGATCCTCTTTTGGGGTATAGAGGTAGTAGAGTCGAGGCTCCAGCGTTTGGGTTATGGCATTCCCAAACCAGTTGGCGTCGCGTTCGAAGTAGAGTCCGCTATCGATACTCAGTGTGGGGAGTGTGCGGCTGGGGTTGTCATTTAGGCCAGTCGTCTGATTTTCTAAATTGTAATGGGTATGTCGAAGACTCAGCTTGGGTGTTAGAAAGCCCCAGGGACGCCGCATTGGCAAACTGATGCCGGGCTGTAGGTCAAGCCGTGATCCTTTAACTTTGGTGTCTGAACTGTGGCCGAAATTCACATACTCAGATTGAAGGTGGTAGGTTAGGCCCATCGATTGGTCGGGCTTTTCAAGATTAACAAGCAACTGAGGTAGTCGACTGTAGGGACGGTCGTTGATGGCCGTCAATCGATCGATGGTCTGGTATTGTTGCGCTCGACCAAGAAAGCTCCAGCCTGCGCCTTGATACTGAATGTCGCCGCGTCGCTCTTGATGTTTGACGCTGGTGGCTGCCAGGCTGGTCCCTAAGTCATCGATGTAATCCTTATCCGAAACGTAGTTAAGGTCGATGTCATAGCGCCAAGCAGTAGCAGGCGTACCATTAAGCTCCACGTTTAAGGCGCCGCGGGTGTCGTTTTCCCCCGGTCCTTGCTCAGAGTCGCTGGGCAGTAATTCAGCCTTTATTGTCCCTTGGCTCTTTTCTGCCAGATAACGGAATTCGCCACCAAGTAATAAGCCCCGCTTGCTCATGATGCGCGGTGTGAATGTGGCGTCCATTTGGGGGGCAATGTTGAAATAGTAGGGGATTGAAATATCCGCCCCAGTATTTTCCGATGTGCCTATGGATGGCGGCAAAAAGCCCGATTTTCTGCGGTCATCAATAGGGAAGCTCGCGTAGGGGAGGTAAATAAACG
Organism: Sedimenticola selenatireducens; assembly: GCF_007625115.1. Lineage (GTDB taxonomy): Bacteria > Pseudomonadota > Gammaproteobacteria > Chromatiales > Chromatiaceae > Sedimenticola > Sedimenticola selenatireducens_A. The sequence goes on along the minus strand of NZ_VMNH01000005.1, from coordinate 46,744 downwards.
GTACGCCCTTAAAACGCAGCTTGGTATTACGCGCCACACCCACGCCAGTTGCCTGGTCTATCTCCATTTCCTCGGCTTCAATCAGCCAGTCACTGTTCCCTGGTTGGCAGGTGGTATAGTTAACTTGGGTATAGCGGGACTGATTTGCATTAATTATTTCCGCTGTCGTAGCCGTACCTCGTGCAACCGGGTCGGTCAGGCGGAATTCCGCCCGGTCGGCGTTGCCCTGCTGATTCTCCAGGTCGTAGTGTAGTTTATTGCTGGTAACACGCAGTCCCGGTTGTTCCAGGTAGACATTACCTTCGGCGTCCAGGATATTGCTCTCCTTTAAGTAAGAGATATTATCAGCTTCAAGCTTATCGTTGCCGCGATCGAGTTTTACATTGCCAGTAAACACAGCCCTGTTTTCTGTGCGATAGAGATCGGCCGCATCGGCTTCTATGTGAGTCGTGTCATCTTGACTCAAAGTAGTTTGCTGAACTGTCCTGGGAGTCTTGATGCCACACTGATTCCAATCGAGCCCGCGATCAATCCGATGGCTGGTGCTTGATGCGATAGGCAGTGCAGGCCGTGGTTCGGGATCGGTAGTTACTACATCTGCTGGCTGTTCCGGCTCAGGCGCTTTGGGCGCTTCCTGTCTGGCAGTGGCAGGTTCGATCTGCTCTACTGGTTTTTCTGCTATGGCGGTTTCTGGCGGCGTGGTAGTCGTATCGGTCTCGGGTGGCGTTTGCTCGGTCTCAGCCTTATGTGTTTCCGTTTGGGCGGGCACTTGCTCTTTGGTCACCTCAGTGGATGGCGTTTCTGTGCGTTCCTCAGTAACCGCGATAGAGGATGTCTGACTTGACGATTCCTCGGTGGCTTGAGGCGCTACAAGCGGTGCGCCTTCGGGTGCTTTGGGTTCTTCAACTGCCTGGGTGACCGCTTCTTCCTGCGTTGTAACAGATTCAGGTTCTGAGGGTACAGGTGCTACGGGCTCAACGGGCGCTGGCCTGGGTTCCAGGCGAGTGGTTTCGGGGGCAACGGGTACACCGTCTTGAAAACATTCCCAATCGCCGTTGCTGGTGGCGCGGCAATCCCACTTCGGGGCGGCTTGAGCGGTAGGAACCAACAGTAAACCACTGATGGCAAGAGGCAGAATCCTTCTTTTTCCAGGCACGGCAAGTCTCTATGATTGTTCTATTTTGTGGAATCAGTATGGCCTCGTTTCCTCCGCCATACCCTGTGCCGCTCCCCTGGCGGCTTGCCCTGTATCCTCTTATTCAGAGAGGTCGTGGCAAGAACAGCATAAAATCGCATAGAATCACCTTTTCTTCAATGGCCGTGGTCTCTTTAAATCGATGAGTAGCGTGCTTTCATCGCTCCCGGAGCTGCAGTTTGGATGGGATAATGCCAAAAAGAATAGAGTTACTCGGAGCCTGGTTAAGCGACACAGTGGGTTTGGGGGTTAGCAAAATAGCGCCGGCCTCGGATGATGCGAGCTTTCGACGTTACTTTCGGATAACGGAGCATGGTCAGGCGTCGCGTATTGCTATGGATGCGCCACCGGATAAAGAGGATTGTCGCGCCTTTGTTGAGTTGGCCAGGCAGTTAGGTTTACTCGGACTGCATGTGCCGGAAATTTATGCGGTTGATCTTGAACAGGGTTTTATTCTGCTCGAAGATTTGGGCTCGACCCACTATTTGGATGTTTTGAATAGTGAAAGTGCTGATCGCCTCTATGGGGATGCGCTGGCCGCCTTGATCGTTATCCAGTCCATAGGCCCACAAGAAACACTGCCTCGGTATGATGCCGAGATGCTTGGGCGTGAGATGATGCTGTTTACCGATTGGCTGGTGGGTACCCATCTGGGTTTACAGTTGACCGCTCAAGAACATGCCATGCTCAATGAGAGTTTTCATCAACTGATAGGTGCGGCACTTGAGCAACCACAAGTGTGTGTACATCGGGATTACCACAGCAGAAATCTACTGGTGAGTGCATCGCCCTCGCCGGGGATTCTGGATTTTCAGGATGCGGTAGTGGGTCCTGTAACCTACGATCTGGTTTCTTTGCTCAAGGATTGTTATATCGCCTGGCCTGTCGAGCGGGTACAAGATTGGGCAATGGGTTATTTTCAACTGGCCGTGCAATCGGGCGTAATCAGGCCGCAGGATGAAGGGCGGTTTTTACGTTGGTTTGATCTGATGGGTGTGCAGCGACATCTAAAGGCCAGTGGCATTTTTGCCCGATTAAATCATCGCGATGGTAAGTCTGGCTATCTCAAGGATGTTCCCCGGACACTGAATTACATCGTGGAAGTGGCTAGTCGTTATCCAGAGATGGCAGGATTGGGTGCGTTCATCAAGCGACGTGTGTTGCCAGGATTGTAAGCCCTCCACTTGGGAGGGCGTTATGAGGTGTTATTCCTTGGCTTGTTCGCGTGCAATAGCGCGATAGCCAATATCCGTGCGGTAGTAGACACCGTCCCAGTTGATTTGTTGGATAAGCTTGTAGGCGCGCTGCTGGGCCACGGCGACAGTTTCGCCTAAGGCGGTTACGCATAATACACGTCCACCTGCTGTGACGACGGCTCCGTTCTGCTCGCTGGTCCCGGCATGAAAAACCTTTTCGCCTTCGGTCGCAGTGGTTGGCAGGCCGTTAATAATGTCGCCCTTATTATAGGCTTCAGGATAGCCTCCCGCCGCCAGTACAACACCTAGTGAAGCGCGGGGATCCCACTCTGTTTGCTCTTGGTCCAATTGTCCCTCCAGTGCAGCAAGGCAGTGAGCGACAATGTCGGATTTCATGCGCAGCATAATGGGCTGCGTCTCAGGGTCGCCAAACCGGCAGTTGTACTCCAGCACTTTCGGTATGCCGTCAGCGTTAATCATCACCCCGGCATAGAGGAAACCGGTGTAGGGGAGTCCTTCTGAGGCCATACCTTGCACTGTTGGAATGATGACCTCATGCATGATTCGATCATGCATCTCGGGGGTGACTACCGGTGCGGGGGAGTAGGCACCCATGCCGCCCGTGTTTGGGCCCTTGTCGCCATTATCCCGGGCCTTATGGTCCTGTGAGCTGGCCATTGGCAGGATATGCTCACCATCGACCATTACAATGAAGCTGGCCTCTTCGCCGGTTAAAAACTCCTCTATGACCACGCGGTGGCCAGCATCACCAAAACTGTTACCCGAAAGCATGTCGCGAACGGTCTCTTCTGCTGTTGCCATATCGGTAGCGATGATTACGCCTTTACCGGCAGCAAGGCCGTCGGCCTTGATTACGATGGGTACACCCACTTGCTTTAGGTAGGCGAGTGCATCATTGATTTCGGTGAAGTTGCCATAGGCGGCGGTAGGAATATTGTGGCGCGCCAGAAAATCTTTGGTGAAAGCCTTGGAACCCTCCAGTTGCGCCGCGCCTTGTGTAGGGCCGAAGCATTTCAGCCCAGCCGCAGTGAACGCATCGACCACGCCCAGTACCAGCGGTGCTTCTGGGCCGACGATTGTCAGGCCAATATCCTGGCGTTGGGCAAATGCTACCAGCGCGTCAATATCCTCAACACTGATCGGAACATTTTCCATGCCGGGCTCAAGCGCAGTGCCGGCGTTACCCGGTGCCAGAAAAATCTTCTCCGCCAGTGGGGATTGGGATGCCTTCCAGGCCAGTGCGTGTTCACGTCCGCCGCCGCCGATAATCAGGATGTTCATGATGGATTGCCTTGGGTCATGTCTGAAAAATGGTGTAGCTCTTGGTTCATCGATGAGTAGTGACGCCACGATCACTCTGTTCGAAAAAGCGGATGATAGCTTCAGTCTCGGTTGTAGGGGCACGCTCTTTCAATGCAGCCAATGCCTGGCTGATATTAAGATTGTCGTGATAGATCGTCTTATATGTCTGCTTGATCGCTGCCCTGTTTTCTGCAGAAATTCCAGCGCGTCGCAAGCCAATGCTGTTGAGGCCAATGATGCGGGCGGGGTTGCCATCGCAAGTAACATAAGGTGGGATGTCCTTCACCACTTTTGTGCAACCAGCAATCATGGCGTAGTCGCCAATAAAGCAGAATTGATGTATCGCTACCAGGCCGGAGATAAAGATTCGATCGCCCAGTTCCACATGGCCCGCAATGGTGCTGTTGGGGCCGAATACATTGTGATTGCCAAGATGACAGTCATGGCCGGCATGGAAACCGCACATGAAATAGTTATTGTCACCGACCTGTGTTCCGCCGTCTGTCTTAACGCCACGACTGATGTTGACCCCTTCTTTGAAATGATTGTTGTTGCCAACTATCAGGGGTCGGCTTTTCTCTATCGTGAAACCCAGGTCTTGAGGTTCACAGCCGAGTACTGCACCGTGGTATACCCTGTTATTCTCGCCAAGCTGTGTGCCTTGGAAGATGCGTACACTACTCTCAATTTTGCAACCAGGGCCAATTACAACATCGGCTTCGATGATCGAATAAGGGCCTACCTCGACGCTGTCGTGAAGTTGGGCGCGTTGATCAACAAGGGCGGTCGGATGAATATTCATGAGGCTTATTGGCGGCTACGGGTGTTACTTGGTTGGGCGTACACCCGTAGCCAGCTCTGTTAGTGGCGGAAGTGACGCATGCCAGTGAATACCATGGCGATGTCATGTTCATCGGCGGCGGCAATCACCTCGTCATCACGCATTGAGCCGCCGGGTTGGATGACGGCGCGAATACCGGCTTCAGCGGCATTGTCCAAGCCATCCCGGAACGGGAAGAAGGCGTCAGAGGCCATGACAGAACCGGGTACGACCAGTCCAGCATGTTCTGCCTTGATCCCAGCGATGCGTGCAGAGTTAACACGGCTCATCTGTCCCGCGCCAACGCCAACGGTCATGCCATCTTTTCCATAAACAATGGCATTGGATTTAACATATTTAGCCACCCGCCAAGTGAAGAGCAGGTCTTCCATCTCTTTGGCTGTTGGGGCGCGCTTGGTAACGACTTTCAGGTCGTTGTGCAGTTGAAGATCGGCGTCCTGAACCAATAGGCCACCATTGACCCGCTTCATATCGAATCGATGCAGTGACTCTTTGTTCCATTCACCACAGGTCAGCAGTCTGACGTTTTTCTTTTCGGCGATGATGCCTATCGCTTCTTGTGAGACGCTAGGGGCGATGATCACTTCGACGAATTGCCGATCGACAATGGCTTGTGCGGTCGCGCCATCCAATTCCTGATTGACGGCAATAATGCCGCCAAAGGCGGATTCAGGATCGGTGCTGAATGCACGATCATAGGCCTCTGTCAGATTGCTACCAAAGGCGACGCCACAGGGATTGGCATGTTTAACAATGACGCAGGTGGGAGCCTCATGGAACTGTTTTACACACTCCAGTGCAGCATCGGTGTCGGCGATGTTGTTATAGGAGAGCTCTTTCCCCTGTAGCTGTCTGGCGGTAGAGATGCAGGCTTCATTCTGGTCGCGCTCAACAAAGAATGCCGCTTTCTGGTGTGGGTTCTCGCCATAGCGCATGGTCTGGACCTGGCGATATTGCAGATTAATGGTACGTGGGAAATCGGTTGTTTCCGTACTCAGTCGACAGCCCAGGTAGTTGGCAATTGCACCATCATAATTGGAGGTATGCTCAAAGGTCTTCACCGCCAGATCAAAGCGCGTTGCAGAGGTTACCGCACCGTTATTTTGATCCATCTCTTCCAGTACGCGGGTGTAGTCCTCAGCATCGACAATGACCGTGACATCTTTATGGTTCTTGGCCGCGGCACGCAACATAGTAGGGCCGCCAATGTCGATGTTTTCAATGGCGGTTGGCAGATCACAATCTGGGTTAGCAACCGTCTGTTCAAACGGATAGAGGTTGACAACAATCATGTCGATTGGGGCAATGTCATTAGATTGCATGACGGCATCATCAATGCCGCGCCGCCCCAAAATACCGCCGTGAATTTTAGGATGCAGGGTTTTGACCCGTCCGTCCATCATTTCGGGGAAGCCGGTGTGCTCAGAGACTTCGGTGACCGGAATACTTTGTTCGCTTAGAAGGCGCGCCGTGCCGCCAGTCGAGAGGATCTCGATGCCGCGTTGCTGGAGTGCCTGAGCAAACTCGATGATACCGGTTTTATCTGAAACACTGATGAGGGCTCGGGTGATTGCTGTCATAGTCCTGATCCTGCTTTTGCTGGATGTTAATGGAAACGCGGCCACAGGGCCGCGTTTAGAAGTTTGTGTAAATTGTCTGCCTATAGCTTCAGTCGAGATCGTAGAGGGCCAATTTTTTTCTCAGCGTGCTGCGACTGATGCCCAGTATTTCGGCGGCACGTGTCTGATTGCCCTCAGTATGCATCATGACGGTTTCCAAAAGTGGCTGCTCAACTTCGGCCAGCACCATCTGATAGATATTGGCGGTGCTGTGGCCGTCTAACTGTTTGAAATAGCCTGACAGGGCGTTGCGGACACATTCTCTCAGTGGTTCAGTCGCCTTGTTTTTTGCCACAGAAAATTGTGGTTTATTTGAGTCTTGTGCCAGTAAGGCTTCCATGGTCATGCTGCCCGCTCCTTATTTTTAACCAACTGATCGAAGAACTCGGTGATCAGGGCCATTTGTTTTTCCGCTGAGTCGGTTGTATTAATGCGCTGTCTAAAAAGCGCCCCTCCCTGCTGGGTCTTGCTGTACCAGGCGATATGCTTTCGTGCTATTCGCACCCCCTGAAATTCGCCGTAAAACGCGTACAGATTCTCCAGATGTCCCAATAGGATATCGCGAATCCACTCCGGTTGTGGAGCAGAATGTTTTTCCCCTGATTCGAGGTAATGTGCTATTTCGCGAAAGATCCAGGGTCGCCCTTGAGCGGCCCGGCCGATCATAATAGCATCGGCACCGGTCAGTTCCAGTACCTTTTTTGCCTTTTCGGGCGAGTCGATGTCCCCGTTGGCAATAATTGGAATCCTGACGTGCTGTTTGATTGAGCGAATCGTTTCATATTCCGCCTCCCCGGAGTAACCGCAGACCCGGGTTCTGCCGTGGATGGCCAGGGCAGCAATTCCACTGGCTTCGGCAATCTGAGCAATCTCAAGGCCGTTTCTGTTCGCCTGATCCCAGCCTGTTCTGATCTTCAGTGTGACAGGGACCTCTACTGCTTGAACAACAGCTTCAAGAATTTGCCTTACGAGAGGTGGATTCATCAGCAGGGCAGAGCCAGCGGCTACCTTGCAGACTTTTTTGGCTGGACAGCCCATATTAATGTCAATGATTTGGGCGCCGTGCCCGACGTTGATTTTGGCCGCTTCGGCCATGGTATAGGGATCGGCACCGAGGATTTGCACAGAGATCGGGCCGGGCTCCCCCGCAAAATCAAGTCGCCTGACGGTCTTGGGTGTTCCTCGTAGGGCCGAGTTGGATGAGATCATCTCAGAGACCGCCATGCCGGCGCCAAGGCTACGGCAGAGCTGACGAAACGGTCGATCAGTGACCCCTGCCATTGGGGCAACCAAAAGATTGTTATCCAGTTGGTAGGGTCCGATTTGCATTATTGTAACAGGGTCTTTATTGCTTGGTACGCGCTCTGAACGGGCCGGTATGGTACGACGATCTTCAGGTTGGGACAAGGAGGCGGTTGGATTTAACGCTGTTTGGCTGCAGCCCCCTGGGTGACAGTCAGCTCAGTTATGGAGCGCGTTAAATAGGCCCACTATTCGCTTCGTCCATAAACTGATTTGCTTCGCCTCAATCGTTTTTGCTTCAAACGGATAAACCCAGCAGCCTCCTAGTAGAAGTCAAACTGGAAACCGACGACTTCGGCTCCCGGGTCTTGTAATTCCAGCTTGAGTGATTCGGGTACACCGGGTTGAATCAGTCTGTCGGATGATCTGTGGTACTCTTCTGGACTGAAGCTTCGTCTTGCGATCAAGGCGCCGGCGCTGTCCAGTAAGCTGAGTTCAAGTGTTGGAAAAGGTTGCTCGAACGCAGCTTGGTTGCGCAGTGTCAGCATGACCAGCAGGGTGTCCTCAAAATCGGGGTGCGTGCTGATCGAACGTGAGACTACGGCGATTTTTGCAGGATCTCTCCGGGGGGGTAGTTGACAGGAGAGCATTTCACAGACTTGTTCCATGGCCTGTCGGCCGGCCGGATACTGCAAGAGTTGGCTGCGGCCAAACCAGCTGAGTTGGCCTATCACCAGCAGTAATAAGATCACTATGACAACGGACCAGCCAAAAGTACCCCTGCTATGCCCTGGAGACGCCAGGGTATCTTCAACTGACAGGGCTTGTTGTTCCGTTGGTTGTAACTCGGGAAGGTTGTCAGGAACGGGGAATGGCAAGAGTGCTTCATCCTCATCCGTCAGCGCAGTGGTTGGTTCGATGCTGGGTTCAGTGTCGGCATCAATGACATCAGGCTCAGCTGTATCGCTATTGGCTTGCTCTGAATTGTCCTCATCCGTTGGCATCGCCATTAGCGGGCCGCAAAAACGTGAATCCAGGCCAATCTGGACGCTATCCAGCTCGCCGTCATTCAGATCGTAAGCGGGCTCGAATGGATCGCGATCATCATCAATGGCCAAGTGCTCGGCGTCATCGGTCTCTGTCTCTTCGAAAGGGGTTGGCTCGGGATTGATCTGTAAAGTCCGTAGAAGATCTGTGAGTCCGCTGTGTAATTCCTGGTGTGGCGAGTCAACCGGGTCATCGAAGGGGAGTTCGAGGTTTTGCTCCTCAGGCAGGTCGTCGATAAAGCGGGACTCTGGCCAGGTATCTTCATGCTCAGGCTCTCGCTCCCGCAGGTTGTTCAGGGCGCTGAATACCTGGTCACAGCGACAGCAGTGTGCCTTGCCCGCGGCAGCCTTCAGTTGATCAGCGCTGATGCGAAACAGGGTGTGACAGTGGGGGCATTGTGTATACAAATTGCGACTCGCTCAGCGTTTGACACCTTCCAACAGAACCCACTCTTCCTGTTGGATGGGTGGGGCCATATCAAAGTGATCATTGTAGCAGTTGCGTACTCTCTCGGCTTGTTCGCTCAATATGCCGGAGAGCACGATTTTGCCGCCCTGCTTAGTCAGGCTGGCGAGGAGCTGCTGGAGTTCAATCAGGGTGCCTGCCAGGATGTTGGCCAGAACAATGTCAACGGGATGAGGAATCAGATGGCTGTCGCTACAGAGTTGCAATCGCTCACTTACCTTATTCTTTTGTGCATTCGCTTCCGTCGCCTGGATGGCTTGTGGATCATGGTCTGTCGCGTAGACCCGTTCGGCCCCCAGTTTTAGGGCCGCGACTGCCAAAATTCCCGAACCACAGCCAAAATCGATCAGTTCAAGGCCTTCCAGTGGGGTACGATCCAACCACTGTAGGCAGAGTCCGGTGGTTGGATGGGTCCCTGTGCCAAAGGCAAGGCCGGGGTCGAGTTCGACCACAATGGCATCTTTCTGATCAGTCTGTTTGCCTTCAGGGCAGATCCAAAGTCGTCTGCCAAAGGACATGGCATGAAAATTTTCCAACCAGACGCGTTCCCACTCTTGGTCCTCAAGGATTTCGAGCGTCAGTGTCGGGGTAACGTCACTGTTGAGTGCATGATTAATGCGGTTGCGCAGGTCGTCAGAGTCAATATCACCCTCAAACAGGCCTGTAACGCGTGTTACTTTCCAGATGGGCGCTTCGCCTGGTTTCGGCTCCAATAAGGGTTCGTCTTCAGCATCCTCCAGCGTGGTGGAGAAGGCGTTCAGGCTTTCAAACAGCAACTCTATAAGCGGCGCCTGATCTTTGCTGGTGGTGAGGTGAGCCTGAATCCAGGGCATGTGCTACTCCGCTTCACGGGACGGAGAGCTCCGTCCCGAACTGTTGCGTACTAAATACCCAGTTTCTTTTCCAGGTAATGAATGTTGGCTCCGCCCCTGGCAAAGGCTTCATCCTGCATGATGCGCTGTTGTAGAGGGATGTTGGTCTTGATGCCGTCGATGACCATCTCCGAAAGGGCGGTCTTCATACGGGCGAGTGCTGATTCGCGCGTCTCTCCATGGGCAATCAGTTTGCCAATCATCGAGTCATAATAGGGAGGAACACGGTATCCATCATAGATATGGGTATCGACACGAATCCCCGGCCCACCCGGTATATGCAGATGGGTGATGTTGCCCGGGCAAGGCATGAAGGTCTCTGGGTCTTCTGCGTTGATACGGCATTCAATGGCATGGCCGCGTATTTTGATGTCAGATTGTTTGTATGCAAGTGCCTCGCCAGCGGCGATCCGTAGTTGTTCCTTGACAATGTCGACACCGGTGATCATCTCGGTAACGGGGTGTTCCACCTGAACTCGGGTGTTCATTTCAATGAAATAGAACTCGCCATTTTCATAGAGGAACTCGAACGTGCCTGCCCCGCGGTAACCGATGGTACGACAGGCCTCAGCGCAGCGCTCGCCTAATCGATTACGCAGTTCTTCTGAAATGCCTGGGGCTGGAGCCTCTTCAACCACTTTCTGATGGCGGCGCTGCATGGAGCAGTCACGCTCTCCAAGGTGTATAGCGTTGCCTAGGGTATCGGACAGAACCTGGAACTCCACATGGCGAGGATTTTCCAAGTACTTTTCCATGTAAACGGTGTCATTGCCAAAAGCAGATCCCGCCTCGGCCTTAGTCAGGGAGATGGCATTGAGTAGCGTGGCCTCGGAATGGACGACGCGCATGCCGCGACCACCGCCACCGCCGGCCGCTTTGATGATGACCGGATAGCCGATATCTTTGGCCATTTGCAGTGTTCTGGCCTCGTTCCCGTCCAGTGGTCCATCTGATCCTGGAACGCAGGGCACACCCGCGGCCTTCATTGCCTCAATGGCGGTGATCTTGTCACCCATCATGCGAATGGTTTCAGGCTTGGGGCCGATGAAGATGAACCCACTCTCTTCTACGCGTTCGGCAAAGTCGGCATTCTCGGACAAAAAGCCGTAGCCGGGGTGGATCGCGACGGCGTCGGTGACTTCGGCAGCACTGATAATAGAGTGAATCTGCAGGTAGCTGCCAGCAGAAGGTGCGGGCCCGATGCAGACGGTTTCATCCGCCAGGCGTACATGTTTCAGGTCGCGATCTGCTTCAGAGTGAACGGCAACGGTTTTTATGCCCAGTTCACGACAGGCGCGCAGGATTCGGAGTGCGATTTCGCCCCGATTGGCGATGACGATTTTTTCGATCATAGCAACAGGGCCCTTACTCAACGATGAACAGTGGCTCGTTGTATTCCACAGGTTGGCCGTTGTCCACCAGGATCTGGGTGATGACGCCGGATTTGTCGCTCTCTATCTGGTTAAGGATTTTCATCGCCTCAATAATACAGAGGGTCTCGCCAGCACTCACGTGTTGTCCAACTTCTACAAAATTCTTGGAGGTCGGCGTGGGTGCGCGGTAGAACGTGCCCACCATGGGTGACAGGATCTGATGGCCTGTGATTTTGGCAGCCACTTCTTTTGCGGGTTCATGATGCGCCGGTGCAGGTGAGGTGGCAACAGCGGGTGCTTGTGGTGCCGCATAGGCCATCATGGGAGCGGCTGAACTGTTACGGCTGATACGTACAGACTCTTCGCCTTCATGGATTTCGATCTCAGCAACATCAGATTCTTCGATGAGTTCGATCAATTTTTTAACTTTGCGGATATCCATTGTGATTATCAATCCTGTTTTTATTTGGTTAAGTGCTGAGGCGTTTCAGTGCGGTAGCAAGTGCGAGTTCATAGCTCTGCACGCCAAGACCGCTAATGACACCTTCTGCGATATCGGAAAAATAGGAGTGCTTTCTGAACGATTCACGGGCGTGAACGTTTGAGAGGTGCACTTCTATAAAGGGTATGTTCACTCCCAGTAGGGCATCGCGAAGTGCCACACTGGTATGGGTAAAGGCTGCGGGATTGAATATGATGAAGGCGATCTGTTCATCGCGGGCGCGATGGATGCGATCAATCAGTTCATGCTCTGCATTGCTTTGTGTGAACGTCAGGTCATGCCCGGCACCCTGGGTGAGATGGTGTAGCCGCTCTTCGATGTCGGCAAGCGTCTCGTGGCCGTATAGATCGGGCTCCCGGGTCCCTAAAAGATTTAGGTTGGGTCCGTTCAATACAAGAATGGTTGCCATTGTTGCCTACCTGACAGATGGTGTGCGCCAAAAGGGTGCGCGGAGTTTACTGCTTTTTTCGCTAGAGTTTGATGAATTTTGACCGAGCTGAGTCAGTTTGTCCAGATTTTAACGAAGATCACATCACGTTTGGCGAAAATAAAACAGGAATTAATGTATTGTTGTGGGTGTAGCTACGTGAAAGACTTTGTTTTATCCAAGTGCGCTCGTTATAACAGCGGAATAAGTTGTTTATCGAGGTGCGCTTGGCTCATCTCTCCGGCTTGGACGTGGCGGGTTTTGCCTTCCCGGTCAAAGATAGCCGTAAAAGGTAGAGAGTCGAATCGGTTACCCATTCTGTTAGAAAGCCTGATGGCATCTGCGTCGCCTATCAATATGGGGAAATTGATATCAAATACATCCACAAAATCCTGCACCATATGGGGATCATCAATGGCAATCCCAACAAATTGCACCCCTTTATCACCGTAGGCTTTCTGGGTTTCAATAAACAGCGGCATCTCCTTGCGGCAGGGAGGACACCAGGTTGCCCAGTAATTCACTACAAGAATCTTCCCCTTCCATTCTGCGCTGCTATGTTGAACGCCCTCCAGGTCAGCAAAGCTGAATTCAGGGAGCTGTGTTTCTGCCTTGCCTGTCATATTCAGCTTGGGTTTTTCCTGCTCACAACCGATAAGTAGCGCCAGCAGTAGGGGGATTAAGAGGAGGTTATTGATCACTCGGTTGTTCATTGCAGTGCGTTACTCACGTGTTTGGCAAACTCTTCTGGGCCTTTGAATCCCACTACGCGGAAGCCTTTCCGTTCTTTCCCATCGCGCCCGTAAAACATGATGCTGGGTGGACCTGGTAGCCCGAAGTGACCCTGCAGCAGTGCGATGTCTTGCTCATCATTGGCCGTTACATCGGCCTGCAATAGGCGCGTGCCTGAAAGGGCAGAGATTACCTTGGGGTCACTGAAGGTGTAGCGCTCCATCTCTTTGCAGGAGACACACCAGTCTGCATAAAAGTCCAGCATCACCGGTTGGCCTGCAGCGCTGGCCGCATTCACTTCCCGTTGTAGATCAGCGACGCTTTTAATGCGTTTGAATTGCAGGTGCGCAGCCTCGCTGCCGCCACTGGATGCAATCAATCCCCGAAGCGGCTGTAGGGTGTCTTTGCCACCGGCCGCTGCACCGACCAGCATGAGTGTGCCATAGATCAGTATTACCACGCCCAGGCCTTTCCAGAGGCGGTCCCATCCCGATGCCTCAACGGCCAACTCTCGCAATGCGCCGAGGTAAATGGCGCTGACAACCATCAGCATGCCCCAAAGCAACAGCGAGACTGCGGCAGGTAGAATGCGCTCAAGCATGATAATTGCGACGGCCAGCATCCCTACGCCAAATACGGCCTTAACCCGATCCATCCAGCTGCCGGCCCTTGGTAGATACTTTCCTGCAGAGGTGCCAATGATGATCAGCGGGGCTCCCATGCCCATTGCCAGAGCGAAGAGCGCCAGACCACCTAGCAGGGCATCCCCCGTCTGTCCGATATAGATCAGAGCCCCGGCCAATGGCGGCGCCACACAGGGGCCTACTATTAGGGCGGACAAGAAGCCCATGATGGCCACGCCGGTTAAACTCCCCCCTGATTGTTTGTTACTGGTCTCGGCCAATTTGCTCTGCCAGCGGCTGGGTAGCTGAAGTTCATAGAAGCCGAACATGGAGAGCGCCAGTAGCACAAATACCAGGGCAAAGAAGCTGAGTATCCAGGGGTTTTGGAAAGCGGCCTGCAGATTCTGCCCAAACATGCCCGCCAGTACGCCAGCAGCGGTGTAGGTGAGAGACATGGCCAGCACATAAACCAGTGAAAGCACAAAGGCTTTTTTGGTGGTCATGTTGCTGCCTTGGCCGGCAATGATACCCGAAAGGATCGGGATCATCGGGAATACACAGGGCGTGAGCGAGAGCGCGAGCCCAAGGCCGAAGAAGACCAGTATGACTAACCAGGTACTTCCTCCTGCCAGGGTTGAGGCAATCTCATCCAGTTCAGAGAGCGGTGCCTCGGGGGCTGCTGTCAGTGCTAGGGGTGCTGCCGATTGGCTGGCGATCAGCTGTTGCTGGGCCTGCTTTAAAGCACTGCTGCCTGTCGAATTGCTTGCCGTGGCTGGGAGCTGCAGTGCGACGGTTTTGCGGATTGGCGGATAGCAGACGCCGGCCTCAGCACAGCCTTGATAACCTACTTTTAGTGTGATCCCGGTAGCCGCAGATTGAGTGCGCAGCAGTGTGAGCGGGAGATTGATTTCGTTGTGATAGACCGGTAAGTCACCATAGGTGCCGTCGGGCCTCAGGGCATCCTGCTTTATCTCTGCTTCAGGGAGTTGGTAGGCTCCGAGCTGAACGCCCTCAGCGTTTTCCAAAGCGATGTTCAATTTGTCCTGATAGAGGTAGGTGCCATCAGCAATCTGCCACAGTAGCCTGATGCGATCAGGCCCCTCTACCTGGGCTGAGAATTGATAGGCCTGATCCGGTGTCAGGATCTCATCCTCTTGTTCTAGTCCTAGTGATTGACCCAGATTGCTCAGGGATGACAGGGCGGGTGTCAGTGGCTGAGCAGTAAGAGGGGGGAGTTGAATGGATACCTTTTCCTTCTGTGGTGGATAGCAGAGACCGGCATCTGCACAGCCTTGGGAGACTGTCATCAGGGGTAGGACATTCGCAGCGCTGTTACTGCGCTGAACAGGAACCCTTATCGAAACACTGTTTCGATAGACCTCCATATCACCAAAGTATGGATCCTGTTTTATTTTTCCTTTGGGGAACGTCGCTTCGCCCAGTGTGATATCGGCTGATTCGCTGCTGAGTTTGATCTTGCTGCGATAAAGGTAGTATCCCTCGGCTATTTGCCAGGTGATCTGAACGAACTCAGGGCCTTCGGCCTGTGCTGTAAGTCGGAAGGCCTCTTGTGGGAGCAGGTAATCATTTTCAGATTGGGATGCCGCTAGACCGGGGATCAGGAGTAGGAGTAGCAGGAGGCGAATTAGAGTTAGTCTTGTTGTTCTATACATTCATCAATCCAGTGGAGATAGGACGGTAGCCCCCGTTCTATAGGGACTGCGATGATCTCCGGAAGTTCATAGGGATGGACGGATAGGATGGCCTGTTCCAGCTCAGCATAGCGCGATTGGCTTGTCTTGATCAGTAACAGGTGCTCTTCCGCCGTCTCAAGCTTATCCTGCCATGTATAAATCGAAGTGACCGGAGCCGTGATGCTGACGCATGCGGCAAGTCGTTTCGTGACCAGGTGGCCGGCGATCCTGTCGGCGCTTGCCCGGTCTGGGCAGGTACAGTAAATCAGAAGCTTGTCCACAGACATTTGCGGAAGATACAGCAATGTTAGTTAACGCGCAAAAGCTAATGTTGCCTGGATGCTCCCTTGAATCGTAGGGTTGCTGAGCGTAAGCTCTGCGTCCATGAATCCGCTTGCTCTTATTCTACTCCTGTTTGTCGGTATCCCGCTGGTTGAACTCTATTTCCTCATTGAGGTGGGTTCCCAGATCGGGGCGCTCCCCACCATCACCCTGACCATCTTTACCGCCGTGCTGGGGGGGCTGCTCGTGCGTATTCAGGGTTTTTCAACCGCGATGCGGGTACGGGCGGGCATGGATCGGGGTGAGGTGCCCGCCGTTGAGATGCTGGAGGGGGTAGTGCTGTTGTTAAGTGGTATTTTGCTGCTCTTACCGGGATTTTTTACAGATTTATTCGGTTTCCTGGCCCTTGTGCCACCGATCAGGCGGGCGATGATTGTCGGCTTTCTTAAGCGTTCGGGTGCCCTGCATCCTGCGGAAGGTGCTGTGCCACCTAAATCCGCTGAACATAGGGTGATTGAGGGTGAGTATCACCGGGATGATGATTGATCAGGCGTGTGCGACGCCAATCGGTGTATTCGACTCCGGTATTGGAGGACTCTCGGTCCTGAGGCATATCCATCAGCATTTGCCGTCTGAATCGCTCATTTATGTCGCCGATACCGGTCATCTGCCCTATGGCCCAAGATCGTCAAGCTATGTTATCGAGCGTGCGCGAATAATTGCCCGTTTTTTGGTTGATCAGGGCGTCAAGGCTATAGTCGTTGCCTGTAATACTGCAACTGCAGCGGCCATCGTTGCGCTTAGAGATGAGTTTAGCTTGCCTGTGATTGGTGTTGAGCCCGGGGTAAAGCCGGCGATCAGCCAGAGTCGAAGCGGCATTGTGGGGGTCTTGGCCACAGAAGGCACGCTGGGGAGTGAGAAGTTCAAGCGGTTAGTGGTCGAGCACGGCGCATCACAGCAGGTTATTGTACAGCCCTGCCATGGCTGGGTAGAGCAGATCGAGCAGGGTGATTTGTTTTCCGATCAGACGCGCACCCTGGTCGGCGCCGCAGTGGAGCCGCTGCTCCGGCAGGGTGCAGATACCTTGGTGTTGGGTTGTACGCATTATCCTTTTTTGGCGCCCATCATCCGTGAGGTGACGGGTCCTGGGATCGTACTGGTGGATACCGGCCAGGCCATCGCGTTAGAGTTGCAGCGACGTTTACAGAGGTTGTCACTGCTGGGCGATGCAGACAATTCAGGTACGATACGTTTCTGGAGTAGCGGCGATCCCTCGCAGATGGTCACACAGGTTGGGCGTCTATGGCCGCAGCCTCTTTCGGTAGATCGGTTGCCGGAGGGCTTCTGTTGATCCGGGTGTTGGTCGGTCTCTCACCTTATTCCAGTAACCGATACCATACCCGCCCCAGATGTTCATGGAGTGCGAAATAACTGTCGTAGAATGCTTTGGCAGTCGGGAGCCAGTCGAAGTAGGTGTCGTTACTCGATCGGGTATGGGCAAAGGCGGTGGGTGCAGGTGTAACCTCAATACCGGCCGCTTCAAACACATCGAGTGAACGGAGCATATGCCAGGCGTGGGTGACCAGAAGGATCTTACGGATGCCTCGTTTTTCCAGCAGGTCTTTCAGTATCAGTGCTTGATCCCGTGTCGTCCGACTCTGCTCCTCTGCAAACAGTACGGTTGCGCCAAACTCTTTTTCCAGTACATCACGGGCCATTGTGGCCTCGCTGGGTCCGTTACTCCTTGGCGTCCCTCCACTGGTAATCAGCGGTAGCCGACTCTTCTTTGAGAGCCACGCGGCATAACGAAGTCTTTCAAGGTGCAGGGAGTTGACCGTATCGGCACCGCCATATTCTGGTGCGGCTTCCCGGCGTCCCGCGCCGAGCACCACAATGGCTTGTGCCTTGCTGCTTTGTATCTGTGCGTCCGTCAACGCAGCGACGATCTCCAGGCTGCCCATTAACTGCTTTGACAGGTAGGGAGTGGAGAAAAGATAGAGTGCGGCGAGCGTGATCAGCAGGAGCAGCTTGCCAATGAAACGCCTGGCTAGAATGAAACCAAGGAGACCGATTATAACCAGAATGCCTGGTGGCAATATCAGGGTTTTAAGGGTCCAGACGATCTCCTGATTCATTGGTTACTCCTAGTTATGGGTATTCAGTAATGGATTGGCCTGTAGGTCAGCATGATAAGACGAGCGTACCATGGGCCCACTGGCGACATTTGCAAAACCCATAGCCTCCCCCTGTTGGCGCAGCTGATCAAATTCTTCAGGTGTTACGAACCGCTCAACCGCCAGATGATCCCTGCTGGGTTGCAGGTACTGACCCAAGGTTAACATGTTGACGTTATGGTTGCGCAGGTCTTGCATAACGGCAAGTACCTCGTCATTGGTTTCGCCCAATCCCAGCATCAGGCCAGATTTAGTTTGGACATTCGGATGTCGCTCTTTGAATTGCGCCAGTAGGTCGAGTGAGCCCTGGTAATCGGCACCCGGTCTGGCCTGCCGGTAGAGTCGAGGGATGGTCTCCAGATTGTGATTGAACACGTCTGGCAAGATGGCATCAAACGCATCCAGTGCAACGCCGATGCGTCCCCTGAAGTCTGGAACCAGTATTTCGACTTGTGTCTCCGGATTCGTATCGCGCAGTGCCCTGATGCAGTTTACAAAATGTGCGGCACCGCCGTCTCGCAGGTCATCCCGGTCAACTGAGGTGATGACTACATAGCGTAGTTTCATTGCTTTAACGGCTTCTGCCAGTTCGGTCGGTTCAGCTGGATCCAGTGGCAGTGGCTTTCCGTGTGCCACATCGCAGAAGGGGCAGCGCCGGGTACAGATGTCTCCCATAATCATGAAAGTAGCCGTGCCGTGACTAAAGCATTCCCCCAAGTTAGGGCAGGCGGCCTCTTCGCAGACAGAACTGAGTTTGCTCTGTCGAAGGATTTTCTTGATCTCATTGACCCGCTCACCGCTCGGCATTTTTACCCTGATCCAGGAGGGCTTGCGTGGCATGGTCTTGGTCTGCTCTACCTTGATAGGTATTCTCGCCAGCTTATCTTCGCCACGCTGGTGGGTTTCCGGGGTAGCGCGGGACGGGGCGTTGTGATCCTTTGGGTTGCTCATAAGGGGGCTCTGGCTGTGGTGAGATCAGTGTTATTGTAACCGAGTCTCAGAAAAATATGTTTGAGCAGCCCGTCAGAGACGGTTGCAATGGTTGCCCCGGCTGTTAAATCACGCATTTGGGTCACCTTCATGTCGGGATAACCACAGGGATTGATGCGACTGAAGGGCTCTAGATCCATGTCGATATTAAGGCTCAGACCATGAAAACTACAGCCGTGTCTGACCCGTAAGCCGAGGGCGGCAATCTTTTCTTGTTTCACATAGACACCGGGGGCGTCTGGGCGAGCAGCGGAGTTGATATTGTAATCCTGCAACAGGTCGATGATGCTCTGTTCAATCAGTGTGACCAGTTGACGTACGCCCAGTTTGTGTCTGCGCAGGTTAAGCATTAAATAGCAGACCAGTTGGCCCGGCCCGTGATAGGTAACCTGGCCTCCTCGATCGGTTTGCACTACTGGAATAGTACCGGGGTCGAGCAGATGTTCTGGCTTGCCGGCTTGTCCCAGGGTAAACACAGGGTGATGTTCTACTAGCCAGATCTCATCCGGGGTGTCTTCATTGCGTTCATTGGTGAACGCCTGCATCTGTTGCCAGACTGGTTCGTAGGGCTGCAGGCCCAACTGTTTAATCAGGGGTGGAGAGGGGCTGTAAACCATCAGAGGCTCATGACGACATCGGTGTGATCCGTGAGGGCGTAGTAGATAGCATCCAACTGGGTCTTGCTGGTGGCCTGGAAAGTAACGGAGACAGAAAGGTATTTCCCGTTCTTGCTTTGCCTGGTTCGGCAGTTCTGCGCGGTCAGATCTGGTACATGGAGCGAAACAATCTCCAGGATTAGTGTCTCGAAATCGGGGTGACTGGAGAGCCCCATGGCCTTTACGGAAAATTCACAGGGGAACTCAAGTAGTGTCTGGTTCTCTTGATTCATGGCTCTAAAGGGTGCTGCCTTTTCGTAGAAGGTTTTTGTAGGCCTGATAATGATTGGCTATCTGACTATAAATGGGGCCAGGTTTACCATTTCCAACCCTTTGTCCGTTCAGTTCAACGACGGCCATCACCTCCTTGCTTGAGCTGGTAAGCCAGATCTCATCGGCTTCGTTGAGCGCTTGCTCACTGATCGCTGACTCCTCAAATGGCATCCCCTGTTGTCCAGCAAGCTCAAGGACCAGGTCGCGAGTAATTCCCGGGAGTAAATGTTCACTCTTGGGTGGTGTGATGATCCGTTGTTTTTTCACAATGAAAATATTGCTCGTAGCACCCTCCACGGCCTGCCCATCGCGGATCAGGATCGCTTCGGAGGCCCCATGATCCATGGCCTCACTGCGAAGTAAGACGTTCGCCAGGAGTGTGATGGCCTTTATGTTGCATCGATGCCAGCGATTGTCTTGGAGCGTAATAGCCTTCACGCCATTGGTCAGGCTGGCTTCATCCGGGTAGATGGCGGGTTGCGTCATGGCAAACAGCGTAGGCTGAATCTCTTTTGGGATCGCATGATCGCGCTTTCCTGTGGAGCCGCGCGTGATCTGTAGATAGACCGATTGATCGGTGCCGGGTAACTGCTGGATCAATCGTTGCAGAATCGCTTGCCACTCCGCCGTGCTCAAGGGGTTGGTCATGTGAATAGCGTGCAGGCTACTATCCAGGCGTTGCAGGTGGTGTTCTAGTCGGAAAAGCCGGCCCGCATAGCAAGGAATTACCTCATAGACACCGTCGCCGAACAGAAATCCCCGGTCCATGACCGAAATTTTTCCCTCTTCTGGTCTCAGAAACTGGCCGTTGAGGTAGATGTCAGGCTGTGCTTCATTCATAACATGTTCTCTGGGTTCTCTATTCCATCCAAAGCAGCACAGTGTCTTTGATATTTTGCAGAATCCCCCCTTCTGGGATTGATTCCAGGGCTACCAAATTAGCCTCCAGCACAGTTTCGCCTTCCAAAGCTATATTGACCTTGCCAAACGCAGCACCCATGACCACAGGAGCTATCAGCTTTGGATTGATCGTCATGCTGGCATCCAGGTTTTTGTATTGTCGTCTGGGTATGGTGATATAGAGATCTTTTTCAACCCCTAGACTTAATCGCTCCTGACTGCCCTTCCAAACACGGGTGGTGGTCAGTTTGTCGCCGGCGCCATATAGGCGATGGGTTTCAAAAAAACGGAAGCCATAATTGAGTAGGGCCTGGCTCTCCTTGGCTCGGGCATCTTCACTCTGGGTGCCCATGACAACTGAGATAAGGCGCATGCCATCTTTCTTTCCTGAGGCGACCAGGCAGTAACCTGCTGCATCAGTATGTCCGGTTTTTACGCCATCAACCGCGTCATCACGCCACAGCAGGCGGTTGCGATTTTTCTGCGTGATGTCATTAAAGGTAAAATCCTTGGTCGCATACCATTGATAAAAATCAGGGTATTCTCTAATGGTCGCAGCAGTCACGAGGGCAATATCCTGTGCCGTGGTGTGGTGATTGTCAGCCGGCAAACCGGTGCTATTAACGAAATGGGTGTTTATCATGCCGAGTCGTTGGGCATGCTCATTCATTAAATTGGCGAAGGTCTCTTCGCTGCCCGCGACATGTTCTGCCAAGGCCACACTTGCATCATTGCCCGACTGAATGATCATCCCCTTTAATAGCGTTTCCAGCGCCACTTTCTTGCCTACTTCAATAAACATTCTGGAGCCTGGTGTGCGCCAGGCCTTTTTACTTACCAGAACCTGGTCTTGCAACGTAACGTGTCCACCCTGAATCTCCCTGAGTACCACATAGGCCGTCATGATTTTGGTCAGACTGGCGGGTTCCAGGGGTTGATCAGCGTTCTTGGAAGAGAGAATGCGGCCACTGTCATAATCAATCAGCAGATGCCCTGTGCCCGCAACGGTAGGCGGTGCAGGTACGGGGGCCCCTGACGCAGCAGTGGCGAACAGGCAGAACCAGATGAGGGTGAGGAGGGGGGTGGTCTTTTTTCTGATGGGGCTTTGGAACATTTTAATCCTTTTGGTTACTTGAGCCTGAGGTATCTAGAGACAGCACTCAACAGGCAGAGTTCTATCGAAAGCGGCTTATTCTAACCTGAAAAATGCCCTAAAACTGTCTTTGCCACACTGTTACAAGATTGAACCTCAAATCAGTTGTCGTATAGCCTAAACTCTACTCAGTCGATAATGACCTGGGTCTCTGCAATCCCCAGCTTGGGGAGATTGAGGCTGAGGCTGTCCACTTGTTCGACACTGGCTAAAGGGCCGATTTGAACCCGGAATATTCGCTTTCCCTGGTTCTCAATCTCCTGGATACGGACCTGCTCTCCGAGAGAATTGGTCAGTCTATGGCTCAGCTGATTGGCATTTTGCCGGCTGCTGAATGCGCCCACCTGAATAAACAGATCAGGCTCTTTGGTGCGTTGTGCCTGAATACTGGCTGGATGGGGAGATGCCGATGAAGCGAGCTGCTGTGGTTGGCGGGGGTCCAGCGCCTTAACCTCAACGAGGCCAGTGCCTTGACCGAGTATGCCAAGTTTTGTGGCTGCAGCATAAGAGAGATCGATAATCCGATTGTCATGGAAGGGGCCGCGGTCGTTCACCTTGACGATGGCTGATCGGCCGTTGCGCAAATTAGTCACCCGAACGTAAGTCGGCAGAGGCAGACTTTTATGCGCCGCCGTCATGGCGTACATGTCATAGGGTTCGCCACTGCTGGTTGAACGGCCATGGAACTTGGTGCCATACCAGGAAGCAATCCCCTTTTCCACATAACCCTGGCTGTGCTCCAGTGTATAATACCGCTGGCCTCTGACCACATAGGATTGCGGGTTGCCACGTCGACTTCGCGGTTCTGTGCGAGGTGTGGCGTCGGCAATGGTGTCGGGATTGAGCCGCCTGCTGGGTGCGCTGTCTTCGGACTCAGGAAAGCCCGGGATAATGGGTGATCTTGAGCAGGCTGTAATCAGCGTGGCGCCGATCAGACAGAGTAAAAGCGTATGGATGAACTGATTTCGTGTCACTGTTTTTCCAGGCTGTGTTTAAGCGCCAGGATCTCCTGACTCAGCTGATACACCGCCATGGCGTATAGATTGCTGTGATTATATCGAGTGATGACGTAGAAATTGTGCATGCCCAGCCAGAATTCATCACCTTCTGCCCCTTTGAGCTGGATGATTTTTGTCAGGGTACTCTCATCCGCAGGATCAGGTGCTGCTATTCCGGCCTCTTTAATAGTGCTGAGTGGTGTATCCGGTTTTGCGGCCCTTTGGGCTGATTCCACGTAGAGTGGATGGGTCGGCGCTATGCTTTCGGTTCTGAATGCAACGGCTTCACCCTTGCGCCACTGGTGCTTGTTAAAATAGTTGGCCACACTGCCTATGACGTCTGCATCATTACCCCAGATATCCCGTTTCTTGTCACCGTTAAAATCCACTGCGAAACTGAGAAAGCTCGTCGGGATAAATTGTGGTGTACCCATTGCGCCGGCATAGGAGCCGAGTGCCATGGAGGGGTCCATCTCTTCTTCCATAAGAATTTGCAGAAAGGCCTTCAGTTGCGCGCGGCCAAATTGGTAGCGCTTGGGGTAGTGGTAGGCTTGAGTATATAGGGCATCCAGAATGCTGGTCGTGCCTGGTCGCTTTCCGTATAGGGTTTCTACGCCAATGATGGCTACAATGATCTCGGGTGCAACGCCGTAGATTTCCTCGGCTTTATCCAAATGGACTCGATGTTTCTTCCAATAGGCAACACCCTCTTCAATCCGATTGGGTTTCAGGAAAATGCGGCGATAAGTTTTCCATGTGTGGATGGTTTCTGCCGGTCGGTTAAGGCTATCAATCACCTGTTGGCTGCGTTTCGCATCAGCCAGTATTTTTCTCAGATTTTCGGCCTCGTAACCTTTTTCGGCCACCAGCTCCTGAATCAGTTCATCGTATTCACTCCCGGCATTGGCAGTCTGGCTGGCGCTGCTTATGAAAAGCAAGACGATGAGTAGTCTGATGGTTGAGAAGGTGTGAAACATGCCTGCTTTCCTTATGTTATTCGCAATCAAACCGGTGTTCGGTGTGAATCCTATGTCGGTAGTAGCTTCCGATGTGTGTGTATGGACATCAGGATACCGAAACCGGCCATGATGGTCACCAACGAGGTGCCGCCATAACTCACCAGAGGGAGGGGCACGCCGACCACTGGCAAGATTCCGCTAACCATGCCGGTGTTTACAAAGAGATAAACAAAGAACACCAGTGTGATGGCACCCCCCAGGAGTCGGCTGTAAGTGTCCTGGGCCTGGGCGGCGATATAGAGGCCGCGAAGGATGATGAATATGTAGATGGCGAGCAGCGCCAAAATGCCTATGAAACCGAACTCTTCCGCCAAAACGGCGAAGATGAAGTCTGTGGTCCCTTCGGGAAGAAATTCAAGATAGGATTGCGTGCCATTTAGCCAACCCTTGCCATAAAGGCCGCCTGAGCCGATGGCGATTTTTGATTGAATGATGTGATAGCCGGTGCCCAGCGGGTCACGTTCTGGATTCAGAAAGGTCAGCACCCGGTTGCGCTGGTATTCCCGCATGCCCCACTCCCAGAGGACCCAGGCAACGGGTATGGCCGTGATAATCATTCCGCCCATAAAACGCCAACTCAAGCCCGCCATAAAGAGCACAAAGATGCCTGCACTGGCCACCAGAAGGGAGGTGCCAAGATCTGGCTGTCGGGCAATCAACATAACCGGGATCAAAATCATCACGCCGGCCATCGCGAGGCGACTCCATTTGGGCGGCAGTGATTTCTCCGCTAAAAACCAGGCGATCATCATAGGGACGGCCAGTTTGACCATCTCTGAGGGTTGGAATCTAAAGAATCCAAGATTGAGCCAGCGCTGTGCGCCCTTGCCCACCTGGCCTGCGACCAGTACGGCGATTAGCATTAAGATGCCTGCCGCGAACAGCCAGGGCGCCCAGCGTCTCAGTGTGGATGGTCTGACTTGGGCCACGGCAATCATCACAACAAAGGCAACGCCAAGGCGGATTAATTGGCGTTCAATAACCGCCATGTCCTGACCACTAGCGCTGTATAGCACCAGCAGACCAAAGCTGCAAAGTAGTAGCAGTCCGGTCAGCAGGGGAAGATCGAGATGTAGATCGGCCAGAATGCCTTCGGCCCGGGTAGGATTCGATTCTGGCAGGCCGCTCGGTTTGTAATGCGCCATTATTGCTTTCCCTGTAGCAGATGGTGGTCCATGATGGCTTTCGCTATAGGTGCGGCCACGGAACCACCATGACCGCCATTCTCAATAATGATTGCGACTGCAATCTTCGGATTCTCCGCCGGGGCAAACGCCATAAACAGGGCATGGTCTCGCATCTTCTTATCGATCTTATCTTCGTCGTATTTCTCTTCCTGTTTGACCGTAAATACTTGAGCAGTTCCCGTTTTGCCAGCAATTCGATAGTGATCGTTGCGAATGTTTCTCGCCGTTCCTCGCAGTCCTTCCGTGACCTGCAACATGGCGGAGAGCATGGCGTCCCAATTGGATTCAGAGCGTTTTGTCACGGGCGGATGTCTGGTTACGGGCTGATCAGTAGGTGTCGCCTCATTGCTTTGTGCAATAGATTTTACGATTCTGGGTTGCAAGCGTATTCCCTGTTCTGCAAGCGTTGCTGTGGCGCTTGCCAGTTGCAGCGGGGTGGTCAGGAAATAGCCTTGACCTATCCCGGTAATCAACGTTTCACCTGGATACCACGGCTGCTTTTTTGCCGCCTTCTTCCATTCACGCGAGGGCAATAAACCGCCAAGCTCACCGGTAATGTCGACCCCGGTTTTTTCACCGAACCCAAAAGGAGCAAGGTATTCTGCAAGTTTGTCTATCCCTAGTTGCAGCGCTAGATCGTAATAGTACACATCACAGGATTGGGTGATAGCGTCATTCAGGTCTACAGCGCCATGTCCGGTCTTTTTCCAGTCGCGGTATTTATGGCTGTGATTTGGCAGTTGGAAAAAACCGGGACAGAATTTTTTCTGTGTGGCACTGATCACGCCACTCTCCAGGCCGGCGAGTCCAATAAAGGGTTTGATGGTAGATCCTGGTGGATATTGTCCCCGAATGGCGCGATTGAACAGTGGATTGTCCTCTGATGTCTGTAGGGCGTTATAGTCAGCAGAGGAGATGCCCTCAACAAACAGATTGGGGTCAAAGCCAGGCTTACTCACCATGGCAAGGATGTCGCCATTTTCCGGATTGATGGCCACGGCTGCGCCATTATCCTCACCGAATGCTTGCATTGCGACACGCTGCAATGTGGCATCCAGTGTAAGATGCAGGTCCTTTCCGGGCTGTGGAGGCTTATTCTCTAGCACCCGAATGACCCGCCCCAGTGCATTGACCTCTACTTGCTGTAAACCGACTTCTCCATGCAGGGCTTCTTCATAATATTTTTCCACCCCGTTTTTGCCGATATGTGTTGTACCGGAGTAGCTTGAGTTATCGATTTCCTGAAGCTCTTTTTTATTGATACGGCCCACATAACCCAGGATATGGGCTGTTATGTCTTTCAGCGGGTAGTCCCGTAGCAGTTTGGCCTGTATGTCTACCCCGGGAAACAGGTGACGATTGACCGCAAAGCGTGCCACCTCTTCGTCGGTTAGCTGTACCCGAATAGGAATGCTATCAAAGCGCCGTTGATGACTTTTAAGTCGTTTGAAGCGTTTAAGGTCGTTATCACTGATGGGAACCAGCTTGCCCAGCTCTTCCAGGGTTTTGTCCAGATCTTTTACCCGCTCGGGGGTGATTTCGAGGCTATGAGTAGGCAGGTTTTGCGCCAAAATGACGCCGTTTCGATCATAGATCAGCCCGCGGGTCGGTGGGAGTGGTTCCACCTTTACCCGGTTGTCTCGCGAAAGGGTGGTGAAGTGAGTATGATCGACTATCTGCAGCGTTGCCAAGTGCATAACCAACAGTATCAGTAGCAAGAGCACAATCAGTGCGGCAATAATGGCGCGCGATCGAAATAACCGGCTTTCACGCAGATAGTCTTTAAGCGTGCTCGGGTACATCTTGTTAGCTTACTTGGAACTTGCGTCGTAAATCACGCAGGATAATATAGATCCAGGGCCATAAAAGCATGCCGACCAGTGGCGGGGCCCAATAGGTAAGTGGTGGCGTGGGTTGTGCCACGGCCCCGATTACCCACAGCGAGATCAGTTTTTCCAATAGCAACAGTACCAGGATGGTCAAGGATTGTTGCCACAAAGGGAAAAGACGAATGCGCAAGTGCATCTCAAAGACAATATAGGCAATCAGCGCCAGTGAGAGGGCGTGTTGGCCCAGTAGGGTTCCTGTCAGGACATCCACGGTAATACCGGTCACCCAACCAACAGCAACACCCACTCGGTGTGGCAAGGCCAACACCCAATAAATCAGTACAAGGGTATACCACTGGGGTCTCAGCATTTGTGCCCAGTCGGGTAGCGGCAGAATGGCCAGCAGCAAGGCGACAAAGAAACTGCCGACAATGACGATGGTGCCTTGTCTGGGGGAAAGCGTCATGGGTTATCCCTCGGCACAGGTTCAGTTGTGGATTCGACCTCTTTTTCAGGTTCCAGTTGCGGAGTGGTGTCAGTCTGCTCTGGTGGGGTCAGGGTCCATACTAATAGTGCCTCACGTGCTCGCTCCAGATGGGCGCTGGGCTGGGCCTTTATTCGTGCAAAGGGTTCCCCGGGTTCTCGAATAATGGAGGTGACTACGGCCACTGGATAGCCGGAGGGAAAGCGTCCACCCAGACCAGAGGTTACCAGCAGGTCGCCCACCTCTATGTCAGCATTGTTGGGCAGATTGGGTAATTCCAGCTCGTTGATGCGCCCACTTCCTATTGCCACGGTACGTAACCCATTGCGATTGACCTGGATGGGTAGGGCGTGGCTGGCATCCGTAATCATCAGTACGGAGGAGGTGAAGCGATTGACATGGACGACCTGTCCCATCACCGCATTGGCATGCAGCACGGGCTGCCCCTTGAAAATGCCGGAACTCGACCCCTTGTTCAACAGCACGAGTTGACGATAGGGGTCCATGTCTACGGCGATCAACTCCGCAATTAGAACCCGGTCGCCGATTTTGAATGAGGAGTCCAAAAGATCCCGCAGGCGCATATTCTCAGCTTCCAGGGCGGCCAGCTTCTGCTGGCGCCCCTGGAGCAAAAGATTCTCTTTTTTAAGGTTTCGGTTCTCGTCCTGGAGGCGGGTGCGGGTGGCAAATGTTTCTGAGGCCCAGTGACCGATTGAGAGGGGTAGATTGGCCACATATTGCAGCGGGTAGATCACCGTTGAGAGCGCCGACCTGACCGATTCCAGGTGGTGTTGGCGGTGATCGATGATCATCAAGACGAGCGAAAACACCACGGCTAAGATGACGCGGAAGGTAATCGACGGACCTTGTGTAAAGATCGGCTTAATGGGGGATCAGCCTCTTTGACTCTTGATCAGCGCCTGACGGCAATTACTCCAGTGAGAACAGCAGTTCGCCGCCCCGCTCATCCAACATCTCCAGTGCCCGGCCACCGCCACGGGCAACGCAGGTGAGGGGGTCTTCCGCAATAAGTACGGGCAAGCCTGTCTCCTCTTCCAGCAGACGGTCTATATCTCGTAACAGTGCACCACCGCCTGTTAGCACGATACCGCATTCGGCTACATCGGCACCCAGTTCAGGGGGGGTCTGCTCCAGAGCGGCCTTCACAGCACCTACAATGCCTGACAGTGGCTCCTGCATTGCTTCAAGAATCTCGTTGCTGCTCAGGGTGAAGCTGCGCGGGATGCCTTCAGCCAGATTGCGGCCTTTGATCTCCATCTCCTTGACTTCATTACCAGGAAAGGCGGAGCCAATCTCTTTTTTAATACGCTCGGCAGTTGCTTCACCAATCAGGGTGCCGTAGTTACGGCGCACATAGTTGATGATTGCCTCATCGAAGCGATCACCGCCGACACGGACGGAGTTGGAATAGACAATGCCGTTGAGGGAGATGATGGCAACTTCGGATGTGCCGCCGCCAATATCCAGGACCATGGAGCCCCTGGCCTCATTGACCGGGAGACCGGCGCCGATTGCGGCTGACATCGGTTCTTCAATCAGGTAGACCTCTCGAGCCCCTGCGCCTGCTGCGGATTCCCTGATCGCCCTGCGCTCCACCTGGGTCGAGCCGCAGGGAACGCAGACCAGCACCCGCGGACTTGGACGAATAAGTTTGGCTTCATGCACCTTGTGAATGAAGTGCTGTAACATTTTTTCTGTGACAGTGAAGTCGGCAATGACGCCATCTTTCATGGGCCTGATTGCGGTGATGTTGTTGGGCGTGCGACCCAGCATTCGTTTTGCTTCTTCACCCACGGCAGCAACAGATTTGCCGCCGCCTGGTCCTCTGTCGGTGCGGATGGCCACAACAGAGGGTTCATTGAGCACGATGCCTTTGCCTCGTGCATAAATCAGGGTGTTTGCTGTTCCAAGATCTATCGACAGATCATTGGAGAAAAGTCCGCGTATACGTCTGAACATTGCGAAATTGATATCCCATGCGGTGTGTCGTTAATTATTACAGGGCGCCGCTTCCATCCTGATGCCCCGAGAAAAGACGTAATCTAGCAATCGCAGGGGGGCTTGGGCAAGGAACTCTGCCTGAAAATATCCATAATTGAGGGGTAGTTTATCATTTCTGCACCTGCACGCATGCGGTTAAATGTGTTAATTTCCCCCTCTTGGAAACAAAAGACAAAAATATCCTGGAAAAGTAGCCGCAAAAGGTATTCGTTTTTGTGGTCTCCCCGGGATTCGCCTGACCCCTATATCGTCGAATCCATTACCTGTAAGTTTGAGGAATCTATGTCTCTGGAACGATCCGATGTTGAGAAGATAGCTCATTTGGCCCGCTTGTCAGTGAGCAATGACGAACTGGATGCAGTCGCTTCTGATTTGTCGAATATTTTGAATCTGGTTGAACAGATGGATCAGGCGGACACGGAAGGTGTTGAGCCAATGGCGCATCCGCTGCATATGGTTCAGCGACTCAGAGAAGATAGGGTGACTGAGCAGGATCAGCGAGAGCTGTTCCAATCGATCGCGCCCTTTACTGAGGATGGCCTCTATCTGGTTCCCCGGGTGATTGAGTAGTGGCCTGAATAAATTCGGGATAATTGATTTGCCTGTTTTGATGGATTGATTGAATGTATAACAAAACGATTTCTGAGCTGGCGCGGGGTTTGCGCGCGGGTGACTTCTCCAGTGTTGAGCTGACACGCACCTACTTGAAGCGGGTTTCCAGTTTTAATTCAGGGCTTAATAGCTTCGTTACGGTCTGTGAAGAGCAGGCCCTGCAAGAGGCTGAACTGGCTGATCAGCGGCTTAAAGGAGGTCATACGTCGTTGCTGGCAGGCATACCAATAGCGCACAAAGATATTTTCTGCACCCAGGGGATTAAAACCAGCTGTGGTTCGAAAATGCTGGATAAGTTTGTCGCGCCCTACGATGCTCACGTGGTCTCTCAGTTCAAGCAGGCTGGGGCGGTGATGCTGGGGAAGACCAATATGGATGAGTTTGCCATGGGCTCTTCCAATGAGAACAGCTTCTATGGGCCGGTCCGGAACCCCTGGAAAGAAAGCGCCGTGCCGGGTGGTTCATCGGGTGGCTCGGCGGCTGCAGTGGCGGCCAGATTGTGTGTTGCTGCAACGGGTACGGATACCGGGGGGTCCATTCGTCAGCCGGCTTCATTCTGTGGTATCACGGGCTTAAAGCCGACTTATGGTCGGGTTTCGCGTTATGGCATGATCGCCTTCGCATCGTCATTGGATCAGGGCGGCCCCATGGCA
Organism: Sedimenticola selenatireducens; assembly: GCF_007625115.1. Classification (GTDB taxonomy): domain Bacteria; phylum Pseudomonadota; class Gammaproteobacteria; order Chromatiales; family Chromatiaceae; genus Sedimenticola; species Sedimenticola selenatireducens_A. The sequence continues at coordinate 16,361 of NZ_VMNH01000005.1, read as the reverse complement.
CGAACAGCGGAGGATGCCGCCGCCATGCTTCAGGTGATGGCCGGTTTTGATGGGCGGGATTCCACCAGTGCTGAAGCGGCTGTTCCGGATTATTCAGCTACGCTGGGTGATGATCTGAGAGGGCTGCGTATTGGTGTGCCTAAGGAGTATTTCGGGGGTGGGCTCGACGCCAATATTGAGGCCTCCATTCAATTAGCTCTGAATGAATATGTCAGCATGGGTGCAGAGCTTGTGGATATCAGCTTGCCGAATACCCATCTGGGTGTGCCGACCTATTATGTGGTAGCACCTGCCGAGTGCTCCTCCAACTTGTCACGCTTCGATGGTGTTCGCTTTGGCCATCGTTGTAGTGAGCCAAAGGATCTGGAGGATCTATACAAGCGTTCACGAGGTGAAGGTTTTGGGGCTGAGGTCAAGCGGCGCATTATGATCGGGACCTATGCCCTCTCAGCCGGCTATTATGACGCGTACTATCTCAAGGCGCAGAAGATTCGCCATCTCATTTCCGATGATTTCCGCGCCGCCTTCAACCAGGTGGATGTGATCATGGGGCCGACTGCACCATCGACTGCATTTGGGATTGGTGAAAAGGCCGATGATCCCGTTACCATGTACCTCTCCGATATCTATACCATTGCGGTGAATCTAGCCGGTTTGCCCGGTATGTCCATTCCGGTTCAGCCGGTGGGTGGCATGCCTGTGGGACTGCAGCTGATAGGCAACTATTTTGAAGAGGCCAAGCTGCTGAATGTGGCGCATCGCCTGCAGCAAGAGACCGATTGGCACAGTGCGAGCCCTGCCGGGTTTGAATAACAGATTGGGAATGTAGAGACAGATTATGCAATGGGAAACAGTGATCGGGCTTGAAATTCATGCCCAGTTGGCCACCAAGTCGAAGATTTTTTCCGGGGCATCTACCGCTTTTGGCTCTGCGCCGAATACCCAGGCCTGTAATGTTGATCTGGGCATGCCAGGTGTGTTGCCGGTGCTTAATAGAGAGGCGGTTCGGATGGCCGTCACCTTTGGCGTGGCTATTAATGCGGAAATTGGTGAGCGATCTGTATTTGCGCGTAAAAACTATTTTTATCCTGACCTCCCCAAAGGCTATCAAATCAGTCAGTTTGAGCTGCCAATCGTTGGTAAGGGTGAAGTTGAGATTGAGTTGGATGACGGGGTGCGCAGAACGATCGGTGTTACCCGTGCACACTTGGAAGAGGATGCAGGTAAATCGCTGCATGAGGATTTTCACGGCATGACCGGTGTTGATCTGAATCGGGCGGGTACGCCTTTACTTGAGATCGTTTCAGAACCCGATATGCGTTCAGCCAAGGAGGCCGTGGCCTATGCCAAGAAGATTCATCAACTTGTGCAATATCTCGGTATCTGCGACGGCAATATGCAAGAGGGATCGTTCCGCTGTGATGCTAATGTTTCGGTCCGTCCATTCGGTGGGCCATTGGGGACGAGAGCTGAGCTAAAGAATCTCAATTCGTTTCGATTTCTGGAGCGTGCCATAAATATAGAGGTCGAGCGTCAGATTGATCTTATAGAGGCAGGCGGTGAAGTAGTACAGGAGACGAGGCTCTATGATGCGGATAAGGATGAAACCCGCTCCATGCGCTCCAAAGAGGAGGCCAATGATTATCGTTATTTCCCAGACCCGGATCTGTTACCCGTGGAGCTGGACGCGGATCTGATCGAATCAATCAGGGCGGCCATGCCAGAGTTGCCAGAAGCGAAACGGAAAAGATTCTCCGAAGCTTACGGTCTGAGTGAGTATGATGCTGTCTTTCTGACGTCTGGTAAGGATTTGGCAGATTACTTTGAACAGGCCGCAAAGGTCGCGGGGGATGCGAAGCTGACCGCCAACTGGGTGATGGGTGAACTGTCGGGTTCACTGAATAAGGCGGGACTCGGGCTTGCTGAGAGTCCTGTGAGTGCTGAAGCGCTTGGGCAGATGTTGTTGCGTATTGTGGATAACACCATTTCTGGAAAGATTGCCAAACAGGTGTTTGAAGCCATGTTGGCTGGTGAAGGTGGTGCCGATCAGATTATTGAGGCCAAAGGCCTCAAGCAGATTACTGATACGGGTGCCATAGAGCGTGTTGTGGATGAGGTATTGGCAGCCAATGTCGATCAGGTGGAGAACTATCGCAATGCTGATGAGAAGAAGCGCCCAAAAATGCTAGGCTTCTTTGTCGGCCAAGTGATGAAACAGTCCAAGGGTAAGGCCAATCCACAGCAGGTGAATGAACTGCTGCTGAAAAAACTCTCCGCTTAAACGGCAAAAAATGTATGCAAGGTGCCGGGCTATGCCCCGGCATTTTTGTTTATTTTCAATGGGGTTAGTGAGCCTTTTGGTGATGACAGTGGATCGCTTTGAATAGTGTGTCCCGTGAATCGGATTCCTGTATAAGTTCTTTGGACAGGGATGCGAGCTTCATTCTTTCATGTCGAGCGTAGTTGCGGAGGGCATCAAAGGCGCTCTGTTCATTGACCGAAAAACGCTCCATATAAATACCGACGGCAACACTGATCTCCCGGTTTCTAGTAATAGCATCAGTCAGGTCTACCTCTTTTTGTTGTAATTCATTAAGTTCTGCAGAGCGTTTCAGGGCGGCCTCTATGGCCGGGACCAGCTGTTGGATATTAATGGGTTTGACCAGATAGCCGAGCGCGCCCTCCTGGGTGGCCAGTTCAACCACATCTTTGTCGCTATAGGCGCTTAAAAACAGGGTATTGATGCGACCATCGGCCCGTAGCTTTCGGGCGACGTCTATGCCACTCATTCCTGGCATGCGTATATCCAGGATAGCCAAATCTGGTTGCTCCTGGAGGCCCAGTTGCACGGCAATCGCCCCATCTGGGGCGGATAGTATCTCATAGCCCGCTTTTTTTAGACCACTTGTAATGCTGGTGAGGGTAAAGATGTCGTCGTCGGCAACCAGGATTTTGTAGGGATTCATAGGGATATACAGATATGTCCTTGATAAATGGCCTGTGCTCTGTTTGTGTGCCAGGCTCAGTATCAGAAGAGTATTAACCGTCCCCCCGGTCGGCCGCCAGTCCATGTAAGGATTATAAAGTATATTCGCTTAATGCCCAAACCTTGGGTGTGTTTGGGCTAAAGAGGTGGCGCTTTCTACTTTTCAAGTGTTGCCACAGCAACCGTGTACGTCTTGCCTTGTTTAAGTTTTTCGTAGTTTCCAAAAACTTCGATGAAGGCCTTCTGGATAAATTTTCTCAGCCCTGTGATCGTCACTACATAAAACCGGGCACCAGGCTTCATGCGCATCAGGGCATCATAAAAGTAGAGATAGTAGAGTTCTTTGCCGGTTTTTGCGGGTAAATTAGAGGCAATCAGATCAAATTGTCTGTTGCCTACCTCGGAAAATCCATTGCTGAGAAAGATTTCTGTATTTCTGATGCCGTTCAGTTCAGCATTTTTCCGACTGTATTCAACCGCCACATAGTCTTTGTCCACCAGCACACTGGTGCCGTTAGGTGCCAGGCGGGCCAGTGTGAGGCCCAGTGGCCCATAGCCACATCCGAGATCCAGTGTATCGTCATTCTCCCCCACTTCCATGTAGTCGAGTAATAGCCGGCTCCCTTCGTCGATGGATTTGGGCGAGAAGAGTCCCCAAGTGGTCTGAAACTGTAGCATTTCTCCCCGTAGGGTCTCACTGAAGGCGATGTCCTGACGAAGCGAGTTTAGATAGCGGGCCTTTTCCGCAGAGATGGCAGGTGTTGTCATAAGTCTCTATTTCTGGCCGCATGTCTTGCAGGCGGGGTCTTTTTTGAGTTTAAGGGTTCGCCACTGCATCTCTAACGCATCAAGTACCAGCAGACGGCCTATCAATGGGGTGCCGGCTTGGGCCAATATTTTGATGGCTTCGACGGCTTGTACACTTCCAATGATACCCACCAACGGTGAGAGTACCCCATTCGAAGAACAGGTCTCGTCCAGTTCGGCAGCACTGCCATAGAGGCAGCGGTAACAGGGTTGGTCTGGTTGGCCTGTGAAGACAGACACCTGTCCTTCCATGCGAATGGCAGCGCCGGATACGAGGGGTTTCTGGTGAGCCACGCAGGCATCATTGATGGCAAATCGGGTGGTGAAATTGTCAGTGCCATCAATGACCAAGTCAGCCCGCTTGACTTCGCGTTCGAGGTCGCTGCCCTCAAGCCGGGAAGAGACGGTATCGATACGGCAATCTGGGTTGATTGCACGCAGGGCTTGTCTGGCTGAATCCACTTTAAGTTGGCCAACCGATCCCGTGGTGTGGATGATTTGTCGTTGCAGATTAGTGATATCTACCCGATCAAAATCGACCAGCACCAATTCGCCAATCCCGGCGGCCGCTAAATACATAGCAATGGGTGATCCCAGCCCGCCCAGTCCAAAGAGGAGTACTCTGGAGTTGAGGAGTTTCTCTTGTCCTTCGATACCAATCGAGGGGAGCATGATTTGTCGGCTGTAACGAAGTAGTTGCTCGTCGTTCATAAAGTGCAGGTCATTCATCTCTGCTCAGGCGTGGCCGCAATGGCATCTCCTGCCAATGTGCCCCCTGAAAGGGAAGTATCTGCTGTAGGATCCTGCTACAGGTATTTTCGCCAGTGCTCAGGTCGCGTGTCTGAGCAGCCATGTGTTCGATTTTCGTAGCGATTGATGAAAATTTTGCGCGTACTGTTGTGATCCTCATCACTGCAACCATTATTCACCCGCTGTATCTCTTCAGTGTAGTAATAGAGCGCGCGTGAAATCTTGTAGATGAGTTTACTGCTAAGATGGAATCCGCACTCGATCAAGGCGTTTTCGATCTGCTCAAGGGAAATCTTCAGTACGTGATAGCGTATTTTAAGATGAAGATGGTTTTCGACAAAGACCTCAACAACGCCCTCAATGTCCTGAAGCACACTTGCCGCTGTATGGGCCTGCTGCGGATCGGGGTGTAGTTCCGTAAAGACTATCTCACGGTGCTTTATGATATCGCTATCGTCTGATTCCATAACTTGATCCTAAACGGTATACAGAAATTATCAAGAGATCTTCAGATATTTCAATGCGAATCTAAAGGTTATTATTTTCTTCAGCAGTTTCCATCATCTATCGGTCTTCTGCCCTCAGTCAATCGTTCTCGCTGTTCCAGATCATGATGAGTGATAACTTCTTGATATCCTGCCTCAGAAAAGAGCTGGCGTACGGCGCTTCCCTGGTCAAATCCATGTTCGAGAATCAGCCAGCCCTGCGGGGCGAGGCACAGTGGCGCGTTCTTGATCAGCTGTCTGATATCATCCAAGCCGTCCTTTCCAGATACGAGCGCTGAAGCCGGTTCCCAGGGTAAGCCGTCTTCCTGAAGATGGGGGTCATATTCAGCCACATAAGGTGGGTTGCAAAGTATCAGGTCAAAGGGCTCGGCGTTCGGGAGTGCCGTAAGCCAGTGACCAAGACTGGTCTGAATGTTCTGCAGGCCCAGATCTTCAAAGTTGGCCTGGGCAACGGAAAGGGCTTTGACTGAGTTGTCGGTCGCCGTGATCTGGCTTTCCGGTAACTCGCTGGCCAGTGCGGCGGCAATTGCGCCACTTCCCGTCCCCAGGTCTGCGATTCGTGCGGTGGGTTTGGTCTGTAGGATCTCCAGGGACCGTTCCACCATTAATTCGGTTTCAGGGCGGGGGATGAGCGTGTCGGGCGTCACACTCAATGTGAGTGACCAGAATTCTCGGGTGCCAGTGATATAGGCGATAGGTTCACCCGCGAGGCGCCTCCCAATCAGACTGGAAAAGGTCTGCGACTGCTGTTCTGTCAGATGCTGTTCTGGCCAAGTGTAGAGATGGCTACGGCTGCAATTTAGCGTGTGTGCCAGTAGCACCTCCGCCTCAAGCCGGGAAGCCCTGGCCTCCTGGCTGGCCTCGCTCAGGGCCATCGCAATGGTCTGTGATGCGTCAGATATCATGTCACCTGCCTAACTCAGTGCTGTAATTAGCCTTCGTTATTGGCTAGAGAAGAGAGTTGCTCGGCCTGATGCTCTTGTGTTAGCGGATCAACGACCTGATCGATTGCCCCGGTCATGACTTCGTCCAGTTTATACAGGGTCAGATTGATTCGATGGTCGGTGAGTCGATTTTGTGGGAAGTTGTAGGTGCGAATGCGCTCTGAGCGATCACCGCTGCCGACTTGGAGTTTACGGGACTCTGCGCGTTCACTGGCCTGTTTCTGTTGGACGCCTGAGAGCAGTTTTGCCTGTAGCAGTGAGAGTGCTCGCGCCTTGTTTTTATGTTGTGACCGCTCATCCTGGCACTCCACCACAATCCCGGTAGGGAGGTGGGTGATGCGAACCGCAGAGTCGGTTTTATTGACGTGCTGTCCGCCGGCACCAGAGGCCCGAAAGGTATCAATGCGCAGATCATTCGCACCGATCTCAATGTGATCGATTTCTGCCGCTTCGGGTAAGATGGCCACGGTGCAGGCCGAGGTGTGTACCCTGCCCTGGGACTCGGTTTCGGGTACCCGTTGTACGCGGTGAGTTCCTGATTCAAATTTGAGGCGAGAGTAGACGTTCTGCCCTGAGACACGGACAACAACCTCCTTGTACCCACCCTGCTCGCCGAGTGTCTGACTGATGGTTTCAGTGCGCCATCCCATCTGCTCAGCATAGCGAAGATACATGCGCAGAAGATCGCCGGCGAACAGGGCCGCTTCGGCACCGCCCGTACCTGCCCGAACCTCAAGGAAGATATTGCGTTGATCATTCGGGTCCGCCGGGATTAGTAGCAGCTGGAGTTCGGGCTCCAGTTCCTGCGCCCGGTTTTCTGCTAATGCCAGTTCCTCTTTGGCCAGGTCGGCCATCTCAGGGTCGTTGAGCATCTCTCGTGTGCTAACAACATCCTGCTCAAGTTCGCGATAATGATTAAAGCATGCAACTACGGGCTCAATCAGGGCGTATTCCCGACTTAGTTCGCGAAACTTATTCTGATTGTTCTGGATTTCAGGCTCCGCAAGGAGGGCGGTAATCTCTTCAAACCGTTCAGCAATTTGCTCCAGCCTACCGCGTATGGATGCCTTCATTTAGAATTATTTTCGTTGATCTGAAAAAGGGTGTTAGCTGCTTCCAATAGATCTGACTGCCCTTCAAAACCGGCCTGTCGTATCTGTGTGCTTGGGGTATGAAGCAGTTTGTTGGTCAATGTGTGGGCAAGAAAACGCATGCTCTCCTCGGGTGATTTACCCGCCTGCATCTGCTTCAGTGCGCGTTCCAGTACTTCGTCCCGCATGAGCTCTGCCTGCTTCCGGTAATCCTGAATCATGCCCACCGCATCCAGAGAGCGAAGCCAGCCCATGAATTCATCGACATGCAGGTCCACGATCTCTACAGCTTGTTCCGCCGCTTCTTGCCGGGAGCGTAGATTTTCTTGTATGACTTCTTGCAAGTCATCGACCGTATAGAGGTAGACGTCGTTTAATTCACTTACTTCGGCCTCTATGTCTCTGGGTACTGCAATATCCACCATGAAGATCGGTTGGTGTTTGCGCTTTTTGAGCGCACTTTCAACCGTTCCTTTGCCAACAACCGGCAGGGGGCTGGCAGTTGATGAAATCACGATGTCAGCTTCGGGGAGATGGGTCGGTATCTCCGTCAGGCTAATGGCATAGCCATTGAACTGATTGGCTAACGTATGGGCCTTTTCAAGTGTCCGGTTGGCGACAATAATGCGTCCTACACCATGCTGGTGCAGATGCCGTGCTGCGAGCTCGATGGTTTCCCCGGCGCCGATGAGGAGTGCCGTCTGTTGTGAGAGGTCACTGAAAATTTGGCGGGCTAGGCTTACCGCAGCAAAAGCGACAGAAACTGGGCTATGGCCAATAGCCGTATCGGTTCTTACCTGTTTGGCGACCGAGAATGTGTGTTGGAAGAGTTTCCCCAGAAACTTGCCGGTAGTGGAGGCGTCAGATGCCGTTTGGAACGACTGCTTGACCTGGCCAAGAATCTGCGGTTCACCGAGAACCATTGAATCCAGGCCGCTGGCGACCTTTAGAAGATGACGCACGCACTCCTGATCGGTATGGCTGTAGAGGAAGGGTGATATGGTTTCTTCTTCAAGGCCATGAAACTCCCCTAGCCAGGCACAGATCTCCTCTCGACCCGAATGGGTGTGTGCGCAGTAGAGTTCAGTGCGGTTGCATGTCGACAGGATGACGGCTTCTTCTACGGCGGTTTTTTCCGACAGGCTGCGCAGTGCTGCCACAATGATATCGGGGCCAAAAGTGAGGCGCTCGCGAATATCAAGGGGTGCTGTCTTGTGATTAAGGCCGAGTGTGATTAGTGCCATGTGAACTTATCGCGTAATTGGGTAGTCCCACTAGTGAGGTGGGTGTGAATTCGATTCCTGTTTGGGTCGATTTTACACACAAGCCACAGAGCGGAGGACTTACGAAAGTGAAATTTTGTATTATCAAAAGGTTAAATACAAGTCGCATCGCTTTTGCATAGTGCGAAAATAAGCCTGTTGGCTGTAAACTCAGTTATTATCTATTCTCATATCAGGCCCAATAAAGGGCGCATTTTTAGGTGTAAAATTGATGCGGCAGTTGTTACAGCGGGTGCTTCTGTTCTCCCTTATCGGTTTTCTTGTTTCTTGCCAATCCTCTGGGGTCAAGAAGCCTCTGGAGTCTCAAAGTCAGACTGTGACACCCGGTTCTTCGAATAACAGCGATCACTCACAAGCATCCTTCCGGCAGGCGACAGTTCCTGAGTTGACTTCAGATATCATCTTTAATCTGTTGGCTGGCGAGGTTGCCGCCCAACGAGGGGCATTGAAAGATGCTTATGAATACCAGTTTCAAGCGGCGTTGTTGTCGGGTGATACGCAGTCTGCTGAGCGCGCAACCCGTTTGGCGCTTCATGTGGAGGATGATGATCGCGCGCTGAAAGCGGCCCATCTGTGGGTGAAGTTGGCACCCGAGGATATGACGGCCAGGCAGTTGGTTGTCGTGCTGATGTTGCGTAAGAATCAGGATGCCATGGTCTTTGATCATCTCAAGGCTATCGTACAGATTAGCGAAGACAACGATGAGAATGGCTTCCTGAATGTCATGGCTGCTGTAAATCGTGAGTTAAAAAGAGAGTCAGCCGTAGATTTGATGCGTCGGTTAGTCGCCGAGTTTCCAGGGGATCCGCGGGGACGTTACGCCCTGGCGATCGCAGCCTTGGTTGATAAAAAGTATGCCGACGCTGAAGCGGAGGCCTCTGGTCTGGTTTCTGAGCATCCAGAATGGCCGCGGGGTTATCTGGTTTTAAGCCGGGTCTATATCGCCGAGGAGAAGAGAGATAAGGCCAGAGAAACCCTGGCTGATGCAGTCAGAAAATTCCCGTCAGATCCCCATCTTGTTTCAGCCTATGCCCGTTTGTTGGTTGAATATAAAGAATTGCCCCTGGCGTACGAGCAGTTTCTCCTTCTCGAAGAAATCGAAAAAGAGATGGGTGGGGCGGGCTACTGGCTGGGACTCATTGCCCTTGAACTGGGTAAGGATGACGAGGCGAGAAAGCATTTTCTACAGTTGATTAGTATTGGAAAGCAGGTAGACACCGCAGCCTATTATCTGGGTCGAATTGAGGAGAATAAAGCTCAGCCGGAAAGCGCCATAAAATGGTATCAACGGGTTACGAGCGGTGAGTTCAGTGATGAGGCCGAGGCGCGCATTGTTCGACTGATGGTAGCAGAGGGTGATATCAGTCAGGCGCAAGACTGGCTTCAGCGAATGCGAATTCAAAATCCTGCCGACGCTGCGCGATACTATCTCATCGAAGCAGAACTGCTACGTGAACACGGAACCGTCGAGCAGGTGATGATGTTGTTCGATACAGCCTTGGGGGCGATGCCGGAGAGTAATGAGTTGCTCTATGCGCGGGGACTTTATGCGGCCTCGCAGAATCGAGTGGATATTCTGGAGCAGGATATGCTGAAAGTGATCGCCAGTGATCCCAAACATGCAGATGCGCTTAATGCGCTTGGCTACACACTGGCTGATCAGACTGACAGGTTTAAAGAGGCCTTGGAATATATCCAGCGAGCGCTGGTACTTAAGCCGGACTCAGCTCCTATTATGGATAGTATGGGGTGGGTGCTCTACCGGATGGGGCGTCATGAGGAGGCCATCAAGTATTTACAACAAGCGTTCGCCAAGCTACCGGATGCCGAGATAGCCGCACATTTGGGTGAAGTGCTTTGGGTGTCAGGGGATCGACTGCAGGCGGAAAAGGTTTGGCAGGATGTACTGGAAAAGACGCCCGATAGTAAGCATGTTCTAGAGGTCATGCAGCGGCTTAAGATGTAATGGCTGTGCCTTCTTTGCTGCATATCCACATAAACAAAGGCTTACGAGTGCCCTTGAACTCCTATCCTAACTACCACGGTTTTTATGAAACACCAAGATTTTGATTGGTGGCCGGCACCGGCCAAGCTCAATCTGATGCTCAAGATCGTCGGTCGTAGGCAGGACGGATACCATCTGCTACAGACAGTATTTCGCTTTATAGATTTTAGTGATCAGCTCGGTTTTAAACTCCGACATGATGGTATTATTCGGCGACTCTCAGGCAATGAGTCGATTGTAGAATCAGATGACCTCATCATTCGTGCGGCTCAGTTGCTTCAGCGTGCAGCGGGGTGTGCGAAGGGCGTCGATATCGCTCTAGTGAAAAATATTCCCATGGGTGGTGGTTTAGGTGGGGGAAGTTCTGATGCCGCGACTGTGCTGGTGGCGCTTAATCATCTTTGGGGCGCCGATTACCCCATTGATAAGTTAGTGTCTCTGGGTCTGGAGTTGGGTGCTGACGTTCCGGTCTTTATACAAGGCAAGGCCGCTTGGGCAGAGGGGGTGGGTGAGGAGTTGACACCCATACAATTGCCCGATGCATGGTATGTGGTGTTGGTCCCGGACTGTCATGTTTCAACGGCTGAGGTTTTTCGCGATCCGCAATTGACACGGAACGCTCCTCGAACGACAATACGCGACTTTCTTGCGGGCAGACAGGGAAACGATTGTCTTCCTGTGGTGCTCAAGCACTATCGGCAGGTTAAAGAAGCCTTTGATTGGCTGGCATTATTTGCTTCAGCCCAGTTAACAGGCACAGGCGGTTGTGTATTTGCTGCGTTTGAGAGTGAAATTGCTGCTCGCCATGTTTTTATGCAAGTGCCGGAACAATTCCAGGCATTTGTCGCTCAAGGGTTGGATTATTCACCTTTGATGCAGCTATTAAGTTCTAAACAGAATATTGGGGCGTCGCCAAGCGGCTAGGCACCTGGTTTTGATCCAGGCATACGTAGGTTCGAATCCTACCGCCCCAGCCATATTAATTTAGGCATACCCATGGCATTTGCCGGGGCGGAAGGGTGAGAACCTACAGGTTCGAGTGATGAGCGAAAGCGAGTCCAACAGCGGCTTTGCCGCTGACCCCGAAGGGGCGAAGGGCGTAAGCCCGGAGTAATTCTACCGCCCGAGCTGTATTTATGAATATTTCGCAGGGCAGTGCTTGGACGTATTGCTCAGCAAAGGCCAGAATCTTCAGGGCAGTCATGCTGGTTCCCATTGATTTAAAGGTAAAGAGGGCTCGCAATGCCAGATAGTGGCGTAATGGTATTTTCCGGGAATTCCAATCCTGGCCTCGTTAGCGAGATTGTCTCCCGACTCAATGTGCGAATGGGTAAGGCGATTGTGGGTTGTTTCAGTGATGGTGAAGCCATGGCTGAAATCCAGGAGAGTGTTCGAGGGCGAGATGTTTACGTCATTCAAAGTACTTCGCAGCCGACGAATGACAATCTCATGGAATTGCTTGTCCTGATTGATGCGCTACGCTGGGCGTCCGCTGAGCGGATTACGGCAGTAATTCCCTATTTTGGCTATGCGCGGCAGGATCGTCGTCCGCGTTCAGCTCGCGTGCCCATTACTGCGCGGCTGGTGGCGAAGCAGATTGCGGCTGCCGGTGCTAATAGAGTGGTGACGGTCGATCTGCATGCCGATCAGATTCAGGGCTTTTTTGATATACCGGTGGATAACATCTATGCCCTACCCGTATTGCTGGGCGATGTTTGGCGACAGGAATACCCAAACCTGATGGTGGTATCTCCCGATGTGGGTGGCGTGGTACGCGCCAGGGCACTTGCCAAGCAGCTTGATGATGCTGACTTGGCGATTATCGATAAACGTCGTCCTAAGGCAAATGACGCCCAGGTGATGAATATCATTGGTGATGTCGAAGGCCGTACCTGTGTTTTGATTGATGACATGGTTGATACAGCCGGTACCCTGTGTAAGGCGGCGCAGGCGCTCAAAGAACGTGGTGCCGAGCAGGTGATTGCATACTGTACACACCCAGTCCTGTCTGGGCCGGCGATCAGTAATATTGAGAATTCTGTGCTGGATCAGTTGGTGGTATCCAATACGATCCAACTGCACGAAGAGGCGCGGCAGTGTAGTCGTATACGACAAATCTGCATCGCTGAATTATTGGCAGAAACCTTGCGCAGGATTGCGCTGGATGAGTCGGTTACTTCACTCTTTATGGAGTGATTTTATTCCTTCACTACCCTTCTGGTCGCGGAGTGGTGGTGATTATTTAAACAGATGATTTGGAGAAAATCATGAAAGATATCTTTACAGTAGAAGCGCAGAAGCGCACTGACACGGGGAAAGGTGCGAGCCGCCGCCTGCGTCATGCGAACCTGGTTCCGGGTGTTGTTTATGGTGCCCATAAGGATCCAGCCATGATCTCAATGGTTCAGAATCAACTGATTCAGCGCTTAGAGCATGAGGCATTTTATTCACACATCCTTACACTTAAGGTTGATGGGAAGTCAGAGCAGGTGATCTTGAAAGATCTGCAGCGCCATCCCTCACGGCCCATTATCATGCATGCAGATTTCCTCAGGGTCAGCGCCAAAGAGAAGTTGAAGACCAATGTCCCGTTACACTTCGTGGGTGAAGAAGCGGCAAAAGGTGTTAAAGAAGGGGGTGTGGTTTCACATCTTCTGACTGATGTTGAGGTCAGCTGTCTACCGGGCGACCTGCCTGAATATATTTCCGTTGATATTTCGGGCCTTGGCGTGGGTGACGCGATCATGCTATCTGAAGTTACACTACCTAAAGGTGTTGAGCTGCCTGCACTTATGCAGGATGAGGTCAATGACGTGCAGGTTGTTTCAATTCATGCTCCGCATGTGGAGTCTGAAGAAGTGGCTGATGAAGAAGATGAGGGTGCGGCTGAGGAGTAATTTGGTCCGCATTCCTAAATTGGGTCGGGCGCTCTGCCCGACCCTGCTGTTACCTTTCGCTAGCGTCGTGCATATAGCAAATTATTGCCTGATATGAGTACGCACCCAACACAGCCTATACGTCTGATCGTCGGCCTGGGGAATCCTGGTGCCGATTATGCCGCTACTCGTCATAACGCGGGTTTCTGGTTTCTGGATCATTTGGCCGAAAAGTATGGCGTGACGTTTAAGGTGGATTCAAAATTCCATGGACAGGTGGCGCGTATCCTGGTCGGGGGGCGCGAATGTTGGCTACTAAAGCCTTCAACCTTTATGAATCGCAGTGGCCAGTCTGTTTCAAGTATTGCGAAGTATTACAAGATTCCCCTTGATCAAATTCTGGTTGCGCACGATGAGCTGGATATGGCTCCAGGCATTGCGCGACTGAAATTTGGGGGTGGCCATGCGGGGCATAACGGCCTTCGGGATATCGTAAGCGCCATGGGCAGTAAGGATTTTTGGCGTCTCAGGATAGGTATCGATCACCCAGGAAGCGCCGCTCAAGTAGTTAATTATGTTTTAGGAAGGCCGTCAAAGCAGGAGGCTGAGGCTATTGAGCGATTACTCGATGATTGTAAGCGGGTCTTGCCAGAGTTGCTAAAGGGAGAATTTCAGCGGGCAATGAATCGATTGCATGTTGTGAGCTAAATGAGCCCAAGCCATGATGCTATTGAGGCTTAACAATAAGGCGGTCAAATGACCGCCTTATTGTTTTGCGCAATATTTGTATTACATGTCCCAGGAAAACCCGAGTCCAAAGGAATCTTGATACATTTCTATGTCTGCGTTCCCGCCACCAAAGCCGGCAGGTATAGATCCGGGGCCGGTAATTTTATTTTCCAGTGCGTGCATATAGGTAGCAGTGACCTCCATTCCATCGCCAAGATCCCAGCTTGCGCCTAGAGTAATATGATCTTCGACAGTTGCAGGGGCAAGGATATTGAACATTGTCTGGGAGCTAGGGATTGGTGCGTCACCATGGTTCCAGCCGGCGCGAAGCGTTAGTTTGTCACTGTAATCATAGGCGAAGCCAAGCTTATATGTGGTCTGATCTTCCCAGCCGAAACCAGGCCCCATGCTTGAGCCAAGAGGGTTTCCTGAAAGCAGGTTGGCAAGTGGATTGCCGACGGAGTTTACGCTGCTGTAGTTGATGCGCATTACGTCAAAAGCGATGGTTAGCTTTGGTGTTGCTTGCACCGCGATACCGAGAGCATAGTTTTCAGGTATGTCGAAATCACCTTGCTCAGCAAAAAGACCTGCGTATTCATCGAATTCAGACATGCGGGTTTTAGTCTGATAAGTTGCACCCAGTGTTACTGCATCGCTAACCTTCCCCATCCAGCCTAGTCGGAGACCTACGCCGTAGGAGTAGTCTTTTCCTTTGTCAGTCAGATGGGCTGCATCTGATGATGATCCCGCGAAATTCGCCAGTCCGGTCGCCATAAATCTCTGGGCGGCAAGATTGAGGCCGACGCCTACTGAGTGGTCTTCATTGATTTTGTAAGAGAGTGTCGGAACAACAAAAAGCTGGGCAAGATCAATTCCGACATTGGTGCCAGTTCCGTTGAATAGAGGGATTCCTCCTTTGTAGGTGGTGTTCATTCCACCCGTTCCAAATACGGATACGCCGAATGACATGTTGCTATTGATCATGCGGTTATAGCCAAACTCAGGGATCAGGAAATGTCTTTTTCCGTCGCTGTCGAATGTCCCATCGGAGAAGCCGCCAGGTGTGCCACTAAGGGTTGTTTTGCGTATGGGGCGAAACAGCTCAATGCCGAGATCCATGCTGTTGCCTTGATGAACCATCCCGGCGGGATTAATGCCACCGGCGAGTGTGTCTTGGGTAAATGCAACGCCAGCACCGCCCATGCCCTTTGCCTTTTGCCCAATACCATGTGGTGCATAACCGTTGGTAGCCCAAACGGCTGAGCTAGCGAGTGTTGTGATTGCTGCGGCAAGCAACTGTTTTTTAAAATGCATCTTTTGTATTCCTCCGGAAAATATGCCTGACGCTATTAAATGCGCTTGTGCATAAATATTTTTTTGTGAATAAATATTTGCTTTATTTCTATTAATGGGGATCAGTGATCGCAATATTGCGTATGGATTGCGCCCATGTCAACTAGAAAAAATATTAGAATATTATGTACTTATTGTATTTATATGAGATTTTGCTGGTATTTGGTTATGCGTCTAATGGTTTACCACAATGCGTTGTTGCCATTGTCGGGTAGGCGCGGCAATTGAGATGTGGTTTATGATTGCCTCGCTTGCAGTGAAAGTGGATGAATAAAGTTGAGTAAATCCCCAGAAAATTAGTTGACAGCAATCTGCCAATCTTGCAGAATGCCGGGCTTCGTGGAGGGGTTCCCGAGTGGCCAAAGGGATCAGACTGTAAATCTGACGGCTCCGCCTTCGGAGGTTCGAATCCTCCCCCCTCCACCAACTTAATTTGTACCGCGCTCTGTGGCGTGGTGAGTGGAAGGCTCTCCTGCATTGATTGTGGGGGAGGAGGCGAGCCGATAAGAGGTTCGACGGGGAGCGTAGCGACCCGAACGTTGCGCGTAGCGCGACGGCCCGGAGGGCAAAGGCCGCAGGCCTGAGTAATCCTCCCCTCTCCATCATATTATTTTGTTTTGATGTGGTTTTGGTGAGCGATCCGTCGCTTGGTTGCGCGGGTGTAGTTCAATGGTAGAACTTCAGCCTTCCAAGCTGAATACGTGGGTTCGATTCCCATCACCCGCTCCATTATTCGATAATTTCGAGTAAGTAGTAAGGCCCATGTAGCTCAGTTGGTAGAGCACACCCTTGGTAAGGGTGAGGTCAGCAGTTCAAATCTGCTCATGGGCTCCATTAATCGAGTCTAGCTCAAGATGAGCAGGCTAATTTTTCTAAATAGTTAAAAAGCGAGCCTTTCGGAGATTGAGTCGATGTCCAAGGAAAAATTCGAGCGTACAAAACCCCACGTAAACGTGGGAACCATTGGTCACGTTGACCACGGTAAGACCACGTTGACGGCGGCGATCACGAAAGTGATGGCAGAAGCGCGT